>JAFEEG010000020.1:0-93352 GCA_018241225.1 Pseudomonadota bacterium
GGCTGCAGGTGCTGCTGGCTGCGCTGCTCATGCCGCTGGCCTTCAGGCTGCTGCCCCTCTGAGTCCTGCCGACCCGCCTCAGGAGCGGTACGGGTTGTTCGGACGGCGGTCGTAGCGGTTGGGCACGCCGTCGCCGTCACGGTCCCAGCGGGCACCGCGGTAGTCGCGATGCTCGTAGTGGCCATGGCCCCGGCGGTAGTAGTCGTCGCGGCCATAACCGTAGCCATAGGCACGCGGTGCGGGCTGCACGTAGACCGGCGCCGGGCGCACATACACGGGCGGCGCGGGCATCACGGCCACGGGCGGGCCGGGCAGGTTGATGCTGACCGAGCCCCAGACCTGGGCGCTGGCGGCGGTAGCGCCGAGCGCGGCCAGGGACACGAGGCCGGTGGCGATGCTGATGCGGGCAATGCGGTTCATGGTGGGCTCCTTTTGTCGATGCAACGTCATTGGCGTTGCGTGACTCCATGCTGCAGGTGTTGTGTAAAGCTGGCGTCAAGCACGAGCGAAGTCTTGTAGAAAAATCTCCGCTCGCGCCTGAAGCTGACGACTTGCGTAGTACTTTGCCTACTCAATGGCGGCGCGGATCGTCGGGGCGGCGGTCGTGGGCGTTGGAAACGCCGTCACGGTCGCGCTCGTAGCGCACTGCATCCGGCCGGTTCGGATGGCGGTCGTAGCGATTGGCCACGCCATCGCGGTCGTGGTCCCAGCGGCCCTGGCTGTAGTACCAGCGGCCATTGCGTTCCACCCAGTCGGGCGCGTGATAGGCATAGCCCGGTCGTGCCGACATCCAACGGCCGCCGGTCCACGCATAGCGGCCGCGCTGGTACTCGTAGTGGCCCGGCGCCCAGACATAGCCCGGGCGTGGCGTGGGCACGCGCTCGTACACCGGCGCCGGCGGGCCGAACTGCACGGAGACCGAGACCTCGGCCTGTGCCGTGGCAGGAACGACCAGTGAACCCAGCGACAGCAGGGCAGCGGCTCCAGCGGTGATCACAAGCTTCTTCATGTTTGCTCCTTCGAGTGAACTTGGGAGCCTTCATGCTGAGCGCCTCATGTGAAGCTGCTGTATGCGAAAAGCGAAATCTTATGTCGCGATGTAGCGCCCGAATGATTGGTTACCGAAGCCGGACGCGGCGCTCGATGGCCGCGCTGTCCCGCGTTCGTAACCAGTGAAACGCTGGGAAATTTGCAATCCGGAAACATGCTTGCGCAAACACGATGCGCCCCGCACGCGGCGGGCATCTCGCGTGCACCTGCAAATTCTCAAACCGACATTGAGGGGGACTCCATGTACATGCAACGATTGGCCAAGAAATCCTGGGCCGCGTCGCTATTCGGCCTGCTCGTCACATCGGCAATGCTGCTCGGGCACAGCGACAGCACCCTCGCCCAGACCTCCGTGACGACGTGCACCGGCTCGACCCAGCCGCAATACTCGCCGGGATTGATCCTGACGCCGCGGCTCACCAACGTCACGTTCAGCGAAACCTACGGCTCCTGCACGTCGACGAGCCAGCCAGCCATCGCATCCGCAACCGTTCCGACGGTGACTGTGCAGCAGGAGCGCAGTTGCGCCACGCTTGCAGATACGACAGCCGACCCGATCACGCAGACAGTCACCTGGAACACCGGACAGACCTCGACCTTCCAGTACACGCGCACCGTCACGAACGTCGGCGGTGTGCTGCAGGTCACTGGTACCGGCATGGTGACCAGCGGCCTGTTCCAGGGTGCCTCGGTGGTCAGATCCTGGTTCTTGCAAACCTCGATCCGTTGCAGGCCCTGGCCTGCCTGACGCCGGCAGGACTGGGCAGTGTGAGCGGGACGGCCTCCCTGACCTTCACATCGCTGTAAAGCCGCTCGGCCGGCACCGTCGGGCGGTGCCGGTCACCATGTGTCGACGTAGGGCGCGGCCGCATCGTGCATGGCGCCAGCCGACTGCAGTCCACGCACGAGCCAGCCGCGCGTCTGCTCCGGGTCGATCACCGCATCGATCTCCAGCGTCTGCGCCATGTTGATGGCCTCGCCGTTGGCGTATTGCTGCGCCACCAGCTTCTTGAACAGCGCATCACGTTCCACGCCTTCGCTGGCGGCCTCCAGCTCCTTGCGGTAGCCCAGGCGCACCGCGCCCTCCAGGCCCATGGCGCCGAACTCGCCGGTGGGCCAGGCCACGGTGAACACCGGCGCATCGAAGCCGCCGGCGGTCATCGCCTGCGCGCCCAGGCCGTAGCCCTTGCGCAGCACCACGGCGAAGAAGGGCACGCGCAGGTGCGAAGCCACCATGAACATGCGGCACACGTGGCGCACCTGCGCCTGCGCCTCCACCTCGGGCCCGACCATGAAGCCGGGCGTGTCGCACAGCGACACGATGGGCAGGCCATGCGCGTTGCACAGCTGCATGAAGCGCGCCGCCTTGTCGGCCGCTTCGGCATCGATGGCGCCGCCCAGGTGATGCGGATTGTTGGCCAGGATGCCCACGGATCGCCCATCGATGCGCGCCAGCGCGGTGATGACACCGGCGCCGAAGCCCGCGCGCAGCTCCAGCACGGAGCCGCTGTCGGCCAGGCCGCGCATGGCCGCACGCACGTCGTACACACGCAGGCGGTTCTCGGGCACGGCGTGGCGCAAGAGGCGCTGGTCCGCGCACTGCCAGTCGCCCACCGCACCCTGGAAGTACGAGAGGTACTGCTTGGCGACGGCCACGGCTTCGCGCTCGTCCTTCACCAGGATGTCGATCACGCCGTTCTTCGATTGCACGCTGCTGGGCCCGATCTGCTCGGGCGCGAAGGTGCCCAGCCCGCCGCCTTCGATCATGGCCGGTCCGCTCATGCCGATGTTGCTGGCCTCGGTGGCGATGATGACGTCGGCGCAGCCCAGCAGCGCCGCATTGCCGGCAAAGCAGCGTCCATGCGCAATGCCCACCACCGGCACCTTGCCCGAAAGCGCCGCGAACTGGCTGAAGGTGTGGTTGTTCAGGCCGGCGACGATGGGCATGTCGGTATCTCCCGGCCGCCCGCCGCCGCCTTCTGCGAACAGCACCACCGGCAGGCGCAGCTGATGCGCCACGCGCAGCATGCGATCGGTCTTGGCGTGGTTGCGCATGCCTTGCGTGCCGGCCAGAACGGTGTAGTCGTAGGCCATGACCACGCAGCGCGACTTCTCGGGGCCGAACTGCGCGCTGTTGACGTTGCCCACGCCGGTGATCATGCCGTCGGCCGGTGTGTTGGCGATCAGGTCGTCCAGCGCGCGGCGGCGCGTCTGTGCAGCGATGGCCAGCGCGCCGTACTCGTTGAAGTTGTCGGGATCCTCGTGCAGGTCGCACAGGTCGGCCACGTTGGCGCGCGCGGTGCGTCCGCCCTGGGCCTGGCGCTTGGCCACTGCGGCCTGGCGGTGCTCGTCGAGCGTGGGTGCGTGCCGGTCGATCACGCGCTGCAGGTCGGCGCGGATGGCATCGGGGTCCAGCGCCTGTTCCGCTTGTGCCTGCACCGCGTGGGCGTCGACGGCTTCGAGCCTGACCAGCGACTGCCCTTCGACCAGGTAGTCACCCGGCTGCGCCAGCAATGCGACGACGCGGCCAGCCACGGGTGCGTGCAGCAGGTGCTCCATCTTCATGGCCTCGAGCACGCCAACTTGTGCGCCGGCGGGCAGCACGTCGCCCACCGCCACCTCGAAATGCACGAGCTTGGCCGCCATGGGCGCCTTGACCACCGGCATGGCGGGATCGTCTGCTTCTTCCTGCGCCGGCGCGGCCGCCACGGTGCTGCCGTGGACCACCGGCTTGCCCGGCTTCGGTTCGAACTTCTGCGCCGCGCCGAGCAGGTCGGCCAGGTGCTCTTCCACGAAACGGGTGTGCACGGCCTGGCGCGCGAACTCGGGACGCTCGCCAATGGCGCGCAGCAGCGGCAGGTTGCTGGCCATGCCTTCGATGCGGCATTCCTCCAGCGCGCGCAGCGAGCGCCGCAGCGCATCTGCAAAGTGGGGCGAGGCACTGTGCACGATCAACTTGGCCAGCAGGGTGTCGTAGTGCGGCGATGGCGACAGTCCGGTGTAGCCATGCGTGTCGACCCGCACACCGGGGCCGGCGGGCAGGTCGAAGCGCGTGAGGCTTCCGCTGGCGGGGCGCGCGTTGCCCTGCGCATCCAACGTTTCGGCATTGATCCGCCACTGCACGGCAAAGCCGCGCTGCGCCGCCGTCTTGCCAGGCTCGATGCCCAGGTCGGCCAAGGACTGGCCGGCCAGCACGCCGATCTGCAACTGCACCAGCTCCAGCCCTGTCACCTCCTCGGTCACGGTGTGCTCCACCTGCAGGCGCGGGTTGGCCTCGATGAAGACGAAGGGCAGCGTCTTCGACTGCTCGTCCACCAGGAATTCGAAGGTGCCCAGGCCCCGGTAGCCCACCGCCTGTGCCATGCGCAGCGCGGCCTGGGTGATGCGCTCTTTCAGCGCCTCGCCCAGCGCCGGGCTGGGCGCGATTTCCACCAGCTTCTGGAAGCGCCGCTGCAAGGTGCACTCGCGCTCGCCCAGGCTGGCCACCTGCCGGCCGTCGCCCAGCACCTGGATCTCGATGTGGCGTGCGTTACGCATCAGGCGCTCGACATAGACGCCGTCCACGCCGAACGCGGCCTTGGCCTCGGACGTGCAGCGCGCATGCGCCTCGGCCAGGTCTTCGGCGCGCAGCACGGCGCGCATGCCGCGCCCACCGCCACCACCGATGGCCTTGACCATGACACCGGCCTGCTCGCCATTTGCCGCTTGCTCGGCAAAGAAGGCTTGGGCTTGGGCCAGCGTGACGGCGCCGCTGCTGCCGGGCATGACCGGCACGTCGCACTGCTGGGCCAGCTGGCGCGCGCGCGCCTTGTCGCCGAACAGGCCCAGCTGATCCACCGTGGGGCCGATGAAGACCAGCCCCGCGTCTTCGCAGGCTTGCGCAAAGTCGGCGCGCTCGCTCAAGAAGCCATAGCCCGGATGCACCGCATCGCAGCCTTGGGCGCGGGCGATGTCGATGATGCGCGCGCCGTCCAGGTAGGCGGCGGGGCCCGTGGCGTCCAGCGACACCGCCACGTCGGCCAGTTGCACATGCAATGCAGCCGCATCGTCGCGCGCATGCACCGCCACACTGCCAATGCCGAGGTCGCGCAGCGCACGCGCCAGGCGCACGGCCACTTCGCCGCGATTGGCGATGAGGATCTTCTTGAACATCATTCCTTGTCCTTGAGCAGACGGCGCAGCACCTTGCCCGCACCGGTGGTGGGCAGCGCTTCGATGAAGCGCACCACGCGCGGCGTCTTGTAGGGCGCCATGCTCTCGCGCGACCAGGCAATGATCTGCGCCTCGTCCACCTGCGCGCCAGCCTTCAACACGATGAAGGCCTTGACCACTTCGCCCTTCTGCGCATCGGGCTGCGCAATGACCGCGGCCTGCGCCACCGCCGGGTGCTTGATGAGAATGGTCTCGACTTCTTCCGGGAACACGCTGTAGCCCGAGACCTTGATCATTTCCTTGAAGCGGCCGATGAAGGTGAGGTAGCCGTCGGCATCCATCTTGCCCATGTCGCCGGTGTGCACCCAACCGTTGCGCAGCGTGGCAGCGGTGGCCTCGGGCTTGTTCCAGTAGCCCTTGAACGAGCCCTCGCTGGCGAGGATGATCTCGCCCACTTCGCCCACCGGCATGTCCTCTTGCGTGTCCGGATCGATGATGCGGATGGTCACGCCCGGCACCGCCACGCCCTGCGTGCCCCAGCGCGGTGCATGCTGCGGCGTGTAGGTGTCGCAGGTGTGGGTTTCCGACAGGCCGTAGGCGGCCTCGAACGAAGCGCAGTTCTTCGCCACCGCGCGCCACTGGTTCGCCAAGGGCTCGGTGAATGCGATGCCGAAGCTGGTGACCGGGTTGCGCTGCAGGCTCGACAGATCGAAGCTGGCGATGTCGGGCAGCTGCATCACGGCCACGTTCATCGGCGCGATGCTGTACCACCAGCTCACCTTGTACTTCTCGATGGCCTGGGGCACCGCATGCGGGTCGAAGCGATGCAGCAGCACGCTGGTGGCGCCGCTGAGCACCGGCACGTTCACGCCCATGAGCATGCCGGCGATGTGATAGAGCGGCGCGATGGACAGCAGCACGTCAGCCTCCGTGACGCCATTGCAGTCGCCGGCGGCGCGGGTCTTGAACAGCGCGTTGCCGTAGCTGAGCATGGCACCCTTGGGCAGGCCGGTGGTGCCCGAGGTGTAGGTCATGAGCGCGATGTCGTCCATGTCGACGGCCACCGGCGCGGGCTTCGCGCCAGAGCGCATCACCGCCAGGAAGTCTTCGCATTGCGCGGGCACAGTGCGCGGCTCCTGCTGCGCGGCCTGCAGTTCGGCCGGCAGGTCGACGGTGCTGGCGCCCTGCGCGGGCAACAGGTCGGTGTAGTGCACGACGAATACATGCTCGAGCGATTCGACCTGCGCGCGCACCTTGTCCACCACCGGCATCAGGGGCGCCGCGGCCACGATCACGCGGGCCCGCAGGTCGCCCACCTGGTAGGCAAGCTCGTGCTCCTTGTTGAGCGGCCCGCTGGGGCAGACGATGGCACCGATCTTCTGGATGCCGTAGTGCGCCACCAGGTACTGCGGGCAGTTGTTGAGGAACAGCACAACCGGGTCGCCCTTGTTCACGCCCAAGGCCTGCAGGCGCGCGGCAAAGGCGTCGCTCGCGCGGTCCAGCTCGCCGAAGCTCATGCTCGTGCCGTACCAGATGCAGGCGGGGTGCTCGCCTCGCTCGCGCGCATGCACGCGCAGGTATTCGTGCAGGGGCTGCTGCACACGGGCGGGAAGGCTCTTCGGTGTCTCCATGGCGTCACTCATTAAGGGTTATCGATAGCGGCTCGCCCAGGGGGCTGGCTTGCCATGGGCCGGATGTTGCAACAACAATCCTACCCATGGGTATAACTTCCGCGACACCGCACAAACCCGCTGCGGCAGACGCCGAGCCGAAGGCGCGCTCGCGGCTGCACCTGCCCGCCGGCACTGGCCGCCAGCGCGCGGTCAACCAGAGCACCGACGTGCAGCGCGAACGCATCCTGCGAGCCGCCGCCGAACTCTTCGCCGCGCAAGGCTATGCCAACACCACCATGGCGCAGATCGTGCGTGCGCTGGGCGTGACCAAGCCCTTCGTCTACTACTACTTCCGCGACAAGCAGGAGATCTTCGAGACGCTGAGCTGGAAGCCCGCGGTGGAGTGCTTCACCAGCATGGACTTTGCGCAAGACGACACCCGCTGCGCGCGCGACAAGGTCATGGATGGGCTGGAGCGCCTCATCCGCGCCACCATCGCCAACTTTCCGTGCGCCTTCTTTCCCTATCGCGAGCCGCAGGTGTACCGGCCCGAGTACGTGGCCGAGCAAAAGCGCATCGCTCACCATTTCTACAACCGGCTGGTGCCGCTGCTCGAAGAGGCACGACGCGACGGCGACCTCGACTTCGACGACCCCAAGCTCACCGCCCTGGCCGCCTGCAGCCTGCCAGGATTTCTCTACAGCTGGTACAAGCCCGACGGCCGCTACTCCATTGACGAGCTGGTGGCCAAGCTGTGCGTACTGACCTGGCGCCTGATCGGCCTGCGACAGCACAAACCCACGCCCACATCGCAAGAAGGCGACTGAAGCGCCCTTCTCACCGCCCCTCTTCCCTTCCACCTTCAGGAGACAACCGATGACGACGACGAAGTCCGGCGGCGCGCGCCTGCGCGCCTTGTTTGCAGTGACCGCCATGGCCGCAGCCGCCAGCGGCAGCGCATACGCGCAAGACAACACCTACAAGATCGCCTACATCGACCCGCTCTCGGGCCCCTTTGCCAACGTGGGCGAGCTGATGCTGCTGCACACGCAGTACGCGGTGGACGACATCAACGCGCATGGCGGCCTGCCTGGCGGCCAGAAGATGCAGCTGCTGCAGTTCGACAGCAAGCTCTCGGCCCAGGAAAGCCAGAGCGCGCTGCAGGCGGCCATCGACCAGGGCGCGCGCGCCATCGTCACCGGCGGGTCTGGCTCGTCGGTGGTGGCGGCCATCCTGCAGTCGGTGGCGCGCTGGAACCAGCGCAACCCGGGCAAGGAACTGCTGGTGCTCAACCACTCTTCCATCGACCCCGACATGACCGGCAAGAGCTGCAGCTTCTGGCACTTCCAGACCGAGGCGAACACGGCCATGAAGATGAAGGCCATTGCCAACTACATCAAGAAGACGCCGGAGATCAAGAAGGTCTACCTGCTCAACCAGGACTACGCGCATGGCCGTCAATGGGCCTCGTACGGGCGCCAGCTTGTGGGCCTGGCGCGGCCCGACATCCAGTTCGTGGGCGAGACGCTGCACCCCATCGGCAAGGTGAAGGACTTCGCGCCCTATGTGGCCAACATCAAGGCCTCGGGTGCCGATTCGGTCATTACCGGCAACTGGGGGCAGGACATGACGCTGCTGCTCAAGGCCGCCGGCGATGCGGGCTACAACCTGCGCTACTTCAACCACAGCGCCGGCTCCATTCCCGGCACGGTGCTGGCCGTGTCGCAGTCCAAGGTGGGGCAGCTCACCTGGGTGGCCGAGTGGCATCCGGGCGAGGCGGACGTGCCCAAGGCCGAGGCGCAGGCCAAGGCCTACAAGGCCCGCACCGGCAAGGACTTCCTGGCGCCGCGCATCGACATGACGCCGCGCCTGCTGGCTGCGGCCATCGCCAAGGCCGGCAGCACCGACACGGTGAAGGTGGCCTACGCGCTGGAGAACCTGCAATACGACTCGGTGGTGGGCCCGGTGCGCATGCGCGCCGAAGACCACCAGCTGCTGCTGCCGCAGGTGGTCAACACCATCGCGCCGGTGGACGGCAAGGCCGTGAAGGTGGGCTGGGAAGGCACCAACTACGGCTTCCGCACCGACGCGGTCTACAGCGGCAACGAACTGGCGCAGGGCACCGAGTGCAAGATGGTTCGGCCCCAGGCCCACTAGGCCGCCCGGACACCTTGACCTACGGCCGCGCGGGGCATTCGGGCGGTGCTAGTGTGCGGCCTACTTCGCCTACAAGGACACGAATGAGCGCTGCCGCCGAATATGCCAACCATGACCTGACACGGGCCGAGGTCGACGCGTCCAGAGGCACCACGGTTCTGGAGTTCGGGGCCACCTGGTGCCCCATCTGCCAGGGCGCGCAGCCCCTCATCAGCGAGGCGCTCGCGGGCCGGCAGGTGAACCACCTGCGGGTGGAAGACGGCCCGGGCCGTCCCCTGGGGCGCTCGTTTCGCATCAAGCTGTGGCCTGCCCTGGTCTTCCTGCACGACGGCCACGAGGTCGCACGCGTGGTGCGGCCCACCACGGCGCAGGACTTCGACGCCGCGCTGGCGCAGTTGCGGGCTGCCTAGCGCGGCAACGCCGGCGCCTACCTGCGTCGTCGGTGGCCTCCTACGCAGCGGGGCTTCGCACCGACGCTAGCCTGCCTTGCGTGCGGGCGCGGCCTTTTTCTTGCGCGCTCGCAATCGCACCGGAGGCGAGCAGGAATGAAAAACGGAATCTACGAATCCACCTTCACCACCAGCGTCGGCACCCTCGGCAAATCGGCCGTGCTGATCAACAAGAACACCTTTGTCGGTGCCGACGCCCTGCAGTTCTACCGTGGAGAGATCGACCAGAGCCAGAGCGACGTGAGCGTCATCATGGAAGTGACGCGGCACAACTTCGCGGCCGAGTCGCCGCTGGGAAACCAGCCGATCTTCACCCTCACCTGGAAAGGCAAGGCCATCGGTGACGATGCCTTCAGGCTCGAATGCGAACCGGCCGGCTCGGGCATTCGCATCTACGTGAGCGGAACACTGGTGAAGGCGTTCGACTAGGGCCTTCGCGACGCGGCGGGACGCGCCACTATGATCCCGCATGCCTGCCAAACAGCCCGCCACGTCCGCCGCACCGAAGCGCGCCGCCAGCCCGGCCAAGACACGCGCCGCCAGCAAGCCGGAACGCAGCCAGCTCACGCCGCAGGACTGGATCCGCGCCGCCACCGAACTGCTGATCCACAGCAGCATCGATGCCGTGCGCGTGGACGTGCTGGCCAAGATCCTGGAAGTGACACGCGGCAGCTTCTACTGGCACTTCAGCGATCGCGACGACCTGCTCAAGCGCGTGCTGCTGGGCTGGCAGGAAGAGCAGACCGAGCAGATCATCGCGCGCTACCGCAAGCAGGGTGTGCAGGCCGAAGACCTCATCCGCGAACTGGTCGAGCTGCCCTTTCATGGGCGCTCTGCCATGAAGGGCGCATCGGTGGAGCTGGCCATCCGCGCCTGGGCCCGGCGCGACGACATGGCCCGGCGCGTGGTCGACGCGGTGGATGCCAAGCGACTGACCTACCTGGACGAATGCTTTGCCAACCTGGGCTTCGGCGCCGCCGAGGCCAGGTCGCGCGCCTTCCTGCTGTATTGCTACATGCAGTCCGAGTCGCTGTTCCGCAACCAGGGCACCCACGACGACAAGAGCCAGCGCCGCCAGTTCGTGGCGCAGACGCTGCTGGCCGGGCGATAGCCGGCACGCCCGCGCAGCACGGGCAAACCCTAGGCGAACAATCGGCGGTCCGCGCCTAAACTTTCAATACACAACTGTATGGAACGCGCGCAAGCCGGTGCGCTCCGCGTCGATTCGCTCCTTTCCTGGACCGTCCCGCATGAGCCAATCCCTTCTGCGCCCCGAAGGCGCCCTCGCTGCGCCCCGCGTGCTGCGCGAGGAACGCGCCGACGGCTGCATCGTCCTGCGCAATCCGCAACCACTGCAACCCTTCGAGCGCAGCATTGGCGACTGGCTTGACCACTGGAGCATGGAAAGCCCCGACGCGCTGTTCCTGGCCGAACGGGGCAGCGACGGCCAATGGGTGCGCCTGAGCTACCGCCAGACGCGCGAGAAGGTGGGCCGCATCGCGCAAGGCCTGCTGCGCCTGGAGCTGCCGGCCGGCAAGCCGGTGGTCATCATCTCGGACAACGCCATCGACCACGCCCTGCTCTCGCTGGCCGCCATGTACATCGGGCGGGTGAGCTGCACAGTCTCCAGCGCCTACACGCGGCTGGCCAAGGCCTGGGACAAGATCCACGGCATTCTCGACATGCTCGATCCGGCGCTGGTCTACGCGTCCGATGCACAGGTGTATGGCGCAGCGCTCGATGCATGGCGGGGCGATGCACCGCGCCTGTTCAGCCGCCATGCCGAGAACGCGACGCGCGGGCGCCCTTTCGACGACCTGCTGGCCCGGCCCGAGAGCCCGCTGGTGGCACGCCTGGCCGCCGCCGTGCGGCCGGAAGACGAAGCCAAGTACCTGCTCACCAGCGGCTCCACCGGCCTGCCCAAGGTGGTGGTCAACACCCACCGCATGCTGTGCGCCAACCAGCAGCAGATTGCGCAGGTTTGGCCCTTTCTCACGCAGCGCCCGCTGGTGCTGCTCGAATGGCTGCCGTGGAGCCACACCTTCGGTGCCAACCACAACTTCAACATGGTGCTGGCGCATGGCGGCACGCTCTACATCGACGAGGGCCGGCCCGCGCCCGGCCTGATCGAGAAGACCCTGGCCAACCTGCGCGAGGTCAAGCCCAACTTCCACTTCAACGTGCCGCGCGGCTTCGACATGCTGCTGCCCTTCCTGGAGCAGGACGAAGCCGCTGCGCGCGACGTGTTCGAGCAACTCGACGGCATCTTCTACGCGGGCGCGGCCCTTCCGCAGAGCACCTGGGAACGCCTGGAGAGAGTGGCCCGCAAGGTTCGCGAGCGGCCGGTGTGGTTCACCTGCGCCTGGGGCGCCACCGAGACTTCACCCGCGGTGACCACGGTGCACTGGACCATCGAGCGGGCCGGCTGCATCGGCCTGCCCCTGCCCGGCTGCGAAGTGAAGCTGGTGCCCAGCGGCGAGAAACTGGCGATGCGCGTGAAGGGTCCCCAGGTGTTCTCGCAGTATCGCAACGCGCCCGAACTCACCGCGGCCGCCTTCGACGACGAAGGCTTCTATTGCATCGGCGATGCGGGTCGCCTGGTCGACCCTGCCGATCCGGCCAAGGGCATCGCCTTCGACGGGCGGGTGGCGGAGGACTTCAAGCTCACCACCGGCACCTGGGTCTCGGTGGGCAACGTGCGCCTGCGGGCGGTGAGCGCCATGGCGCCCTTCGTTGCCGATGCGGTCGTCACCGGCCATGACCGCGACGAGATCGGCCTGCTGCTGTTCCTCTCGCCGCAAGGGCGCCAAGCGGGCCAGCAGGCCGTACGTGCCCACGTGCGCCAGGCCTTGCAGTCGATGCGCGCCGGCGGCGCAGGCTCCTCGTCGCAATGCCCGGCGCGCGCGCTGCTGCTGGACGACATGCCGGCCATGGAAGCCGGCGAGATCACCGACAAGGGCTACGTGAACCAGCGCGCCGTGCTGGTGCGGCGCGCTGGCGACGTTTCAGCCCTGCATGCCAACTCTTCGGACCCGCGCGTGGTCATGCCCTGAATAGAACCCGAGAGACTCATGAGATTCGACAACGCCTACATTCCCCTGCCGCTCCTGTGGAGCTCGCCCTTCATCCGCTGGCAAGGCGCCGCTGCAGACGTGTCCGCGCTGGACCTTGCGGTGCAGGTCACGCGCGATGCGCTGGATGCCGCCGGCTACGACCGCGCCGAAACCGGCCAGCTGGTACTGGGCACCACCATTCCGCAGCCCAACACCTTCTATGCGCCACCCTGGCTGGCCGCGAGGCTGGGCATGACGGGCGTCGGCGGGCCGGCCATCGCGCAGGCCTGCGCCACCGCCGTGGCCTGCCTCGCGCAGGCTGCCGCAGCGTCACAGCTGGGCAATGGCGAAACGCAGCTGGTGGTGACCACCGACCGCACCAGCAATGGGCCGCTGCTGGTGTATCCGCGCAGCGCCTCGATGGGCGGCGCGCCGCTGGCAACGAACTGGGTGCTCGACTCCTTTGCGGCCGACCCGTGGACGTCCGAATCAATGCTCTACACCGCCGAATGCACCGCGACCGACGGCGGCTTTACCCGCGAGCAATGCGACGAACTGACGCTGCTGCGCTTTGGCCAGTACCAGGATGCGCTGCGTGACGACCGTGCGCCGCAAAAGCGCTACATGCGCCCCATCGTCATCGAATCGCGCAAGTCAAGAACAGTGCTCGAAGCCGACGAAGGCGTGAGCGACTACAGCGCCGCGGGCCTGGCCAGGCTGTCGCCTTCCAAGCCGGGCGGCGCGATCACCCCGGGTACGCAAACGCACCCGGCCGACGGCACGGCCGGCGCTGTTGTCACGACCGGCGAGAACGCCGCGCGGCTGGCCAAGGGCCAGCCGGTAGTGCGGCTGCTCTCGGCGGCCTTCGCGCGGGCCGAGAAGGGGTGCATGCCCAAAGCGCCCGCCATTGCCGCGAAGAAGGCCTTGCACGAGGCCGGCGTTCAAGTGAGCGCGCTCAAGTGCGTCACCACCCACAACCCCTTTGCCGTGAACGACCTGTGGCTGCATCGCGAAACCGGCTTCGCGCTGGAGCGCATGAACCCGCTGGGCTGCAGCCTGATCTACGGACACCCCCAGGCGCCGACCGGCATGCGCGCCATTGCCGAACTGGCGCATGCGCTGGCCATGCAGGGCGGCGGCATGGGCCTGTTCACCGGCTGCGCGGCCGGGGACATGGGGGCGGCGGCGGTGGTCGAGGTGAGCTAAGGCAGCCGGGCCCGGCTAGTGGGCGCCCCCGGTGCGCCTCCACCCGGCATAACCCCGGCCCGCCCAGGCGCCATGGCCGCCGTAGTAGCCGTGGCCGCCGTAGTAGGGATAGTGACCCCACCAGCCTCGGCCCCAGCAGCAACCGCCATAGCCGTATCCATAGCCGAGATAGATGGACGACGACACGTAGGGATAAGGGTAGCCGTAGGGATAGCCGTAGCCGTACGAATAGGGGTAGGCGTAGCCATAGCTGTAGGGATAGCCATAGGCGCCGTAGTAGCCGTCGTATGGAACCGCGACGCAACCGGCGAACGCAACCAGGCCAGCCAGGGACAGGACAGTGGCAGGAAGACGCAGGCCTTTCATGGTGGACCCCCATCTACGTGCGGCGGCTTCAGACGAGCCGTCCAGGCACATGGTGACAGGCCGCGCATGACGCGCGGGCGTCGGGGTCTTTTGCCGCACCAAAGGGCCCTCCCCAAAAGGAAAAGGGCGCCCGCGGGCGCCCCCCTTTTTCAGCTCGCCGCCATCAAGTCCCTGACTTCTGCGCCATCGCCATGTAGTCCAGGCTCAGTTGCGAGAGCGTACGCACGCCCACCAGCAGGCTGGCCTCGTCCACGAAGAAGCGCGGCGAGTGGTTGGGCTCGGCCTTGCTGGCGTCCTTGCCGACCGGCGTGGCGCCGATCATCACGAACAGGCCCGGCGCCTTCTGCGCGAAGAAGGAGAAGTCTTCGCCGCCGGTGCCCTTGGGGATCACCATGGCCTTGGCACCCGGCACGCGCTCCAGGCTGGGCGTCATCTGCGCGGTGAGCTTGGCGTCGTTGATGGTGGGCGCGTAGCCGTCCGCCTCGAAGTGCACGTGCGCCTCGCCGCCACCGCTCTGGGCAATGTGCTCGGCGGTCTCGCCCATGCGCTTGATGTAGAACTTGCGCATCTCGTCGTCGTAGGTGCGCAGGGTGCCGCTCATCTCGGCGTTGTCGGGAATGATGTTGTAGCGGGTGCCGGCCTGGAAGGTGCCCACGCTGAGCACCGAAGGCTCCTTGGTCACGTTGACCTGACGGCTGGCGATGGTCTGGAAGCCCAGCACGATCTGCGAACCCAGCACGATCGGATCCACCCCCGACCAAGGCTGCGAGCCGTGCGTCTGGCGGCCCTTGACGCTGACCTTGAAGGTGTCGGAACTGGCAGTGATGGGGCCGGCCTTGTAGCCGATCTCGCCAGTGTTCAGGCCCGAGACCAGGTGCAGGCCGAACACCACGTCGGGCTTGGGCCCTTCAAAAGCGCCTTCTGCCAGCATGCGGCGTGCGCCGCCGATCTCGGCGTTGGGCAGCTTCTCTTCAGCCGGCTGGAACAGCAGCTTGACGGTGCCGGGCAACTGGTCCTTCATGCCGGCCAGCACCTCGGCCACGCCCATCAGGATGGCAACGTGGCCGTCATGGCCGCAGGCGTGCATCACGTCCACTTCCTTGCCGCCCCAGGTGGCACGGGCCTTCGATGCAAAGGGCAGGTCCACCTGCTCCTTCACCGGCAGCGCGTCCATGTCGGCGCGCAACGCCACCACGGGGCCGGGCTTGCCGCCCTTGAGGGTAGCCACCACGCCGGTCACGGCCACGCCTTCGCGCACGTCGTAGCCCAGCGACTTCAGATGCGCGGCCACGAGTGCGGCGGTGCGCTTTTCCTGGTTGCCCAGTTCGGGGTGCTGGTGGATGTCATGGCGCCAGGCAATGACCTTGGGCTCGACCGCCTTGGCGCGCTCGGCCAACATCGGATACAGCGGTGCCGCCAGGGCCGGCGCGGACGCGGCGCCCGCAGCGGCCGGGGCCTGCGCCTGGGCATGGGCTCCCAGCGCGCAAACGGCAAGAACGACGGGAAGGAAGGCGCAGGGGCACAGGAACTTGCGGCGAGACATTCGATGAAGTCCGTGAAGAAGAGGTTGAAAGAAAAAAGAGAGGTTCGAGAGCCGGCAAGCTTATGCACCCCAGCGATTACCATCCAATTAGATTTCGATTCGGCGATAACACAGGCTTATCGATGGTCACAGCCACTATCCCTTCTTCTTCACCGGCGCCCCGCCTAGTTCTGCACGAGCGCCTGCTGGCGCGCCTTCGCCTGCGCCACCTGCGCCTGGTGGATGCGCTGTCCACCCACTCCAACCTGCGGCGCGCGGCAGAAGCCACGCACATGAGCCAGCCCGCGGCCACGCAGATGCTGCGCGAATTGGAAGACCTGCTGGATGTGCCTTTGTTCGAGCGCCATGCCCGCGGCATGCGCATTACAGAGGCCGGCCGCCTGCTGGCTGCGCACGCGCGCATGGCCATCGAGACGCTGCGCATCGCGGCCGATGACCTGTCGGCGTTGGCGGCGCAGCAGGCGCGGCCGGTGCGCATCGGCGCGCTCGACGCCGCGCTGCAAAGCATTCTGCGCACCGCCATGCCACGCTTGCTGGACGAGCACCCGCAGCTGCGACTGGTGGTCGAGGACGGCAACACCGAGCGCCTGAGCTCCGGCCTCCGCGCCGGCGCCTTCGACCTGGTGCTGGTACGCCAGCCCGAGCGCCTGGAGCAGGGCTATCGCTTCATTCCCCTGCGCAGCGACCGCATGGTGCTGATTGCGGGCGTGACCCATCCGGCCGCGGGACAGCGCCGCGTGCGCCTGCGCGATCTGGCCGATTCGCGCTGGATCCTGCCGCCGCCGCACTTCGCCGTGCGCCAGGCACTGGACGCGGCCCTGGCCCGCGAGAAGGTGGTGCCGCGCGAGCACAGCGTGCAGACGCTGTCGTTGCACCTGCTGCGCAGCCTGCTCGCGCAACCCGACGTGGTGATGCCCATGCCGCACTCCATGCTGGAGCGCATCGATCCGCGCGAGGCGGTGCAACTCAAGCTGCAGCTGGACGCGCCCATCGAGCCGCTGGGCCTGCTCCATCGCCCCGACGACGCCAGCGCCGCGGTGCACCTGCTGATCGACGTACTGGTCGAGCAGGCCAAGGGCGCCTGATGGCGGCGCTGCGCCGCGGGGATAGCGCTTCGCCTGCACGCGACCCACAATGGCACGCATGAGCAACACCCCACCCACCATTCACCTGATTGGCGCGCCCACCGACGCGGGCGCCAGCGTGCGCGGCGCCGGCATGGGCCCCGACGCACTGCGCGTGGCCGACCTGCCGGCCACGCTATCGCGCCACGGCTTCGGCGTGGTGGATGCCGGCAACCTGGCCGGCCCCGCCACGCCATGGACGGCGCCGAGCAACGGCCTGCGCCACCTCGATGAAGTGGTGGCCTGGAACCGGGCGGTGTACGCGGCCGTCGACGGCGCGCTGGGCGCAGGCCATGTGCCCCTGTTGATGGGCGGCGACCATTGCCTGGCGGTGGGCTCCATCAGCGCGGTAGCGCGGCATGTTCGCACTCGTGGGCAGCAGTTGCGCGTGATCTGGCTCGACGCGCATTCCGACGTCAACAACGAGGCCACCAGCCCCAGCGGCAACCTGCACGGCATGCCGGTGTCGTGCCTGCTCGGCCACGGCCCGGCAGCGCTGAGCGGCTGGAGCGGCGAGCCGGCCGCACTCGACGCGCAGGCATTGCGCTTCATCGGCATCCGCAGCGTCGACGCACAAGAGAAGCTGGCCATCCGCAACCTCGATCTGCGCGTGTACGACATGCGCCACATCGACGAGAACGGCATGCGCGTGACCATGACCGAGGCGTTGGCCGACATCGACGCCAACACGCACGTGCACGTGAGCTTCGACCTCGACTGCCTGGACCCGGCCGATGCGCCCGGCGTGGGCACCGGCGTACGCGGCGGCCCCACCTACCGCGAGATGCAGTTGTGCATGGAGATGATCGCCGACACCGACCGCCTGGGCTCGCTCGACGTGGTGGAACTCAACCCCGCGCTGGACGTTCGCAACAGCACGGCCGAGGTGGCGGTGGAGCTCATTGAAAGCCTGTTCGGAAAGTCCACCCTTGCACGCTGATTCATAGGCTTCGTCTCAAATTGAGACAGGTTGCGTAAAGGCTCCGAAACCGATTGTTTCGCAGCTAAACTGCGCCGCGGTAGTCAACAAAGGGCCTGACGCAGGGCCTCCAAGAACATGACACTGCTGGGTTGGGTAGGGGATGTGCTGCGAGCGCATCCAGAGATCGCATTGTTCCTCTGCTTGTCCATCGGCTATGCCATCGGCCAGATCAAGTTCGGGCCGATTCAGCTGGGGGGCATCTGCGGCACCCTGATCACGGCGCTGGTCGTCGGGCAGTTGGGCGTCACGCTCGAAGCCGGCGTGAAGAACGTGTTCTTCATGCTCTTCATCTTTGCGCTGGGCTACGCGGGCGGTCCGCAGTTCTTCGCCAACCTGAATGCCAAAGGCCTACGCATCGGCCTGCTGTGCCTGATCGAGGTGGTGGTGGTGCTGGGGCTGGTGGCGGGCGCCACGCACTTCATGCGGCTCGACCCCGGCACCGCAGCCGGATTGATGGCGGGCGCCGCCACCGAATCGGCCGTGGTGGGCACCGCCACCGACGCCATCTCCAAGCTGGCACTGCCGGCCGAGCAGATCAAGCAGCTGCAGGCCAACGTGGTCACGGCCTATTCCATTACGTACATCTTCGGTCTGATCACGATCGTGGTGGTCACCAGCCAGATCTTTCCGCTGCTGCTGCGCGTGAACCTTCGCGAAGAAGCCGACAAGCTCTGGAAGGCCATGGGTGGCCGCGAGGAAGATGCAGGCGCCAGCGCCGCCGCCCCCGAACTGGTAGGCCGCGTCTACGAGGTCACGGCGGACATCGGCGGCACCGTCGGCCGCCTGCATGCGCGGCTGCAGTCCAGCGGCAGCCTGCAGGGCCTGATGCGCGGTGGCCAGAAGATCGACTTCAACGCCGACACACGACTGCAGCAGGGCGACCGACTGCTCATCATCGGCCATCGCCGCGCGGTGGTCGCCATGGCTCAGGCCGCCGCCGAGCTGGGCCGCGAGTCGGCCGACACGAGCGACTTCGGCCTGGTGCTGCAAAGCGCCGAACTGGTGGCGCGCAACAAAGCCGCCGCCGGGCTCACGCTCCAGCAGTTGTCGCAGGCCAGGCCGGGTGGCGCACCCCTGGTGGGCGCCAGCGTGCTGGTGGCCAGCCTGGAACGCGGCGGCCACCTGATGCCGCTGCTGCCCAGCCTGCAACTGCAGATGGGCGACAAGCTGCAAGTGTTCGGTACCGCCGACGAACTCGCGCCCGCGGTGACCGCGCTGGGCGAGCCGGTGCTCAAGTCGATCAAGACCAACATTGCCTTTGCCTCCATCGGCATCGTGCTGGGCGTGTGGATCGGCATGTTCAGCGCCAAGCTGGGCGGCATTGCACTTTCGCTGGGCACGGGCGGCGGCGCGCTGCTCACCGGACTGGTGTTCGGCTGGTACCAGGCCCGGCACCCGAGCCGCCTGAGCATTCCGGAAGACGCGCTGGGCCTGCTCAAGGACATCGGCCTGGCCACCTTCATCGCCTGCGTGGGCCTGGCATCGGGGCCGCAGGCCATGGGCCTGGTGCGCCAGTACGGCATCACTCTGCCGCTGATGGGCGTGGCCATTGCCGTGCTGCCGGCGGTGTGCTCGCTGCTGGTGGGGCACTTCCTGCTGAAGTTCGAGGCGCCGGTCCTGCTGGGCGCCATTGCCGGCCAGCAATGCAGCACGCCCGCACTCAGCGCGATTCAAAGCGCCGCGGGCAACACCACGCCGCTGCTGGGCTATACGATCACCTATGCCATCTCCAACGTCATCCTGCCCCTGATGGGGCCGGTGGTGGTGGCCATGGCCTCGCTGGTGCAAGTGCACTGAATGTTCAACCCTGACTGACTGAAGAAAGGAGCGCGCTATGGAATGGTTGGAGGCGATCTTCAAGCGATCCCCGGAAATTGCCTTGTTCTTGTCGCTTTCGCTGGGCTACCTCATCGGCAAGATCAAGTTCGGCAAGTTCCAACTAGGCGGCGTGGCCGGCTCGCTGCTGGTGGCGGTGGTGGTCAGCCAGGTGGGGGTGACCATCGACTCGGGCATCAAGGCGGTGCTCTTCGCCCTGTTCATCTACGCGGTGGGCTTCGAGAGCGGCCCGGAGTTCTTCCGCTCGCTGGGCAAGCAGTCCATCAAGGAGATCATCCTGGCGGTGGTGCTGGCTGCCACCGGCCTGCTCACGGTGGTTGTGTGCGCCAAGCTGTTCGGCCTGGACAAGGGGCTGGCAGCCGGCGTGGCCGCGGGCGGCCTCACGCAGTCGGCCATCATCGGCACGGCCGGCGATGCGCTCACGCGGCTGGGGCTGGCGGCCGACGAGGTCAAGCGGTTGCAGGGCAACGTGGCCGTGGGCTACGCAGTGACCTACGTGTTCGGCTCCTTCGGCGCGATCATCATGTGCGTGAACGTGCTGCCCTGGATCATGAAGCGCAGCATCCGTGACGACGCGCTGGCCGCGCAGGCCGCCATCCAGTCCGGCGTGCAGGTGATGGGCCCCGGCCAGCAGGCCGCCGCGCCCGAGCTGGTGGGCCGCCTGTTCGAGGTGGGTCCGGCGCAAGGCCGCACGGTGGCCGAGATCGAGTTGATCGACAAGGCCATTCCGGTGACCATCGAGCGCGTCAAGCGCGGCGGCAGCTTCGTCGAACTGGCACCGCAGCTGATGCTGCAGTCTGGCGACATCGTGCTGGTGGTGGGCCGCCGGGCGGACGTGCTCAAGACCGCGGGCTCGCTGGGTCGCGAGGTCTACGGCATCGACGGCATGGAGCTGACCATGCAGCACCGCGAGATCGTGCTCACCAGCAAGGAGCTGGACGGCAAGACGGTGGACGAGATCCGCCGCAGCACGTCCAACGAAGTGCGCCACGGCGTGTACGTGGTGGGCCTGCATCGCGAGGGCAAGGCCCTGGCCATGACGCCCGACCTGGTGGTGCGTGCCGGCGACACCGTCACGGTGTTCGGTGCCGAGAACGACGTGCAGCGCGTGGCGCAGCACGTGGGCCCGGTGCTGGTGCCCAGCATCAAGACCGACTTCGTCTACCTCGGTGCCGGTCTCGTGGTGGGCCTGCTGGTGGGCCTGCTCACGGCCAAGATCGGCGGCATTCCGCTCACGCTGGGCAGTGGCGGCGGTGCGCTGCTGGCCGGCCTGATCTTCGGCTGGTATCGCGCCAAGCGCCAGACCTTCGGCAACCTGCCCCCTGGCGCGGTGCAGATCCTCAAGGACTTGGGCCTGGCCGGCTTCGTGGCAGTGGTGGGCTTGCAGTCGGGCCTGCAGGCCGTGACGACGGTGCGCGACCACGGCCTGACGATCTTCATCGTGGGCGTGATCGTGACGCTGGTGCCGCTGCTGCTGACCATGCTGATTGGCATCTACGTGCTTCGCTACAACAACGCGGCGGTGTTTGCCGGCGCGCTGTCGGGCTCGCGCAGTGCCAATCCGGCGTTCGGCGAAGTGCTGGACAAGGCCGGCAACTCGGTGCCCACGGTGCCCTTCGCCATCACCTACGCGCTGGCCAACGTGCTGCTCACGCTGCTGGGGCCGCTGGTGGTGGCCTTCGCCTGATTCTTCCTTCCTCGCGGCCGGCGCCGGTGGTGCCGGCCGCACCCCTTTGCATCACTCGTCACTCGACACAACCAGGAGATATCCATGGACTTCAGCGATCTCGAGAAACTGGCAACGCTCAGCCCCTTCGAGCTCAAGGACGCGCTCATCCAGGTGGCCAAGGAAGGCAACCGCTCGATGCTCAACGCGGGCCGCGGCAACCCGAACTTCCTGGCGACGCTGCCGCGCCACGGCTTCTTCCAGCTGGGCCTGTTTGCCATGACGGAGTCCGAGCGTTCGTACCAGTACATGAAGAACGTCGGCGGCTTTCCGCAGCGCCAGGGCATCGAGGAGCGCTTCGCGATCTTCATCCACCGCAACAAGGATGTGCCGGGCGTGCGCTTCCTGGCCTCGGCCGTGTCCTATGTGCGCGACCAGCTGGGCCTGTCCGAAGGCGACTTCCTGTATGAGATGTGCGAGGGCATCCTGGCGTGCAACTACCCGGTGCCCGACCGGTTCCTGCGCCTGTCGGAAAAGGTGGTGGGCAAGTACATCCACCAGGAAATGATCGGCACGCACCCCTTCGCCGGCAAGTTCGACATGTACGCGGTCGAGGGCGGCACCGCCGCCATGACCTACCTGTTCAACAGCATGAAGGAGAACCACCTCATCAAGGAGGGCGACTCCATTGCGCTGGGCATGCCGATCTTCACGCCCTACATCGAGATCCCGCACCTGAACGACTACAAGCTGGTCGAGGTCGAGATCGACGCACCGGCGGAGAACAACTGGCAGTTCACCAAGAAGGAACTCGACAAGCTGCTGGACCCCAAGGTCAAGGCCTTCTTCCTGTGCAACCCGAGCAACCCGCCGTCGGTGCGCATGTCCGACGAGGTGCTCGAGCACATCGCCGGCATCGTGAAGAAGCGGCCCGACCTGATCATCCTGACCGACGACGTGTACGGCACCTTCGCCGACAACTTCGTGTCGCTGTTCGCCATGTGCCCGTACAACACCATCCTGGTGTATTCGTACTCCAAGTACTTCGGTGCCACCGGCTGGCGCATGGGCGTGGTGGCCACGCACGAGCGCAACGTGCTGGACGACAAGATCGCCGCCCTGCCCGAGCCGCTGAAGAAGGAGCTGGACGAACGCTACAGCTCCATCACCACCACGCCGCGCGAGCTCAAGTTCATCGACCGCCTGGTGGCCGACAGCCGCACGGTGGCACTGAACCACACGGCCGGCCTGTCGACGCCGGTGCAGGTGCAGATGGTGCTGTTCTCGCTGTTCTGCCTGATGGACGAGCGCGACAACTACAAGAACGCCATGAAGCAGATCGTGCGCCGGCGCAAGCAGGCGCTGTACCGCGAGCTGGGCCTGCCGCTGCCGCACGACCCGAACTCGGTGGACTACTACCACCTGCTGGACGGCGAGAAGATCATTGCGCAGATGTACGGCTCCGAAGTGGCCAAGTGGGCCGTCAGGAAGCTGCGGCCCAACGAGGCGCTGTTCCGCATCGCCAAGCAAAGCGGCGTGGTGCTGCTGCCGGGCAAGGGCTTCGGAACGCCGCACCCGTCGGGGCGCGTGTCGCTGGCCAACCTCAACGAGTACGACTACGCCAACATCGGCCGTGCGCTGCGCGACATGGCGGCCGACTACTACGAGCAGTACCAGAAGGAAACCGGGCGCAAGGGTGCCGGCGTGGGCATCGAGACGGCCGCTGCGGCTGGTGCCGGCAAGAAGGCCCAGGTCGCCAAGACGGTTGCCAAGACGGCCGCCAAGAAGGGCAAGAAGTAGGAAAAGGCTAGTTGCGCGCGGCCGCCGCCTCGGTCAGCGGGGCGTTGGCCGCGGAGCCGGCCTTGCCGGGCATGCTGGCCGGCTCGCCCAGGGGCTGAACCGGCACCGGTGGCGCGCGCATCTGGACCTGCCCGGGCTGCTGCTGCACTTGCGCCTGGGCGGGCCCTGTCGTGGCCTGCGGCTGCTCGGCCGGCGGCAAGGGCGCCAGGGTTTCCGCAGCCAGGGGTTGGGCCACCACGGTGGACGACGCGACCGGCGCGGCCACTGGCGGCTCGGGCTCGCTGGGGTCCACCACGATGTAGCGCTGCACGATGCCGAAGAAGCGGTCGTAGAACTGTTCGTCGGTCACCGTCTGGCTGGCCACCTTCACCAGCGAGTCGTCGGTCGAGGAATAGGGCAAGGAGACCGAGCCGATCACCCCCACGCCCACGCTGGCCGAGTTGTTCACCTTCTTGAGGCTGTACCGGTCTTGCAGGGCGCTCACGAACACCAGCGTGCGCGACGGCGTGGCGTTCACGGCCCGCTTGTTGCCGCCCGTTTCCCTGGCGCACACCACGCGAAAGTCCAACTCCACATGCACCTCGGGCGCGGGTTGGAAGGCCTTCTTGCCGTTGACCAGTTCGCTGTTGGCGGTGGTGACCAGGTAGCCCTGGCTCAGCAAGGCGCGCCGGGCGGCCTCGCAGGTCTGCGCCTCGGAGGCCTCGAAGACCCGGGTATGGGTGTCGGTGGAACTGAATCCCTCCGGGTCGTAGGAGACCTGCTTGGGCGTGCTGCCGCAGCCGGCCAGGGCCAGCGCGGCAAGGCTGGCGGCAACCACGGCGGTCGGACGGAAAAATGGGGGAGGAAATGAGCGACGCAAGGTCATGGCAGGCCGAAATGCTACCCGGCCAGCGGCCGGCAGGCACTTTGGAGCCCTAAACGGGCGCCGCGTTCCCTGCAAATTCGGGTCGCCTGCGGCGCAGCGGCGCGATCACTGCGTCTTCTTCTCGTCGTCCTTCTTCTGCTCGGCTTTTTTCTCCTCGCCCTTATTCTCTTCGTCCTTCTTATTCTCTTCGTCCTTCTTCTTCTCTTCGGCCGTCGGCAGCGTGGCCTCGGGCCCCTGCGACATCAGGTAGCGGTCGATAAGCGCATAGAAGCGCTCGTAGAAGCGCTCGTCGGTCACCGTCTGGCTGGCCACCTTGACCAGCGAATCCTCGCTGGACGAATAGGGCAGCGAGATGGAGCCCAGAACACCCACGCCCACCCCTGCCGAGTTGGAGACCTTCTTGAGCGCGTAGCGGTCTTGAAGCGCGGTCACGAAAGCGGTGGTGCTGGCGCCGGATGCGGAGGCTTGCGCGTCCTTGGCGCAGACCACGCGCAGCGTGACTTCCATGTGCACGTCGCTCTCGGGCTGGAAGCTCTTGATGCCGCTCACATCCTGCGCCGTGGCATCCTTGACCTGGTAGCCCTGGCTGAGCAGCGCACGCCGCGCCGCCTCGCAGGTGCGCCCCTCGCCGGCCGGGTAGACGCGGGCGTGCGTGTCGGTGGAGGCGAAGGATTCGGGGTCGTAGCTGGCGAGCTTCTTGTCCCTGCTGCTGCTGCCGCAGCCTGCCAGCGCAAGGCACAGCGCAAGCGCAAGCATGCATGGCGCCGCAGGGGCGCGATGCGGTGAGAAGCGAATGGGACGAGGGGTCGGCATGAGTCTTTGGCAATGAGCAAGCTGGGCCCACAGCATTGGAGGCGCAGACAAGGGGCCAGCCGTGTCGGCAAACCGCGCTGCCACCTGTCGGAAATCGCCCCGCCGTTGCGCGCCCCCCCGCGACCCTTGCCTACTGCGCCGGAATCGTGGGGTTGACCAGGTGCGCGAGCAGGGTCAGCGACTCCTGCCACCCCAGGTAGCACGCCTCCAGCGGAATCGCCGAGGGAATGCCCTCCTGCACCACGTTCATCTCGGTGCCAACCAGCACCCGCTTGAAGGTGATGGTGACCTTCATCGTGCCGGGCAGGCCGGGGTCGTCGAAGACGTCGGTGTGCACGATGCGCTCGCCGGGCACCAGTTCCAGGTACTCGCCTCCGAAGGAATGGCTCTGGCCATTGCTCAGGTTGGTGAAGCTCATCTTGTAGCGCCCGCCCACCCTGGCGTCGATTTCGTGCACATGACCGACGAAGCCGTGCGGCGGCAGCCATTTGGCCATCGCATCGGGATTGATGAAGGCCTGGTAGACGCGCTCGGGCGGCGCGGTGAACACCCGGTGCAGGCGAACCGTGTTGTCTGCCATGGAATCTCCTAGTGGGGAGCCGGATGCGGCTCAGCGCGCATCTTGCACCAGCGGCGCCTGGCTCTTGATGCGCTGGTTGGGCGGCGGGTCTTTGTAGGGAGGTTCGGGGCTGTTGCCCAGGTCACAGCCTGCGAGCAGGCCGATGCAGGCCGCCACCCACAATGCCCTCATCGATGAGGCGCACCCGTCAACACGACCGGAGGAGCGAACGCGGACCTGCATGCCAGCCAGTGTTCATGGCCGGCAAGGAGAAAGCGACTACAAGGCAGCGCCAAAGTGCGTCGGACAAGGCCGCGTCAGAGATAGGTGCGGCCACCGAAGATCGCCGTGCCGATGCGAACCATGGTGCTGCCCGCTGCGACGGCCGCCTCCAGGTCGGCGCTCATGCCCAGGGAGAGCACGTCCAGTGGCAGCCCGGCGGCCTTCATCTCCTCGAAAAGCGCGGTGGCGCGCAAGAACAGCTCGCGCTGCGCCTCGAAACCTTCGGCCGGCTCCGGAATGGCCATGAGCCCGCGCAGCCGGACGTTGGGCAACTCGACCACCTGGCGTGCCAGCGCCAGCACCTCGGCGGGCGCAACGCCGGACTTATTCTGGCCGGCATCCACGTTCACCTGCAGGCACAGCTGCAGCGGCGCCATGCCGGCCGGACGCTGCTCGGACAGGCGCTGCGCGATCTTGAGCCGGTCGACGCTGTGCACCCAGTCGAAGTGCTCGGCCACCACGCGGGTCTTGTTGCTTTGCAGCGGGCCGATGCAGTGCCATTCGATGCCCGCGCGCAGGTCGGCCATGGCCTGGATCTTGGCCACGCCCTCTTGGACGTAGTTTTCGCCAAAGGCACGTTGGCCGGCAGCGTGGGCTTCGCGCAACGCTGCTTCCGGAAAGGTCTTGGAAACTGCCAACAAGCGCACACTCGCTGCATCCCTGCCACACGCGGTGCAGGCCTTCTCGATTCGCGTGCGGACTTGCTGGAGCTTGTCGCCAATCGTCGTCATAATCTTTCGAATTCGTATCAAAACGTCACTAAGACTTTAGCCTGACGTAACAAACGCCCAACTGGTCGAGGGTCCACGTGGACATTACCCAACTGCTCGCTTTCAGCGTCAAGAACAAGGCATCGGACCTTCACCTGTCGGCCGGCCTGCCGCCCATGATCCGGGTGCACGGCGACGTGCGGCGCATCAATGTCGACCCGCTGGACCACAAGGCGGTGCACGCCATGGTGTACGACATCATGAGCGACACGCACCGCAAGCACTACGAAGAGTTCCTGGAGGTCGACTTCTCCTTCGAGATCGACGGCCTGGCGCGCTTTCGTGTGAATGCCTTCAACCAGGCGCGCGGCGCGGCCGCGGTGTTCCGGACCATTCCCTCGAAGATTCTGACGCTCGAGCAGCTCAACGCACCCAAGATCTTCGGCGACCTGGCGCTCAAGCCGCGCGGCCTGGTGCTGGTGACCGGCCCCACGGGCTCGGGCAAGTCGACCACGCTGGCGGCGATGATCAACTACCTGAACGAAACCGAGTACGGCCATATCCTCACGGTGGAAGACCCGATCGAGTTCGTTCACGAATCCAAGAAGTGCCTGATCAACCAGCGCGAAGTCGGGCCGATGACGCTGTCGTTCGCCAACGCGCTGCGCTCGGCACTGCGCGAAGACCCGGACGCGATCCTGGTGGGCGAAATGCGTGACCTGGAAACCATCCGCCTGGCCATGACCGCGGCGGAAACCGGCCACCTGGTGTTCGGCACGCTGCACACCTCTTCGGCGGCCAAGACCATCGACCGGATCATCGACGTGTTCCCGGGCGAGGAAAAGGAAATGATCCGCGCCATGCTGTCGGAGTCGCTGCAGGCCGTCATTTCGCAGACGCTGTGCAAGACCAAGGACGGCCAGGGCCGCGTGGCAGCGCACGAGATCATGCTGGGCACGCCGGCCATCCGCAACCTGATCCGCGAGGCCAAGGTGGCGCAGATGTATTCGTCCATCCAGACCGGCAGCGGCCAGGGCATGCAGACGCTGGACCAGAACCTGACGGACCTTGTTCGCCGCAACGTCATTTCGGCGGCGGAAGCGCGGTCCAAGGCGAAAATCCCCGAGAATTTCCCCGGATAACCATGGCCCCCCGGCTTTTCACTCGCTGCGCTCGTGTAACTCCACCCCCCGAGGGGGAGGCGCGGCCGGCTTGGGGCGGCCCGGCGCTCGGCCGCCTTCTCTTCTAGACATTCGGAGCTGCTATGGAACGCGATCAGGCCAGTCAGTTCATCAACGACCTGCTCAAGCTGATGGTCAGCCGCAATGGCAGCGACCTGTTCATCACTGCCGAATTCCCGCCAGCCATCAAGGTGGACGGCAAGGTCACCAAGGTGTCGCAGCAGCCGCTGGGCGCGCAGCACACGCTGGCCCTTACGCGCTCGGTGATGAACGACCGGCAGATGGCCGAGTTCGAGCGCACCAAGGAGTGCAACTTCGCCATCTCGCCCACCGGCATCGGGCGCTTCCGCGTCAACGCCTTCGTGCAGCAGGGCAAGGTGGGCATGGTGCTGCGGACCATTCCGGCCAAGCTGCCCACCATCGACAACCTGGGCATGCCGCAAGTGCTCAAGGACGTGTCGATGACCAAGCGCGGGCTGTGCATCCTGGTGGGTGCCACCGGCTCGGGCAAGTCGACCACGCTGGCGGCCATGATCGACTGGCGCAACGAGAACTCCTACGGCCACATCGTGACGGTGGAAGACCCGGTGGAGTTCGTGCACCCGCACAAGAACTGCGTGGTGACGCAGCGCGAGGTGGGCATCGACACCGACAACTGGGAAGCGGCGCTGAAGAACACGCTGCGCCAGGCGCCCGACGTGATTCTCATGGGCGAAATCCGCGACCGCGAGACCATGGAGCACGCGGTGGCCTTTGCCGAAACCGGCCACCTGTGCATGGCCACGCTGCACGCCAACAGCGCCAACCAGGCGCTGGACCGGATCATCAACTTCTTCCCCGAAGAACGACGTCCGCAACTGCTGATGGACCTGTCGCTGAACCTGCGTTCGCTGGTGTCGCAGCGCCTGATTCCCACCGAGGACGGGCGCGGGCGCGTGGCCGCGGTCGAAATTCTCCTGAACACGCCGCTGATCTCCGACCTGATCCTCAAGGGCGAAGTGGGCGAGATCAAGGAGATCATGAAGAAGAGCCGCAACCTGGGCATGCAGACCTTCGACCAGGCGCTGTTCGACCTGTTCGAGAACCACGCGATCTCGTTCGAGGACGCGATCCGCAACGCCGACTCGGCCAACGACCTGCGCCTGCAGATCAAGCTCAACAGCCAGCGTGCGCGCTCGACCGACCTGGCGGCCGGGACCGAGAACTTCGCGATCATTTAGCCCCCCGGCTTTTCACGCCCTGCGGGCGTGTAACGCCACCCCCCGAGGGGGAGACCCCACCTGGGGCCCGGCGAAACCGGTTCCCCGGTGCGTCGCTGGGTCTTGGCTCGCTTCGCTTTGCCGCCGATTGAATGGGTGGCGCGCGATAAGCTTGGCGCATGAGCACGATCCTTTCCAAGAGCTATTCCCCCACTCCTTCGCGCAAAGTCGCCTTCCTCGGCCTGGGCGTGATGGGCTATCCGATGGCGGGGCACCTGGCCCGCGCGGGCCATGGCGTGGCGGTCTACAACCGCACGGCGAACAAGGCGGCCACGTGGTGCGCGGAGCTGGCCGATGCCGCGGTGAAACCGCGTGCCGGCGCCACGCCGCGCGAGGCGGCTGCCGGCGCCGACATCGTTTTTTCCTGCGTGGGCAATGACGACGACCTGCGCTCGGTGGTGCTGGGCGAGAACGGTGCGTTTGCCGGCATGAAGCCCGGCGCGATCTTCGTGGACCACACCACGGCGTCGGCCAACGTGGCGCGCGAGCTGTCGGCCGCGGCGCAAGAGCGCGGCCTGCACTTCGTGGATGCACCGGTGTCCGGCGGCGAAGCCGGCGCGCAGAACGGCGTGCTGACGGTGATGTGCGGCGGCGATGCGGCAGCCTTCGACACGATGAAGCCGGTGGCCGAGGCCTATTCGCGCGCCGTCACGCTGCTGGGCGCGAGCGGCGCGGGGCAGCTGGCCAAGATGGTCAATCAGATTGCCGTGGCGGGGGTGGTGCAAGGCTTGGCGGAGGCCATTGCCTTCGGCCAGCGCGCCGGGCTGGACATGCAGGCCGTGCTCGGCGTCATCGGCAAGGGCGCGGCCCAGAGCTGGCAGATGGACAACCGCGGCAAGACGATGATCGAAGACAAGTTCGACTTCGGCTTCGCAGTGGACTGGATGCGCAAGGACCTGGGCCTGGTGCTGGACGAGGCCCGCCACAACGGCGCACGCCTGCCGGTGACGGCGCTCATCGACCAGTTCTACGCCGACGTGCAGAAGGCCGGCGGCCAGCGCTGGGATACCTCCAGCCTGATCACCCGTCTGCGCTGAGCGCAGGCAGGCGCCGAGCCGGGGTCAGCGCACCGGCGAGGTGAATGCCCCGCCGTCGGCAGGCGCAGCCCCAGGCGCCGCGGGCGCGCCGCCGCCGGCAGGAGGCAGCGGCTCCATGGGCGGCAAAGGCACCCTGGAGGACGAAGACGAGGACGCGGACGAGGGCGACGATGCCGATGGCGCAGCCGTCGAAGACGTGCTGGTGCCGCCGGACGTTGCGGCCTTGATGTATTCGGGTGAGACCACCTCCACCAGCAGCACCACCTTGCGCACCCCGTCCACCCCGCGGGCAATCTCGCTGGCGCGGTCGGTTTCCTGGCGGGTGGCAATGCCCATGAGGTAGACCACGCTGCGCTCGGTGCTTACCTTGAAGGTGTTGCCGAAGATATCGTTCTGGTCGAGCAGCGAGGCCTTGACCTTGCTGGTGATGAAGGTGTCGTTGGAGCGGTCGGTGATGTTGCTGCCCTGCCCCACCGCCACTTCGTTGTAGACCTTGCGCACGTTGTCGACCTTGGCCACCACGTCTTCGGCGCGCTTTCGGTCGGCCTCGGAGCCCACGGTGCCGGTCAGCAGCACCTGGCGGTTGAAGCTGACGACCGTGACGTTCATGTTGTCGTTGGCAATGTCGCGGATGCGGGCCGCGCCACGCACCTCGATGGTGGTGTCGTCCAGTTGGGCGCCCGAACTGCGTCGGTCGGTGGCGACCATGCCGGCCCCCACCGCGCCGGCCCCCACCACCAAGGGCACGCAGCCGCCCAGCGCGGTTACCAGCGCGGCGCTTGCGGTCAGCGCGAAGGCCATGCGTTGCAGGGTGGAAAAGCGCGTCATGAGTCAGGTCCTTGCTTGAAGTGCTTCATGAGAAGAGTGCTCTAAAGAGTTTAGCCCACTGGATTTAGTTCAATTCGGGCAAACACCGCCAAATGGCTGCGCAGGGCATCCGCGGACTCGTAAAACGAGAAAATGAGTGTTAAGGTTTGCCAAATGCAGTTCGCACGCAGCGCCCCTTTCGAGGACGGCACGGCGCTCCATTGCCTGGGAGCCGCCGCGTGAGGGCATTGACGGCTGCGCGTGCCATCGCGGCGCGTGTGGGTTCGCGCCTGGTCAGCTCCCCGACCAGCCACGAGCCGCCGCTGGTGCTGCTGTTTTCCAAGGACCGCGCCATCCAGCTGGAATTGTTCCTGCGCAGCTATGCGCAGCACATGTCCACGCCGCTGCCTTTGACGGTGATGTACCGGGCCTCGACCGAGGCGCACCGCCAAGCCTATGAGGAAGTGTTTGCCGGCTATCGCGCCAGCGAACTCACCGTTGTGGCCGAAACCGCCTTCAAGCCCGACCTGCTGAACGTGCTCAGGGCCTCGAACGCGCGGCACGTGATCTTCTTCGTGGACGACATCGTCTTCATCCAGCCGGTCGATACGCGCCTGCTGGAGCAATGGGACCCGCGCGACGGCATCCTGAGCCTCCGCCTGGGCCGCAACATTACCCACTCGTACAACCGCGGCGGCATCGAGCAACCCCAGCCTGCTTCTTTCGAAAGCGCCACGCTGGGCGAGCAGCCGCTGGCACGCTGGCGCTGGTCCACCGGCACGCTGGACTGGGCCCTGCCCACCTCGCTCGACGGCCACCTGCTGCCCCTGCCCGACCTGGTGCCGGTGGTGGAACAGGCGAGCTTCAAGGCGCCCAACTCGCTCGAAGGCGCCATCGGCCAGTACAAGTTCCTGTTCAAGTGGCGCTGGGGCTATTGCTGGGAGCGGGCGCGCATCATGAACCTGCCGCTCAACACGGTGAAGACCGAGGACTACGACTTTCCGCACCAGGGGCTGGATGCCGAACAGTTGCTGGCGGCCTTCCAGCAGGGCCTGCGCCTGGATGTTTCCGAGCTGCCCCTGGACGAGCACAACAGCTGCCACATGGCCTGGACGCCGGCCCTGCGCCGCATCGCAGTTGCCGCGACGCCCGAGAGCCTGCCTGCGGCCGCCTGACCAGGCCTAGGAGTCTTCGCCGAGCAACTGCGCGTCGATGCCGTCGCACAGGCAATGCAGGGTGAGCAGGTGCACTTCGTGCACGCGTGCGGCGCGCTCGTGCGGCACGCACACCTGCACGTCGGTTTCGCGCAAGGCGCGCCCCACCGAGCCACCGTTGCCCCCCAGCAGCGCCACCACCGTCATCTCGCGGGCATGTGCCGCCTCGGTGGCAGCCAACACCGCCGCGGAGTTTCCGCTGGCGCTCAGGGCCAACAGCACGTCGCCGGCCTGGCCCAGGGCGCGCACCTGGCGCGCAAAGCGGTCGGGGTCGGCGCCATCGGGCGTGTCGGCCAGGAGGTCGGTGCTGTCGGGCTCGAGAGCGAAGGCCGCCAGCTCGGGGCGCTCGCGCTCGAAGCGGCCCACGAAATGGGCCGCGAAATGCGATGCCAACAGGCCGGATACGCCGGCGCCGCACGCCAGGATCTTGCCGCCGCTGGTCACGCACGCCAGCAATGCCTGCATGGCCAGGTAGACCGGCTTGCCCAGCATCGGCCCGGCCTGGTATTTGAGGTCGGCGCTGTCGATGAAGTGCTGCTGTATCCGTTGCTCGAGCATGGCACATCATGATAACGACGCTTGGCGGCAATCAACTCGCGTCAAAGGCCGCGCGCAACCACTCGATGCGCTCTTGCACCAGCACCACGTCGAAGCGGCAAGGCGGCACGGTGCGCAAGCGGCTGATGTAGTGCCGCGCCGCGAAGATGATGCGGTGCTGCTTGACGCCCGTGATGCTCGCGCCAGCGCCGCCGTGCGAGCCGCTTGCGCGCTGGCGCACCTCGACAAAGACCAGTGTGCCGTCGCGCTCGCGCATGATCAGGTCGATCTCGCCGCCACCGCGCCCGGGCGTCCGATAATTGCGAGCGACCGGCACAAGGCCCGCTGCGCAAAGGTAGTCGAGCGCAGCGTCTTCCGCGGCATCGCCGCGCTGCTTGGTGCTGATGCGGCCTGACAGCCCCTTGCCGCCCCCGCCGGATTTTCCGTGTCTGTTGTTCTGGAGTTCTTCCATCTTGAATCTGCCAGCCGCCTCCGCTTCTCTTTTTCGCACCGCGTTGCAGGCTGCACGCGATGCCGCTGGCTCGCAGGATTATCCGCAGGGCACGCTCTACGTGGTGGCCACGCCCATCGGCAACCTGGCGGATGTCACGCTGCGTGCGCTGCATGTGCTAGACATGGCCGATGCGATTGCCTGCGAGGACACGCGCCACACCCAGTCGATGCTGCGGGCCTACGGCATCGATCGCAAGGGCGGCACGCAGTTGCTGGCCGTGCATCAGCACAACGAATCAGAGGCGGCACAGTCGGTGATCGGCCGGCTGGCGCAGGGTGAGCGCATCGCTTATGTGAGCGACGCCGGCACGCCCGGCGTGAGCGACCCCGGCGCCCGGCTGGCGGCGGCGGTACGCGCGGCCGGGCACCGCGTGCTGCCGCTGCCCGGGGCGAGCAGCGTCATCACCTTGATCAGCGCGGCAGGCCTGGTGGCGGCCGACGCGGACGACTACAGCGCCTTCGTGTTCACCGGCTTTCTACCCAGCAAGGCGACCGAACGCGACAGCGCGGTCGCCCGCCTGGCCGCCGAGCCGCGCGCAGTGGTGCTGCTCGAGGCGCCTCATCGCATCGAGGCGCTGGCGCGCGCGCTTGCGGCGCTAGGCACGCGCCGCATTACCGTGGGACGCGAGCTAACCAAGCAGTTCGAGGAGATCGACACCGTGCCGTGCGATGGACTTGCTGCCTGGCTTGGCGCGAAGGATCATCAGCGCACGCGTGGCGAATTTGCACTGGTGCTGCATCCGCAGCCGGCGGGTGGCGATGCGGCTGCCGACGAAGGTGAGCGCATCCTGCAGTTGCTGCTGGCGGAACTTCCGGTCAAGACAGCGGTTCGGTTGGCAGCCGAGATCAGCGGCGCACCGCGCAACGCGCTTTATCAGCGCGCACTGGAACTGCGCCGGGAGTCGGACGAAGGCGCCTGAGACAACAAAACCTCACGCCATCGATCAGGAAGGATCCTTGCTGCGGGTACGGCCCACTGCACTGAAGATGCCGATGCCCAGCAGGATCAATGCACCGATACCGATGTACAGCGTGGGTACACCCGCGACCGAGGCACCCCAGGCAACGCCTGCCAGGAAGATCACGAATCCGATCATGTAGAGCACAAAGGACATGACTCGCTTTCGAAGAGGTCGATGAGGCCAGTGTGCGGCGGCGCGAAGCCTGCGGTGGGTGTCACGGCGCGCAAGATGCTGTCGGAGCAGGCCTACCGCGGGCGCAGTCGAGATTCGGCGCGCAATGAAAAAGGCCGGAAGCGCTTGCGTGCTTCCGGCCTTTTGTATCTGGTCCCGCCGCCAGGAATCGAACCTGGATCTCAGCCTTCGGAGGGCCGAATTCTATCCATTGAAATACAGCGAGATCTTTGACGCGGCGCTGCCACGTCAAACTGCGATTATCGCTTATCGGCAACCACCGCTTCGGGGACGTCCGGGGCTTGGTCGTCGGCCATGCTCTTGCCGCCAAAGCCCAACCCCCGAAGGTAGACATGGAAGACCCGCTTTCCCGTCGACACCAACTCAAAAGCCCCGGGGTCGAGCAGCCAGTCCTCGATCAGCCCACAGACCAGCCCATGCAGGCCTTGCGCCGCCGAGGCCACCGGAATTGGCAGCTTGCGCCCTTCGATGCGCGCAGCCGACTTGAGCGCCTCCTCGAAATCGGTCAGGAACAACTGGCGCGACTCCAGGTGACGGCGCCGCACAGAATCCATCTCGTCGGTGTATTCGATCTTGCGGGTGGCGATGTCGAACACGCGCCGCACTTGCGGGTTGGTGGTGATCACTCGCAGCGCATCGAGCAGCGAGCGCTGCACGGCCGCCAATGGCTGGTCGCCGCCCGCCGCAATGCCGGCGCGGTTCGCGGCCTCCAGCGGCAAGGTAACCCGGTCCATCATCGCGTTGAACAGGTCGGCCTTGTCCTTGAAATGCCAGTACACCGCGCCACGCGTGGCGTCTGCCGCCTGTGCAATCTGTTGCAAGGTGGTTTGCGACACACCCTGGGCCTGGAACAGCATTTCTGCCGCGTCCAGCAGGCGCTCACGGGTGGCCTGTGCCTCTTCTTTTGTGCGCCGGGCCATGCTCTTTGTCTCGAAAAATATGATTCGCTTCTGTTGAAGCCTCAACTATACATCCATGAATGTATGTAAACTAGCGGGTTTTTCCGGCGAACATCCGACCCTTCTCGCGCGCCCACCCCGGGCGGCGGCGGGCGTTGTGCCCGTTCAAATCCCGTTTTCTCAAGTCCCTTCAAAGGATTCGCATGCCTGTTCTGCATGAAGTCTCTCGCTCCTTCCCCTTTTCGGCACGCGTGGCCGCCGTTGCATTGGCAGCGCTGGCCCTGACCGCCTGCGGCAAGGGCGAGGCGCCGGCCGCCCACGGCGGCGGCGGCAAGATGCCTGCGCCCGAAGTCGGCGTGGTGGTTGCCACCCCGGGTGACGTCGGCCTGCTGGTCGAGCTGCCCGGCCGTCTCGAAGCTTCCCGCGTGTCCGAAGTGCGCGCGCGCGCCGCCGGCATCCTGCAAAAGCGGCTGTTCCGCGAAGGCAGCGACGTGAAGGCCGGCCAGCCGCTGTTCAGCATCGACGCCTCGCCCTACGAAGCCACCCTGCGCAGCGCCGAGGCCAGCCTGGCCCGCGCCGAAGCCAACGTGGTGCAGACCAAGGCCCTGGCCGAGCGCTACAAGCCGCTGGTCGAGGCCAATGCCGTGAGCAAGCAGGAATACGCCAACGCCGTGGCTTCATGGAAGCAGGCCGAAGCCGACGTGGGCGTGGCCCGCGCATCGCTCACCACGGCGCGCATCAACCTGGGCTACGCCACGGTGACGGCGCCCATTTCCGGACGCATCGGCCGCGCGCTGGTCACCGAAGGCGCGCTGGTCGGCCAGGGCGAGGCCACTCAGCTGGCAGTCATCCAGCAGATCAACCCCATGTACGTGAACTTCACGCAGTCGGCCAACGACGTGATGCGCCTGCGCCGCGCGCTCGACGCCGGCCTGTTCAAGCGCGCCGCCGGAGGCGAGGCAGCCAGCGTTCGCATCGTGCTGGAAGACGGCACCGAGTACCCGCAGGAAGGCAAGCTGCTGTTCTCCGACCTGACGGTGGACGCCACCACGGGCCAGATCACGCTGCGCGCCGAAGTGCCCAATGCCAACGGCAACCTGCTGCCCGGCCTGTACGTTCGCGTGCGCCTCGAGCAGGCTCAATTGACCAACGCCATCACGGTGCCGCAGCAGGCGGTCACCCGCACGCAGCAAGGCGACACGCTGATGGTGGTCGATGCCGAAGGCAAGGTGAGCACCCGCAACGTGAAGATCAGCGCGGGCCAGAACAACCGCTGGGTGGTGCTCGACGGCCTCAAGGCCGGCGAGCAGGTCATGGTCGACGGCTTCCAGAAGCTGCAGATGATGCCGCCCGGCACGCCCGTGAAGGCGGTGCCATGGCAACCCGCCGCCGCCGCATCGGCAGCAGCGGCCCCGGCGGGCGGTGCCCCTGCCAAGCCTGCGGCCAACGAGCCGGCGGCCAAGCAGTAAGGAGCACCGCCGCATGGCCAAGTTCTTCATCGACCGCCCCATCTTCGCGTGGGTGATCGCACTGTTCATAATCGTGATGGGCGCGGTGTCCATCACCCAGTTGCCGATTTCGCAATATCCGCCGGTGGCGCCACCGGCCATCGTGGTCACGGCCGCCTACCCGGGCGCCTCCGCGCAGACGCTGGAAGACAGCGTGCTGTCGGTCATCGAACGCGAAATGAACGGCTCGCCGGGCCTGATCTACATGGAGTCGGTCGCCCAGGCCGACGGCACCGGCACGATCACCATCACCTTCGAGACGGGCACCAACCCCGACCTGGCGCAGGTGGACGTGCAAAACCGCCTGTCGCGCGCCTCGCCCCGACTGCCGGCCGCGGTAACGCAGCAGGGCGTGCGCGTGGACAAGTCGCGCAACAACTTCCTGCTGTTCACCATCCTCTCGTCGGACAACCCTGCCGTGGATGAAACCGCGCTGGGCGACTACGCGGCGCGCAACGTGGTGCCCGAGTTGCAGCGCGTGCCCGGCATCGGCCAGGCCCAGCTGTTCGGCTCCGAACGCGCCATGCGCGTGTGGATCGACCCGGCCAAGATGCAGGGCTACAACCTGTCGTCTGCCGACGTGAACGCAGCCATTCGCGCGCAGAACGCGCAAGTGTCTTCGGGCGTGATCGGTGACCTGCCCAACGTGCCCGGCCAGGCCATTGCCGCCACGGTGGTGGTCAACGGCCAGCTCTCGACCGTGGAGCAGTTCGGCAACATCGTGCTGCGCGCCAACACCGACGGCTCGACCGTGCGGCTGCGCGACGTGGCGCGCATCGAGCTGGGCGGCCAGGCCTATTCCACCTCCGCCCGCCTGAACGGCAAGGGCGCGGTGGGCATCGGCGTGCAGCTGGCACCCAGCGGCAACGCGCTGGCAGCCGCCAAGGCCATCCGCAACAAGATGGATGAGCTGTCCAAGTTCTTCCCGCAGGGCGTGAAGTGGACCATTCCGTACGACAGCTCGCGCTTCGTCAGCATCTCGATCACCGAAGTGGTCAAGACGCTGTTCGAGGCCGTGGCGCTGGTGTTCGTGGTGATGTTCCTGTTCCTGCAGAACTGGCGCTACACGATCATCCCGACCATCGTGGTGCCCATCGCCCTGCTGGGCACGTTTGCCACGCTGCTGGCGCTGGGCTTCTCGATCAACGTGCTGACCATGTTCGGCATGGTGCTGGTGATCGGTATCGTGGTGGACGACGCCATCGTGGTGGTGGAAAACGTCGAGCGCATCATGGCCGAGGAAAAGCTTCCACCGCTGGAAGCCACGCGCAAGGCCATGAAGCAGATCTCGGGCGCCATCGTGGGCGTAACCGTGGTGCTGATCTCGGTGTTCGTGCCGCTGGCCTTCTTTGCCGGCTCCACCGGCAACATCTACCGCCAGTTCTCGGCGGTGATGGTGGCCTCGATCGCCTTCTCGGCCTTCATGGCGCTGTCGCTCACGCCGGCGCTGTGTGCCACGCTGCTCAAGCCGGTGGACGACGACCACCACGAGAAGAGGGGCTTCTTCGGCTGGTTCAACCGCAACTTCTCGCGCACCGCCAAGGGCTATGAAGGCTGGGTGGCGCGCATCCTGCGTCGCGCGGCCCGCTACCTCATCATCTACATCGCCATCGTGGGCGCAGTGGTGGTGGTGTTCCGCAGCCTGCCCACCTCCTTCCTGCCGCAGGAAGACCAGGGCAACATCATCGTGAACGTGCAGCTGCCCCCGGGCGCCACGCAGGAGCGCACGGTGTCGGTGATGAAGCAGGTGGAGGACTACATCCTCAAGCAACCCGAAGTGCAGAGCATGGTGGGCGTGATGGGCTTCAGCTTCTCGGGCCAGGGCCAGAACGCGGGCCTTGCCTTCGTGACGCTCAAGGACTGGCACGAGCGCAAGGGCGCGGGCGAGTCGGCCGATGCGCTGGCGGGCCGCGCCTTCGGTGCGCTCTCGCACATCCGCGACGCCTTCATCTACCCGCTGTCGCCGCCGCCCATTCCTGAACTGGGCACGGCCAGCGGCTTCACCTTCCGCCTGCAGGACCGTGCCGGCGCGGGCCACACCGCGCTGACCAACGCACGCAACCAGCTGCTGGGCATGGCCAGCCAGAGCAAGCTGCTCGCGCAGGTTCGGCCCGACGGCCTGGAAGACGCGCCGCAACTGCAGATCGACATCGACCGCGACAAGGCCAACGCCCTGGGCGTGAGCTTCGATTCGATCAACACCACGCTGTCCACCGCGCTGGGCTCGAGCTACATCAACGACTTCCCGAACCAGGGTCGCCTGCAACGGGTGGTAGTGCAGGCCGATGCGCCGGCGCGCATGCAGCCTGAAGACCTGCTCAAGCTCAACGCCAGCAACAGCAAGGGCCAGCCGGTGCCGCTGTCCACCTTCGCCACCACGCGCTGGATCACCGGCGCGCAGCAGACGGTGCGCTACAACGGCTATCCGGCGGTGCGCATCTCCGGCTCGGCGGCGCCGGGCTACAGCTCGGGCGCTGCCATGGCCGAGATGGAAAAGCTCGCGGCCCAGCTGCCTCCAGGCTTCGGCTACGAGTGGACGGGCCAGTCGCGCGAGGAAAAGCTCGCCGGCTCGCAGGCCATCATCCTGTACGGCTTCTCGATCCTGGCGGTGTTCCTGTGCCTGGCCGCGCTGTATGAAAGCTGGACCATCCCGCTGTCGGTGATCCTGGTGGTGCCGCTGGGCGTGCTGGGCGTGCTGCTGGCCACCTGGCTGCGCAGCTACTCGAACGACGTGTACTTCCAGGTGGGCCTGATCACCATCATCGGCTTGTCAGCGAAGAACGCGATTCTGATCATCGAGTTCGCCAAGGACCTGCAGGCCTCGGGCAAGGGGCTGATCGAGTCGGCGCTGGCCGCAGCACACCTGCGGTTCCGCCCCATCGTGATGACGTCGCTGGCCTTCGGCCTGGGCGTGGTGCCGCTGGTGACCGCCTCGGGCGCCGGCTCGGCCAGCCAGCGTGCCATCGGCACCGGCGTGCTGGGCGGCATGGTGACGGGCACGGCCCTGGCGGTGTTCTTCGTGCCGGTGTTCTTCGTGGTGGTGCGTTCGCTCTTCAAGGGCAGCGCGCGTCAGCACGAGGCCGACCTGCGCCACGCGCACGCCGCAGGAATCGAGGACGAGCCCCGCCATGACTGATAACAAAGCAAAGATGAGGAACCCCCTCGTGCCTACCAAGACCCTGGCCACGGCGCTGGCCGTGGCGGCGCTGCTGGCCGGCTGCTCGATGGCCCCGACCTACGAGCGGCCCGCCGCGCCGGTGCCGCAGAACTTCCCCAACAACCCGGCGCAAATCGCCGGCCAGCCGATCACGGCGCAGATCGTGTGGCAAGACTACTTCACCGACCCGCGCCTGGTGGGCCTGATCAACACCGCGCTGCAGAACAACCGCGACCTGCGCGTGGCGGTGCTCAACATCGAGACGGCGCGCTCGCAGTTCCGCATCACGCGTTCGGCGCAGGTGCCCAACCTGAACCTCAACGCCGGCGGCACGCGCCAGCGGCCCTCGCTGCTGGGCGACACGGTCACCGAGAGCGACTACGTCAACGTCGGCATCCCGTCCTGGGAGCTGGACTTCTTCGGCCGCATCCAGAGCCTGAAGGAGGCGGCGCTGTCGCAATACCTGGCAACCGAAGAGGCCCGCAAGTCCACGCAGATCAGCCTGGTGGCCGCCGTGGCCGCCGGCTGGCTGGCCGTGATTGCCGACGAAGAGTCGATGCAGATCACGCGCGACACGCTGGCCACTCGCGAAGAGGGCCTGAAGCTGTCCAAGCTGCGCTTTGACAACGGCGTGATCTCCGAGATCGACCTGCGCCTGGCCGAGTCGCTCGCCGAGAGTGCGCGCGCCACCTATGCGCAGCAGCAGCGCTTCCGCCTGCAGGACGAGAATGCGCTGGCCCTGCTGCTGGGCGCGCCTGTCCCGCCAGATGCGGTCAAGGGTGGCCTGGGCGCACTGGACGCGGTGGCGCCCATGGCCGACGTGCCAGCCGGCCTGCCATCGGAAATGCTGGAGCAGCGCCCCGACATCCGGGCCGCCGAGCAGCAGTTGCTGGCAGCCAATGCCAACATCGGCGCGGCGCGGGCCAACTTCTTCCCGCGCATCACGCTCACGGCCACCTACGGCACGGCCAGCAACGAGTTGTCGGGGCTGTTCGACAGCGGCACGCGGGCCTGGTCCTTCGCGCCTTCGCTGGTGCTGCCCATCTTCGACTACGGTGCCAACAGCGCCCGCCTGGATTCGGCCTGGGCCAACCGCGACATCGCGCTGGCGCAGTACGAGAAGTCGATCCAGTCGGCCTTCCGTGAAGTGGCGGACGCGCTGGCTGGTCGAGCCACGCTGGGCGACCAGCTCGACGCGCTGCGCAAGACGGCCGCGGCCGAAGAGGCACGCTTCAAGCTGTCGGCCCTGCGCTATCGCAGCGGCGTGGCCAACGCGCTGGACCTGCAGGACGCGCAACGCTCGCTGTTCACCGCCCAGTTGGCAGCCACGCAGACCCGACTCGCACAGTTGCAGAACCAGGTGACCCTGTTCAAGGCACTGGGCGGCGGCTGGGCCAGCCGCGACGCTCCGGCCGAAACCACGAGCCAGGCCCGGCGCTGAGCCGGCTTGTGCCCGCGCATGCGTGTATCGTGTGTGCGGGCCGTTGACGTGGCGCCACAAGGAGGGCGTACCCGGAGCCGAGTGTGCGGGGGGTCCTTCTATAATCCCCGGTTGATTTCAGGTCCCCCTAACGAGACAGCCCCCGATCGATAACTTGAGGACTCCATGAGCGACGCCGCGCACACCGAAGAAGCCCACACCGGCCCCATCAAGAACCCCAAGCAGCTTCTGATAGCGGTTTTCTTTTCCTTCGTCGCTCCCATCCTCATCATTTCAGGCTTGGTGGCCTATGTGGTCTCGGCCTACAAGCCCTCTGGCGCCGCCAGCTCCGACCTGAGCCTGTACGGCGTGTCGCAAGACGTGCGCGACCGCGACGTGGCTGCCCGCCTGGCCCGCGTGGGCACGGTGGAAATCCGCGATGCCAACCGCGAACTGGCCACCGGCGAAGCGGTGTTCAAGGCCCAGTGCGTGACCTGCCACGGCAGCCCCGGCATTCCCGGCGCTCCGCACCTGAACGACGCCGCAGCCTGGGGCCCGCGCATCGGCCAGGGCTATGCCACGCTGCTCGAACATGCCCTCAAGGGCAAGGGCGCCATGCCGGCCCAGGGCGGCGGCGACTTCGAAGACGTGGAAATCGGCCGTGCGGTGGTCTACATGGCCAATGCAGGCGGCGCGACCTTCCCGGTGCCCGACCGGCCCGCGGCTGCAGCGCCTGCTGCCGAAACGGCCGCCAAGTAAGCGCCGCCACCACCCAACAAAAAAGCCGGCCCCGAAGCCGGCTTTTTCTTTGCCTGGAGCAACCCTGTCGAATCAGGCCGGCGCCTTGACGGTGCCGTGCACCGCCTTCGGGCTGGGCACGAAACCATAACGCCCGGGCAGGTCCTGCAGCCTGACCGTCTCGGGCTGCCAGCGTCCCTGCTCGATGGCATCGGCAGCCGCTCCCATGTCCTGGGTATGCACCACGCCCAGGCCTCGAGGCGAAGCCAGGTACACCCGCCCGCCTTCGTCCACCAGGCAGGCCGATACCTGCACGGGCTCGCCGCTGTGGGCTCGCACATCCGCACCTGCGTCGCTCACCCGCCAGACCCACGGCGTGGATTCGAGTTCGACGTACACGCGCTGCGGCCCGTTCTGGAAGAACCATTGCCCGGCGGCGTCGTGCTCGTAGTTGCGGTGGATGAAGTCGATGAGCTTCTCGTGCCGCAGCAGCGAGCCCTTGGCTCGCACGAAGGGCCCGGCGGCCTGCGTGCGGTCGTCGCGCATGTACCAGTTGCCGCGCGCATCCAGGCCGAGCCAGCCGTAGCAGTGGGGCACGTTGGGCCACTTGGCCAGTGCCTGCTTGACGATGTCGTCCATGGGCGGATTGTGCTCCTGCGGTGCGCGGCAATCTACGCGTGCTGCTTCAACCAGCCGCCCACCTCGCGCGGCAGGCTGAACACGTTGCCCGGGGGAAATCCAGCGGCAAAGCCGACATGCCCACCGTGCGCAGGCTGCCACAGCGTGACATGGCGGCCCACGTCCTGCTGGCCCGGCAGGCTGGCCGCCGGCACGAAGGGGTCGTTGCGCGCATTGACCACCAGGGTGGGCACTCGGATGGCATCCAGGTGCGGCTTGGCCGAGCCGCGCGACCAGTAGTCGTCGGTGTCGCGAAAGCCGTGCAGCGGCGCGGTGAAGATGTTGTCGAAGGCGTAGAGGTCGCTGGCCTGCAGCAGCGCGTCCCTGTTGAACAGCCCCGGGTGCTGCACCAGCTTGGCCAGCGCCTTGGGCTTCATGGTGTTCAGGAACATGCGCGTGTAGACCAGCCGGTTGAAGCCGCGCCCGATGGCTGTGCCGCCCGCGGCCAGGTCGACCGGGGCGCAGACGGAGGCCACCGCGCTGGCAATGCGGCCAGCCTCGCTGCCCATTTCTTCGGCCCAGCGCAAGAGCGCATTGCCGCCCAGCGACACGCCCACCACCAGCATCGGGCCGCCACCCAGCGCGTCATGGTGCTCGCGCAGCCTGGAGAGGATCCAGCCGATCTCCTCGTAGTCGCCAGAGTGGTAGGCGCGCGGCGCCAGGTTGATCTCGCCGCTGCAACCGCGAAAGTGCGGCACGGCGTAGGCCATGCCGTTCTGCCGGGCAAAGTCGGCAAACGACTGTGCGTAGTGGCTGCTCGACGAGCCTTCGAGACCGTGGAACAGCACCAGCAAGGGCCGCGCGGTGCCGGCCTTTGCGTTCTCGAGAAAGTCGACGTCGATGAAGTCTCCGTCCGGCGTGTTCCAGCGCTCGCGCCGAAACGAGGGGCGGACACCGCGCACGCTGCGCGCGACGATGGCCGACCAGATGGTCTGCAGGTTGCCACCGGGCAACCAGAAAGGCGCGACGTACTCCATCGGCTCAGTGTAGAAGTTGCGGCGCGTCGTGGGTGTCGGACGGCTCCTGCACCGTGCCGGGGCTGGCATGGTGGGCCACCATGCGCCAGCCCTGGGCGGTCTTGTGATAGACGTTGGTGGCCAGCACGAAGGCCAGGCGGGGCCCTTCGGCCGTGAGCACCTCGATGCGCTCGAGCACGTTGTGCACCGAGCTGCCCAGCGCCTCGACCTTGCGCACGCGCGCCGGCGTGGCATGGATGGAGCCGTTGCCGAACATCTGCTCGAAGGCCGAGCGGATGGCCTCGGTGCCCACCAGTCGCGGGCCACCCGGATGCACGCAGAACACCTCGTCGTCGTCGGCCCAGCAGGCCATCAGCGATTCGAGGTCGCCGCGCTGCAGGGCTTCGTAGAAGGAGGCTTCCACATCGTCGGCGGTGCCGCCGAGATGGCTGGTGTGTCGGGTCTTGGCCATGGGTCGATTTTGCCTTCTGGGCAGCACCTCAGGGCAGGCCCTGCAACCACTGGCGCACAGTGGCTTCGGCGGCCTCGGCGTTTCCCTGCGCAGCCCGCCACACCAGCTCGGGCGCGGCCACGTGGGTGCCCGGCGGCGCCAGGCGCAGCGCCGCATCGACAAACTGCGCCACCACCGCGGCGCGCACCGGCTGTTCGCTGGCGGGCACCATGAAGCGGGCGATCGACAGCATCCACTCGGCCACGCGCTGCGGCAGGCTGCCACGCACGCCCTGGGCGGGCTTTTGCGCCGAGCGCACCAGGATCAGCCGCTCGAAACCCAGCGCGGCAACCGCCTGCTCATCCATGCTGGCCAGGCCACGCTTGAGTGCCTCGGGCAAGCGACCCTGGGCATGCGGCTGCACCACGGCCAGCGTGCGTACGCCGCAGTCGTGGAGCCAGGCGGCAATTTGCGGCAGTTGCTCCGGCGTGGGCGCCCACAGGGCACGCTCGCGGTCGTGGTACAGGCGCGGCGGATCGAAGCTCACCAGCGCAGCATCGGCCTGCACGCGGGGCCACGAACGCGGGTCGGCATCGTCGGGCGGCATCAGCACCGACTGCACGCCGCGCAGGCCGTCCTGCATCGGCTCGCGCGCCAGCACGCGCGCCTGGGCATAGCGATGACTGCCGGCAAGGCGGCGCAGCAGTTCGTTGCCCAGCGCTCCCGTAGCGCCTGCAATGAGCAGCGTGGTCTCGGGCCGCCCCGCTTGCGCCGGCACGCGCACAGGCGGGCGCTGGGCCGCCTGCAGCACCTGGATGGGGTCTATTGCCATGGCGCCGATGCTACCTGTGCTAACTTTGCGCCCTTCTCAGCAAGGGGTGAACAAGATGATGAAACGTTGGCTTGCGATGATCGCCGTGGTCCTCTCTCTGACCGGTTGCGGCTACAACGACTTCCAGCGGCTGGACGAAGCCACCAAGTCGGCCTGGAGCGAAGTGCTCAACCAGTACCAGCGGCGCGCCGACCTGGTGCCCAACATCGTCGCCACGGTCAAGGGCCAGGCCAACTTCGAGCAGGAGACGCTCACCAAGGTGGTCGAGGCGCGCGCCAAGGCCACCAGCATCCAGGTCACGCCCGAGACGCTGAACAACCCAGAGGCTTTCAACAAGTTCCAGCAGGCGCAGGGTGAGCTGTCGGGCGCGCTGTCGCGCCTCATGGTGGTGGCCGAGCGCTATCCCGAACTGCAGGCCAACCAGGCCTTCCGTGATCTGCGCGTGACGCTCGAGGGCACCGAGAACCGCATCTCGGTGGCGCGCAACCGCTACATCCAGACGGTGCAGGAGTACAACGTGCTGGCCCGCAGCTTCCCGACCAACCTGACGGCCATGGTCTTCAGCTACTCGCCCAAGCCCAACTTCAGCGTGCAGAACGAAGCACAGATCTCCACGCCCCCCACGGTCGACTTCGGCGCGCCGAAGAAGTAAGACGGGGCGCTTCAAGTTCATGGCGCTGTTGGGCATCAGGCGCTTCGCCCAATCGCTCTCGGCCATCGTGATGATGGCCGCGCTGTTGTTGACGGTCTGGGCCGGCCCCGCCCTCGCGCAGGGCCTGCTGCCCGTGCCCGCGCTGGCGGCGCGAGTCATCGACCAGACCGGCACGCTCGATGCCGGCCAGCGCCAGGCGCTGGAGGCCAAGCTCGCCGCCATCGAGACCGAGAAGGGCTCGCAGGTGGTGGTGCTGATGGTGCCCACCACGCAGCCCGAGGACATCGCCAGCTACGCCAACCGCGTGGCCAACCAGTGGAAGATCGGCCGCAAGGCGGTGGGCGACGGCGTGCTGGTGATCGTGGCCAAGGACGACCGGCGCATGCGCATCGAGGTGGCCAAGACGCTGGAAGGCGCCATTCCGGACATCATGGCCGCGCGCATCATCGACAACGCGATGAAGCCGCGCTTCAAGCAGAACGACTTTGCAGGCGGCCTCGGCGCGGCGGTCGACCAGCTCGGCGCGCTGATTCGCGGCGAGGCCCTGCCGCCGGTGCAGCAGCACCCAAGCGGCACGTTCGAGAACGGCGGCGACTTCGACTGGGGCACGCTGGGCATCTTCCTGTTCTTCGGGGTGATCGTGCTGGGGCGCGTGCTGCGCGGGGTGTTCGGCAACAAGCTGGGCGCGCTGGCCACCGGCGCGGCCACCGGCGGCATTGCCTTCTTCATCACCACCACCATGTGGGTGGCCATTGCGGCAGGCATCGTGGGCCTGATCTTCACGCTGATCTCCAGCGCCTTCGTGGGCATTCCCACGCTGGGGCGCGGCGCGCGCGGCGGCGGCTGGGGCGGTGGCTTCCCTGGCGGCGGCGGTGGCTGGGGCGGCGGCGGTGGCGGTGGCTTCGGTGGAGGCGGCGGTGGTGGCGGCGGCTTCAGCTCCGGCGGTGGCGGCGACTTTGGTGGCGGCGGCGCCTCGGGCGACTGGTAGCGACAGGCAAGGCATGGCCATGACGATCAATAAGCGCTCCCTCGTCGGCAAGCTCGCGCGCATCTGGCGGCACCGCTGGACCGACCGCGCCGAAGTCCATCGCGCGCTGCCTCCTGCGCTGCTCGAACGTCTCACGGGCCGCGTGGCGGCCAGCGAACGCCGACACAGCGGCGAGATCCGCATCTGCGTCGAAGCCGGCCTGCCCAACTCCTACATCTGGCGCAACGCCACGGCACGCGAGCGCGCGGTGGCCATGTTCGGCAAGCTGCGGGTGTGGGACACGGAGCACAACAACGGCGTACTCATCTACCTGCTGCTGGTGGAGCACGCCATCGAGATCGTGGCCGACCGCGGCATTGCCCGCAGGGTGAGTGCGCAAGAGTGGAGCGCCATGACCCAGCGCATGAGCAAGGCCTTTCGCGAAGACCGCTTCGAAGACGGGCTGACGCAGGCGCTGGCAGAAGTGTCTGCGCTGCTGGTGGAGCACTTTCCGCTGGCACCTGGCGAGCAGGACAGCAACGAACTGCCGGATGCCCCGGTGGTGATCTAGGGCAGCGCCCAGACCGCGTCCCCGCCCACGGCGTAGAAGCGCCGGCCGCCTGCTCCCTGCACGAACCATCCGCCGGTGAATTCGCCAAAGGCCGGCAGCACGGCTTGCGCGCCTTCCTGCACGAAACAAGGCAGGCGCATGCTGTCGCGCCCGCTGCCGTGCAGGCCGCACACCGGATGAAGATGCCCCGCCAGCACGAAGTGCGTCGCGTGCGGCTGGGGATGGTGGCAGCAGGCAAAAGGACCGATGAGCCAGGGTTCGGTGACGATGTCGATGCCAAGGCTGGACGGCGGATCGCCGGCCCGGCTGTCGTGGTTGCCGCGCACCAGCGTGCAGGCCAGGTCGCCATGCCGCGCGCGCCAGTCGTCCAGGGCAGAAAGCAACGCAGGCGTGCGCGCCTGGGCCGCGTGCAGGAAGTCGCCCAGCAGCACCAGGTGACGCACGGCATGCGCCGCGAGCAAGGCATCCAGCCGCCCCAGGTTCTGCGCCGTGGTGCCGCCCGGCACCGGCTGGCCCAGCGCACGGAAGGTGGCGGCCTTGCCCAAGTGCAGGTCGGCCACGAACAGCACGCCGGCCGCGGGCCAGCAGAGGGCGCGTTCGGGCAGCAGCAAGAGCCGCTCGCCTGCCCATCGCACTTCGCATGCGCCGTTCGACATCGCCCTAGTTTGCACCCTGCGCACCGAAGCGCAGGCTCTTGCGCACTTCGTCCACCTGGCCTGCGTTGATGCTGCCGCCGGCCGCCTTCTCGAGCTGGGCGACCATGCGCGCGATGCGGTCGCCCAGCTTCTCGTTGGTGAGCTTCTCGCGAAACAGCTCGACCATGAGCGGGAAGGAAAACGGCGTGGGCCGCTCGATCCGGCACATGACCAGTTGCTGTGCGTTCATCCGCCCCAGGCAGGCCTGCAGGCGGCCGATGTCCAGCTCCTGCGCCAGCAGCTCCTGCTCGGCCTGGGCGAGCAGGCGGTTGTCGGGGTCGTACTTCCTGAACACCTCGTAGAACAGCGAGCTGGAAGCCTGCAGCTGCCGGTTGCTGCGCTTCTCGCCCGGGTAGCCCTGGAAGATCAGGCCCGACACCCGTGCGATTTCCCGAAACCGGCGGCGCGCCAGCTCGCTGGCGTTGAGGCTGGCCAGCACTTCGTGCAGCAGGTCGTCCGCGTCCGGCACGCCCTTCAGCGCACGCGGCAGCAACGCCGCCCAGTCCACCTCCACCGCGCTCAGCAGCTCGAAGCCGTAGTCGTTGAAGGCAATGGAGAAGGTGCGCGGCTCGTGCTGCGCAATGCGCCAGGCCAGCAGGCTGGCCAGGCCCAGGTGCACCGGCCGCCCGGCAAAGGGATAGACGAACAGGTGCCAGCCTTCGCGCGTCGTCAGGCTTTCGGCCAGCAGGTGCTCGTGCGACGGCAGCGCGGACCATTGGCGCTGGAGCTCCAGCAGCGGACGCAGGCTCTGCAGTTCGGGCGAGTCGTAGATGCCCTCCCCGGCCCGGGCCAGTTGCTGCACCACTGCGTCGCCCAAGGTGCTGGTGAAGGCCATGCGCCCGCCGCCCCAGCGCGGCACGGCCGGCCGTTGGCCGGCGGCACGGCGAACCTGGGCCGTCATGTCGTGGATGCGCACCAGCTCCAGCAGCCGGCCACCGAACAGAAAGCAGTCGCCCGGCTTCAGGCGCGCGACGAAGCTCTCTTCCACGCTGCCGATGCGCCCACCACTCAGGTACTGCACCGAGATGCTGGCATCGCTCACGATGGTGCCGATGTTCATGCGGTGGCGCCGCGCCAGTCGCGCATCGGGCACGCGCCACACGCCTTGCGCATCGGGCACCACGCGCTTGAAGTCGGGGTAGGCCACGAGCGACGGGCCGCCGCGGCTGACGAAGTCCAGGCACCACTGCCAGGTCGGCGGCGCAAGGCCCGCATAGGCGGCGGTGCTGCGCACTTCGTCGTACAGCTCGTCGGGCGTGAAGCCTCCGCCCAGCGCCACCGTCACCAGGTGCTGCACCAGCACATCCAGCGGCTGGTGCGGCGTCTGGCGCGCCTCGATCTGGCCGGCTGCAATGGCGGCGCGCGCGGCGGCACCTTCGATGATCTCGATGCTGTGCGTGGGCACCATCGTGATGCGCGAAGGCCGGCCCGGCGCATGACCGGACCGGCCCGCGCGCTGCAGCAAACGCGCGATGCCCTTGGCCGAGCCGATCTGCAGCACCCGCTCCACCGGCAGGAAGTCCACGCCCAGGTCCAGGCTCGACGTGCACACCACCGCGCGCAAGCTGCCCTTCTTCAGCGCCAGCTCCACCCACTCCCGCACGGCGCGGTCCAGCGAGCCGTGGTGCAGTGCGATCTCGCCGGCCCAGTCGGGCCGCGCATCGAGCAGGGCCGCGTACCAGATCTCGGCTTGCGAGCGCGTGTTGGTGAACACCAGCGTGGTGCTGCTGGCCGCAATTTCTTCCACCACCTGCGGCAGCATCGTCACGCCCAGGTGGCCGCCCCAGGGAAAGCGCTCCGAACGGCCGGGCAGCAGCGAATCGACGATGAGCTCCTTGGGGGTTTCGCCGCGCACGAGCACGCCTTCCGTCGATGCACCCGGGCCGAGCAGTGTTCGCAAGGCTTCGTCCAGGTTGCCCAGGGTGGCCGACATGCCCCACACCACCAGGTCGGGCCGCCAGCGCCGCAGGCGTGCCAGCGCCAGCTGCACCTGCACGCCGCGCTTGTTGCCCATCAACTCGTGCCACTCGTCCACCACGACCATACGCACGCCGCGCAACTGGTCCCTGGCATCGGCACGCGAGAGCATCAGCGACAGGCTCTCGGGTGTGGTGACCAGTGCGGTGGGAAGGCGCTTGTCCTGCGCGCTGCGTTCGGCGGACGAGGTGTCGCCACTGCGTGCGCCGGCCTGCCAGTGCGGCGCCAGCGACTCCAGCGGCAACTGCAGCGCGCGCAGCGTGTCGGCAGCCAGGGCGCGCATGGGGGTGATCCAGAGCACCTGCAGCGGCGTGGCGGCCGGCGCATCCGCTGGCGCGCTGCTGCGCTTGCGGGTGCGCGCCGACGCCGACAGCGCCAGCAGTGCGCCAAACCACAATGCATAGGTCTTGCCGGCGCCGGTGGTGGCGTGCAGCAGGCCGGATTGCCCATTGGCCACGGCGGCCCACACCTCGCGCTGGAAGCCAAAGGGCCGCCAGCCGCGCGCGGCGAACCAGGCGTTGACGTCGCTCGCCTTCATTCGCAGGGCTGCAGCGCAGGAAGCGGCGCCACGCGCTGTGCTCCGGGCCTTACTTCTTGCGGTTCTTCTGCATGGACTGCATGTCCATGAAGTTCATCGTCTGGCCATTGGGCATGACCATGTCGCCCGGCTTCTGGCCCGCCTTGCACGGCCCCAGCCACTTGGCCTCCACGATTGCCGTGCCCTTGGCGCGGCCGGCCATGGGCGGCTCGTAGGTGGTGTGCGACTCCATGCGGTAGTTGCTGGAGAAGTCGCCGCTGATCTCGGCATGGCTCGTGAGCGTGGTGGGCCCCATCTTGCAGACTGAATCGACCACGATCGTGGCGCCTTCCTTGCGCATGTCCTGCTTGGTGCAGGCATCGCGGCTGGCGCCCTGCCCCATCTCGCGCATGGAGGCATCGGTCTTGGCGTCGATGCACTGCTGAATGACGTGCGGCTTGGCCTGCGCCTCGTCGCCGTGGGCCATGCTCATTTCCCACAAACCCGGCTTGCGCGGCGGGTAGTCGAGGTTGGCGGCGCCGGCCGAGCAAGCGGCAAGGAGCAGCAGCGCTGCGGCGGGAAGAGACTTGTGCAGGGACATTGGCGGCTCCGGCAGGCAGTGGTCGTCAAGACCGCGTTCTACCCTGCCTGGCGCGCCGCTGGAATAGGACGATGGCGCTAGCGGGGCTTCCTACCAGGGTGTCCATTTGGCCGTGCTGGCCGCCGACGCCACCGTGCGCTCGATGAAGCGCACGCCGCGTGCGCCGTCGTCCACCTTCGGATAGTCGGCCAGCAATGGGTCGGCGGCGCGCCCTTCGATGCGGGCGCGGATGTCCTCGATGACCCCGGCGTAGATGTTGGCGAAGGCTTCGATGAACCCCTCGGGATGACCCGAGGGAATGCGGCTGGCGCGCTGCGCCGCCGGATGCAGCCAGGGCGCGCCGCGCGTGAAGATGCGCTTGGGCCCGTCGTGCGGATAGTGAACGAGTTGGCTGGGCTGCTCCTGCCGCCACTCCAGCGTGCCCAGCGTGCCGGACAGGCGCACGCGCAGGTCGTTCTCCAGGCCCGTGTTGATCTGCGATGCAATCAGCACGCCCCGCGCGCCGCCGGCAAAGCGCAGCAGCATGCTGGCGTCGTCGTCGAGCGCACGACCGGGCACCATGTGCGAAAGGTCGGCGCACAGGCTTTCGATCTTAAGGCCGGTGATGCTGGCCACCAGGTTCTCGGCATGCGAACCGATGTCGCCAATGGCACCAGCCGCGCCGCTCTTGGCGGGGTCGGTGCGCCATGCCGCCTGCTTGTTGCCGCTGGCCTCCAGCTGCGAAGAAAGCCATCCCTGGTTGTACTCGACCACCACCTTGCGCAACTCGCCGAGCTCGCCCGAGCGCACCATGGCCCGAGCCTGTCGCACCATGGGGTAGCCGGTGTAGTTGTAGGTCACGCCGAATACGGTGCCGTGCTTCTTCACAGCGGCGACCAGCGCATCGGCCTGGTCGCGGGTGTGCACCAACGGCTTGTCGCACACCACGTGAAAGCCCGCTTCCACGAAAGCCTGCGCCACCGGAAAGTGCACATGGTTGGGCGTGACGATGGAGACGAAGTCGATGCGCTCGTCGGCGGGCCGCCTGAGTTCGTCCGCCAGCAGCGCCTGCCAGTCGCCGTGGTTGCGCTCATCGGCCAGCAGCAGATCGCGCCCCGAGGCCCGCGCCTTGTCCGGCGTGGACGACAGCGCCCCCGCCACCAGTTCGGCCTTTGCGTCCAGCGCGATCGCATGCCGATGCACCGCCCCGATGAAGGCCCCCTGCCCGCCACCCACCATGGCGTAGCGCAGCTTGCGAGAAGTAGTTTCAGACATGTGCATCAATCAATGAGGCCGGGAAGCAGAGCCGCGCGAAGCGCAGGCCGTTCGCAGGCACCCGCGGAACTGGCTTTGCCAGGCCGCTGGGTGCGCCCCCGGAGAGGGGGTTGGCGGACCTTGCGAAGCAAGGGTAGCCTGGGGGAGAACTTAGAACGGCGAATCGGGGTGGTAGAAGTCCTTCGCGTTGTCCTTGGTGATCAGCACCGACGGAATGATCGTGGTGGCCGGCAGCTTCTCGCCCTTCAGGCGCGCCTCGGCGGTGAGCTTGATCGCGTCGTAGATGAACTTGGGCGAGTAGCTCACGTCGGCGGTAATGCGCTTGTCCTTGCCGTCCATGATGGTCTTGACCATGCCCTTGGCGCCCGCGCCGCCGAAGATGATCTTGATGTCGTCGCGCTTGGCCTGCTCGATGGCCTTGAGCACGCCCACCGCCATGTCGTCGTCGGCCGCCCAGATGGCGTCGATGCTCTTGAAGCGCGTGAGGTAGTCCTGCGTGACCTTGAAGGCGTCGTCGCGGTTCCAGTTGGCGTACTTGGCGTCCAGCAGCTTGATGTCAGGATAGCTCTTGAGCACCGAGTTGAAGGCGTCCATGCGCTCGTTGTCCAGCGTGGTGGCAATGCCGCGCAGCGCCACCAGGTTGCCCTTGCCGCCCATCTGCTTGGCGATGTACTCGGCCGGAATCTTGCCGAAGGCGGTGTTGTCACCGGCCACGTAGGCGTCCTGCGCGCTGGTGTCGGTCAGGCCGCGGTCCACCACCGTGACGTACGCGCCCTTGGCCTTGACCTGCGCCACCGGCTTGGTCAGCGCGGCCGACTCGAAGGGGAACACCACCAGGGCGTTGATCTTGGTGACGGTGGACAAGTCCTGCAACTGGTTGGCCTGCTCGGGCGCGTTGGCCGCCGTCTTGATGGTGATCTTCAGGTCCTTGTGCTGCTTCTCCAGGTCCTTCTTGGCCTGGTTGGCCCAGTAGTTGATGCCGCCCATGAAGCTGTGCGTGGCCGCGGGAATCGACACACCGAGATTGACCTTTTCATCGGCCAGTGCCGGCAGGCTTGCGAAGGCGGCAGCCGCAACGGCCGTGAGTGCGAGGCGACGGGTGAAGGTTGTCATGAGCGTTTGTCTCCAGGTTGAGTTGGTAGGGGAACGGGAACTCGGTTGGCTCATCGACGCCCACGCTGCAGGAACGCGACGATGATGATGACGAAGCCCTGCACCGCCGCATTCAGGTACACGCTGATGATGCTGGTGAGGTTGAGGATGTTGCTGATGACCGAGAGCAGGATGGCGCCGATCACGGTGCCGGTGATGCTCCCGGCGCCGCCCTTGAGCGCCGTGCCGCCCACGATGACCGCGGCAATGGCCTCCAGCTCCCACAGCAGGCCCGTGGTGGGCGACGCAGAACCCAGGCGCGGCACGTACAGCAAGGTGGCAATGCCGACGCACACGCCCAGCAGCACGTAGGTGAGGATCTTCACGCGGTCCACGCTCACCGCCGCGTAGCGCGCCACCTGCTCGTTCGAGCCGATGGCCTGCACGTAGCGCCCATAGGCGGTGCGGTTGAGGATGAGCCCGCCCACCACCGCCACGACCAGGAAGATCCACACCGGGATCGGAATGCCGATGACGCTGCCGTAGTAGACCGGCGCGTACAAGTCCGACAAGTCGTTGTCGAGCGTGAGCGCACCGCCATCGGCGAAGTACGTGAGATATGCGCGGAAGATGCCCAGGGTGCCCAGCGTGACGATGAAGGGTTCGATGCGCCCCTTGGTAATGAGCAGACCGTGCGCCAGCCCGAACATCGCACCCAGCACCACGGCAAGCCCTGCGCCCAGCACCACCGCGACGAGCGGCGAACCGGTGGCGGGGCCGGCCCAGTTGATGAACATGATCACGCTGCCCGCGATCAGCGCGGCCATCGAACCCACCGACAGGTCGATGCCGCCGGAGATGATGACAAAGCACATGCCCACCGCGATGATGCCGATGAAGGCGGTGCGCGTGAGCACGTTCATCGCGTTGTCCAGCGTGGCGAAGTCGCTGTTGAGCAGCGTGCCGGCCACGCACAGCAGCGCCAGGCCGATCACGGGTCCAACGCCGCGCAGGCGCTCGGCCCAGCCGCGTTGAGCGGTGGCTCTGTGCCGTGCGCTGGCGTCAGTCTGCTGCGACGGGGGCTGTTCCGGTGGCATGAGCGATCAGCTCCTCTTCTGTCAGTTGGCCTGCATCCAGGGTGCGAACAATTCGGCCTGCGCGCATCACCGCAACGCGGTGGCACAGGCCGATCAGTTCCATGAGTTCGGACGAGACGACGATCACGGCCAGGCCCTCGCGAGCCATGCGCTGGATCAGGAAATAGATATCGCGCTTGGCGCCCACGTCCACGCCGCGCGTGGGCTCGTCGAGCACCACCACGCGGGGCTTGGGGTGCAGCACCTTGGCGAGCGCGAGCTTTTGCTGGTTGCCGCCCGACAGCGAGGACGCCTTCACGTCCAGCGAGCCGGTGCGGATGCCGAACTCCTGCACCGCAGCGGACAGCGCGGCGCGCTCGCCCTCGGGCTGCAGCCATGGACGGGCATAGCGCTCCAGCGCCATCAGCGTGAGGTTCTCGCGCAGCCCGAAGTTCACGTGCAGGCCCTTGCCCTTGCGGTCTTCGCTGAGGTAGGTCAGGCCGTGGCGCGCTGCGTCGCGCGGGTTGCGGATCTGCACCTCCTGGCCATGCAGGCGCACCTCGCCGGCACCGGGGCGCAGACCCATGATTCCCTCGAAGAGCTCGGTGCGGCCCGCGCCGACCAGCCCAGCGAAGCCCAGGATCTCGCCCGGCCGCACCTCGAAGCTGGCTTGCTGCGCCCAGCCCGGCACGCTGAAGTCGCGCACCTGAAGCGCCGGCGCGGGCGCCGGGTCGACTTCATCGCGCGGCGGATAGAGGTCTGCAATCTCGCGGCCCACCATCAGGTTGGCCATCTGGTGGCGACTCAGCTCGCGCGTGGGTGCGCGCGCCACGAAGCGGCCGTCACGCATCACGATGACTTCGTCGGTAATGCGCTCGACCTCGTCCAGCTTGTGCGAGATGTAGACGATGGTCACGCCATCGGCGCGCAGGTGTGCGATCAGTTGAAACAGCCGCTCGGTCTCGCCGGGCGTGAGCGTGGCGGTGGGCTCGTCCATGACGAGCAGCCGCGCGTTGCGCGCCAGGGCCTTGGCGATTTCGACCAGCTGTTTTTCAGCGACGATCAGGCGGCGCACCTTGGTGCGCGGTTCGATCGTCAGGCCCACCTGTGCCAGCGCCTGCGCCGCTTCACGCTCCATGCTGCGGTCGTCCAGCCACAGGCCCTTCTTCTTCTCGTGGCCAAGGAAGATGTTCTGCGCAACGCTCAGGTCTTCGGCCAGGTTGAACTCCTGGTGAATGAGCACGATGCCCAGGTGTTCGGCCGCGCGTGAGTCGGCAAAGGTCTGCGCTTGCCCGTTGATCCGCACCTCGCCGCCGGTGGGCTGCTCGTAGCCCGACAGGATCTTCATCAGCGTGGACTTGCCTGCGCCGTTCTCGCCCAGCAGACCGTACACGTGGCCCGGTGCCAGATCGAAGCTCACGCCATGCAGCACCTGCACCGGCCCGAAAGCCTTGACGATGCCCTCGAAGGCCACCGCCACGCTTCGCTTGACCGCGGGTTGTGCTGCTGCCGTCATGGTGCAACGCCTCGCGCCTTCAGGCTTTCCTGCATGGCAAGCACACCGGCGCCGATCACGCCGCCCTGGGCGCCCAGCGGGGTGTACTGGATCTCGAGGTGGCGCGTCGAGAGCGCCAGCGAGCGCTGGTAGACGCTCTGGCGCACGGCGGCCAGAAAGAGCGGGCCGATGCGCGTGATGCCACCGCCGATGAAGATGTGCGACGGGTTGAAGAAGTTCACCACCGAGGCCAGCATCTGCCCGATGAGCTTGCCGGCATGCTGCACGATGGCGTTGGCGGCCGCATCGCCGGCGCGGCTGGCATCGCCCACGTCAACCGCCTCCAGGTGGCCTTGTTCGCGCAATGCCTTTGCCAGGGCCTCGCTCTCGCCCCTGTCGGCCGCTTCCGTTGCCATGCGGGTGATGGCCGGGCCGGCCGCCATGGCTTCGACACAACCGACGTTGCCGCAATGGCAGCGCGGTCCTTCCTGGTCGACACAGATGTGGCCCACATCGCCGGCCGATCCGGCGGCGCCGCGGTAGACCTCGCCGTGGCAGACGATTCCGCAGCCGATGCCCGTGCCCACCTTGATCACGAGAAAGTTGGTCAGCGAGCGCTGCAGCCGCCACAGCTCGCCCAACGCCATGAGGTTGACGTCGTTGTCGACGAACACGGGCGCGGCGTATTCCTCGCGCAGGAAGTCGCGGATCGAGAAACTGTCCCACGCGGGCATGAGGGGCGGGTTGACCAACTGGCCTGCTGCAAAGTTGACCGGCCCCGGCACACCGATGCCAATGCCCAGGACTTCCCTGGCGCTCAGGTGGCAACGTGCAAGCAGTTCACGCATCAACACGAGCACACGGGCCAGCACCACGCCGGGGCCCTGGCGGACATCGGCCGCCTCGCCATGCTGCGCGAGAACGCTCAGGTCGGGCCGCAGCACCGCAACGTCCAGGCTGGTCGCGCCGATGTCGATGCCCACCACCACGCCCAGCGCACCGTTGAGCTGGAGGTTTTCGGCACGCCTGCCGCCCGACGAAGCCTGCAGGCCCGACTCGGCCAGCAGGCCCTGCTCGATGAGGTTGGCGATGAGTGCGTTGGCCTTGCTCTTGGAAAAGCCCAACTGGTCGGCCAGGCCATGGCGAGAGCCGCCGCTGGACCAGAAGGCGGTCTCCAGCAGTTGCATCTCGTCGGCAGTGAGGCCGCTCAATCGGTCCAAGGCCTTGTCTCCATTTATTCTTGCCGGCCTCTGGCGTGCCGGGCGAAGGCGAATACTAGGAGCGAGGCTTTAGCCAGACAAGGCTTAACTTCGAGCAATTCATGGCCGAAGTGGATGCAAACTGGGCAGCAGCATGCACAGTTCGGGCGGACCTCGGCCTGGCCGGCCGCCGCCGCGCGCATGAAAAAAGCCGCCCGAAGGCGGCTTTCGCGTTGAGGCGCCCGGCTGAACCAGGCAGCGCCTTATTTCTTGTCGCGGTACTTGCGCAGCGCGGCAATCTGGGCGGCCATGACGGCCAGCTCGGACTGCGCCATGGCGATGTCGATGTCGCTCTTGGCGTTCTTCAGCGCCTCTTCGGCTGCCTGCTTGGCAGTCTTGGCCTTTTCCTCGTCCAGGTCCTTGCCGCGGATGGCGGTGTCGGACAGCACGGTCACCGTGGTGGGCTGCACCTCGAGGATGCCGCCGGCCACGAACACGAACTCCTCGCCGCCGTCGGCCGTCTCGATGCGCACGGCGCCTGGACGGATGCGGGTGATCAGCGGGGTGTGGCGGGGATAGATGCCGAGCTCGCCGGCTTCACCGGGCAGCGCGACGAACTTGGCCTCGCCGGAGAAGATGGACTCCTCCGCGCTGACCACGTCCACATGAATGGTGCCTGCCATGGTGATTCCTTCTTAAGCGACCTTCTTGGCCTTCTCGAATGCCTCGTCGATGGTGCCGACCATGTAGAAGGCCTGCTCGGGCAGGTGGTCTGCCTCGCCATTGACGATCATCTTGAAGCCGCGGATGGTCTCGGCCAGCGGCACGTACTTGCCGGGCGACCCGGTGAACACTTCGGCCACGTGGAACGGCTGCGACAGGAAGCGCTGGATCTTGCGGGCGCGGGCCACGGCCAGCTTGTCTTCAGGAGCCAGTTCGTCCATGCCCAGAATGGCGATGATGTCGCGCAGTTCCTTGTAGCGCTGCAGGGTGCCCTGCACGGCGCGGGCCGTGTTGTAGTGCTCTTCGCCGACCACGTTCGGGTCCAGCTGGCGCGAGGTCGAGTCCAGCGGGTCCACGGCGGGGTAGATACCCAGCGAAGCGATGTCACGCGACAGCACCACGGTGGAGTCCAGGTGGGCGAAGGTGGTGGCGGGCGACGGGTCGGTCAAGTCGTCGGCAGGCACGTACACGGCCTGGATCGAGGTGATCGAGCCCACCTTGGTGGAGGTGATGCGCTCTTGCAGGCGGCCCATTTCCTCGGCCAGCGTCGGCTGGTAGCCCACGGCGGAAGGCATGCGGCCCAGCAGTGCGGACACTTCGGTACCGGCCAGGGTGTAGCGGTAGATGTTGTCCACGAAGAACAGCACGTCACGGCCTTCGTCGCGGAACGACTCGGCAATGGTCAGGCCGGTCAGCGCCACGCGCAGACGGTTGCCCGGGGGCTCGTTCATCTGGCCGTAGACCATGGCCACCTTCGACTCGGACAGGTTCTCCTGAACCACGACCTTGGAGTCGGACATTTCGTGATAGAAGTCGTTGCCCTCGCGGGTACGCTCGCCCACACCAGCGAACACCGACAGACCCGAGTGAGCCTTGGCGATGTTGTTGATGAGTTCCATCATGTTCACGGTCTTGCCCACGCCGGCGCCACCGAACAGACCCACCTTGCCGCCCTTGGCGAACGGGCAAACCAGGTCGATCACCTTGATGCCGGTTTCCAGCAGCTCTTGCGACGGCGACAGCTCGTCGTAGGCCGGTGCCTTGGCGTGAATGGGGGCGGTGAGTTCGTTGCTGACCGGACCGCGCTCGTCGATCGGGTTGCCCAGCACGTCCATGATCCGGCCCAGGGTGGCCTTGCCCACGGGCACGGTGATGGGGGCGCCGGTGTTGGTCACCAGCAGGCCGCGACGCAGGCCGTCGGAAGAGCCCAGCGCAATGGTGCGCACGATGCCGTCACCCAGCTGCTGCTGGACTTCCAGGGTCAGGGCGCCGCCTTCGAACTTCAGGGCGTCGTACACCTTCGGCATCTTGTCGCGCGGAAACTCCACGTCGACCACAGCGCCGATGCACTGAACGATCTTGCCTTGAACTGCATTTTCTTGAGCCATCTTCTGCTCCGGTAAATATTTGAATCTGTTGAGGGGCTAATGAGTGCTCGGACTCATTCCCCGGTGGCCGCCGCAGCGCCCGCCACGATTTCCGACAGCTCCTTCGTGATGCCGGCCTGGCGGGTCTTGTTGTAGACCAGCTTGAGCTCGTTGATCACGTTGCCTGCGTTGTCGGTGGCGGCCTTCATGGCCACCATGCGTGCGGAATGCTCGGACGCCATGTTCTCGGCCACGGCCTGGTAGACCAGCGACTCCACGTAGCGCACCAGCAGCTCGTCGATGACGCTCTGCGCATCGGGCTCGTAGATGTAGTCCCACGAGTGCTGACCCTTTTCCACCTGGAGCGATTCCGCCGCCAGCGGCAGCAGCTGCTCCACCACCGGCTCTTGCTTGATGGTGTTGATGAACTTGGTGTAGCACAGGTACACGGCCGAGAGCTTGCCTTCGGCATATGCGTCCAGCAGGGTCTTGACCGGCCCGATGAGCTTGTCGAGATGCGGCGTGTCGCCCAATTGGGTGACGTGGGCCACCACACGAGCGCCAACCCGGTTGAGGAAGCCGAGGCCCTTGCTGCCGATGGCCACCGTCTCGACGGACAGGCCGGCACCCTGGGCTTCGCGCATCTTGGCCGTCACGGCACGCAACACGTTGGTATTGAGGCCACCGGCCAGGCCCTTGTCGCTCGTCACGACAATGAAACCTACCGACTTGGCCTCGTTCGTCTTCATGAACGCGTGCGTGTACTCGGGGTTCGCCTGGCCCAGGTTGGCGGCGATGTGGCGAATGCGTTCGCTGTACGGACGAGCAGCGCGCATGCGGTCCTGCGCCTTACGCATCTTGGAGACCGAGACCATTTCCATGGCCTTGGTGATCTTCTTGGTGTTCTCCACCGATTTGATCTTGCCGCGAATTTCCTTGCCAGCTGCCATATGGGCTCCTTGAACTCCTCGGGGCCCGGCTTAGGCGAACGACTTCTTGAACGCGGTGATGGCGGCCAGAAGTTCGGCTTCAGCGTCCTTGTCGATGGCCTTGGCCTGCTCGATCTTGTCGAGCAGCGCGCCGTGGCTGGACTTCAGGAACTGGTGCAGGCCGTGTTCGAAGGCCAGGACCTTCTTGACTTCCAGGTCATCCATGAAGCCCTTGTTCACTGCGAACAGCGAAGCGGACATCAGCGAGATGGACAGCGGGCTGTACTGGGCCTGCTTGAGCAGTTCGGTCACGCGGGCACCGCGGTCCAGCTGCTTGCGGGTGGCTTCGTCCAGGTCGGAGGCGAACTGCGCGAAGGCAGCCAGTTCACGGTACTGCGCCAGGTCGGTACGGATACCGCCGGACAGGCCCTTGATGGCCTTGGTCTGCGCCGACGAACCCACGCGCGACACCGAGATACCGGCGTTGATGGCGGGGCGGATACCGGCGTTGAACAGGTTCGTTTCCAGGAAGATCTGGCCGTCGGTGATCGAGATCACGTTGGTCGGCACGAAGGCGGACACGTCGCCAGCTTGCGTTTCGATGATCGGCAGTGCGGTCAGCGAGCCAGTCTTGCCCTTGACTTCACCCTTGGTGAAGGCTTCGACGTAGTCGGCGTTGACGCGAGCGGCACGCTCGAGCAGGCGCGAGTGCAGATAGAACACGTCGCCCGGGTAGGCTTCGCGGCCCGGCGGGCGGCGCAGCAGCAGCGAGACCTGGCGATAGGCCACGGCTTGCTTGGACAGGTCGTCGTAAACGATCAGGGCGTCTTGGCCGCGGTCGCGGAAGTACTCGCCCATGGTGCAGCCCGAGTAGGCCGACACGTACTGCATGGCGGCCGATTCGGAAGCCGATGCTGCCACCACGATGGTGTATTCCATCGCGCCGGCTTGTTCCAGTGCGCGCACCACGTTCTTGATCGACGAAGCCTTCTGGCCGATCGCAACGTAGACGCAGGTCATGTTCTGACCCTTCTGGTTGATGATCGCGTCGATCGCCACGGCGGTCTTGCCGGTCTGGCGGTCGCCAATGATCAGCTCGCGCTGGCCACGGCCGATCGGCACCATGGAGTCGATCGACTTCAGGCCCGACTGCATCGGCTGGTCCACGCTCTTGCGCGCGATCACGCCAGGAGCAACCTTCTCGATCACGTCCGTCAGCTTGGCGTTGATCGGGCCCTTGCCGTCGATGGGCTGGCCCAGTGCGTTGACCACGCGGCCGATGAGTTCGGGGCCCACGGGCACTTCCAGAATGCGGCCGGTGCACTTGACCGTGTCGCCTTCGGAGATGTGCTCGTACTCGCCCAGAATCACGGCGCCGACGGAGTCGCGCTCGAGGTTCAGGGCCAGGCCGAAGGTGGGGGTGCCGTCGGCGGTAGCCGGGAATTCGAGCATTTCGCCCTGCATCGCGTCGGACAGGCCGTGCACGCGCACGATGCCGTCGGTCACCGAGACCACGGTGCCTTCGTTGCGGATGTTGGCGCTGACGCCAAGACCTTCGATGCGGCTCTTGATCAGCTCGGAAATCTCTGCGGGATTGAGTTGCATGACTCTTTCCTTCTTTCTTTCAAGGGGGCTGCGGCCTTAGGCCGACAGCGCAACTTTCATTTGTTCGAGGCGCGCCTTGACGGAGGTGTCGAGCACCTCGTCACCCACCACCACGCGGATACCGCCGATCAGCGACGGGTCTTGTTCGACCGTCAGCTGCAGCTTGCGGCCGAAGCGCTTCTCGAGCGTCGTGCCCAGCTGTGCAAGCTCGGTCGCGCCGATCGGGAATGCGCTTTGCACGACCGCGTCGGACGAACCGCTCTTGGCGTTGGCCAGTGCGCGGAACTGCTTGGCGATCTCGGGCAGGGCTGCGAAGCGGCCGTTCTCCAGCACCGTGGCGAGGAAGTTGGTCGCGGCGGCGGGGAGCTGCGAGCCGGCAACGCCGGAGATCACGCCGATCACCTGCTCTGCGGAGGCCTTGGGGTTGTCGGCAAACGCCTTGAGCTGCGGATTGGCCGCAATGGCCGCGACCTGGTCGAGCCAGGAAGCCGTGCCGCTCAGGTCGGCCGAGGACGCCTTGAACAGCGCTTCCGCATAGGGGCGTGCAATGGTGGCGATTTCTGCCATGGTGGTCCTTGCCTCGGGCTTCTTACAGTTCAGTCTGCAGGCGCGAGAGCAACTCGGCGTGAACGCCGGCGTTGACTTCCTTGCGCAGGATCTGCTCTGCACCCTTGACGGCCAGCACAGCCACTTGCTCGCGAAGCGCTTCGCGGGCCTTGACGGCCTGCTGGTCGGCTTCTGCCTTGGCGGCGGCAATGATCTTGTTGCCTTCTTCCGTGGCGCGTGCCTTGGCCTCTTCGATGATGGCCTGTGCGCGGCGCTCGGCGTCTGCCAGGCGTTGTGCGGATTCGTTGCGGGCCTGGCCCAGTTCGGCTTCCACGCGCTTGTTGGCGGCGCTCAGCTCGGACTTGGCCTTGTCGGCGGCGGCCAGACCGTCGGCGATCTTTTGGGCACGGTCATCCAGCGCCTTCGCGATCGGCGGCCACACGAACTTCATCGTGAACCCGACCAGGATCAGGAAAACGATGATCTGGACGATGAGGGTACCGGTAATGCTCACTTTTCTTTCCTCTCTTTGGGAAGGGATCCGAAGATGTTCCCGAAGTGGACGTTCAGGTCCGAAGACGAGAAAGGACCGGTATTACTTGGCCAGCGAAGCGATCTGCGCCAGGAACGGGTTGGCGGTGGCGAACCACAGGGCCACACCGGTACCGATGATGAACGAAGCGTCGATCAGGCCAACCAGCAGGAACATCTTGGTTTGCAGTTCGCCCATCAGTTCGGGTTGGCGAGCAGCCGACTCGAGGTACTTGCTACCCATGATGCCGATGCCGACGCAAGCGCCGAAAGCGCCGAGACCAATGATCAGGCCGGCGGCCAGGGCAACAAAGCTGATAACTTCCATGATGACTCCTAAGGGACGTGGTTAACGAGAGAAAAACGAAAGGGAAAACGAAAAACAGGGGATCAGTGGTGATCGTGAGCCTGGCCGATGTAGACCAGGGTCAGCATCATGAACACGAATGCCTGCAGCACGATGATCAGGATGTGGAAGATCGACCAGACGGTGCCGGCAATGATGTGGCCGATGGCCAGCATGATGCCGGTAGCGGAAAGCGTCCATGCGCCACCCATGAGGGCGATCAGCAGGAAGATGAGTTCGCCGGCATACATGTTGCCGAACAGTCGCATGCCGTGCGAGACCGTCTTGGCGACGAACTCGATGATCTGCATGGCGAAGTTGAAGGGGTACAGCGCCCAGTGGTTGCCGAAGGGAGCGGTGAACAACTCGTGGATCCAGCCGCCCAGGCCCTTGATCTTGACGTTGTAGTACAGGCAGATCAGCAGCACGGCCACCGACAGGCCCATGGTCACGCCCAGGTCGGCGGTGGGCACGACGCGCAGGTAGGCGTGGTGCGGGTCAGCGCCGGCGGCGCCGTGCGCCCAGGCCCACAGGGCAGGCAGCAGGTCCACCGGCAGCAAGTCCATCGTGTTGAGCATCACGATCCAGACGAACACGGTGAGTGCGAGCGGCGCCACGAACTTGCGGCTGGTCGCGTTGTGGACGATGCCCTTGGCCTGGTTGTCGACCATTTCGACCAGCATCTCGACGGCAGCCTGGAAGCGGCCCGGCACGCCCGAGGTGGCCTTGCGGGCACCCAGCCACAGCAGCCAGCAACCCAGAACACCCAGCACGATCGAGAAAAAGATCGAGTCGATGTTGAAAACGGTGAAGTCGGCAATACCTGAAGGCTTGGCACTCTGGAAGTGCGTCAAGTGGTGAATGATGTATTCACCAGCGCTTTGCCCTTGTTCTGCAGCGTTTTCAGCAGCCATCTGATTACTCGTTCAATCTAAAAAATCACTTGCGCCGGGGAGCGAACACGACCGCTGCCCAGTACGCCTGCATTGCCACCACCAAACCAACCAGCATTGCCGGCCAGCTCAGCTCCGATATCAGCCTTGGCGCGGCAAAGAGCATTGCCACCGTCAAGGCCATCTTGACCATTTCCCACACAAAGAACGCCATCACCGCAGTGCTGGGGTTCAAGGACGCCAGGCGCCCCGTGAGCCCGCGGGCAAAGACCGCCGCCGGAACAATCACCGACAGCGCGCCATACCCGGCGGACCAACCTAAATTCTGTCTCCCCGTCAGGCCCCAGGTGGCCAGCGCCACCACAAGGCCCGCAATGATCTGTCCTGCGATCACGCGCCACGGCGAGATCTGGGGACTGCGCTCCCGCAGCTGGCGGGCCTCATCGGCCGTCAGCGGCTTGAAATTCCTGGCTTGCTCGTCTTGCTCTTCTTCCTCGCGGTCGAAGGCCGGGGGCATTTTTTTCATTGATGTCCTTGCCCCTATCTCTGTCCACTATCGGTCTGGATTGCAAGCCCGAATTTCCACAAAGCCATTGATTATAAGTAGAAACACATGGCGCCCAAGAGGCCGCTGTGCAGACCGGCTTGGAAAGGTGCAGACTGTCCCCATCTGCGACGATTGCCACCTTGCAGGAATCGAGTCAATGAACAAGCCACTCACCCCCGACACGACCACCACCGCGCCCGTCGACGCACGCAAGGAATCGCTGATCGAGTATCCGTCGCAATTTCCCATCAAGGTGATGGGCGCCAACGTGGATGGGTTCGTCACCGCCGTCACGCACGTGGCCAGGCAGTTCGACCCGACCTTCGATGCTGCCACAGTGCAACTGCGCGACAGCAGCGGCGGCAAGTACCTGGGCGTGACCATCACCGTCACCGCCACCAGCCGCGAGCAGCTCGACGATCTGTACCGCGCGCTGACTAGTCATCCGATGGTGAAGGTGGTCCTCTGAGCGAACTGGCCGCCGCGGCAGTGGTGCCCGCCCTGGAGCTATCGCAGCTGGGTCGGGCCGACTACCTTGCCACCTACGCCGCCATGCGCGAGTTCACGCTGGCGCGCTCCGACGCCACGCCCGACGCGCTGTGGGTCTGCGAGCATGCGCCGGTCTACACACAGGGCCTGGCCGGCAAGGCTGACCATGTGTTGGCTCCAGGCGACATTCCCGTGGTCCAGACCGATCGCGGCGGGCAGGTGACCTACCACGGACCGGGCCAGGTGGTGGCTTATCCGCTGCTCGACCTTCGGCGCGCGGGTTACTACGTCAAGGAGTATGTCTATCGCATCGAGGAGTCGGTCATCCGCGCGCTGGGGCATTTCGGCGTGACCGGCCATCGGGTGAGCGGCGCGCCCGGCATCTACGTGCGGCTGGACGACCCCTTTTCGCATGCTGCACTCAGCGGGCCCGCCCACCCGGCCGATCCGTTCCGGGGCCTGGGCAAGATCGCCGCGCTGGGCATCAAGGTCAGCCGGCATTGCACATACCACGGCTTGGCGCTGAACGTCGACATGGACCTGGAGCCCTTCGATCGAATCAACCCTTGCGGCTACAGCGGGCTGAAAACGGTCGATCTTTCTACAATCGGGGTCCAGACCACGTGGAATGAAGCCGCGCAGGTGCTGGGCCAGAAGCTCTCCGCCTTCCTGCAACCGTAGTTCCACCCCACGCCGCCATGAGCACCTCCGAAGTCGTCCGCGACGCGCAAAGCAAAGACACCTACAACCCGCTGGCCAAACAGAAGGCCGCCGCGAAGCTGTCGCGCATTCCGGTGAAGGTGGAGCAGGCCGAGGTGCTGAAAAAGCCAGAATGGATACGGGTCAAGGCGGGCAGTCCCAGCACGCGCTTCTACGAAATCAAGCAGATCCTGCGCGAGAGCAACCTGCACACGGTGTGCGAAGAGGCCTCGTGCCCCAACATCGGCGAGTGCTTCGGGAAGGGCACGGCCACCTTCATGATCATGGGCGACAAGTGCACCCGCCGCTGCCCGTTCTGCGACGTGGGCCACGGCCGGCCCGACCCGCTGGACAAGGACGAGCCGATCAACCTGGCCAAGACCATTGCCAAGCTCAAGCTCAAGTACGTGGTGATCACCAGCGTCGACCGCGATGACCTGCGCGACGGCGGCAGCCAGCACTTTGTCGATTGCATCAAGAACATCCGCGAGTTGTCGCCGCAAACCCAGATCGAGATCCTGGTGCCCGACTTCCGTGGCCGCGACGATCGCGCGCTCGAGATCCTGAAGGCCGCACCGCCGGACGTGATGAACCACAACCTGGAAACCGCGCCGCGCCTGTACAAGGAGGCGCGTCCGGGCAGCGACTACCAGTTCAGCCTGAACCTGCTCAAAAAGTTCAAGGCCCTGCACCCCGACGTGCCCACCAAGAGCGGCATCATGGTCGGCCTGGGCGAGACTGATGAAGAAATCCTGCAGGTCATGCGCGACATGCGCGCGCACGACATCGACATGCTGACCATCGGCCAGTACCTGGCGCCCAGCAACAGCCATCTGCCGGTGCGTCGCTACGTGCACCCCGATACGTTCAAGATGTTCGAGGAAGAGGCCTACAAGATGGGCTTCAGCCATGCCGCGGTGGGCGCCATGGTGCGTTCGAGCTACCACGCCGACCAGCAGGCGCACGCCGCGGGCGTCTGAGCCGCGACTTCTTCTCTGCTATTGCTTGCTATCGGGCTCGCCGGCGGCTTGCGCCTTCACGGCGACCGGTTTGTTCGGCCACCGGCACACGCACCCTCTCCCTGTCCGTCACGCCGCCGTAGTCGTTGATGGTGGAGAAGGCCACCTGCACTTCTTGCGGTGACTTCACCGCCGTGAGTGGATAGGCCAGTTCGCCGCAGGGTGCGGCCATGTCTGCATCGATCACCTGCTGCCCGCCATTGACGTTCAGCGTCGTCAACGTGATGTGGTACGGCGTGGGGTTGGCCACCTTGAGCACCGAGCCTCCCTTGCCGTCTGCTGCGACGGCCCACTGCAATTGCTCATTTGCATCGGCAACCTTGCCAGGCAGGCCCGAGGGCCGATAGAACAGCTTGATGCGTGAGCGCACGGCAACCTGCAGCACGTTCTCGTCAGACGACTTCTCGGGAATCTCCTTGACGTTGAGCCAGAACACAGACTCGCGGTCGGCAGGAAGCGCGGCCACCGGCCCGCGCATGATCCGAAGAATGTTCTCCCTGCCCGGATCGAGGCGCGACAGCGGCGGGGTGACGACGAACGGCGTCTTGTTCTGGCCCTCGCCAGCATCGGACCAGGCCTGGATGATGTAGGGCGAGATACCCGTGTTCTTCATCGATAGGTTGCCTTCGCGGTCCTTCTCGCCAAAGACCACGCGCGTGCCGCCGAGCAGAACTCCGGCCATGGTGGCGCAATGAAGACTGAACAGAAAGGCGGCCATGCCGGCAGCCCGATGAAATTTGATCTTGCCGTTCATGGGCTCCAGCCAATATGGCTGCCGAGAATTGCGACGCGGGGCGCATCGGTCCGCAAAGACTAGGCGGCGGGGTCTAATGAACCAACGAGAATTAGCTGCAAATAGATCACCACAAGAGACAATTAAAATACATTTAAGGCCACGCAAGTGAGTGTTCGCCATCGTCACTACTCGCGCTTTTCTTTCCAGATCAGAAAAACAGCCTTGCGCGCGATGTAACTTCTCCGCAGCGGGGTGAGACACCACAGTCATGTCTCCAACGTTTCCCATGGAGAAGTCATGACCGATAACCGAAATCCCCTGCAGCTCTACCGTCACACGCTGTCCGGTCACGCGCACCGTGCGCAGCTGGCATTGGGGCTGCTCGGCTTGCCTCACGAATTGATCGAAGTCGACCTGAGAAAGGGCGAGCAAAAGACACCGGAATTCCTGAAGATCTCCCCCTTCGGCCAAGTTCCGGTATTGATGGACAACGGCGTCACTGTCTTCGACTCCAATGCCATCCTTGTCTATCTGGCCACGCGCTACGACGCACAAGAGCGCCGCTGGCTGCCACGCGACCCTGTGGCCCAGGCCAGCGTGCAGGCATGGCTGTCGGTCGCCGCTGGCCAGATCGCGTTCGGACCGGCCGCGGCGCGCCTGATCAATGTGTTCGGCGTGCAGCGCGATCCGCAGGAGCCGATCGCCCGCGCTCACGCCTTGCTCAAGGTCATGGGGCGGCACCTGGCCGAGCGCAGCTTCCTGGTTGGGGATGCGCCCACCATCGCCGACATTGCCGGCTACAGCTACACTTGGGCAGCACCCGAAGGCAGCGTGGACCTGGCGCCCTACCCGGCCGTTCGCGAGTGGCTTTCGCGCATCGAGTCGCTGCCTGGCTTCGTTCCCTTTGTGCAAACACCGGTCGGCCTGCGCGCTGCGGCCTGAACGCCATGGACATCCGCAGCCCCCGCCTCGACAGTCCATTCCATGCCGGCGAGCGCTCGGTACAAGAGCGCCTTGGCATCGCCGAACGCATGCGCGGCATCGGTCAGCGCGCCATCCGCACGTGGATGCCCGAGCAGCATCAGCGATTCTTCGAGCAACTGCCCTTCATGCTCGCCGGCTCGGTGGATGAGCAGGGCCGGCCATGGGCGTCGGTGCTGGTGGGGCAGCCGGGGTTTGTGAAGGCGCCCGACGCGCTGCGGCTGGACTTCAATGCCCGCGCCGTCGAAGGTGATCCGCTCTCGCAGGCGCTCGCCCCGAATGCCCGCCTGGGCTTTCTGGGCATCGAGCTTCACACCCGGCGCCGCAACCGGGTCAACGGCCGCGTGACCAGCGTGGGCGAACATGGCTTCAGCCTCGCGGTGGAGCAAACGACAGGCAACTGCCCGCAGTACATCCAGGGGCGCGAGTTCGAATGGGTGCGCGACCCGTCGGACCTTCGTCCGCGTGGCATCGACACCCTGACAGCGCTCGACGAGGAAGCGCGCGCTGCCGTGGCACGGGCCGACACGCTTTTCATTGCCACCGCCGTGCCGCAACAAGACGGCGACGGTGACCGCGGCGCCGATGTCTCTCATCGCGGCGGGCGTGCCGGCTTCGTCAAGGTCGAGGACGAGCGCACGCTGCTGGTGCCCGACTACGCCGGCAATCACTTCTTCATGACGCTGGGCAACCTGCAGCTCAATCCGCGTGCTGGCGTGCTGTTCATCGACTTCGACAGCGGCGACCTGCTGTCGCTGACCGGCTCGGCCGAAGTGGTGTGGGACGGCGCGCCGGAGCTCCAGGCCTTCGAAGGCGCCGAGCGCGCCTGGCGCTTTCGGATCGAGTCCGGCCTGCGTCTGCGCGACGCACTGCCCCTGCGCTGGAAGTTTCGCGACTGGTCCCCCAATTCGCTCATTACCGGCACTTGGGAAGAAGCGCAGCGCAAGCGGCAGGCTCAGCAACTGGCGCAGACCTGGCGGCCCTATCGCGTGGAGCGGGTGGTGCAAGAGAGCGCCAGCATCCGTTCGTTTCACCTCACGCCTGCCGACGGCTTGCCGGTGCCGCCCTTCGAGGCCGGGCAGCACCTGCCCATTCGCCTGCAACTGCCGGGCGGCGAGACGCTGCATCGCACCTACACCATCTCCCAGGCGCCCGGCGATGCCGGGCTGCGATTGAGCGTGAAGCGCGAAGGAACGGCGTCGCGACATCTGCACGAAGCCATCAATGTCGGCGACCTGATCGATGCACTCGGCCCGCGCGGCCAGTTCACGATCGACGCAACCCGGCAGCAACCGGCCGTGCTGATCGGCGCAGGCATCGGCATCACGCCCATGATCGCTTTCGCACGGCACCTCGTCGCTGAGGGATTCCGGCATCGACGCACCCGGCCGATGTACCTGATCCAAGTGGCCCACAGCGCCGAAACCCGGGCGTTTGCCGATGAGCTGAAGGCGCTGCAGGGCGAAGCAAAAGGCGCCTTGCAGTTGCACACGGTGCTGAGCTCGCCCACGGGTGATGCGACCGCGGTGCAGGGCCCATTCAACGTGGAACTGCTCAAGCGCCTTCTGCCCTTCGACGACCACGAGTTCTTCCTGTGCGGGCCCTCGGCGTTCATGCAGTCGGTGTACGACGACCTGCGCAACCTGGGCGTGCGTGACGAACGCATCCAGGCCGAGGCCTTCGGTCCCTCGTCGTTGATGCGCCGACCCGACGGCGCGCAGCCCGTGGCAGCCCCACCGCAGCCCGCGGCGGAACACGCCACCGTGGTGTTTCGCCAAAGCGGCGACGCGGCAGACTGGACGCCCGTGCGCGGCACATTGCTGGAGTTCGCAGAGAGCAAAGGGCTTGCGCCACCCTACTCGTGCCGCGAGGGGCATTGCGGCTCCTGTGTCACCCGCCTGTACGCGGGCCGCGTCACCTATTTGCAGCCCACCGCATGGAAGCCCTCAGAAGACGAAGTGCTGCTGTGTTGCGCGCGTCCCGCACAAAACGGCGGCGAGCGCATCGAACTGGCGCTGTGAGCGAAAGCAAGCCCTTCAGCGCAGGGCAGGATTGGCGCGCAGCAACTCAACCGCCATGTCGATGAAGTTGCGCACCTTCTGGGTGGCGCGCCGCCCTTCCTGGTGCACCACGTGGATCGGCACCGGTTCGCCCTCGAAATCCTCCAGCAGCGGCACGAGGGCGCCGCTGGCCACGTGTGGCGCCGCCTGGTAGCTCAACAGCCGGGCGATGCCCAGGCCAGCCAGCGCGGCGGAGATGGCCGAATCATTGGTGGTGGTGCGCATGCGCGGCGTCACGCGCTGGGTGGTCGCCCGGCCATCGATGGTGAAGCGCCATTCCGGCTGCATTGCCACGCCCGATGCCGAAATGGTCACGTGCTCGCTCAGGTCTTCGGGTCGCCGCGGCGCAGCGTGCGCCTGCAGGTAGGCAGGTGCCGCCACCAGCACCCGGCGCACCCGGCCTACGCGAACTGCCTGCATCGAGGAGTCGGGCAACTCGGCGATGCGCACGGCCACGTCCACGCCCTCTTCCATCAGGTTGACGACTCGATCGAGAAAGAGGCACTGCGCGTCCACCTCGGGGTAGCGCTGCAGGTAGCGAACGAGCACGGGGTAACGTACATCTGGCCGAACAGTACGGGCGCCGTGAGGTTCAACGTGCCGCGCGGTGCACCGTGAGTGCCTGCGGCAGCCGACTCGGCCTCTTCGATCTCGGCCAGGATCCTGCGGCAATCCTCCGCATACCGGGCGCCGGCCTCGGTGACGCGCACCATGCGGGTGGTCCGGGTGAGCAGGCGCAGCTGCAGCCGCTCTTCCAGCTCGGCCACCGCGCGGGTGACGACGGGCGGCGACAGGTTGAGCTGGCGAGCGGCGCTGGCAAAGCCACCGCAGTCGACCACCGCGACAAAAGTCGTCATGGCTTGCAGACGGTCCATGGGCTCCTTCGTTTGTTCCCCGACGGGTCCGGGGCGGGCGCGATTATGGGTCGTGCGGCATGGGATTCTTTCCGCGGCCGGAATGCACCCTTGTGTGCATCCGCGATTCCCTTGCACTGCACTTGGCCCCATAGTTGACTCATGCGCCGGCGTTCGATGGTGCCAAGGAGTCGCAGATGCTGCCTTTCTTCGTCGATGACGTGCCCGCAGACCTGGGGTTGGATGCTGGCGCCTGGGACCATGACACCCTGTGCATGCTGCTGTGCCGCCCCGATCCTGCCAGCGCGCAGGAACCTCAACCAGGAACATGCCATGACCTCGACATCGCCTGAATCGCGCCCGCCGCTTCCGCCCTTCACGCCGGACACCGCACGCCAGAAGGTGCGCCTGGCAGAAGACGCCTGGAACTCGCGCGACCCCCAGCGGGCTGCGCTGGCCTACACGGAGGACAGCATCTGGCGCAACCGCGCCGAGTTTCCCGCGGGCCGCGAGCAGATCGAAGCCTTCTTGCGGCGCAAGTGGGCACGCGAGCTGGACTATCGCCTGATCAAGGAACTGTGGGCGCACGACGGCCACCGCATCGCAGTGCGCTTTGCCTACGAGTGGCACGACGACGCCGGCAACTGGTTCCGCTCCTACGGCAACGAGAACTGGGAGTTCGACGCACACGGCCTCATGGCCAGGCGCTTTGCGAGCATCAACGACCTGCCCATTTCGCAAGCAGACCGCAAGTTCTTCTGGCCGCAAGGCCGCCGGCCGGATGAACATCCGGGACTCAGCGAGCTTGGCTTGTAGTGGCGCTTGGTCGTAGGCTTGGGGGCTATGCCTTCCTTGCCCGACTTCGAGACCGCCATCAACCAGGAATTCGGCACCATTGCCGAGCTGATCGGCCTGCATGGCACGCTGCGCCCCGACAACCCCGCGCTGCGCGACGATTCGCGCACCCTGAGCTACCGGCAGCTCGACGAGCTGATGAATCGCGTGGCGGCCGCGCTGCAGCAAGGCGGCCTGAAGGTGGGCGACGCAGTGGCTGTATGTGCCTCATCGTCGGTCGACTATGCAGCGCTGTTTCTTGGCGCACTGCGCGCCGGCGTGGCGGTCGCTCCGCTGGCACCGAGCTCGACCCCGGCCAGCCTGGTGCGGATGGTGCAGGATGCCGGCGCGCAGTTGCTCTTTCTCGACGCCAGCACCGCTGATGTGCTGCAAGAGGTGACCGACGTTCGCCGTATCGCCTTCGACGGCAGCGGCGCTGACGCCTTCCAGGCCTGGCTGGCCGCGCCAGGCACGCGGCCAGCGCCGGCCAGCGTGGCGCCCGCCACCCCTTTCAACATCATCTATTCGTCGGGCACCACCGGGGAGCCCAAGGGCATCGTCCAGGGACACGGCATGCGCTGGGCGCATGTGCGACGCGGCGCCAGGTACGAGTACAACCCGCAGACCGTCACGCTGCTGTCGACACCGCTGTATTCCAACACCACGCTGGTGGTGTTCTTCCCTACCCTGGCCTACGGCGGCTGCGCCAGCCTCATGGCCAAGTTCGATGCGGGCCGCTACCTGCAGCTCGCCGAGCAGCAGCACGTGACGCACACCATGCTCGTGCCGGTGCAATACCAGCGATTGATGGCCCGGCCCGACTTCGAGCGACACGACCTGTCTGCGTACCGCTACAAGTTCAGCACCAGTGCGCCCTTCAACGCAGCGCTCAAGGCCGATGTGCTCCAGCGCTGGCCCGGCGGCCTGATCGAGTTCTACGGCATGACCGAAGGCGGCGGCACCTGCATTCTCGAAGCGCACGTGAACCCCGACAAGCTGCACACCGTAGGCCGCCCCGCCGAGGGCAGCGACATCCGCCTGATCGACGAGGCAGGCCGCGAGGTCGCGCCGGGCGAGGCGGGCGAAGTGGTGGGGCATTCGGCCGGAATGATGACCGGCTACCACGGCCAACCCGAGAAGACGCGCGAGGCGGAGTGGTTCGACGCGAGCGGCAAGCGCTTCATCCGTACCGGCGACATCGGCCGCTTCGATGACCAGGGCTTCCTCACGCTGTTCGACCGCCGCAAGGACATGATCATCAGCGGCGGCTTCAACATCTACCCCAGCGACCTGGAAGCCGTGGTGCGCCAGCACCCTGCAGTGCTTGAAGCTGCTGTCGTGGGCGTTCCGAGCCAGGAATGGGGCGAGACGCCGGTTGCCTTCGTGGTGGCCAGGGAAGGCGTCGACCCCATCGATGCCGAGGCACTTCGCGCATGGGCCAACGCGCAGTTGGGCAAGACGCAGCGCCTGTCGAGGCTTCTGTTCGTCGACGAACTGCCGCGCAGCGCCATCGGCAAGGTGCTCAAGCGCGAACTGCGCGATCGGCTTGCTTCGCTCGAACCGAAGGCCGGGGCTTGAGCCGGCATGTCGGGGCACGCAACGCCACGTGAACTGAGCTCCGATCACCAGGCCGACGCCGGTGGCGGCAATTGGTTGCTGTGGATCCTGGTGGGTGCGGCCGTCGTGCTGGGCGCCATTCAGCCCCAGTCGCCCATGGACTACGTGCGCCTGGTCGACTGGCACACCGTCGGTGCGCTGGCCGGCCTGCTGGCCATTACGCAAGGCGTGGAGCGCAGCGGCATGCTGCAGTCGGCCGCGCGTCGGCTGCTGACGCACACGCACCACGAGCACACGCTGGCAGCCGTTCTGACCGCCACCGCTGCCCTGCTCTCGGCACTGGTGACCAACGACGTCAGCCTGTTCCTGCTGGTGCCGCTTACTCGGGCGCTGGCGCAGCAAGCGCACCTGCCGCTGGCACGGCTGGTGGTGCTGCAGGCGTTGGCGGTCAACGCCGGCTCCGCCCTGACGCCCATCGGCAATCCGCAGAACCTCTTTCTCTGGCAGCGATCGGGCGAGAGCTTTCTAGGCTTCATGTGGATGATGGCGCCCACGGTGGCGGTCATGCTCGGCTGGCTGGTGGTGGCCTGGTGGTTGCTGGTGCCGCGCACGCCCATCACGCTGCGCGAATCGAAGGAGGCGTCCCCGCGCGAGCCGCGCCTGCTGGTGGTGTCTGCACTGCTGTTCGTGCTGTTCGTCGTGGCGCTGGACAAGGGCTGGCTGCCGTGGGGCCTGGCACTAGTGCTGGGCGCCTACGCCTTGTGGCGCCCGCGCCTGCTGCTGGCCATCGACTGGACCTTGCTGGCCATCATCGGCCTCATGTTCATCGACTTGCGCCAGCTCGCTGCGTTGCCTGCGCTGGCCGGCTGGGCCGGCCAGTTGCCCATTGGCCAGGGCTGGCGCGCCTACCTTGCGGCCATAGCAACCTCGCAGTTCATCAGCAATGTGCCGGCCGCCATCTTGCTGGAGCGCTACGTGCACGACCTGCCAGCCCTCGCCGCAGGCGTGAGCGTGGGCGGCTTCGGCTGCGTGATCGGCTCGCTGGCCAACCTGATCGCGCTGCGGCTGGCCAAGCTGCCCAACGGGCTGCGCGAGTTTCACCGCATCAGCATTCCGTTCCTGCTGGCCTGCACCGCATCGGCGCTGCTGCTGCGGTTGTAGGGGCGCGTTTGCCGCCCCGGGAGCAGATCAGTCCGCGACCTTCAGCACGAGCTTGCCGAAGTTCTCGCCGGTAAAGAGCTTGAGCAGCGCCTCGGGGAAGGCGGCCACGCCGCCTTCGACCACGTCTTCGCGGCTTTTCATGCGGCCGTCCTTCAGGTAGCCGGCCATCTCAGCGGCGGCCAGGTGGTAGCGGTCGGCATAGTCGAACACCACGATGCCCTGCATGCGCGCCCGGTTCACCAGCAGGCTCAGGTAGTTCTTGGGCCCCTGCACCGGCGTGGTGTTGTTGTACTGGCTGATGGCGCCGCAGATGATGATGCGGGCACCGCGCGCCAACCTGGCCAGCACCGCGTCCAGGATGTCACCACCGACGTTGTCGAAGTAGATGTCCACGCCCTTGGGGCAATGTTCCTTCAGGCCTTCGCGCACGGCGGCGGGGCCGGCCTTGTAGTCGATGCACGCGTCGAAGCCCAGCTCCTTGACCACCCAGTCGCACTTGGCCGCACCGCCGGCAATGCCGACCACGCGGCAGCCCTTGATCTTGGCCAGCTGGCCCACCGTCTGGCCCACGGCGCCGGCAGCACCGGAGACGACCAGCGTCTCGCCGGCCTGGGGCAAGCCCACGTCCATCAGGCCGAAGTACGCCGTCATGCCCGGCATGCCCAGCACGTTGAGCCATTGGCCGACCGTGCCGGCGCGCAGGTCGATCTTCGTCAGGCCCGAGCGCTTGATCTCCTCCTGGGCGACAAGGCAGTATTCCTGCACGCCCAGCGTTCCGTAGACCACGTCGCCCACCGCAAATGCGGCATTGCGCGAAAACACCACGCGGCCGATGCCACCGGCGCGCATCACCGCGCCCAGCTCCACCGGCGGGATGTAGCTCTTGCCCTCGTTCATCCAGCCGCGCATGGCCGGATCGAGCGACAGCGACAAGGTCTGCACCAGTACGCCGCCGTCTGCCGGCTGCCCGGCGGACTCGGTGGTGAAAGACCAGTCGTCACGCTTGGGCGTGCCCTCGGGCCGCTTGGCCAGGCGCACCTGGTGGTTGGTGATCGAAGTGAAGGTATTGCTCATGCGACGTCTCCATGCGAGCGGTTGGCCCGGGCGCGGATGGTAGCCGGGGCATCGCCTTCCGGCGGTTGCGCAAGCGACAGCCGCACGCGCACCGACAGGCCCGGGTGGGCATTGCGCAGCTCGAAGGTGCCCCCGTGCGCCAGCACCACTAGCTTGCACAGGTACATCCCCAGGCCCACGCCGCCGGTGGCGCGCTGGCGCGCGCTGTCGGTGCGGAAGAAGGGCTCGGCCAGGCGCCCGATCTGGGCCTCGTCCACGCCGGGGCCGAAGTCGCGCACCTCGATTTCCACCGCGCCTTCCACCCTGCGCAGCGCGAGCCTGGGCGGTTGCAGGGCACCGGCAGACTGGCCGCCGTGACGCAGCGCGTTTTCCAGCAGGTTGCGCAGCAGCAGGCGCATGCGGGTGCGGTCGAGCGACATGAGCGGAATGTCCGGCGGCAGGTCCAATTCCACCTCGTCCTCGTGGGGCAGTTCGGCCACCACGTCGTGCACGAGCGTGGCCAGGTCGATGTGCTCGCGCAGCAAGGCCGCGTGCGGGCTGGCCAGGCGCTCGCTTTCGAGCAGGTCGCTGATCAGGTCGCGCATCTCACCCAGGTCGCGCAGCAGCGCGGCGCGCTCGGTTGCGCCCTCGGGCGTGGCCGGCAACAGCTCGGCATTGAGCCGCGCACGGGTGAGCGGCGAGCGCAGCTCGTGGCTCAATGCCAGCAGCAACGCGCGCTTGGCATCCAGCATGTCGCTGATGTCGCGCGCCATGGTGTTGATGCGCTGGGCCAGGTCGCCCAGCTCGTCGTTGCGGCGGATGGGAATGGGCTTGTCGAAGTCGCCGCGCCCAAATCGCTGCGCGCCCGCGCCAATGTCGTCCAGCGGTCGCAGCAGGCGCCTGACCAACGCGTAGGCGGCCAGAACCAGCAGTAGAAGCACGCCCAAGGTGAGCCAGCCCACCCCGTGCGGCCCCCGCTGCCACGGCAGGCTGCCCAGGCCGAAGCTGACACGGTGGCCATCGGCCGTGGTGCGGCTGAACAGCTCGCCAGCGCGGGACTCGAAGCCGCGCCCCGACATGCGGCCGGGATGCGACTCCCAGTTGATCACCGGCCCTTCGATGCGCACCGCCAGCGGAAGGCGTTCGGTGAGCGCCTTGGCACGCCCCGGGTCGGGTGGCGTGCCTATTTCGGCAGCGAGCCGGTCGACATAGTCGGCAATCAAGGGCCGCCCCGCGTCGCGCCAGCCGCCGGAGATGACGCTGCGCATGCCGCCAATGAAGACTGCCGTCATGACCAGGGCCATGACCACGAACATCGTCACCAGCCGCCAGCGCAGCGAATGCCGCCAGCGGCGATGCCACGACCGCCCTCGCCCATGAACCGGCGCTTGATCGGGATTGCCGTGCCTGCGCTTCACGCCGGGCCGCTCTTTCCCACCGCCAGTGCGTAGCCCGCGTTGCGCAGCGTCTTGATGCAGTCCAGCGGTTCGAGCTTCTTGCGCAGGCGGCTGATGACGATGTCGACGGCGCGTGAATACAACTCGGCCTCGTGGCCGCGCAGCCGATTGAGGATGTCGTCACGGCCAAACACCTTGCCCGGCTCGCTGGCCAGCAAGGCAAGCAGCTCGAACTCGGTGCCGGTGAGCTCCACCCGTTCGCCCTGGCGCAGCACCTCGCGCTTGTCCATGTCGATGGACAGTCCCTCGAACTCGCGCCGCGAGGCCGATGCAGTGCCTGGCGATTGCGCAGAAGGCGCACGCTGGCGGCGCAGGATGGTCTGCAGCCGCGCCACCAGCTCGCGCGGCTCGAAGGGCTTGGGCAGGTAGTCGTCCGCGCCCAGCTCCAGGCCGACCACCCGGTCCATCACTTCGCCTCGTGCGGTGAGCATGATGATCGGGATCTCGCTCGTCTTGCGGATTTCGCGGCACAGGGCAAAGCCGTCCATCTCGGGCAGCATCACGTCGAGGATGGCGGCGTCATAGCCGCCCTGGCGCAGCTTGGCCAAGCCTTCGCTGGGGTGGGGTGCGCTGTCCAGCGCAAAATCGAAACGCGAAAAATAGCTGGCCAGCGGCGCCGCCAGATGCTCGTCGTCGTCGATCAGCAGGATGCGGGGCATGGCGCGATTGTCCGTCACGCCGTGCTCCTTGAACGCAGCATCACCAAGGGTCCACCGGCCCCAACTGGCCCAGGTGCGTGTAGGCAAAGCCGCGTGCGTACTTGAGGCCGAAGCCCAACGCCCGGTCCAGCCCGATGTGCGCCGCCCAGACCAGGGCCAGGTCGAAGACCGGTGCCAAGTCGGTTGCCAGACCCAGGGCCAGCAGCACGGCGGGCACGACCAGAGAGTGCGCGGCGTTGTAGACCACTGCGCCAGCGCGCGGGCCGGCGAGGTAGGCCAGTAGCGCGAGGTCAGGCAGCAGGAAGGTCAGCGCGAAGAAGCTCCATTCGCCGCCAAAGCGGGCGTAGGCGGCCATGGACAGCAGCAGCAATGCCACCCCCTCCGCGCGCAGCAACAGGCGCACGCCCCCGCCCGTCGCGCCGGCCTGCAGGGGCACGGCCGCGGGGCTGCTCGCAGCGCGCGCCTTCGCCGGGGCTGGCGTCGATCGCCCGAGTCCGGGCATCATGCCGCCCGCGGCATCAGCCATGACGGCCCCAGTGACCGCGACCGCGGCGATCCATGAAATCCCGCACCTTCTGCTGCTGGTCGGGGCGCAGGTTGTCGAAGAAGTCGGCCGCAGCCGCGATCACCTCGGGGCTGCCGCTCTTCACCGCGGCGGTCTTCTCATCGATCAGGCGCGCAGCACCGGCCTGGTCGAGCTTGTCGCCGGCAAACAGCTGGCGAAACTGCGAGCGCGGGTCATTGCCGGCACGCAGGGCTTCGCGCTGTGCCTGCATCTTTTGCGCGAGTACGGCGAGCTTCTGCTTCTGCGCGGCGTCGAGCTCGAGCTTGTCGCTCACCCGCTCGACCATCTTGGCGCGGAACTCGTCCGGATTGCCGTGCCAGCCGTGTTGGTAGGCACAGCCGCCAACGCTGGCAGCCACCAGGGCGAGGCCAGCCACACCGAAAAGGGAACGTTTGAACCAGGGTCGCATGGAGTCTTCCTTAGAAAGTGCATTTGGAAGACTCGATGTTCACGGGCCGGCGACCGGAAGTCCTTTCGGCGCGGTTTCGGCGTGTTTCGTTTTATGTCGACGGCCGGCGCCGACACAAGCAAGCCGGCCGACTCAGGCCTTGAGGGCCAGCATGGCGGCCGGATCGTCCGAGTTGACGACCTCTTGCGCCCATGCCTCGAGCTTGCCCACGTCGGCGCGCAGCACCTCCTGCTTTACGGCCAGGATCTGCGAGGGATGCATCGAGAAGCTGCGCAGGCCCAGGCCCAGCAGCAATCGCGTGAAGCCCACGTCACCCGCCATTTCGCCGCACACGCTCACCGGTTTGCCCAGGCGACGGCATTCGGCGATGGTGTCGGCCACCAGGCGCAGCACGGCCGGGTGCGTCGGGTCGTACAGGTGCGCCACCGACTCGTCGGCACGGTCGATGGCCAGGGTGTACTGGATGAGGTCGTTGGTGCCGATCGACAGGAAGTCGAAGTGCTTGAGGAAGGTGCGCAGCGTGAGCGCGGCAGCCGGGATCTCGATCATGGCGCCGACCTTGACCACGCCATAGGTGGCGCCGCGGTTGTCCAGCTCGGCACGGGCAAAGTCCAGCAGCGAGAGCGTCTGCCGGATTTCGCTGGCATGCGCCAGCATGGGAATGAGCAGGTGAATCTCGCCATGCGCCGACGCACGAAGGATGGCGCGCAGCTGGGTGAGGAACATCGACGGGTCGGCCAGGCTCCAGCGGATGGCGCGCAGGCCCAGGGCCGGGTTGAGGTGCGAATCCTCACGCTGCTGCTTGCCGTCCAGGGGTTTGTCCGCCCCGACGTCGATGGTGCGGATGGTCACCGGCATGCCCTGCATGCCCTCCACCGCGCGCTTGTAGGCCTGGTACTGCTCTTCTTCGTTGGGCAGTCGCGCCTGGTGCTGCTGCTCGCGACCCATGAAGAGAAATTCGCTTCGGAAAAGCCCGACGCCCACAGCGCCGGCCTTGACCGCGCCCAGGGTGTCCTCGGGCATCTCGATGTTGGCCAGCAGGTCGACACGCTGGCCGTCCAGCGTCACCGCGGGCTTGTGGCGCAGGCGCGAAAGCCGGTCGCGCTCCAGGTCGCCCTGGCGCTGCTTGAATCCGTACTCGGCCAGGATGATCGGCGACGGGTCGATGATGACCACGCCGCTGTCGCCGTCGATGATGACCCAGTCGTCCTGGCGCACCAGCTGGCTGACGCTGCGCGCGCCCACCACGGCCGGAATGTCCATGCTGCGCGCCACGATGGCGGTGTGAGACGTGCGGCCACCGACGTCGGTGACGAAGCCCGCGAACACGCTCTTCTTGAACTGCAGCATGTCGGCCGGCGCGAGGTCGTGTGCAATGAGCACCAGCGGCGCGTCGAAGGCATCGGCTGCGAGCGGATCGATCTCTTCGTCATGCTTGTGCTTGGGCCGAGGCGGGCTGGGCGCCAGCACCGCTGCCGTGCCCTTCATCTGGTGCAGCATGCGCTCGACCACCTGCTCGAGGTCGGCCTTGCGCTCGCGCAGGTACTCGTCCTCCATCTCGTCGAACTGGCGGGCGATGATCTCCAGCTGGGTGGTGAGTGCCCACTCGGCGTTGTACAGGCGCTCGCTGATCCAGTGCTTGACGCCTCCGGTGAGGGCTTCGTCCTGCAGCAGCATCAGGTGCACGTCGAGAAGTGCCGCGAGTTCGTGCGGTGCGTCGTTGGGGCCCATCTGGGCCACGCTGGCCTGCAGGCGGTGCAGCTCGCCGGTGACGGCATCGCGCGCAGCCCGCACCCGGTCGATTTCAGATTCGACTTCCTCGGGCTTGATGAAATAGTGCGCCACGTCCAGGCGGCTGGACACCACCATGACCGCACGCCCGATGGCAATGCCTCGGGCAACCGGGAGGCCGTGGATGGAAAGGGTCATGAGCGTAGCTCCGGCCAAGCGCCGGGCCGCCCCAAGCGCGGCCAGCCCCCCCGGGGGGTGGCGTTACACGGCGCGCAGCGGCGTGAAAAGCCTGGGGGCATCATTACTCGCCTTCGCCGAACTTGTCGTTCATCAGGGCCACGAGCGCATCCATGGCTTGGTCCTCCTGCTCGCCGTTGGTCTCCAGTTCGATGGTGACGCCCAGGCCTGCGGCCAGCATCATCACCCCCATGATGCTCTTGGCGTTCACCCGGCGTTCCCCGCGCGAAAGCCACACCTCGCACGGATAGCTGCCTGCCAGCTTGGTGAGCTTGGCCGAAGCACGCGCATGCAGCCCGAGCTTATTGCTGATGGTCACGGATTTCTTGATCACTGTGCTTTCTTCTTGCCTGATTCTGGGGAGCGGCCACCGCCACCTGCATGACACCCGATGTACCGCCCGCGATGGCCCGCTGCACCTGGGCGTCGAGCGGCTCGTGTCTATAGGTCACGGCGCGCAGCAGCATGGGCAGATTGACGCCGGCCACCAGTTTCGTGTGGGTGCCGTCGACCAGTTTCTGAGCGACGTTGCAGGGCGTGGCGCCAAACACGTCGGCCAACACCAGCACCTTGGAGCGCGGCGAACGCCCCAGCAATTGGGCCAAGGTGATGCGCGCGGCAGCCAGCGTCTCTTCGGGAGACACATTGGGCTGCACGTCGATGGCGGCAATGTCCTGTTCGCAGTCGGGAAAGACGTGCAGCGCACACTGGCGCAGGGCGTGCGCCAGGGGGGCATGGGCGATGAGAAGAATGCTGTTCATGCGGGGCGGGCAGCTTCGGCGATTATGAGGCGCGCGCAGGCCATCGTAGAAGCCGGCTGCGGGCCGCGCCAGGGCGCGCATTCCCTGTCCACCGGCCACGCGTTCATGGCAGGCGCATGCCTTCGAAAAAGGTCTGGGCAGCGTCTGGCGCAGAAGGGGTGCCCAGCACCGTGGCCTGGTAGAGCGAAACGGTGCCATTTCGCTGCTGGTGGGCAAACCACAGTTGGCGCACCGGCGGCTTTTCCTCGGCCTGGCCGCTCGCCGACAACTTCAGCGGCGCCGGCACTGGCGCCGCGCGTGGCACGGTGGCGGGCTGCTCCTCGATATGCAAGCCAGCCCACTGCGCCCGCGCCTGGCCTTGCCACGCGGCAACCCAGCCTTGGGCCTGCGCAGTATCCGAGGCACCGGCCTGGGCGACGGCAAAGGTCGCGCCTCCCGCCTGGCAGCCGATCATGCGCACGGCCACCGGCTGGCTTCCCAGTTGCAGGCTGCGCTCGGCCCGATCGGGCTTGCAGGGCAGCAGGGCCACCAGTTCGGCGTCGCCGCCAATGGGAACTTCCCGCCAATTGAAGGTCGGGCTGCAGGCGGCTGCCATGAAAGCCGTGGCGCCCACGACAAGCACGGCGCAGCGGGAGGGAACAAAGGTCATGCAGGACCGATTATGGTGGTCGCCCCAAGTGGCAGCAGACTTTGCCGGCGGGAACTAAAATCTGCGGTTCCAGCTCGATTCCCAGCCATGAAGAAAAACGCCGTCATTGCCGTTGCACTTGCCGCCGCCCTGGCCGTTGGCGCCGGCATCTACATGCAAACAGGTGTTTCTGCCGCTCCGGCATCGACCTTCGTGCTGCTGGACGGCAGCAAGAAGAACACCGACGACCTCAAGGGCAAGGTCACGCTGGTCAATTTCTGGGCCACGAGCTGCACGACCTGCGTGGGCGAAATGCCCAAGGTCATCGCCACCTACGAGAAGTATCGGCAACAGGGCTACGACACCTTGGCCGTGGCCATGAGCTACGACCCACCGTCTTACGTGGTCAACTTTGCCGAAACCCGGAAGCTCCCGTTCAAGGTGGCCATCGACAACACCGGCGCCGTGGCCAAGGCCTGGGGCGACGTGCAGCTCACCCCGACGACCTACCTGGTCAACAAGCGTGGCGAAATCGTCAAGCGCTATGTGGGCGAGCCTGACTTCGCCGAACTGCACAAGCTCATCGAAAAGCTGCTGGCGGAAGCCTGACGGCAAGACGCATGCAACTGAAAAAGGGCGCCAAAGGCGCCCTTTTTGTCTTATCTGTTTCTGTATGCGTCGTGGCAGGACTTGCAGGTCTCCCCGGTCGCCGCGACCTGGGCCTTGATGGCGTCCAGGTTGCCGCCTTTGGCCGTGACCGCGAGCTTTTCGGTGTTGGCCTGGAGCTTGTCGCTCAGTTCCTTGAACTTGGCCTGCTCCTTCCAGATTTCCGGCTTGGCCTTGCCGCCCTCGGTGCCCGCGCCAAACCCGGCCCAAGGCAGCTTGGAAAGGGTTGCGACCAGATCGGCGTTGGTGGCGGCGGCAGCGGCGTCGAACGGCACACGCCCATTGGCCATGGCGGCTACCCGGCCGAAATGCTGCGCCTGCAGGAACATGGCGCTCTGGCGATAGCTGATGGCATCTTCCGACTTGGCGAACTGCGCCACTGCGGGCGCGGCAGCGACGACACTGGCGGCTGCCAGCAAGACCGGGACAAGGCGACTGATCATGGGTTTCCTTTCTTCTTGAGCATTGGAAAGCCGCTGCCGGACCGCAGCGACGCGCCAGTGTAGGAGCGGGTGCACCGAAGCGCATAGAAACAACCCCGAGGCTGAGCGGCACCCAGCTTTGCTAATCTGCGCCTTCCACCACTTCCTGCGGCAAAGCCTTCTTGCCTGGCTGTGCCAACCCGATGCCCGACCCTGCCCCCTTGACTACCGGTTTTGGCGAACTCGAAGCGGGTCCGACCGTACGCGTGCGGGTGTGGGACCTTCCGACGCGGCTCTTTCACTGGGTGCTTGCACTGGCCGTCCTCGGCCAACTTGTCACAGGTCTAGCCGGTGTGATGGAGTGGCACTTCCGAATCGGCTACCTTGTGCTGGCACTGGTCCTGTTTCGGCTGATCTGGGGCGTCATCGGCGGCCGCTGGTCGCGCTTTGCGAGCTTCATGTATTCACCCGCGACGCTGATGGGCTACCTGCGCGGCAGCGCTCATCCCGATCAACGGGTAGGCCACACGCCGTTGGGTGCGCTGTCGGTGTTTGCCATGCTGGCCTTTCTGGCCGCGCAGGTGGCCACCGGACTGGTGTCGGACGACGAAGTTTCGGCGTCCGGCCCGCTGACCCGCTTTGTTTCCAACGCGACCGTTCACCTGGCCAGCACCTGGCATGCGGCAGCCGGCAAGTGGGTCATCCTGGTGCTGGTGATCCTGCATGTGCTGGCCATCGCGTTCTATGTGCGTGTGCGTCGCCAACAGTTGGTCAAGCCGATGCTTTCTGGCGACAAGTTGCTGACACACACCGCTGCGGCCAGCCGCGACACCGCTGGCTCGCGCCTGCTGGCGCTCGTCATCTTCGGAGCCTGCGCCGGCTTCGCCTTCTGGATCTCGACCTTGCGTCTATGAGCTATTCCGCATCCCGCCCTTTGCCGTTGGCTGACGCGCCCAACGTGGTCATCATCACTGCCGTCGAGCCGCTCGAGATCGACGCCTCGCGAAGCATCTTCCGCGAGTACGCCGACTCGCTCGACGTGGACTTGTGCTTCCAGAACTTCGAGGAAGAACTCGCACAGTTGCCCGGCGACTACGCCGAGCCGCGGGGAGCTATCTTGCTGGCACTCATCGATGCGTCGCCAGGCGATCGCGGCGGCGCTACTGGACAGCTTGCGCGCAGCGACGGTCGCACGGCGCATGTCGCGGCATGCTGCGCCTTGCGGCCACTGGACGCCGCCGACTACCCCAACGCCGCAGAGATGAAGCGCCTGTATGTGCGCCCTGCGTTCCGCGGCATGGGGTTGGGGCGGCAACTGACCGAGGCAATCCTCGATGTCGCGCGTGGTGCGGGCTACGCCTGCGTGTTGCTCGACACGCTGGACGACATGGAAGCTGCCCGCACGCTCTACGAGGACCTGGGATTCGAGGAAGTGCCGCCCTACTATCACAATCCGATCGCGGGCTCGCACTACCTCAAGGTCGACCTTTGACCACCGGGCCGCGCGTCGGCGGCCCGTGCCGGATCAGCCCTTGGCCTGCTTGAGCAGCGTGGCCGCGTCGCTCACTTCGAACTTGCCGGGCGCCTCGACGTTGAGCGAAGTCACCTTGCCGTCCTTGACCAGCATCGAATAGCGGTTGCTGCGCAGGCCCATGCCGCGTGCCGTCAGGTCCAGCGTGAGGCCGGTCGCCTTGGCGAAATCCGCGCTGCCGTCGCCCAGCATGCGCACCTTGCCGGCGGTCTTCTGCTCGCGCGCCCAGGCGCCCATCACGAAGGCGTCGTTCACGCTGACACACCAGATCTCATCCACGCCTGCGGCCTTGAATTCGTCAAACTGCTGCACGTAGCCTGGGACGTGCTTGGCAGAGCAGGTAGGCGTGAAGGCACCCGGCAGGGCGAACAGCGCAATGGTCTTGCCGGCCGAAGCCTTGGCGACGTCCACGGGGTTCGGGCCAATGCTGCAGCCCTCGCCTTCGACTTCCGAGTACTCCTGCAGCGTTGCTTGGGGAAGGCTGTCGCCAACTTTGATCATTGATGTCACTCCAAATAAAAAGAAAAACGGCCCAACATTGTGGGCCGTTTTCGTGTTCGCCGCCGGATGGCAGCGCATTTAGGTGCAGCGTCTTAGACGGCGGCAGCCTTCTCGACCAGGCGGGTCACCACCCAGTTCTTGGTCTTCGAGATCGGACGCGATTCCGTAATCTCGATGATGTCGCCCAGCTTGTACTCGCCCTTTTCGTCGTGCGCGTGGTACTTGCTGGTCTTGGCCACGATCTTGCCGTAGAGCTCGTGCTTCACGCGACGCTCCACCAGCACCGTGACGGTCTTGGCGCGCTTGTCGCTGACGACCTTGCCGATCAGGGTGCGCTTGAGGGATTTTTTAGCTTCCGTCATGTTCACTCCTTACTTGGCGGCTTGCTCTTGCTTTTGAGCAAGGATGGTCTTGGCGCGAGCGATGTCGCGACGCGTGGTACGCAGCGTTGCCAGGTTCGACAGTTGCTGCGTGGCCTTTTGCATGCGCAGGCCGAAGTGGGCCTTCTGCAGGTCCTTGATTTCGGTTTGCAGGCCAGCGACGTCCTTTTCGCGCAGCGCAGCTGCCTTGCTCACCTTGGCCGGGGCGGCCTTCTTGTTGCGGGTTGCCATGTTCGTGTCCTCCTGAATCAGGCGCCGAGCTGGCGTGCAACGAAGGTGGTGCGCAGCGGCAGCTTGGCGGCAGCCAGGCGGAACGCTTCGCGTGCGAGTTCCTCGGGCACACCGACGATCTCGTAGATCACCTTGCCCGGCTGGATCTCAGCCACGTAGTACTCGGGGTTGCCCTTGCCGTTACCCATCCGCACTTCTGCGGGCTTGGTCGAAATCGGCTTGTCGGGGAACACACGAATCCAGATGCGGCCACCGCGCTTGACGTGACGCGAGATGGCACGACGTGCGGCTTCGATCTGGCGCGCCGTGAGGCGGCCGCGATCGACGGACTTGAGGCCGAAGTCGCCGAAAGAGACGGCATTACCGCGCGTTGCCACGCCGGTATTGCGACCCTTCTGCTCCTTACGGTACTTTCTGCGTGCAGGTTGCAGCATGATTGATTACTCCGTAGTTCTAAGCCCGATTACTCGGACTTGGCACCGTCCGCTGCTGCAGCGGGCGCGGCTTTGCGGACGCGCTTAACGGCGGGTTTCGAGTCTGCACCGGTGGCTTCGGCAGGCTTGTCGCTGCCGTCGGCCGGGGCGGTGTTGCCACCGATGGGGCCGCGGGCACCAGCGCGCGGGCCACGACGGTCCGAACCGGGACGGTCGCCACCAGGACGGCCATCACGACGCGGGCCACGGGGGCGGCGCTCTTCTTCGGGACGCGGGGTCTCGACGGCGGGCAGGTCGTTGCGGCCCAGCGTGTCGCCCTTGTAGACCCACACCTTGACGCCGATGACGCCGTAGGTGGTCTTGGCTTCGGAGAAGCCGTAGTCGATGTCGGCACGCAGGGTGTGAAGCGGCACGCGGCCTTCCCGGTACCACTCGGTACGTGCGATTTCGATGCCGTTCAGGCGGCCGGCGGACATGATCTTGATGCCCTGGGCGCCCAGACGCATCGCGTTCTGCATGGCGCGCTTCATGGCGCGGCGGAACATGATGCGCTTTTCGAGCTGCTGCGTGATCGAGTCGGCGATCAGCTGAGCATCGATTTCGGGCTTGCGCACTTCCTCGATGTTCACTGCCACCGGCACGCCCAGCTGCTTGCCGAGGTCGCGCTTGAGGTTCTCGATGTCCTCGCCCTTCTTGCCGATCACGACGCCCGGACGTGCCGAGTAGATCGTGATGCGGGCGTTCTTGGCGGGGCGCTCGATCAGCACGCGCGAAACCGACGCGTTCTTGAGCTTCTTCTTCAGGTACTCGCGCACCTTGATGTCTTCGGCCAGCATGCCTGCGAAATCGCGGTCATTGGCGTACCAGCGGCTGGCCCAGTTGCGGCTGACCGCGAGGCGGAAGCCGGTCGGGTGGATTTTTTGTCCCATAGTCTTCCAGACCTACTTAGTTGCCAACCGTCACGTACACGTGGCACGTGGGCTTGCTGATGCGATTGCCGCGACCCTTTGCACGGGCCGTGAAGCGCTTGAGCGTGGCGCCTTGTTCGACGTAGATGGTCTTGACCTTCAGTTCGTCGATGTCGGCACCGTCGTTGTGCTCTGCGTTGGCGATGGCCGACTCGAGCACCTTCTTGACGATCACAGCGGCCTTCTTCTGCGTGAATTGCAGAATGTTGAGCGCTTGATCGACCTTCTTGCCGCGGATCAGGTCGGCGACCAGACGGCCCTTGTCGACCGAAAGGCGGACGCCGCGGAGGACTGCACGTGTTTCAGACATGGTCTTCTCCTATTACTTCTTCTGGACTTTCTTGTCCGCGGGGTGGCCCTTGAACGTGCGCGTGAGCGCAAATTCGCCGAGCTTGTGGCCGACCATTTGATCGGTGATGTACACAGGCACGTGTTGCTTGCCGTTGTGCACGGCGATGGTCAGACCGATGAACTCGGGCAGAACCATCGAGCGGCGCGACCAGGTCTTGATCGGCTTCTTGTCCTTGGTGGTCACGGCCTTGTCGGCCTTGGCCAACAGGTGGTGATCGACGAACGGACCCTTTTTGAGAGAACGAGTCATGAACGTGTCCCTTACTTCTTGCGACGCGACACGATGAAGACTTGCGTGCGCTTGTTGTTGCGGGTGCGATAGCCCTTGGTGAGGTTGCCCCACGGATCCACCGGGTGGCGACCTTCACCGGTCTTGCCTTCGCCGCCACCGTGCGGGTGGTCAACCGGGTTCATCACCACGCCGCGAACGGTCGGGCGAATACCCATGTGGCGCTTCACACCGGCCTTGCCGAGCTGGCGCAGGCTGTGTTCTTCGTTGGCGACTTCACCAATGGTGGCGCGGCACTCGATGTGGATCTTGCGAACTTCACCGGAGCGCATGCGAACCTGTGCGTACACGCCTTCGCGTGCCAGCAGGGTTGCAGACGTACCAGCCGAGCGAGCGATCTGCGCGCCCTTGCCGGGCTGCAGTTCGATGCAGTGGATGGTCGAGCCCACGGGGATGTTGCGGATCGGCAGGGTGTTGCCGGCGCGGATCGGCGCTTCAGAACCGCTCAGCAGCGTGGCGCCTGCTTCCAGGCCACGCGGAGCGATGATGTAGCGGCGCTCGCCGTCGGCGTAGCACACCAGCGCGATGTGCGCGGTACGGTTCGGGTCGTATTCGATGCGCTCGACCTTGGCGGGGATGCCGTCCTTGTTGCGCACGAAGTCGACCACGCGGTAGTGGTGCTTGTGACCACCGCCCTTGTGACGGGTGGTGATGTGGCCGTTGTTGTTGCGGCCGGCCTTCTGGAACTGGGGTTCCAGCAGGGGAGCGTAGGCGTCACCCTTGTACAGGTGATCACGCGAAATCTTCACCGCGCCGCGTTGGCCCGGCGAAGTGGGTTTCATCTTGATGACGGCCATGATTTAAGCGCCCTCTCCGACGAGGTTGAGCTCTTGACCCTGCTTGAGCGTGACGTAGGCCTTGCGAACGTTGTCGCGGCGGCCCACGGACTTGCCGAAGCGCTTGGTCTTGCCCTTGATGTTGGCAACGGACACGCCCTTGACCTCGACCTTGAACATCAGTTCAACAGCGGCCTTGATCTCCGGCTTGGTGGCGTCCTGCAGCACCTTGAAAGTGACGGCATTCGACTTCTCGCCGACCATCGTGGCCTTTTCGGACACGATCGGGGCGACCAGCACCTGCATCAGGCGGCCTTCGTCGAACGTACGTTGTGCGGGGGTGGGGTTCACGCGGCTCATGCGAACATCTCCTTGAGCTTGTCGACCGCGCCCTTGGTCACGAGCACCTTCTTGTAGTGCACGAGCGAGACGGGATCGGCGTAACGCGGCTCGACCACCAGCACGTTCACGAGGTTGCGCGAGGCCAGGTACAGGTTCTCGTCGACTTCCTCGGCGATCACGAGCACGGACTCGAGGTTCATCGCCTTGAACTTGGCGGCCAGGGGCTTGGTCTTGGGCGAGTCGACCTTGATGGAGTCGACAACGGCCAGACGGCCTTCACGGGCGAGCTGCGAGAAGATGGAGGCCATGCCGGCGCGGTACATCTTCTTGTTGATCTTCTGGGTGAAGTTTTCTTCCGGGCTGTTCGGGAAGATGCGGCCGCCCCCGCGCCACAGCGGCGAGGAAGTCATACCGGCACGGGCGCGGCCCGTTCCCTTTTGCTTGAAAGGCTTCTTGGTCGAGTGCTTGACCTGCTCGCGGTCCTTCTGGGCACGGGTGCCCTGACGCGCGTTCGCCTGGTAAGCGACAACGATCTGGTGAACCAGGTCTTCGTTGTAGTCACGACCGAAAACGGTCTCGGGGGCGTCGAATTTCGACGCAGCTTGACCTTGTTCGTTCAGGAGTTCGAGTTCCATTACTTCGCTCCTTGTGCGGTCGCCTTGGCCTTGATGGCCGGACGGACGGTCACGAAACCGCCCTTGGCGCCGGGAATCGCACCCTTGATCAGCAGCAGCTGACGGGCTTCGTCGATGCGGATGACGTCCAGGTTCTGGGTGGTGACGGTCTCGTCGCCCATGTGGCCGGTCATCTTCTTGCCCGGGAACACGCGACCCGGATCTTGCGCCATCGAGATCGAGCCCGGCACGTTGTGCGAACGGCTGTTACCGTGCGACGCGCGCTGCGAGCTGAAGTTGTGGCGCTTGATGGTGCCTGCGAAGCCCTTGCCGATCGAGGTGCCTTGCACGTCGACCTTCTGGCCCACCGCAAACACGCTGCCCACGGCGATGGCGCCGCCAGCCTGGTGCTGGGCAGCCGCATCGGCGGTGACACGGAATTCGCGGGTGATTTCACCGGCTTCCACACCCGCCTTGGCGAGGTGGCCGGCTTGCGGCTTGGTCACGCGAGATGCCTTGCGTGCGCCAAACGTCACTTGCAGAGCGACGTAGCCGTCGTTCTCTTGGGTTTTGACCTGGGTCACGCGGTTGTTGGACACGTCCACCACCGTGACAGGAACTGCGTCCCCGTCATCGGTGAACAGGCGCATCATGCCCACCTTGCGGCCCAGCAACCCGAGGGAGTTGCTCAGACTCATTGCTTTTTCTCCGAAACTCCCGCCGCTGCCACTTCAATTGGCGACAGCGTTTGCCCTGGTCAAAGGGACTGCGAGAGAAGGTTGATGAATGCTCTGCTACGGCCACCCGGCGCACTTGGCACCAGCAACGGCAATACGCCCACTCAGGGCGCAAAAAAGGCAGAGCCGGCAATTGTAGCCTGCGCCGGGTTTTCCCGCAAGTTGTCATGGCCGCGCTTGCGGCAGGCACCCTACTTCACGGGCATGACCAGGATCTTTTCGCCTTCTGGCGTGTCCTTGAGCTTGCCGGCGCCCATCTTCTTGCTGGCCGGGGTGGCGGCGCCAGCCTGGATCGGGATGGACGTGGAACTGATCAAGCCATTCTGCGAGGTGAAGACATTGAGGTAGGCCAGGCCTTCCTCCTGGGGAACCACGGTCACCGTGAGGGTGGTGGTCTCGCCGGGGGGCAGGGTCGCCTGCGTGCCGCCACTGGCCAGGCGCAACGTCGGGTCCGCGGTGAACCTCACGGTGGCGCCGGACGGATCCTTGATTTTCCCCAGGACGATTTCCACGCGCGCGGGTTGGCCCAGGGCCGGCGTGTCCAGGACCCGATAGCGAAGCTCCACGCCTGAGCCATTAGGCTTCTGTGCGGAAACGACGAGCGGCTGGGTCGACGCGGGCTGCGCCGCAATGGCACAAGCCGCGGAAAGCGAGGCACCGGCCACGGCCACCGAGGCGAGTACTGCGAGACGTTGTAGACGACTGGTCATGGGCCGCTCACTGGATCTGGACGCTGAAACAGGTCTTGGATGAAGAATTGTTGGCGTCATTCACCGCCAGAACGATATCGCCCGCCGGCAGGTTGACGGTGGCGGTCTCGCTGCTGCCCAAGCCCAGGCTGCTGCTCAGGCGGCCGGCGGCGAACACATCGAAATCGGGGTCGGAAGCACCCGGCCCCGAAACACTGATCTGGTACGAACGGGCACTGGGCACCGTCATTCGGAAGTAGACGATGTTGCCAAGCTTGTTGTCTTCACCGTACTGGTTGGTCACACAACCTGTAGCGGCAATGCCGCTGGCAATGGGGATGTACATCGGACCGGCCGCAAGCCCCGCGCGATTGGTTTCGTTCGTCGCCCAGGGGTCGTCGGTGGCGCCACTGATCGACTGCGCCACCAGCAGCGCCGACAAGTCGGCGCTTGCGATTGGTGCGGCGGCGGCATACGCGGCCGCGAACGCATGAATCGTGGTGACCGTGCGCGTGGTGCGCATGGTGCCAGTCATGGCCTGCTGAATTCCCGCAAAGCCGAAGCGATTGTTGAGCTGCCAGATCACCGACTGCACCGATGCCTCCCGGTACCACCCGAGCAGTCCGCCCGGATTCGCGATCAGGTCCATGTTCATGCCCTCGCCTTGCGCGGTCGCGAGCGAATCGGTGTAGTTGCGTTTGCCGAGTGCAATGCCGGACCAGGCATTGCCCCACCCTTCGGAGAAGGCCAGACGCTGGTCCAGCAGGTCGCTGACGTCATGCGAGCCGCCTGGCGAATCGTCCCGACTGAACGCAACCTGGTAGTAGTGCCCCCACTCGTGGGCAATGACCGACGGATCGAACTCGTCCGTGTCGACGTCTTCCTTGCCCAGAACGAGAATTTCGGCCCCATCGTTTGCGGCGATGAACGAGGTGGTGCCGATCTGCCCTTGGGAAACGAGCCCAACCGATGGCGCGTTGCGCGTGCTCCAGAAGACGCGCAAAGGCGGAAAGCTGGCGTTGGCAGCCACCGAAACCACCTTGCCCATGGCCGTGTAGACGGTATCGAGGATGGCAAATGGCGCGGCCAGGCGGTCGCCGGTATAGCTGCGCCCGCCCCAGCCAGAGGCCGCGTGCAGATCACGGGTTGCCGATGAGCCCGACACGCTGAAAGTGGGCGACTCCAGCGCGTAGAGTGCGTCGGAGCGCGTGTTGTCCCGCACGGTGACGTCCCAGGCCGGGCCCGGTGCAAGGCGGGCCAACTGAGCGCGCACCCGCACGCTCATGGATCCGCGGGGCGTCACCGTCGCGGTGTAGTGGCCGTTGTCGTCGGTCGCGGTGCTCCCCAGCACGGCGCCGGTTTGCGAGTCGACGATGTCCACGCCTGCGCCGCGCACCGGCCGGGAGACCGTTGCGCTGTAGTCCAGCGCCCCTGTCAGGTTGGGCACGTAGTCATAAGTGACGGTTCCGTCGATCGTGGCCGGTGCACTTGTTGCCCCGCCGCCGCCTCCGCCTCCGCCCCCGCACCCCCCGAGGCTGACAGCGAGCGCCAGCACTCCCGACTGGAGTACGCGTCGCAAATTCATCTGGAGTCCTCCCCTTTGGCTCGCGAGCACCATTGGTTAACAGTTTCGGCAGCATGCCATATTTGCAGGCGCCTCCCAACGAAAAAGGCCCGTTCGCATTTCTGCGAACGGGCCCTGGCGAACTTCGCCTGCGCAAGCTTACTGGAGCTTGATTTCCACGTCGACGCCGGCGGGCAGGTCGAGCTTCATCAGCGCGTCGACGGTCTTGTCCGTGGGATCGACGATGTCCATCAGACGCTGGTGCGTGCGGATCTCGAACTGGTCACGGCTGGACTTGTTGACGTGCGGCGAACGCAGGATGTCGAAACGACGCATGCGGGTCGGCAGGGGCACGGGGCCCTTGACGATCGCGCCGGTGCGCTTGGCGGTGTCCACGATCTCGGCAGCCGACTGGTCGATCAGCTTGTAGTCGAAGGCCTTGAGGCGGATACGGATCTTTTGCTTGGTAGCCATGGTGCTTCGTTCCTCTTGCTGATTACTCGAGGATCTTGGCCACGACGCCCGAACCCACGGTCCGGCCGCCTTCGCGGATAGCGAAGCGCAGACCTTCTTCCATGGCGATGGGGGCGATCAGCTTGACGGTGATCGACACGTTGTCGCCAGGCATGACCATTTCCTTGTCCTTGGGCAGCTCGATGGAGCCCGTGACGTCGGTCGTGCGGAAGTAGAACTGCGGACGGTAGTTGTTGAAGAACGGCGTGTGACGGCCACCTTCGTCCTTGCTCAGCACATACACCTCAGCGGTGAAGTGCGTGTGCGGCTTGATCGAGCCGGGCTTGCACAGCACTTGGCCGCG
>JAFEEG010000020.1:93365-246282 GCA_018241225.1 Pseudomonadota bacterium
ATTTCCACGCCCGTGCAGGTGGTCTTCTGGGTGGGGCGGATACCGACGATTTCGATTTCCTCGCCAACCTTGATCACGCCGCGCTCGACGGCGCCGGTGACCACCGTGCCGCGACCGGAGATCGAGAACACGTCTTCCACAGGCATCAGGAAGGTGCCGTCCACAGCGCGCTCAGGCGTGGGGATGTAGCTGTCCAGCGCTTCGGCCAGCTTCATGATGGCGCCTTCGCCCAGCTCGCCCTTGTCGCCTTCCAGCGCCAGCTTGGCCGAGCCATGGATGATGGGGGTGGCATCGCCGGGGAATTCGTACTTGTCCAGCAGTTCGCGGACTTCCATTTCCACCAGCTCCAGCAGTTCCTTGTCGTCGACCATGTCGCACTTGTTCAGGAACACGATGATGTAGCCCACGCCCACCTGGCGAGCCAGCAGGATGTGCTCACGCGTCTGGGGCATCGGGCCGTCAGCGGCCGAGCACACCAGGATGGCGCCGTCCATCTGGGCAGCGCCGGTGATCATGTTCTTCACATAGTCGGCGTGGCCGGGGCAGTCCACGTGTGCGTAGTGGCGGTTGGCCGTTTCGTACTCGACGTGCGCGGTGTTGATGGTGATGCCGCGTGCCTTTTCTTCGGGAGCCGCGTCGATCTGGTCGTAAGCCTTGGCTTCGCCGCCGAACTTGGCCGACAGCACCGTGGCGATCGCCGCCGTCAGCGTCGTCTTGCCATGGTCCACGTGACCAATGGTGCCCACGTTCACGTGCGGCTTGGTGCGCTCAAACTTTCCTTTTGCCATTTTCTCGACTCCGAAAAAAACTGGATCAGTACAACTACAGCGGGCCGGCCGCCTAACCACATTGCCAGCTCGACCCGAGAAATGGTGCCCTTTGCGGGAATCGGACCCGCGACCTCTCCCTTACCAAGGGAGTGCTCTACCACTGAGCCAAAAGGGCTTTAACCGTCAAAACCAAACAGGACGCCGAACAACGAACTCAAGAACTCTTTGGAGCGGGAGACGGGAATCGAACCCGCGTCATCAGCTTGGAAGGCTGGGGTTCTACCATTGAACTACTCCCGCATCGCGGGCGATCACTCAATGACCACGCCCATGAAGCCGGGTTCAAGCCCCGAAATCCGTCACTTCGCTCGTCGCTCTATTGCGTCCTGCAAAAATCCTTTTTCTTCGCTGGTGGAGAGGGCTGGATTCGAACCAGCGTAGGTATAAACCGGCAGATTTACAGTCTGCTGCCATTAACCACTCGGCCACCTCTCCGGCGAACCTCGAAATATAGCATGTTTCGAGGTGAACGTCGATATCCCCAAGTACCCTTGATGGACTTGCGCCCAAGGTACTGAAGCTTCCGCGGCGCCATGCGCCTCAGAAAAATCGACGGCGTGAAGCATAACCGCAACCAGCCTCCGGGTTTACCCTGTTACGAAAACTATTTCGACCCGGGTGTTATTTAGGCGGCATCCGCAGAGCTTTCGCGCCAGGCGCGCGCTTGCCCGAAATGGCCGCAGCCGATGAACGGAATCGGCGGTCTCAGCGCCGACAGGGGCGACGGATGGTTGGCCACCAGGATCTTGTGCCTCCCAGCATCGATCAGTGCGCGCTTGCTCTGGGCATGCGAGCCCCAGAGCATGAACATCACAGGGCGATCGCCCTGTGCGACATGCCGGATCACCGCGTCGGTCAGATCCTCCCAGCCGCGCCCCGAATGACTCGCCGCCTGGCCTTCCTCGACCGTCAGGCAGGTGTTGAGAAGCAGGACGCCGTGCGTTGCCCACTTCACCAGACTGCCGCCCGGATCGGGAAATGGCGGTGGCGCCACGCCCAGATCGCGCTGGAGCTCCTTGAAGATGTTGCGCAGCGAGGGCGGCAATGCGACGCCGGGCGCCACCGAAAAGGCCAGGCCCTCGGCCTGGCCGCGCCCGTGATAGGGGTCCTGCCCCAGGATCACGATGCGCACCGTTTCGGGGGGCGTGAGCTGCAGCGCGCGCAATGGCTGCGGCGGGAAGATGACAGCACCGGCATCCAGCCGCTGCTGCAGAAACCCCAGCAGGCGCTGCCCCACGCCACCGGCAAAGAACTCATCCACCAGCGGCTGCCAGCCCGGCGCCACCGGCCACTGCGACGGGTCGGCGCTGGCGAGCTGGGTGGCACTCATTGGAACAGCTCAGCCAGCGCCAGGCCCGGCTCGGGCGCCCGCATGAAGGCTTCGCCCACAAGGAAAGCATGCACGCCTGCATCGCGCAGCTTGCGTACGTCGGCCTGCGTGCCGACGCCCGATTCGGTCACCAGCAGGCGGTCAGGCGGCACCATGGGCATCAGTGCCAGGGTGTTGTCGATCGAGACCTCGAAGGTGCGCAGGTTTCGGTTGTTCACGCCAATGAGCGGCGTTTTCAGCTTGAGCGCGCGTTCCATCTCGGCCTGGTCGTGCACTTCAACCAGCACGGCCATGTCCAGCCCTCGCGCAATGGCCTCGAAGTCGCGCATCTGTGCGTCGTCCAAGCAGGCGGCAATCAGGAGCACTGCGTCGGCGCCGATCGAGCGCGACTCGTAGATCTGGTAGGCGTCGACCATGAAATCCTTGCGCAGCACCGGAAGCTCGCACGAGGCGCGTGCTTGCTTGAGGTAGTCCACGCCGCCTTGGAAGAACTGCTTGTCGGTCAGCACCGAGAGACAAGCCGCGCTCACCTTGCCGTCACCTTCCGCATAGCTCTGGGCGATGTCGGCAGGAATGAAGTCGGGGCGCAGCACGCCTTTGCTCGGGCTGGCCTTTTTCACCTCGGCGATCACGCCGGCCTGGCCTGCTGCGATCTTGCTGCGAAGCGCACCAACGAAGTCGCGCGTGAGCACGCGGCTTTCCGCGTCGAAGCGCACCGCCTCGAGGGAAGCACGCTTCTTGGCCGCTGCGACTTCCTCGCGCTTGACGTCAACGATCTTGTTCAGGATGTCCGACATGCTTCAAGCCCCCTTGGCCGCAACCGCGCCGCTGAATGCCACGAGCTGTGCCAGCTTGGCCTTGGCTGCGCCCGAGTCGATGGCCGCACGTGCGCGATCGATGCCATCGGCGATGGAATCCACCACGTTGCCCGCATACAGCGCTGCGCCGGCATTGAGCAGCACGATGTCGCGAGCCGGGCCCGGCTCGCCATCGAGCACGCCCTGCAGCATCTCCTTGGACTGCTCCGGCGTTTCCACCCGCAGCGAACGGTTGCTGGACATGGCGAAGCCGAAGTCTTCCGGGTGCAGCTCGTACTCGCGGATCTCGCCGTTACGCAGCTCACCGATCATGGTGGCGGCGCCCAGCGAGATCTCGTCCATGCCGTCACGGCCGTAGACGACCAGGGCGTGCTCGGCGCCCAGCCGCTGCAGTGCGCGCACCTGGATGCCCACCAGGTCGGGGTGGAACACGCCCATGAGAATGTTGGGCGCGCCCGCCGGATTGGTCAGCGGCCCCAGGATGTTGAAGATGGTCTTGATGCCCAGCTCCTTGCGCACGGGCGCCACGTTCTTCATGGCCGGGTGATGGTTGGGCGCGAACATGAAGCCGATGCCCACCTCCGCAATGCTGGCCGCGATCTGCTCGGGCTTGAGGTTGATGTTGACGCCCAGCGACTCGAGCACGTCCGCGCTGCCCGACTTGCTGCTCACGCTGCGCCCGCCATGCTTGCTGACCTTGGCGCCCGCCGCGGCCGCCACGAACATCGAGCAGGTCGAGATGTTGAAGGTGTGCGAGCCGTCGCCACCGGTGCCCACGATGTCCACCAGGTTGGTGGTGTCGGCCACCGGCACCTTTGTCGCCACTTCGCGCATGACTTGCGCAGCGGCGGTGATCTCGCCGATGGTTTCCTTCTTCACGCGCAGGCCGGTGATGAGCGCGGCCATCATGACAGGCGAGCATTCGCCGCTCATGATCAGCCGCACGATGTGCAGCATTTCGTCGTGGAACACCTCGCGGTGCTCGATGGTGCGCTGGAGCGCTTCTTGAGGGGTAATGGACATATTTCTCTCCACGAGATTCGTTCAGTGTCTGGGGGCATCGGCCAGCGCCAACTGGATGCCGAAGCCGATGAAGATGGCACCCGCGGCACGTTCGAGCCAGCGCACGCCGCGGGCCACCAGGCCCACGCGGCGGGCCATCCAGGCGGCCGCCAGGGCCCAGCCGAAATTGACCCACATGCCGTTGAAGTTGAACAGCAGGCCCAGCAGCAGGAAAGTCAGCGAAGGATGCGGCGCATCGTGCGGAATGAACTGCGGCACGAAGGCCAGGAAGAACAAGGCGACCTTCGGATTCAGCGCATTGGTCAGGAAGCCCCGGCTGAAGATCGCGGGCAGCGACGCAGCCGGCGCAACTGAAGCGGCAGCGGTCGGCATCGAGGCAGGTTTCGAACGCGACAGCAGCATCGACGCGCCCACGTACACCAGGTACGCCGCCCCCACCCACTTGAGCACGGTGAAGGCCGTGGCGGACGCTGCCACCAGCGCGCTCACGCCGATGGCTGCCGCGGCAATGTGCACGCAGCATCCGGCCGTGATGCCCAGCGCCGCGACCAGACCCGCACGCACGCCGCTGCGCAGCGCATGGTTGACGATGTAGAAGACGTCCGGCCCCGGCGTCAGGTTGAGCAGCAGGCCGGCCGCGATGAAGGCCAGCAAGGCAGGCGTGTCGGGCATGTGACGAGCTCCTTGGCTTCAGGCACGGAAGAACTGGCGAATGGCCGCGATGGCGCGCTCGACGCCTGCTGCATCCACGTCCAGGTGCGTGACGAAGCGCAGGCGATACAGGCCCGTGGCCAGGATGCCCTGCGACTTCAGATGCGCCAGCAGGTCGTTCATTCGCGGCTTGGCCTCGTCGCTCAGGTCGATGAAAACGATGTTGCTCTGCGGCGGCTCCACCGCGAGACCGGCAACACCTTCCAGGCCGTCGGCCAGGCGGCGCGCGAGTGCATGGTCCTGCGCCAATCGGTCGACGTGGTGATCGAGCGCATGCGAGGCTGCAGCCGCCAGCAGGCCAGCCTGGCGCATGCCACCGCCGGCCATCTTGCGGATGCGATGGGCGCGTGCAATGAACTCGCGCGAACCACACAATGCGGACCCCACTGGTGCGCCCAGCCCCTTGCTGAAGCACACCGAAACGCTGTCGAAGCACTGGGCGATGCGGCGCGCTTCATCGCGTACCGCGCTGCCGGTTTGCGCCGACTGCGCCACGGCGGCGTTGAAAAGACGCGCGCCGTCCAGGTGCCGCTGCAACCCCTTGGCCCTGGCCAGCTGGGTTGCCGCCTGCACGAACTCGAAGGGCAGCAGCTTGCCGCCCAAGGTGTTTTCCAGTGCCAGCACGCGGGTGCGCGCGAAATGCGCATCGTCGGGCTTGATGGCGCCTTCGATGTCCGCCAGCTTGAAGGTGCCGTCGGCCTGGTGCTCCAGCGGCTGCGGTTGCACGCTGCCGAACACCGCGGCGCCGCCGCCTTCCCAGCGATAGCAGTGCGCCTGCTGGCCAACGATGTATTCGTCGCCACGCTGGCAATGCGAGAGGATGGCGCACAGGTTGCTCTGGGTGCCGGTGGGCACGAACAGCGCCGCTTCGAAACCGAGCAGGCCGGCGATCTTTTCCTGCAGTGCGTTGACGCTGGGATCGGTGCCGAACACATCGTCGCCCAGCGGCGCCGCCATCATGGCGGCCCGCATCGCGGCCGTGGGTTGCGTCACTGTATCGCTGCGCAAGTCGACCGCTTGGGGCGTGGTCATGGGCTTGTCTCCTAGGACAGGAAGTTCTTCAGCATGGCGTGGCCATGCTCGGTCAGGATGGATTCGGGATGGAACTGCACGCCTTCGATGCGCACGTCGTGCGCAAAGCCGCTGTGGCGCACGCCCATGATCTCGCCGTCATCGGTCCAGGCGGTAACCACCAGTTCCTTCGGGCAGGTGGCGCGCTCGATCGAGAGCGAGTGGTAGCGGTTGACGGTAAAGCGATCCGGCAGGCCGGCGAACACACCTTCGCGCGTGGTGCTGATCTCGCTGGTCTTGCCATGCATGAGCTGTTGCGCCCGCACGATCTTGCCGCCGAAGGCCGCGCCGATGGATTGATGCCCCAGGCACACACCCAGGATGGGCAGCTTGCCGGCGAACTCCTTGATGGCAGCCACCGACACGCCCGCCTCTGCCGGCGAGCACGGCCCCGGCGACACCACCAGCCGGGTCACGCCGCCGTCGATCAGCGCGGCGATGCCGGCCAGGTCGATCTCGTCGTTGCGATGCACCTGCACGTCCGCCCCCAGCTCGCCGAAGTACTGCACCAGGTTGTAGGTGAAGGAGTCGTAGTTGTCGATCATCAAAAGCTTGGTCATCGCGCTCACTCCAGTCCTTCTTCCACCAGCTCTGCCGCACGCAGCAGGGCACGCGCTTTGGCTTCGGTTTCCTTCCATTCCAGCTCGGGCACCGAGTCGGCCACCACGCCCGCCGCGGCCTGCACGTGCAGCGTCTGGTCCTTCACGATGCCGGTTCGGATGGCAATGGCCACGTCCATGTCGCCGGCATAGCTGATGTAGCCGCAGGCGCCGCCGTACAGGCCGCGCTTGGTGGGCTCGAGCTGGTCAATGAGCTCCATGGCGTGTACCTTGGGCGCGCCGGTGAGCGTGCCGGCCGGGAAGGTGGCCTTGAGCACGTCGATGGCGGTCATGCCGTCCTTCAGCGTGCCCTCGACGTTGCTCACGATGTGCATCACGTGGCTGTAGCGCTCCACCGCAAAGGCTTCGGTGACCTTGACGGTGCCGGTCTTGGCAATGCGGCCGATGTCGTTGCGCGCCAGATCGATCAGCATGACGTGCTCGGCGCGCTCCTTCGGGTCGTTCACGAGTTCGACCTCGGCGGCCTTGTCCAGTTCGATGGACGCACCGCGCGGACGCGTGCCGGCCAGCGGGCGGATGGTGATCTTCTGCTCGCCCTCGCCAGTGTTTTCCTGGCGCACCAGGATCTCCGGCGATGCCCCCACCACATGGAAGTCGCCCAGGTCGTAGTAGTACATGTAGGGGCTCGGGTTGAGCGAGCGCAGGGCGCGGTACAGCGACAGGGGCGACTCGGTGTAGCGCTTGCTGATGCGCTGGCCCACCTGCACCTGCATGAAGTCGCCCGCCGCAATCAGTTCCTTGGCCCGCTCCACCGCGGCCAGGTAGTCGGCCTTGGCAAAGCTGCGCTGCGGCGGGTGCGCCTGCGAGGCCTTCACTACCGGCGCGCTGACCGAATACTTGAGCTGCTCGCGCAGGCCGCGCAGTCGCCGCTTGGCGTTGGCATAGGCCTCGGGCTGCGACGGGTCGGCATACACGATGAGGTAGAGCTTGCCCGAGAGGTTGTCGATGACGGCCAGTTCCTCGCACTGCAGCAGCAGGATGTCGGGGCAGCCCAGCGCGTCGGGCGGGCAGCTTTTCTCGAGCTTCTTCTCGATGTAGCGCACCGTGTCATACCCGAAGTAGCCCGCCAGGCCACCGCAAAAGCGCGGCAGGCCGGGGCGCAGCGCCACCTTGAAGCGCTTCTGGTAATTGGCAACGAAGTCCAGCGGATTGCCACGCGCGCTTTCCACCACCTTGCCATCGGTCACCACTTCGGTGAGTGCGTCGTCGCCAAAGCCGCTGGCACGCAGCAGCGTGCGGGCCGGCAGGCCGATGAAGCTGTAGCGCCCGAAGCGCTCGCCACCCACCACGGATTCGAGCAGGAAGCTGAACTTGCCGCCCTCCTTGGCGTGGGCCAGCTTGAGATAGAGAGACAGGGGGGTTTCGAGGTCGGCAAAGGCCTCGACCATCAGCGGGATGCGGTTGTAGCCCTGGGCGCTGAGACTCTTGAATTCGAGTTCGGTGATCACGGGGGTTCTCCATGGGCCGCACGGCGCTTCATGGCACGGGCGGCAGGTCATTCACTTGAATCTGGCCGATGTCTTGACTACAGATGACAAGGGCCACGGGCGCGCGGCAACATCGCCGCGCAGGTCAAACAGGCAACGACTTTGGCGTACGCCAGGGCCAGGCTCCCCGGCCTTGACCTGTCTGGATGACGTGATGAATGAACATGGAAGGGCAGAGTTTATACGAGTGGCACAGACAGTACAAATTGATACATTGGCTCACGCGAATTTGACTGGAGGAAGAAGATGAGTCGCATCACGCGCTGGATTGCCGTCGGCGCACTGGCCGCCGCCCTGGGCACGGCCCATGCCGCACCCCTGGAGCTGGCGGGCGTCAGGATCGACGACGCCGTCGATCTGGGCGGCAGCAAGCTGCAGCTCAACGGGGCGGGCGTGCGCTACAAGGCCGTGTTCAAGGTCTACACAGCCAGTCTGTACCTGGGCAAGAAATGCGGCACGACCGACGAGGTGCTGGCCGCGCAAGGCGCCAAGCGCATCTCCATCACCATGCTGCGCGACATCGACGCGAACGAGCTGGGCAAGCTGTTCACCCGCGGCGTGGAAGACAACTCGCCCAAGAATGAAATGGCCCAGCTCATTCCGGGCCTCTTGCGCATGAGCCAGATCTTCTCGGACCAGAAGAACCTGAGGGCGGGCGACACCTTCACGGTGGACTGGATGCCGGGCAAGGGCACCGTCATCGGCGTCAAGGGCGTGGCCCAGGGCGACCCGATCAAGGAGCAGGCCTTCTTCAATGCGCTGGTACGCATCTGGCTGGGCCCGGCGCCGGCCGACTACAAGCTCAAGGATGCCCTGCTGGGCATTGCCTCCAGTTGAAGCGCGCTCAGGCGGCCCGCAGCGCCGCCAGTTGCGCCAGCGAATCGATCACGCCGTCGGCATCGACACCGTGCACCGGCTCGCCGTGGTTGTAGCCGTAGCTCACCAGCACCACGGGGCAGTGCGCCGCGCGCGCGGCCTGCGCGTCGTTGCTTGAGTCGCCGATCATCAGCGTGCGCTCGGGCCGGCTGCCCAGCGCCTCGCAGGTCTTGACGAGCGGCAAGGGATCGGGCTTCTTGCGCGCGAATGCATCGCCGCCGAAGACCACATCGAAGTAGCCATCCAGGCCCTTGGCGGCCAGCAGGGGCTTGGCAAAATCGCCGGGCTTGTTGGTCAGGCACGCCAGGCGAAGGCCCCGCGCGCGCAGCGCGCGCAGGCCCTCGACCACGCCGGCATAGACCTGCGAGTGGCGGCCGTTGATGTCCAGGTAGTGGCGCGAATAGCTTTGCCAGGCCGCGTTGTACAACTTGGAATCCGCCTCGCGGCCAGCGCGCACATGGCGCAGCACCGAATGGATCAGGTGCTCCGAGCCCTTGCCCACCATCGATTCCACGGCCGCCGGTGCCACGCGCGGCAGACCCAGCTCGTCCAGCATGAGGTTCAGCGCCACCGCGAAGTCACCCAGGGTGTCGACCATGGTGCCGTCCAGGTCCACCATTGCCGCGTCCAGCTTGTTCAGATCGATACGTAAGGAACTCATCGGCCTGGATTTTCTCTCACGCGGCCGTGGCCACCGTATTCAGTACGATGGCACCGGCTTGAAACTCGACATGGGAGTCGCATCGATGCACAGTTCGCAACGACGTCACGGTTGGCATTGGATGAAGGCGACGGCCGCCTTCGCCTGCGCCGCCGCCACGATCTGCTCACCCTTCGCGGCCAGTGCCGCGTCCACCTCACAGACCAGCGACACTGCGGCGCAAACAGGCGCCGAGAGCCCGTGGCCCTATACCGTTCGCTTGAATGCCAAGGACGTGCTGCAGGTCTACCCGCCGCAGGTCGACAGCTGGGACGGCCTGCAACTTCGCGCTCGCGCCGCCGTGGTGATGCGCGAAGGCGCCGCCTCGGACAAGGACTCGCGCGCCACGTACGGCGTGGTCGAGCTGGGTGCCCGCACGCTGGTGGACAAGGGCACGCGCCGCGTGACGCTGGACCACTACACCGTCACCAAGGCCCAGTTCCCCTCGGCGGGCCAGGAAGCGCAGGCCTGGGTCGATGCGCTGCAGAAGGACGCCATCGGCAAGCAGCGGACCATCAGCCTCGATCGGCTGGAGGCGCAGGTTCAAGGCGTGCAGACCGCTGAGCGCAACGCCAGGCTGCCACTGAAGAACGAAGCGCCTTCGCTGATCTTCTCGCGCCAGAGCGCGATCCTGGTCAACATCGACGGCGCGCCGCGCTATGTCCACGCCGAGGGCACTTCGCTCGATCGAGTGCTCAACACGCGCGTGCTGCTGCTGCGCGACGGCAGCGGCCGGCACTACCTGCATGTGTTCGACGGCTGGATGACCACCACCGATTCGCTCGAAAGCCATGCGGGCTGGACCGTGCTGCCCAGCGAAAGCGCCGAGCTGAAGAAGCTGCGCACCGAGGCCCAGGCCAACCGCGCTGCGGACCTGCTTTCCGGCGTGACGGCCGCCACCGGCGACAAGGCCGGCGACGCACGCCAGGCGCCGCCAACGCTCAAGAGCGGCACGCTGCCCCACATCTACGTGGCCACCCGGCCCACCGAACTCGTGGTGAGCGACGGCGACTGGCTGTGGACGCCCATTGCCGGCACGCAATTGCTTTATGTGAAGAACACCACCGGCAACATCTTTCGCGACAACAACGACCAGCAGATCTACCTGCTGATCTCCGGCCGCTGGTTCCGCGCACCGAACGAAGCGGGCCCGTGGAGCTTCGTGGCGGCCAATGCGCTGCCGGCCGACTTCGCGAAGATCCCCGACGACAGCGACAAGGAAAACGTCAAGGCCTCCATCGCCGGCACGTCGCAGGCGCGCGAGGCAGCCATTGCCACCAACGTGCCGCAGACGGCGGCCGTACGTGCGTCGCAGGCCAAGCTGCAGCCACTGCGCTTCGACGGTGGGACGCCGCGCTGGACAGCAATTTCCGGCACGTCGCTCAACTGGGCACCCAATACGTCGACCCCGCTGATCCAGGTCGACCCGGGCAGCTACTTCGCGCTGAACAACGGCGTTTGGTTTACCGCACCCGGTGTCGAAGGGCCGTGGGTCGTGGCCACTGCGGTGCCCGCTGCCATCTATTCGATCCCCCCCAGCTCGCCGCTGCACTACGTGACCTACGTGCGCATCTTCGGCGTCTCGGGTGACTACGTGTACGTGGGCTACACCGGCGGCTACGAGGGCGAGTACGTCGACCCGGTCAGTGGCGTGGTGGTGTACGGCACGGGCTACACCTACGACCCTTGGATCGACGGCACCTGGATCGGCTGGCCCGTCACCTATGGCTACGGCGCCGCCGTCACGTATACGCCGTGGGTCGGCTGGACCTACGGCTTCTGCTTCGGCTGGGCCTGGGGCGCGGCGACGTCGGCCTGGGCCTGGGGCTGGGGCCCCTACCCTTACTGGGGTCCCTGGGCCTACGGCTGGGGCGGCTGGTGGGGCGGCGTGGCCTACGGGCCGGCCGGCGGTGCAGCGGTTTGGGGCCCTGGCGGCTGGGCTGGCTTCTCCGGCCCCATCTACCAGCGCTGGGGCGACGTGGCCAGCGTCTCGCGCGTGAGCGGCGGCTTCAACGCCTGGAGCGGCAACCAGTGGGCCGGGCGCACCGGCATTGCCTACAACTCGCGCACCGGTGCCGTGGCGGCCGGCCAGCGCGGCGTGGTGAACAACGTCTACACCGGCAACTATGCGGCGGGTGCGCGCGGCGTGGCCCGCGGCCCGGGCGGCGTGATTGCAGGTGGCGCGCACGGCACCGCGGGCAACATCTACAGCGGCGACAGCGTCCACGGCAACCGCGGTTTCGTCTACAACCCGGCCACCGGCCAGGGCACCACCTTTGCCGGCGCCTCGGGCGACAAGGGCGCGGTGGCGCGCGTGGGCAACGACGTGTATGCCGGCCACGACGGCAACGTCTATCGCAACACCGGCGACGGCTGGCAAAAGCACGGCCCCGACGGATGGCAGCCGGTGAATGCCGGTGGCGCCGCTGAGGCGGGCGGCGCGCGGCCGGAGCTGCAACAGCAGCTCGACCAGGCCCGTGAAGCGCGCATGCAGGGCATGCAGCGCAACGAGCAGCTGCAGCGCTCGAACTTCCAGATGAACCACGACTTCGGTGGCGGCGCACGTGCTGGCGGCGGCTTTTCCGGCGGGGGCTTCCATGGCGGAGGCTTCAGGGGCGGCGGCGGATTCCGCGGCCGCCGTTGACGTTTTGTCGACACCTTGTCGCCAATCCGCTGCTACGATGCCCCTCGCCAAAACAAACAATATGGAGTTCGAGGATGAAGCGTTCTTTCAAGCACTCGCTTGTCGCCCTGTCGGCCGTCGTGGCCCTGGGCGGCATTGCCCTGCAGCCGGTGCATGCGCAGGACAAGGCCCAGAGCATCAAGGTGGTCGATGCCAAGGGCGGCGGGGCCACGGTGTCGGTGGTGGGCGAGATCACGGCCATCGACGTGGCCAATCGCATCGTGTCCATCAAGGGTCCGAAGGGCAATGTCTCCGACATGGTGGTCGACGAGCGCGTGCGCAACCTCGACAAGGTCAAGGTCGGTGACCAGGTCAAGCTGACCTACCGCGTGGGCGTGGCGCTGGCCCTGCTCAAGGGCGGTGACGGCATCCGTGAAAAGGTCGAATCCGAAGGCGCGGCCCGCGCTGCCGAAGGCGCCAAGCCGGGCGGCGTGGTGGTCAAGACCACCACCGTGGTGGCCAACGTCGAGGCGGTCAACCAGAAGCGCAAGATCGTCACGCTCAAGGGCCCCGAGGGCAAGGTGGTGGACGTGCAGGTCGAAGACCCGGCTGTGCTCAAGGAAGTGAAGGTTGGCGACCAAGTGGCCGCGAAGGTTACCGAGTCGGTGGCTGTGCGCGTTACGCCGGCCAAGGCCAAGGCCCACTAACAGGCCCAACAGGTCCGCACAAAGAAAACGGCCGCTGCGCGCATGGCGCAGCGGCCGTTTTTCCTTGTGTGTTCAGCCGTGCGCGGAAGCTTCGGTGAGCGACTGGGCCGCCACCACTGCCTCGGTGCGGTTGCGCACGTTGAGCGCGCGGAAGATGGCCGCCAGGTGGATCTTGACCGTGCCTTCGCTGATACCCAGGCTGCGGCCGATGAGCTTGTTGGGCTTGCCCTGCGACAGCAGTTGCAGCACCTCGACCTGCCGTTCGGTAAGCACGCTGCGCAGGCTCTCGAGCGTTGCGGCGCCGCCCACGGGCCGCACCGAACCCGCGCCGGGCGCAGAGGCCTCGCCCGAACCGCTGGCCACCACGCCCGGCGGAACCGCCGACAGCATCATGGGCGGCACATACACGCCGCCGGCCAGCACCAGGCGCACGGCCGAGAGCATCACGTCGGGCGAGTAAGCCTTGGGAATGAAGCCCAGCGCCCCGCGCTCCAGCGCGCCACGCATCAAGGCCGGATCTTCGTAGCCCGAGAGCACGATCACCGGCACGCTCGGGTGGCGCCGGCGCAGCTCGTCGATGTGCGAATAACCATCGGCACCGGGCATGTTGAGATCGACAACGGCGAGATCCACGTCGTCGGAGACAGTGCGCATCAACTCGTCCACGCTCATTGCCACGCAGAACTCGATGCCCTCTTCGATCTCCGACAACTTGGTCTTGACCGCCTCGGTGACGAGCCGATGGTCGTCGGCGATCAGAATTTTCATGATGTTCCTCGGGATCCGAAAAGCTGGACACACGCCCCATCCGGGGCCTAGGGCCTGTAACGCCCTAGAACAATAGCTTCGATTGTTAACCACAGCAAGGCACAGCGCTCGTCGAACGACATAGCTCCCACGCGATATGGCGCCCCCTGATGCCCAAAGCCAACATTGCCTGCACCAACATCATCAACGCGGTGGGGACGATGAGCGTTTGCCAGAGTTGCCAGCGCAAAGCCACTGCCATCGCGGCCCGAGCGGCGAGCCGACATGCCTCGCCTGCTTGACTGCTTTTCTTCCTTGATCACCCTGGGCCTGAAGGCGGACACTGCCGCCGGGCCCACATCGGCGCTGCGCCAGCAGGTCCTGGGCCTGTTGATCGATGCCCGCATTCGCGCCGGCGAAGCAGGCCATGCCCCCGCCACCGTGGAGTCGGCCGTGTTTGCCATGGTCGCCTGGATGGACGAAGTGCTGACCCGACGCAGCGCGGCGGCCGAAGAGGCCTACGAGCCGTTGCAGCTGCAGCTGTTCAACTCGCGCAATGCGCACACCGAGTTCTTCCACCACCTGTCGGGCCTGCAGCCACAGGACGACGAACTGCGCGAGGTGTACTGGAACGCGATGGCCCTGGGCTTTGCCGGGCAGTACTACTTCGAGACCGACGACGCGGGAGAGCTGGGAAAGCTCAAGGCGCTGCATGGCCGCCAGTTGTCCAACTCACCGCTGGACCTGCCCGAGCTGGCGCATGAACACATCACGCCACAGCCCTACGCGGTAGCCGATCCGCCGGTGTCCGGCAATCCACTGGCGCGCGAGCGGGCGGTGCTGGGCGGCGGCGGCGTACTGGCCCTGCTGCTGCCGGTGCTCTTGCTGGCATGGCTGAGCCTGATGGGGCCGCGCGAAGCGCCTGCACCGCTGGCCCAGCACATCGACCAGCAACTGCAGCGCTATGCCTGCTCCGACCTGAGCTCGCAAGTGGGCGACGACGGCCGCGTCATGGTGCAAGGCTTTGTCTCCAGGCCCGAGGACATCGATGCCGTGCGGCACGAGGTTGGCGCCATACCCGGCGTGCGCTCGCCGCAATTCAGGCTCGGCCTTCGCATCTGGCCGCACTGCGAGGTCTACGCCATCCTCAAGCCCTACCAGGCGCGCAACCGGGACAAGGGCTACGGCCTGCGCATCCGTGCGCCCACTGCCCTCGAGGGGCGCCTGCGCGAAGGCGACGCCGTGGTGCTGCGCCTGACCCAGGCCAGCTTCGACGCCAATCTCTGGGTCGACTACTACACGGCCGACGGCTCGGTGCTGCATTTCCAGGCGGGCCGGGGACAACTGCGCGTGCCGGCCGATGCACAGATCGAGCTGGGCCACGACATCCCGGCGAGCTGGCTGGTGAGCCCGCCCTTCGGCACGGTGATGGTGACCGCCATTGCGTCTCCCGCACCTTTCTCCGAGACGGCCGACCGGCCGCCGTTCGAGCTGGCCTCTGCCTATCTGCTGCGCCTGCGCGAGATGCTGGCCGCCAACCGCGGCGCCGACCGGCTGGTGGCCGACATCCTGTTTCTCGAAACCGTCGAGCGGTAGAGCCATGAGTGACGCGCAGATCCTGCTCGTGTGGCAAGTGGCCGTCGGCAGCCTGCTGGCGCTGGTGCTGCTGTGGTGGCTGGCACGCGGCGCCCGGCGCTGGGCACGCCAGCGCAGCCTGCGCCAGGCGTTGGCGCGCAACGGCAACCTCACCCGTTCGGCGCTGGATCAAGCCTTTGCGCAAGCACGCCAGGCGCTGCAGCCCGGCGCGGCCCGCCTGCGGCCGCAGGCGCTGTACGACAGGCCTTGGATGCTGTTCCTGGGTGACAGCCAGAGCCGGGTGCCCGAACTGCTGGCTGCCGCCGGCACCAGTGCCACGACATATGGCGATGGCGCGCAAAGCTTCTGGCGCTGGTGGCCCATGCCTCGGATGGTGGCCATCGAGACCGATCCGCGCCTGGTGGAACCCGGCCATGCCGACACGCCTGCCGGCCGCGAGCTGTCCTGCGCGTGGTACCAGGCCTTGCTGGTGCTGGCCGAGCGGCGCGGCGCGCAGCCGCTGGATGCCGTGGCGCTGTGCGTGGATGCGCAATGCCTCATGGCCGGGCCCCAGGCCGCCGCGGACCTGGCCTTGCGGCTTCGGCGGCGCGCCGACGAAGCCTCGCAGCATCTGCGCCTGCGCTTGTCGACGCAGATCCTGGTCACTGGCCTGGATCGCCTGCCCGGCTATGCCACGGTGTGCCGGGCGCTGCCGCCGGAAGTGCTGGCGCAGGCCGTGGGGTTTCGCGTGCCGGCCGGAACGCTGGTGATCGTGGACAACGTGCTGGCAGATCTGGCACAACGCCTGCAGGCGCTTCGCATGGCGCTCTTGCGCCAACAGCCAGACGCGCAGGGCCGCCTGGCGGTCCATGAGTTCTTCACCCAATGGGTGGCGCTGCACGCGGGACTTGCCGCTTTTCTCAAGCAGCTGTTCACGCCCGGCAGCACGGCGTTCAGGCTGCGGGGCCGCGCGCTCTACTTCGTTGCCGCGCCCCCAGCCGGAACCTCCCCGCCTGCGTTCGCGGCCGAGCTCTTCACCCGGTTCCTCCCGCTGGAGCGGGCGTACTGACCTTCACTTGGGGTCGATGCGCACCTGGCGCGCCGCCAGGTTCACGGTGAAGTTGTTGGGCTTGCCCACGTCCAGCGGCTTGAGGTCGCGCCAGCGGGAGCGCTCGAGGTCGCGAAAGGCGGCAAGCACCGCGATGTTCTTGGCGTCGGGCTCGAGGGTGAACTCGAGCTTCCTGCTCTCGCCCGGGTTGATCAGCAGCTCTTCGCGCTTGACCAGTTCCGCGCCGAGCGTCGCCTGGTCCTTGTCGTAGAGCGAGAAGAAATCGGCACCCTGGAACGGGCCGGGCGCCTTGAGCACATACACGCGCACCGTCAGCGGCGAGGCGCGTCCGCGTGCATCGGGGTTGGCATCGGCGCTGGCCACCAGGTTGATCGAAACCGGCGTCACCACCGGCTTGGGCGGCGGCGATGAACAGGAGGCCGCCAGCAGCGCCAGTCCCAGCAGCAGCGCGGTGCGCCGGGCCGACTGGGAAGCGATGCGTACATAGGGCGAATGGCTTGTTCGGGTGTCTTGCATGCTATTGCCTTCGTTGCATTGACCGTGCTGGGGTGCATCTTTGATTATCCCTGGCGAACGCGAAGCGACAACATGCTCACACCCGAACTCGTCGATGCATTGCAGGCGCCGATCAGCGAAGCATCACCCACAGGCGACAACCTCGAATACGACAGTGCATTCACCGCGCTGGAAGCGGCTTCGCAGGGCAAGCCCGAACAGCAGTTCGGCGACACGGTCATTGCCGCTGTCGAGCCCGAGTGGCGCCAGGTTTCGGAACAGGCGCAGGAACTGCTCGGGCGCACCAAGGACGCCCGCCCCGCCATCCTGCTGATGCGCGCAAGCACCCGCATGCAAGGCATCGAGGGTTTCAGCCTCGGGCTGGGGTTGCTCACCGGCCTGCTCGAGCGCTACTGGGACGATCTACATCCAAAGCTCGATGCCGAGGACGACAACGACCCCACCATGCGACTGAATGCGCTGGCGCCCCTGGCGGACGACAGCACTGTGCTGCGCGACCTCTACGAAGCGCGCGTGGCGGTGGCCCGGGGCATCGGCCCCATCCGCGTGCGCGACATCGCCGTGGCGCACGGCACGCTCAACGCCGTGGGCAGCGACGAAGGCTTTTCGCTCTCGCAGATCGACGGCGCGCTCGAATCCATCCACGCCGAATCGCCCGAACTGATCGGGATGCTGCTCGGGCTCGCCCCGCAGGTCTCCACGCTGCAGAACCTGTTATCCGACCGCACGGGCCGCAGCGATGCGGTCGACCTGGCGCCGCTGCGCGGCATCTGCACGATGCTGGCCAAGGCCTGCAGCCACCTGGGCGCAGGCGCCGCCGAAGACGGCGATGCGCAAGGTGATGAATCCACCGGCTCCGACGGCACAGGCTCGGCGGCACCGGCCGCGGCGCGCGGCGAGATCCGCAGCCGGCAGGACGCGTTGCAGACACTGGACCGCGTCATTCGCTACCTGGAGCAGGCCGAGCCCGGCAATCCCGCGCCGCTGCTCATCACGCGTGCCAAGAAGCTCATCGGCGTGAGCTTCCTGGAGATCATGGCCGACCTGGCGCCCAACGCGCTGGACACCATCGAGATGGTTACGGGCAAGCAGCCCGAATCCGAGTAACACCCGTCACCCCCAATTACCCGCAAGGAGAAGTCCATGGCCCAAAGCAGTCAGAAGTTCATCGCCCGCAACCGGGCACCCCGGGTCCAGATCGAATATGACGTGGAGCTCTACGGGGCCGAGAAGAAGGTGCAGCTGCCCTTCGTGATGGGCGTGCTGGCCGACCTGTCGGGCAAGCCGGCCGACCCCGACAAGGTGCAGCCGGTGGCCGACCGCAAGTTCCTCGAATTCGATGTGGACAACTTCGACTCGCGCATGAAGGCCATGAAGCCGCATGCCGCCTTCGAGGTGCCCAACACCCTCACCGGCGAAGGCAACCTGAAGGTAGACCTGACCTTCGAGAACATGGACGACTTCTCGCCCGCCGCCGTGGCGCGCAAGGTGGAGGCACTGAACAAGTTGCTGGAAGCGCGCACCCAGCTGTCCAACCTGGTGACCTACATGGACGGCAAGGGCGGCGCCGAAGAGCTGCTGGCCAAGGTGCTGGACAACCCCGAACTGCTCAACACGCTGGCTGCCAGCGCCAAGCCCGCCGACGCGGCCTGATGGCCCAGGCCTGACCGACCGCCCAACGACCGAATTCGAGAGGAGAACGCACCATGGCCGATGCCGCCACCAGTCAAGAAAGCGCACTGAAAGACGTTGCGTACGAAGGCAGCGACTTCTCGTCGCTATTGCAAAAGGAATTCAAGCCGCGCAGCGACGAGGCGCGCACCGCCGTCGAGGCGGCCGTGCTCACCCTGGCCCAGCAGGCGCTGGCCAACACCAAGGTCATCGGCAAGGACGTGACCAAGTCGATCCAGGCCATGATCGCCGCCATCGATGCCAAGCTCACCGAGCAGATCAACCTCATCATCCACAACGAGGACTACCAGAAGCTCGAGAGTGCGTGGCGCGGCCTGCACTACATGGTGAACAACACCGAGACCGACGAGAACCTGAAGATCCGGGTGATGGACATCAGCAAGAAGGACCTGCACAAGACGCTGCGCAAGTTCAAGGGCACGGCCTGGGACCAGAGCCCGCTGTTCAAGAAGATCTACGAGCAGGAATACGGCCAGTTCGGCGGCGAACCCTTCGGCGCCATCGTGGGCGACTATCACTTCGACCAGAGCCCGCCCGACGTGGAGCTGCTGGGCGAGATGGCCAAGATCGCCGCATCGGCCCATGCGCCCTTCATCACCGGCGCCAGCCCCAACCTGATGCAGATGGAAAGCTGGCAGGAGCTGGCCAACCCGCGCGATTTGACCAAGATCTTCTCCACGCCCGAGTACGCGGCATGGCGCAGCCTGCGCGAGTCGGACGACTCCAAGTACATCGGCCTGTGCATGCCGCGTTTCCTGGCGCGCACGCCCTACGGCGCCAAGACCAACCCGATCGACGACTTCGACTTCGAGGAAGACACGGCCGGTGCCGACCACAGCCGCTATTCGTGGGCCAATGCGGCCTACGCCATGGCCACCAACATCAACCGCTCGTACAAGATGTACGGCTGGGGCTCGCGCATTCGCGGCATCGAGTCGGGCGGCGCAGTGGAGAACCTGCCGCTCCACACATTCCCCAGCGACGACGGCGGCGTGGACCAGAAGTGCCCCACCGAGATCGCCATCAGCGACCGGCGCGAGGCGGAGCTGTCGAAGGCGGGCCTGCTGTCGCTCATCCACCGCAAGAACTCCGACTTCGCGGCCTTCATCGGCGCGCAGTCGCTGAACAAGCCGGCCGAGTACGACGACCCCGACGCCACCGCCAACGCCAACCTGGCCGCGCGCCTTCCCTACCTGTTTGCCTGCAACCGCTTTGCGCACTACCTCAAGTGCATCGTGCGCGACAAGGTGGGCAGCTTCAAGGAACGCGCCGAAATGGAGCGCTGGCTCAACAAGTGGATCATGAACTACGTGGACGGCGACCCCGCCAACTCGTCCGAGGAAACGAAGGCGCGCCGGCCGCTGGCTGCCGCCGAGGTGGTGGTGGAAGAGGTCGAGGGCAACCCCGGCTACTACACCTCCAAGTTCTTCCTGCGCCCGCACTACCAGCTCGAAGGGCTGACCGTATCGCTGCGGCTGGTATCCAAGCTGCCGTCCGCCAAGGGCGGAAAGTAGAGATTCACTTTTTTGGCCGATGTCTTTTGATTCGGCCGCATCGGTTTCGTTTTCCAGTTAGCTACCGGGCCTTGCGCACAACAAGAAGCAAGCGGCCCGGGAGCGCCCTCTCACATCACTCACACACATCCGAAAGGCGAGCATCATGGCCGTAGACATGTTTTTCAAGATCACAGACATCGAAGGCGAGTCGGCAGACGACAAGCACAAGAAGGAGATCGATGTACTGGCCTGGAGCTGGGGCGTGTCGCAGTCGGGCAGTGCCCACGTGGGCGGCGGCGCCGGCGCCGGCAAGGTGAACGTGCAGGACGTCAGCTTCACCAAATACATCGACTCGGCCTCGCACGCGCTGCTGCTGGCCTGCTGCAACGGCAAGCACATTCCCGAGGCGACGCTGGTGGTGCGCAAGGCCGGCGAGAACCCGCTGGAGTACCTGAAGATCACGCTCAACGACCTGATCGTCTCGTCGATCAGCACCGGCGGCAGCGGCGGCGAAGACCGCCTGACCGAAAACGTGACGATGAACTTCGCGAAGTTCAAGTACGAGTACGTGCCGCAGGACGCCAAGGGCGCGGGCGGCGCGGCCAAGACGGTGGGCTGGGACATTCCGGCCAACAAGAAGGTCTGAGGGACCTTGCGAGGGCGGCGCGGGCAATCCGCGCCTGGCGGAGGGCGGCAGGAGTAGCCTGCCGCGCCCCCCGCAGTACACCCGCATCAGCCCTTGGCCAATTCACGGCCGGGCGTTCTCCTTTGCCGACAAGACTGCACCCGCGGCATCGCCGTACGGGGCGCCCCTGACAGGCGTTCGCAGCCAACGAACAGGAGAAGACAAGCATGCAGACCACCGTTCAACGCACCCAACGCCCCACCGGCGCCTTCATCGGCGCCTCCTGGGCGGCGCTCTTCGTGGGTGGCATCGCCTACCTCGCGGGGCTGTGGAACGCGCAGATGCAGCTCAACGAGAAGGGCTATTACTTCATCGTCCTCATGTACGGCCTGTTCGCGGCGGTGTCGCTGCAAAAGACGGTGCGCGACCGGCTGGAAGGCATCGCGGTGACCGGCATCTACTACGGCCTGTGCTGGCTGTCGCTGCTGCTGGCCGTGCTGCTGCTGGCCATCGGCCTGTGGAACGCGACGCTTGGCAGCAGCGAAAAGGGCTTCTACGCCATGGCCTTCCTGCTGAGCCTGTTCGCCGCCGTGGCGGTGCAGAAGAACGTGCGCGACCTGGCACTGCTCAAGCCCGCCATCGACGAAGCGGACGACGCCAGCGAGGCCTGATTGGTCCCCGGCGCTAGATCATCAGGCGCGTGGTCTCGTCGTCCTCGTGCACCCACAGTGCGAGGGCGGTGTAGTTGTCGTGGCCGGGCTTGGCCCTGGCCTTGACCTGCGCATCCAGCTTTTCGACCCACTGGCTGGCATCGCGCGAGCTGCGCAGGGTGTCCAGCAGGCTGGCGTCGCCCAGCGGCTCCCAAAGGCCGTCGGTGCAAAGCAGCAGCACGTCGCCCACTTGCAGCACGATGCGTTCGGACACCGCGATTTCAGGGGCTGGGTCCACCGAGCCCAGCGCGGACAGCAGCATGTTGCGCTGCGGGTGCAGCCGCGCGCCCTCCTCGTCGAGCATGCCACCTGCCACCATCTGCTGAACCAGGCTGTGGTCGATGGTGCGACGCGCGACGGCGCCGTGCCGAAACAGGTAGGCCCGGCTGTCTCCGCTGTGGGCGAACGTGACCTGTTGCGCCTGCAGGTCGATGGCGGCCAGCACCACGGTGGAGCGCATCGCGGCAAGCTTGCCGCCCTCGGCCTGGCGGGCCACGACGTCCAGATTCGCGCGCTCCAGCAGCTGGCGCAGCGCGCCCGCATCGATGCCGGGCCGTGCGGCAAATCCGTCGAGCACGCTGCGGCGAATCACGGTCGAGGCCACATCGCCGCCGCCGTGGCCACCCGCGCCGTCGGCCACCACGCACAGCACGTGGCGCTCGTCGTTCCAGTGGCCGAAGGCGTCCTCGTTGTAGTCGCGGCCGCCCTGCTTGGACAGGGTCACGATCTCGATCTCGAAGTCCAAGGCGCCCTCCTCGCGTGGCTGTTGTTGTTCCTTGCCGCCTAGCGGCCGCCCGACTTGAGCCGGTTCATCTGCTCTTCGTAGGCCTTGACGAAGGCCTTGCCGAACAGGCTGTGGAAGTCGTCCTCGGCCTCGGCGGCAATGCCGCCGTAGAGCGCCACGAACTGGTCCCACAGCTTGGCCTTGCGGTTGGCGGCAAAGAGCGAATCGAGCGCGCTCTTCGCGGCGATCTTCTTTTCCAGCTCGTCGGGCGTGAAGCGCGACAGCACATGCGTGAGCGCGGCGCGCATGCCGACCATGACGCCGAACTCGTGCGCACGCAGGTCGTCGTAGGCATCGCGCATGGCCTCTTCAGCGCCCATGAAGCCGCGCATGCCCGGGCCCATCAGGTGCCCCAACGCCACTTCGACGGTGGGTGAGAACTTGAGCGGGTTGTTGGCGTTGGCCGCGATCATCGTGACTTCGGCATGCACGCCCTTCTTCACCTCCTGGCGGGCCAGCAGCAACTGCAGCGTGCCTTCGGTGGCGCTGCGCAGCAGCACGCCGATGCGCTCCATGAGTTCGGGCGTGAGCGTGGCGGGCATCTGGTGCGTGCTGTTCAGGCCGCGCAGCAGGGCGGCGAGCAGTTCGTCGTCGCCGGCGCCTGGGCTGCTGGCAGGCGTTGCGAAGGTGCGAGTCGCGGGCGCTGCTGCCGGTGCGGCAAAGGATGCGGGCGCAGCCTGCGGTGCTGGCGGCGGCAATGCCGGCGGCTCGGGCTTGCGTGCAGCCGGCGCCTGCGGCTGGGGTGGTGGCGGCGGCGGTGGCGGCAACAGGTCGCCGAACGGGTCGTCGTCCGACGCTGCCGGTGCCGCGCCGGGCACCACGCCCTTGGGCGGCGCGAAGCCGAGGCGATCGATGGCCAGGTGATCGCTCCTGGGCGCTGGCGCAGCCTTGGGCGGGCCGGCCTGCAGGGCTGCGAACGGATCGGCATCGGAGGCCGTGTTGGGTTGCAGCAGCGGATCGGCCAGCGGCGACAGCGCCAGCGGGTCGGCACCCGGCGTCTTGCTGGGCGCGCCGAACAGGTGGTCGATGCCGGCAGCGGCATCGGGCGCGCGCAGGCCCAGGTCGGAGAAGTCCTCTATGGCGCCGGGCTTGGGTGCGGCGGTGCCGGTGCCCAGCAGGTCGGCAAAGGGGTCGTCGTCCGACGCAGGCGCTGGCGCCGCTCGCGGCCCCCCCATGGCCATCGGATCGGGAAAGAGCAGCGAGTCGGTGGAGGGCGCCGGTGCACGAGCCGGTACTGCTGCTGCCGGCGGCGCAGCGGAAGGCGGCGAGCCGATGCCCGACAGCAGATCGGCAAAGGGGTCATCGGCGCTGGGCTGGCTCGCACCTGCAAACGGCGTGGCGGATGCAGGCGCGGGTGCGCCCTGCGATGCCGGTGCGCCGCGCACCGTGAGCTCGAAGCAGCCGACCATCAGGCGGTCGCCATCACCCAGTTCCACCTCGTTGCCGCTACCCAGCGGCCGGCCGTTGTGCTGCAGAGGATTGCTGCCCCGGTCGGTGATGAAGTAGCGCCCGCCCCGGCACTCCACGGTGGCGTGCGTGCGCGAGACAGTGCGGTCGTCCAGCACCAGCGTGTTGGTGTTGGACCGGCCGATGGTGCCGCCCGCCGGCCCGAACTGCGCCGAGCGCGGCTGGCCTCCGGTTGCAGTTTGGCCGCCTACGACCACCAGGTTGATCACGGTTGCTGCCTCCGATTCGTGGTTGAGCTCGCTTGCGGCTCGATGGCGCCAGTGTGAAGCCGCCGCGCCTGCTGCGCCAGGGGGCCGTGGCGAGAAAGACATGTGTTCATGTTTGCGTGCCGTTGAGGTACCAATGCCCCGGCTGGAAGGCGCCGCCCTCATGGCGGCTCCAGGCCTGCATGATGTGCAAGGCGCGCCGCTGCTGGGCGACATCCATGTCAAGCTCGAAGGGCACGCGGCAGCCGTAGCGAATGTCCATCTCGAGCGCAGCGTAGGTGCGCAAGCGGGCATCGCCGCGCGGGGACAGCAAGGTGGCGACCAGTGCCGCGGGCGAGCACGGCTGCCCGTCGTGATAGCGCAGATGGCGCTCGAACCGGTGGGTGTTGGCCTCGAACCATTGGCGCCAGGCGGCAGGGTCGATGACCGGCTTGCTCACCACGTCGCCGAAGGGTTGGCCGTCGGGCCGCGCGGGGGCCTGCTTGTACTGCTGCCAGGCCTGCAGCTCATGCTTGAACAGGGCCTGCTCGTCGACTTCCTCCGGCACGAAGACCTCGGCCCGCAATGCCGCGCCGGTGCTCCATTGCAAGGCGGTTGCCGCGGACTCGGCAAGCTCCGGCTGGGCCAGGCAGTCGAACAGCGCACGCCACGAAGGCGGATGGCCCAGCACGCCCAGCGCCAGTATTTCCTGCGCGCTGGCCTGGCCGTCGGCAACTCGGCGGCGCAAGACTTCGGCCACGCCCGGCCCGCCCGTCACGGCGAGCGTCGACGGCGCATCGGCCAGATCGGGTTGGCCGCGCCCGATGCGCCAAAGCGCCAGGGCCGCGGCATTGGCCACGAGCGCATCCGGCCCGTGCAAGGCGGCCTGCAACACCGGCTGGGCGCTGGCGTCCCGCAAGCGGCCCAGCGCCTCGATGATGGGCAATGCATGCTCGGGACTGCGCCGCAACGCTGCCTGCAAGGCAGCCCCGTGCGGCAGGCGCAAGTGCCCCGAAACCGTCGCCAGCGCGGGAACGAGGCGCGCATCGCCCTGCGTCAGCGCCTGTTCGACGAAGCCGGCCCAGTTGGCGGGCAGCGCCTTGCGCAGCGCCATGGCCAGGGCGTACTGCTTCTTCGGATCCTTGAGATCCATCGTGCGCAACGCCTCGGCCAGCAGCGGTGCCTGCTGCTGCCGGCAAAACACCACGATGGCACCGAAGACCTCGCCGAAATCGCCCTCCTGAGCGGCGTGGCGGCACACCTCCAGCGCCAACTCGCCGCCGATCAGCAGCGCATCCAGGTGGGCCTCGATGCGATCCTCGATGTCTTCCACCTCCAGCCAGGTGAAGTCGGGCTTGCGGCGCATGGCCAGGCGCTGTTCGAACAGCAGCGAGATCTCCTGCAGATGTTCTTCATGCAGGCCCCGCGTGAATGCCTTGAGCGTGGCGACCATGGTGCTGACTCAGGCGCCCACGGAAGCGGCATCGGGCGCTTGCGCCCCGGGCCAGACTTCGATCGAGACGACGTCATGCAGCCCGTTGCGCACGGGCAGGCAGGTGCGCCACAGCATGGTCAGCGTGAGGCTGTCCATGTCCACCACGACCGTATCGAGGCTGGTGCGCAGCCACTTGCGCTGGTGGCCGCGCAGCTCGACCACGCACACCGGCGCATCGGGCTCGGGCAGGCGGAACGCTGCACGCTGCTGCTGCGGCAAGCAGCCCACCACCACCACGTCCTCGTTGCCGCGCAGCGGCGCGGGCGAGACCAGCCCAGGCGAGCCCGAATGGAAGAAGCGCCGGTCGAAGTCCTTGGGCAGCAATGGCTTGCGGGACTTGGCCCAGGCCGCGTCGTAGGTGCCTGCATGGCCCAGGCGCGGCTGCCACTCCGGCCCGATGAAGCCGAAGCACGCCGGCTGGGGACGGTCGCTCCACGCGGTGATGAGGTCCTGCGGGTCTTCGAAGTTGGGCAGCCAGGCCTCGTCACCCTCGGGCGCCTCGGTGTAGAAGCCGCGCCCGATGGGGTTGCGCGGCTCGCAGGCATGGCGGTTGTCGGGGCCGCGCCGGTCCCAGCCACCGAAGGCCAGTTCGGCAATGATGGGAATGCGCTCGAAGGGCTGCGGCGCCGAAATGCCCGGCATGCCCATGCGGCCGCCGTAGCGCCGGTCGCCGAAGACGCGCGCGGTCTTTTGCAGCGGGCCCACGCGGATGCCGACCATGCCTTCGGTGGCGCCTAGACGCGCAGCGTGCGCATGGCCGCGCAGCACCACGTCCGTGCCCTGCTTGGCGAAGGCGATCTGGGGCTCCATCACCATGCTGGTGGTGGCCGGGTCGCCCCGCCACTGGCCACCGGCCTTCACGGGCCGCTGGTTGGGCACCGGCATCGGGCCTTCGGGGCCGAGGAGGAACGTGGCCTGCACGCATGGCACGCACTGCGCCACGGCCTCCTCGTCGGCCAGTTGAAGGGCCTCGAAGGCATAGGGGGTGCGGTTGTCGACCAGGGGGTGCGGCATGGGCGGGGTCAGGGATCTTGCGGCTCGGCCGGCAGCGGCGCCTGCATGGGCCGCCTGGCCAGCGAAGGGCAGTACAGGTAGTCGGGCTGTGTCTGCAGGCCCTGGCGATCGGCAAGGCGCAGCAGCGCCAGGCCCTCGATGTAGACCAGGCGCTCGGCCAACACCACCGGGTCTTCGATCTGTGCCCGCTTGATCGCGGCATCGATGGACTTTCGGCGCGCGTCCAGCAGGGCATCGAAGGCCTGGTCGAAGTCCGCCTGCGAGCGCTGCACCAGGCCCTTGACCACTTCCAGCCGCTCGCTGGGCTGGCCCTTCAACGCCTTGTCGAACTGGTCGATGAAGGGCTGGTACACCGCCGGGGCCTGCACGCCATGAACGAGGCGATGCAGGATCTGCGCATAGCAGAAGTCGTCTTCGTACTCGCGCTGCGGCTCCCATGTGCGCGGCGAGATCCAGGCGATGCGGTGCGCCAGGTCGACATCGCCCGCGGCCAGGGCGTCGAGCAAGGGATCGACCCGGCCGGACGCGAGATGGTGGTCGGCCTGCGTCGGCTCCTGGCGCATTCGCGTGAGGAAGTATTCGCGCACGCGGCCGCTGCGAATCAGGTTGTGGCAGAACTTGTCGCTGTCGCCGGCCGTCAGCAGCGTGATGATGGCCAGGCCCCGCAGCTTGCGCGACAGGTCCATGCCAATGCTGCCGAGTTCCTCCAGCGCATAGACGCCGGGCTCCTCGTAGCCCACCAGCCAGAAGGCAGTGTCGTAGGCCAGCGCGTCGACTTCTTCCGCCAGTTGCATCGTGCCCTGCCCCGCCTATGTCACTCGGGCCAGTTGGACAACTCGATCCAGCGCACGCCGGTGATGCCGGCCGCATCGACCTTCGCGGCCAGGCTGCGGTGCGCCAGGATCACGTCGGGGTAGCCCTTGGGGCGAAACAGCAGGCGGGCCGGATCGATCAGGCTCTCATCGATGACCAGGCTTTGCACGCTGTCGATGGTGTCGGGATCGATCAGGCTGAAATCGGCCCCCGAGGCGGCCACGTCGATGCAGTCGATCGGATCGATGGGATGTGCGATGACGTAGGCAGGCTCGACGGCGCGCCCCTTGTGGTTGAACACGTTCACCGGGATGTATTCCATGTGAGGAATGTTCAAGCTCTCGAGCAGCTCGCGCAGCGTCGGCGAGGCGACGATCTGCTTGTCCAGGTTGTAGAGGCTGTCGGTCAACGCGACATCGTTGGGGTACTCGGGGTTCATGTCAAAGCGCGCCGTGGAAGGAAAACTGTCCTTCTGCGACTGGCCGTCCAGAAGGCGCCAGTCCTCGGCGTAGCCTTTCATTCCCGCCAGCGCGCAGGCCCCGTTGATGACTTGCTTTGTCCAGATGACGTAGTTCGACATGGTGTCAGTCCATCCTCATTTGATTTGATTGGCCAGCCATTGCAGCTTCCTCAGGACCTTCTTCGTGAAGTCCATCTTGGGGTAGCCCTTGCGCGAAGCCGAACCATCGTTGGCCATCGAGAACGGCAGGAACCAGTCCTTGTTGGTGGCGCCGTTCTGCCAGGCCGAGTGGGTTCCGCCCTGGCGCAGGCCTCGCGCCTTGAGCTTGGCCTGGAAGGCCGCGGCCAGTTTGTCCATGGCCGCCGCCAGGTCGATCGGCTTGGCCTCATGCCCCTTCTTGGCCAGTTGCTTGACCAGGTTCTTCAGCACCTCTTCCAGCTCCTCGATGTAGGCGCCCTTGCCCGTATGGTCCCAGTCGTGCTGCGGCAGGTTCTGGAACAGCGGCGGCGTGGTCTGCCCGCCCGCGATGGTCAGCGCCGAAACGTTGCAATACCACTTCACCGTGTGTCCCCACAAGGGCATGGCGATCATGTTCTCCTTCTTGTTGACGCACCACTTGGTGGCCTCGACCACGCCGTCGACCTGCTTGTCGGTGGCGTCGATCAGTACCGTGGCCACCGAGGCCACGCACAGCACATGGTGCGGCGCATAGGACTGCTGGCGCGCCCCCTGTCCCTTGATGAACCATGTGAAATCGTTGGCCGGGTTCCAGGCGGGCGACGGCACGCAGTTGGCCTTGTAGTCGTTGCCGCACTCGCAGGCGCCGTCGGCCGCCACGGCGCAGAACTCCTTCTTGAATTTCTCCCGGTTGTGGCTGGCCATGGTTGATCTCCTTGCCTTCTTCAGTGCTGCGCCGCGGCCAGCACCAGGGCGGCTCGGGCTTCGCCTTCCGACGAGGCCAGCACCATGGCGCGCCCGGCCGGCGCATGGCCGCGCTCGAAGGCGCGCAATGCCATGCAGGCACCGATCAGCGGACCCACCGAGCCGGTGTCGCCAAAGCTGATGGCGGGGTACCACACGACAGGATCGCTCGCAGCGGGCCACTCGCCTTGCAGCCGCACCAGCGCATGGCCCCATTCGTTGGCGCGGTAGACCTCGCCGTTGTGATCGGATATGACCCAGGCCTGCGCCTGTTCGTCCTGCCATTGGGCGCTTTGCGCCACCTGCGACATCACGCCGCCCAGGCCCATGCCCACGCTGGTGGCGCCAGACCACAGGCTCAAGGGCTCGATGCCCAGCGCCGAGCCCAGCACATAGCCCTGCGCAGCGGGGCCGCCACGGGCCATGGCCAGCATCACGCACGCCTCCCCTGGCATCAGGCCGATGGGCATGGCCGTGGTCTTGAGGCGATGGCACTGGTGCAGCCAGTTCAGCGTGGTGGGCGAGAGCAGCGAATCGACGGCGGCCACGATGACCAGATCCTGGTGGCCCGCTTCCAGGTCCTGCTTCGCGGCAGCCATGCAGGCCAGCGAGGCCGCCTGCCCGGCCGCCATGGCACGCACCAGCCGCAGTTGCCCGGGCCATTCGGCGGCGGCCGCGGCACGCGCGAGCATGCGCTGGGCGCTGGCGCCGTCGAAGGGCTGCTCGGCAAGCGCCTGGGCGATCTCGGCCTTTTCCTGGCGCACGGTGTCGGCGGTGATCAGGTCCAGGGCCTTGTACTCGCGCGCCGGGTCCGGCACCGCAAAGTAGAAGCCGATGCGCTCCAGCGGCAAGCCGGTGCGGGTCAGCAGCGTCTTCATTTCCTGCAGGGCGTGGTCGACCATGCGCTGCAGTCGCGCTTCGCCTTCGAAGCCCTTGGTCAACACCGGTACCGCGTGCACGGCCACCGGCTCGGGGCGGCCGTCGGCGGCAGCGGACACCTTCACGCCGTCGACCAGCGCGGCGCGCGTCAGGCCGGCACGCGCGGCTGCGCACGCGTCGGCGCTGTCGCACCCCAACGCGGTGACCATGGCATGAGCAAGGATGGCGACCATGATGAATGCGCGCCCTACATCGCCTCGCCGCAGACGTAGCAGTTGCCCTTGTCCCCGCCCATGGCCATCGCGGGGCCCTGGATCACCGGAAAAGGCGGCGTGTTCTTGTCGTTGTGCAGCATGAGGTCCATGGCGCGGGCCACGTTCTTGCCGTCGAACTTGACGTCGAAGGAGAAGTTCACGAATTCGGCCTTGCCCTTGACCTTGTTGGAGGCCACGCCGAACAGGCTGCCGGCCTCGTCGCCCGTGCTCATCTTGAAGTTGGAATCCTTCACGCACGGCGGGTTGCCGTCGCACTTGACGGTGGACGCACCCTGCGCCGTATCGCTCGACTGCGCAATGTTCGGATACGGAATGGGAATGGGCGGCGCGGGCGGCGCCGGCGTCTTGCACACGTCCGGAAAGGCCGTGGTGATGCCGTTGCTGCCGGCGTGAACCACCGACATGAAATTGACGGCGACGGTCACCGGCATCGGTGCGCTCCCGTCATCATCAGTTGATCAGCACCGTGGCGCCACGGATCTTGTTGGATTCGGAGGCGCGGCTGAGCAGGCGCGAACCCTTGACGATGACCTGGCCGTCCGCGCGCAGCGTGACCGAGGCCTCGCCGCAACGCAGCACGACCTGCTCGCGGCCTTCGAAGTTCAGCGTGTCGCCGCGCAGGTCCAGACAAGGCTGCGGCAGCACATCGGCCACGCGCCCGACGATGACCGGCAGGCTCGTGTCGCCCCGCTCGAACACCAGCAGCACGCTCTGGCCCACGGCCCAGGGCTCGCTGCCGGGCGCCATGTCCTGCAGCACGCGTGCGCGCACCTGCTGCGGCCCGTGGCCCGCATCGAACTCGACGACGGGACGCCCCGCATCGATGGCCGCCAGCCGACCGGCCAGCGCGCCGGATTCCTGCGCCGGCTCGGTCCACTTCAACAAGGCATTGGTCGCATTGGAAGCCATGGTCGTCTCCCCGCTCAGTTGGCGGTGATCTTGCTGCCCTTGAGGATGACGTCGCCGTCGCCCTTGATGGTGATCTTGTTGCCCTTGACGGTGATGTCGCCGTTCTTCTTCATGATGATCTCGGCGCTGCCGGTCTTGAAGCTGATCTCGTCGTCGGCCACGACCTGCACCTTCTTGGCCTTGACCGAAGCCTCCTTGGTCACGGAGACCTTCTGCTCGCCATCGATGGCGACAGCCTGGTTCTTGGCGATCTTGACGCTCTGGTTGCCGCTGATGGTCTCGGCCACGTCCTTGCCCACGGTCACGGTCTTGCTGCCACCCGTCGTTTCAATCAGGCTGCCGCCCACGCTCAGCGTCTTCACGCCGCCCACCGTCTCGGCCGAGGCCGCGCCCACGGTGGTTGCCAGCGCACCACCCACCGTCACCTCCATCGCGCCGCCGACAGTCTCGGCGTAGTTGACGGCAACCGACTCCGTGAGCGTCGAGGCCACGGTGATGCTCATGGCCCCGGCAATGGATTCGGTGTGCGTTCCGGCCACCGAGATCGACTTGTTGCCTATCACCGTCTCGCCCTTGTGGCGCTCGACGGTCAACTTGCGGTCGCGGCCGACGGTGATGGTCTCGTCGTTGTCCACCCGCTCGGTGCGATCGTGGTGGATGGTGATCTCCTCGTCATGGTCGACCGTCTCCATGCGGTCGTGCTTGACGTGCACCGTCTCGTCGTGGTCGATCACCTTGGTGCGGTCGTGCCCCACCCAGTGGGTCTCGTCGTTCTCGACCTCGATGTCCTGGTTCTTCTCCGCGTGCAGGTACACCTGCTCGCTGCCCTTCTTGTCGTCGAAGCGGAACTCGTTGCAGTTGGCCGCGCTGCCCTTGGGCGTGGAGCGCGTGCGAAAGCCGCTTTGCGTATGACTGTCGAAGGGCTTGGGCTGGTCGTCGTTGTAGACGCGGCCGATGATGATCGGACGGTCGGGGTCGCCGTTGAGGAAGTCGACGATCACTTCCTGCCCGATGCGCGGAATGAAGTAGCCGCCCCAGCCCTTGCCGGCCCAGGGCTGCGATACGCGCACCCAGCAGGTGGACTTCTCGTTGCTCTGGTCATACCGGTCCCAATGGAAATGCACCTTCACCCGGCCGAAGTCGTCGGCGTGGATCTCCTCGCCGTCGGGCCCCACCACGATGGCGCTCTGCGGCCCAGGCATGGTCGTGCGCGGCGTCAGGCGCGGCGGGCGGAAAGGCGTGTCGGCCGGCAGCAACGTGAGCAGGAAGGTGCCGCTGCCGCGCATGGGCGCAATCAGGTCGGGCGTGCCGTACAGGATGTCGTGCATCGCATCGGGCCAGTCGGCATTGATGGGGTCGTCTTGCAGCATCTCCTGCAGCACGCGGCCGTTGCGCTGCACATTTCCCGCGTTCGCGTCCAGCCCCTCGTAGCCCGGGTGCGTGAGGATGAAGGCACAGCCCGCCACCAGGTAGTCGGCATCCTTGTCGCCCATCGGGTGGCCGTGAAAGGTGAAGGTGCGGCCCACCGCGGCGTCGGGCCAGCGGGTGATGGCCCAGTTCACGCGCCGGCGTGCGGCCAGTTCCTCCATGCGCACCTTGGCCGCATCGTCGGTGTCGTCGGCACGCAGGTAGCCACCGGGAAACTCGAATGACTCCAGGTCGGCCAGCTCGTGCGTGTCGGGGTCGCCCTTGTCGGCGGCCAGCTTCTTCTTCACCGCCTTGAAGTCGCTGTCGCGCGACGCGTACTTGCCGGTGTTCAGCCGCCGCGAGTCGATCCACCAGCTGATCTCGTTGAACCTCGCCTCGGTTGCGCCGAAGGGGATGTAGTTCATCGTGCCTTCCACCGGCAGCTTCTTGTGCGCCACGTCGCTGGCGTCGGCCATGAACATGGTGCCCGGCGCCTCGTGCGCGTCGAACCAGTAGTAGATGCCCTCGTCCTCCAGCAGGCGGGAGAGATAGTTGTAGTCGCTCTCCTGGTGCTGCACCGAGTAGCGGCGCGGCTCGTGGGTGCCGATGACCTTATCGGCCTTGGTCTTCTTGAAGCGCTTGATGGGGCTGTCTTCCACCACCGCGTCGAAGATGGCCAGCACCTTCTTGTCCTGCAGGATGCGCGAATTGATCCGCTTGGTGAGCAGCCAGAACCACGAGCGCAGGCTGATGCGGTATTCGAAGTAGCGGCCCACGTGCCCGCGCCGCATGAAGCGCACCGCATGGCCCTGGCAATGGCGCTCGTGCTTGGCCTGGCCCTCGTCCAGGAACTCCACCACCACGTCGAAGGCATAGCCCAGGATGTCCTTGGCGTCGATCTTCTCGTTGGTCGACAGCACGCTCAGCTCGTAGTGGGCGGGGCGCGACAGCGACTCCTGGCCCACGATGGTCCAGAACATCAGGTCCTTGCCTGCCGGCGATTCGGTCTTGATGATGAACTGGTGGTCGGACATTCGAGTTTCCCGTGATCCATCAAGACGAACGAGGGGTGCCGCTTTCGCAGCAGGCCGCCACCAGGAAGCCGCCCACCGCCTTGCCGCCCTCGGTGCGCAGGTGCGCCGGCTCCACGCTGCGCACCGCCAGGCCCGCTTCGGCCAGCATCCGGCGCAGGTAGTGCGCGCCGTGGCTGTAGCGGCCGTGCGGGTTCAGGTGGAAGTCTTCGTCCGAGTCCTCCGGCAGCCCTTCGACGGTGAACACCAGCCAGCCGCCGCGAGCCAGGGCGCGCGCCGTGGCTCGCAGCACGGCCGAGAGGTCTCCGAAGTAGCACAGCGTGTCGGCCGACACGACTAGGTCGTAGCGCCCCGGCGGCTCGGCTTCGATGAAGGCGGTGAGTTCGGCCTTGGCCAGGCGGTCGTACACCTGGCGCGGCTGCGCCTTGGCCAGCATGCCGGCCGACAGGTCCACGCCGATCAGCTCGCTCGCATAAGGCTTGAGCAGCGGGCCGCACAGGCCGGTGCCGCAGCCGGCGTCGAGCACCACGCGGTCGGCGCGCGGCGCGCCCAGCAGCTCGGTCACCAGTTGCGCGGTGAGCTCGGGCGCCCGGTAGTGCAGCGTTGCCAGCTTGGCGTCGAAGCTGTTGGCAAAGCCGTCGAACACCTTCTCCACGTAGTCGTCCGGCGCGCGGCCCGGCACTTCGCGGCCCGAACAGGCGGCCAGGTGGTGGCGGGCCTCGGGGCTGTCCGGCTCGTCGCGCAGCCATTCGGCGTACACGTTGGCCGCCTCCTCGAAGCGGCCCAGCGTGTAGTAGGCCATGCCCAGGGCCTGGCGCGCACGCACGTTGGCCGGCTTGAGGGCCAGCGCCTCGCAATAGCTGACCATGGCCGCCTCGTCGCGGTTGGTGGCGTGCAGCAGGTTGCCCAGGTTGGTGTGCGCGTCGACGAACTCCGGGTCGATGGCGATGGCGCGGCGGTACGCGGCTTCGGACTCCTCCAGGCGCTTCTGCTCGCGGCGCAGCACGCCCAGGTTGTTCTGGATGTCGGCCCGCGCCGGTGCCAGGTGGGCCGCCTCTTCGTAGGCCGCCGCGGCTTCATCCACGCGACCCGATTCGAGCAGCACGTTGCCCAGGTTGTTGTGCCAGTCGGGCACGGTGGCCGCCAGCTCGATGGAGCGCTGGATGAGATCGAGCGCCTGCGCGCTGCGCCCGCGCTGGTGCGCCAGCACGCCCAGGAAGTGCATCGCGTCGGCATGGCGCGGCTGCGCCTGCAGGATGCGCTCGTAAAGCGTCTGCGCGTCGTCCAGGTGGCCCGCGCGGTGCACCTTCATGGCCAGGACCATGGCGTCACGCAGGTCGAGGCTGCCGATCGGCTGCATGTCGGGAACCGGCTTGGCGAAGGGACTCATGACTTCTTCTTTCCCTTGGGCCGCGTCCAGCTCTTGCTGGTGCCGTCGAACCAGGTCATGGCGTACTTGTCGTTGCCCGCACCGCTGCCACCGGCATGCGAGCCCAGACCCCAGACCGTCATGGCCTGGCCCTGCCAGGAGAACCACACGGTGACGTTGTTCGAGGGTTGCGTGTCGTGCAGGCAAGACACGCCGTGCACGTTCTCCTCACCGCCGGATCGCGGACCGTTCAGGCGCAGGTGCTCGATGCGCTGCTTGTACGGCGCAGAGGAGGTGCCCGACTCGGTCAACGCGGCAAATCCGGTGTTGGCGCTTGCCGCCCCCTGCGCCCGCCCGACCACCATCGTGTAGACCGGCGCGTCGGTCTTGGGGGCCTTGGACATGTGGTCGGTGCACAAGCCATCCTTGAATGGCTTTCTCTTGCATCCGTCAAAGCTGCATTGGGTGGCCATGCGGGGCTTTCTCCTAGCGCGCAGCGCCGACCAGGTCGAGCTTCTGGCAGATCTTGACCAGCTCGGCCGCGGCGACGACGTTCAGGCCGTAGATGTGATCGCACTTTTCCGGGTCGGCAAAGTCGATCATCACGATGTTGGGCATGAACAGCTTGAGCATTCCGCCCGAGGAGAACGAGCAGGCATCCACGTTCCCCGGCAGCGCGTTGTCGATGTAGTCCTTGAAGCCGGAGCGCCAGATGGTGTCCATGCCGCCCAGGTGCTGCTTGTCCCACATCTTGTCGTTGCGCTCCTTGATGTTCTTGAACACGCCGGTGGTGGTCCAGTACATCATTCCCACGGCGTTGGGGTCGGCGGCCGAGCAGCCCGGCGTCTTCACCTTGTTGCGCAATGGCACCTTCTTGTCGGCAATGCCCACGGCCGCCTTCTTGAGGATGCCCTTCTGGGTGCGGATGTTCTCTTCGATCTTGGCGTCATGGCCGCTGTTGTTGAGCTTGGTGCCGCCCGCGCCCCAGTACTGCAGCCCGTCGAAATTGCCGTCGTAGCCGGCCGGCGGCTTGTACAGGTTCTTGATGTGCGTGATGCCCACGCGCTGCGCCGGCAGCTTCAGTTCGCTGTAGCCGCCGCTCATGAAGCCCACCACCACCTTGCCCGCCAGGTCCGCCAGCGACTTGGTGTTGAGGTTGCCGCCGCCGCTGTAGATCTTGTTGCCCAGCACGCTGCGGCAGGTGTCGGCAATCAGGCCCCAGTTGGTGCACTTGTCGAACTTGAGGATGAGGAACTCGCCCGAGAACTCCGCGCTCTCCACGAACTTCTTCGCGTCCTGCAGGATCTGCGTCAGGCCCATGCCCCAGGCGGCGCCCATGCCCTCGCCCTTGAGCTTGCTGCGCTCGATCGCCACGCTCTGGCCGCCAAGGTCCTTGAGCTGGCGCGTCTTGGTGTCGTTGTTCAGGCCCGGCGCATGAAAGGCGCGCAGTTGCGCCTCCTTGCCGCCCGGCCCGCCGCCGGGCACCGTCTGCGCCGCCACGCGGATGTCGAAGAAGCGCACGCCGGCTTGCGCCTGGCCCAGGATGTCCAGCGACTGCGTCTGCGCATTGGTCGGCCCGCTGGTAATGGCCGCGTCATGGCTGCCCGCCATCACGATCTCGTTGAGCTGGCGGTCCGCGCCCAGGTTGGAGTACTTGATCGTCATCAGCTGCACTGCGCCCAATCGGGGTTCACGTCGTTGGGGCTGCCCATCTTCACCGCGCCGCAGTACAGCGACACCGCCGCCCACGCGTAGCTGTCGGCGTTGTTCAGCGCCTGCGTCAGGCTCAGCGTGCCGTAGGTGTTCTCGTGCGCGTACGCTTCGTCGGCGGTGCACAGGTACTTGTGCGTGGCCTCGTGGATGATCACGCGGGCATAGCTGATGGGCGAGTAGTTCTCCAGCATCTCGAACGACACGTGCATCTCGCCCTTGCGAAAGCCGCTGATCGAGTTGGTGACCGCCTTCCAGTTGGTGGCCCGCCAGGAGGTTGCGTCGTACTTGGTCTTGGTATGGCCGACGTACGCCTCTTCGTTCTGGCTGGCGGTGGCCGGATTGAAGTCCGCCCCCACCTTGATGTCGCGCCGGCTGGCGTCGATGTCGATCAGGTACACGCCCGTGTTCAGGTGAAAGCTCAGGCTGAGCATGTTCTGCCGGATCTTCTCCAGCACCCAGCGGCGGTCTTTCTCTGCAACGGCGCGAAACGAGAATTTCTTGTCGACGATGTTGTCCTTGAGATAGCCGCCCGCCGTGTCGCCGGCAATGAGCCCGAAGTGCTTGTCCAGCACGTCCTGCATCAGCGCCGACTCCTTGCGGCGCAACATCATGATGCCGGCGAACTCGTCGTTGGCCTTGCGCACGATGCGCGCGGCCAGCCGTGTCGCTTCGGCCGCCGCGGACTTCATCGTGTCGCTGGGGTAGTGCTGGGCCGAAGGCTGCTTCTTGTAGCCGATGAGCAGTTGCGGCGAGATCACCTCCATGGTGTCCGTGTAGCCGCGGCGCGGGTCGGCCGGAACAGGCGCGCCGACGGCCTGGCGCACCGCCACTTCGGCCTTGCGCACCAGCGTGGTGGGCTTGATGAATCCGGGCATGTCGAACTCCTGGTGATCCGTTCGTCGATGGGCGGGCTTTTTTTCAGTCGAACGCGTAGCTGAACTGCCCGTCCTGCACGCCCACCTTGGCCGCCACGATGGTCTTGCCTTCCATCATCCGGTTGAGGAACTCGCGGCTGATGTCCGGCAGCATGGTGTTGGTCAGGATGGCGTCGATCATCCGGCCACCCGATTCGCTCTCGGTGCAGCGGCTGACCACCAGCTTGACCACGTCGTCGCCGTACTCGAAGGGGATCTGGTAGCGCGCCTCCACCCGCTTCTTGATGCGGTTGAGCTGCAGCTTCACGATCTGCCCCAGCATCGCGTCGGACAACGGGTAGTACGGAATGGTCACCAGCCGGCCCAGCAGCGCCGGCGGAAATATCTTGAGCAGCGGCTCGCGCAGCGCTTTGGCCATGCCCTCGGGCTCGGGCATGAGCTCCGGGTCCTTGCACATGCTGGCGATCAGGTCGGTGCCGGCGTTGGTGGTGAGCAATATCAGCGTGTTCTTGAAGTCGATGCTGCGGCCTTCACCGTCTTCCATGAAGCCCTTGTCGAAGACCTGGAAGAACAGCTCGTGCACGTCGGGGTGGGCCTTTTCCACCTCGTCGAGCAGCACCACGCTGTAGGGGCGGCGGCGCACGGCCTCGGTGAGCACGCCGCCTTCGCCGTAGCCCACGTAGCCAGGGGGCGCACCCTTGAGCGACGAGACGGTGTGCGCCTCCTGGTACTCGCTCATGTTGATGACGATCATGTTCTGCTCGCCGCCGTACAGGGCTTCGGCCAGCGCGATGGCGGTCTCGGTCTTGCCCACGCCCGAGGTGCCGGCCAGCATGAACACGCCGATGGGCTTTTGCGGGTTGTCCAGCCCGGCGCGCGAGGTCTGGATGCGCTTGGCGATCATCTCCATCGCATGGTCCTGGCCGATCACGCGCTGAGCCAGCAGCCTGGGCAGGTTCAACACCGTCTCGATCTCGTTGCGCTGCATGCGGCCCACGGGGATGCCGGTCCAGTCGGCCACCACGGACGACACCGCCTGGCCGTCCACCGAGGGCAGGATGAGCGGTGACTCGCCCTGCAGCGCGCTGATCTTCTGTTGCAGCTCGTGCAGCTCGGCCAGCAGTGCGTCGCGATCGGCCGGCGCCAGGCCGTTGTTCACCAGGTCGCCGCCAGCTGCCTGCGCCTGGGCGCCCTCGGCGGCGCTGGGCGCATCCACCGGCTTGTTGCCATCGCGCAGCTTGGCGCGCAGCTCCAGCAGGCGGTCGACCAGACCCTTCTCCTCTTTCCACCTCGTGTTGAGTTTTTCCAGCTCGGCCTTGGCTTCGTCCAGCGCCGACTGCACCTGCGCCGCGCGCTTGCTCACGTCGATGCCGATGGCACCTTCGCGGCCGATGATCTCGCCCTCCACCGTCAGCGCCTCGATGCGCCGGGTGCAGTCTTCCACCTCGGGCGGCATGGCGTGCTGGCTCACGGCCACGCGGGCGCAGGCGGTGTCCAGCAGGCTCACCGCCTTGTCGGGCAATTGGCGCGCCGGGATGTAGCGGTGGCTGAGCTTCACCGCCGCCTCGATGGCCTCGTCCAGCAACTGCACACGGTGGTGCTTTTCCAGCACGCTGGCCACGCCGCGCAGCATCAATATCGCCTTGAGCTCATCCGGCTCGGGCACCTGCACCACCTGGAAGCGGCGGGTCAGCGCCGGGTCCTTCTCGATGTACTTCTTGTATTCGGCCCAGGTGGTGGCGCCGATGGTGCGCAGGTTGCCGCGTGCCAGCGCGGGCTTGAGCAGGTTGGCCGCATCGCCCGTGCCGGCCGCACCACCCGCGCCCACCAGCGTGTGGATCTCGTCGATGAACAGGATGATGGGCGTGGGCGAGGCCTGCACCTCGTCGATCACCTGGCGCAGGCGCTGCTCGAACTCGCCCTTCATGCTGGCACCGGCTTGCAACAGGCCGATGTCCAGCGTGAGCAGCTTCACATCCTTGAGCTGCGGCGGCACGTCGCCGCGTGCCAGCCGCTGCGCAAAGCCCTCCACTACCGCGGTCTTGCCAACGCCCGCCTCACCCGTGAGCAGCGGGTTGTTCTGGCGGCGCCGCATCAGGATGTCGACGATCTGGCGGATTTCCTCGTCCCGCCCGGTCACCGGATCCATCTCCCCCTTCTTCGCCTTCTCCGTGAGATCGACAGCAAATTTCTTGAGCGCATCGCCCTTGCCCATGGCAGCCGGGGCCATGGCGCCGGTGTCTTCGCCGGGCGCGCCGCTGCCCATGCCGGTGCCGTCCTGCGCGCGCATCTTCGATTCGGCGGAGGCATCGCAGATCTTGGCGAAGTTGTCGGCCAGGTCTTCGGCCTTGACCTTCTCGAACTGCTTGCTCAGGCCCAGCAGCGGATTGCGCAGCGAGGGCGTCTTGAGCATGCCCACCAGCAGGTAGCCGGTGCGCACCTGCGCCTCGCCGAACTGCAGCGTGGCGTAGGTCCAGCCGCGCTCGATGGCGTTCTCGATGTGCGGCGAGAAGTCGCTGATGGCGGTGGCGCCGCGCGGCAGGCGGTCCAGCGCGGCGGTCATGTCCTTGGCCAGCACCGAGATGTCCAGGCCGTAGTGCTGCACGATGCGGTGCAGGTCGCTCTCCTGGTTCTGCAGCAACTGGGCAAACCAGTGCTCCAGTTCCACGTAGGGGTTGCCTCGCATCTTGCAGAAAACGGTGGCGCCCTCGATGGCCTTGTAGGCCAGGGGATTGAGCTTGCCGAACAGGGCGGTGCGGCTGATTTCACTCATGATTCGACTCCATGGATTGAAAGGGGCGCATCGCCGTCGATGCGCACGTCGGCCGCGTCGTGCGGCCGCGCACGCGCGCCCAGCCACGAAACCCAGCCCAGTCGCGGTGCGTTGCCGCGCGCGGCGCCAAGCCGCGTGGGGGGCACTTCTTCCTTGTGCAGGGCCAGTTGCGCGTCCCAGTGCAGCTCGTCGCCCAGCAATTGCTGCATCCAGCGCGAGAGCACCGGCCGCGCATTGCCGGTGGGCAGGAACTGCTGGTACTGCGCCATGTCCAGCGGGCCCAGGTGCAGCCGGATGCGGTGCTGCCGGTCCCACGCGCGCCGGCCCAGCATGGCGCCGCCGCCCAGCGTGCGCGATGCCGTGCCCTGGCCCAGCCGGCTGAGCTCGCCATCGGGCAGCTTCATCCAGTGGCCCACCCAGGGCTGCAGCCGCACGGGCACTTCGAAATAGCTGCCGAGCACCGCCTCCACGCCTTCGGCGCTATGCACCTTGCGCGAGAGCCAACCGGAGAAATGCAGGCGCGCGTCGTCGTGGATCTCGTCGCGCTGCTGCCGTGCGGCAGTGGCCATGCCCACCAGCGAACCGATGCGCCGGCGAAAGCCGTCGTCATCCGGCCGGTCCAGCCCCGCAGTAGGCCGCGCCTGCGCCCAGGCCCGATAGAAGTACAGCGAGAAGCGGTGCGAGAAGGTGTCGAGAAAGGCCAGCCAGGTCGGATCGCCATGGTTGATGCTGCGCTCGCGGATGAAGTCCGACAGGTGCACCGGCAAGGGCCCGTTGGGGCCGAGGTAGCCGAAGAAATGCTGGCGCAGCCGCGCCGGTGCGTGCGCGCTGGCCGGCTCGAAGCGCGAGAGACTTGCCGGCGCGAACGACAGCGAAGGCTCCTGCCCCACGCGCAGCGGTTCCGCCCCCGGCAGCAAGGCATGGCCCCAGCGCGGCGCGGGTTGCGCCAGTGCCTCGAGCCTGCGCATCAGCGCAAAGTAGTCGAAGGCCCAGGGCGAGCCTTCTCGCTCGCGCAGGTAGGCCGCCACGCGCACGGGCGGCCCGGCATCGGCGGGTGGCGGCTGCGGGGCGGCGTCCTGCACCGCCTGCTGCACGGCTACAGGATCGGGCGTGTCCCGCACAGCGGCCTCCATCGCATGACTTCGCCGCGTCCGGCGATGGTGACCACGGTCTCGACGAAGTGATTCACTTCCACATGCCGCGCCAGGTAGCGCGCCAGCACCGCGCCGAACAGGAAGGCGCTGTGCCCGTGGAACGCGGTGCGCTCCAGCTCCAGCGTCACTTCCAGGCCGCGGCCAAATGCAATGGGCCCGGCAAGCGGAAGGCGCCGCGTCACCGGCTTGCAGCGCACCGACAGGAGGCCGCGCACCTGCGCCTGCCGCACCTCGTCGCCATGCATGGCGTAGAGCGTGAGCATCTCGCGCAATGCGGCCGCACCCTGCTGCGCGCTGCTGTCGGCCAGGGAAAGGTAGTTGAGCGCGAGATGGTCCACCACCCGCCAGCCCAGCCCCTGGCTCACCACGGGCGAGACCGGCCGCGACGGCCCGCGCACCATGCGTACCTTCTGCACCGGCGCGGAGTCGATGCAGTCGAAGTCGTTGGCCTGGCCGGCCGGCAGCAGCAATGGCAGGTCGCGGTTGGTGACCAGCGCAGTCACCGCCAGCTGCCGCAGCGCGGCCGGGTACGGCGCCTCGCGCGGGTCGACGATCTGCATGTACAGCTCCGAGCCGATGTGGCTGCTGCGGTGCCCCTCGGCCTTCTGCCGCTGCGACTGCATGCGCGGCTCGCGGCTGGTGGTGTAGTAGGCCGGGTGTCCGTGGCGGCTGCCGTGAAAGGCGGCATAGAAGGGCAGGAACACCTGTTCCGACACATCGCTCTCGCCCGGGCTTCCGTGGCCCACCACCTCGGTAATCGTGTGCACCTCGAAATCCTGCGGCCGCGTGCGGTCGGCCAGCAGGTGGAACTGGTTCACGCCCTCGTTCACCGCCACGCGGTCCAGCCGCTTGGCAAACAGGTTGATGGCCGGCACGCAGTGCAGTTGCACGTTGTCGGCGCTCACCAGCTTCTCGAGCGCGGCGTCGCCACGCGAGAACAGCACCACGATCTCCACGTCGGGCACGTTCATGCCGGCCAGCACCTTGTGCAGATCGCAGATGCGCACGAACTGGAAGCGCTGCGCAAAGGCAAAGTACTCCTGCACCAGGCGGTGGCCCGAGAAGCCCGTTGCCGTGACGGGCAGCAGCGCCTCGTCGTCCTCGAAGCCCATGGGCTGCACGCTGTCGCCCGGCAGGTGCCGAATGGCACCGGCGCCTGCGGCAGTGGGCTGGCCGTTGGTGCCCAGCGGCTGCACCAGCACGCCCACCGGCCGGGCCAGCAGGCATTCGTGCAGCTGCCAGGCCACGTCGTCGGCGCCGCCCAGGTGCAGCACCAGCTCGTCCAGCGGCAACTGGCTGAAGTTGAGCCCGGCGCCCGCATGCAGCGCGATGCGCAGCCCGCCGCGGATGTCGCGCGATTGCGCATGCTGGTTCAGCGGCAGGTCCGGCGCATAGGTGAAGTACTGCGCGCGGCGCACCTGCAGCGGCCACAGGCGCAACGCACGCGACGTGCGGAATTCGCAATGCGTGTTCTGCCCCACCGCCTGGCGCGCGCGCAGCCCGCTGCCGCGCGGCATGGTGGGGCCATGGGCCAGTGCGTCGTCATCGGCATCGACGCCCATCTGCACCACTGCCATCGAGGGCGTCGGCGCGAGAAACTGCGGATAGACGATGTCCAGCAGATGCCCGGTAAAGCGCGGGTATTCGGCGTCCAGCTTGAGGCCCACGCGGGCCGAGAGAAAGGCGGTAGCCTCGATCAGGCGCTCGACATACGGGTCGGCCACTTCCTGGCCGCCATCCAGGCCCAGGCGCTGCGCGATCTTCGGGAAGGCTTGTGCAAACTCCGCGCCGCTTTCGCGGAAGTAGCGAAGTTCCTGCTCGTAAAGGCTCAGCAGCCTTGGGTCCATGGCTCAAGACCCCTCTTCAACTTCGATCCTTCCTTCCTCGAGGTCGATGCGGCTGCGCATCAGGAACTCGAGTGGCACCGGCTGGGCCCAGAGCATGCCGCGGATCGTGAGGCCGATGCGGTTGTGGGATTCGAGGGCCGAGCCTTCCATGACGAGTTCAACTTCGAGGGTTCGAGGCAGGATGCGCGGCTCGAACTGCGCAATCGCGTTCTTCAAAGCCTGTTCCATGCTGACACGCTGCACCGACGAGGTGAACTGGCCGGACAGCATAGGCAATCCGTAGTTGAGTACCGAGCGCGCCGCATGCGGGTGGCGGCGCTCGTCGACGACCGCCGGCCCGAGCGCGGTCGCGTTGAACAGCCAGGTGAGATCGCGCAGCACCGCCTGGCGAAGCGCCTGCCGCGTGAGCACGCGCTTGTCGTCGCCCTCGCGCTTCTCGGTGGGTGCGAAGTCGGTCAGGCGATCGAGCAGCGAGGGCTGCAGCCGCTCCTGCGCGGTGAGCTCAGCCACCGCTGTCCCCGGAGCCTTCGGCGGATGCTGCAGCTTCGTCGGCGGCGGCTGGCGAATCGAAGTTGATCTCGCGCACATCCAGCATCGCGTGCTCGCCGCCGCCCTGGTCTTCTTCCTCGATGTTGCTGCTCCACATGCGCTGGCCCCAGCCGGCCCACACGTCGGGGCGCAGTTCGCGCCACTCGGTCTTGCGCGCCAGGCGCAGCGCGCCGTCCTCGCACGCTTCGCTGCCCGGATAGCGCGTGGGCACCAGTGCCAGCGTCTCGCCACCGTTCTCGAACTGCAGGTGCGCGGGCAACCACACGCAGTCGCGCAGGTCTTCGGGCTCGTCGAACTTGATCTGTGCCAGCCGCTCGAAGGGCACCCAGTAGTAGCGCCCGTTGACGAAGGCCTCGAGCACCGGGCCGATGCGCATGTCGGCATCGGAGAGCCAGTCGAAGGGCTTGCCGTCGAGCGTGCCGGGCGTGGCCGGTGCGGCCTCGAAGGCGCGTGTGCGCAGGTCTTCGGCCATGGCATCGTCGCCCGTGCCGCTGCGCAGCAGCGACTCGAGCAGCAGCGCCAGCCATTCGTCGGGCTGGCCGAAGATCATCGGTGTGCGCTTGCCGGCGAACACCTCGGCGCGCAGGCCTTCGCAGCGGATGGCCTCGCCATACACCTGCTTCATGGGAATGGCCAAGGCATCGAGTTCGGCAGCCACGGTGAGCTGGTTGAGTGCGCGCTCCCATTGGCCGATGACGCACAGCAACTGCGCCATGAACACGCGCAGCTTGCTGTCGGCCGGCTTGGCCTTGATCTCGTCGGTCAGCGCCTTGAGCGCGCCGGCCGGATCGGCCGCCTGGAGGAGTTCTGCGGAGCGGGTCATCGCGCGGGCCTTTCGAGGGACAGAAGCGGTGCAAGGGCCGCAGCAGCTTAGTCTGCTGCCCCTTGTGGCGCATCTGCCGACCGGCGTATGCCGCGCGCGCCGGCCCCGCTACGTCAGCCCAGTGGCCTGGCCTGGATCACCTGCCCCGCATGCACGAAGTTGCCCGCGCCCAGGTGATGGATGGTCTGCAGTGCCCGGTTGTCGTCGCGAAACGACCAGCGCCCGCGCTGGAACACGCGCTCGTCGGCGGCTGCCGACACGACTTCGCCGAAGCAGGTGTCGTAGGCGTCCTCGGTGTGCGCTTCGGGAATCCAGCGGCACTCCATCCAGGCTGCGCAGCCGGCTTCGAGCACCGGCAGGCCCAGCACGGGGCCGGTAGATGCATCGATGCGGTAGTGCGAGAACTTGTCGCCATCGCGCCCCGTGCCGTTGCCCACGGCATAGGCGAGATCGGCCAGCGCCGCGCCGGGAATGCAGATGCCGAAGGCACCGCTGTCTTTCACCAGTTCGCGCGTGAAGGTCTTCTTGTCGATGACGATGGCAATGCGCGGCGGCGTGAACTCCACCGGCATCGACCACGCGGCGGCCATGATGTTGCGACGGCTGCCATCCTTGCTGCGGCTGGTGACCAGCACCGTGGGGCCGTGGTTGATGAGGCGGCTGGCGTGTTCGAGGGCGACGGGGTGGAAGTGGGTCACTGATGTTCGAGCGGTATTGCGGACTGGCAGAGGTATACCAAGATTGCAGTTTGCAGGCCGTGTTGCCGCTCGCTACACTGAGATTAATCTGGATATTAATGAATACATGCAAATGGCTTTGCAAACATCAGATATCGTTCCCATCAGCGAGGCACGGGCAAGGCTGACCGAACTCGCCGAAGACGTGGTGGGCAAGGGTTCGGAAAAGGTCCTGACCAAGAACGGCGCGAGCTATGTCGCCCTCGTCGATGCCCGCCGGCTGGACTACTACCACGCGCTGGAAGCGGAGCACGTCAACCTGGTGCTGGCCGAGGAAGCGATCACCGGATTGAAGGAAGCCTTGGCCGGCCGTTTCGTCTCTGACGAGGAGCTGGACCAGGCACTAGGCGCCCAACCCACGCGATGAGCATCCCGGTCAATGCGCGCGTTCGGGCGGTCCCCAACTTCCTGGACTGTCTGAAAGCAGCCCGACGCTTCATGGCGCAACAGGATGAAGCAACGGCCCCCTCGCGCTTCGCGAAGCTGCAAGCCGAATTGATCAAGGCTCGATCACTGTTGTCCTTTTCGCCCTCCAGCGGGCGGCCCGCCCGCTTTCTCGATGCCAAGTCGGGCTGGGGCAGGTTTCAGGCCGAAACTGCAATGAACCTTGCAAAGGAACTGGGCACACCCGAACTGCGCGAACTCGTTCTGGCTCGCCACGTCGTGCTGTATGCCCACTCGGAGCAAGAGGTTGTGCTGCTTTCGTTGCGGCACGAACGCCAGCTTGCCTACCAAGTGACTTCGTAGCAGGCCCAACGAACTAGGTGTTGGTCAACGTACAAGTGCGCACCGCCCCCCGCAACCCACTTTGCTGCTGCGGCGCCGACTTCAGCTCCAGCTTGCGCGGCATGAAGTAGATGATCTCGCAAGGCCGGCGCGGGTTGCCGCCGGTGAGCATGCAATGGGTGGTGATGCGCGCACCCTCCAGCACGAGCTCCAGCGTGGCCTGCTGCTCCTTCGAGCTGTCGCCGCTGGCCTTGAACACCGACACCTGCACCTTCAGGTCGTTCTCCTGGTTCTTCAGCAGGCTGGCAATGGAGGCGGTGGCCGCGTCGCACTCGCGCACCACGATCAGCGAACTCAGGCGCACCTGGCCCTTGCTCGCACCGGGCGGCGTCTGCACTTCGGCCAGGTACGAATAGCCGGCGATGTTCATGCGCTGCTTGCCATCCTCGAAGCCGCGCTTGGATTCGCCCTCCACCGCGTTGCCCTTGCTCTCGATCAGCATCAGGAAGTCGTTGCTCGATTCGCCCGACATGTGGTCGAGCAGGCGCAGCGCCTCGTCGGGGTCCAGGGTTCCGTCCAGTCTCCAGCTCATGGCTGCTCCTTCATCATCGATGGTCGTTGTCTTGCATCAGCCGCCCGGCCAGGCCAGCAGGGCGCTGTAGACCTGCCGCTGGCGCTCGGGCTGCAGCGCGCCGCGCACGCGCACGTCGGCCAGCGCAGCCTCGGGCGGCGAGGCGCCGAACAATCGCGGTGCGCTGAAAGGCGCGGCCGGCGCCGCCAGCACCAGCAGGCGGCCTCCGCGCTGCGCCGTCAGCCACGGCAGCTCGAAGCGCTCGTGCGCGGGCTGCTCGCGCGTGCCGCGCTCGAAGCGGTTGGTCTCGCTGATGGCTGGCGGGTACACCTGCCGGATGGCCCCGTTGGCTTCCACCCCCACCACCACCAGGTCCACCGACTGGCCGCTGCCGTTGCGCACCACCAGCACGCCGCGCTCGCCCTCGGCCAGCGCGGGTTGCGACCTGGCATCGGCGGCAGGCACGCTGCGCACCAGCTTGTCGCCCGCCCAGGTTTCCAGCGTGGCGTCGAAGCCGTCGAGCCGCCCGCCCTGCGCCAGCTGGTCCAGCCGTGCGAACCACTTGAGCTGCGCCAGCGCCAGCAATTGCTGGCGCAGCGCCTGCGCGTTGGGCGGCGCATAGGGCTTGCCGCTTTCGTTGACCAGTGCCGCCAACTCGGGCGAGAGGATCTCCAGCGCCGGTTGCCCGCCCCGGTCGAGCACCCGCACATCCGCGTCGCCGCTGCGCAGGACTCGGATGGCTGCCGGGTAGGCCAGGCTGAGCCCCGAGGGCACGCCCGCGCCTGGCGCCAGTTGCACCCGCAACACCACCGAAGGTGGCTCGTCCAGCGGCGCCACGGTCCACAAGGCAGCACTGTTCTGCTCGGCCAGCGCGGCAGGCACGGCCGTTCGGGCGCTGGCCAGGTCCACCTGCTCCAGCCGGGTGACGCTGGTGCGCTGCGTGCCATCGGCCAGCGTGGCCACCACGCGCACTTCCTGCTGCGGCTCCAGCCCGTCGAGCTGGCCCACGCTCAGGGTGAGCTGCGAGCCGGCCCGTCGCGCCGGCCAGGCCGGGCGGGTGGACTGCGGCGCGACGCTGGCGGCGAACAGCGGCGCGTCCAGGTTGCCCTCGGCCACCGGTGAAGGCAGCTCGCGCTGCGGATAGCGTGCTTCCAGCTCGGTGATGACCGGCGCGTACAGCGACACGACCTCGTTGAACAAGTCCCGGAAGCTGGCCGGCTTGCGCCCCATGGCCTCGGCCACCGCCCAGGTCAGCAAGCCCTGCGGCCGCGCGCCGCGGTCGCCGCGCGGAAGGCGCAACTCGGGCGTGACCTGATGACTCTCGGAGGCGAAGAAGGCCACGTAGCGCGCACGCGGCACCGGTGGTTGCGGCGGCGCAGACATGTCGACCGAAGCCTCACTCGAAGCAGCAGAAGCACTGGCCGCCACCAGCTGGTCGGCCTGGATGCCGCGAAAGCGCACCTCGTCGTCCGGCGGCTGCGCCGTTGCGGCAGCGCCGCCCGAGCGCGCAACGCCGCGCGTCATCGACGTGGCCGAGCAGGTGTCGAACACCGACCACACGAACACCCCCTTGGCCATGAAGGCGCGGATCCAGCCGTCGAAGTCCACGTCGCGCAGGCTGCCGGCCAGCGGCACATTGGCGCCGCCGCCGCTGGGCGCCAGCCGCGCGTCACGCGCCAGGAAGTTCTCGGCCAGGCCATCGGGCTCGGCATAGGCCTTGGTCGAATCGCGCACGCGGGTACCGTGGCCGGAAAAGTACAGCAGCACGAAGTCGCCACTTTGCGAGCGGGCCAGCAGCCGCTGCAGCGCGTCGCGGATCTGGCGCGAATCGGGCAGGGCGGCGCCGCTCACGCCATCGGCCAGCACCGTGACGTCGGCCGCGGCGAAGCCCTGCTGTTGCAGCACCTGCCGCATCAGGATCACATCGTTGCGCGGCGCCGAAAGCCATAGCGAGGACGGCTGGTTGGCCAGCTCCGAGACCCCCACCAGCAAGGCCCGCTGCGCCGCATGGGCCGGCGGCGCAAGGCACAGCGCCAGCGGCCCCAGCAAGGCTGCCAGCACGATGGCAATGCGGCGCAGGAAGGTGCACATGGCTAGGGCGGCCCGACCGACGCCACCAGCGGCGAGGCCGACAGCGCGGTGGTGCTTTCGTTCACATCGGGCACCCGCAGGTACCAGGTGCCCTTGTCGTCGGGGCCGGCCACCACGTCGGCGTCGATGGAGCGCAGCAGCTGCATCGACTGGCGCACGGTCACCTCCGGCTTCCACACCACGCCCAGGTCGGCCGTCGCGCCGGCCGGCGCCACCGGCACCGAGCGAAAGCGCACTTCCTCCTCGTCCTGCGCGGCGTCGCGCCCGCCCAGCAACGCCACGTTCTGCACCACCACCACCAGCGCCAGCAAGGCCAGCGCCGGGCGGGCCCAGGCATCGGCGGCAAACCAGCGCCGCAGGCGGCCCAGCACGCCTTGGCCGGCCTGGCCCGCAGGTGTCGCCGGCGCGTTGGGTGTCTGCTGGGCCAGTACCGCAGGGGGCGCGGCCGGCACGCTGGCGCTCAGGCGCGCCGCCGCATCGCGGTACAGCTGCTGGTACTGGCTGCGCACGTCGTCCTGGCCCAGCGGGGTGCCGGAGAGCACCGTGAAATGCCCGCCACCCACGGTGCGCAGGGCGATGTGCCCTGGCTCGGGCTCGATGGTCAGGGGCGTGCCGTTCACATACTCGTCGTGGACCGCGCGGATGGCCGCCAACCGCGTGGCCGACACCTCGCCCTGCACCCGCGCCACCTGCTGCGGCGTGGGCGCCAGGATCACCTGGTTCCAGGCCTGGACCAGGCCGAACAGCGGCTCGAACGGCTCGTCGGTGGGCTCCAGCAGCACGTCGTGCGCACTGGCCCAGTCGGCCTCGCCGGCCGCCATGTAGCCCTGCCAGCGCACGCCCTGGCCGCCGCCCTCGGGCAGCTTGCGGTCCAGCAGCACACCCAGCAGGTGCCCCTCGTGCAGCACGCTGACGATGCGCCCCGGCTCCCAGCGCGCGTTGAAGTTGCGAGCCGACAGCACCTGGCGGCGCCGCGCCAGTTCGGCCAGCGGCAGCTGCAGGTCGATGTCGACGTCCCGCATGCCCTGCGCAGTCGGCGCACCATCCGCGTCGGGCCGCGCCGCGGGCGGGGCCCCGCCGGGCTCCAGGTGGCTACGGATGACGCTGAGCGGGGGCCATAGTTCGATGGGCATAAATATCCTGTGCTGTCAGGCGTAAGACGCTTCAGCGCCCAGGATTTTGAAAACCCGCAGGATCGCGGCCATGTTGTCCGCCGCGATGGCAATGCCCAGTGTGTGCTGGATCCAGCTGCCCAGCAGGGTCTTGGCGTAGTCCGCCGGCAGCCCTTCGCGCTTGTGCACCAGCCCCAGCCGCCCGGCCCGGTAGTGGTAGGAGGCAATGGCGTGGCGCGAGGCCACGCCAGACAAGCCGCCGGCCGCCTCGCGCCCGAAGCCTTCGCACAGCAGCAGCCGCTCGGGTTCGGGCAAGGCGGCGATGAAGGCGCGCGCCAGGCCCTGCACCTTGGCGTCGGACAGGCCGTGCTCGGCCAGGCAGTCGTCGTCGGGCGCGGCCTGGCTGCCCAGTTGCGCATCGAGCTGCGCCTCGCTCACCTGCTCGCCGATGGACAGCTTGCGCCGGAAGCTGCTGGCGCGGGTGCAGTCGATGAGATAGCGACGGAAGTACGCACACAGCGCAAAGGCGGTGGAAGGGGCGCTGCCTGCACTGTTCTCGGTGGCGGGCGGCGGGGCTGCTTCATCGCACTCGTCGGGGTCGGCATCCAGGCGCAGCACCTTCACATAGATGAACTGCGCCACCAGTTCCTGCCGGCTTTCGCCCAGCACCTTGAGCTCCGGCGGGCTGCACGAGCGCAGCGCATCGCCCACGATGGCGTACATGCGGCCCATCTCGTCGGGCGAGAGCTGCTGGCGGCGCCGCCACAGGCGCACGAGCTCAGTGCTTTCGCCGGAGGACAGGGTGTCTTGCATGGCTCGCTCGCCCTGGTCGCGCTAGTCGTCGACGCAGGAGCCTTCCTCGGGCACCAGGCACTGGGGCAGGTCCGCGCCCACCGCCCCGCCGCGCGTGCGCACGGTGCTCGATGCCGCCGCCGCCACCGGCAGGCCGCGCGGCAGCAAGATCCACAGCTGGCCGCGCTCCTTCATGCGGCGTGCCTGCGTGGCGGCCTGCTGGCCATTGCCGAAGAAGTAGTCGGCCCGCACCGCGCCGCGAATGGCGCCGCCCGTGTCCTGCGCCACCGTCAGGCGCTGCAGCGGCGTGCCGGTGCCCGGCTGCTTGGTAGAGACGAACACCGGGTAGCCCAGCGGCGTGCTGCGCGGATCCACCGCGATCGAGCGGCCCGGCTGCAGCGGCACGCCAAAGGCGCCCACCGGCCCGCCGGCATCGGAAGAAGCCGATTCCTTGAAGAACACGTAGCTCGGGTCCTTGATGCCGCTGCCGGTGACGGCGCCCGCGGGCTTGCGTCCCGGCACCACCACGGCGCCGCTGCTTTCGGGCCGCGCCAGGGTGAAGCCGCGCACGCGCACCACGCTGGTGTCGACCACGTCGTCGTCACCCACGTCGTCCGGGTCCAGTTCGATGGCGCCGCCGCGCGTGCGCACGGCCGTCTCGGCCTTGCCCTGCTTGTTCTGCGCGAGCGTGGGACGGAAGGGCTGGCCGTTCTGCTCGGCATAGGCCACGCGCACGATCTCGCCGTTGGGCAGGCGGATGCGGCCCGACCCCTGGATCTGCATCTCGTACAGCGCGGTGGCGCTGCTCACGAATGCCAGCACCTTGGCATTGGGCGCGCCGCGCGTCTCGATCTCCTCACGCGTGTAGTAGGGCAGCAGGCGCCGCCCGTCGATGCGCAGGCGGATCTTGCGGTCCAGCGTGTCGCGGGTGATGGTGGAGGTGTCCAGCGCATAGAGACCCGGTGCACCCATGTCGCGCGTGGACAGGCCCGTCTGCACCGTCACCTGCCGGCCCTGCACGCGCGCCGCCACGGTGCCGTCGCCCGGCGGCAGCTTGCGGGCGTCCAGGAACAGCATGTCCTCCGGCTGGCCGTACACCGGGTAGATATAAGGCGGCGCGTAGTTGCGGCTGCCCTGGATCTCGGGCTCGAAGTAGCCGGTGACGACGCCGTCCGGCCGGCGGTCGTCGTCGCGGATCTGGTAGGCCGAGAACTCGCTCTCGAAGAAGTTGCGGATGGCCGCGTTGCTCTTGCCGTCCACGCCACGCGCCCTGTCGCACACCTGGCGCCATTCGTTGCCGCGGCCGGTGAGCACCTTGCAGCTTCCCAGGAAGGCCGGCCAGGTTTCCGAGAAGTCGTCGCGCACCCAGCCCGGCACCGCATCGAAGCCCACCGAGGTGTAGGTGGCCAGTTGCGTCGAGAAGGTGCGCGACTGGCCGGCCACGCTGCTGCCCAGCGTGGGCGCGCCGCCGCCACCGGCAGGACGTGCGCCGCCAGAAGATGAAGAAGACGCCGGCGTGCCGCCCAGTTGAATGGGCGCGGCCGGCGCCGCCGGTGCGGCGGCGGGCGCGGACGCAACCCCCGCGGTACTCACCACCGGCTGCGACGATGAGGAAGTGGGGGCGGATGGCGGGTTCGCGCACCCGGCCAGTGCCAGCGCCGCGAGCCCGGCGAACAGCCGGGTCAACGCCAGGGGCTCGAAGTGATTGCTGCTGCTATTGCAAGATTTCATTTTTTGACTCCCGAACAAAAGGCATGCGCCGACGCTGGAATGAGGAAAGGAAAAGTTCCAGCAGGCAGACGATCACTTCTCGATGATTCTGAATAGCCCGACGCCATAGGCGTCCTGGCAGGGTGCGCCGGGCGGGCACACCGGCCTGCCCAGCAAGGGTGCGGGCCCGGTGCCGCGCGCGGCCTCCAGCGAAGCCAGCGCCGGCAGCGGAAACTGCGGGAACACGCCTTCGCTCTGCATGCCGGTGCTGGCAAAGTCACGCTCGTGCTCGCTCACCAATACGGCGAACTGGTTGGTGCCCGGCGGGCCGCCCGAATCCATGGGCCACGCAGCGCGCGGCAGTTGCAGGGTTTCGTTGGCAGCGATCTTGTTGCGCTTGTCCAGCAGGTTGGGAAAGAGCAGGAACATCTCGTTGCCCGACGAAAGCAGGTACACGTACACGTAGCCGGCACGGTTGCTGCGCACCTCGAAGCCCAGCTTGTCCTTGCCGATCTGCACCTCGGCCTTGCGTGGCGTGCCGCTCACGTTGAAGCCCGGTGTGGCGCCGCGCGCCAGGGCCTGCAGCGACTCCAGCGGCGTGACGGGCTTGAGCTCGGCCACGCTGGTGGGCGCAGGCGATGCCTGCGGCGCGGCGGTGCTGGCACTGGGCTCGGGCGATGCAGGTGCCGGCGGTGCGGCCGTGGTTGTGCCCGGCTCCACTTTCGCGGCCTCCTGCGCCCCACCCCTGGATTGCTGCGACCACCACCAGCCGCCACCACCGGCAACCAGCGCCAGCAGCACGACAGCGGCAATCGCCATCTGCCGGCCCTTGCCGCCGGGGCTGGCCGCGCTCGCGCCAGCCGCAGTGCCGGTGGGCGGCTTGGCGCCCGTGGGCGAGATGATCACGGTGCGGTCGTCGTCCTGCGGCGGCGGGCGACGCACCGGCGCCACCTCGTCGCCCAGGCCCAGCAATGCACGCAGCTCGCCCATCGACTGCGGTCGCGCATCGGGCCGCACACCCAGCCCCGCATCCACTGCCGACAACAGGCGCGCGCTGTAGCGGCCCGCCAGTTGCGCATCGCCGGCCAGGGGCACGTAGCTGTCGTTGAGCAGCCGCGCCACCGAAGGCGGCGGCGCACGACCGGTGATGGCCACGTGCATCACCGCGGCCAGCGCGTACACGTCGGTCCAGGCGCCCTGCGACATGTCGGGCATCTCGGCGTACTGCTCCACCGGCGCGTAGCCGGGCTTGAGGATGACGGTGATGGCCTGCGTCTTGTCGGTGATCACCCGGCGCGCCGCGCCGAAGTCCAGCAGCACGGGCCGGCCCGAGTCTTCCAGCAGGATGATGTTGTCCGGCGCAATGTCGCGGTGGTAGCAGTTGGCCGCGTGCATCACGGCCAGTGCCTGCGTCACGCCATCGAGAATGGACATGAGCCAGGCTTCGTCCACGCCGCCCGGTTTCGCGCTCAGTGCCTGGCGCAGCGTGTCGCCGCGATAGAAGGGCATGGCCATGTAGGCGGTGCCCTTTTCCTGCCAGAAGCGCAGCACCTTCAACAGCGACGGATGGTCGAACTGCGCCAGCAGGCGCGCCTCGTTGATGAAGCTGCGCAGGCCCAGGTCGAAGGTCTCGCGGGTTCGCTCCGACAGCGGCGAGACGGTGCCGTCGCCGGCGCGGCTGGACAGCGACACGGGCAGGTATTCCTTGACCGCCACCACGCGCTCCAGGTCGGTGTCCCAGGCCTCGTACACCACGCCGAAGCCGCCCTGGCCCACCACGCGCGTCAGCTCGAATTCCGCAAGGCGGCTGCCCAGAGGCAGCAGGCCGGCTTCGGGTGCATCCCCGCCCTTGGCCGCCGTGGCCCCGGGCTGCGAAGCAGGCGCACCCGAGACGACGACGGTCGCGCCATCGTCCGGCGGTGGCGCGTTGCCTGCGGCACCGATCACCTGCGTGGGCTCCAGCGGATCGTTTTCACTCACTGCGAATCCTCCGGCGACGTGGCCCCGGCCCAATAGCCGAACAGCGCGTCGAATTGCTCGTCCTGCGGCAGGCCGTGCGTGCTCATGCCCTGCCCGGCCTCGGCCTGCGGATCGGTAAACCACAGCGAGGCGCCGTATTCGGGAAACACCAGCATCGCGGTCTCGCCGGGCTCCGGCGGCGCGTCGATGCTCGCGGCGGCCGCAGGCTCGGCCGTGGTCTCGGCATGGCCGAAGCTCGCAAGCAGCACGGCGTCGAAGCGCACCGCATCCAGGTCCTGCTCCAGCCCGTCCACCGCGCACTGCGCCGCCTGTCGCAGCCAGCGCTGCGCACGCAAGAGCACCTGGCCGTGGATTTCGGCCGGCGACCAGGCCAGCTGCGTGGCCACGGTGAAGGGAAAGTAGCGGCCCACCGAATCCACCGAGGGCATGAGCACGCCGATCCACGAGGCGTCGCCCATCACGCCCTCGCCCAGCAGGAAGCACCACAGCGGCGCCTGCAGGTAGCGGTCGGTCCAGTCGGCATGGCGCCCGCGCAGTTGCGTGAGCCCGCCCTGCAGCCAGTGGTCCCAGCCGTGGCGGAACTCGTCGGGCAGGCGCCGATGGGCGAAGTCGCCCATGCCGGGCAGCTTGCCGTACCAGCCGGGGAGCGAGGCTTCGACATCGGGTGTCATCACAAGCCCTCGGGGCAGGCGAACTCGCGCAGCTCCTTCAAGCGGATGGGATGCTGCACGCTGTTGGTGGTGACCTCGAAGCGTGCGCGCCGCGCGCCCACCTGGAAGGTGATGAAGAACTTCTCGGGCGCGTCGCCCGATTCGAGCTGGCCGTCGTCGAGCACGCGGAACAGCGCCCACGGCCCGTCGGCGGTGCTGCCCGAGGGGCCGCTGGCCGAAGGCGGGTCCATCTGCAGCCGCACCTGGTTGCTGCCCTTGGGGCCGGGCCATTGCACCGCCATGGGCACCACGGGGCCGTGCGAGTACTTCACCAGTTGCCCGTCCACGTCGAGGATGAACTGCGAGATGTTCGCGTCCATCTCCACCGGCTTGAAGTCCAGCCGCATGGCCGGCCCCCGCCCGCCACCGCGGAAGAAGATGTCCTTGATGCGCGCCGCGCGCTCGAACTGCGCCAGTGCCGGCGTGGAAACGGCGGGCCGCTCGGCCACCGGCTTGTACTTCCACGGGCGGGTGCTGGTGTCCACCAGCGCGGCCAGGCGCTTCTGGAAGAACTCGTCCATCAGCCCGCCAGGGCCGAAGAACTGGCCGAAGTCCTCGGGCAGCACGTCGCGCTTGGAACCTCCGACGAAGGGGTAGCGCCCCGCAATGGCACGCTGGCAGAACTCGGTGACGGGCTTCAGATCGAGATTGAGGTTGCCGCGCTCGGCCACGCTGGCCTGCGAGGCGCCTGCCTGGCTGAGGTTCTCGACCATGGAGCGCACCGGCTCGGGCAGCCGGCCCGCGTCGGACTTGAGCTTGCCCGCCACGTCGCCGGGCGGCGGCGAGGAACGCGCCTTCACCGCCGTGTCCACCGCCGTGAGGTAGACATACACCTCGTTGAACAGCTTGAGCGCATCGTCCAGCGGCGCCGGTGCGCCGGGCGCGGGCGCATTCACCAGGCGGCGCAGCGGCTCGAAGCGGTCGTCGACGATGCTCTCGATGCGCTTGCCCGGTGCCACCGCATTCGCATTGGCATTGCCCGTGCCGGTGACGCTGCCCAGCAGTTCTTCCAGGCCCTTGCGCGTGCTGCGCACGGTTTCGGTGGCCTTGCTCACCACGTCCTTGCCCTCGGGCGGGATGAGCGTGGTCTCTTTCACCGCGGCACGCAGGAACAGCGCCAGCGGCGAGGCCGCGCCCGAGAGGATGCGCGCGATCTCGATGTTCTTGTCCAGGCCCTGCGCGCGCACCAGCCGCACGTCGCCCAGCAGCGCCTCCCACACCTTCACGTAGTCCTGCAGGTACAGGCGCCGCACGCGGTCGGTGAGCGCATCGAGCGCGGCGGCGTCCTTGAGCCGGTCGCCCAGGTTCCTGTCCTGGCCCAGCACCCACGGGTCTTCGTTGGCCAGGAGCGCGGTGACCACCACCACTTCCTTCTGGAAGCGCTTGTGATAGCCGTCGTAGGTGAACAGCCCCGGAATGCCCTCGGTCAGCGGCTTGCCGCTGATGCGCTCGAACACCAGCGGCCCCGACGGGCCGGCCGCGTTGGCCACGGTAAAGGGCGGAATGTCCTTGCCCAGGTTCTGGCGCTTGAGGCGGCTGAACACCCGGTTCTCCAGCGGGTAGCTGGCCAGCAGCGCACGCACGCTGCGCACCAGGTTCTCGTCCATCTTCATCGGCACGCGCGGCGGGCCCTGGGCGATGAGCACGTCGAGCTGTTCCTCGAGCAGCTGGCGCTTGTCCTCGGGAATGCCGCGGTCCAGGCTGCGCGCCCAGTCCAGCGTGATCCAGGCCTTGAGCGAGTCGGCGTCGAAGTGCTCGGGCTGGTTGAGCATGAGGTAGGTCTTGAGCGCCTCGTAGGTGTATTCGAGGTTGTCCTTCTGCGCGGTGCGCAGCTGGTCCTCGATGCGCTTGGCCACCTGCGGCAGGAAGGCTTCGTTGAGCGCGCGCTGGTGCGCCAGCATGGCGGCGGCGTCGAGCTTGTCGCCCTGGTACAGGCCCAGCGTCATGGCCAGCGGCTCGTTGCCTTCGCCGTTCTGCGGCGTGCGCCAGATGTTGCGCAGGCCGGCCAGGATCGGCGCCACGTCGATCAGGTTGGTGGTGCGGGAGGTCAGGGCCGACAAGGTCTCCTTGGCCGGCGCCACGCGCGCCTCCACCGACTTGAGGTATTCCATGTTGCGCCAGCCGCTCCAGCCCCAGGCGGCCAGCAGGCCGCAGGTGAGCACCAGCATGCCGGCAACCGCGGCCAGGCGCAGCGCGTGGCGGCGGCGCTCCAGCTTCACGTCGGCGCCGGCCAGGCGCTGCTCCGGGAACACCACCTCGCGCAGCAGGTTGGTGAGGAAGTAGCTGCGCCCGCTGCTGCGCTGCGGCGGCAGCATGGCGCGCTCCAGCCCGAAGCCGCGGGCCATGCTGCCCATCACGCGGTCGATCGGGCTGCCTTCCTGCGTGCCGCTGGTGAAGTAGACGCCGCGCACCCAGGGCGGCTGCGCAAAGCGCGAGCCGGTGAAGATCTGCTCGAGCAGCTCGGCCACCAGCGGGCCAACCGAGCCGAACTGCGCCGGAAAGCCGAAGATGGCCGCACGCCGCGCGCCATCCGTCTCGCGCTGCATGCGGGCAATGAGCCCGTCGTTGATGCGCCGGTGCAAGAGCGCGAATTCGCGCCCGAAGGCCCCGCCGATGCCTTCCTGCGCCACCGTGGCGCCCTCTTCCATCGTCAGCGTGAAGCCCAACACCTGCGCGCGCTGCTCCTTGCCCAGGTCGTCGAAGTAGTCACTGAATCCGTAGAGCAGGTCGGTCTTGGTGACCATCACGTACACCGGCAGCCGCGTGGCGAGCTTCTCGTCCAGTTCCTGCAGCCGTGCGCGGATCGAAGCGGCCAGGGTGGCGCGCTGCTCCGGCCCCTGGGTGAGCAGGTCGCCCACGCTGATGCTCAGGAACACGCCGTTGAGCGGCCGGCGCGGGCGCACCTTCTTGAGCAGCGCCAAAAAGGCATCCCACGCGCCCTTGTCCTCGCTCTGGTGGCTGTCCTGCGTGGTGTAGCGCCCGGCGGTGTCGATGAGCACCGCGTCGTCGGTGAACCACCAGTCGCAGTTGCGCGTGCCACCCACGCCGCGAATCGCGCCGGGGCCGAACTTCTCTGCCAGCGGGAAGGACAGGCCCGAGTTGACCAGCGCCGTGGTCTTGCCCGCACCGGGCGCGCCGATGAAGACATACCAGGGCAGGTCGTACAGGTAGTTGCCGCCCGACAGCGACAGCCAGTCGCGCCAGCCCGGCTTCTTGCCGGCAGCCGACAGGCGCATCTGCTTCAAGGTGGCGACGGCTTCGGTGAAGCGCGTGTCGAGAACCTTCTGCTCGCCGCTTTCCTGCGCAGCGGCAGGCCGTGCGGCAGGCGCCTGCATCAGGCTGTCGTTGAGCTGCTTGCTGGCCTTGCGCGTCTTCAGCCGCCGCCAGATGGCCCGCCCCACAACGATGAGCACGATCAGCCCGATAAGCACCGCGCGAACCAGCTCGCTGGCCAGCGGCGCGAACTCGCCGATCTTGATGAGCGGGCCGACCCACCAGATCAGCACGCCCAGCACCAGCAGCGCCAGCGCGATCAGCAGCAGCACGATGAGCTTCTTGATCATCGCTTGACCTCCGCCAGATCCGCCGCCACCCGGTCGGGCGGCGCCAGCAGCACGATGTCGACGCGGCGGTTGCGCGCGCGGTTGGCGGGCGTGTCGTTGGGCGCCACCGGTTCTGCATCGGCCTTGCCGTCGGCGCGCATGCGGGCCGGATCGACCTGCGCCGACAGCGCCAGGCGCACGCTTTCGGCGCGCGCGGCCGACAGGTGCCAGTTGGACGGATAGCGCATGGAGCGAATGGGCACGTTGTCCGAGTGGCCGGTGATGAGCACCTCGCCCTTGACCTCGGCCAGCGCCTCGCCGATGCGCGCCAGCACCGGCAGCGACTGCGCCATGGGCTCGGCGCTGCCCGATGCGAAGAAACTGTCGCCGCGCAGGCGCACGGTGCTGCGGTCGGCCTCGTCGGTGACGGTGACCAGGCCCTGCTTGACCTCGGGCTCCAGGAACTTCGCCAGCCGCGGTGCCTTGGCCGGCACCACCGCCGGCGGTGCAATCTGAAGCTGCGGCACGCGCAGGCCCGAGACCTGTGCGTAGGTGTCGTCGGAGCGGTAGTTGAGCCACAGGCGCAGCCCGAACCAGGCCAGCGCCAGCACCAGCAGGAACAGCGCGCCCACCACCCACAGCGGCAGCGAATCGCGCAGCCGCACATTGCCGGCCCCCTGCCCACGCCAGTGCGGCGAGAGTTCCGCCTCCACCGGCGCCCGGTCCTTGCCGATGAGGTCGGCCAGGCGCTGGCGCACGCTGTCGAGCTGCGCGCGGCCGTTGTCGATGACGCGGTAGCGGCCCTCAAAGCCCAGCGCCAGCACGCTGTAGATGAGCTCGAGCAGTTGGCGATGCGTGGGCACGTCCTGCGCCAGCTTGGCCAGCAACTGGAACACCTTCTCGCCACCCCAGGCCTCGTTGTGGAACTGCACCAGCAGGCTCTGCTTGTTCCAGCCGGCCTGCGTGCCCCAGGGCGTGTTGGACACCGCCTCGTCCAGCGCGGTGCACAGCACATAGCGCGCGGCCAGCACGGTCTCGTTGCCGATGCCTGCGCGGCGCGCCTGCGCGTCGAACTGGTTCACCGCCTCGGCCGCCGAATTGCGCAGCGCCGCCACGTCGCGCGGTTGCACCATGTTGCGCAGCTTGGCCGTCAGCACCAGCAGCTTGCCCGCCGCCGACACCAGCGGGTTGAGCAGGCCCATGTCGCCGATGTCGGCAGCACCCGGCGCGTCGCCACCGCCGAAGCTCGCGGGCGGCGGCGTGGAGCCACCGCCTGCGCCCCCGCGCGGCTTGGGCTTGATGACCGTGCGCTCGGACTCGTAGCCGGCAAATGGATCAGGCGTGCTCATGAAGAACCTTCGCCCTGGCGGGCTGCGGTGCGAGCACCTTCGGGCGGCCGTGCGGTGCTCATGATGGTCGGATCGCCCAGAAGGCCAGTTCAAGACCTGGGAAGTCGCCCGCGATGTGCATCGCGATGCCACCCGATTGCTCGAGTTGGCGCCACAGGTCGCTGCTCCTGGTCTCCAGCTCGAAGTAGCTGGCACCCGCATGAAACGGGATCTGCCGCGGCGCCACCGGCATGGCCGTGAGCGCCACGCCCGGCAGCGCCAGCGTGACCAGGTCGCGGATGCGCTCCACGGGCCCGATGGTGACCTGGGTGGGAAAGCGCGCACGCAGCGACTCGCCCGGCATCTGCGCGGTGGCGGCCAGCACGAAGGTGGCCTTGCGCTGCAGGTCGGTGTCCTTGACCACCGCCACGTGCACGTTGTTCTTGCGCTCGTGCAGTTCGATGCGGATGGCGGCGCGCTCGATCACCACCGAGAAGCTGCGGCGCAGGTCGTCCATCACCGGCCTGAAGCTCATCGCCAGGTCGTCGTGCACATAGGGCCCGAAGCGCGTGGTGCGGCGTGCATCGCGAAAGGTGATGAGGTCCCCCGCCAGCGAAAGCGCATGCTCGAAGAAGTGCTGCGGATGCAGGTTGGCGCTTTTGGCCAGGTGGGCGAACACCGCCTCGTTGCGGTTCACGGTCTGCAGCATGAGGAAGTCGGCGATCTCGGCCACGCCACCGGTGCCGCCGGCGGTGAGCGAGCTGGCCAATTCGTCGCCGCGTTGGCGCAGCAGGCCCAGCAGTTCGTCGAGCCAGCCGCGCGGCAGCTGGTGCGCGGCCACGTCCAGCAACGGCGGCACCATGTTGCGCTCCAGCAACACCTGGTTGTCCACGCGGCGTTCGGTCACGCGGGCCACGCGCAGGGTGGTCCAGGCGTCGGTGGCGTCGTTGGCGCGCATCAGGCGCGTATGCAGCGCGCCCAGCTGCAGCATGGCGCTGCGCTCGCCGGCGGTGTTGGAGTCGGGCACCTCGGCCTCTTGCACGCGGTGGCGCACCAGGTCTTCGTAGCCTTCGGCATCGGCCTCGCGCGCGCCCGCGCGGCGCAGGGGCAGCGCCAGCATCACGGCTTCGTCGCGCAGGCCTTCGGGAATGTCCAGCGCCTCGGGCAGCGGGTCGACCGCGGGCATGTCGAAGGGCGTGCCGTCGGCGAACACGCCCACGGCCCGCGTCAGCGCGAGCTTGCCCAGCGCCAGCGCGGCGCTGTCGATCTCGATTTCCGCAAATCCCCAGGCGTAGGGGGTGGTACTGCGCAGCACCAGGTGACGTGCATGGTCCGCGTGGCGTTCGCTTTGCTGCAGGTGCTGGGGCTGCAACAGCATCCCCTCGCTCCAAACCACTTTTTTTCGCCAGCTCATCCGCGCTCCGTCCTTCGGCAGGGGTGCCAGAAACACGAAGTTTCAGTGCGTTGCGCGGGCGGGCAAATCCGCCGGATGGACTAGCGGGGGAAGGCGGGACCTAGCGCGAAGGGACTAGCGCGAAATAGTGAAGGGCCGGCCTAGACGCCCGCGGCGCCGCCAGGCATGGCGCGTTCCACCAATTGGCGGGCAATCTCGGCCGCTGCCAGCGCAAACTCGTCGGCAAGCCGCGACGCATGCAGCCCGACCGGCGAGGCGACCACGAAGCGATGGCGGATGGCCGCCGTCAGCGGGCGCAGGACCAGCCCCTTGTCGGCAAACTGCGCCGCCACCAGCGCCGGCAGCACCGACACGCCCAGGCCCTGCGCCACGAAGGCGCAAACCGCCGCGGCCGAATGGGTGTCGATGCGCACGTTGGGCATGCGCGGTTGCCCGCGCAGCAGCGACTGCAGGTCGCTGCGCCAGGCGGTGTCGCGCCCCAGCAGCACCAGCGTTTCGCGGGCAAGTTGCGCCACCGAAACCTCGGCCACGCGGGCCAGTGCATGGTCCTCGCGCATCACGCACACAGTCCCGCATTCCAGCAACGGCACGGTCTGGATGCCAGGGTGGCCCACGGGCTCCTTGAGGATGCCGATGTCGACCTGCCGCTTGGCGACCATGGCGGCAATGCTCTCGTAGCGGCCGAACTCGGTCGCATAGCGCAGGTTGCGGTGCGACTCGACCATGCGCGCCACCACCTGGGGCAGCAGCGCTTCACTGAAGGCATAGGGCGCGGCCAGGCGCAACACGCCGTTGTCGCGCCCGCGCATGCGGTCGGCCAGGTTGAGCACCCGCTCGATGCCTTCGAAGGCGTAGGTGGCCTCGTCGTAGAGGGCCAGTGCGTCGGCGGTGGGGCGCAGCTTGCCGCCACCGCGGATGAAGAGATCGACCTGCAGCTCGGACTCGATCTGCGAAAGCTGTCGGCTCACCGCAGGCTGCGATAGGTTGAGGAGGCGGGCGGCGGCGGTGGCGGAGCCGCTGTCCATGACCGCGCGGAAAATCTCCAGCTGTCGAAAGTCCATGAGCAGGGAATACGCTGCGGTTATGGGGCCATGCACGTGGGGAATGTGCTTGCCGCCTTGTCATCGGGCTGCAAAAAATTATCGCATCGGCCCACCCGGGCCATCGACCCGATCGAACAGAAAGACCCCTCAAGACCATGCGCCGACGCTTGCTCCTGACCCGATGCGCCGCCTTCGCCGCCACGGCCCCCTGGCTCCTCGCCCCTGCGGCCCATGCCGCGGCCTACCCCGAGCGGCCGGTGAAGATCATCGTGCCTTTCTCCGCCGGCGCAGCCGCCGACGCAGTGGCCCGTCCGCTGGCGGCCAAGCTCACCGAGTACTGGGGCCGCCAGGTGATCGTGGAGAACAAGCCCGGCCTGACCCCCGGCCCGCAGGCTGCCGCCCACGCCAGCCCCGACGGCTACACGCTGCTGCTGGGCGCGGCCTCGACCATGGTGACCACGCCCCTGACTGTCTCCAAGCTGCCCTACGATGCCCAGCGCGACTTCGTGCCCATCACCCGCCTGGCCACGCTGCCGCCGGTGCTGGCGGTCAATGCCTCGCTGGGGGTGAAGTCGCTGGCGGAATTCATCGCGCTGCTCAAGTCCAGGCCGGGCCAGCTCAACTACGCTTCCAGCGGCAACGGCGCACCCAACCACCTGGGCATGGAACTGCTGCTGGACATGACGGGCACCGACATGGTCCACGTGCCCTACAAGGGCGCGGCCCCAGCCGTGGTGGACCTGGTGGGCAACCAGGTGCAGGCCGGCTTTGCCGCGCTGCCCAGCGTGCTCGGGCAGATCAAGTCCGGGCGGCTGGTGGCGCTGGCCGTGGGCACCCGGGAGCGCTCGCCCGTGTTGCCCAAGGTGCCCACGGTGGGCGAGACGGTGCCTGGCTTCGAATACATCGCCTGGTACGGCCTGTTCTCGCCGGCGGGCACGCCTGCCGCCGTGGTGGACAGGATCCGCACCGACACGGCACGCGCCCTCACCGCGCCGGAACTTGTGCGGGCCATGCGTACCGAGGGCAGCGACCCGTCGCCCAGCAGCGGCGCCGAGCTGGCCCGCATGATGGACGAGGAGATGGTGCAGTGGCGCCGCATCATCAAGGAACGCAAGATCCATGTGGACTGAGCAGGAGCAAGCGCGCCATGCATGACGGCACCCATCCGCAGCCCGCGGGCGACAGCTCGGCCTGGCTGCTGCACCACGCCAGCGTGGCCGGCACGTCGCCATTGGTCCTGGACTCCCCGCACAGCTGGCGCGACTGGCCGGCGGACGCCCCCCCCATCGCGGCGTCGCAAGAGGCGCTGTGCAGCAGCTGGGACGCCTGGGTGGACGAGCTCTGGGCCGAGGCGGCAGACGGCCGCGCGCCGGTGCTGGCGGCGCGTTTTCATCGCGCCTACATCGACGCCAACCGGGCACGCGACGACATCGACGAGCAATTGCTCGACGCACCCTGGACACCGCCGCCCAGGCCGAGCGACAAGTCGGCCCGTGGCTTCGGGCTGCTGCGCCGCTACATCCTGCCCGGCGTTGCGCTGTATGCGAACAAGCTCAGTGTGCAGGACGTGCACCAGCGCATCGCGAACTGCTACGACCCCTATCACGGGAAGCTGGCTGCGCTCATCGAGGCGGCACACGCCCGGCACGGCGTGTCGGTGCACATCGACTGCCACTCGATGAAGTCGCTGGGCAATGCGATGAACGAGGACAACGGCCAGCCGCGCCCCGACATCGTGGTCAGCGACCTGGACGGCGCGAGCGCCGACGGCGGCCTGGTGCGCTGGGTCGCCGAGCGCCTGGCCGCGCAGGGCCTGCGGGTGCGCATCAACGACCCGTATCGCGGCGGCGAGCTCATCCGTCGCCACGGCCGGCCGCAGGCGGGACGGCACAGCCTGCAGATCGAGATCAACCGCGCCCTCTACATGGACGAGCGCCGATTCGAGCGCCACGAGGGCTACGCCCGCCTGGCCGCGCAGCTGCGGGCCTTCGTCGGCGAACTGCTGCAAGCCCTCGAAAACGGGCACTTGCCGCACCGGCCGCCCCAGGCCTGACGCCCGGTCCGCCCGCGCGGACCTCATCACTCCCGGCACCAGGAGACAACGGCGGCCCGATGGCCCCGCCGGGTGCCGGCCTGCGCCTTTCTTTTTTCCACTGCATCTCCAACCAACCAAGAAGAACGACACCCGAATGAAGACCATCAAGAAACGCCATGCCCTCGCCGCCCTCACCGCAGCCGCCGTGCTCGACGCCACGCCGCGCATCGCCGCGGCGCAGGACTCCAACCAGGTCTACGGACAGATTCGCCTCACGGTGAACCAGGCGCGCACCGGCACCGACCAGCGCCACTCCGACCTGACCGAGATGCGCGACAACGCCTCGCGCCTGGGCTTTCGGGGGCGGGAGGACCTGGGCGACGGCATGGCCGCCTTCTACGGGCTGGAGATGGGCTTCAACGCCGACACGGGCAGCTTTGCCGATCCGAACGTGCCGTTTCGCAACAGCTACGTGGGTCTGCGCGGCTCGCTGGGTGCGCTGGCGCTGGGCCGGCTGGATTCGGCCAACCCGACGGGCTCGCCGTTGTACTCGCAGGTGACTGCCATCGTGAGTTTCGCACCCAACGACGCGGGCGCCACCGCCATCGGAACCTCGATGCTCAACGCCCGCAACCGCACCTCCAACTCCATCGGCTATGCCAGCCCGCGCTTCGGCGGCTTCGACATGAGGGCCCGGGCCTACAACCGCGGCGCCGACACGATCAAGGAGCCGGAAGATTCGGCCAACTCCTTCGACCTGGGCCTGAACTACGCCGAAGGCCCCATCAAGGCCGGCATCGGCTGGGCCAAGGACCACCGCGACGGCGGCCTGGCGACCAACGAGTTCGACAGCAAGTGGCAGGCCGGCCTGCTCTACAGCTTTAGCATGGTCGACCTGTATGCGCTGGGCGGGCGCGACAGCTACAACAACACGGCCAAGACCCGCGCCGACGTCAACTACTGGGTCGTGGGCACCAGCGTCAGCTTCGACGTGCACCGGGTCACGCTGAATGTGCTGCAGCGCGACGTGCAGGCATCACTCGTAGCGGTGCGAAAGAAGCAGCAGCTGGGCTATCAGTACGCGCTGTCCAAGCGCACCGAGCTGCAGGCCTTCTATGACCGCGACCAGGTCGACTCCACCAAGCCCGACCTCACGGTGCGCACCGTGGGCGTGGGCATGCGGCACGACTTCTGAGGCCCGGGCGCGCGCTCAGGGCCCGTTGCCCCGCAGCGCCGCGCTTTGCTGTGCGAACTCGGCGTCCACCTTGGCCAGGCGGGCGGTGCGCGACTCTTCGTTGACCCATTGCGCATTCATGGCGCTTTGCCGGGCCAGCTGGTGCGCCAGCTTGGCCGCCGGCAGCAGCGAGCCGTTGTCGGCCGGCACGAAGCCGGCCAGGTCGTGCAGCGACTTGAGCACCGCGCGCTCCGGGTCGCCGCGCGGCCCGGGCGTGCGGCCATAACCGGCCAGGAAGGACTGCACCTTCTTCTGGAACTCCGGCGAATACTCTCGCCGCATGACGATCTGCGCGTGCGGAATCAGGTCGGACTGCCACACGATGATCAGGCGCTCGGCTTCGCTGGGAAACTGCAGCGTGAAGCGCTCGAAATCGGCCGTGTTGTTGGTGGCCACGTCCGCCTCGCCATTGGCCACCGCCAACGCGGTGGCCTGGTGCGTGCCGACGAATTCGCTCTTGAAGCGCGTCTCCATGGCAATGCCGTTGGGCATGAACAGCTGCAGCTGCGGCACGATGAAGCCCGACACCGACTTGCTCTCGCCGCGCGCCAGGCGCAAGCGCTCGGGTTGCGACAGCACGCCCTCCAGCGTGGTCACGGCACCGCCCTTGCGCACCAGCAGCAACGAGCGGTAGCCGGGCAGGCCGTCATGGCGGGTGACCTGCGCCACCACCGTCATGCCGCGCAGGGTGACCGCGTCGAGCGCCATCCGCCCGGAAAGAAACGCCATGTCGACCTGGTTGCGCTTGATGGCCTGGTCCAGCGCGTCGTACGAGGTGACCGACAGCACGCTCACCGGCCGGTTGAGGGTGCGGGCCAGGTCGGCCAGCAGCGGCTCCCAGTCGTTGCGCGACTCGAACACACCGCCCAGCGGCAGGATGCCGAAGCGGATCGGGCCTTCCTGCACCACGGGCGGCTGGGGCTGCGGGTGCGGCTGAGCGCCGGCTGCCAGGTGCGCTCCCAGCATCAACGGCAACAGCGCCGCGCCAATGCGGCGCAGCCAGCCGCCGTACCGGCCGGACGGGGAAACGAGACTGGTGAACAGCAACTGCATCGTCACTCCGGAGTCTGCGCCATCCATTCCCCCCACAAAAGTCGGATGGCCAAAGGAAGGCAGGGTAGCTCACAATTAGATACCAAGACTTAGCAATGTCCGCACAGCCCATGCCACCTCTTTCGCGGGCAAGACGCATCCTCGGCGGACCCTACCGCGTCCTGGAGCGCCTGCCCCGCCTCTCGCTCGCGCAGCAATTGGTGCTGCTGGCGGTGCTGCCGGCAGCCCTGGCCACGGTGGGCGCCATCGTGGTGCTCACCCGCCAGCACCTGGCCAACGTGACCGAGCTGATGCGCGCCAGCGGCCAGACGGTGGCGCTGCAGGTGGCCACGCTGGCGCAGACCCCGCTCAACCAGATGGACCGGCGCGCGCTGCAGCGCACCGCCGTGGCCGGCACCTCGCAGCCGCATGTGCAGCAGGTGCAGATCCGAACCGACGACGGCGAGATCCTGGCCAATGCGGAAACCGCCGACCGGCTACGCACCGAGGGCCTGCGCGTACTCTCGCCGGTGCTGGGCGAAGACGGCAAGCGCGCCGGCGAAGTGATGGTCGAGATCAGCCTGGACGCGGTGGCCGACGCACGCAAGGCGGTGTACTTCAACGTGCTGCTGGTGCTGGGTGCCAGCCTGGCTGGCGTCGGGCTGGCGGGCTGGTGGGCCGCGCGCCGCATCAGCGCGCCGATCCGCCGCCTGGGCGAGGCGGTGGACCTGTTGGGCGCCGGCGAGAACCCCAGCGTGCAGGTGGCCGGCACGGCCGAGGTGCGCCGGCTGCAAAGCGGCTTCAACCAGGCGGCCAGCGCCCTGGCCGAAAGCCGGCGCATGCTGCAAAGCCGCATCGGCGATGCCACCGCCGAGCTGGCGCGCAAGAACGAGCAGCTCGAGCTGGCCAGCCAGGCCAAGACACGCCTGCTGGCCGCCGCCAGCCACGACCTGCGCCAGCCGCTGCATGCGCTCACGCTGTTTTCCGACGGCCTGGCCAATGGCGAGACCGACCCGGTGCGCCTGACCCGCATCGGCCACATCCGCGAATGCGTGGATTCGCTGGACCGGCTGTTCTCCGAGCTGCTGAACCTGTCGCAGCTCGACGCGGGCGTGCTGCAGCCGCGCTGGAGCGACTTTCCGCTGGACCGCCTGTTCGACGAGATCAGCCGCAACTTCCGGCCGGTGGCCGAGCAGCAGGGCCTGCGCCTGGTGGCGCGCAAGACCGACGCCTGGGTGCGCTGCGACTACGTGATGCTCTCGCGCATCCTGAACAACCTGGTGTCCAACTCGCTGCGCCACACCACCGAGGGCGGCGTGCTGGTGGGCGCCCGCCGGCGCGGGCGCGCCATCCGCATCGACGTGTGGGACACCGGCGTGGGCATCGCGGCGGAACACCAGGAGCGCGTGTTCGAGGAGTTCTTCCAGGTCGATCCGCAGCGCACGCAAGGCATGGCGCGCGGCATGGGCCTGGGCCTGTCCACGGTGCAGCGGCTGGCGGCGCTGCTCAACACACGGGTGGAGCTGCGCTCGATACCGGGCAAGGGCACCGGCGTGCGCCTGCTGGTGCGCGCGGCCGAGCCCATTGCCGCCGGAGCGCCGATCGAGCAGCCCATCAGCCTGCCCGCGGCGCTGGATGTGCCGGCCAACCTGGAAGGCGTGCGCGTGCTGGTCATCGACGACGAGCGCACCATCCTCGAGGGCTTGCAGGTGGTGCTGGCCAGCTGGGGCGCGCAGGTGATGGCGGCGCAGACACGCGCCGAGGCACTGGCCCTGGCCGACGCCTGGGACGCACCGCCCGAGGTGGTGCTCAGCGACCTGCTGCTGCAAGGCGGGGACAACGGCCTGGACCTGCTCAGCGCGCTGGAGCGCCACCCGCGCGGCATCGGCGAGGACACGGCGCGGCTGCTGGTGACCGGCGAGACCAAGCCCGACCGGCTGCGCGAAGTGGCGCAGGCCGGGATCATGGTGCTGTACAAGCCGGTGTCGCCGCGCGCGCTGCGCCAGGCCATTGCCACCCAGTTGGCAACCGTACGTTCTGCAAGCATTTGAAAAAGTCTGCACGCCTCCTCCCCGCGGGCTATGCCGTTCGGCCTATCGCCCGGCCTGGGCGATGGTTGTCTGACGAGACATAAGCCCTCCGCCTAGTCGCGCGAATACACGCGCTTCCCTAAAGTTTCAAGCACCCTCAACTTGGGGTTGCTTTTCTCATGCTGTTCAAGATTTCCGGGGTGGCGTTGGGCGCTCTGCGGGCCGTGGTGCCCGTAGTGATGCTGCTCGGCATGCCGCCCGGGCTGGCCCAGGCCGCGCTCACCCGCCTGACGGTGATCACGGGCGACGACCAGGCCGCCAGCGCCGAGTTCATCCGGCAGCTGCGCGATGGGCAGGCGCCCGGCGCGCAGGTGCAGGTGGTGCGCCTGTCTCCCGACGGCACACGGAGTGCGGCTGCGCCGGCGGAGGAAGAGCAGTCGGTCAATGCCGGCGTTCGCACGCGCAGCCTTCGCACGAACGAGAGCAGCGCAGGCGGCGGCAGCGCCGGCGGCGACGGCCTGACCGTGGCCGTAGGCCCCGGCGCAGCGCGATCGGCCATCGAAAGCGACAGCCGCGATCCGCTGCTCCTGGCCATGCTCAGCCGCCTCGAGTACGAGAGCCTCAAGGACAACCCCGGCCTGCGCCGCGAAGGCCGGCGCGTGGCCGTGCTGCTGCGCGACCCCTCCATGGCCGACCAGCTGGCGCTGGTGGACGCCGCCCTGCCCCAGCGCCGGCGCCTGGGCGTTGTGACCACCGCCGCCTCGCAGCCGCTGCTGGCCGAGCTCGAACGCGCCGCCGGCAAGCAGTGGACCCTGCAGGTGGCCACGGCCCCCGACGCCAAGTCCATCGCCATGGCGCTGCGCGGAGTGCTGCCCAGCAGCGACGCGCTGATGGTGCTGCCCGATGCCATCGGCGACGACCAGGCCGCCACGCTGGCGGTGCTGCATGCCGCTGCCGGCGCCGGCCTGCCGGTGTTCGGTGCCAGCGAAGGCATGGTGCGCTCCGGTGGGCTGGCAGCGGCCGTGTCCACGCCCACGCTGCTGGCGCGCCAGGCACAGGCCATGGGCCAGAAGCTGGCGGCTGCGCCGGCCGGCAGCGTGCTGGTGGTCGAGTCGGCCAGGCCCGCTGCCGTGCGCGTCAACGCCAACGTGGCACGCAGCCTGGGCCTGCGCCTGCCCGACGAGCGCGAGCTCACCGAACGGGTGGCCGCGCCGAGATGAATCCGCCCGCCACCGGTTTTGCCGTGCCGCCCCCGGAAATCGTCCAGGACCCGGCCGACTCGCAGCGCGACGAAGCGCAGGAGTCGGCCACGCTGGTGATGAGCGGCAGCCTGCAGCGCGACCTGCTGCGCCTGGGCGTGGTGCCCTGCGCCGCCGCGGCGCTGGCGCTCACCGCCTGGTTCACCAACAGCCGGCTCGACACGCTGGAAGACGCCTTCAACGCCGAAGGCCAGGCCATCGCCCGCCAGGTGGCTGGCCTGTCCGACCTGAGCCTCTACGCAGGCGACCTCTCCGCGCTGCAGAACGTGGCCAACGCGGCGTTGCGCGGCAACAGCCAGGTCACGCGGGTCGAGATCAGCAACAACGCGGGCGTGTTCGTCAGCAGCGGCCCCAGCCCCGACAGCATGGAGAACCTGCGCGTGTTCACCGCCCCGGTGATGCTGCGCGAAGCCTCGCGTGCCAGCGCCTTCTCGCCGGCCGGCACCACCGCGGCGGGCGAGTCGCCCATCGGCCTGGTGCAGACCTTTCGCGACACGACCGGCTATGCGCGCGAGCGCACCCGCTCGCTGGTGGCGGGCATCGGCATTGCGCTGGTGGCCATCCTGGTGGCTTGGGCCTCGGTGCGCAACATGGCGCGCACGGTGGCACGGCCGCTGCGGCGCGTCTCGCGCACCGTGGCGGCATTGGAGGCCGGCCACTTCGACGCGCGCTGCGACGTGCAGGCCGCGTCGCCCACGGGCCGCGGCCTCCCGAAACGGCCGCACGAGCTGGCCAGCCTCGCGCACGATGTGAACCGGTTGGCCGAGCAGCTCGAACACAACCAGCAGGTGAGCGAAGAGCGCGTGCGCGAAGCCACCGCCGTGGCCCTGCAGCGCATGGCCGAGGCCGAGCAGGCCGCGCTGTCGCGTGCACGCTTCCTGGCCGCCGCAAGCCATGACCTGCGACAGCCGCTGCATGCCATGGGGCTGTTCATCGACGGCCTGCTTCCCACCGCCACGCCCACACAGCGCCCTGCCGTGCTGCGCCTGCAGGAGAGCACGCAGTTCATGAGCATGTTGCTGGACGACCTACTGGAAATCTCGCGACTGGACGCGCAGGTGCTCACCCCCACCCTGGCGACCGTGTCGCTGGACGGGCTGTTCGAGCACCTGGCCGGACAGCACGCCGCGCAGGCAGCCGATGCACGCGTGCGCATGATCTTCAAGGCCCAGGGCCGCGCAGTGCGCAGCGACGCGGCCATGCTCATTCGCATCATCGGCAACCTGGTCGGCAACGCCATCCGGCATGCGCCGCCCGAAGGCACGGTGCTGGTGGCGGCCCGGCGCGGCGCCGCACCCGGCACGGTGCGCATCGAGGTGCGCGACAACGGCATCGGCATTGCGCCCATTCACCAGCAGCGCGTGTTCGAGGAGTTCTACCAGGTGGCCAACACCGAGCGCGACCGGCGCCAGGGCTTCGGCCTGGGCCTGGCCATCTGCGCGCGGGTGGCGGCCCTGCTGGGCACGCGCATCGAGCTGCGCTCGGCCCTGCTGGAAGGCAGCACCTTCTCGCTCACCCTGCCGGGCGCCGCCCCGGTGGGCGACACGCGCCCCGTGGCACCGCCGCCGCCGATGGCGCCGCTGGCCGGCCTGCGCTGCCTGGTGGTGGACGACGACGAGGTCATCCTGCACGGCACCGAGCAGTTGCTTCGGCAATGGGGCTGCATCGTGCACTGCACCGAAAGCGGCACCACCGCCATCGAGTTGCTGCGCGAGGAAGACGCCGACTACGACGTGGTGCTGTGCGACCTGCAACTGGCCCGCGACGAGGACGGCATGGCGGTGATCGAGGTGGCGCGTGCGCTGCATCCGCAGGCGCTGGCGGTGCTGATCACCGGCGCCACCGGGCCCGATGCACTGCAGCGCCTGCGACAGCAGGGCGTGACCTTCCTGACCAAGCCGGTAGCACCGGCCAAGCTGCGCGCCCTGCTCTCGACCCGCCGCCAGGCTCATGTTGCGGACGCGGCCCATGCTTGAGACCAGCGCGCTGCAGCACATCCGCCCATTCGTCGCCACGCCCAACTATGGCGGCGTGCTCACCACCAACTACGTGCGCAGCCTGCTGGGCCTGGTCAACCTGGCCTACCAGCACGGCTTTGCCATGCAGAGCCGGTTCCTGGACGGCGACAGCCTGATCACCCGCGCGCGCAACCGCCTGGTGGCCGAGTTCATGGCCGACGAACGCTGGACGCACCTGTTCTGGATCGATGCCGACATCGGCTTCGAGCCCGAGGCGGCGCTGCGGCTGCTGCTGTCCGGGCGCGACGTGGTGGCCGGCGTGTACCCGCACAAGATCGATGCCTGGCCCGCGCAGGGCCTGGCGCATGCGCTGCCGGCCGGCAGCACGCGCGAGGACTTCGAGGCGCGCTACCCGAGCTTTCCGGCCAACCTGCTCGCGCACCCGCAGGTGGACGCCGACGGCTTCATCGAGGTGCTGGACGCACCCACGGGCTTCATGGTGATTGCCCGCCGCGTGTTCGAGCAGATGGCCACCGCCATGCCCGAACTGCGCTACACGCCCGACGTCTCTGGCCACCCCGACGTGCGCCGCAGCCAGCCGGCACCGCCGCCGCACTACCGTTTCTTCGACGTGCTGGCCGAGCCCGGCAACGGCCGCTACCTGACCGAGGACTACGCCTTCTGCCGGCGCTGGCAAGCCATCGGCGGCAAGGTGCATGTGGACGCGAATTCCAACCTGACGCACCAGGGACTGAAAACCTACACTGGCGACTTTGGCCGCGCGCTGCAAGGCACGCGCGGCTAGAAGGACCGCCCATGACCCCCATCATCACGGCGTTCGAGGCGTCGCCCGACCGCGGAAAGGGCCAGGCGCGCGACATGCGCGTGCGCTGGGCTCTCGAAGAAGTGGGCCAGCCCTACGAGGTGCGCCTGCTGTCGTTCAAGGCGATGAAGGAACCGGCGCACCGCGCGCTGCATCCCTTCGGGCAGATTCCCACTTACGAGGAAGGCGAGCTGGCGCTGTTCGAGTCGGGCGCCATCGTGCTGCACATTGCCCAGCACCACGCCGGGCTGCTGCCCACCGAAGCCGTGGCGAGGTCGCGCGCCATCAACTGGATATTCGCCGCCCTGAGCACGGTGGAGCCGCCCATCATCGAGCGCGAGGCCGCCTGGTTCACCGAACGCGACAAGCCCTGGTACGCCGAGCACGGGCCCATGCTCGACGAACGGGTCCGCCGCCGGCTGGGCGAGCTGTCCGCGCGGCTGGGCGAGCACGACTGGCTCGACGGCGCCTTCAGCGCCGGCGACCTGACGATGGTGATGGTGCTGCGCAGGCTCAGCAGCACGGGCCTGCTGGGCGCGTACCCGAACCTGCTGGCCTATGTGGCGCGCGGCGAAGCCCGGCCGGCCTTCCAGCGCGCGTTCGCGGCGCAGCTGGCCGTCTTCACCGCCGCGTCCGGCACCTGAGGCGCAAGGGCCTCAGGCCGAGGCCACGGCAGCGGCGCCCACGAAGTGGCGCCGGACCTGCTCGCTTGCATCCTGGATCTGCGCCGCAACCATTTCCGCCGTGGCGGCCGACAGCGTCCAGCCCAGGTGGCCGTGGCCGGTGTTGTAGAACACATTGGCCCTGCGGCCGGCACCCACGCGCGGCATCAGGTTGGGCATCATGGGCCGCAGGCCGGCCCACGGCACCACCTGGCGCGTGTTCACGCCAGGGAAGCACTCGTTCACCCAATCCACCAGGGGGCGGATACGGTCGGCGCGGATGTCGCGGTTGACGCCGTTGAATTCGGCCGTGCCTGCCACGCGGAAGCGGTCCACCCCGAGGCGGCTGGTCACCAGCTTGGTCTCGTCGTCCAGCAGGCTGACCGTGGGCGCGGCAGCCTGGCTGGCGGCATCGAGCAGGTTCACCGTGATCGAATAGCCCTTGACCGGATAGACGTTGACGCGGTCGCCCAGCTGCGCGGCGAAATCGCGGCTGGCCACGCCGGTGCATACCACCAGGCCGTCGAAGCGGTGCTCCTGCGTGGTGCCATCCTCATCGCGCACGGCAACGCGGGCCTGCTGGCCGTCGCTGGACAGTCGCTCGACGTCGCCGCCGAAAAGCATGCGCACGCCCAGGCGCTGCGCAGCCGCGGCCAGGCCGTTGGTGAACTTGTGGATGTCGCCGGTGGAATCGCTCTCGGTGTAGAAGCCGCCGTAGTAGCTGCCCGCCAGCGTGGGCTCGATGGCGCGCATCTCGTCGGGCGTGACGGCGCGGCGCTCGAGCCCGCCCTGGGCCAGCAGCTTGCTCACCTGCGCCGCATGGTCGAAACCGGCCTTGTCGCGGTAGATGTGCAGGATGCCCTCGCGCTTGAGGTCGAAGTCCACCCCCTCGGCTTGCGCCCAGGCAAAGAGATGCTCGCGCGCGGCAATGGCCAGGCGCGTGGTCTCGACGGTGTTTTCCTTGTAGCGGCCGATGTTGCCCACGAACTCGGCGAACCAGCTCAGCTTGTGCCAGCTGGGCTTGGGGTTGACCAGCAGCGGCGCGTCGCCGCGCAGCATCCACTTCATGCCCTTCCAGACGGTGGACCAGTGGTTCCACACCTCGGCATTGGAGGCCGAGAGCTGGCCGCCGTTGGCAAACGATGTTTCCATGGCGGCATAGCGGTGCCGCTCGAACAAGGTGACGGAAAAGCCGCGCTTGGCCAGCGCATAGGCGGTCGTGACACCCGTGATGCCACCGCCGATGACAGCGATCGATTGCATGATGAAAGAGCTCCAAGACGTCAGATGTGAAGGCGCGCACGGCCTGATTGCCGTGGTGCGCGCCCCCTCTGTCTTGGTACCTGAGAGATTCGCGGGCACCGCCCCTTGCCGGGTGGTGCCGCTTGCTCCTGCGGTGTCCCGGTGGACGAAACCGGGCGCTCTTCAGAGAGTTGGATGCATCGACCGGTCCTTTTGCCTGAGAGTTTCCGGGGCGGTTGCTCCTTCGGCGCCGGCGCGTTGTGCGCGCCAGTCTCTCCCGATCGATGCGCGGATTCTAGTCAGAAATCAGAGCAGCCGTTGCTTCTTTCGGTGTCCACGCAGCTGATGAGGTTGGGCCGCGTGCGCACGCGCGACCATTCCCTTGCCAGGATGTCGTTGCCCTGCTGGGCGCGCTCGCCGTCCAGCGGACCGGTGGCCAGGCAGATCGGCGCCTGGCCGATGTTGCGGTCGTACAGGTAGGTGGTGGGCTCCTCGCGCAGCACTTCCACGAAGCGCGCGGGCTGCGGCAGCACCACGGGTGTCGAAGGCGGAGCTGGAGGGGGCAGCGGCACATTGCTCACCAGCAACTGGCCCTGCACCACGTTCACCGCATAGCCCTCGGCCGAGGTGAAAGTGCCGAACACCGGGTACAGGCCCGCGGGACTTTGCAGGTCGGCCGTCGTGCCCGTGGTGCCGGCCACGCCTGCGCCCGTGTCGCCCAGTATCAGCCCCGCCAGCGTGTAGGTGAAGCTGGGGTTGGGCTGCCCCACCGGGCGCGCGAAGTTGCCGATGTTGACCGTCAGGGTCGGCTGCTGCGCGTAGATGAAATGGTTGTCGCCCGGCGTCACCGTCACGGTGCACACGCCCAGGTAGGCGCAGTGGTACAGGTTGGGCAACTGGCCCGAGCCCACCAGGCCGCCGCGCGATTCGCCCACCCAGGTATCGGCCCACACCCGCCACGGCGCGCCGCCCAGGCTGCCCCCACCGGGGTTCTGGAAGGTGGTGGCCGCCACCAGGTCGGCGCCGTTGGCGGTGGTCACGCCGGTGTCCAGGATGAGCTCGCCCGAGAGCGTGCGCACCAGCATCGTGTCGGCCGCCATCGAGCTGGCGGCCTGCTGCTGCGGCAGGTTGCTGTTCGAGTCGAATGCGGTGACCGACACCGGCCCCAGGCGCAGCGGCCCGCTGTTGACGAACTCGAAGCGCCCCGCGGCCCCGCCGGCCAGGGTGTTGACGCTGACCGTGTTGCCCGGGTCGGCCAGGATCACGTTGCCGCCGAAGGACTGCGCCAGCAGCGTGCCCGCCGTGATGCTGGCCCCCGCCGCCTGCGTGATGTTGCCGCCGCTGATGAGGCCCAGCGTGGGCGCCGAGATGGGCGCGTTGAGGGTGATGTTGCCGCCGGCATTGTTCTGCAGCGTGAGCGGCACGCTGCTGGCCATGGGCGCCAGCACGTCGATGTTGGCCGCGTGCGTGCTGCCGCCCACCACCACCGTGGCGGCCGTCAGGCGGCTCATCTCGTCGGCCGAGATGGCGTAGCCGGTGGCGCCCGTACCGCCCATGAGGCTGATGGGGTTGGCCGTGCGGTTCTCGCCGGCGCCGGTCGCGGCGTTCACGCCGCCGGGCCGCAGGTTGAGCACCTGCCCCGCGCGCACCGTGCCGTTCAGCACGACGGCATCGCTGCTGCCGTCGTTGCTGGCGCGCAGCACCACGTTGCGGTTGCCGTCGATGGTCGAGGCCGGATAGTTCACCAGCTGCGGATCGGTGATGGCCGCCGTCAGGACCAGGCCCGCGCCAGCGCCTTGCGTCTCGCCAGTGACCTCGATGTCGCCCACGCCCGTGGTGGCGATCTGCGCGCCGTTTTGCAGCAGCACGCCGTTGCCCGGAGGCGGGCCGGATTCATCGCCCGAGACCTGCCGCAAACCGCGCACCGCGATGTTGCCGTCCGTGCTGGCCACACGCGCGTTGCTGATGACCACGCCGTGGCCCGAGCCATCGCTGCTGTTGCTGGAGAACGCGCCCACGCCGGTGATGTTGATGTTGCCCGTGGTGGTGGTGATGACGCCCTGCCCGCCTTCGACGGAGAACAGGGAGCCCTGCACGCGCACGCCGGTTCCGTTCTGTGCAAAGCCGCTGAGGTCCACGTTGCCGCGGCCGGCGGTGATGTCGGTGTTGACCAGGTCGAGCGCCGCAGTGGTGAAGCCGCCGAAGGGAACGGTGCTGCCCGGCGCGGGCACGGACAGGTTCACGCTGCCATCGCCCGCGGTACCCAGGGTGTTGATGGGCATGCTGCTCAGGCAGAGGGCGCACGAGCCGAAGCCATTGCCCAGCGCCGTCATCGTCACGTTGCCGCCGTTGGTGGTGATGCCGCCGCTGTTGAGGCTGATGGTGCCGCTGTTGCCGCTCAGCCCGGCCGCGAAGTTCAGGTTCAGCGGCGCTGCGGAGGACTGGATGGTGGTGCTGAAGCCGCTGATGTTGCGCCAGGCCTGCAGGTTGAAGTTGACCGGCGAGGTGCCGTTGGTCACGTTGATCAGCACGCCTTCATTGAAGAAGATGTCGCCCCCGGTGGAATTGCCGTTGGGTGCGGTCGTGGCAATGGTGACGCTGGTGCCCTTGTTCAGCGCGGCGTTGATGTCGCCGTCCTGAACGGTGGAGTCGAACAGCGGCGCGAAGGGGTCGCCGGGCAGGCTGCCGCTGGCGGTGCCGCTCGCAATGGTGACAGTGGCCGGGTCCAGCAGCCAAGTGCCCGCGGTGCCCAGCGGCGCCGAGGCATCCACGCGGATGCCGGTGAGGTCGAAGTTGGCGCCCGAGGTCTCGACCAGGCCGCCGTTGCCGCCCTGCTGGCCGCCGCGCGCGCTGTAGCTCCCGTAGCTGCGCAGGTCGCCATCGGCCACCACGCGAATGGTGCCGCCATTGCCCGCCGCCGTGCCTGCCGCGTCCGCCGCCATGCCCACGTTCTGGTCGACGGCGATGCCGCCGGTGCCGCGCACCGTGATCGTTCCGCCGCCACCTGCGCCGCTCGCATCGATGAAATTGGCAGTGGGATCGAAGTTGTTGGCGATGAGGATGTTGCGCCCGCCCACGTCGATGCTGCCGCCTGCGCGGTTGGCCGAGGCCACGTTCAGCAGCGAGATGGCGTCGCCCGTGCCTTCGCCCACGTAGGTCAGCGAGACATCGCCCGTGCCGCCCTGGATGGAAATGCCGCCGCCCTCGGCCGCGATGGCGCCCTGGCCGAAGCTGGCACTGAGCGACACGGCCGACGCGAGCGACGTGTCGGGCGTGAACACCAGGTTCTCGCTGGTGTCCAGCGAATAGGTGAAGCCGTTGCTTCCGGCCGTGCCCGTGATCGAGACCTGCCGCCCGGCTCCCGCGGTGATGGGGGAGTTGTTCATCACCACGCCGCTGGAAGAGCCCACGATGCCGGTGGCCGAATTGGCATTCGCCGCGTTGCTCAGCACGGCCCCCGTGCCGTTCAAGGTCACGCCGCCGCCCGTGGTGATGCTGGTGTCCAGCAGCGTGACGCCGTTGCCGCCGCCAAAGTCGATGTCGGCCATGCTCGAGTCCACGCTGCGGTAGAACACCTGGTTGTTGCCGTCCCAGTCGCGCGTGCGGCCGGTGATGCGCACGTCGCCCGCCGCCGACTCGATGCTGGTGTTGCCGCCTTCCGTGCCGGTGGACAGCACGCCCGAGGCGCCGATGCCGCCCAGCCCATCCACGGCAATGGCGCCGCTGCCGCTGCGCAACTGGGCGTCGTAAAGCGCAACGCCGACGCCGGAGTTGCCGATCGTTCCCTCAATGGGGGTGACCGTGCCGCCCTGGCCGCGCAGGCTGATGCTGCCCGCGCCACTGCATGCGGCCTGCCCCTGTGCGCAGGTGGACACGGTGCTGTCTGCGATCCGGATGCCTTCCAGGCCCAGGCCGTTGGCCTTGGCGTAGGGACCGGTCTGGTCGCCGCCCGCGGCACGTCCGTTGACCGGATCGCTCTGGCCGTAGAAGCGGATATCTCCGCCGTTGCTCTCGATGGTCGCCCCGCTCATGGCGATGGCACCGCCCGGCCGCCCGTCGACGGACAGGGTGCCCTGGGAATCTGCGTTGAAGTCGACGTTGAGCGCGCCGCTGCTGGAGGACAGCTTCGAGTCGAACTCCATGAAGATGTTTCGCGCCGAGTTCACCGTGAGCGTGGCCGTGCCGCCCTCGCTCTTGACCACATTCGCGGTGCTGTCGAAACGCACGCCCTCGCCCGAAGAGACGCTGTCGCCGGGGAGCCATCCCCTGACCGGAGGCACGTTTCCCGGCAGCGCCGCGCTTTCCAGCGTCACGCCGCCGGCATTCCCCAGCGTATGGCTCAGGGCATCGGCATTGATGATGCTGCCGGAATCGATGGGCGCCACGGCGGTAGACGAGTTCGCGGCGTAGGGCGGCAGGTTGGTGACGGTGATGTCCTGACCCGAATACATGCGAACCTGCCCGCCGGCCGCCTCGATGGTGCCGGATACGACCATGCCGTTGGACTTGTAGGCGGTGCTGCCGTCGGCGTTGGTGGTCTGGCCCGCACTCAGAATGATTTCGCCATTGCGCGACTCGAGCGTGTTGGCGCGCAACACCCCGCTCTGGTTCACCACCTGCGCCATGGCGTTGGACGCAGCCATCAACGCGATGCGCCCGCCGTCGGCGGTGATGGTGCCGCTGTTCTTCACCAGCGCGGACGTGGCCGGCGAGTCGGAAGGAATGATGAACTTCGTAAGCCCGTCGCCGTTGAAGTCCACCGTGATCGTGTCGGCCGACACCAGCCCCACGGAGCCGCGCGCCACGTTGATGATGCCCTCGTTGCTCACGTTCGAGCCCATCAGCGCCACCGTGGCGCCGGGGCTGGTGGTCGTGATGGTTCCCTGGTTCACGATGGCGTAGGAATTGCCATCGACAATCGGGGACGGACTGGTGCGCTCGAATCTGAACTGCCGAACGGCTGGATTCATGAAGTCGCTGTCGGATGTCGCCAGCTTCATCGTGGTCGCCACCAGCCCGCCCACGCTGACCGACGAACCGCTGCTGAACAGGACCCCGTTCGGATTGGTCAGGAACACATGGCCCGTCGCATTCAGCGAGCCCGCGATGGTCGACATCTCGTTGCCGACCACGCGGCTGAGCAGAATGCTGCTGCTGCTCGGTTGCGCGACGTTGACCACGCCGCCCGCCCCGATGGAAAAACTCTGCCACTGGGCGATGGCTCGCGCAGTGTCCTGCTGGATGTTCATCGTGCCGGCGGGAGCGCCCGGCACGATGTTCACGGTGCCGCCGCCGGGTACGGCCTGCAGGTTCGCCCCGCCGCCAGCGGGTACCGGCAGCACCTGCGCCAGCGCCGGCGTCATCCCCAGGCACACCAGGCTCAGCATCAACGGCGTGAGCCGCAACTCGCGCACAGCAGCGGGCCGCCGGCGCGCACAACGGGTTGTCGATTGCTTCATGTTTCTGGCCCGCCCTGACTGCTACTGGAAGAACTTCTGCAACTGCACGAACAGCCGCGGGTTGTGCCCGCCGCCGTCGGTAATGGCCTCGCGCGTGCCGGCACGCCAGGCCAGCGATGCGTTGATGGCGAAGTTGCCCGGCCGCGCCCACGACACGCCGAAGCCCGCGCCGCGCAGGCTTTGCGTGTTGTTTGTCTCGCTGAGGAACGGGTCCTTGGCGATCTTTCCGCGGGCTGCGTCGTAGAAGACGTAGGGCGTGACTTCGTCGTTGAGCGACCAGCGCCACTCGACGGTGCCCAGCAAGCCCTCGTCCACCAGCAGCTCACCCGTGGGATAGGCACGCACCGCACGCGGGCCGCCCAGGGACAGCTTCTGCGACGGGTCCAGGTTCTTGCCGGCCCACTGTCCGCCCAGGCTCAGGTAGAGCGAGTGCTGCGGCACCACCGCCTGCAGGCGCGAGAAGCGGAAGGTCAGCTTGTCGAAGCTGCCTTCGGTCTGCCGGCCGATCTGGTCCACGGCCTCGCTGAGCGGATCGAGGATGTTCAGCTTGCCGTGGTAGTAGTTGCCCGAGCTGGCCCAGTAGCCGCCGCCCAGCAGGTCGTCGCGCAGTTCCCAGGCCCAGCCCAGGCCCGCGCCGTACACGCGCTTCTTCGAGTCGAAGCTGATGGCGTCGAAGTGGTCCGACAGGTCCTGCCAGTCGGCGCCGGCGCGCAGGAACAGGTTCTGCCGGCGCGAGCGGATCAGCGGGTAGTTGAGCGACGCGTCCAGGATGTCGGCCGTGCCATGCGCATCGAGCGCGAAGAAGTCGCCGCCCAGTTCGTAGCGCACATGCGCCGCGCCCACGCCCACGCGCAGGCCGTCGGCACCGATGGGCGCCTCGTACGACGCGCGCCCGAACACCATGCCCTCGTCCGAGCCCATCAGCCGCAGGTCGATGTTGTCGCCGATGCCCAAGGGGCTGAGCCAGCGCGCGGTGCCGCCCAGGCGGTAGCGGCCCGATTCCTCGGTGCCGTGGTTGTCCGCGTCCACCGCGAACTCCCAGCGCGGCGCAGCCGCCACGTCCACCGTCAGGTCGGTGGTACCGGGCTGCGCGCCCTCCTGCAGCGCCGAGGTGACGCGAATGCCCGGCTGGTCCGACAGCAGGAGCATGGCGCGCTCGTAGTTGGGCGTGTCCACGGCCGTGCCCTGCGTGAGCCGGGAAAGAAAGGCCCGCACGCGCTCTTCGCTGATGGGCGCATCGGGCGCCACGTTGACCTGCACGCGGCCCAGGCGGCCTTCGATGATGCTGATCTCCACCACGCCATCGCGCACCGTCTGCACCGGCACCACCGCCTGCGCCAGGAAGTAGCCGCGGTCGCGATACAGCTGCGTGATGGCGGCGGCCAGCTGCTCCAGGTCCGACAGCGTGACGTTGCGCCCGATGTAGGGCTGCGTGACCGCGTTCAGCGCATCGGCCGGCAGCGCCTGCGCGCCGTTCAGGCGCAGGTCGTTGAGCTTGAAGGCCGTCTGCGGTGCCGGCGTTGCGGGCAAGGCCTGCGTGGGCGCCCCAGGCGGCGGTGCCGCCTGCGTGACCTGGGCCGCACTGTTGCCGGACGAACAGGCCGTGCAGGGGTTCTGGGTGGGCGTGAGCGTGGTGCTCTCGATCTGCTGCGACTGGGCCTGCGCGCGCTGCGCGCACGTCATGGCCAGGGCAGCCATCAGCAGCGCGCCCGAGGCCAGGGCGAAGCGCCGCTGTTGCGGCTGCCTGGCTCCCTGGTCGGTCATGGCGGCTGCCAGTTGCTTGTTCTTCTTGTTGTTCTTCATGCCGGGCTCCCTACGGTCATGCGCCAGTTGCCGATGAGGTTGAAGGGAGCCCAGAAAAATGGGTGCGACAGCTTGGGGTTCTTGAGCACCGCGAGCTGGCCCGCCTGCATGGCGCGCTGCACGTCGTTGCCCTTGGAAAGTTCGGAATACACGGTGCTCATCAGCACCTCGGTGGCGTCGTCCGACACCGGCCACAGCGAGGCGATGAGCGCGGAGGTGCCAGCTGAGAGGAAGGAGCGCGTGAAGCCCAGCACCTCGTCGCCCTTGGCAATGCGCCCCAAGCCCGACTCGCAGGCCGACAGCGTGACCAGCGAGGTGCCGCGCATCGGCATCTCGAGAATCTCGTGCGCCTCCAGGAAGTTCTGCTTGCCGTTCTCGTTGGCCAGCAGGATGCGCGAGTACAGCGGATCGACCTGGTCGGCCTCGGCATGCGCCGCCACGTGCACGATGGGCGCGCTGCCCACCGCTTCGCGGAATTGCGTCTTGGTGGCGGCAGCGCCCAGGTAGAGGTTGTTGCGCGGGAAGAGCTGGGCCAGCTGCTTGACCTCCACCTCGGCGCCGGGCAGGTCGTACTTGGCCTCGATGCGCGGGTTGCCGAAAGCCACCAGGCTCGGCGCCGCGCGCGAGCCGCGCTGCGCCAGTTGCGTGGCAATGGTCATCGACGGCGCAACGGAAATCGGGTGCGTCTCGATGAGATAGCGCCCGTCGACGCGCAGCGCCTGGAACGGCAGGTAGTGCAGCGCCCCGTGCGGCACGAACACCAGCCGCTGCCCGGGTGCCAGGCCCAGCGGCGCGATCAGCGCGGCGCCGAGCTTGTCGGCGTTGGTGATGGCATTTCGCCGCCCGCGCACCACCGAGTTGCGGAAGGTCTCGACCAGCTCGGTGAGCTCGTCGCGCTTGATGGGAATGGAATTGGTCTTGATCTCGTTGGGCCCCACCACCCACACCTGCAGCCGGTCGGGCAGCGAGTGGAACTGCACCACGCGCTCGTCGCTCTTGAGCACGCCCTGCAGCGCGGCCAGGTTGGCTGCCTTGGCGTTCGTGCTGCTTTCGGGTCCGGCCAGTGCTGCGCGGCCGCGCACTGCATCGAGCAGCGCGCGCGAGCGGCTGCGCTCGCTCACTTCCAGCGCGCCGCCTGCATTGCCGACATCGCTGTACAAGCCCACGGCGCGGTCGAAGATGGACTGCAGGTCGGAGAACAGGCCCATCTTGAATTCCTCGCTGCGGAACTTGGCACGCACCGCGTCCACGTCCTGCAGTGCGCGTGTCGAGGCGTCGGCCGCGGCCTGCTTCTGGCCCAGTGCGATGTCGCTGCGGGCCACGCCGTCCCAGGCCCACATGCGGGTGTACTGCGCATCGGCGCCGGACTTGTAGCTGGTCAGGCTCATGAATGCGTCACGTGCCTGCTCGGGCTTGTTCTCGGCCAGCAGCAGGCGCGCCTTGGTGCGCTCGAACTGAGCGGCCAGCGAGGGATCCTTGGGTACGCCCATGGTGGACAGCAACTGGCGCGCGCGCTCGGTGTTGCCCGATTCGATGAGCGCGTTGACCAGTGAGGCCTGCACCAGCGGCGTGTAGCGCGGCGAACTGTTGGCCAGTGCGGTGTCGTAGCTGAGTACGGCGCCGGAGTAGTCGCCGCGCCGCGTCTGCACGTCGCCCACCACCTTGTAGGCCGGGCCGATGACCAGCTGCGGGTCCTTGGCCTGATAGCGCATGGCTTCGCGCGCAAACTCCTCGGCCTTTTCCAACTGGCCCGAGTAGCTGTAGACGATGGCAAGGTCGCGGTTGGCGTAGGCCACCAGCGTCGGGTCGTGCGTGGTGTTGGCCAGGTGCAGCGCCTTGCTGGCGGCGCGCACGCCCTGGCGGAAGTCGCCCGCCTCGGCCAGTGCCACGGCCTGGCTGCAATACTGGTAGCCCGAGAGCTTGATCGCGTCTTGCGAGTAGAGGATGGCGCCATCCTGCGTCAGGGCGAAGACGGTGTCGGCATCGGCCAGGCGGGCTTTCTCCTGCTTGGCTGCCGCGGCCTCGGCGTCGGGGACCCGCGCCTGCCCGAAGGCCTTGGGCGCCACCGCGGTGCCGAGCACCAGCAGCGCGGACAAGAGCCACAAGGACAAAGCAGCTGGATGGCGGCCTGGCCGCGCCCCCTCCTGGCGAATCTCGACTCGTGTTTTAGTCAGGCACCGTTGCATTCGACCCCCGCGCGCTGCCTGACGAGAGCCGCGCCCTGATGCGCGAGTCCTCCCGAGACGTCGCGGAAGTGCGCGCCCTGCCTCAGACAACGTGCGGCGCAGTCTAGAAGTGGCCCGTAGGGGTGACCATTCTCAAGACGGTCTAGCCCTTACGGCGTAACTGGCCAGGGCCCGAAAAACAAGACCGGTACCATCGACACCCGATGCCCGAAACAGCCACCGCAATGTCCCCCTCGCCAGAGCCCGAAGAAGCCAAGGCCCCCATCGCACGCCCCACGGCCCGCTTCATGCTCTCGCACCCCGCGCATGCCATTGCGCTGGGCTTCGGCTCGGGCCTCTCGCGCCTGGCGCCCGGCACCGTAGGCACCCTGTGGGCCTGGGTCGCCTTCGTCGTCATGCAGCACTGGTTTTCAAGCGCCACCATCGGCTGGGTGATCCTCGCATCGCTGCCCATCGGCTGGTGGGCCTGCACCGTCACCGCGCGCCACATGCGCGTGGCCGACCCCGGCAGCATCGTGTGGGACGAAATCGTCGCCTTCTGGATCGTGCTGTGGCTCGTCATGCCCGCCGGCGTGCTTGCGCAGCTGATCGCCTTCGGCCTGTTCCGATACTTCGACGCAGCCAAGCCCGGCCCCGTGGGCTGGGCCGATGCCCTGTTCAAGCAACGCGATGCCGCACCCGGCCAACTGCGCTGGAGCGCCGCCGGCTTCGGCATCCTCTTCGACGACCTGGTGGCCGCCTTCTGCTCGCTGCTGGTCATTGCGCTGTGGCGCTTCATCTTCGGCTGATGAAAGGCATCGATTCGATGGACACCCCCGCACTCGTGGCACTGCTGGCCGACCTGCTGCGCAGCAAGCAACTGATGATGGCCACGGCCGAAAGCTGCACCGGCGGCCTCATTGCCGGCGCCTGCACCGACCTGGCCGGCTCCAGCGACTGGTTCGAGCGAGGATTCGTCACCTACTCGAACGAAGCCAAGACCGAGCTGCTGGGCGTGGATGCCGCGCTCATCGCCGCGCACGGCGCCGTCAGCGAGCCCGTGGCGCGCGCCATGGCGGCGGGCGCGGTGGCGCATTCGCGCGCGCAGCTGGCCGTGGCCGTCACCGGTGTGGCCGGCCCCAATGGCGGCAGCGCCGAGAAGCCCGTGGGCACCGTCTGGTTCGGCTGGTCGGTGGGCGGCCAGCTTCGCACCGAACGCCGCCGCTTCGAAGGCGACCGCGCCGCCGTGCGCGCCGCCACCGTTCACTACGCACTGCAAAACCTCGTCCATCTCATCAGGAACCCGTCGCAATGAGCAACAACAGCAACGACAACAACAGCGCCCCGCTGGTCATCCAGGAAAAGCCCGAACTGCACCGCTTCGAGGCTACCAAGAACGGCGTGCTGGCCGGCTATGTCGAATACAACGTGCTCAGCGAGGCGCTGATGTTCACCCACACCGAAGTGCTCGAAGCCTTCGAGGGCCAGGGCGTGGGCTCGGCCCTGGCCAAGCATGTGCTGGCCGAAGCCCGGCAGCGCGGCAAGCAGGTGATTCCGGTGTGCCAGTTCATTGCCGGCTACATCCGCAAGCACCGCGAGCAGTACGCCGACCTGGTTCGGCCCGACGTGCAGCGGGCCTTCAAGATCTAGCCTGCCTGGCGCACGGCTTCCTGCACGTCGGGCGGGAAGTCCTCCATCTCCATCACCTGGCGGATCTCGATCACCTCGTTCTCGCCGGCCGGGCAGCGCGAGGCCCATGCAATGGCCTCGTCCCTGGACTTGACCTGGATCATCCAGTAGCCGCCCAGCACTTCCTTGGCCTCGCTGAAGGGGCCATCGGTGACCTTGGGCTTGCCGCCGGCAAAGCTCACGCGCGCACCCATCGACGGCGGATGCAGGCCGTCCAGCGCAAGCAGCACGCCGGCCTTTTGCAGGGATTCGTTGTAGCGGCTCATCGAGGCCACGGCTTCGGCGCTGGGCAGGGTGCCGGGCGCGGCGCTTTCGTAGCCCTTGGGGATCATCAGCATCATGAATCGCATGGGGTAGTCCTTTCTGGTGGTTCGAAGGACACGCCGAATTCGCGCGTCCTGTTCCCACGTCGAACGACCCGGCGCGAAATCGACAGGCCGGGCTGACTTTTCTTGCTTCTCTTGCCGATCAGTCGGTGCCGGCCCCGTGGCACTTCTTGTATTTCTTGCCGCTGCCGCAGGGGCAGGGGTCGTTGCGTCCCGGCGTGGCTTCCTTGCGGATGGTCTCCACCTTGGGGCCCAGGCTGCGCCAGAGCTGGCGCAGGTCGTACACAGCCCAGATGGCTGCGCCCAGGTCGTCCAGGCGCTGCTGGCTCACGGTGGGCGGGCCGTCTTCCGCATACATGGAAAAGGCCGGCGGGGCCTTGTCGTCCTCGGTGAGGGCGACGATGTTCTCCAGTGCGGCGTCGAGCATGTCGGCCGCGTCCTTGTCACGCGGGGCGGTCCAGTCGGCCGGCCAGTTCTCCACCGCATACATGAAGCCCAGCGCCCACACCTGGGCGTAGGAGGGCACGGCATCGGTCGGCAGGTCGGCCTGCTCCTCGGGCGGCAGCGCGGCAATGGCGCCGCGGGTGTCGAGCACCTCGGGCTGGAAGCAGTCCTCGTCGTCCAGCGACTCCACGGGGGCGTCCAGGCTGTGCTCGATCTCGGCCCAGCGGCGCTTCCAGCGCCAGACGAATTCCATGTGCTGCGCCGGTGCGAAGTCGTTGAACAGCACCGGCCAGTATTCGGTGGGCGGCACAACGCGGCGCGTGCACACCAGGGCGGCCATGAAGCCTTCGCAGAACTCCCACTGCGGGACTTCTTCGTCCTGTTCGCGCATGGCGTCGAGTTCGGCGTCCAGGGCGTCGAAGTCCTCGGGGCCGAGGAGGTTGCTGTCGGGAGGGGTTGGGGTGGGAGAAGTCGTTGTCATCGGGATGCGCTGGCTAAGCCCTCTATGATGCAGCAGGGCGAGGCCCCGCAACGTGACCATCCGATTCCACCCATTTCGCCGCCGCTTCCTGCGCGCCATCTGCAGCATTCCCTGCGCCGACTCGCTGCGCGTATGACCGTTACCGTCCGTCCAGGCGCCGCACGCCTGCAATCGCGCAAGGGCCTGGCGTCCGCCCCGGCACCACTGGAAGGTGGCGAAGCCGACCTGCCCGGCCCCGTCGACTACGCCGGGTTCCTGCAGGTCACGCTGCCGCAACAGGAAAAGGCCGTGGCCAGCCACCGCCTGGGCGACGAGCGCGTCTGGCTCAAGAAGGCGGGCCCGCGCCACGGCATGGCCCGCTACCGCGCCATGGCGCTGCTGGCGGGGCTGTTCCGCCTGGAGGTGCTCAAGCCGGTGCCCAACCCGGGCGGCGAGGCTGCCATTGCCATCGAGGCGCGGCGCCTACGCCAATTGGCCGGGGCCGGCCTGCGCGTGCCGCAGGTGCTGGCGCAGCAAAACGACGGCCTGCTGATTTCAGACCTGGGTGAAAGCGGACGTAACACCGTGGTGCTGCAAGAGCGCCTGGAGCAGGCCGCGGCAGGCGGTCCGGCCGCACTGGTGGCGGCCTGGCGCGAAGGCCTGGACGCCATTGCCCTGGCGCATGCGCGGGGCTGCTACCTGAGCCAGGCCTTCGACCGCAACCTGGTGATGTGTCCCGATGGCGTGATCGGCTACATCGACTTCGAGGACGACCCGGGCGAAACACTGGGCCTGGACGAATGCCAGGCGCGCGACTGGCTCAGCTACCTGCACTCCACCGCCATGCTGGTGCACGCGGCCGCGCCGCAGCAGGCGGGCGCCCATTGGCACGAGGTGCTCGCAGATGCCGGCGAGACCGTGCGCGAACGGCTGCTGCAGGCCGCGCGGAACATGCGCTGGTTGCGCCAGCTGCCCAAGAGCCGGCGCTGGGGCCGCGACACGCAGCGCGTGCGCGCCGCCGCGAGCCTGCTGGCGCGCTGGTACAGCCTGAACGGGCAGGTCTTCGCTGCACCAACTCGTTACTAATTCCCCTGGTGATTACCCAATATGGTGGATTGAATTGCGGCACTGCCGCAAAGAAGATACCGCCTCTCGCCAATGCACCTTGGCGTGCAGGGAGAAAATCACCATGCCCAAATTGCTCCTCATGGATGCGACCGGCCACATTCGCCAGATTCCGCTCGCAGTCCCCACCGTCTCGCTTGGCCGCAGCCCGGCCAGCGACGTCGTGCTCGATTCCAAGCGCGCGAGTCGCGAGCATGCGCTGATCGAAGTCGACGGCCCCAAGGTGGTCATCGTCGACATGCACAGCCTCAACGGCACCCTGGTCAATGGCGAACTCATCGACCGGCACCAGCTCGCGCACGGCGACTCGATCGAGATCGGCACCGTCGAGCTGCGCTACGTGGCGCTGGACCAGGTGCTCAGCGAAGACGAGGCACTGCGCCTGCTTACCGCGCCCAACCTGCAGGCGTCCACCCAGCTGGGCGATTGGGACGACTGGGACTACGACACCGAACGTGACCAGCCCAAGGAACCGGTGCTGCGGCGCCGCCAGCACCATTGAGGCCGGCGGCCTCAGCCTGCTTCCGGCGCGTAGCGCGCCGCCACTGTCACGCCCAGGGCAGACAGTGGCTTGCGCATCACCAGCACCGCGCGGTCCTTGCTGAGAAGGCGCGCGCGATGCGCCACCGCCAGGTCGATGAACACCTGGTCGTCCGGATCTTCGCAGCGGCAGGCGGCCACGGGCGCCGCCGGCACGTCATGCGCCTGCACATCGAAGGCGGCCAGCACCTGCTGCGCGCTGCGCTGCATGCGCGCCAGCCGCGCCACGATGAGCGGATAGCCCAGCACCCGGGCCAGTTCGTCGCGCATGGCCGCGGTGGCGATCCAGCGCAGCTCGCCGCTCGCCAGGGCGCCTTTCAATGGCTCGCACGCCGGGTCGTCGAACACCAGCAGGTCCAGCGCCAGGTTGGTGTCCAGGACGACAGGCGCGCTCGTGCTCATGCCTCGCGCTGGCGGAAGGTGCCGGCCTTGAGCTCGAAGCGGAACAGCCGGCATTCGATGGGCCCGTTCCACATCGGCACGCGGCGCGATTCCTTCAGGCGCATCTTCGAGGGCAGCTTCATGTCGGGCGTGAGCACCCAGGCGGTCCAGCCCGCGTAGTTCTTCTTCCAATGCGAAGAGAGCTGCTCTAAGAACTCGCCGCCGTCGTCGGTCTGCGCGGCCTCGCGGCCTCCGGGCGCGGCTGCCGCTGCGGGGCCGCGTGTGCGCGCACCCGCGCGCGCCACGCCGCCCACCTCGATGCGCTCGCCGTACGGCGGGTTGAGCACGATCACGCCGCCCTCGGCCGGCGGCATGCGCTGCAAGGCATCGCCGCCACGCAGCTGGACCATCGACTCGACGCCTGCGCGCTCGGCGTTGCGCTGCGCGAAGTCGACCATGCGGTGCGACACGTCGGAGCCGAACACCGGCACCGGATCGCGTCGAGCCTGCGCCTGCGCCTCCTGCTTGAGCGCCTGCCACACGTGCGGCTGGAACGGTGCGAGCTTCTCGAAGCCGAAGCGCCGCTGGCCGCCGGCGGGCATGCCGCTGGCAATCTGCGCGGCTTCGATGGGAATGGTGCCGCTGCCGCAGCACGGGTCGTACAGCGGCTCTTGCGATACCGCGCCGGTTTCAGGGTTCCACCAGCCGCTGGCGGCGAGCATGGCGGCGGCCAGCGTCTCCTTCAGCGGCGCGTCGCCCTTGTCGGTGCGCCAGCCGCGCTTGAACAGGGGCTCGCCGCTGGTGTCGATGTACAGCGTGAGCTGGTCGGTGGCCAGGTGCGCGAACACGCGCACGTCAGGCCATTGGGTCTCGATGCTGGGACGCACGCCGCCGGCCTTGGCGCGAAAGCGGTCGGCAATGGCGTCCTTGATGCGCAGGGTGGCGAAGTTCAGGCTGGTCAGCGGGCTGTGCTGCGCGGTGGTCTCGATCTTGAAGGTCTGGCGCGGGGTGAACCAGTTTTCCCAGGCCACAGCGCTGGCCGCCTGGTACAGGTCGTTCTCGCTGCGGTAGGGGGTGTGGGACAACTGCACCAGCACGCGCTGGGCCAGCCGCCCGTGCAGGTTCAGCAGCATGGCGTCGCGCCAGCTCGCCCGGGCGAAAACGCCGGCGCGGGCGACCATCAGGTCGTTGCCCGTCAGGCCGGTGAGCCGGTGAACTTCCTGGGCCAGCAGGTCTTCGACGCCGGCGGCGCAGGGCAGGAACAATTGCAGCGAATTCATCCTGCCAATTGTCGCGCGCCTCCTCTATAGTGGTTCGGCGATGAGCCTTTCGCTTTCATCAGCCTGCGCCGACGACGGCGGGCACGCCCCGGCGGCCTCCGCTTCTTCTCCCGAAGCGGACCGCGCCGCCGTTCAAAGCGAGCTCCTGCGCCTGAGCACCCAGCCCACCGGCGCGGTGCTGGCCTTCCAGTTCCTGCTCGACTGCGGCGTCGCCGCGCTATTTGCCTGGCAGTACTCCGTGACCATGGCCGCCCTGTGGCTGGCGTTGATCGCCTTCACCACCGCCTGGCGCGCCTTCTTCAAGCAGGTGCTCCCCGATCCGCTGCCACCGGCGCGGCTGCCGGCCGAACTGCGCGGCCATGCGCTGCGCATCGGCGTGCACGAAGGCGCGCACGGGCTGGCGGGCGTGATGCTGTTTCACCCGACCGATCCAGTTGCCCAGCTGCTGCTGGGCCTGGTGATGCTGGGAATGACGCTTTCCTCGGTGTTCTCGGTCTCCTACGTCGCGCGGACCATGCAGATGGGTATCGGCATGCTGCTGGCGCCGATCATCGTGATGGGCCTGGTCTTCGGCGCGGCGCCCATGAAGGGCCTGTGCCTGCTGGGTGCGGCCCTGCTGGCGATGATGTGGAAGCTGGTGGCCGAGCGCTCGCGCAAGCTCGAGGATTCCATCGGCCAGCGGCACAACGAGAGCACCTTGCGCGCCCAGGCCCTGGCCGGGCTGCAGGCGGCCCAACAGGCACAGGCCGAGCGGCTGCGCTTTTTCTCCGCAGCCAACCACGACCTGCGCCAACCGGTGATGGCCATCGGACTGCAGGCCGAAGTGCTGCGCCAGCAACTCGTCGAAGGCGCCGGTCCGGCACAGTTGCAGGCCACGCTGGCGGCGCTGGCGCGTGCGCAGACCGCGCTGGAAGGGCTGACGCAGCAATTGCTCGAGATCGGCCGCATCGAGGCCGCGGCCGACTCGCTCACGCCCGCACCGGTGGGGCTGGCATCGCTGCTGGCCGAATTCGCCCGCCCGGGCGGCGCAGGGCAGCGCGTGCTGGTGCGCTGCCCTGCGCTGGCAGTGGGCCAGGCCGATCCAGTTGCGCTGCGCCGCATGGTCGGCAACCTGGTGGACAACGCGCTCAAGTTCTCGCCGCCCTTTGGCGGCCGGGTGCTGCTGGCCTGTCGACGCCGGGGCGATCGATGGCGCATCGAGGTCCGCGACAACGGCATCGGCATCGCCGCCGAAGACCAGTCGCGCGTGTTCGAGGACTTCCAGCAGGTGGGCAACCTGGAGCGCAACCTGCGGCGAGGCCATGGGCTGGGGCTGTCGATCGTGCGGCGGTTGGCGCTGCGGCTGGGCACCCAGATCACGCTGCGCTCCGAGCCCGGGCACGGCTCGGTGTTCTCGTTCGAGTTGCCGATGCTGCAGGCCGACGCGCGGCAATTTGCCGCATCGGCCAGCATGCCTGCGCGTACTGCCGCGCCCCACCATGCTGCGCTTGCAAGGCTGCGCCCCGGCCTGTCGGTGCTGGTGGTGGAAGACAACACCGTCGTGGCCGAAGGCCTGGCCGCGCTGCTGCGCCAATGGAGCGCGCAGCCGCGCGTCTACGCCAGTGCGGACGAATTGATGCGCGGCAACAGCACCGACCTGCATGGCGTGGACGTCGCGCTGTGCGATATCCGCCTGCCCGGCACGACCGACGGCGTAACCCTGGCCCGGCAGCTGCAGCATTGGAAGCCCGGCTTGGCCATTGCCCTGGTGTCGGCCGACATCGACGAGGCCACCAGCGCCCTGGCACGCGAGCGGGGCTGGCATGCGCTGCGCAAGCCGGTGCAGCCTGGGGAGTTGCGGGCCGTGCTGGCGGCTGCTTCGAGCTAAAGCGCCTTGCGCAAATTGGCCGGCGCGATGCGCAGCGCTTCGCGGTACTTGGCCACGGTGCGGCGCGCGCACTCGATGCCCTGCTCCTTGAGCATGTCCGACAGCTGGCTGTCCGACAGGGGCTTCTTGGTGTCTTCGCTGCCCACGAACTGCTTGATCAGCGCGCGCACGGCGGTACTCGACGCATTGCCGCCCGTCTCGGTGCCCAGGGCCGAGCCGAAGAAGTACTTCAGCTCCACCGTGCCGAAGGGCGTGGCCATGTACTTGGCCGTGGTCACGCGGCTGATGGTGGATTCGTGCAGACCCAGCTCGTCGGCGATTTCGCGCAGCACCAGCGGGCGCATGGCCAGCTCGCCGTGCACGAAGAAGCTCTTTTGCCGCTCCACGATGGCGTTGGACACGCGCAGGATGGTGTCGAAGCGCTGCTGGATGTTCTTGATGAACCAGCGCGCCTCCTGCAGCCGCTGGCTCAGGGCCTGGCTGCCCTCGCCCTTGTGCGCCTTCAGCGCGCCGGCATAGATGTCGTGCACGCGCAGGCGCGGCATGACATCGGGGTTGAGCTGCACCCGGAACTTGGCGTTGGGGCCGCTACCCGCGCGGGTGACGATGACGTCGGGCACCACCACGTTGCGCTCCACGTTCACGAAACGGCGGCCCGGCTTGGGCTCGAGCCTGGCGATGAGCAGCATGGCGGCGCGCACCATGTCTTCGCTGCTGCGGGTGAGCGTTGCCAGGCGCTTGAAGTCGCGCTTGGCCAGCAGGGCCAGCGGCTGCTTGCAGATGGCCAGCGCAGTCTTGCGCACCTCTGCCTCGTCTCCGTCCTCGTCCTCGGTCTGCAAGGCGCGCAATTGGATGGCCAGGCATTCGCCCAGGTCACGCGCGCCGACACCGGCAGGCTCCAGGCTTTGCAGCAGGCCCAGCGCCACCTGGAAGCGATGCACCAGCTCGTCGAACTGGTCGTTGTCGTCGCCCGCCAGGCCGGAAGCCAGCGCGGGCAGGGAATCTTCGAGGTAGCCGTCCTCGTTGAGCGACTCGATCAGGAAGCGCAGCGCCGCGCGGTCCACGTCCGACAGGCGCAGGCCCAGCGCCTGGCGATGCAGGAAGTCCTGCAGCGACTCCTGGCTGCGCGCCAGCTCGGTGGCGTCGGCGCGCTCGTCGTTGTCGATATTGTTGGTGCGCGCGGGGGCGTCGCCGCCCCATTCGCTGTCGTCGGGCGAGAGGTCGACAGTGCCGTCGCCTTCCCAATCGGGCTGGGCGTCGGTGGAGTCGAGCGGCGTTTCAGCCGCCGTGACTTCGGCGTCCTGCGCAGCGACGGTGCTCACACCGTCCGCACCATTCATCAGCGCCAGGCCGGCAGCTTCTTCGTCGCGTACGTCGCGGGCACTGGCAGCGTCTTCGCTGTCCAGGCCGAATTCTTCGCGCGCTGCCTCGTCGGCGCTGCGCTCCAGGAACGGGTTCTCGTCGAGCATCTGCTCGACTTCCTGCGACAGCTCCAGCGTGGACAGCTGCAGCAGCCGGATCGACTGCTGCAACTGCGGCGTAAGCGCGAGGTGCTGCGAAACACGCAGCGACAGGCCTTGCTTCATGAATGAGTGTCCGCGCAGCGCCCTTACATGCGGAAGTGTTCGCCCAGGTACACCCGGCGCACGTCGGCGTTGTCCACGATCTGTGTCGGCGTACCCTGCGCCAGCACGTGACCGTCGCTGATGATGTAGGCGTGGTCGCAAATGCCCAGCGTCTCGCGCACGTTGTGGTCGGTAATGAGCACGCCGATGCCGCGTTCCTTCAGGAAGCTGATGATCCGCTGGATCTCGATCACGGCGATCGGGTCGATGCCGGCAAAGGGCTCGTCCAGCAGGATGAAGCGCGGCTGCGTGGCCAGCGCGCGGGCGATTTCCACGCGGCGGCGCTCGCCGCCCGAGAGGGCCAGCGAGGGCGAATCGCGCAGGTGGTCCACGCGCAGGTCGGCCAGCAACTCGTCCAGGCGCTCTTCGATGCGCGCCCTGGACAGCGGCTGCGACACGCCCTTGTCGTTGGGCTCGCGCTGCAGCTCCAGCACGGCACGCACGTTGTCGGCCACGTTGAGCTTGCGGAAGATCGAGGCCTCCTGCGGCAGGTAGCTCAGGCCCATGCGGGCGCGCCGGTGGATGGGCATGTGCTCGATGGGCTCGCCGTCGATGCTGATCTGCCCGTCGTCGGCGCGCACCAGGCCCACGATCATGTAGAACGAGGTGGTCTTGCCGGCGCCGTTGGGGCCCAGCAGACCCACCACCTCGCCTTTTTGCACGTCGAGCGAGACGTCCTTGACCACCGTGCGGCTGCCGTAGTTCTTCTTCAGGCCACGCGCCTGCAGGCGGCTGGCGCCGTTGCGGCCGCTGCCGTCCACGCCGTCGGTGTCGATTCCAGCGCGGTCGATCACTTACCACCTCCGCTGCCGCCCAGGGTGGTGCTGGGTCGAAGCCCCTTGCCGGGTGCCGGCGCGGGAGCGGCCGGCTTGGCGCCCGTCCCACTGGCGCCGCTGGCACCGCTGGCCCCGCTGCTGCCGCCGGGCTGCGGCGTGAGCACGGCACGCACGCGGCCGCCGCCGGCGCTGGTGGCGCCGGGCGCCGGCACCGCGCCATTCACGCTGAAGGTGTCGTTGCTCTGGTCGTAGACGATGAGCGGACCGGTGGTCTCGTCATTCACCTTGGCGCCCACCAGGCGGCGCATCACGGCGCGGCGGATGAACTTGACGTTGTCGGCGCGGCTGTCGTATTCGATGACTTCCGATTCGCCCTCGATCCATTCGTCGCTGCCGGGCGGGCCATCACGCCGCTGCTTGTAGTAGGCCAGCTTGCCGGGCGCCGCGGTGACCACGCCGTACTGGTAGCCCTCGGGGTCCTGCCGTACGTCGATGCGGGCGCCGCGGATGATGATGGTGCCCTTGGTCACCACCACGTTGCCGGTGAAGACGCTCTCCTGCTTGAGATCGTCGTAGCGCAATGCATCGGCTTCGATGTTCATCGGCTTGTCGCGGTCGGCCTTTTCGGCCCGTGCCGCACCGGCACCGGCCAAGAAGGTCAGGGAAACCACGATGGCGCCCAGCGCCAGGCGGCCGAACCGGCCAGGAGACCGGCCGGGGAGGCTGAAAACAATGGGAGAAAATGTCATAGGGCACGAAACTTGCTCTGCCCCATTGTAGGGGGCAAAAGCAGTGCCCCGGATGAAAAACTCGCAGACTTCTGCGAGTACCGCGTCAGGCCTTGGGCGCCTGGGCGATCAGGTACTCGGTGATCTGCAGGGCGCGGTCCAGGCTGCGCGCCAGTTCGCCGTCCACATAGTAGCGGCCGGCCACGCCAATGGCCGGCACGCCGCCCACCTGGTAGTCGTTGGTCAGCTGGGTGGCCCGCTTGATCTTGCCCGACACGGTGAAGGACTTGTACATCTCGGCGAACTTCGCGCCGTCGATGCCCGGTTGCTTGCCGGCCCAGTCCAGGATGGCGGCGTCGCCAATGATCGGCTGGCGGTCCTTGTGGATGGCCAGGAAGATCTTGGCCTGGAATTCGTCCACCTTGCCCAGCGCCTCGAGCGTGTAGTACAGGCGCTGCTTGCTTTCCACGTCGTTGCCCACAAAGGGCACCGGAACGCGGCGGAACGAGGCATTGGCCGGCAGCTTCTTGAGCCAGGCCTCCAGGCGCGGCTCGAATTCGGCGCAGTGCGGGCAGTTGTACGAGAAGAACTCCAGCACCTCGACCTTGCCGGCAGGTGCATCGACCGGCGCCGGCTTCTTCAGCTGGATGTAGTCGGTGCCGGCCTTGAAGGCGCCTTGTTGCGCCTGGGCGGCGGTGCTGGCAAGGAAGGGAGCGACGCCGACGGATGCGGCAGCCAGCGAAAAATCACGACGTTTCATGTTGAATGGTTCTCCTGTGCGGCTGACAGAGCACCGCAGGGCGCACGAAGTTCCGCGCGCCCTGCGGAAGTTTTTTGCGCTTAGCGCTGTACGCGGACCAGGGCGGTCTCGAGCCCGCCGCTGTCCAATCGCTCCTTCAAGCGATCGGCATCGTCCTTCTTGTTGAAGGGGCCCGCGCGCACCCGGTAGACGGTGCGGCCGGCCTGCTCGCGCTCGGTGACCTTGGCTTCCACGCCCATGAGCGACAGCTTGGCACGTTGGGCCTCGGCGTCGTCGTTGCTGCGGAAGGCACCCGCCTGCACGAAATAGATGAACGGGTCGGGCCCGCTGCTGGCCGAGGGCGCCGCGGACGCCACCTGCGTGCCGCCGCCGGCCCGCGCACGCGCCAGGTCGCCGATGGGATCGTCGGAGTCGGGATTGATGCCCGACGGCCCCTTGGCCTTGGGCGCGACCACCACCGGAACTGGCGCGGAGGTCGAAGGCGTGACGCCGGCAATGGACCCACCCGCCGTGGGGGCCGAGCTGCCGGGGGCAGCTGCGGGCATGGCCGGCGGCTTGACCGCCCCGGCCTTGCCGGCCAGGGGCGCGTTGGGGTCCCAGTCCTTGTTGCGGCGGGCTTCGGCCTCGTCCTGCTCGGCCGTGTTGCGCTGGGTCTTCGAAACGAAGGGGATCGGCACCTTGGTCACGTACACCGCAATGCCGAGCGCGGCACCCAAACCGAGCACGATCCCGATGATCAGCCCGATGAAGGTATTGCCGCCTTGTCTTTTCGTCCGGGTCGACTTGGTCGACTTTGTGGTCTTGGTCTTCGCCATCTACTTTTCGCCTACATCTTGCGCGGCGCACTCACACCGAGCACCGCCAGGCCATTGTGCAGCACCTGGGCGGTGGCGGCGACAAGCGCCAGGCGCGCCAGCTTGACCTTCTCGTCGTCCACCAGGATGCGCTCGCTGTCGTAGTAGCTGTGGTAGCTGGCGGCCAGCTCGCGCAGGTAGAAGGTGACGTCGTGCGGTGCGAAATCGGCGGCCGCGCCGGTGAGCATGGCGGGAAACTTGGCCAGCATGAGCATGAGCGACTGCGCGGCCGGGCTCTCGAGCGCCGACAGGTCGACGCCGCCCAGCGCGGCCTCGTCGCCGCCCCAGGCCGTGAGCACCGAGCAGATGCGGGCGTGGGCGTACTGCACGTAGTACACCGGGTTGTCGTTGTTCTGCGCCAGCGCCAGGTCGATGTCGAAGGTGTATTCGGTGTCGGGCTTGCGGCTGAGCAGGAAGAAGCGCACCGCATCGGTGCTGGTCCACTCGATCAGGTCGCGCAGGGTGACGTAGCTGCCGGCGCGCTTGCTGATCTTGACCTCTTCGCCGCCGCGCATGACGCGCACCATGGTGTGCAGGACATAGTCGGGGTAGCCCTGCGGAATGCCTTCGCCACTGGCCTGCAGGCCGGCGCGCACGCGGGCAATGGTGCCGTGGTGGTCAGTGCCCTGGATGTTCACCACCTTGTGGAAGCCGCGCTCCCACTTGGCGATGTGATAGGCCACGTCGGGCACGAAGTAGGTGTAGCTGCCGTCGCCCTTGCGCATGACACGGTCCTTGTCGTCGCCGTAGTCGGTGCTCTTGAGCCACAGCGCGCCGTCCTGCTCGTAGGTCTTGCCCGCGGCCACCAGTTGCTTGACCGCCGCCTCGACGCGGCCGCTGGTGTAGAGGCTCGATTCGAGGTAGTAGTTGTCGAAGCGCACCCGGAAGGCCTTCAGGTCCAGGTCCTGCTCGTGGCGCAGGTAGGCCACGGCGAACTGGCGGATGGAATCCAGGTCTTCGACGTCGCCGCTGGCGGTGTATTCGCGGTCGTCCGACTTGACGGTTTCCTTGGCCAGGAAGTCCTTGGCGATGTCGGCGATGTAGTCGCCGTTGTAGGCCTGCTCGGGCCAGCCGGCATCGCCCGGCTTCAGGCCCTTGGCGCGCAGCTGCGTGCTGTTGGCCAGGGTCTGGATCTGCACGCCGGCGTCGTTGTAGTAGAACTCGCGATACACCGCCTTGCCCTGCGTATCCAGCAGGTTGCAGATGGCATCGCCCAGGGCCGCCTGGCGGCCATGGCCCACGTGCAGCGGGCCGGTGGGGTTGGCCGAGACGAACTCCACCAGCACCCGCTCGGCGCCCTCGGCCGGCACCGGCTGGCGGCCGAAGGCCGCGCCCGCCTCCAGCACCTCGCGCACCACCTGCTGCTTGGCGGCGGTCTTGAGGCGGATGTTCAGGAAGCCCGGGCCGGCGATTTCGATGGCGTCGACCCACTTCTGAAAAGCGGGCGTGGCCAGCAAGGCGTCGCTGATGTCCTGGGCCAGCTCGCGCGGTTTGCGCGAGAGCGGCTTGGCCAGCTGCATGGCGGCCGTGCAGGCGTAGTCGCCGTGGGCCGCCACCTTGGGCGATTCGAAGGCCGCCTTGACGCCGGCGCCAGGCGAGAGGGTTTCGAGCGTGCCGGCCAGCGCGGCGAGCAGCTCCTGTTTGACCAATAGCATCGCTGGATTTTATCGGTGGCGGTCCCAACCCTCTTCGGCTGTCATCCGCAGGCGTTGCAGTCCCGTTACGATGGACAGCCCCTCTCGGGTCAGCTTTTTTTGCAAACCACCCTTCAAGGACACAACTGATGAAAAAGCTCTTTCCCCTCTTTGCCATCGCAGCTTTCCTGGCCATGGGCAGTGCGCACGCAGCCGACAGCTGTGACGCCAAGGCGATCGACAAGAACGGCAAGCCCCTGGCCGGCGCCGCCAAGAACAGCTTCATGAAGAAGTGCCAGAAAGAGACTGCCGCAGCGGTCTGCGAGCCCAAGGCAGTGGACAAGAACGGCAAGGCCCTGGCCGGTGCGGCCAAGAACAGCTTCATGAAGAAGTGCGAGGCGGACGCGGCCAAGGGCTGATTGCCCGAGAGCTCCCACAAACAAGAAAGGCCCGCTGTGCGGGCCTTTTTGCTTTTTTGGGGGACTGGCTACTTGCCGAAGCCGCGCGCCAGGAACACCGCAAACAGCGGAATCAGCACCAGGACGTGCGCCTGGATCATGACCAGCTTGCGCGTCTTGCGCACCTCTGCTTCGGCCGGCAGCGCACCGGTGGCGCGCAGTTGCTTGCGCCAGCGCAGGTAGGTCATGGTCGGAAAGATGGAAATCAGGCCGACGATGATGAAGAGCGTGAGCTTCACGTGCAGCAGCGGGTTGGTCCAGTACCAGGCCGTGCCCTTGACGCCCCACACGGTGCGCGCAATGCCGGTGGCCAGCACCAGGATGGCGGCCATGCCGTAGATCATGTCGACGCGCGCCAGGCGCTCGACAACGGCCTTGTTGAGCCACTCCACGCGGCATAGGGCCGCCTCGCTGGAGATGAATACCACCATGGTCAGGATGGCCAGGAAATGCACGTAAGCCAGGATCGCTTCAAGAGTCATCGTGTTCGCTTTCTTGTGATGGGTTGAGGCAAGCGGGGAGACGAAGGCGGGGCGACTGTACCGCCCCAATACTCGGGGCGGCCATATTCGCTCTTGAGAAAGTCAAGCCAGAGACGAACCCGCAGCGGCAGGTGCTTGCGCTGTGGGAACACCGCATAGATGCCGTTGGGCGGAGCCGCGAACTCTTCCAGCACGGGGATCAGCAGGCCGGCATCGATCTCGGCCTCCACTTCCCAGGTACTGCGCCAGGCGATGCCGTGGCCGGCCAGGCACCAGTCGTGCAGCACCTGGCCGTCGGAGCAATCGAGCGGTCCGGTGGGCTTGAGGTGGATGACCTCGAAGTCAACCTCGACCTCATCGACGCCCGCGCCCGACAGGGCGCCTTCATGATTCCGCCCCTGGGCGGTCCGCGGCACGCGGAACGCCCAGCCGCGGGTTTGAGAAGCATCGCTCGACAACGTCAGGCAGGCGAAGCGGGACAGGTCGCTGGGGTGCTGCGGCGTGCCGTGGCGGCGCAGGAAGGCCGGCGTGGCGACGCAGCGGCGCCGGTTGTCGGCCAGGCGCATGCTCACCAGCGAGGAGTCGGGCATGTCGCCCACGCGCACCGCGCAATCGAAGTTCTCGCCGGCCACGTCGATCACCCGGTCGCTCAGGTTCAGCGAGATGGTCACCTCGGGATGAAGCGCATGAAAGCGCGGCACCAGCGGTGCCACGTGGCGCCGGCCGAAACCGGCCGGGGCGGTGACCCGCAGGTGGCCGCTGGCCTTCACGCGGCCGGCGCTCACGCTGGCCTCGGCGTTGGCCAGTTCCACCAGCAGGCGCTGGCACTCTTCCAGGAAGGCGCTGCCCTCGTGGGTGAGGCTGATGCGCCGCGTGGTGCGCACCAGCAGCTTCACGCCCAGGCGCTGCTCCAGTCCGTCGAGCCGGCGCCCCATGATGGCCGGCGCCACGCCCTCGGCCTTGGCGGCCGCGGTCAGGCTGCCGCGGGTGGCAATGGCAACGAAGGATTCGAGCTGCTTGAGACGGTCCATCGGGCGTGCTGACTCCGGGGCCTGGGCCTCACTCGGCCCGGGTGGTGATGCCCTGCGCCACCAGGCGGGCGATCTGCTCGTCGGTGTAGCCGGCCTCGCGCAGCAGTTGCGTGCCGTGCTCGTTCAGCGTGGGCGGCTGCAGGCGGATGCCGGGGCGCTCGCCCCCCACGGTGAACGGCATCAGCGGCACCTTGGAGGTGCTGCCGTCGTTCATGCGTACCGGCGCCAGGCCACCCGTGGCGTTCAGGTGCGGATCGTCGAACAGCTCCTGCGGCTTGGTGATGGGTGCAAAAGGCAGTTCGTTCTCTTCGAACACCCTGGCCAGCTCGGCCGCGCTGAAGCCCGCCAGGCTGGAGCGCAGCTGCGGCATGAGCCAATCGCGTGCGCGGACCCGGTCGTTGTTGGTGGCCAGGCGAGGATCGGCATGCATGTCCATCAGGCCGAAGGCCTTGCAGAACACCGCCCACTGCTTGTCGCTCACCACGGCCAGGAAGATCTGCTCGCCGTCTTTCACGGTGAACACGTCGTAGATGCCCCAGGCCGAGATGCGGCTGGGCATGGGGTCGGCCGCCTTGCCGGTGGCGGCGAACTGCATCATGTGCTGCGCCACCAGGAACACGTTGTTCTCGAACAGGGCCGATTGCACTTCGCAGCCCTTGCCGGTGAGCTCGCGCTGGCGCAGCGCCGCCATGGCGCCGATGGCACCGAACATGCCGCCCATGATGTCGTTCACGCTGGTGCCCGCGCGCAGCGGGTCGCCCTGGCGGCCGGTCATGTAGGCCAGGCCGCCCATCATCTGCACCACCTCGTCCAGCGCGGTGCGGTGGTCGTAGGGGCCGGGCAGGAAGCCCTTGTGGCTGACGTAGATGAGGCGCGGGTTGATGCGACTCAGCGTCTCGTAGTCCAGCCCCAGCTTCTTCATGGTGCCGGGCTTGAAGTTCTCGCTGACGATGTCGGCGCTGGCAATGAGGCGCAGTGCCGCCTCGATGCCCTCGGGCTTCTTCAGGTCGAGCGCGATGCTTTTCTTGTTGCGGTTGAAGGTGGGGAAGAAGCCTGCGCCCGAGCCCAGCAGGCGGCGCGTGCTGTCGCCCTCGATCGGCTCGACCTTGATGACTTCGGCGCCCAGGTCACCCAGCAGCAGGCCGCAGGTGGGGCCCATGACCATGTGGGTGAACTCGACGACCCGCACGCCCGCGTAGGGCAGCGGCGCGGCGGAACTGGAAGTGGAATTGCTGTCGGTAGTCATGCTTGTAGGGAAGTGCCGGGCACGAAGCCCAGGGGCAGGCCGGCCTCGGCCGTCATGCCATAGACGGGCTCACCAGGCAGGCCCGCCATGAGCGGAGCCCGCGCCGCGACGAGACGGGGGATGTCGATGCCGGTGGCGACGCCCATGGCCTCGAACATGAAGACAAGGTCTTCGGTCACCACGTTGCCCGAGGCGCCTGGGGCATAGGGACAGCCGCCCAGGCCGCCCAGCGAGGCGTCGAAGGTGCGCACGCCCTCGTCCCAGGCTGCCAGGCAGTTGGCAATGCCCAGGCCGCGCGTGTTGTGCATATGGGCCGCACCGGCGTGCCCGCCGATTTCGGTGCGCAGGCGGCGGAACAGGCGCCGCACCTGGGCAGGGTTGGCATGGCCCACGGTATCGGACAGGCCCACGTCGTCGGCACCGGCCTCGACGCACTGCACCGCCAGGCGGATCACGTCGTCTTCGGGCACCAGGCCCTGCAAGGTGCAGCCAAAGGCGGTCGAAATGCCGACCTCCAGGCCTGCACCCGGCGCCAGCTCTGTGCGCAGCTGGGCAATGGCGCGCACTTCTTCGACCATCTCGGTGGGCGTCTTGCGCACGTTGGCCAGCGAATGCGCATGGCTGGCCGACACCGGCATGGTCAGTTTGTGCGCGCCGGCTTCGAGCGCGGCCTGCGCGCCCTTGCGGTTGGGCACCAGCGCCATCACGGCCAGGCCGGGCAGTTGCACGGCGTGGCGCACCACATCGGCCGCATCGGCCATCTGCGGCAGCAGCCGGGCGGGCACGAACGAGGCCACCTCGATCTCGCGCAGGCCGGCCGCGTGCAGCGCGTCGATCCAGCGCAGCTTGTCGGCGGTGGGCATGGTGGACTTGACCGATTGCAGGCCGTCGCGCGGCCCGACTTCGCTGATCAGTACGGCAGGCGCCGTGTGCGTGGGGCCCGAAGACATCGGACAGCTCCTTGGAATGCGGAGAATCGAGACTATTTTGGCATCGGGTGCCCAGCCTCGCGGTCAATTAGGTGTAATTTTGTCATTAATCAATCGCTTACAAGGCTCTTAATAGTTCGCCCGGTATCAAATAAAGTACTGGTTCGAGCGCATTGGCGCTGCCGTGCCCCTGTGTCCGGCCTGCTTTTCTCGCCGGATCGGCCCCACGCGCCGCCAGCCCGACGCGCTACGCGATCTCTATCTTCTGGAAGTAACGCCCCATGACTCAACGCACCACCGTCCACGGCCTGCAAGTGGCCACCGAACTGCACCGCTTCATCGAAGAAAAAGTGCTGCCTGGCGCCGGCATCCAGAGCGCATCGTTCTGGAAAGGCTTTGACGCCATCGTCAGCGAACTCGCGCCCAAGAACGCGGCCCTGCTGGCCGAGCGCGACCGCCTGCAAGCCGAAATGGACACCTGGCACAAGGCCAACCCCGGCCCGATCACGCCCGCGGCCATGCCCGGCTACCGCGCATTCCTGGAAAAGATCGGCTACCTGCAGCCGCAACCCAAGGGCGTGAAGACCACCACCGCCAACGTCGACGCCGAGCTGGCCCTGCAGGCCGGCCCGCAGCTGGTGGTGCCCATTCTCAACGCCCGCTACGCGCTCAACGCCGCCAACGCCCGCTGGGGCTCGCTGTACGACGCGCTCTACGGCACCGACGCCATCTCCGAAGAAGGCGGCGCCGAGAAGGGCAAGGGCTACAACCCGGTGCGCGGCGCCAAGGTCATCGCCTTTGCGCGCGACGTGCTCGACCAGGCCGCCCCGCTGGCCAGCGGCTCGCACAAGGACGCCACCGGCTACAGCGTGAAGGACGGCCAGCTGGCCGTGGCGCTGCAGGGCGGCGCCAGCTCCGGCCTGAAGGACCCGGCCGTGTTCGCCGGCTACCAGGGTGACGCGGCTGCGCCCTCGTCGGTGCTGCTCAAGCACAACGGCATCCACCTGGACATCCAGATCGACCGCAGCACGCCCATCGGCAAGACCGACGCCGCCGGCGTGAGCGACGTGGTGGTCGAATCGGCCCTCTCCACCATCCTGGACCTGGAAGACTCCGTGGCCGTGGTGGACGCCGAAGACAAGGTGCTGGCCTACAGCAACTGGCTGGGCATCCAGCTGGGCACCCTGACCGAGGAAGTGAGCAAGGGCGGCACGACCTTCACCCGCCGCCTGAACGCCGACCGCGTCTACACCGCACCCAGCGGCAAGGGCGAAGTCAAGCTGCACGGCCGCTCGCTCATGTTCGTGCGCAACGTGGGCCACCTGATGACCAACCCGGCCATCCTGTGGGCGGACGGCAAGGAAATCCCCGAAGGCATCATGGACGCGGTCATCACCACCGCCATCGCCATGTACGACCTGCATGGCAAGGGCGCCAACGGTATCCGCAACTCGCGCACCGGCAGCATCTACATCGTCAAGCCGAAGATGCACGGCCCCGCCGAAGTGGCCTTTGCCAACGAGCTGTTCGGCCGTGTCGAGCAGGTGCTGGGCCTGGCGGCCAACACCGTGAAGCTGGGCATCATGGACGAAGAGCGCCGCACCAGCGTGAACCTGCAGGCCAGCATTGCGGCCGCACCGGCGCGCGTGGCCTTCATCAACACCGGCTTCCTGGACCGCACCGGCGACGAGATGCACACCGCCATGCAAGGCGGCCCGATGCTGCGCAAGGGCGACATCAAGAACACCAAGTGGATTGCCGCCTACGAGCGCAACAACGTGCTGACGGGCCTGAACTGCGGCCTGCGCGGCAAGGCGCAGATCGGCAAGGGCATGTGGGCCATGCCCGACCTGATGGCCGACATGCTCAAGGCCAAGATCGCCCACCCCAAGGCCGGCGCCAACACCGCCTGGGTGCCTTCGCCCACGGCCGCCACGCTGCACGCGCTGCACTACCACCAGGTGAACGTGGCGCAGGTCCAGCAGGAGCTGGAGAAGATCGACGCCGAAGCCGAGCGCGAAGCCATCCTGGCCGACCTGCTGCAGCCGCCGATCACCGCCACGCCCAACTGGAGCGATGCCGACAAGCAGGCCGAGCTGGACAACAACGTGCAGGGCATCCTGGGCTACGTGGTGCGCTGGATCGACCAGGGCGTGGGCTGCTCCAAGGTGCCCGACATCCACAACGTGGGCCTGATGGAAGACCGCGCCACGCTGCGCATCTCGGCCCAGCACATCGCCAACTGGCTGCTGCACGGCGTGGTCACCAAGGACCAGGTCAACGCCACCTTCGAGCGCATGGCCGCCGTGGTGGACAAGCAGAACGCGGGCGACGCGCTCTACCGGAACATGGCCGGCAACTTCAAGACCAGCGCCGCCTACCAGGCCGCGCAGGACCTGGTGTTCAAGGGCATCGAGCAACCCAGCGGCTACACCGAGCCGCTGCTGCACGCCTGGCGCCTGAAGGTGAAGGCCGCGGCCTGATCCGCTCCTCGCTTCAAGAAGTAAAGCGCCCCTCGGGGCGCTTTTTTTTCACGTTATGGCCATTTGAACGATGGCCTTTACGCCATTCTGGGGATGGCAAGGACGGCTGCGGCGGGAACAATCGCAGGCATGTCACACGTCCTCACCTCACAACACCCATCTTCCCACCCGCCGCCCGCGCGGCTGAACAGCGCGCAGCTGCGCGAACTGAGCCAGCAGTGGCGCCAGCGCGTGGACGAAGACCCCGAGAAGGTCCAGCGGGTCGCCAACGTCCTCGAGTGGCTGGCCGCGCAACGCGAAGCACCGACGCCGTCGTCCGCGCGCACGACCACGCAGCAGCGCACTTTCTGGCAAGGGCTCGCTTCGTGGCGCATTCGCCTGTCGCGCCTGGCGCACCTGCATCTGGCGCGCTGACCCCGCCACACTCCGACAGACAGCACTGACAGCACGGCCCCTCGGGGCCGTTTTTGCGCTTGTGGACGCCCCATTGCGCGATGTTGCGCCTGCGTCGACACGAGTTCCTTTTCTCGATTGCAGCCCCGCAGGCGCCCCGCTATGCTCGGCCGCACGGTGCGCTCAAGGAGGGCCGCACCCGGCCTGGCCGCCGTGCGGCAGGTCACAAAACAAAAGGAGCTTCCATGTATCGACTGGCTTCCCGGTTCATGCGAACAATGTTCGCCACGTTCCTGGCCTTGGGTGCGTCGCTGGCCATGGCCCAGCAGACTTTCAGCAAAGAGCAGATCGACCAGATGATGGCGCCCATCGCGCTGTATCCCGATTCGCTGCTGTCCCAGGTGCTCATGGCCGCCACCTACCCGGCCGATGTGGCCGACGCCGCCAAGTGGTCCAAGGCCAACCCCAAGCAGACGGGCGACGCCGCCGTGAAGGCAGTGCAGGACCAGACCTGGGACCCGAGCGTGCAGTCGCTCGTGGCCTTTCCGCAGGTGATCCAGATGATGGGCGACCAGCCCGACTGGGTGCAGAACCTGGGTGACGCCTTCCTCGCGTCGTCCAAGGACGTGCTCGATTCGGCCCAGCGACTGCGTACCAAGGCACAGCAGAACGGCAGCCTCAAGACCAACGAGCAGCAGACGGTCACGGTCGAGCAGGAGCCGCAGACGCAGCAGACCGTCATCAAGATCGAGCCCACCAACCCGCAGACGGTCTATGTGCCGGCCTACAACCCGACGGTGGTCTACGGCGCCTGGCCCTATCCGGCCTACCCGCCCTACTACTACCCGCCCTATGCGGGCTGGTATCCGGGCGCGGCCCTGGCCACCGGCATCGCCTTCGGCGTGGGCGTGGCGGCGGTGGGCGCCCTGTGGGGCGGCTGCAACTGGGGTGGCGGCGACGTGAACATCAACACCAACCGCTACAACAGCATCAACACCAACCGCCAGATCTCGGCCAACCAGACCAAGTTCCAGCACAACGCGGCCAACCGCAAGGGCGTGCCCTACCGCGACCAGGCCAGCCAGCAGCGCTTTGGCAACAACCGCGCGGGCGACCCGTCGCAGCGCTCTGACTTCCGCGGCCGTGACAACGCCCGTGACTCGCAGCGCCAGCAAGCCGAAGGCGCGCTGCGCGACCGCGGCATGGACCCGGGCCAGGAGCGCGACCGCCTGCGCAACGACCCCGGCACGCGCGAGCGCGCCCAGCAGGCGGCAGACCGGTCCGGCCAGCGCGGCGGCGCAGGGGACCGCGCGGGTGACCGCGCCGGCGACCGGGCTGGTGACCGTGCAGGCGGGCGCGCTGGCGACCGGGCTGGTGGTGGCGACCGTGCTGGCGGCGGGCTCGATCGGGGCGGCGCCGGTGGCGACCGTGCAGGCGGCGGCGCCAACCGTGGCGGCGGTGCTCACCAGGTCAGCAACCGAGCTGGCGACAGCGCACTGCGTGGCGCCGGCGACGGCCAAGGTGCACGCCAGAGCTACGACCGCGGCAATGCCAGCCGTCAGTCGATGGGTAGCAGCAACCGTGGCGGAGGCAGCAGCGGGTTCTCCGGCGGCAATCGTGGTGGCGGCGGAGGCTTCCATGGCGGTGGTGGCGGTGGCCGCGGTGGTGGCGGTGGTGGCGGTGGTGGCCGCGGAGGTGGCGGTGGCGGACGGCGCTAGGCCGCCGCGAGCCGATCGCTCACTTCAGCACCCACTCAATCGCGAGGTTCACAAGACATGCAAAACATCCAATACCGCATCCACGCGCTGGCGGGCGCCGCCATCACGGCGCTGGCCCTGGGCTTGTCGGCGCCAGCATCTGCGCAGCAGAACTACTCCAGCGCCGAGGCTGCATCGCAGGCCTTCTTCAACGCCGTCGTGAACAACGACGAGGCCGCGCTTCGCACGGTGCTGGGCGCCGACTGGAAGCGCTTCGTGCCCACCGGCGAGATCGACCGCGAGGACATCTACACCTTCCTGGAATCGTGGTCCAAGGGCCACAGCGTCGTGGCGGATGGCGACAACCGCGCCTACCTGGGCGCCGGCACCACCGGCTGGACGCTGCCCATTCCCATCATCAAGGGCGCCGGCGGATGGCACTTCGATCCGCGCGAAGGCCAGGACCTGATGAAGACGCGCCGCATCGGCCGCAACGAACTGTCGGCCATGCATGCCGTGCTGGCCTACTACGACGCGCAGCGCGAGTACGCCTCGGTCGACCGCGACAAGAACGGGGCTCTCGAGTACGCGCAGAAGATCGCCAGCTCGAGCGGCAAGCACGACGGCCTGTACTGGGCCACCAAGCCGGGCGAACCAGACAGCCCGCTGGGTCCGCTCTTCGCATCCGGCCGCCCGGGTGAGGGCTATCACGGCTACCACTACAAGATCCTGACGGCGCAGGGCCCGCATGCACCGGGCGGCGCCTACAACTACCTCATCGGCAAGCGCATGCGCGCCGGCTTCGCCCTGGTCGCCTGGCCGGTGAGCTGGGGCGAGTCTGGCGTCATGAGCTTCATGGTCAGCCACGCCGGCGTGGTCTACCAGAAGAACCTCGGCTCGGGCACCGACGCGGCCGCGCGCGCCATGACTCGCTTCGACCCCGACGACAGCTGGCAGAAGGTCGACGTGCCCTGACGTTTTCTTGCATCGCCGCCCCGCCCCGCGCTTGACAGCCGGCGCGGGGCGCGAGACAACGGTTACTGGAATCGACACAGGGAGCCATGCGCGGCATCCGCCAAGAGACACGCCTGCGCAACGGTCGAGCGAGGAGTTTCTCAATGACCAAAGGCAAGAAGGGCGCCAGACAAGGCTCCCGGTTGGACGACGACGTTTTGCAGCCGGCCGCCGCGCCGGAAGACTCAGCCCCCGCGGCCGACCGCGGCAATCTGGAGCCCCTGTCCAACAAGGATTACGAGAAGGCCCTGAAGGGACTGCACGTCGAGCTCGTCAAGCTGCAGGAGTGGGTCAAGCACGCAGGCCTGAAGGTCTGCATCGTGTTCGAAGGGCGCGACGGCGCCGGCAAGGGCGGCACCATCAAGGCCATCACCGAACGGGTGAGCCCGCGCGTGTTCCGCGTGATTGCGCTGCCGGCCCCGACCGAGCGGCAGAAGTCGCAGATGTACTTCCAGCGCTACATGGGCCACCTGCCCGCGGCCGGCGAAATCGTCATCTTCGACCGCAGCTGGTACAACCGCGCCGGCGTGGAGCGGGTCATGGGCTTTTGCACCGAGGAGCAGTCCAAGCGTTTCCTGCAAGGTGCGCCGCTGGTCGAGCGCGCCATCGTGGACTCCGGGATCATCCTGCTCAAGTACTGGCTCGAGGTGAGCCCCGAGGAGCAGACGCGCCGGCTCATGGGCCGCATCGAGGACGGGCGCAAGATCTGGAAGCTCTCGCCCATGGACATCAAGTCCTACACCCGCTGGGACGACTACTCGCGCGCCCGCGACGACATGTTCAAGACCACCGATTCGCCCTGGGCACCGTGGTACGTGGTGCCCTCGGACGACAAGCGACGCGCCCGCCTGAACATGATCAGTCACATGCTCAGCCAGATCCCGTACAAGGACGTCCCGCGCGAGAAGATCAAGCTGCCCAAGCGGCAGATCAAGACCAGCGCGACGCCGGACTACCCCCGCAAGATCGTGCCCGAGGCCCTCTGACTTGACCACACGCGCGAACGCCGACAGCGGCGCGCGGTCGCCGCTGATGCACTGGCTGCCGGGCCTTCGGCTGCTGCGCCAGTACGATCCGGCCTGGCTGCGCCACGACATCGTGGCCGGCCTGGTGCTCACCACCATGCTGGTGCCTGCGGGCATCGCCTATGCCGAGGCGTCGGGCATCGGCGGCATCTACGGGCTGTACGCCACCATCGTTCCGCTGCTGGCCTATGCGATCTTCGGCCCAAGCCGCATCCTGGTGCTGGGCCCCGACTCGGCGCTGGCGGCGCTCATCCTGGCGGTGGTGGCGCCGCTGGCCGCCGGCGACCCGGCACGCGCGGTGGCGCTGGCCGGCGCCATGGCGCTGGTTTCCGGGCTCGTGTGCATCGTCGCCGGATTGGCCAAGCTGGGCTTCATCACCGAACTGCTGTCCAAACCGATCCGCTATGGCTACATGAACGGCATCGCGTTCACGGTGCTGCTCAGCCAGATGCCCAAGCTCTTCGGCTTCTCGGTAAAGGCAGATGGCCCCCTGCGGCAGATCATCGCCTTTGTCCAGGCCGTGATGGACGGCAAGACCTTGCCGGCCTCGCTCGCCGTGGGCGCCGGCACGCTGGCGGTCATTCTGTTGCTCAAGCGCTATCCGCGGCTGCCTTCGGTGCTCATTGCCGTGCTGGGCGCCACGCTGGTGGCGGGCCTGTTCGACCTGCACGAGCGCGTCGGCCTGGCGGTGCTGGGACCACTGCCGCAAGGCCTGCCGGCGCCGGCCCTGCCCATCGTCGGCTGGGCTGACCTGCAGTCGGTTCTGCTGGGCGGCGTGGCGGTGGCGCTGGTGGCTTTTGCCGACACCAGCGTGCTCTCCCGGGTGTACGCGGCCAAGCTGCGCACGCCGGTGGACCCAAACCAGGAGATGGTGGGCCTGGGTGCCGCCAACCTTGCGGCCGGATTCTTCCAGGGCATGCCCATCAGCAGCAGTTCGTCGCGCACGCCGGTGGCCGAATCGGCCGGCGCCCGCTCGCAGCTCACCGGCGTGGTGGGGGCGCTGGCCATTGCTGTGCTGCTGTTTGCCGCGCCCAACCTGCTGAAGAACCTGCCGAGCTCGGCGCTGGCCGCCGTGGTGATTGCGGCTGCGTTGGGGCTCTTCGAGTTTCGCGACCTGGGGCGCCTGTACCGAATCCAGCGCTGGGAGTTCTGGCTGTCGGTTGCCTGCTTTGCGGGCGTGGCGGTGTTCGGTGCCATCCAGGGCATCCTCATTGCCGTGCTGATCGCGGTGATCGAGTTCCTGTGGGACGGCTGGCGCCCGCACTCGGCGGTGATGGGCAAGGTGCAGGGCGTTGGCGGCTACCACGACATCACGCGCTACCCCGATGCACAGCGCGTGCCCGGCCTGGTGCTCTTCCGCTGGGATGCGCCGCTGTTCTTTGCCAATGCCGAGCTGTTTCGCGAACGGGTGCTGGCCGCGCTGGCCGAATCGCCCACCCCAGTGCGCTGGATCGTGGTGGCGGCCGAGCCCGTCACCAGCGTGGACGTGACCTCCTCCGACATGCTGGCCGAGTTGGACGAAGACCTGCAGGCCAAGGGCATCGAACTGTGCTTTGCCGAGATGAAGGACCCGGTGAAGGACAAGCTCAAACGCTTCGGCCTGTTCGAGCGATTCGGCGCATCCACCTTCCACCCGACTGTGGAAGAAGCGGTGGCCGCGTACCAGTCGCAGGTTTCAGAAAAATGACCCTGTGCCTCGGGCCGCACTCATATCATGGCGTGACGCCAACCACATTCGAACCCCAGGAGATCCGCATGGCACGCCTTTGGATTGGAAACATCGAGGACAACACCTCCGACGAGGAACTGCAGGAGTTGCTGACCAAGTACGGCTTCCCGAAATTCGACGCAATCGAGCGGGTGGCTGGCGACGGGTCGCGGCCGGCCGCCATCTTCACTTTCGAGGGCACGTCGCCCGAGGGGCTGGCCATGGTGGCCCCGCGCATCCACGACCTGTTCTGGAAGCAGCGCAAGCTGACCGTGCAGGTCATGCGCGACAACTTCGCCTGAACGCCCTCAAGGGCTTGAATCCCAATGAGCCTGTTCGGCCGCCTGTTCGGCGCCAAGGAAGACCGCGCACCGGAAGACCCGCGCCTGCGGCACGTGGTGGCGCGGGTGCTGGAGATGCATTCGCGGCTGCGCCTTGCTCCACGCTGCGAGGCTCGCCTGGCCACGGCGATGGCGCCGGCGCTTGCGCACATCGGCGAGCTGGTTGCGGGCGCGCCGCGCGCCCACCAGGCCAACACTGCGGCGTGGTCCACCGACCCGTACGTGCGCGCCTATTTCGCCGCACCTGACGACATCAACCAGGTTCTCGCGCGCTCTGGGGCGCTGCACGACTACTTCGACGCCAACCCAGGCGCCAGCAGCGCCTACGCCGTGATGGGCATGACGATGAACGAGCGCAACACCCTGGGCGTTGCGCTCGTGGGCGAGCAAACCCGCTCGGACGTGCCGCAGACCACGCTGGGCTTCTCGGACCACAACATCCGCCTGTGCGGCGCCGACGAGGACGGCCTGCGCGAGGAGGTGACGCAGCGCATGATGGACCAGCTCGCCATTGAAGGCTTGGCCAAGGTCGCGGCCAAGACCTCGTTGCGCGAAGACCTGGAGCAGGAGCGCGCATTGCTCGCCACGCGGCTGCGGCTGCTCGAGCGCCAGGGCGCCGGCCTGGGCGGCATGGTGGGCACGGACGCGTCGAGCGACCCGGGCGAGATGGCGCGCGTGCGGGCCGAGGCCGAAGAAAACGAGCAGCGGCTCAAGGCACTGGGGCCGCGCTCCGAAGTGCTCTCGCGCCAGCTCGACACGCTGTGCGAAGCCTTTGCCAGCGCCGGCGAACTGCTGCAGGTATCGACGCTGCAGCGCCGCGTCGACCGGATGAACGTCGTGGTGCAGCACGGTGTGGGCGACGAGGCGGAAAGCCACATGCTGCAGTTTCGCGTGGCGCGCGTGCCAGGCAATCCGCCGCAAAAGCGCGCACTGGCCATCTTGCGGGTGGCGCGCGCCGACATGCCGCGCGCGGTCAACCTGCTGGACAACGCCGACCGCCTGCTGTGATGCCGGGCGGCGTGGCGCTCACGCCGCTCGCACCAGCTCTGCCTCTGCTCGCAGCCAGCGGATGAAGTTCTGCGCGTCGGGGTTGCCTGCGCCACGGCGCGACGTCTCGATGAAATAGCCGCGGCTCGACGATGCGCCCGAACCGAAGGGTGCCACCAGGCGCCCTTCGCGCACCAGTTCCGCCAGAAGCGGCATGCGACCGATCACCACGCCCTGCCCGGCCATGGCCGCCGACACGGCGTCGGTGTAGTGGTTGAAGCGCACCGCGCTCTTCATGCGCAGGTCCTTGAGCTGCATGATCTCGAGCCAGGGGTCCCAGTCGAGCGTCAGGGCCTCGCCCATGCCTGGCGAGTCGATGGTCAGCAGGGTCTGCTGGGCCAGGTCCGCCGGCTCGCGCAACTGCGACGCGAGCCGGGGCGCGCACAGCGGCATCACCGATTCCTCGAAGAGCGCGGGCCCGTTGCCGCGACCGAGCGGAACAAAGCGCACCGCCAGATCGAGCCGGGCGCGGTCCAGGTCGTCCACCACCTCCAGCGAGGCCGACACGCGCACGTCCACCTGCGAATGGCTGGCGGTGAAGTGCGCCATGCGCGGAATGAGCCAGAGCGAGGCAAATCCCGGCGTGCAGGTCAGTGCGACCTGGCGCGGCGCCGGCACGCTGCGCAGGCGCGCAGTGGCGTCGCGCAGGCGCTCCAGGCATTCAACCGCGGCGCGCTGGAAGATGCGGCCGGCCTCGGTCAGCACGATGGCGCGGTGGCGCCGCTCGAACAACGGCACGCCCAAGCTGTCTTCCAGTTGCGCGATCTGCCGGCTGACCGCCGACTGGGTCAGGTGCAGCTCTTCGGCCGCCTTGGTGAAGCTCAGGGCACGCGCCGCGGCCTCGAAGCTTCGCAGCAGCTCCAGCGGCGGCAGGTCGTGGGCGAAGGAGACTGGTTTTGCATTCTCTAGGCGCATGCAATGAGTTCCAAATGATCGTGTGACCTATGAAGCCGCGCTGACTATATTCATTCTCACGATGAATGCGAAGGAGTGTTTTCCCATGCGCACAGACCCCACTTCCACCTTCAGGATCGAACTGCCCCGCCACGCCATCTTCACGGTGGCCGACATTGCCGGCGTGGGCATCGAATGCCAGAGCGGCTGCGTCTGGCTGACCCTGGACGACGACCCGCGCGACCTGGTGCTCGAGCCTGGCGAGCGATTTGTCGGCGACATCCACCGCAGGGTGCTCGTGTCAGCCATCTCCGAATCCAGCATTGCCGTCTCGCACGCGCTGCCCGCCGCCATGCCGGTGCCTGCCACGTCCAGGGTCGGCGGCGCGTCACACCTGCGACTCGTGGCGCAGGGGTTGTCCCCGGCTTGACCCCAGGCCGGGCGGGGCCGAACCATGGACGCCTTTTGCAGCAAGGAGGCGAACATGGATGTGTCGACGGTTCTGTACGAGACCCAGGATGGCGTGGCCACCCTGACCCTGAATCTGCCGCACAAGCTCAACCCGATTGCGCTGGACCTGCAGCGCGAACTTGCCGCTGCGCTGGCCCGCGTACGCGATGACCGCAGCGTGCGCGCCGTGATCCTCACCGGGGCTGGCCGGGCCTTCTGCGTGGGCGCGGAACTGGGCAGCATGAAGGGCTCGGACACCGGCGGCCAGAGCCTGGGCAACGCCAGCGCCCAATGGATGCGCGAACTCAGCCACCCGATCATCGAGGGCCTGCGCAGCATGCCGGTGCCGGTGCTGTGCGCCGTCAACGGAGCAGCGGCTGGCGCGGGCGTGGGCATTGCGCTGGCTTGCGACGTCGTCATCGCCGCGAAGAGTGCCTACTTCTACCTGCCCTTCCTGCCCAAGCTGGGCATCGTGCCCGACCTGGGCTGCACCTGGGCCATCCCGCGGCTGGTGGGGCCCGCGCGTGCCCTGGGCATGGCGCTGCTGGACGAACGCGTGGGCGCCGACATGGCCGTGCAGTGGGGCCTGATCTGGGCCAGCTTCGAAGACGACCTGCTGCTGCTCGAGGCACAGAAGATTGCCCAGCGCCTGGCCCGGCTGCCCGCGCACGCGGTGGTCGAGGCCCGCCGCGCACTGGAGGCATCCTCCCGGCACACGCTGCCCGAGCAACTGCACTACGAGAGCGAGCGCCAGCGCGAGCTGATCGACCGGCCCGAGTTCGCCGAAGGCGTGGCCGCCTTCCTGCAAAAGCGCGCACCGGTCTTTCCTGCACGTTGAGGGGCCGGCGGGCACTCGCATCATGACGATTTGAAGCAGCGCCGGGCGCCGCGCTGCGGGACAATGCCCCGGATGAACGCAGCGCCCGCAGCCATCATCGACGCCACCCGCTGCCCGCTGTGCGGCGCAGACAACCGCTGCGCCATCGAGATGGAACGTGCCACCGGCCAGGTGCAGGCACCCTGCTGGTGCATGGACAAGCCGCTTCTGGACACGGCCGCCGCCCAGGCCTTGCACGATCGCCTGCCAGCCAGCGCACGCGGCCTGGCTTGCATCTGCGCCACCTGCATGGTCCAGTTGCTGCAGGAAACCAGGGAGCACAGCCCATGAGCAACGACACGACGACGCAAATCACCAATGCCTTCTATGCCCAGTCCGGCGGCGTGACCTCGGTCATCAACGCCTCGGCATGCGGCGTGATCCAGACGGCGCGCCGGCATCCGGACCGCATCGGCAAGCTCTACGCCGGGCGCAACGGCATCCTGGGGGCGCTGGCCGAAGACCTGATCGACACAGGACTGGAGTCGGACGACGCCATTGCCGCGCTGCGCAGCACACCGGCAGGCGCCTTCGGCTCGTGCCGCTACAAGCTCAAGTCGCTCGAGAAGAACCGGCGCGAGTACGAGCGGCTCATCGAGGTGTTCAAGGCGCACGGCATCGGCTACTTCTTCTACAACGGCGGCGGCGACTCGGCCGACACCTGCTTCAAGATGAGCCAGCTGTCGCAGGCCATGGGCTATCCGCTGCAGGCCATCCATGTGCCCAAGACCATCGACAACGACCTGCCGCTGACCGACTGCTGCCCCGGCTTCGGCTCGGTGGCCAAGTACGTGGCGGTGTCCACGCTCGAAGCGTCGTTTGACGTGCGCTCCATGGCCGCCAGTTCCACGAAGGTCTTCGTGCTGGAGGTGATGGGCCGGCACGCGGGCTGGATCGCCGCGGCCGGCGCGCTGGCGGCGGACCATGGCATTCCGGTGGTGGTGCTGTTCCCTGAAATCGAATTCGACCAGGCAGGCTTTCTGGCACGGGTCGATGCGCTGGTGAAGCACCATGGCTACTGCACCATCGTGGTGTCCGAGGGCTGCCACTATGCCGATGGGCGCTTCCTGGCCGAGCAGGGCTCGCGCGACGCCTTCGGCCACGCGCAGCTGGGCGGCGCGGCGCCAGTGGTCGCGCAGATGGTGAAAGAGGCGCTGGACCTGAAGTTCCACTGGGCGGTGGCCGACTACCTGCAGCGCTCGGCCCGGCACATTGCCTCGGCAACCGACGTCGAACAAGCCTATGCGCTGGGCCAGCGCGCGGTCGAACTGGCCCTGCAGGGGCACAACGCGGTCATGCCCTGCATCGAGCGCACGTCCGACTCGCCCTACGCCTGGCGCATCGGCACCGCGCCGCTGGACCAGGTAGCCAACACCGAGAAGAAGATGCCGCGCGAGTTCATCTCGCCCGACGGCTACGGCATCACCGATGCCTGCCGGCGCTACCTGCTGCCGCTGATCGAGGGCGAGGACTACCCGCCCTACCGCAACGGCATGCCGGTGTATGCGACGCTCGGGTTGAATTCTGTCGAGAAGAAGCTGGCGCCCTTCGACATCGGCGCCTGAGGCCTGGCGCTTGCGCTGGCCGCAGCGCCTAGGCGACTGCCGCATGGGCGCAAAGGCCGATATCCTCGGGGCGAGCCGCCCGTCGCGGCGCGCTGCCTTGCCCCGATGAAATCCGAAGAATCCACTCCCGCCGCCGCGCCGGCCATGCCTTCCCTGCGCGAGCGTTATGGCGAGCGCTACCGCTGGTACCTGTTGCTGTCGGTCATGGTGGGAACGATGGCCTCGATCATGTCCTCGACCATCGTCAACGTGGCCATCCCGGACATGAGCCACCACTTCGGCCTGGGCCAGGACCGCGCGCAGTGGGTGACCTCGGGCTTCATGGTGTCCACGACGGTGGCCATGCTCAGCACGCCGTGGCTGCTGGCGCGCTTTGGCTACCGGCGCACCTACGTGGCCACCATGGTGCTGCTGATGGCCGGCGGCATCGCGGGCGGGCTCGCGGGCCAGTTCTGGCTGGTGCTGCTGGCTCGTGTGGCCGAGGGCCTGGCGGCCGGCGCGGTGCAGCCCATTCCGGCCATCATCATCCTGCGCGCCTTCGAGCCGCACGAGCAGGGCCGCGCCAGCGGCTTGTTCGGCATGGGCGTGGTGCTGGCGCCGGCGGTGGGTCCGAGCATCGGCGGCGTGCTGGTCGACCTGTTCGGCTGGCGCTCGATCTTCTTCATGGTGGTGCCCTTCTGCCTGGTCTCGCTGTGGGCGGCCTACAAGTTCGTGCCGAACACCGCGCCCGGCGGGGCCACGGCCGAGCGCGGCGCCCGGCTGGACTGGGGCGGGCTGGCGCTGGCCACGGCGGGCACGCTGTGCCTGCTCAACGGCCTGGTCGAGCTGCGCGGCGGCACGGCGATCGAAAGCAGCGGGCTGCTGGGCGCGGCCGTTGTCCTGCTGTTTGCCTTCATCGCCTGGCAAAAGCGCGTGGCGGCCAATGGGGGTGCGCCGCTGATGAACCTGGCCCTGTTCAGCTACCGGCAGTTCGCCATGGGCAGCGTGGTGGCCTTCATCTACGGCACGGCACTGTTCGGCTCGACCTACCTGCTGCCGGTGTACATGCAGGTGGGCCTGCACCTGTCGGCATCGCACGTGGGCACCATCATGCTGCCCGCGGGGATCATGCTGGCGCTGACCATTCCGTGGGTGGGGCGCATGGCCGACCGCAAGCCCACCTGGCTGCTGGTGAGCACCGGGCTGTCGCTGCTGGCCCTGTCCTTTGCGCTGATGCTGACGCTGCGCCTGGGCAGCGCCATGTGGTTGCTGGTGCTCTTCGCGGTCATCGGGCGGATCGGCCTGGGCTTCATCCTGCCCTCGCTCAACCTGGGTTCGATGCGGCCGCTGGCCAAGCCGCTCATTCCCCAGGGATCCAGCGCCATCAGCTTCATTCGCATGCTGGGCGGGGCGGCCGGCGTGAGCCTGTGCGCCATCGTGCTGGAGTGGCGGCTGGCCGCGCATGGCGACTCGCTCGCCAACGCAGCAACCAGCCCGGCACGGATCGCCGCCTTCGACGAGGTCTTTGCCATGCTGGCGGGCATCTGCGCGCTGGCGGTGTGCGCCGCCTGGCAACTGCGCGAATCGCCGTCTCGCAACGCGACAACGTCCACACAGCGCTGACATTCCGGATGCAGTTTCGCGCTCTAATGGCGCGATGTGCCAATTGCTGGGAATGAACTGCAACACGCCGACGGACGTGACCTTCAGCTTCACGGGCTTTGCCCAGCGTGGAGGGCGCACCGACCACCATGCCGACGGCTGGGGCATCGCCTTCTTCGAGGACCGGGGGCTGCGCCACTTCGTGGACCACCAGCCGGCCAGTGAATCGCCGGTGGCCGATCTGATCCGCCGCTACCCCATCCGCAGCCGCAACGTGGTAGCCCACATCCGCAAGGCCACGCAGGGCGAAGTCAACCTGCAGAACTGCCACCCCTTCGTGCGCGAACTGTGGGGCCGCTACTGGGTCTTTGCGCACAACGGCGACCTCAAGGACTTCCGCCCGCGCCTGCACGGCAACTTCCATCCGGTGGGCAACACCGACAGCGAACACGCCTTCTGCTGGATCATGCAGGAGCTGGCCAAGTCGCACGCCGGCGTGCCCAGCGTGGACGAGCTCACCCTCACGCTCAAGGAGCTGGCACCACGCTTTGCGAGCCAGGGCACCTTCAACTTCATGCTCTCCAACGGGCAGGCGCTGTGGGCCCATGCATCGACAAACCTCTGGCACGTGGAGCGGCGGCACCCCTTCACCACCGCGCACCTGGCCGACGAAGACCTGGCGATCGACTTCGCGCAGCACACCACGCCCAGCGACCGCGTGGCGGTGGTGGTGACCGCGCCGCTGACCACCAACGAGCAGTGGGTGGCCTTCGCGCCCGGTGAACTGCGGGTGTTCGTGGACGGCCAGTTGCGACGCAACTGAGCCCCCGCGCCGCGTTGCGCGGCTTTCGCGCAACAACTTTCGGCCCAATTGGTACCGATCAGCAGGCAATTGCGGCCAAAAGCAGCGCGCCGCCGTTGCAAACCTTAATAATAGGAGTTCTCATTTAAAACAAACAAGAGTCCTCCCTTGCCCGCCTCCTCCACCCCCCGATTCGCGCTGCGCGCCGTTGCCCTGGCTGCAGCCGCCGCTTCCCTGGCCACCCACGCACTGGCGCAGGACAGTACCCCGGCCACTTCCGCCGGCACCCTGAGCGCCATCACGGTGGAAGCCAGCGCCGACGCCTCGGCCGCGGGCCTGGCCAAGCCCTTTGCCGGCGGGCAGGTGGCGCGCGGCGGGCGGGTGGGCATTCTGGGCACCCAGGACAACATGAGCACGCCCTTCTCGTCGACCAGCTACACCAACGAGCTGATCCAGAACCAGCAGGCGCAAAGCGTGGCCGACGTGCTGCTCAACGACCCGACGGTGCGCCAGGCGCGCGGCTTCGGCAACTTCCAGGAGCTGTACGTGCTGCGCGGCTTCCCGGTGTTCTCGGACGACATCGTCTACAACGGGCTGTACGGCATGCTGCCGCGCCAGTACATCGCCTCTGAATTCTTCGAGCGCGTGGAAGTCTTCCGCGGCGCCAACACCTTCCTGAACGGCTCGGCGCCCGGCGGCACCAACATTGGCGGCTCCATCAACCTGCTGCCCAAGCGCGCGCCCAACGACCCGCTCACCAGCATCAGCGCCGGCGTACAAAGCGGTGGCGAAGGCTACCTGGCCGCCGACATCGCGCGCCGCTTCGGCCCGGACCAGAGTACCGGCATCCGCCTGAACGCGGTGCGCCGCGACGGTGGCACCGGCGTCGACGACGAGTCGCGCGAACTGAGCGCGCTGAGCCTGGGCGTGGACTGGCACAACCGCAACGTGCGCCTGTCGGCCGACATCGGCTGGCAGGACCATGACCTCAAGCAGGGTCGCCCCAGCGTGACGCCGGCCGCCGGCATCGCGCTGCCGTCCGCACCGGATTCCGACAAGAACTGGGCCCAGCCCTGGACCTACTCGAAGGAACGCGACACCTTCGGCACGCTGCGTGGCGAGGTCGACATCACCGACAACATCACGGCCTGGGCGGCCGCAGGCGCGCGCCGCGGCACCGAGTCGAACTCGGTGGCCAACCCGACGGTGCTCAATGCCGCCGGAGACACCACCGCCTTCCGCTTCGACAACGTGCGCAAGGACGAGATCGCGACCGGCGAAGTCGGCGCCCGGTTCAAGTTCAACACCGGCAGCGTCGGCCACACCCTCACGACGGCCGCCTCGACCTATAGCAGCAAGGAGCGCGACGCCTTCGCCTTCTCCGGCTTCTTCGCCGGCAACCTCTACAACCCCGTGGCCATCGCCCCGCCGCCGGTGTTCACCACCGGCAGCTTCAGCGACCCGCAGGTCACGCTGCGCAACAAGTTCAAGAGCGTGGCCGTGGCAGATGCCATCTCCTTCCTCGACGACCGGCTGATTGCCACTGTGGGCCTGCGCCGCCAGAGCATCGAGCAGGACAGCTTCGACTACGTGACCGGCGCGCCCACCACCAGCTACGAGTCGGCGCGCAACACGCCCATGGCGGGCCTGCTGTTCAAGCTGAACAAGCAGGTCTCGCTGTACGGCAACTACATGGAAGCGCTCATTCCCGGCCAGGCGGCGCCTACCAGCACCGCCAGCGGCCCGGTGGCCAATGCGGGCGAGGTGTTTGCGCCCTTCCGCTCCAAGCAGAAGGAAATCGGCCTGAAGTACGACGGCGGCACCATTGGCGCCAGCGTGGCGGCCTTCTCGATCGAGCAGCCCCAGTACTTCGTGCAGAACAACGTGTACGGCCCCAATGGCGAGCAGCGCAACCAGGGCCTGGAGTTCTCGGTGTTCGGCGAGCCGGTCAAGGGCGTTCGCGTGCTCGGCGGCCTGAGCCTGATGAACCCGGAACAGCGTCGCACCGCAGGCGGCCTGACGGACGGCAAGGACGCAATCGGCATCCCCAGCACCCAGGTCAACCTGGGCGGCGAATTCGACATCCCCGGCGTGCAAGGCCTGGCCGTCAACGCGCTGTGGCTCTACACCGGCAAGCAGTACGCCGACGCAGCCAACACGCAGGCGCTGGACTCCTGGAACCGCGTGGACATCGGCGCGCGCTACCTGATGGACATCGGCAGCGGCCGCCTGCTCACGCTGCGCGCCAAGGTGAGCAACGTGTTCGACAAGTCGTACTGGGCCTCGGCCGGCGGCTACCCGGGCTCCAACTACCTGGTGATGGGTGCGCCGCGCACCTTCGGCCTGAGCGCCACCGTGGACTTCTGATCCGCACCGCGCAAGACAAAGGCCCGGCGCCGCGAGGCGGCCGGGCCTTTTTCATGGACCGGGCGAGCGCAGGCTACTTGCCCGAGGCCACCAGCCGCTCCAGCGCGTCGATGAACATCGCCGGCACGTCGAAGCCGGTCTGCTCGGTGATCTCCTGGAAGCACGTCGGGCTGGTCACGTTGATCTCGGTGAGCGAGCCGCCGATGACGTCCAGACCGATGAGCAGCAGCCCGCGCGCAGCCAGCACCGGCCCGATGGATTCGGCGATCTTCAGGTCTTCGGGCGTGAGCGGCTGCGCCACGCCCTTGCCGCCCGCCGCCAGGTTGCCGCGCACCTCGGTGCCCTGGGGAATGCGCGCCAGGCTGAAGGGCACCGGCTTGCCGTCGATGACCAGCACCCGCTTGTCACCCTTGGCGATGTCGGGCACGAAGCGCTGGACCATGATGGTCTCGGCGCCGTTCTTGTTGAGCGTCTCGATGATCGAACCCAGGTTCAGCGCATCGGCCTTGACGCGGAAGATGCCCATGCCGCCCATGCCGTCCAGCGGCTTGAGGATGATGTCCTGGTGCTGCGCATGGAAGGCGCGCACGGCCTGCGCATCACGCGTGACCAGCGTGGGCGTGGTGTGCTCGGCGAATTCCATAATCGCCAGCTTCTCCGGGTGGTCGCGCAGGGCACGCGGCTTGTTGACCACGCGGGCCCCCTCGCGCTCGGCCTGCTCCAGCAGGTGCGTGGCGTAGATGTATTCGGCGTCGAAGGGCGGGTCCTTGCGCATCAGTACCGCGTCGTATTCGTGCAGCGGCACCTCGCGCGTGGCCTCGACGCGGAACCATTCGTCCTTGTCGCCCGTCAGCACGATCTCGCGCACGGTGGCGGTGACCGGGCGGCCGCGTTGCCAGCCCAGGTGCTGCGGCTCGCAGGCCGCCAGCTTGTGGCCGCGGCGCTGGGCCTCGCGCATCATCGAAAAGGTGGTGTCCTTGTAGATCTTGAAGAGCTCGAGCGCGTCGGCAACGATGAGGATGTTCATGGCGAAGTGGTCTTTCCAACGGATGCGTTCTTGCTGTCGAGGCTCGCGGCGCGGCGGCGACCCAGGCCCTGGATGGCCAGTGCGGCGGCGCCTGCCACCACACCCCAGAAGGCCGAACCCACGCCTGCCAGCGTGACGCCCGACAGCGTGACAAGGAAGGTGATGAGCGCCGCTTCGCGATGCGATTCGTCGCGCACCGCGAGGGCCAGGCCGCTGCCTATGGTGCCCAGCAGGGCCAGGCCGGCAATGGCGGCCACCAGTTCCTTCGGGAAGGCGGTGAGCAGTCCGGTGACTGCCGCGCCGAAGAAGCCGATCAGCACGTAGATGGCGCCGCACGACACGGCCGCCGTGTAGCGCCGCGCCGAATCCTCATGCGCCTCGCGCCCCATGCAGATGGCCGCGGTGATGGCGCTGAGGTTGAGCGCATAGGCACCGAAGGGCGCCAGCAGCAGCGTCATCACCCCTGTGAAGGTGATGAGCCTGGAGATGGGCATGTCGTAGCCCGCCGATCGGATGGCCGCCACGCCCGGCAGGTTCTGCGAAGCCATGGTGACGACGAACAGCGGCAAGGCCAGGCTCACCGCCGCCTGCCAGCTGAAGACGGGCATGGTGAACACCGGCCTGGCCAGTTCGAAGTGCACGGCCGACCAGGCCAGCTCGCCGCGCACGGCGACGAAGGCAATGGCCACCACCAGCGTGAGCGGCACGGCGTAGCGCGGCCATAGGCGCCGCGCGACCAGGTAGGTGCCCAGCATCACCAGCACCAGCGGCAGCGCCGTCTGCGCCGCCTGGAAGGCCTGCAGCCCGAAGCGTGCCAGTACGCCGGCCAGCAGGGCGGAGGCGATTTCCATCGGGATCTTGTTCATCACCCGCTCGAACCAGCCGGTAACCCCGGCCAGGGTGATGAGCAGTGCGCAGACCATGAAGGCGCCCACCGCCTCGTTCATGGAAAAACCGGCGCCAGCCACTGCCAGCACCGCGGCACCGGGCGTGCTCCAGGCAATCATTACCGGCTTTTTCCACAGCAACGAGGGGATGACCGACGCCAGGCCCATTCCGATGCCCAGCGCCCACATCCACGAAGCGATTTCCGCCTGGCTGGCGCCAAAGGCCTGTGCCGCCTGAAACACGATGGCCACCGAGCTGGTGAAGCCCACCAGCACCGCCACGAAGCCCGCCACGAAGGCCGAGAGGCTCAGGTCCTTGAAAAATCGCATGGCGGCGATTGTGCCGGCTGGCGCTATTGGCCGGCGCCTGCACGGCTTATTGAGTTGGTGCGGGGGGCGCAGCGGGCTCGGGCGCTGGCTCCGTCATCTGCCGCAGTTGCTCGTCGATTTCCTCGGGGCTCAGCTCGGGTGCGGGCAGCGCGATGGGCGCGGCGCGGCTCCATTGCGTGGTCTGGGGCAGGGCCACGACGATGGCGATCACCGCCACCAGGCTCGCCAGAAAGGGCCACAGCGCGCGCCACAGGTCCGCGACTGGCGGCCTGGGGTGGATCTGGCCGCGTGCCAGCACCATGGCGTAACCAAAGGGCGGCAGCAGGAAGCCGGCCTGCAGCACCAGCAGCGTCAGGGCCGCCACCCAGGCCGCATCGTCCACCAGTGCCAGCAGCGGCGGCATCATGATGGGCACCACCAGGAAGATCAGCTCGAAGGCGTCGAGCACGAACGAACAGCACAGGAGCACACCGAGCATCACCGACAGGGCCAGCAGCGGGTGCCCCTGGAAATGGGCCATCCAGCCCGCGACCAATGCGTCGGTACCAAAGGCGCGCAACACCAGCGAAAAACTGGTGGCCGCCACCAGCAGGGCGAACAGGGCGCCGGTCAGCGCCATGGCGTCGTCCAGCACCCGGCGCAGGCGGCCGCCCCGAAGCAAGGCGCCCGAAGCGAAGCCCCACGCGAGCAGCGCCACACCCGCCGCCGCTGCGGCCTCCACCGCCCGGACCCGCCCGGCAGCCACCAGTCCCAGCAACGCGGCGATGGCGGCGGGCACGATGCCAACGATCCATCGCTCGCGCGGCGTCAGCGGCTCGGCCTTTTCGCGGCCTTCGGCACGGCCCGCCGCGAACCAGGCGGCCACGACCCAGCACAGGAACACCATGGCCCCCGGCACCAGCGCGGCCTGCAGCACGTCCTGTGTGTTCACCACCCGGGCTGCGGCGGCGGCACTGCCCGCCTCGGCCAGCTGCATGCCCTCGGTATGCGCGCGCATCATCGCGTCGCCCAGCAGCAAGAGCACCAGCGACGGCGGCACGATGACGCCCAGCGTGCTGGTCACTGCCACCAGCACAGCCCGCCGCGCCGGCGGCATGCCCTCTTCTGCCCAGCGCGCGCCGGCCGTGCGCGACACCGTCATCAGGCTGGCACCCACCGAACCGTTCATCGGTGCCATCAGCAAGCCCAGGCCCAGCCCGGCCAGCACCGGCGAGCCCCGCAGGCCGGCACGCGCCAGCAGCTTGCGCAAGCCGGCATAGAGGCCGTCGGCCAGGGCCAGGTGATGCAGCAGGGCACCGACCACCGCGTACAGGGCGAGCGCCTGCAGCAGGTCCTGCTCGAGCAGGCCGACCATCCGGGCCGGCAGGCTCGACAGCAGCGACACGTCGAATGCCTGCAGCGCCAGGCCAGCCACCGCGCCGACGCTGCTCACGCCCACCAGCACGACCCAGGTCGGCCAGCCGGTGCTCATCATCAGCCCCAGGGCCAGCGCCAGCAGGATCAGCCCGCCCCAGCCCATACGTCAGGCGCGCGGGCGCAGCGCCCGCTGCAGGTCGAGGGCGGCTTGCACCAGCAGCAACAGTCCCATGAGCATCAGCGCCAGCTTGATGAGGAAGTAGCCCGGGTTGGCGGTTTCGGGAAATCGCTCCAGGCCCGCCAACGACTGCCACGCCATGCCCGCGCCCGCCACGAGCAGGTAGGCGGACCAGGCCAGCACGCACAGCGGTGCCCCCAGGCGCCGCCAGGCAGGCGTGCGGGCGTCGGCCAGGTGGGCCGCCAGGTCAGGCCGACCAGTCAGGTGCGCGTGCCGAAGCCCGGCGTGGCGGATCGCCACGGCCACGTAGAAGGCAAAGAGCCACTGGGCCAGGTCATTGGCCTGCGTGGCACCGGCACCGGCCAGGTCGCGCAGCGGCCATTGGAGAAAGAGCAACGCGGTAATCGCCAGCGACACTGGCATCACCAACCGGTCGATGACGCCAAGTGCACGCTGCAGCACGTTGCCTAGATCTCGATCTTGCTGCCCAGCTCCACCACCGCGTTGTTGGGCAGGCTGAGGAAGTCCGCCGCGCCGCTGGCGTTGTGGTGCATCTGCGCAAAGAGCTTTTCGCGCCAGGGCGCCATGCCGCTGCCCAGCGTGGGAATGACCACGTCGCGCGACAGGAAGTAGCTGGTGGTCATGGGCTCCATCTGGCAGCCGCGCATGCGGGTGCCGTCCAGCGCGCTGGGCAGGTCGATGTCGTTCTTGAAGCCGTAGTGCACGATCACCTGCCAGCAGTGGCGCCCCAGCGGCTCCATCTCGATGCGCTTGTCCATGGGAATCCAGGGCACCTCGTGGTTGCGCACCGTGACGAACAGGTTGTATTCGTGCAGCACCTTGTTGTGCTTGAGGTTGTGCAGCAGCGCATTGGGCACCACGCCCGGCTCGGCGGTGAGGAACACGGCCGTACCGTCCACCCGCGCAGGCGGATTGACGAACACCGAGTCGAGGAAGGCGCGCAGGTCGATGGCGTCCTGCAGCTGCACCTGCCCCATGAGGCGCCGGCCTTCCTTCCAGGTGATCATGAGCGTGAACACCGCGCCGCCGATGAGCAGCGGGAACCACCCGCCCTGGAAGAGCTTGAGCAGGTTGGACGCAAAGAAGGCGAAGTCCACCACGAAGAAGGCCGCGGTGGCGCCAATGCACAGCACGAGCGGCAGCTTCCAGGCAAAGCGGATCACGAAGAAGGTCAGCACCGTGGTGATCAGCATGTCGGTGGTCACCGCAATGCCGTAGGCCGCCGCCAGGTTGCTGGAGCTGCGGAACATCACCACCGCCAGCACGATGGCCACGAACAGGCCCCAGTTGACGAAGGGAATGTAGATCTGCCCGGCCGTGCGAACGCTGGTGTGCTCGATGTTCAGGCGCGGCAGGTAGCCCAGTTGAATGACCTGGCGCGTGACGCTGAAGGCACCGGTGATCAGGGCCTGCGAGGCGATCACCGTGGCCGCCGTGGCCATGATCACCATCGGGATGACGGCCCAATCGGGCGCCATCATGAAGAAGGGGTTCTTCACGGCCTCGGGGTTGCGCAGCAGAAGTGCGCCCTGGCCGAAGTAGTTGAGGGTGAGGCAAGGCATCACCACCGAGAACCAGGCAATGCGGATCGGCCCCTTGCCGAAGTGCCCCAGGTCGGCATACAGCGCCTCGGCACCCGTCACGCACAGGACGGTGGCGCCCAGGATGAGGAAGCTGGTGCCCGGGTTGTTCCAGATGAAGCCCATCGCGTAGTGCGGGCTCAACGCCCACAGGATCTCGGGGTGGGTGATGATCTGAGAGACACCCAGCGCCGCGATGGCGATGAACCAGGTGAAGGTGATCGGCCCGAAGAACTTGCCGATGCCCGCCGTACCGTGCTTTTGCAGGGCGAACAGCCCGAACAGCACCACCAGGGTGATCGGGATCACGTATTCCTTGAAGTGCGGCGACACCACTTCCAGGCCCTCGACCGCCGAGAGCACCGAGATGGCCGGCGTGATGACCCCGTCGCCGTAGAACAGCGAGGTGCCGAAGATGCCCACCGCGAGCAGCACGCTGCGCAGCCTGGGCCGGTCGACCACCGCCTGCGAAGCCAGCGTGAGCATGGCGATCAGGCCGCCCTCGCCCTTGTTGTCCGCCCGCAGCACCAGGACCACGTACTTCAGCGAGACGATGATGGTCAGTGTCCAGAAGAACATCGACAGGATGCCGAACACGTTCTCGAAGTTGAACTGCACACGGTCGTGGCTGAACACCTCCTTCATCGCATACAGCACGCTGGTGCCGATGTCGCCGTAGACAACGCCGATGGCGGCCAGGATCAGCGCCGCAGATGCAGTGGATTTTTTGTGAGACACGTTGCGTGACAGCAAATGGTCGTAGTGGCGCGCCGATGGCCGCGCTCGCCTGCGCCCGTAGGCGTTGCGTTGTTCTGGAGGAGGGTATTGTGCAGTCCCGCCGCACGGCCGCCAACGCGAAGTGGCGGCACGGCGACGAGAGGAATCACTCGTAGACTTCGGCGTCCGGATCGGTCGCTTCCAGCTCGTAGCTGGCGGCCACCATGGCCAGGCGGCCAATCACCCCATACATGTAGAAGCGGTTGGGCGCGCTGGCACCGGGCTTGGCACCCGGCACGGGCAAGTGCGCACTTTCGGAAAAAGCCAGCGGCACATAGCTGGCGCCGGGCGAATCCAGGTTCTCGTCGATGCTGCGCTCGGCGTGCACGCGGTAGAAGCCGCCCACCACGTAGCGATCCATCATGTAGACCACCGGCTCGGCCACGCCGTCGTGCACCCGCTCGCGGGTGAGCACGCCCTCCTGCACGATGATCTCGCTGCCCAGCGCCGGCGCGGGCCGCCCGCCACCCTTGGGCTTGCGAAGCAGCACTTCCAGGTCCTTGATGTCGCGCACCGTCATCACGCCCACGCCATTGGTGCCGTTGTCGGGCTTGACGATGACGAAGGGCTTCTCGTTGATGCCGTATTCCTTGTACTTGCGCCGGATCTTGGTCAGCAGCTGGTCGCAGTGGGTAATGAGCTCGTCCTGCCCCGACCCGGTGGCCAGGTCCACGCCCTCGGCATGGCTGGACATGGGGTTGATCAGCCAGGGGTCGATGCCCAGCAGCTTGCCGAAGCGCTTGGACACCTCTTCGTAGCTGCGGAAATGCTTGCTCTTGCGCCGCACCGACCAGCCGGCATGCAGCGGCGGCAGCAGGTACTGCTCGTGCAGGTCTTCCAGGATGCCCGGCACGCCGGCCGACAGGTCGTTGTTCAGCAGGATGGTGCAGGGGTCGAAGTTCTTGATCCCCAGGCGGCGCTTGCCGCGCACCACCGGCTCCAGGCACACGCTTTCGCCGTGCGGCAGCACGATCTTCTTGGGCGACTTGATGGCCGGGTCGATGGAGCCGACCTTCACGTTCAGCCCCGCCATCTGGAAGATGCGCACCAGTTGGGCGACATTGGCCAGGTAGAAGGTGTTGCTGGAGTGGTTTTCGGGCACCACCAGCAGGTTGCGCGCCTCGGGGCAGATCTTCTCGATGGCCGCCTGGGCCGCCTGCACCGCCAGCGGCAGCATTTCCTGGGTAAGGTTGTTCCAGCCACCCGGGTACAGGTTGGTATCGACCGGTGCCAGCTTGAAGCCGGCGTTGCGGATGTCCACCGAGCTATAGAAGGGTGGGGTGTGTTCCATCCATTCCAGGCGGAACCAACGCTCGATGGCGGGCATCGAGTCGAGCACTCGCTGCTCGAGTTCGTTGATCGGCCCGGTCAGGGCGGTGACGAGATGGGGGACCATGCAGCAGCCTTGTTATGCGAGTTCTTGCCTGAGCAAAGAACCGCAATTGTAGATAGGGGTTACCCACCCCCATCACAAGCCCCGCCCGCCGAAAGGGCGCTGCCCTGTCGCTAGGTGCGGACTTCGCCCTGGCCGAGCACCACGTACTTGAGGGAAGTCAGCCCTTCGATGCCGACCGGGCCGCGGGCGTGGAACTTGTCGGTGCTGATGCCGATTTCGGCGCCCAGCCCGTACTCGAAGCCATCGGCGAAGCGGGTACTCGCATTGACCATGACGCTGGCCGAATCCACCTCGCGCAGGAAACGCTGCGCGTTGACGTGGTCGCGGGTGACGATGGCGTCGGTGTGGTGGCTCGAGTAGTGGTTGACGTGGGCGATGGCTTCGTCGACGCCGGCCACCACCTTGATGCTGATCACGGCGGCCAGGTATTCCTCGAACCAGTCGGAATCCACCGCGTCCAGCACCTTGGCACCGGCGGGCAGTGCGCCCGGCGCGCGCAGGATGGCGGCGGCCTCGGGGTCGCAGCGCATCTCCACGCCCTTGGCGGCGAAGATGGCGCCGATCTTCGGCAGGAACTGCGCCGCCCTGGAACGGGCCACCAGCAGGCCCTCGGCCGCGTTGCAGGGACTGTACTTCTGGGTCTTGGCGTTGTCGACGATGGTCACGGCCATGTCCAGCTCGGCCGTATCGTCCACGTACACATGGCAGTTGCCGTCCAGGTGCTTGATGACCGGCACCTTGGCGTCGCGGCTGATGCGCTCGATCAGGCCCTTGCCGCCGCGCGGAATGATCACGTCCACGTACTGGGGCATGGCAATGAGGCGGCCCACCGCCTCGCGGTCGGTGGTCTGCACCAGTTGCACGGCGTCGGCCGGCAGGCCGGCTTCCAGCAGCGAGTCGGCCACCAGTTGGGCCAGCGCCTTGTTCGACTCGATGGCTTCCGAGCCGCCGCGCAGGATGGCGGCATTGCCGCTCTTGATCGCCAGGCTGGCCGCCTCGATGGTCACGTTGGGCCGGCTCTCGAAGATCATGCCGAACACGCCGATGGGCACGCGCATCTGGCCCACGCGGATGCCGCTGGGCTGCTGGCGCATGCCGATGATCTCGCCGATGACGTCGGCCATGGCGGCCAGTTGCTCGCAGCCTTCGGCCACGGTGGCCAGCACCTTGGGCGTGAGCTTGAGCCGGTCGACCATGGGCGCCGGCAGGCCCGATGCGCTGGCGCGCTCCACGTCGCGGGCGTTGGCAGCCTGCAGTTCCGGGCCGGCCTCGCGCAGGCGCCGCGCCAGGGCCTTCAGGGCCTTGTTCTTGGTGGCGGCATCGGCGCGCGCCATGGCGGCGGCGGCCGTCTTGGCCTGCGCGCCCAGGGCCAGCATGTGTTCGTCGACGTTGAAGGCGTTCATGGGCGCTATTTTCCCACCTGCGGGCCGCCCTCGCAGGGCGTCCGATATCAGGAGGGGCGCACACCAGCGGCTCGCACGGACGTCACCGCAATGTGAACCACCCATCCGGACCTCGGCGCGATATGGTGCATGGGCGCGCCGGGCATCTGGACGCGCCAATACGAATCAAGGAGGAACACGATGTCGATGCGAACAGCGAACGGCCCGGTCGTGCGCCGCCGGTCACTAGCCTCGCGGCTTGGACTCGGCGTGACTGCCGCCCTTTTCGGGGCCATGGCCATAGGGCCAGCCCGCGCCCAGGCGATATCTGCCGACGCTGCCCAGGGCCGGCAGATTGCCACGCAGGGCACCCCAGGCGTTCCTGCCTGCGCTGGCTGCCATGGCGCACAAGGTGAGGGCAATGCAGCCTTCCCTCGGCTCGGGGGTACAGGCGTCAACTACTTGCGCAGGCAACTGGACGCCTTCGCCGATGGCAGCCGCAAGAACGCCGTCATGCAACCGTTCGCGCAGCAGCTCTCTTCTCAAGAGCGCGCCGTCGTGGCGCTCTACTACAGCCAGATCGACGGGTTGGCGCCACCTCCCAAGAAGGCGGCAGCCTCACCGGATGACAAGGGGGCCTGGCTGGCCGAACGGGGCCGCTGGGCCAACGGCGTGCCGGCCTGCGGCCAATGCCATGGCCCGGGCGGCGTGGGCGTCGTACCTGACTTTCCACCGCTGGCGGGCTTGCCGGCTGCGTACATCAGCGCCCAGCTTCAGGCCTGGAAGTCCGGCACGCGACCGCCTGGGCCGCTAGGCCTGATGGCCGGCGTGGCGACCACGTTGTCGGATACCGAGATCGACACGGTCGCCAATTACTACGCGAGCCTGGCAACTGGCCCGCAGACTACCGCGCAGGAGGGCAAGCCATGAAAACGAACGGCCTCGCTCTCTTCGCCGCATTGGCCGTCGTGCTCATGGTGGGCACGGCCGTCGGCACGAATATCGTGTTCGACCGCTCCCTGCAAGATCGGCCAGCCGAACCAGAGGCAATGCAGGTGGCGCGGGAACCCACCCCGCCGCCCGTCCACACCCCAGCCGTCGCACCCGCTGCCGGCGCATCCACCTCCTTCGCGCCTCCGGCCGAAAGCAACCTGCCAGAGGGCGAGTACGGCAGGATGGTTCGGCTGGGTGAGCAGATCTTCATGCGCACGGGCCAATATGCAAAGCCGTACGTGGGCAATGACCTGAGCTGCGCCAACTGCCACCTTGACGCGGGCCGCAAGCCCGACTCTGCGCCGCTGTGGGGGGCCTTCGGCCGCTACCCTGCCTTTCGCAACAAGACCGGCCAGGTGGACACGTTCGCCGCGCGCTTGCAGGGCTGCTTCATGTACAGCATGAACGGCAAGGCCCCACCGCAGGACAGTGAAATCATCACGGCACTGCAGACCTACTCGGCCTGGCTAGCCAAGGGCGCGCCGGTCGGCACGTCCGTTCCGGGCGGCGGTTACCCCACGCCGAACAAGCCGCCCGAGCCGGCCGACTACCTGCGCGGCGAAAAGGTCTACGCGCAGAACTGCGCGCTGTGCCACGGCACGGACGGCCAGGGCCAGCGCACGGGCGATGCCCAAGTCTTCCCGCCGCTGTGGGGACCCCGCTCCTTCAACTGGGGCGCCGGCATGCATGCGATTTCCACCGCTGCGAGCTTCATCCAGGCCAACATGCCGTTGGGGCGCAGCCAGGCACTGAGCGACCAGGCGGCCTGGGATGTCGCCTTGTTCATGAACAGCCACGAGCGTCCACAGGATCCGCGCTTCAGCCAATCGGTGGCGCAGACGCGCAGGAAGTTTCACGACAGCGACGACTCGATGTACGGCCGCACGGTGGATGGTCGTGTGCTGGGCAGCCCTCGCTAGAGCTGCAGACGCCTAGCTTCGGGCGCGGCTTTCAGTCATGCACAGGCGGCACAGGCGAAAAGCCAGGCGCTGCAGCGCTTGCCAGCCGTCCTGCGGCCAGTCGGGCTGGGGCAGCCCCTTGACGATGCCGTCCACCTTGTGGGCGTCGTTGAGCAAGAGCGTGAGCACGCGACCCTGCAGGCGTGGCAGCACCCGCTCGAAGGCCCGTTCCTTGGGGCCCCACACCCGGTTCTCGCGCAGCGCCATGGGCAGGGGCCGACCGGCGTCGATGGCATCGCGCACGCGCTTCAAGGCGCGGATGTCCTCGGACAGGGTGTAGTGCACCAGCACCTCGGCCTCGCCCTCGGCCTTCAGGCCTTCGAGCATGCGCGCCACGCGCTGCGGGTTGCCGCCCAGCACCGCCTCGGAAAGCTTGAACACGTCGTAGCGCGCCACGTTGTTCACCGCGCCCTCGACCTGCTCGAAAGACAGTTCGCCCTCGGGGTACAGCAACGCCAGCTTCTGGATTTCCTGGTGCGCGGCCAGCAGGTTGCCCTCGACCCGGTCGGCGAAGAACTGCAGGGTGCGCTGGCCTTCCTCGCCGGACTTGACCCGCTGCGACTGGCGGCCCAGGCGCTGGGCAATCCATTCGGGCAGCGCGCCGCGCTCCACCGGATCGAGCTGCACCGTTACGCCATGGGATTCGAGCGCGCCGAACCAGGCACCGGTCTTGGTGGCCTTGTCCAGGCGCGGCAGCAGCACCAGCGTGAGCGTGCTGTCGTTGCCCACGGTGCCCTCGGCAATCTGCTGCAAGGCGGCGCTGCCATCCTTGCCGGGCTTTCCCGACGGGATGCGGATCTCGACGATCTGCCGGTCGGCAAACAGGCTCATCGAGCCGCCGGCCGCCTGCACCGCGCCCCAGTCGAAATGCGCGCCAGCCACGGTATGCACGCTGCGCTCGGTGTAGCCCTGCGCGCGGGCCGCGGCGCGGATGGCGTCGGCCGTCTCCTGCACCAGCAGGGCTTCGTCGCCGTGCAGGGTGTAGAGCGCGCGCAAGCCTTTTTGCAGGTGCGCTGGAAGCTGGGCCGCGGCCAGTTGCAAGTGAAAGCCCCGCCTACAGCGACTTCACGGCTGCGAGGCGCCGCAAGGTCTGCTGCACGATGTCGTTGGTCATGTCGCGGTAGAGCAGCTGCGTTTCGCTTTCCTTGGCCAGCGCCGCGGTTTCGTTGTAGGTGATGTCGCGCGACTGCGTCATTTCCGAGGGCGCGATCAGCTCCTTGCCTTGTGGCGAGCGCAGCTTGAAGCGCACGCGCAGGAACAGCTGCATTTCGCGCACCTGGCCGGCCGAGTTGGTGGACAGCACCAGCTGGTCGCGCGTTTCGCTCAGCACGTCGAACACCGCATCGGCCTTCTCCCACTCGGCCATGGGCAGCACCTTGAGCTTGCCCGTGACATCGATGGCCCGCTTGAGCTGCGCCAGGTAGGCCGTGTTGGTCGGCATGGCGATGCTCGTGAAGGCGAACTCCGGCGCCTGCCGCAGCTTGAAGCCGCAGCCCGCCAGGCCCAGTGCAGCGCCGGCCGCCAGGAAGGTGCGGCGCGACGTTGCAGTGTTGCGTGCGTCCTTGGTCATCGTGACCCGCTCAGACGACCACGTTGACCAGGCGCCCGGGCACCACGATCACCCGCTTGGGCACTGCACCCTCGGCAAACTTCGCAAAGCCCTCGCTGGCCAGCGCAAGCGTCTCGATCTCCTGCTTGCTGGCACCGGCGGGCACCACGAGCGAGCCGCGCAGCTTGCCGTTGATCTGCAGCATGAGTTCGATCTCGTCCTGCTCCAGCGCTGCCTCGTCGACCTGCGGCCAGGGTGCGTCGAGCAGGTCGCCGTGCACCTTGTCGTAGCCCAGCGACTGCCACAGCTCGAAGGCCGCATGCGGCGTGACCGGGTAGAGCGTGCGCAACAGGATGCCGAAGCCTTCGCGCGCGGCGGCAACGTCGCCGGCATCGGCAGGCTTGAAGCTTTCCAGCGCGTTCAGCAGCTTCATCGCGCCCGACACCACCGTGTTGTATTGCATGCGCTGGTAGTCGTAGTCGATCTGGCGCAGCACGGTGTGCACTTCGTGGCGCAGGGCCTTGGCCGCCTTGCTGGCCGGCGTGCCCTCGGCAGCGCCTTGTTCATTGAGCGCCACGCCGTAGTTCCACACGCGCCGCAGGAAGCGGAAGGAGCCTTCCACGGCCGCGTCGTTCCACTCCAGCGTGGCCTCGGGCGGCGCGGTGAACATGGTGTACAGGCGTGCGGTGTCGGCGCCGTACTTCTCGATGAGCTCCTGCGGATCGACGCCGTTGCGCTCGCTCTTGCCCATCTTGCCCACGCCGCCGTACTGAACTTCGGTGCCGTCGGCCAGCGTGCCGCCGACCACGTGGCCGGAGGCGTCGAGCTTGGGCGTGACTTCCGATGGCGGGTGGTAGTCCTTGCCGCCCTTTTCGTTGCGGGTGAAGAAGATCTGGTTGAGCACCATGCCCTGCGTGAGCAGGCGGCTGAAGGGCTCGTCGATGCTGACCAGGCCCAGGTCGCGCATCACCTTGGTCCAGAAGCGTGCATACAGCAGGTGCAGGATGGCGTGCTCGATGCCGCCGATGTACTGGTCCATCGGCATCCAGTACTGCGCGCCCTCGCCGACCATGGCCTGGTCGTTCTTGGGGTCGCAGTAGCGCATGAAGTACCAGGACGAGTCCACGAAGGTGTCCATGGTGTCGGTCTCGCGGCGCGCGGCCTTGCCGCACACCGGGCAGGTCACGCCGGCGTGGAAGCCCGCGTGCTTGTTCAGCGGGTTGCCGCTGCCGTCGGGCACGCAGTCGGTGGGCAGCACCACCGGCAGGTCCTTCTCGGGCACCGGCACGGCGCCGTGTTCATCGCAATGGATGATCGGGATCGGGGTGCCCCAGTAGCGCTGGCGGCTGATGCCCCAGTCGCGCAGGCGCCAGGTGGTCTGCAGGCCGCCCAGGCCCTTTTGCTCCAACGCGTGCGCCACGGCCTTGACGGCCTCCTGGTAGCCCATGCCGCTGAAGTTGTCGGAGTTGATGGTGATGCCGCGCTCCTTGTCGCCATACCACTCCTGCCACTTGTGATAGTCGAAGTGGGGCTCGTCCTCCACCAGCACCACCTGCGTGATGTCGATGTTGTACTTGTTGGCGAAGGCGAAATCGCGCTCGTCGTGCGCGGGCACGCCCATCACGGCGCCGTCGCCATAGCTCATGAGCACGTAGTTGCCCACCCACACCGGAATCAGCTCCTCGGTGATGGGGTGCGTGACCACCAGCCCCGTGGGCACGCCCTTCTTCTCCTGCGTGGCCAGCTCGGCCTCGGTGGTGCCGCCGGCCTTGCACTCGTCGATGAAGTTGGCCACCTGCAGGTTGGTGCGGGCGGCATGCTGGGCCAGCGGGTGCTCGGGTGCCACGGCGCAGAAGGTGACGCCCATGATGGTGTCTGCGCGCGTGGTGAACACGTACATGCGGCCGTCCTGGATCAGGTGGCCGTCATGGTCCTTGATGGTGTGCGTGAAGGCGAAGCGAACGCCCTCGCTCTTGCCGATCCAGTTTTCCTGCATCAGGCGCACGCGTTCGGGCCAGCCCGGCAGCTTGTGCTGGGTGTGCTCGAGCAGTTCGGGCGCGTAGTCGCTGATCTTCAGGTAGTAGCCAGGAATCTCGCGGCGCTCCACCGGCGCGCCGGTGCGCCAGCCCTTGCCGTCGATGACCTGCTCGTTGGCCAGCACGGTCTGGTCGACGGGGTCCCAGTTGACCACCTGGGTCTTGCGGTAGGCAATGCCCTTTTCCAGCATCTTCAGGAACAGCCACTGGTTCCATTTGTAATAACTGGGGTCGCAGGTGGCGACCTCGCGGCTCCAGTCGATGGCCAGGCCCATGGCCTGCAGCTGGCCCTTCATGTAGGCGATGTTGTCCATCGTCCAGGCGGCCGGGGGCACGCCGTTCTTCAGGGCGGCGTTCTCGGCGGGCAGGCCGAAGGCGTCCCAGCCCATGGGCATGAGCACGTTGTAGCCGCTCATGCGCAGGTAGCGCGTGAGCATGTCGTTGATCGTGTAGTTGCGCACGTGCCCCATGTGCAGCTTGCCGCTGGGGTAGGGCAGCATCGAGCAGGCGTAGTACTTCTTCTTATTCGCGTCCTCGATGACGCGGTAGGCGTCGGCAGACGCCCACTTGGCCTGGGCAGCGGATTCGACGTCGGCGGGTTTGTAGCTGGAATTCATGCGATCTAGGGGCAGGGGATCGGCGGGCAGGCTGTGCTGGTACAGGCCCGCGTGGGGCCGAAACGTGCAGGAGGGAGGATTATCGCGGCATCGTCACCACCCCGCTGGCCTGCCGGTATGGCCTTGGCCCGATTTTCGCGTGCCAGAATGGAACACAAACCATAAAGGTGCGAGATGCGATTCGGTCTAAGCTCCGGAAACAAGGTCTCGCATCCAAAAATGCAGCAGGGAGGACTGCCAATGAGCAGCAACAAGACTACCGACTGGTGGCGCGGTGGGGTGATCTATCAGATCTACCCTCGCAGCTTCATGGACAGCAACGGCGACGGCATCGGCGACCTGCCGGGCATCACGGCCCGGCTCGATCACGTGGCCAGCCTGGGGGTCGACGCGATCTGGGTGTCGCCCTTCTTCCGATCGCCCATGAAGGATTTCGGCTACGACGTGGCCGACTACCGCCAGGTCGACCCGATGTTCGGCACGCTGGAGGACTTCGACGCGCTGCTGGCGCGGGCCCATTCGCTGGGCCTGAAGGTCATGATCGACCAGGTGCTCTCCCACACCTCCGACCAGCACGACTGGTTCGCCGCCAGCCGGGCCAGCCGCGACGGCCCGCACGCCGACTGGTACGTCTGGGCCGACCCCAAGGCCGACGGCACGCCGCCCAACAACTGGCTGTCGGTCTTCGGCGGATCGGCATGGCAGTGGGATTCGCGGCGACGCCAGTACTACCTGCACAGCTTCCTGGCCGAGCAGCCTGACCTCAACTTCCACTGTCCGGCGGTGCAGGACGCCGTGCTGGGCGAGGTGCAGTTCTGGTGCGAACGAGGCGTGGACGGCTTTCGCTTCGACGCCTGCAACCACCAGTTCCACGACGCGCAACTGCGCGACAACCCGCCGCTGGAGGCCGCCGCCCTGGGCCAGGTGAGCACCGTGCGCGCCGACAACCCCTACGCCATGCAGCTGCACCTGCACGACAAGAGCCAGCCGCAGAACCTGGCCTTCCTGGAGCGACTGCGCGAATTGCTCGACCGCTACGGCGCGGTGGGCCTGGGCGAGGTGGGCGACGACAACGCGCCGCCCGTGATGGCCCGCTATACGGAGCAAGGCAAGCGCCTGCACCTGGCCTACAGCTTCGGGCTGCTCACCAGCGAGCACAGCGCCATCCACCTGCGCAAGCAGGTCCAGGCCCTGGACGACGCCCTGCAGCGCACCAATGGCTGGGGCTGCTGGGCGGTGTCCAACCACGACGTGCCGCGGGTGTCCAGCCGCTGGAGCGCTGGCGCCCTGGCCGACGTGCGGCGCGACAAGCTCTGGTTGTCGCTGCTGCTGTCCTTGCGCGGCAGCGCCTGCATCTACCAGGGCGAGGAGCTGGGCCTGCCCGAGGCCGAAGTGCCCTTCGAGCGCCTGCAGGACCCCTATGGCCGCGCCTTCTGGCCCGAGTTCAAGGGCCGCGACGGGGCCCGCACCCCCATGCCGTGGCTGGCCGACGCAGGCAATGGCGGCTTCAATGACGGGCGCAGCGAACCCTGGCTGCCCATGTACGGGCCGCACCTGCCGCTGGCCGTGGACCGGCAGGCCCAGGATCCACAGTCCATGCTCAGCTTCAGCCGCGAGCTGCTGCGCTGGCGCAGGCGCCAGCCGCTGCTGAGGAGCGGCCACATCCGCTTCCTGGACACGCCCGAGCCATTCCTGTGCCTGGAGCGCTATGACGGCGACGAGGTCTTGCAGGCAGTGTTCAACTTGTCGCAGCGGCGCGCCACGCTGCGCCTCGATCGGATGCTGGTGCCGCTGGCCGGCTCGCCCTTCCTGGGGGCGCGTCTGGACGGCGACCTGGCGCTGGAGTTGCCCCCGTACGGCGTATACATGGGAGTTCCCATCGATGCCGCTGCCTGAGTCCGAAGTCCGTGCCTTGATGCGCGCCGAACATGGCGACCCCTTTTCCGTGCTCGGCCCCCACCGCAATGCCGAAGGCCTGTGGGTGCGCGCCCTGCTGCCCGGCGCCCGTTCGGTGGCGGTCGTGCAGGCCAGCTCGGGTTGGCCGCTGGCCGAGCTGGAGCGGCAAGGCACTTCGGACCTGTTCGCCGCCCTGGTGCCGGCCGCCGAGGCGCGGCTGGGCTACCACCTGCAGGTGGACTGGGGCACCCACAGCTCCAGGCTGGAAGACCCCTATCGCTTCCCGCCCGTGCTGGGCGAAACCGACGTCTGGCTGCTGGCCGAAGGCACGCACCTGCGGCCTTTCGAGCAGCTGGGTGCGCACCTGCGCGAAATCGACGGCGTGCATGGCGTGGCCTTTGCCATGTGGGCGCCCAATGCGCGACGCGTGTCGGTGGTGGGCAACTTCAACCAGTGGGACGGGCGCCGGCACATGATGCGCCTGCGCCGCGAATGCGGCGTCTGGGAAATCTTCGCCCCCCACGTAGGGCCCGGCGACAGCTACGAGTTCGAAATCCTCTCGTCCCGCGGCGAGCTGCTGCGCAAATCCGACCCCTACGGTTTTGCCGCCCGCCTGCGCCCCGAAACGGCCAGCGTGGTGCAGGCGTTGCCGCAACCGGTGGCATTGCCCGCCGAGCGCGCCCAGGCCAATGGCCGCGAGGCCCCCATCAGCATCTACGAGGTCCACCTGGGCTCCTGGCGCAGAAAGAACGGCCACGAGTGGCTCAGCTACCGCGACCTGGCCCGCAGCCTGGTGCCCTATGCCCGCGACATGGGCTTCACCCACATCGAGTTGCTGCCGGTGAGCGAGCATCCCTTCGACGGGTCGTGGGGCTACCAGCCCATCGGCATGTATGCACCCACCTCGCGCTTTGGCACACCCGGCGACTTCCGCGCTTTCGTCGAGGCGGCGCATGCGGCCGGGCTGGGCGTGATCCTGGACTGGGTGCCGGCGCACTTTCCCACCGACGTGCACGGTCTTGGCAACTTCGACGGCACAGCCCTGTACGAATACGCCGACCCGCGCGAAGGCTTCCACCACGACTGGAACACCCTCATCTTCAACTACGCGCGTACCGAGGTGCGCAACTACCTGGTCGGCAATGCGCTGTACTGGCTGGAGCGCTATGGCATCGATGGCCTGCGGGTGGATGCGGTGGCCTCCATGCTGTATCGCGACTACAGCCGGCCGGCCGGCCAATGGTTGCCCAACGCGCAGGGCGGGCGCGAGAACCTCGAGGCCATCGACTTCGTGCGACGAATGAACCAGGTGGTGGGCGTGCAGCGGCCCGGCGCCTTCACCGTGGCAGAAGAGTCCACGTCCTTTCCCGGCGTGACCCGCCCGCCGGAGCACGGCGGCCTGGGCTTTCACTTCAAGTGGAACATGGGCTGGATGAACGACACGCTGAGCTACGTGGGGCTGGACCCGGTATACCGGCCGCACCATCACCAGCAGGTGACCTTCGGCCTGATGTACGCCCACAGCGAGAACTTCGTGCTGCCGCTCTCGCACGACGAAGTGGTGCACGGCAAGGGCTCCATGATCGGCCGCATGCCGGGCGACGAATGGCAGAAGTTCGCCGGCCTGCGCAACCTCTATGGCTACCTGTGGGCCTATCCGGGCAAGAAGCTGCTGTTCATGGGCGGCGAGTTCGCCCAATATGCCGAATGGAACGCCGACCACAGCCTGGACTGGCACCTGCTCGACCACGCACCGCACCAGGGCATCCAGCGCCTGGTGCGCGACCTGAACAACGTGTATCGCCACTATCCCGCCTTGCACGAGATGGACTGCGAGGCCCAGGGCTTCGAATGGGTCGTGCACGACGACAAGGCGCACTCGGTGTTCGCCTTCGTGCGCCGCTCGCGCAGCGGCCAGTTCGTGCTGGCGGTGTGCAACTTCACCCCCGTGGTGCGGCACGGCTACCGCCTGGGCGTGCCGGCCGATGGCGCGTACCGCGAAATCATCAACACCGACAACCCGGTCTATGGCGGCAGCGGCGTGGGCAACGGCGTGATTCCGAGCGAATCCGTGCATTGGCAGGGGCAGCCCCATTCGCTGGTCATGACGCTGCCGCCCCTGGCGACCTTGCTGTGGGTGCTGGCGTGAGCCGCGCGGCGACATGCTGATCGCCGGGCGCCCCTACCCGCTTGGCGCCACGCTGGCCGAAGAAGGCGGCATCAACTTCGCGCTGGTTGCGCCGAATGCCGAGGCCGTCGAGCTGTGCCTGTTCGACCCGGGCGGCCAGCACGAACAGCAGCGGCTGCGCCTTCCGGCCTGCACCAACGGGTGCTGGCATGGCCGCCTGCCCAGCGCGGGACCCGGCCTGGTGTACGGCTACCGCGTGCACGGGCCGTGGGCGCCGCACCTGGGGCAGCGCTTCAACCCCGCCAAGCTGCTGCTGGACCCCTATGCCCGCGAGGTCGTCGGCGAGTACGGGGGTGAAGATCTTTTCCTGGGCCATGCGCCCGGCCAGCCGGCGCAGCGCGACACCCGCGACAACGCAGCCATTGCACTCAAGGCACGCGTCGCCGCCCCGCTGCCGCCGGCGCCTGCGCTGGCTGCTCGGCCGCGCATCGCGGCAGGCGAGCGGGTGCTGTACGAGTTGCACGTGGGCGGCCATACCCAGCTGCACCCAGCCGTGCCCGGGCCATTGCGCGGCACCTTTGCCGGCCTGGCGCAGGCGCCCGTGCTCGACCACCTGCAGCGCCTGGGCATCACCACCCTGAGCCTGATGCCGGTGCAGCACCGCGCCGACGAAGAGCGGCTGTTGAAGCTGGGGCTGCGCAACTACTGGGGCTACAGCCCCGTCGGCTGGTTCGCGCCCGAGGCACGCTACTGGAGCGGCCTGCCAGGCACCACGCCGGCGCTCGAAATGCGCCAGCTCACCGATGCGGTGCATGCCCGCGGCCTGGAGGTGGTGGTGGACATGGTGTTCAACCACAGCGCCGAGACCGACGAGCTGGGCCCCACCCTGAGCCTGCGCGGCATCGACAACGCTCTTTACTACCACCTGCGCCAGGACGACCCCGCGCTCTACGAGAACTGGACGGGCTGCGGCAACTGCCTGAACCTCTCGCAGCCGCGCGTGCTGCAGATGGTGATGGATTGCCTGAGGCACTGGGTGCTGGAACTGGGGGTCGACGGCTTTCGCTTCGACCTCGCGCCAATCCTCGCACGCAGGCCACCGGCCGGCGAGTTCGACGCGCATGCCCCCTTCCTGGCTGCCGTGGCGCAAGACCCGGTGCTCTCGCGCTGCCTGCTCATCGCCGAGCCCTGGGACGTAGGCCCCGGCGGCTACCGGCTGGGCGAATTTCCCCCCGGCTGGCTCGAATGGAACGATCGTTTCCGCGACACGCAGCGCGCCTTCTGGCTGCACCGCGGCGTGGGCTTGGGCGAATTCGCGCATCGGCTGGCCGGCTCCAGCGAAGACTTTCATGCGGGCGGCCGCGCGCCCACGGCCAGCGTCAACTTCGTCACCGCGCACGACGGCTTCACGCTGCGCGACCTGGTCAGCTACAACGAGCGCCACAACCTGGCCAACGGCGAGCACAACCGCGACGGCCACGGCCACAACCTCAGCCGCAACTGCGGGGTGGAAGGCGACACCGACGACGCGACCGTGCTGGCCGAGCGCGCCCGCCTTTCACGTGCACTGCTGGCCGCCCTGCTGCTGTCGCAAGGCACGCCCATGCTGCTGGCCGGCGACGAGCTCGGCCACAGCCAGCGCGGCAACAACAACGCCTATTGCCAGGACAACGACATCACCTGGCTGGACTGGGTGCGCGCAGACGCAGAGCTGACGGCCTTCGTGGCACGCGTTCTGGCGCTTCGCCGTGAAGCCGCCCCACTTCGCAGCAATCAGTGGTGGCCCGCACAGCCGCAGGCCGGGCAGGCCGCGCTGCACTGGCTCACGCCCGAGGGCCAGCCCATGACGACGGCCGACTGGCAGGCCGCGGGCCGACACGCGATGGCCGTGCTCTTCGAGACGCCGGGCGGGCAACTGCAATGGCTGGTGCTTGTCAACGCACAGGAAGCCGCCGTGCGCTTCACGCTGCCGCCGGGCCGCTGGCATTTGCGCCTGGCCACCGACGCCAAGGCTCACGGCGCCAGCTCGGCCGGCCTGCCGCTGGCCCATGTCCACGAAATTCCGCCGACGAGCCTCTGGGTTGCAAGCGGGTAGGAGCCAAAACCACTGCGCAGTGCTAGTGTGCAGACAGGCAGGGAACAAAAAAGCATTGCAGACCCGTCACGACACATCAGGAGGAAATACAAGATGGAAGACAACTCGCAATCCCAACTGCCGGCGCATCAGCTGGTGCGCCGCACCATTGCGCTGGTGCTGGCCGGCGGGCGCGGCTCGCGGCTCAAGCAGCTGACGGACAAACGCGCCAAGCCGGCGGTCTATTTCGGCGGCAAGTTCCGCATCATCGACTTCGCGCTTTCCAACTGCCTGAACTCGGGCATCCGGCGCATGGCGGTGGTCACGCAGTACAAGTCGCACTCGCTCATGCGGCACCTGCAGCGCGGCTGGAGCTTCCTGCGCGCCGAACTCAACGAAATGGTCGACGTGCTGCCCGCGCAGCAGCGCATGGGCGACGAGCACTGGTACCGCGGCACGGCCGACGCCGTCTACCAGAACCTGGACATCATCCAGACACGGTCCACGCCGCATGATTACGTGGTCGTCCTGGCTGGCGACCACATCTACAAGATGGACTACTCGATCATGCTGGCAGACCATGCGCGGCACGGGCGCGGTTGTACCGTGGGCTGCATCGAGGTGCCGCGCATGGATGCCGTGGCCTTCGGCGTGATGGCGGTCGATGCCGATCGCCAGATCACCGACTTTCTCGAGAAGCCGGCCGACCCGCCCGCCATGCCGGGCCAACCCGACGTGGCCCTGGCCAGCATGGGCATCTACATCTTCGACTCCGAGTACCTCTATCAACTGCTGGAAGAAGACAACGCCGATCCCAACTCCAGCCACGACTTCGGCAAGGACATCATTCCCAAGGCCGTCGCTGCGCAGCGCGCCGTGGCGCATCCCTTCGGCATGTCCTGTGTCACGCGTGCACATCGCGGCGGCGATGCGCCGGCCTACTGGCGCGACGTAGGCACGATTGATGCATTCTGGGCAGCCAACCTCGACCTGGCCTCGATCACCCCGGAGCTGGACATCTATGACACCAACTGGCCCATCTGGACCTACCAGCGGCAACTGCCGCCGGCCAAGTTCGTGCTGGACGCCGAGGGCAAGCATGGCATGACCGTGAACACCATCGTCTCGGGCGGCTGCATCGTCTCGGGCTCCAAGGTGAGCAGCTCGGTGCTGTTCTCGGGCGTGCGCGTGCACTCGTACTGCGAGATCAACGAGGCAGTGCTCATGCCCGACGTGGAAGTGGGCCGCGGCTCGCGCTTGCACCGGGTGGTAATCGACCGCGCCTGCGTGCTGCCCGAAGGCACGGAAATCGGATTCGACGCCGAGGCTGATGCGGCGCGCTTCGAGCGCACCGAAGGGGGCGTGGTGCTCGTCACGCGCGAGATGCTCAAACGCCTGGACCTCGCCTGATGCCGATGCGCATACTCCAGGTCACAGCCGAAATCTTTCCACTGCTCAAGACCGGCGGACTGGCGGACATCGCCGGCGCGCTGCCCCTGGCCCTGATGGCCGCGGGGCAGGACGTGCGAGCCCTGCTGCCGGGCTTTCCGGCCATCGTCTCGGGCGTGCGCAACGCCACCACCGTGGCCGAACTCGACACGCCCTGGGGCGAGCGGGTCAGGCTGCGGCTGGGCACGCTGCACACCCAAGGTGCGCCCGACCTGCCGGTGTACTGGATCGACGCACCCGCCCTCTACGACCGCCCGGGCAATCCGTACGAAGACGCCTCCCGGCATGCCTATGGCGACAACCACCGCCGCTTTGCGCTGCTGGGCTGGGCCGCCGCGCGGCTGGCGCAAGGGCTCGACGCGAACTGGCACCCCGAGGTGGTGCACGCGCACGATTGGCATGCCGCCTTGGCGCCCGCCTACCTGGCCTTTGCGCAGCCCCAGGGGCGGCCTCGCGTGGGCAGCGTGTTCACCGTGCACAACCTGGCCTACCAGGGAATCTTCGCGCCCTGGCACTTTCCTGAACTCGGCCTGCCACCGGCTGCCTTCGGCGTGAATGGCCTCGAGTACCACGGGCAGCTGTCCTTCATGAAGGGCGGGCTGGTGTTTGCCGACCGCATCACCACCGTCAGCCCCACCTATGCGCGCGAGATCCAGACGCCCGAGCAGGGCTTCGGGCTCGACGGGTTGCTGCGCCATCGGTCGCACGTGCTCTCGGGCATCCTGAACGCCGTGGACGACCAGGTCTGGAACCCGGCCACCGACAACCTGCTGCCCGAGCGCTTCGACCACAGCCGCATGGGCGGCAAGGCGCGCTGCAAGGCCTTCGTGCAAAAGGAGCTGGGCCTGGCGCAGAAGCCCGACGCACCGCTGTTCGTGGTGGTCAGCCGCCTCACCGAGCAGAAGGGGCTGCAATTGGTGCTGCAGGGCCTGGACGCGCTGCTGGCCCAAGGCGGGCAGCTGGCACTGCTGGGCAGCGGCGACGCGCCCCTGGAGGCCGCCTTTCGCGAATGCGCCGCAGCGGCCCCCAAGTCCGTCAGCGTCACGCTGGGCTACAGCGAGCCGCTGGCGCACCGCCTGTTTGGTGCGGGCGACGTCACGCTGGTGCCCTCGCGCTTCGAGCCCTGCGGCCTCACGCAGATGTACGGCCTGAAATACGGCAGCCTGCCGCTGGTGCATCGAGTCGGCGGCTTGTCCGACACGGTCACCGACAGCAGTCTGGAAGACTTGGCAGGCGGCACCGCCACGGGCTTCAGTTTCGAGCGCTTCACCGTCGACGACTACGAGCGCGCACAGCGCCGGGCCTTCGCCCTCTATCGCCGGCCGGACGACTGGCGCGCCGTGCGCACCAGCGCCATGCACCGCCCCGCCGACTGGGCAACGGCCGCGCAGAGCTACCTGGCCGTGTATCGCCAGGCACTCGGCGGCTGATACCGCCAACCAATTTCAGGGAAATGCATCGAAGATGACTGTCAAGGATTTCAAGTACGACCACCCCGACCGCGACGTGGCGGCCTTCAAGCGCGCCGTGGCCAACAAGCTCATGTATGCCGTCGGCAAGGACCCGGTGGCCGCCAGCCAGGACGACTGGCTGCATGCCACCGCGCTGGCCGTGCGCGACCAGCTGGTCGAGCGCTGGATGACCACCACCCGCGCCCAGTACGCGCAAAAGCTCAAGCGCGTGTACTACCTGTCGATGGAGTTCCTCATCGGCCGCACCTTCACCAACGCGCTGCTGGCGCTGGAGCTGCAGGACACGGTCAAGGAAGCCCTGGCCGACTTCGGCGTGGACATCGCGCAACTCGCCGAGCGCGAACCCGATGCGGCGCTGGGCAACGGCGGCCTGGGCCGCCTGGCCGCGTGCTTTCTCGACTCCATGGCCACCTTGGGTGTGCCGGGCCTGGGTTACGGCATCCGCTACGAATACGGCATGTTCCGCCAGCGCATCGTCGATGGCCAGCAGGTGGAAACGCCCGACTACTGGCTCACGCGCGGCAACCCGTGGGAGTTCCAGCGGCCCGAGGTGCGCTTTCGCGTGCGCTTCGGCGGCCACGTGCAGCGGCCCAGCGGCAAGGCTGCGCCCTACGGCGCCGCGCACTGGGTCGACACGCATGACGTGCTGGCCGTGGCCTACGACACCATCATTCCTGGCTACGGCACCCAGGCCACCAACACGCTGCGCCTGTGGTCGGCGCGCGCCACCGAAGAGATCGACCTGAAGGCCTTCAACCGCGGCAACTACATGGAGGCGGTGGAAAGCAAGAACCACTCGGAGAACGTCTCGCGCGTGCTCTACCCCGACGACTCCACGCCCTCGGGGCGTGAGCTGCGGCTGCACCAGGAGTACTTCTTCGTCAGCGCCAGCGTGCAGGACATGCTGCACCGCTACCTGCGCAACCACACCAATTTCGACGACCTGCCCAGCCAGATCAGCATCCACCTGAACGACACCCACCCGGTGCTCGCGGTGCCCGAGCTGATGCGCCTGCTCATCGACGAGCACGAGCTGCCTTGGGACACGGCCTGGGCGCACACCCAGAAGATCTTCAGCTACACCAACCACACGCTGATGCACGAGGCGCTGGAGACCTGGCCGGTGGAAATGTTCGGCCGCGTGCTGCCCAGGCACCTTCAGATCATCTTCGACCTCAACTCGCGCTTCCTGGCGATGATCACGCAGCGCAACGGGCACGACGTGGACTTGATGCGCCGCCTGTCGCTCATCGACGAGAACGGCGAGCGCCGCGTGCGCATGGCCTACGTGGCGGTGCTGGCCAGCCATTCGATCAACGGCGTGTCGGAGCTGCATTCGGAGCTGATGAAGCAGTCCATCTTTGCCGACTTCGCCAAGGTCTTTCCGGAGCGCTTCAACAACAAGACCAACGGCGTCACGCCGCGGCGCTGGCTGGCCCAGGCCAACCCGCCGCTGGCCCGCCTGCTGGACCACCGCATCGGGCGCGGCTGGCGGCGCGACCTCGAGCAGCTGCAGGCGCTGGGCCACATGGCGCAGCAGCCCGCCTTCACCGGTGCATTCCGCCATGCCAAGCAAGAGAACAAGCTGCGGCTGGCTCGCTGGGTCGAGGAGCACATGCACCTCACGCTGAACACCGACGCGATGTTCGACGTGCAGGTCAAGCGCATGCACGAGTACAAGCGCCAGCTGCTGAACGTGCTGCATGTCATCACGCGCTACCACCGCATCCTGGACGAACCCGATGCGCCCCACGTGCCGCGCGTCGCGGTGTTCGCCGGCAAGGCTGCGTCGGCCTATCACATGGCCAAGCTGGTGATCCGCCTCATCAACGACGTGGCAGCGGTCATCAACGCCGACGAGCGCGTGGGCGACAGGCTCAAGGTGGTGTTCCTGCCCAACTACAGCGTGAGCCTGGCCGAGGTGATCATTCCGGCGGCCGACCTGTCAGAGCAGATTTCCACCGCGGGCACCGAGGCTTCCGGCACGGGCAACATGAAGTTCGCGCTCAACGGAGCGCTCACCATCGGCACGCTGGACGGCGCCAACGTCGAGATGCGCGACGCGGTGGGCGCCGAAAACTTCTTCATCTTCGGCAACACCACCGACCAGGTGGCCGCGATCCGCGCCAGCGGCTACGCGCCGCGCGACATCTACGAGGGCAACGTCGAACTGCAGCGGGTATTGGACAGCGTTCGCGATGGCCTGTTCTCGCCTTCCGAGCCCGCGCGCTACCAGGAGATCTTCGACGCGCTGGTGAACTGGGGCGACCACTATCTGCTGCTGGCCGACTACGAGAGCTACATCGAGACGCAAGCAAGAGTGGACGGGCTGTATCGCGACCCCGAGGCCTGGACGCGCATGGCCGTTCTCAACGTGGCCGGCATGGGCAGGTTTTCGTCGGACCGGACCATTGCCGAGTATGCGCACCAGATCTGGCACACCAAGCCGGTGGCGCTGGGCCAATAAGGCGCATCACGGCGCGGCGCGGCTGCCCTGCCGCGCCTGCTCGCGCAATCAGTGGCGCTTTTGGGGCGGCGTGTCCAGCGGCGTCTCGGTGTGCGCCACGCACTGCCACTGGTCGTCCTTGCGGACCCAGGTGGAGCTGTCGACCATCTCCTGCATCTTGCCCGTGTCGCTGCTGCCACGCGGCCCCATGGACTGCTTGACGCGATAGGTCAGCACCGCCATGTCGTCGGTGGGCTGCAGCACATCGATGTCGCCGAGCTTGAAATCCTTGAGCACCATGGCGCCTTGCTGGGCCATCTGGCGGTACTGCATGTGGTCGAACTTCATCGAACCATGCGAGCTCACCATCAGCGCCTGCTGATCGAGCATCGACAGCGCGGCGTCGGTGTCTTCTCGCACCAGCGATTGCCAGAACTTTCGCTCCAGCTCGATCAGGTGCTGTGCAGTGTCTTGCTTGTCGTGCACTTGCTTGTGTTTGGCCATGCGGGACTCCTGAACTTGAGGGTGGATCGTTCAGTGTCCCCATCGCCGCGCCGCGCTCGAATCAGCCGCGGTGGCCGAAGCGGGTAGGTCTTGGCCGACGTCGGCTGACGCGGCGGGCCGGCCCGGCGCTCAGCGTGCGGGCTGCTGCTGCTGGGTGGCCGCGGCCGAAGGCTGGGTCACGAAGCCGATGCGCGAGAGCCCGGCCTTGTTGGCCGCGCCCATTACCTGGACCACGCGGCCGTAGGGCACGCTTTCGTCGGCGCGCAGCTGCACCTCGGTGTCGCGGCTGGCGGCAGCGGCCTTGTCCAGACCGGCGGCGAGCTGCGCGTCGTCCACCGGTGCATCGTCGAGAAAGATGGCGCCCTTGGCATCGATGGCGATGGAGACGAACCTGGGCGCCTCCAGCGGCTGGCCGGCGTCGGTCTTGGGCAAATCCAGCCGGATCGAGCTGGCCATGAGCGGCGCCGTGATGATGAAGATCACCAGCAGCACCAGCATCACGTCCACCAGCGGCGTGACGTTGATGTCGGACAAGGGCCGCTGTCCGCCGCCCCCCAGTGCCCGGCCGCCACCGGCGGCGGAGCTGCCCAGCGAGGTGCGGCCGAATGCCATGTGCCCGTCCTCTAGCCGGCCGACGGCGCGCCGCCCGCGAAGCGCGCCAGCAGGTCGTGCGCGAAGCCTTCCAGTTCGGCTTCGATGCGGCCGATGAGGCGACCGAATACGTTGTAGGCCAGCACGGCCGGAATGGCAACGGCCAGGCCGAAGGCCGTCATGATCAGCGCCTCGCCCACCGGGCCCGCCACCTTGTCGATGGTGAAGCCCCCGGCCTGCGTGGAGATGCTGGCCAGCGCATGGTGGATGCCCCACACGGTGCCCAGCAGGCCGACGAAGGGCGCGGTGGCGCCCACCGTGGCCAGCAGGATCTGGCCGCCCTGCAACCGGCGAAGCGCCCCGTGCAGTGCCTCGCGCAGCGCACGGGTCAGCCGCTGCACCGAGTCGCCACCCGCAGCAAGACTGGCGTTGGTGGCAGGCGCGGCCTGCTGTTGGCGCAGCGCATGCACGGCCGGCAACACGAGCAGGGCACGGTCGAAGCCTGCCAGGCGACCGGCCGCTTCGTCCACCGAAGGCGCCTGCCAGAAGGCGGCGATGCTGCGCAGCACGCTGCGGGTGCCGCCGCGCAGCAGCCAGGCCTTCCAGAGAATGACGACCCAGCTGGCAATGGACATCGCAAGCAGCAGCGCCGCGACTGCGCGGCTGACGCCGTCGCCTTCGAGCAGCAGCGCTTGCAAGGCGTTCAACGCAGGCCCAGCACGTCGAACATGTCGAACAGGCCGCGCTTCTGGCCGGCCAGGAAGCGAACCGCGCGCAGGCTGCCTTGTGCGTAGCTCACGCGGCTGGACGACTTGTGGCTGATCTCGATGCGCTCGCCGGTACCGGCGAACAGCACGGTATGGTCGCCCACGATGTCGCCGCCGCGGATGGTCGCAAAGCCGATGGACGACGGGTCGCGCTCGCCGGTCACGCCTTCTCGCGCATACACGGCGCAGTCCTTCAGGTCGCGGCCCAGTGCGTCGGCAATGACCTCACCCATTTTCAGCGCAGTGCCCGAGGGCGCATCCACCTTGTGGCGATGGTGCGCCTCGACGATCTCGATGTCGTAGCCGGTGGACAGCGCCTTGGCCGCCATCTCGAGCAGCTTGAAGGTGACATTCACGCCCACGCTCATGTTGGGCGCCATCATGATGGCCACGTCCTTGGCGTACTCGGCGATCTGCGCCTTCTGTGCGTCGGAAAAGCCGGTGGTGCCGATCACGGCCTGCACGCCCAGCTCGCGGCACACGGCCAGGTGCGCCAGCGTGCCTTCGGGCCGGGTGAAGTCGATGAGCACCTGCGAGTTGGCCAGGCCTTGGCGCAGGTCGGACACGATGGGCACGCCGGCGGGCGTGCCGGTCCAGGCGGCGGCATCGCTGCCCAGCGCGCTGCTGCCGGCGATGTCGAGCGCGCCGGTGAGCTTGCAGTCATCGGCGGCCTGCACGGCCTCGATCAGCATGTGGCCCATGCGGCCGGAAGCGCCAGCAACGGCGACGCGGTGAACGGTGGAGGAATTGTTTGCGGTCACGCGTGTTCAGCCTTGATATGCAAAGAAGAAGGGGGCTTTGCCAGCCCCCCGGAATTTTTCGTGTACTGGCTCAGCGGCCCGATTCGAGCGGCGGATAGCTGGCCGGCAAGGGTGGAAGGGGCTGTGCCGGCTGGGCGTCCTTGGCGTCTTTCTCGTCCTTTTTCGGGTCGAACTTCTTGAGCTCGTCTTCCGAGGCTTCGAGCTTGGGCACCTTGCCATGGCGCGCCCGGGTGTCGAGGGTGGCGACGAATTCTTCCTCGCTGGGCATGGGGTCTCCCTCGAAGCGGTCGAGGACTTCGCCCTTGAAGTAGACCGTCAGGCGGCGCTGCTGCGCATCCACGCCCTGGCGGCGGATGGTGAAGACATAGTCCCAGCGGTCGCCGTGGAACACGTCGCTCAGCAGCGAGGTGCCCAGGATCTCGCGCACCTGCTGGCGCGTCATGCCGGGCTTGAGCGCCTCGACCTGCTCCTTGGAGACGAAGTTGCCTTGGACGACCTCGGCCTTGTAGGGCGTCACGGTATTGAGCGCGCTGCGCGTGCTGTCGCCGATGCTGCTGCATGCACCGAGGATGACGCTGCCGGCAACGGCCGCCAGAAGTACGCCGAGACGGCGAATGGGGGTGGCAGACATGGGAAAAGAGGCAAGCGATATGATCGACTCATTGTAGCGGGCTGGGTCCTTCGAGGCCCCCCAGGGCCAGGCCACCCCGGACCGCCCTCCCGCAGGGGACAGGGCAAAGCGGCAAAGCCACATTTCAAAGCCATTTGCCTGGGCAACCCCTACAGCACCCGGCGCAGGAAACCGACCATGGACAAGATCGACGAACTCAAGAGCACCGGCCTGAAGGCCACACTGCCGCGCCTGAAAATCCTGGAAATCTTTCAGAGCGGCGATCAGCGCCACATGACGGCCGAAGACGTCTATCGCGTGCTGCTGAACCACCACTCCGACATTGGCCTGGCCACTGTCTACCGCGTGCTCACGCAGTTCGAGCAGGCCGGCATTCTCGAGCGCAGCCATTTCGAAAGCGGCAAGGCCGTCTACGAGCTCAACGAGGGCACCCACCACGACCACCTGGTGTGCACCGGCTGCGGCAAGGTCGAGGAGTTCTACGACGCCGAGATCGAGCGCCGTCAGCAGATGGTGGCCAAGGACAAGGGCTGGGCCCTGCAGGACCACGCCATGTCGCTGTACGGGCTGTGCGCCGACTGCGTGAAGAAGCGCTAGCGCCTGCTGCTGCGCCTCAGTCTTCTTCCTTGTTCGCCTCCATCGCCTTGTGGTGGCGGGCGACGAAGTCGGCATAGGTGTCGATGCCGCGAAGCTGCAGGATGGAGTTGCGCACCGCCGCTTCCACCAGCACGGCAATGTTGCGCCCCGCCACCACCTGGATGATGACCTTGCGCACCGGCACGCCCAGCACGTCCTGCGTGAGCGGCGCCGAGGGCATGCGTTCGTAGTCGCGCTCGAAGCTGTCGCGGCGCACCAGGTGCACGATGAGCTTGAGCCGCATCTTGCGGCGCACCGCCGTCTCGCCAAAGATGGCGCGGATGTCCAGCAGGCCAATGCCCCGTACTTCCAGGAGGTTTTGCAGCAGGTCGGGGCAGCGGCCCTCGATGGTGGTCTGGTTGATGCGAAACAGGTCGACCGCGTCGTCGGCCACCAGGCCGTTGCCGCGCGAGATGAGCTCCAGGCCCAGCTCGCTCTTTCCCAGGCCCGATTCGCCCGTGATCATCACCCCCAGGCCCAGGATGTCCATGAACACGCCGTGCATCGAGGTGCGCTCGGCAAAGTGCTTGGACAGGTAGGCCCGCAGCACGTCGATCACGAAGGCCGACGACTCCTTGGTGGCAAACAGCGGCAGTTGCGCCCGCTCGCAGATCGACAGCAGCAGGTCGGGGGCGGTCTGGCCGTCGGCCAGCACCAGCATGGGCGGCTCCAGGGTGACGATTCGGGCGATGCGCCGCGCGCAGTCGTCCAGCGTGCCGCGCGTCAGGTAGGCGATTTCGCGGGCGCCGAGGATCTGTACCCGGTAGGGGTGGATGTAGTTGAGATAACCCACCAAGTCCGCTGCCGATTGGGCGCGGCTGATTACCTCGGGGTCAAATTGACGCTCGGACGCGCCCAGGCCCGCCAGCCACTCCCACCGGAGCGACCCGCGGAATTCCTCGAACATCGCATCGGCACTGACAACGGTCGGCTTCATGCGTGCAGTGTGCCTTAACCCGGCAGCACACCGAGGAACTCGGCGGGAGCGAAAAACCGGGGGGGCGGCATCAAGCCACTTGGGCTGACTGCCAGCCGGCGATCAGGGCGTGCAGCGACGAGGCGTCGGTGCTGGTCTTGATCTGCTCGCGCAAATTGGCGTCGGACAGCAGCTCGGCAATCTCGGAGAGGATTTCCAGATGCTTCTGGGTGGCGGCTTCGGGCACCAGCAGGAAGATCAGCAGCACCACCGGCTGCTCGTCGGGGGCGTCGAAGCCGATGGGGTGTGCCAGCTGGAAAACCGCCGCCATGGGCGACTTCAGCCCCTTGATTCGCCCGTGTGGAATGGCAACCCCATGGCCGAGGCCGGTGGAGCCAAGCCGTTCTCGGGCAAACAGGCTGTCGGTGATGAGTGCACGGCCCAGGCCGTGGAGGTTCTCGAACAGCAGGCCAGCCTCTTCGAAGGCGCGCTTCTTGCTGGTTGCATCGACGCTCACGAGAACTTGAGCGGGCGGCAGGATGGACGCGAGGCGATTCATGGTGGGGAGAGAGCGGGCCGATTATGCACCCACCCCACAAAAAGCAAAGAGCCGCCCGAAGGCGGCCCGCAAGAGGATTTGCCCTTGTGCGTTGACTACATCACGTTACATGACACGCTTTGGCGCTGCATGGTGGTGGTCCTGCAGGCGATCCTTGTGGCGCACCACCTGGCGATCGAGCTTGTCGACCAGCTCATCGACCGCAGCGTAGAGATCAGCATGGCTCGACTCGGCGAACATGTCGTTGCCCTTGACGTGGATGTTGCATTCGGCCCGTTGGCGCCTTTCCTTTTCCTTCTGCTTTTCCACCGTCAGGATCACCTTGACGTCCACTACCTGGTCGAAATGCCGCGTGATACGGTCCAGCTTGCTGGTGACGTAGTTGCGCAGCGCGGGAGTAACGTCGAGATGATGACCGCTGATCGTCAAATTCATAAGTGACCTCCTTGGGAATTGACGGTTGGGGAAATGACACCGCCGGTAACCGGTGGTGTCGACGTGAAAGCGGGGGGTTTGAGAGGGAGAGAGATGAGAGACGGAAAGCTCGAGGGGTCGATTCACTATGCCCGCGCCGGATGTGAAAAGCAATGCTTGACCCCGCATTGCCCTACCCCGGATTTATGACGCTATCTTTACGTTGCGTTTGATGGCAAAGTCTTTGGGTTGACCGGAGTGCGCCCAGGAGTGCGCCCA
>JAFEEG010000020.1:246365-261184 GCA_018241225.1 Pseudomonadota bacterium
AGGAGTGCGCCCAGGAGTGCGCCCTGAAATGCGCGGCCCTTAGCGCCAGGCCGCTCGAAGCCGGTTCCTCAAGTCAATGGCCGCCTGCGGCGCAGGCACCGCCGGGGGTCTTTCCGGTGGCGCAGGCCACACCACTTCCTCGAAAGCCTTCACGTCCTGCGCGGCAATGAAACGCGTACGCCCGGCGTACAGGTGCCGGTCGCCATGGGCCGCCTGCTGGGTGACGTAGAAGCGCTGCGGCACCAGCAGGTGCAGGTGGTCCTTGGCACGCGTCATGGCCACGTACAGCAGGCGCCGCTCTTCCTCGATCTCCTCGTTGCTGCCGGTGGAAAGGTCTGCGGGAATGCAGCCGTCCACCACGTTGAGCACATGCACCGAGGTCCACTCCTGGCCCTTGGCCGAATGGATGGTCGAGAGGATGAGGTAGTCATCGTCCAGCAGGGGCGGGCCTGCGCGGTCGCTGGTGGCCTCGGGCGGATCGAGCGTGAGCTCGGTCAGGAAGCTTTCTCGGCTGCCGTAGCCGGCCGCAAGGCGCACCAATTGCTCCACGTCGGCTTGGCGCACGGCGGCGTCTTCATGCAGGCGCTCCAGGTGGGGCAGGTACCAGCGCAGCGCCAGCTCCGCGTCGGCCGGCCAGGCGGCCTGGCCGGATCGCAGGCTGGCATAGGCGGCGGCAAATTCGCTCCATTGTTCGCGCGCGGCCGCCGGTGGCTCGAAGGACTGCAGCGCCGCACCGGGGTCGCTGGCTTCGTCCATGGCGTCGAGCAGGCGCGTGGCCGTGGCGGGCCCCACGCCGGCCATGAGCTGCACCACCCGGAAGCCCGCCTGTCGCCCCTTCGGGTTTTGCGCAAAGCGAAGCAACGCCAACAGGTCCTTCACGTGCGAGGCTTCGAGAAACTTGAGCCCCCCGAACTTCACGAAAGGGATGTTGCGTCGCGCCAATTCGAGCTCCAGCGCGGCGCTGTGGCTGGAGGTGCGAAACAGCACCGCCTGCGATTTCAGGCGCAGGCCACCTTCGCGATGCGCCATCACCTTGTCGGCCACCCAGCGCGCCTGCTGGGCTTCGTCGGGCACCAACACCAGCTGAGGCCGGCCGGCAGACGACTTGTCGGTCCACAGCCGCTTGGCATGGCGCTCGCCCGCTGCCGCGATGAGCGTGTTCGACACGTCCAGGATCGGCTGGGTGGAGCGGTAATTGCGCTCCAGCGTGACGATGCGGGCGCTGCGGCTGAACTGCGACGGAAAGTCCAGGATGTTGCGCACCGTTGCACCACGAAACGAATAGATGGACTGCGCGTCGTCGCCCACCGCTGTGAGTCCGCACCCGTCAGGCTTCAGGCGCTGCAGGATCGACGCCTGCAGCCGGTTGGTGTCCTGGTACTCGTCCACCAGCACGTGGTCGAAGCGGCCGGACAGCTGCGCCGCGAGCGAAGGCTCGCCCATCATCTCGTGCCAGCCCAGCAGCAGGTCGTCGTAGTCGAGCACGTTCTGCTCCTGCTTGGCCTCGACGTAGGCGCCGAAGAGCTGCTTGAGCTGCGCCTCCCATTCGGCGCACCAGGGAAAGGCCTCGCGCAGCACCTGCTGCAGGCTGCCCTGCGTGTTGACGACCCGCGAGTAGATGGACAGGCAGGTGCTCTTGAGCGGGAAGCGCTTTTCGGTGCCGGTCAGGCCCAACTCGTGCCGCACGAGTCCCATCAGGTCTTCGGCATCACCGCGGTCGTGGATGGTGAAGTTCTCGGCAAGGCCCACCTGCACCGCGTAGTCGCGCAGCAGCCGCGCCCCCATGCCGTGGAAGGTGCCGGCCCATGGCAGCGATGGCGGCGTCTGCGAGCCCAGCCCCAGCACCTTGGCCAGTACGTGACCGGCGCGCTGCGACATTTCCTGCGCGGCGCGGCGCGAAAAGGTCAGGAGCAGGAGGCGCTGCGGATCGGCGCCCTTGGCGATCAGGCAGGCCACGCGGTGCGCCAGGGTGCTGGTCTTGCCCGAGCCTGCGCCGGCAACGATGAGCAGCGGCCCGGCTTCGCCCGTCGAGTCGGACTCCACTCCATGCAATACCGCGGCGCGCTGCGCCTCGTTGAGCTGAGACGGGGCCTCGTCCAGGCGATTGGCGGGGTCTTGGGCGGCAAGGACGGGCATGGCACTCACAGCACCAACTGTACATCCATCCAGCCCGGTGGTTGCCTTGCACCGCCACCGAGAGTCGCCCGCACGAGAGCGATGACATAATCGCGCCCGTCGTTTTTACAGGAGTTACGGCCTTGGAAATCTGCCCGTCTCGGCAGCTTTCAACTCCCTGCTGACGGCCATCGGATCAACGCGATGGGTGCCGGGGGGCGGTTGAAAGCGCCCCACATATTTGCCCCCTACAACCATCAGACGTTTTCCATCACGGGAGTGAGCACATGCTCAACATCTTCACGCTCGCCAACGGGCGCCTCGTCCAGGAAGAAATCGAGGCCCTCGAGGAGCTCTCCAAATTCCAGCCGATCTGGGTGGACCTCGAGTCGCCCACGCTGGAAGAAAAGCGCTGGGTCAAGCAGTACTACGGCCTGTCCATTCCGGAAGACGCAATGGACGAGGACATCGAGGAGTCGGCGCGCTTCTATGAAGAAGACAACGGCGAGCTGCACATCCGCTCCGACTTCCTGATTGCCGACGAGGAAGACCCGCGCTCGGTGCGCGTGGCCTTCATCCTGAACCAGCACAACACCGAGCTGCGCAGCCGCGGCGTGCTGTTCTCGATCCACGACGAGGACGTTCCGGTGTTTCGCCTGCTGCGACTGCGTGCGCGCCGGGCGCCCGGGCTGATCGAGGATGCGAAGGAAGTGCTGCTCAAGCTCTTCGATGCCGACGCGGAATACTCGGCCGACACGCTCGAAGACATCTATGACGAGCTGGAGCTGGCAGGCAAGAAGGTGCTCAAGGGCGACGTGAGCGACGAGTTGGCCGGCGAGGTTCTGGGCTTGATCGCCCGCCAGGAAGACTTGAACGGCCGCATCCGCCGCAACGTGATGGACACGCGCCGCGCGGTGAGCTTCATGATGCGCAGCCGCATGCTCAATGCCGAGCAGTTCGAGGAGGCGCGGCAGATCCTGCGCGACATCGAGTCGCTGGACAACCACACGGCCTTCCTGTTCGACAAGATCAACTTCCTGATGGACGCCACGGTCGGCTTCATCAACATCAACCAGAACAAGACCATCAAGATCTTCTCGGTGGCCAGCGTGGCGCTGCTGCCGCCAACGCTCATTGCCAGCATCTACGGCATGAACATGCAGATTCCGGAAGTGGCCGAGCTCGGGCCGGGGGCCTACCCGTTCGTGCTGCTGCTGATGGCAGCCAGCGCGCTGGGCCCCATGTGGTATTTCCGGCGCCGCGGCTGGTTGAAATGACGGCCCCCCGGCTGTTCACTTCGCTTCGCTGCGTGTAATTCGCCACCCCCCGAGGGGGAGACCACACCTGAGGACTGGCAAAGCCAGATCCTCGGTGTGTTGCTGGTGTTTTCGGCTCGCATCGCTTTGCCCGTCTTCTGGGTCTGCTTGCAAGCTAGTCGGCTTGGAGGAGTTGCCAAAGCTTGGCGGGAGTTAGCGGCATTTGCAGCTTCGGGGCCTTGGCCTTGTGGCCGGCGCGGGTGAAGGCGTCGGCTACGGCGTTGACGACCGACGGGGTGGCGCCGATGGTGCCCAGCTCGCCCACGCCCTTCACGCCCAGGGGGTTGGTGAGGCATGGGGTGCTGGTGTCCATTTCGGTGACGAAGGGCGGGGCTTTCACGGCGCGCGGCAGGGCGTAGTCCATGAGGCTGCCGGTGAGCAACTGGCCGGTCTCGGGGTCGTAGGCAATCTGCTCGATCAAGGCCTGGCCCAGGCCCTGCACGGCGCCGCCGTCAAGCTGGCCGCGCACGATCATGGGGTTGACCACGTTGCCCACGTCGTTCACCGACGCATAGGCCACCACCGCCAAGTCGCCGGTGGCCGGGTCGAGCTCCACTTCGCAGATGTGGCAACCGTTGGGCCAGCTGGGGCCGCCTACGGTGGTGCTGGAATCGACCACGATGCGCTGGCCGCTCTGCTTGCCGGCCAGCTCGAACAGGCCGATCGACAGGTCAGTGCCCTTCACCGAGAAGCGGCCTTGCACATAGTCGATGTCGTCGGCTGCGGCTTCCAGTTCCTTGGCGGCCAGGCCCCGCGCATGGTCGATGGTGCGCTCGGCCCCCTCGTGCAGCGCGGAGCCACCGGTGAACAGCGAGCGCGAGCCCGCGCTGCCGAAACCGTTGCCCCGGTCGGTATCGCCCAGCACCACACGCACCTGCTCGATGGGCACGCCGAACACGTCCACCACCAGTTGGGTGAGCGAGGTGGCGATGCCCTGCCCCATGGCATTGACGGCAGAAAACACCTCGACCACGCCCTCTTCGGCCAGCACTGAAACAGTGACGCTTTCCTGCAGCGCATTGCCGCCGGTCCATTCGAGAAAGGTGGCAATGCCCAGGCCGCGCACCAGCCCGCGCTGTGCGGACTGCGCGGCGCGTGCGTCAAAGCCCTTCCAGTCGGCCAGCGCCAGGCCCTGGTCCATCACGTGCTCGAAGCGGCCGCTGTCGTACACCTGCGCCATGGGGTTGGTGTAGGGCATCTGCTCCGGGCGCACGAAGTTGCGGCGGCGCAGTTGGATGCGGTCGATGCCGCTCTGGCGCGCTGCCTCGTCCATGAGGCGCTCCATGTTGAAGATCGCCTCGGGACGGCCCGCGCCGCGGTACGCCCCCGTGGGCGCCGTGTTGGTAAGCACCGCCTGGAAGCGGAAATCGATGGTCTGGATGTCGTAGACGCTGGTCTGCACCCACGGCCCGATCAGCAGCTGGATGGCCACGCCCGCGCCGGTGGGATAGGCACCGACGTTGGCCTGCGAGTGCAAGCGCAGCGCCAGGATGCGGCCGTCCGCAGCCAACGCCATCTCGGCGTTTACTTCCACGTCGCGGCCATGCGTGGTGGCCAGGAATTCTTCGCTGCGGTCGGCGATCCACTTCACCGGGCGCTTGAGTTCGCGCGCTGCAAAACCCACCACGGCGTCTTCGGGGTACAGGCCGGTCTTCATGCCAAAGCCGCCACCCACGTCGCTCACCAGCACGCGCAGCTCGGTATTGGCAATGCCCAGCATGGCCGCCAGCGTGTCGCGCACGCCCGTGGGCATCTGGGTGCTCATCTGGATCACGGTGCGGCTGCTGCCGGGCGCCTCGGGTGCGGCAAGGATGGCGCGCGGCTCGAGCGTGACGGCGGCCAGGCGCTGGTTGTCGATCTGAAGGCGCACCACGTGCGCCGCTTGTGCGAAGGCCTCCTGGGCCGCTTTTGCGTTGCCGTGACGCATCTCGGCACAGATGTTGCCCGGCGCCGCATCTTCGCTAAGCACCGGTGCACCCTGGGCCACGGCCGAGGCGATGGTGGCCACCATGGGCAGCTCGTCGAACTCGACATACACCGCTTCGGCCGCATCGCGCGCCTGCTGCAGCGTTTCGGCCACCACCGCCGCCACGGGCTCGCCGACGAAGCGCACGCGCTCGTGCGCCAATGCGCGCCGATCCGGGCCGCCGGCCGGCTTGCCGTCGGGTCGCCTGAAGCCCGCAACGCCGGGAATGGGTTGCACGCCTGCGGCCACCAGGTCGGCGCCGGTCAAGACGCTCACCACGCCGGGCATGCCGACGGCACCAGCTGTATCAACGCCAACGATGCGGGCATGGGGATAGGGCGACCGCAGGAAGGCCACGTGCAGCTGCCCTGCCTGGCTCAGGTCATCGGTGTAGCGGCCTCGGCCGGTGAGAAGCTGTTCATCTTCCAGGCGCTTGACGGCCTGGCCGCTACCGAAGCGCACGGCCTCGGGCGGGTTGCGATTGGAAAGTGCGCTCAAGACAAGGACCTCGTGGAGTGGTTGGACTGGTCTTCTTGCATTGTGTTGGCTGGCGCCCGCGGGCGTCAAACCACCTAGGACGCCATGTCGACAAGCACCCGCACCGCGTCGCCCGCACGCAAGCGCCCGCCGCGCAGCACCCGCGCCGTCACGCCGCCGTGGCCTCGCATGGCGTTGTAGCCGCCAGCGCCCAGCACGGCTTCCATGCGCGAGCACGGCTCGCAGGGGCCGGTTATTTCCAGGAGGACTTCATCGCCAATGGCCAGGCGCAGCGGCTGGTCGGCAAAGAGCGAGCGAGCGGCCAGCAGGTTCAGGCCCGAGACGACGAGGTTGCGACGCAGCTGCTCGGCGCGGACCTGCGCATGCCCGGCCAGCGCGGCGACGACGGGCAGGTGCTCGGCCTGGATCAGCGTGACCTGGCGCTTGCCGCCCTGGGCGCTGGACAGCGCGGCACGATCGCCGTCCAGCCCACGGCCGGCCACCGCCAGCACCTCGGACACGCCGCGCATTGGAACGCCCCGTTGCGGGCGCAGCCAGATGGCCTGCAGCTGTCCGTCGTGCGCGAAGCGGCGCGTCAGTTCGCGCAGGCCACTCTCGGCGCTCATGGCGGCAGCAGCGGCAGCAGCGCCGCGATCAGCGCGCTCGCCTGCCGGCCTGCCACTTCCTCGATGTAGGCGGCAAAGTCCACGTGCGCCTGGTCATCGGCGCGATCGGAGATGTTGCGCACGGCGGCGAAAGGCACGCCATGGTCGTGGCACACCTGCGCCACGGCGGCCGCTTCCATTTCCACGGCCATCGCATCGGGGATGGCCTCGCGCAGCCGGGCAGCCTCCTCGGCACGCGAGACGAAGCGGTCGCCGCTGGCGATCAGGCCCTGATGGATGCGCAGCGGCTCGGCCAGCCCAAAGCGCAGTCGCGTGGCCTCGTCCAGCGCAGCGCCTTGGAGCACCTGCTGGGCAGCCTGCGCCAGGCATGCGGCCAGTGTGCTGTCGGCCGGGAAACGCGAGCGCCCGTACAGCGGCACCTCGTAGCGCGGGAAGATGGGCGATGCATCCATGTCGTGCTGCACGAATTCGGTGCCGATCACCGTATCGCCCACGCGCACCGACGGATGCAGTCCGCCCGCCACCCCGGTGAACACGATGCGCGTGACGCCAAAGCGCTCGATCAGCGCGGCCGCCGTGGTGGCGGCCGCCACCTTGCCGATGCGCGACAGGGCGAGCACCACCCCGCGGTCCTGCCAGCGGCCCACCTGGAATTCGCGGCCTGCGTAGCGTTCCGTGCGCACGTCCTGCAGATGGGCCACCACGCCTGTCTGCTCTTGGGCCATCGCGCTCAGGATGCCGGTCGTCATGTTCTGCATTTCTCCTCTGGAATGAAAAAGGGCCGGCGAACGCCGGCCCCATTCCTCTTCCCAGCGTTGCGCAGCTTACTGCTTGATGTCCACGCCGTAGAAGGTGTGACGCCCGAAGGGGCTGAGCTTGAAGTCGACGACTTCGTTGCGCACCGGCTTGAGCTGCACCGCATGCGCAATGGTGAACCACGGCGCCTGCTCCTTGAAGATGACCTGCGCCTTCTTGTAGAGGGCCTCGCGGTCGGCCTGCTTGGGCACGCTCTTGGCCTTCACCACCAGATCCTCGTAGGGTTGGTAGCAGAACTTGGCCACGTTCGAGCCGTTGGATTGTGCCGAAGCGCAACCCAGCAGGGTGTACAGGAAGTTGTCCGGATCGCCGTTGTCGCCCGTCCAGCCCAGCATGCCCATCTGGTGCTCGCCAGCCTGCATGCGCTTGCGGTACTCGCCCCACTCGAAGGTCTTGATCTCGGCCTTCACCCCCACCTTGGCCAGGTCTGCCTGCATCAGTTCGGCAATGCGCTTGGCGTTGGGGTTGTAGGGGCGCTGCACCGGCATGGCCCACAGGTCGGTGGTGAAGCCGTTCGGGTGGCCGGCCTCGGCCAGCAGCTTTTTGGCGGCTTCGGGGTCGTATGCGTCGTCCTTCACGGCGTCGTTGTAGGACCACATCGTGGGCGGAATCGGGTTCTTGGCGGCCACGCCGGCGCTCAGGTAGACGCCATCGATGATGGCCTTCTTGTTGATGGCCATGTTGATGGCCTTGCGCACGCGCACGTCGTCGAACGGCTTCTTGGTGGTGTTGTAGGCCAGGTAGCCCACGTTCAGGCCGGGCTGCTCCAGCACCTTCACGTTGGGGTCCTTGCGAATCGCCTCCAGGTCGGCCGGGTTCGGGTACGGCATGACGTGGCACTCGCCCTTTTGCAGCTTGGCCCAGCGCACCGACGCGTCGGGCGTGATGGCGAACACCAGGTCGTCGATCTTGGCCTTGCCGCCCCAGTATTGCGGGAAGGCCTTGAAGCGGATGATCGCGTCCTTCTGGTACTGCACCAGGTAGAAGGGGCCGGTGCCGATCGGGTCCTGGTCGATCTTCTCGGGCGTGCCGGCCTTGAGCATCGCAATGGCGTATTCCTTGGACTGGATGCCCGCGTACTGCATGGCCAGGTTGGCCAGGAAGGGCGCCTCGGGCTTGTTCAGCACGATCTTGACGGTGTAGTCGTCAATCCGGTCCACCGACTTGAGCAGCTTGGGCATGCCCATGTCGTTGAAGTAGCTGTGGTTGGGGCTGGTGACCCGGTAGTAGGGGTCGTTTTCCTTCCACTGGCGCTCGATCATGAAGATGAAGTCGTCGGCGTTGAAGTCGCGCGTGGGCTTGAAGTTCTTGCTGGTGGTGTGCCACTTCACGCCCTTGCGCAGGTGGAAGGTGTACTCGGTGCCGTCGGCCGAGATGTCCCACTTCTCGGCCAGGCCCGGCACGACCTTGGTGCCGCCCCGCTCGAACTCGACGATGGTGTTGTAGACCTGCGTGGTCACGTCGAAGGACGTGCCGGTGGTGTTCACGCCGGGGTAGAAGTTCTCGGGGCTGCCTTCGGAGCAATACACCAGTGTCTTGGCCGAAGCGGCCACGCTGGTGAGCGCGAGCGCCGCGGGAAGGATCAACGCGGCAACTCGTGCGCGCCGCGCGATGCTGGAGGTGGATTTCATGATCGAATCCTTTTTTTCGTTGAAAGGGTTGGTTTAAGACAACTTCGCCGACTAGGAAGCGGCGGCGGTATTCACGACAGCGGGCGCCCCTTGATCGCCGCCATCGAGAAACTTCTCGGCGTGGTGGCAGGCCACCAGCCGTTCATCCAGGGCACGCAGCAGCGGGCGCTCGGCCCGGCAGCGCTCGGTCGCGTGGGCACAGCGCGTGCTGAACACGCAGCCGGCCGGCGGATTGAGCGGCGAGGGCAGCTCGCCCTTGAGCACGATGCGCTCCTTGCTCAGGCCCGGCGTGGACGCGAGCAGCGCCTGCGTGTACGGATGCAGCGGCCGCGCAAAGATGCGCTGCTTGGGGCCCTGCTCCACCGCGTGTCCCAGGTACATCACCAGCACGTCGTGCGCAATGTGCCGCACCACGCTCAGGTCGTGCGAGATGAAAAGGTACGCCAGGCCCAGTTCGGCCTGAAGGTCGGCCAGCAGGTTCAGCACCTGGGCCTGCACCGACACGTCCAGCGCCGACACCGGCTCGTCGGCCACCACCAGCTTAGGGCTGAGCATGAGCGCGCGCGCAATCGCGATGCGCTGGCGCTGCCCGCCCGAGAACATGTGCGGATAGCGCTCCGCATGCTCCGGACGCAACCCGACCTGCTTGAGCATCTGCTGCACGCGGCGCTTGCGCTCGTCCTTGCCGAAGGGCATGTTGATCTCGAGCGGCGCCTCGAGGATGGCGCCGATCTTCTTGCGCGGGTTGAGCGAGCCGTAGGGGTTCTGGAACACCAGCTGCACGGCGCGGCGCAGGTTGTGGCGCTCGGCCGAACCCATGACGGCCACGTCATGACCATCCACCACCAGTTGGCCCGCGCTGGGCGACTCGATGAGCGAGACCATGCGCGCCAGCGTCGACTTGCCGCAGCCCGACTCGCCCACCACCGCCAACGTCTTGCCCGCTTCGAGCGTGAACGAGACGCCGCCCACCGCATGCAGCGCGGCCGGCTCCTTGAACAGGCCGCGACGGATCTTGTAGATGCGCTTGAGATCGGTGGCCTGCGCCACCACGCCGACCGGGCGCTCGACCCGGGTGTTGTCGTGCACCACGCTCATTCGGCCGCCTCCACCACCACGCGACCGTCGCGAACGATGTCGGCGTTGCGCTGCGGGTCGCCCAATGGGTAGTGGCAACGCACCTGCCCGCCCTGCCAGTCGCGAAGTAGCGGACGCACCGAGCGCGAATGCTCGGTGGCGTAGGCGCAGCGCGGCGCAAACAAGCAGCCCGTGGGCCGGTCATGCGCCCCAGGCACCACGCCGGGGATGGTGGCCAGTCGCCCGTCCGCCGGCGCCCGATCGGGCAGGGCGGCAAGCAGCGCTTCGGTATAGGGGTGCTGGGGCGAAGCAAAGAGCCGGTCCACCGGCTGCTGCTCCATGACCTGGCCCGCATACATCACGGCCACGCGCTGCGCCATTTCCTCCACCACGCCCATGTTGTGCGTGATGAGCACCAGCGCCATGCCGCGCTGCTTCTGCAGGTCGCGCAGCAGGTCGAGGATCTGCGCCTGGATGGTGACGTCCAGCGCGGTGGTCGGCTCGTCGGCGATCAGCAGGCGCGGGTTGCAGGCAATGGCCATGGCGATCATCACGCGCTGGTTCATGCCGCCCGAGAGCTGGTGCGGGTAGCTGCCCAGCCGGGACGAAGCGGCCGGAATGCCCACCTGCTCCAGCAGTTCGATGGCGCGGCGCTCGGCCGCGCGCTTGTCCATGCGCAGGTGCAGACGAAGCGTCTCCATCAGCTGGAAGCCGATGGTGAAACAGGGGTTCAGGCTGGTCGTGGGTTCCTGGAAGATCATGGCCACGTCCTTGCCCACGAGCTCGCGCCGCTTCTTGTCGGAGATGCCCAGCAGGTCCTGGCCGGCAAAGCGCATGTGCTGCGCACGCACGCGGCCCGGATAGGCGATCAGGCCCATCAGCGCCATCATGGTCACGCTCTTGCCCGAGCCCGATTCGCCGACGATGCCCAGCACCTCGCCTTCCTCCAGCGAGAGGCTCACGCCGTCGACCGCGTGCAGGATTGCGCCTTGCGTGGGGAACTCCACGTGCAGGTCGCTGATTTCGAGAAGCGCCATTCGTTCTTATCTCTTCAACTTGGGGTCGAGCGCATCGCGCAGGCCGTCGCCAAGCAGGTTGAAGGCCAGCACGGCCGCCAGGATGGCCAGGCCCGGGAAGGTCACCACCCACCAGGCGCGCAGCACGAACTCGCGCGCATCGGCCAGCATGGTTCCCCATTCGGGCGAAGGCGGCTGCGCGCCCAGGCCCAGGAAGCCCAGCGCCGCCGCATCGAGGATGGCGGTGGAAATGCCCAGCGAGGCCTGCACGATCAGCGGTGCCGCGCAGTTGGGCAGCACCTCGCTGAACATGAGGCGCAGCGTGCCGGCGCCGCTCACGCGCGCGGCCGTCACGTAGTCGCGCGACACCTCGGAGATGACCGCGGCACGCGTGATGCGCACATAGTGCGGCAGCACCACGATGGCCACCGCGATCATCGCGTTGATGAGCCCCGGCCCCAGGATGGCCACGATCACGATGGCCAGCAGCAGGCTGGGCAGCGTGAGGACGATGTCCATGAGCCGCATGATCGCGATCTCGAACACGCCGCGGAAGAAGCCCGCGACGAGCCCCAGCGCAATGCCCACCATGACGGAAATCGCCACCACGGCCACGCCAATGGACAGCGACAGCCGCGCACCCCACATCAGGCGCGAGAGGATGTCGCGGCCGATCGCGTCGGTGCCCAGGACATGGGCCCAGGAGCCTCCAGCCTGCCAGGCCGGGGGCAACAGGAAGGCGGCGCTGTCGGTCTGGTTGGGCGCATGCGGCGCGATCCAGGGCGCCAGGAGCGCCACCAGGAACAGCAGCAGCACGGTGGCCAGGCCCAGCACGGCGCCGTGGTTCTGCGAGAAGGCGCCCCAGAATTCACGCCAGGGTCCCGGAAGCGCCGGTGCGGCCACATTGGTGGCAGAAGTCGTGGTGCTCGTGTTCATCGCGATTGACGAATGCGCGGGTTGATGACGCCGTAGGCCAGGTCCACGCTCACATTGACCAGCATCACGATCACGCCCAGCATCAGCATGCCGCCTTGCAGCACCGGATAGTCCCGCCGGCCGATGGCCTCGATGAGCCACTTGCCCACGCCCGGCCAGGAGAAGATCGTCTCGGTGAGGATGGCGCCAGTGAACAACTGGCCCACCTGCAGGCCGATCACGGTCACCACCGGAATCATGGCGTTGCGCAACGCATGCAGGCCCACCACGCGCATCTTGGACAGGCCCTTGGCGCGCGCCGTGCGGATGTAGTCTTCGCCCAGCACCTCGAGCATGGCCGAGCGCGTCATGCGCGCCACCACCGCCAGTGGGTTGGTGCCTAGCACGATGGCCGGCAAGATCAGGTGCTGCAGTGCCGACCAGAAGGCGGCCTTGTCGTCCGACAGGAGCGAGTCGATCAGCAGGAAGCCGGTGACCGGCTCCACGTAGTACTGCACCGCGATGCGGCCCGACACCGGCGTCCAGCCCAGCTGAACCGAGAAGAACAGGATCAGCAGCAGGCCCCACCAGAAGATGGGCATCGAATAGCCGGTGAGCGATGTCGCCATCACCCCATGATCGAACAGGGAATTTCGTCGCACCGCCGCGACGATTCCAGCCGGAATGCCCACGATCAGTGCGAACACGATGGCGCACAGCGCCAGTTCCACCGTGGCCGGAAACAGCGCGAGGAACTCGCGGATCACCGGTTCCTGCGTAATCACCGACTTGCCCAGGTCGCCATGCAGCACGCGGCCGATGTAGATGCCGTATTGCGTGAACAAGGGCTTGTCCAGCCCGTATTCCTTAAGCAGCACCGCATGGCGCGCAGCGTCGATGCCGCGCTCGCCGGCCAGCGTTTCGATGGGGTCGCCCGGCACCAACCGGATCAGGAAGAAGGCGAGCAGCGTCATGCCGATGAAAGTCGGCACGAGCAGGCTTGCCCGCGTCAGGAAGAATCTAAACATTGGGCGGGAATATGCAAGAGCAATGCCGGGATGTGCTCCCGGCAGAACCCCTATTGCCGCACGCGAGCGGTGCGGTGAGTGACGACTAGCGCAGTTCGCGCCGCAGGACCTTGCCCACGGGGGTCTTGGGCAGGTCGGTGCGGAACTCGATCAGGCGAGGCTGCTTGTAGCCCGTGAGGTTGGCGCGGCAGAAGTCGCGCACGTCCTGCTCGGTGAGCGCGGGGTCCTTCTTGACGATCACCAGCTTGATGCCTTCGCCCGTCTTGGCATCCGGCACACCAACGGCCGCGCATTCCAGCACGCCCGGGATCTGGGAGACAACGTCTTCGATCTCGTTCGGATACACGTTGAAACCGCTGACGATGATCATGTCCTTCTTGCGGTCGACGATGCGGAAGAAGCCGCGCTCGTCCACCACGCCGATGTCGCCGGTCTTGAAGTAGCCGTCGGCGGTCATGACCTTGGCGGTTTCGTCGGGGCGCTGCCAGTAGCCCGCCATCACCTGCGGGCCCTTGATGGCGATTTCGCCAGCCTGGCCCGGTGGCACTTCGTTGCCCGCGTCGTCCAGCAGCTTCATGAAGGTGCTGGGCAGGGGCAGGCCGATGGTCCCGGTGTATTCCTTGCTCGTGACCGGATTGCAGCTGGCCGAAGGCGAGGTTTCCGACAGGCCGTAGCCTTCGCAGATGGGGCAGCCGGTCTTGTCCAGCCACAGCTTGGCGACGCCGCTTTGCACGGCCATGCCGCCGCCCACCGAGACCTTCAGGCTCTTCCAGTTGACGGTGTTGAAGTCCGGATGGTTGGCCAGGCCGTTGAACAGCGTGTTCACCGCCGGAAAGCTGTGGAAGGTGTGCTTGGACAGTTCCTTGAGCGTTGCAGCAATGTCGCGCGGATTCGGAATAAGGATGGTCTTTCCGCCCGTGCGCATGGACAGCATCATGTTCACCGTGAAGGCGAAGATGTGATAGAGCGGCAGCGCGCACACGCTCGTGGGCTGCTCGCCGGCCGGCACCTTCTTCATGGCCGGCTCGTTCCAGGCTTCGGACTGCAGCACGTTGGCAATCACGTTGCGATGCAGGAGCACCGCCCCCTTCGAGACGCCGGTGGTGCCGCCGGTGTATTGCAGCACGGCCACGTCGTCAGGACCGATCTCAGGCTGCTGCAGCTTGCGCGAGGCGCCGCGCGACAGCGCGTCGTTGAAGCGCACCGCACCCGGCAGCTGGTAGGGCGGCACCATCTTCTTGACGCTTCGCACCACGAAGTTGACCAGCGCGCCCTTGATAGCGCCCAGGCGGTCGCCCATGGCAGCCAGCACCACATGCTTGACCGGCGTGGCTGCAATGCAAGCCTGCAGCGTGGCGCCGAAGTTCTCGATGATGACGATCGCCTTGGCGCCCGAATCCTTGAGCTGATGCTCCAGCTCGCGTGGCGTGTACAGCGGATTGACGTTGACCACCACCAGCCCGGCCCGCAGGATGGCCGCCACCGTGATCGGGTACTGCGGCGTGTTGGGCATCATGATCGCCACCCGGTCGCCCTTGGCCAGGCCCAGGCCCTGCAGGTAGCCGGCCAGCTTGCGGCTGGCAGCATCGACCTGTGCGTAGGTCACGTCCTTGCCCATGAAGCTGTAGGCGACGCGATCGGCGTAGCGGCGGAAACTCTCTTCCATCAGGGCGACGAGCGACCTGTACTGGCTTGGATCGATGTCGGCGGGCACGCCGGCGGGGTAGCTGGCCAGCCAGGGGCGGTCAGTCATCTGAGGTGTCTCCTGTCTCTCATTCGCGCGCGGTATTGCGCCGCGCGTCTTGTTCGGGTTACTCGATCGCCTTGCCCATATCC
>JAFEEG010000021.1 GCA_018241225.1 Pseudomonadota bacterium
TTAACGGGACAGGACACTAGCGCGCAGGAACGCATTCATGCAAAGAACAGACTCGATCCACGTAGAGCAGCAGCACCAGCATGAGCCAGCGGCCCCATGGTTGCCCGCTACGCAGGCCCTGGGCGAATTGACCTCGCCCGGGCTGAATGCCGTGTTCCGGCGGCCCCAGCGCATTGGCAAGCCCAGTGGCTGGTGGGCGCATGTGCCGTTCGCGGCCTGGGTGGTGGAGGCTTGCGAGCCGCAGTTGCTGGTCGAACTCGGCACGCATCACGGCGTGTCCTACGCCGCATTCTGCGAAGCGGTGCTGCGCGCGGGCCTGCCGACGCGCTGCTATGCGGTCGACCACTGGCGCGGCGACGCGCATGCCGGTGCCTACGGGGACGCGGTGCACGACGACCTGCACGCCTTCAATCAGCAGCACTACGCGGCCTTTTCGGAGCTGGTCCGGTCCGACTTCGATGCCGCCGTCGAAAGCTTCGAGGACGGCAGCATCGACCTGCTGCACATCGACGGGTTTCATACCTACGAAGCCGTCCGACACGACTATGAAACCTGGCGACGCAAGCTCTCGCCACGGGCCGTGGTGCTTTTCCATGACACCAACGTGCGGCGCGAGGATTTCGGCGTGCACCGGTTCTTCCGCGAACTGGCCAGCACGACTGCGCATTTCGAGTTCCTGCACGGACACGGCCTGGGCCTGATCGCTTGCGGGCCGCAGTCGCCCACTGCGATCCGCCAGCTTTGCGCAGCGTCCAACGGCCAGGGCACGCTGGCCATCCGCGATCGTTTTGCGTCCCTGGGGGCCATCTGGTCGGGACTGGCTCGGGAGATGGAAGCACAGCACTCCTTCGGGCTGCAGGTGCAGGCACTGCAGGACCACCACCAGGGCGAGGCGGCAGAACACGCCCGCACCTTGATGCTCGCAGAGCGGGCGCGCGACTCCGCGTTGGGACGCGTGCAACTGCTGCAGCTGCGCATCGAGGAAACGGCCCAAAGCCCCAGGCAGGACGAGCGGCACGAAGCCCTGGAGCAGCCCATGGCCCTGACGGCCCGCCGCATGGCCGACATGTCCAACGAGCTGGCGCGCCTGCAATCCCAGGCGTCCCAACAAGGTGTCGAGCGCCATGCACTGCTCGAGCGCCTGGCGCATGCCCAGACCCAGCACGGCGTCGAACGCCATGCATTGCTCGAGCAGCTGACGCGCCACCAGGCCCAGCATGGGATCGAGCGCAGCGCGCTGCTGGAGCAATTGACGCAGGCCCAGGCCCAGCACGCGGATGCCGCCAGGTGGCTGCAGGCTGCAGCGCAGGAGCGAGAAGCGCTGCTTGCGCACCAGTCCGGGCTGCAGGCGCACGCGCAACGTTTTTCCGCGCAGGTGGGGCAGCTGGTGCCGGACCTGCTGCGCCGACACGGTGAGATGGTGCAGGTCATGTCGCCCGCATCGCGTAGCGTTCTGCAGCTTGCAATCAGGCGCGCGGCACGCACGCTGCTTCGCCAAGTCCCGCGCCCGCTTCGCAAGCCGTTCCGGTTCCTGGCGCCCGCACTGCGCCGCCGCGCCGAGCGCCGCCATCCAGTCGCCATGGTCGTGCGCCTCTCCCTGCTGTTCGACGCACGCTGGTACCTGTCCCGCAACGCCGACGTTGCCGCCAGCGGGATGGACGCGGCCCATCACTACGCCATTGCCGGCGGTGCGGAGGGGCGCGACCCCAGTCCCTGGTTCTCGACCCGGGGCTACCTGCAACGCCACCCGGATGTTGCGCGCAGCGGCCTGAACGCGCTCTACCACTACGAGCGGCACGGACGCATGGAAGGCCGAGCGGTGGTCTGGTCCATGGATGCGGTAGCGGCGCCGCAGCCCGCGATCACGCGCGTGCCGGTCAACGACCAGGAGCGCGAGCACTACCGTGCGCAAAGCGCCCAGGCGCTGCGTGCCTTCCTGGACGACACCGACGCACGCATCACGCTGCGCAACCCGACGGCCCAGCCGCTGGTGTCGATCGTGCTGGTGCTGCACAACCATGCGGAACTCACGTTCCGCTGCCTGCAGTCGCTGGCGTTGCACCAGGACGCAGACTTCGAGTTGATCGTCGTGGACAACGCCTCGTGCGACCTCACCGGCGAGTTGCTGGCCCGTGTACAGGGCGCGCGCGTCCTGCGGCAAGCGCAGAACCTGCATTTCCTGCTGGGCGCCAACACCGGGGCAAGAGAGGCGCGCGGTAGCCACCTCCTATTCCTGAACAACGACACCCAGGTGGAAGCTGGTGCCTTGGCGGCGGCCAGCGGCGTGCTCGAATCCGAACCGGACGTGGGCGCAGTGGGCGCCCGGGTCGTCCTGCTCGATGGCCGCCTGCAGGAGGCCGGCGGCATCGTGTGGCGCGACGGCTCCTGCAGCGGCTTCGGGCGCGGCGAAAGCCCGGACGATCCGGCCTACCTGTACCGCCGCGACGTGGACTACTGCTCGGGTGCCTTCCTGATGGTCAGGCGAAGCGTGTTCGAAACCCTGGCCGGTTTCGATCCGCTGTTCGCGCCCGCCTACTACGAGGACACCGACCTGTGCATGCGCATGCGCTCCGCCGGCTGGCGGGTGGTGTATGAGCCGAGCGCGCGCATCGTTCATTTCGAGACGGGCAGCGCTCCGTCTGCCGAAAGCGCCGTCGAGCTCATGCGAAGCAACCAGCAGTTGTTCGCGCAGCGCCATGCCGCCGTCCTGCAGACCGCGCACCGCCCCGCCGGCGAAGGCACGCTGCTGGCTCGCACACGGCCGCCTTCGGGCCCGCGCGTGCTGTTCATCGACGACCAGTTGCCGCTGCCCAGCCTGGGCGCGGGCAATCCGCGTGCGTGCCATCTGCTTCACGAACTGCACGCCGCTGGCTGCTTTGTCACCCACTATCCGCTGGCCACTGCGCATGCCGACCTGGCCGCGGCGGCGCGCGTGCTGCCCGCTGGCCTGGAAGCCATGGTTGGCCAGGCACGGCCGGCGCTGGACGAACTGCTGGTCGAGCGCACCGGCTACTACGACATGGTGCTGGTCAGCCGCCCGCACAACATGCAGCGCTTGCTGGAGTGCTGCAATCGGCAGGCGCCGCAATTTCTCGCGTCGACCCGGCTGGTGTACGACGCCGAAGCCATCTTCGCCCTGCGCGAATCGCTGCGCCGGAACGTGCTCGGCCTGTCCGACGATGGCGCGACAACCGCAGCGCAGGACGAGTTCGCCCTGGCGCGCCGTGCCGCAACCGTGCTTGCGGTGAGTGATGCCGAGGCGCAGCACTTGCGCCAGGCCGGCTGCGCGGACGTGCGCGTGCTTGACCACGCCATGACGCCCCACCCCACCGCCGCGTCCTTCGACCAACGGCAGGACATCCTTTTTGTCGGCCGCCTGGAAGAAGACGATTCGCCCAACGCCGACTCGGTACGTTGGTTCGTGCAGGAAGTCATGCCCGAGCTGGACCGCCGCATCGGCACCGGCTGGCGCTTGCAGGTCGTGGGCGGCTGCTCGGCCACGCTGCGGGCCGCACTCGAATCGCCGCGGATACGCTTTCACGGCCGGGTGGACGATCTGGCCGCACCGCACGATGCGGCGCGCCTGTTTGTCGCGCCGACGCGCTTTGCAGCCGGCGTGCCGCACAAGGTGCACGGCGCCGCAGCCCTGGGCCTGCCCGCGGTCGTCACTCGGCTCATAGGCAACCAGCTGAACTGGCCGCATGGCGAGGCCCTGCTGATCGCCGACTCCGCCACCGGTTTCGCCACTGCCTGCGCGCAGCTCTACCAGGACCGCGGCTTGTGGGAAAGACTGCGTGCAGGGGCCTTGGCGCAAGTGGCTCGCTCATGCGATCCGCAGGCATTCCGCCAGACTGTGCGTGGCCTGCTGTCTGGTTCGGGCGCCGAACAAAGGTCGGACGCCGACACGCACGCTACCGAGGCTGCCCGAGCCGCCACGGCGCGTGCCTGGGGCACGCCGCCAGAGGAACGCGAGCGCGAACAGGGCCAGTTCTGGATGGAACAGCCCTTGGTGGCCGCGCGGCTGAACCGCTTGTCGACCGGCAACGCCGAGCTTCAATGCCTGCCGCACCTGCTCGAAACGCTGCGCGCACAAGGCTGGCGATTTCCCGTGCGGCGCATTGCCAGCCTCGGCTGCGGCTTCGGCGGGCTGGAAAGGCAGCTTGCCGCACTGGGAGTGGCCGAGCGGATCGATGCCTACGACATCGCCGAAAGCGCCCTGGTCGAAGCACGCCGGCTCGCCGCCGACGCCGGCCTTGCCCACCTGCACTACCACCTGAGCGACCTGGAGACCCAGCCGCTGCCCGAAGGCGAGTTCGACATCGTCTTTGCCTGCCATTCGGTGCATCACATCGAAGGGCTCGACGCGCTGTTTGCCAACGTGCGCCACGCGCTGCGCCCTGGCGGCATCTTCCACCTGCAGGAATACGTCGGGCCCGACCGCTTCCAATGGACCGATGCACAACTGCGCGGCGTCAACGAGTTCCAGGACACGCTGCCGCAGCGCCTGCGCATGCTGCCAGGCGGCATCGAGCGCGGACACGTGGCCCGCCCCAGCGTCCAGGAAGTGATCGCGGTGGACCCGTCCGAGGCCGTGTGTTCGGCGCAGATCATCGACGCCCTCGGCCGCCACCTGCGCATCAGCGAGCGACGAGACCTCGGCGGCGCCCTGCTGCACATGGGCTTGAGCGGAATTGCGCAGAACTTCGACATGGCCAACGGCGAGGACATTGCCCATCTGCAACGGCTGTTCGACAAGGAAGACCAATGGATGGCGCAGGGGCGCATCGGCTCGGACTTTGCGGTGCTGATCGCGACGCGCGACTGAGGCGGGAGCATTTGTTCGCATGGCACTGACCACTTACGGCAACACGGCGCCCGACGCAGAACTCGTCGTGCTCTACGGCAACTGCCAGGTGCCCTTCCTGGCCCGGGCCCTTGCCATGGCCGACGGGGGCGCGAGCGGGCGCGGCTACCTGTGCGTTCTCAACCATGCGCCGCCGGGCCACGACATCGAGATGCCGCGCCGCGAAGACCTGGCGCGCTGCAAGCTCTACCTCGAGCAGTACGACAGCGAAATCTTCATCCGCGTGCGCGAGGAATTGCGCGACGGCATCACCCGGCAGTGCCCCACGCTGGTCTTTCCGACCTACATGGCCAATTTCATGTGGCCCTTCCAGATGCCCGAGCCGCAGCCGACCGGCGATGCCCGCTGGCCCTTTGGCCGCTACCCCGAAGGCGACCAGATCGGCCATTGGCTCCGGGACAAGGCGCTGCAGGGGGCCGCGGCCCTGGATGCCTACATGGCGCAAAGCAGCCTCCAGATGCCCGACCTGGACGCACGCCTGGCCATCGACATCGGCCACATGCAGCGGCGCGACAGCCGCTCGGACGTGCACCTGCAGGACTTCGTGCTGGCCAACTTCCGCGACCAGCACATGTTCTGGACCTTCGGCCACGTCAACGACCAGGCGGTGGCCGAACTGGCCTGCCGCGTTTATGCCCAAGCCGCCTTCGACCTCGGCAGCCACCACGCCGACATGCCTTCACGCATCCGGGCCGCGGCCGCAGCGCTGGGCGGCATGGGACCCCACCAGTGCCCGATTCATCCGCGCGTGGCGGAGCACTTCGGATTGCGCTTCTGGCAGCCCGACATGCGCTTTCAATGGTTCGACCGGCACTGGACCTTTGCCGACTACATGCCGCGCTACATCACCCGCGACACCAACTGGTAGGCCAGGCCGCGATGCACGACACCGCCTACGCCCTTGGCCGCCAGTTCTTCGCCAGCTATTGGCAGGCAGCCTTCACCGACGTCGTCGAACTGGGCAGCCTGAACGTCAACGGCTCGCTGCGCGACCACTGCCCCGAGGGCGCGCGCTACCTGGGCCTGGACGGCACCGATGGCCCGGGCGTGGACCGGGTAGTGGCCTGGGACCAACCGCTGCCCTTGGCCGACGGCTGCACGGACGTCGTACTGTCCAGCTCTGCGCTGGAGCATGATCCGTTCTTCTGGCAGAGCTTTCTGGAGATGCTGCGGCTGTTGCGCCCCGGCGGGCTGCTCTACATCAACGCACCGAGCAATCACGATTTCCACCGTCATCCGGTCGATTGCTGGCGCTTCTATCCGGACGCCGGACACGCGCTGGTGCGCTGGGCGCATCGGCATGGCCTGGCGGTGCAGCTTGTCGAGTCCTTCGTGGCCGCGCCGCAGACGCACGGCTGGTCGGACTTCGTCGCGGTATTTCGAGTCGAAGGCACGGTGCCGCTCCAGCGGCGCGGCCGCCTGGCCGACGCACTGGAAACCCACAACGGGTATGACATCGACGCGCAGCAAGGGCTCCTGCGCGAAAGCCAGGCCACGTACGACAGCCAGGAGCGCCAGAGGCTCCAGGCGCGCCTGGAAGGCGCGCGGGCCGAGTTGGACAAGGCCAACCAGGCCATCCTGGTGCTCAAGGAAGAACTGCGGGCCCTGCGCAGCCGCGCGCAAGCCCCACCGAGCTGACTGCTCAGGACGAAGCTTCGGGCGCCGCCGCCTTGAACAGCGCCGCCACCTTGCGCTTGGACTTGATGTTGGACGACACGCCACGCGCCGGCGTGCTCTTGACCGTGGCCTCCCAGGCGGCGGCGCCATCGCGCTCGCCGGCTTCGTAGGGCTTGTCGAAGAAGGGATCGCGCGGCGCGGCAGCCGGGCGATGCGGGCGCAGTCCGCGGCCTGCGGAGCGTGAATCGTGACGCTCGCGCGGCTGGTCGAGCACGTCGCGCGAATCGCCCGACTCGCCCTCGTCGCGCCAGCGGCGGCGGCCGTCGTTGATGCGGCCGCGCGGGTTGTCTTCCTCGAATTCGACCGGCTCGAGCTCGATCTTCTTCTTGATGAGCTTCTCGATGTCGGCCACCAGGCGCACGTCGTTGCCGCCGGAGGCAAAGGTCACGGCCAGTCCCGAGGCACCGGCGCGGCCCGTGCGGCCGATGCGGTGGACGTAGTCTTCTGCGTTGAAGGGCACGTCGAAGTTGAAGACCGCGGGCACGTCCTTGATGTCCAGGCCGCGCGCGGCCACGTCGGTGCACACCAGCAGCTCGACCTCACCCGCCTTGAACGCATTGAGCGCCTTCAGGCGCTCGTCCTGGCTCTTGTCGCCGTGCAGCGCATTGGTCTTGAGGCCGTCGCGCTCCAGCGAGCGTGCCAGCCGGGCACAACCCAGCTTGCTGTTGACGAAGACGAAGGCCTGGCCGATGCCGCGCTGGCGCACGATCTGCTTGAGGGCGCGGCGCTTGTCGTCTTCGGCCACGCTGAAGAAATGCTGCTCGACGGTGGAAGCCGTTTCATTGGGCCGTGCCACCTCGATGGTGACCGGGTTCTGCAGGTAGCTGCTGGCCAGGCGCTTGATCTCGGGCGAGAAGGTGGCCGAGAACAGCAAGGTGGTGCGCTGCTTGGGCAGGTAGCTCAGAATGCGCTGCAGGTCGGGCAAGAAGCCGATGTCCAGCATGCGGTCGGCCTCGTCGAGCACCACGTACTCGACCTGGTTGAGCACCGCGTTCTTTGCCTCGATATGGTCCAGCAGACGACCGGGCGTGGCCACCAGCACCTCGACGCCCTTCTTGAGCTCGGCCGTCTGGGGCTTCATGTCCATGCCGCCGAACACCACCGTGCTGCGCAGTTGGGTGTACTTGGCGTACAGCTCGACCTGCTGGGCCACCTGCACAGCCAGTTCGCGCGTGGGCAGCAGCACCAGGGCGCGCACGGGGTGGCGCGCCGGCGAGGTCGAGGAGTTCTCGTGCTTGAGCATGCGCTGCAGCAACGGCAGCGAAAAAGCGGCGGTCTTGCCGGTGCCCGTTTGCGCTGCGCCCATCACGTCCTGGCCGGTCAGCACCACGGGGATCGCTTGCGCCTGGATCGGCGTCATGTTCTCGTAGCCCATTTCGGCCACGGCGCGCTTCAGCGGTTCAGCCAGCGCGAGGTCTGAATAAAGAGTACTCATGAAGCCCTCTATTGTCGCACTGCCGCATAAAACGGGTGTGACAAGGTTCCACGGCCTTCTTTTGCTATGGTTTTGCTAGCAGATTCCGATTTTTGGAACCCGTGCGGGCACCTACAGGCTTTTTGCCGAGAAGGTATCGCAATCCTGTACCCGGCCACCCTTGTAGCCGCTGTAGAACCACCGCTGGCGCTGCGCGCTGGTACCGTGGGTGAAGCTGTCGGGCACCACCGCGCGGCCGGCCGAGCGCTGCAGGGCGTCGTCGCCGATCTTCTGCGCGGCATTCATGGCCGACTCGATGTCTCCCGGGTCCAGCCACTGCTTGGATTCCTGTGAGTGATGCGCCCATACGCCGGCAAAACAGTCGGCCTGCAGCTCCACCCGCACGCTCATGGCGTTGTTCTGGCTCTGGCTCAGGCGCGAGCGCATCTGATCGACCTTGCCCGTGATGCCCAACTCGTCCTGCACATGGTGGCCCACCTCGTGGGCAATGACGTAGGCGCGGGCAAACTCGCCGGGCGCGCCCAGTTGCTGGCTCAGGGTGTCGAAAAAGCTCAGGTCGATGTAGACCTTCTTGTCGCCGGGGCAATAGAAGGGCCCCATGGCCGACTCCCCGGCGCCGCAGGCGGTTTGCTGGTAGCCGCGAAACAGCACCAGCCGCGTGGGCGCATAGGTGCCGCCGCCCTGCTGGAAAACCTGGGTCCACACCACCTCGGTGTTGCGCAGCACCACCGACACGAAGGCCGCCTCGCGGTCGTTGGCCGGTGGCTTGTGGGCGGGGCCTTGTTGCTGCTGTTGCACCTGCGGCGCCGGCCCGCCGCCACCGCTGAGCAGGCCAAGAACCGTGAGCGGATTGATGCCGAAGATCCACCCGGCCACCAGGGCGATGGCGACTGTGCCCAGCCCGATGCCGCGCCCGCCCACCGAGAAACCGCCTCCTCCGCCGCCACCCTCGCCGCGGCGGTCTTCAACGTTGTCCGATTGCTCGTTGCCTTCCCATCTCATTGCTTTCTCCAACTGCCTGCTTGTGTGCGCATGCCCGGGCGATGGTACTGCCCCTCGCTGCATCGCGCCTGTAGTCCGCGAGCGAAAAAAAGCTACTGCGCCTGCGGGCGCCGAACACCTTGAAACACGTAGCGCAAGGCATCGCCGATGGTCGATTCCCACACCGCCCACTCGTGCCGGCCATTGACGATGCGCAGCTCCGCCGGCTGGCGGTTCTTGCGCAGCAGCTCGTACAGCTGAACCGCCTGCGCCTCGATGAAGAACTCGTCGTCGTCGCCCGAGTTGATGTACATGGGCACCTTCAGGCCCGAGCGCAGGAAGGAGTCCCACAGCGCCGGGTAGTTGTAGGCCTTCCAGACCTGCGGGCTGAAAGCCCCGTCGCTGCCCTGCAGCGCAAACACCTTGACGTGGCGGGCCGACGAGTTCTCGGGCGGCTCGGGGTTGTAAACGGCCGGGCTGAGCAAGGCCGCCGCCTGGAACTTGTCCGGGTATTTCAGCGCGTAGCGCAAGGCGCCATAGGCGCCCATCGACAGGCCGCCGATCACCCGCGCGTCGCGCGTGGCCAGGGCGCGGTAGTTCTTCTCGATGACCGGAATGAGTTCGAGGAAGAAGGCGCTTTCGATCGGCTCCTTCAGGTCGACGTACCAGCTGGTGCCCGCGTCGGGCATGACGATGATGGCCGGCGGAATTTCGCCCGATTCGATCAGCGCGTCGGCCGTGCGCCGGATGCGGCCCTTCTGCACCCACTCGTTGCGGTCGCCGCCGTTGCCGTGCAGCAGGTAGAGCACCGGATAGCGCAGCGGCCCGGCCGGGTCGTAGCCGCTGGGCAGGTAGACGTTGAAGGCCCAGTTGCGGCCCAGGACTGCGCTCTTGAACTCGGCCCCCTCGATGGTGCCGGCCCAGGCCAGCGCCGATGCGGCAGCCAGGAACGCGGCCAGCAGGGCGGGCCGCAGCCAGGTTCGCAAGAAGCCCACGGCTTTGCGGCTGCCAGGCAAGCGGATCAGGTCTTGGGCAGCGTCACGCCGCGCTGGCCCTGGTACTTGCCGCCGCGGTCCTTGTAGCTGGTCTCGCAGACCTCGTCGCTCTCGAAGAACAGCACCTGCGCGCAGCCCTCGCCCGCGTAGATCTTGGCGGGCAGCGGCGTGGTGTTGCTGAATTCGAGCGTCACGTAGCCTTCCCACTCGGGCTCGAAGGGCGTGACGTTGACGATGATGCCGCAGCGGGCATAGGTGCTCTTGCCCAGGCACACGGTGAGCACGTTGCGCGGAATGCGGAAATACTCGACCGTGCGCGCCAGCGCAAAGCTGTTGGGCGGAATGATGCAGTGGTCGCCATGCATGTCCACGAAGCTCTTCTCGTCGAAGTTCTTCGGGTCGACCACCGTGCTGTGGATGTTGGTGAAGACCTTGAACTCGGGCGCGCAGCGGATGTCGTAGCCGTAGCTCGATGTGCCGTAGCTGATGATCTTGTGGCCGTTGGCTTCGCGGATCTGGCCCGGCTCGAAAGGCTCGATCATGCCGTTCTTCTCGGCCATGCGGCGGATCCACTTGTCGCTCTTGATGCTCATGATTTGCGCGTCCTAGTCAGGGCCGACATTCTAGGGGGGCGCCGGGGCGGCGGCCGGACAGGACAAGATTCTCCCGAAGGCGGATACTTGCGCCCCCGCTTGACCCGAGGTGGCGCCAATGACAACCGCCAAGTCGCTCCTGGCCGTATGCGCGCTCGCAATCGCCGGCTGCGCGCCAATGGCAACAACAACCAGCCAGGCGCCAGCGGCCGTCGAGCGCCTCTACGACATCGACTGCGGGGAGAACCGCACGGCAGACCTCTCGCCCTGGACCACGCCGGCGGACAAGGGCAAGCCCTACGCATTCGCGAACAACTGCTACCTCATCAAGCACGCCAAGGGCTGGATGCTGTGGGACAGCGGCCATCCGGACCGCTACGCGAGCATTCCCGAAGGCGTGCCCAACCAGCGCCGCACCTCCATCGCGGTGATGAACAAGCCCCTGACGCAATCGCTGCGCGAGATCGGCGTGGTGCCCGCCGACATCAGCTTCTTCGCGATGTCGCACTCGCATGCCGACCACACCGGCAACGCGAACCTGTTCGCAGGCGCCACCATCTTCATGCAGCAGGCCGAATACGACGCCGCCTTCGGGCCCGAGCCGCAGCGCTTCGGCTTCAACCCGGCCAACTACGACCAGCTTCGAAGCGCGCGCATCGTGAAGCTGCACGGCGACCACGACGTGTTCGGCGACGGCTCGGTCGTCATCAAGTCGACGCCGGGGCACACGCCAGGTCACCAGTCATTGTTCGTTCGCCTGCCCAAGAGTGCGCCCGTGCTCCTGTCGGGCGATTTCGTGCACCTGCGCGCGAACTGGGACGCCATGCGCGTGCCCTCCATCAACTTCGACCAGGCGCAATCGCTCAAGTCGATGCAGGAGATGGACGCCTTCCTGAAGCAGACGGGTGCGCGCCTGTGGATCAACCACGACGCGGAGCAGGCACGGACGATTCCGAAGGCGCCCGCCTACTCCGAGTAGCGCTCGGCCCGGGCGAAATGGCGCTACTGCGCCTGCCCGATCACGGTACGTTCCACCAGCCGGTCGTCACCCAGCACGATCATCGAAAACAGCAGTTCTTCCAGGCTGTTCGCCTGCTTGGTCTTGCGCGCCAGCAGCGGCGTGGCCGCCGGGTTGAGCACCAGGAAGTCGGCCTCGCAGCCCGGCTGCAGATTGCCCACCGTGCCCGCCAGCCCCAGCGCACGCGCCGCGCCGGCGGTGTGGTGCCACCACAGTTGCGAGGGCGGAATGCTCACGCCCGGCTTGGTCTGCCCTTCGCGGCCCGCGTAGTAGGCGGCCATCATGGTCGCAAAGGGGCTGAAGCTGGTGCCGCCGCCCACGTCGCTGGCCAGGCCGTAGCGGTAGCCGATGCGGTCGGCGCCCTCGAAGTCGAAGAAGCCGCTGCCCAGGAACAGGTTGCTCGTGGGGCTCACGGCGGTGACGGCGCCGGTATCGCGCATCAGGCAGCGGTCGTCGTCGTCGAAGTGGATGCAGTGGGCGTACACGGCCCGCTCGCGCATCAAGTTGAAGCCCAGGTACACGTCCAGGTAGGAGCGGGCCTTGGGAAACAACTCGCGCACCCACTTCACCTCGTCCTTGTTTTCCGAGACGTGCGTGTGGATCCAGGTGTCGCCGAAGGCCTTGGCCAGTTCGCCCGCGCCGTGCAGTTGCGCATCGGTGCTGGTGGGCGCAAAGCGCGGCGTGATGGCGTAACCCAGGCGGTCGACGTTGTGCCAGCGGCGGATGAGCGCCTCGGTGTCCAGCAGGCCTTGCTCGGTTTCGTCGCGCACGCCGTCGGGCGAATTGCGGTCCTGCAGCACCTTGCCGCTGATCATGCGAAGGCTGCGGCGCTGCGCGGCCTCGAAGAATGCATCGACCGAGGCGGGGTGCGAGGTGGCAAAGGTCAGCGCGGTGGTCACGCCGTTGCGTTGCAGCTCGTCGAAGAAGAACTCGGCCACGGCGCTCGCATGCGCGGGGTCGGCAAAGCGGCTCTCGGCCGGGAAGGTGTAGTTCTCCAGCCAGGGCAGAAGGCCCGCGGCCGGCGCGCCGATGATGTCCGTCTGCGGATAGTGCACGTGCATGTCGATGAAGCCCGGCGCCAGGATGCGGCCCGGCAGGTGCAGGACTGGCACCTGCGCGTACTGGTCCTTCAGCGCCGAGTAGCTGCCTGCGGCCTGCACCAGTTGGCGGCCTCGCGCATCGGGGCCGATGACCAGCAGGCCGTCTTCTTCGTACTGGGCTTGCGTGGTGGCGGGATCGAAGCGCAGCAAGGAGGCGCGAAAGGCTTTCAACGTCGTCATGGCGCCCGAGCGTAGTCCAGTGGCCACGCTTTGCAATGTCCGCAGGCGTATACCCCCCATACGCCGAGCCTGACGACATAATTTCACCCGATGAAAGTCCTGCTGATCGGCAACTACCCGCTCGACGACCAGAAGAGCATGCTGGCCTTCTCGGCGATGCTCGAGCGCGAATTGCCGCGCCTGGGTTGTGAGGTACAGGTGCTCAGCCCGCAGGCTCGCGCGGCGCGCCTGCCCATGCCACGCGCCTTGCGCAAGTGGGCCGGCTACCTGGACAAGTTCGTGCTCTTCCTGCCCGCGCTGGCACGCCGCGCACGGTGGGCCGACGTGGTGCACGTCTGCGACCACTCCAACGCCATGTACATGCCGCGCCTGACTCGGCATGCCAACGTGCTGACCTGCCACGACGTGATCGCCATCCAGGCGGCGCGCGGCATCGTGCGCGACTGGCAGGTGGGCTTCACGGGTCGCATCTTCCAGAAGCTGATTGCCAATGGCTTCGCCTTTGCCGACCGGCTGGTATGCGTCTCGGCCGCCACCCATCGCGAGGTGCTGGCCCTGAGCCTGGCCAAGGCGGCGCGCATGCAGATCGTGCCCATGGGGCTGAACAACGAATTCGGGCTGCTGCCCGTCGACGTGGTGAACAAGTGCCTGGCCTCGCACGGGCTGGACCCGCAAGCCCCCTACCTGCTGCACGTGGGCCATGAACACGCACGCAAGAACCGCATGGCCGTGCTCGCCAGCTTTGCCGAACTGCACAAGGACGCGGCATCGTCGCCCGTGCAGCACCTGGTCTTCGTCGGCTCACCGCTCACCCAGGAAATGAACGCGCTCATCGACAGCCATCCGGGGCTTGCCGCCAGGGTGCACGTGCTGCGCGATGTCTCGCACGACGACCTGCGTGCCCTGTACTGCGGCGCGGCCGCCCTGCTCTTTCCGTCGCTGCAGGAAGGCTTCGGCTGGCCCATCATCGAGGCGCAGGCCTGCGGTTGCCCGGTGTTCACCTCGGACCTGGCGCCCATGAACGAGATCGGCTCGGCCGCCGCGGTGTACGTGGACCCGAAGGACCCGGCGGCCATCGCCCGGGCCATCCGCCAGGCAGCGCCCCGCTTCGCTGCAATGCGCGAAGGCGGCCTGGCCAATGCGGCGCACTTTTCCGCCGCGACCATGGCATCACGCTATGTCGAGCAGTACCGCGAAGTCATCGCGGCGCGCCAGGGTGCCCCCGAGGGCACCCCGTCGAGGACTACTTGATCCGGCCCTGGACGCCTTCGACCAGCCAGTTCATCTGCAGGATCTCGGCGTCCGACAGGGCCTTGCCTGCGCCGATGCGCACCTTGCCCTCGTTGTCGCGCACGTCGCCGCCCGTTGCACGGAAGGGCTGCAGCTTGCCCTCGGCAATGTCCTTCTGGCGCGCCAGCACTTCGGCCTGGACGGCCTTGGGCACCTTGGGGCCGAACTCGCCCACGCGGATCATTCCTTCCTTCACGCCGCCCCAGGTGTCGCCGCTCTTCCAGCTGCCATCGAGCACCGCGCGGGCACGCTGGGTGTAGTAGTCGCCCCAGAGGTGCTGCACCGCGACGATCTGTGCGTCGGGCGCCACCTTGCGCATGTCGGAGTGGTAGGCGATGGCCATCTTGCCGCGCTCCTGCGCCGCGGCCATGACGGCCGTGGAGCCGGTGTGGAACGAGATCACGTCCACGTCCTGGTTGAACAGCGCCATGGCGGCATCGCGCTCGGCCGGCGGGTTGAACCACTCGTTGAGCCAGATGACCTTGACCTGCGCCTTCGGGTCGACCGAGCGCATGCCCAGCGTGAAGGCGTTGATGCCTTGCAAAACCTCGGGAATCGGAAAGCCCGCCACGTAGCCGGCCACGTGCGTCTTGCTCATGCGTGCGGCCACGACGCCCGAGAGATAGCGGCCCTCGTAGTAGCGGGCATTGGCGGTGGCCACGTTGGGCGCCTGCTTGTAGCCGGTGATGGACTCGAACTTCACGTCCGGAAAGTCGCGCGCAACCTTCAGCGTGGGCTCCATGTAGCCGAAGCTGGAGGTGAAGATGAGCTTGTTGCCCTGGCGTGCCAGGTCGCGGATGACGCGCTCGGCGTCCGGCCCCTCGGGCACGTTCTCGACAAAGGTGGTCTTCACCTTGTCGCCCAGCGCAGCCGCCACGGCCTTGCGGCCCTCGTCATGCTGGTGGGTCCAGCCTGCATCGGTGACCGGCGTGACGTAGACGAAGCCGATCTTCAAGGGCTCGGCCGCCTGCGCGGTGTGGGTGGAAAAAGAAAAGAAAATACTTGTGGAAGCCAGCGCAAGCAAGGCGCGGCCCACGAGGTTTTTGTACATGGTGTTCCTCTACATGGCCCCAATACACAAGAAAAAAGGCGCTGCGGGGCAGCAGCGCCAGATGCTTATTTTAACGGGCGTGCCGGCCCGGAAAATTGCCGGTCAGTCCAGGTGGTCGCCGAACAGCGGCACCAGGTCGCGCAGGAACGCCTGCTCCTGCTGCTCGATGCTGCGCGGCTCCAGGTCGAAATGGATGAAGGTGCCCGCGGGACTGCCGTCCGCATTGCGCAGGACATGGCCGTAGTAGGACTCGACCAGGCCGGCATACGGGCGCGCCAGCCGCTCGTCCGCCGAGGCGTGCTCGGTCATGAACTCGCCGTGCTCGATCGCGAAGCGGCAGAAGCTGCTTTCCAGCGGCACGGCCGACAGCCAGGTGCGGTACTCGCTGGTGCGGTCGAAGGCATGCACCGCGCGCATCTCGCCGTCTTCGAGCTTGTACAGCGCGGTGAATCGGAAATTGGTGCGGTCGTTGAGCAGCGCCAGTGCGGCGTGCGGACCGCGTTCGGCAAGGACGTTGCGAACGGCCTGGGCTTGCGAAGGCATGTCGAAATCGAGCATGAGGCCCTTCCTTGATGGCAATCGGGAGGAATCTTGAATCGGCCAACCCATTCTAGGAAGGCCGAATGATTCCTTGATGAGCGCCCCAAAAGCCCCCTCGCCCGATCAGGCAAAGCGGTCGAACGCGGCGTCCAGCTGCTCCATGTAGGCCTTTTTGCTTGGCTCGTCGATGAAGCTCGCCTCGAAGCTGTTGGCCGCGAGTTGCCATGCATGCCTTGCGTCGAGCCCGGTGGCGGCAAAGGTCTGCAGCCAGTTCTCGTTCATGTAGCCGCCGAAGTAGGCCGGGTCGTCGGAGTTGATGGTCGCGACCAGGCCGGCGTCGAGCAGCTCCTTGATGTTGTGCTGGTTCAAGTCGGGGAACACGCACAGCTTGAGGTTGGACAGCGGGCACACCGTGAGCGGCATGCGCTCCTTGGCCAGGCGCTGCATCAGGGCCGGGTCCTTGGCCGACTGCACGCCGTGGTCGATGCGCTCGACCTTCAGCACGTCCAGCGCGCTCCACACATAGGCCGGCGGGCCCTCTTCACCGGCATGGGCCACCAGGTGCAAACCCAGCTCGCGGCAGCGGGCGAACACGCGCGCAAACTTCTCGGGCGGGTGGCCCACTTCGCTTGAATCCAGGCCGACGCCGATGAACTTGTCGCGGTACGGCAGCGCTTCTTCGAGCGTGGCGAACGCCTCTTCCTCGCTCAGGTGGCGCAGGAAGCACAGGATGAGCGATGCACTCACGCCCAGCCTGGCCTTGGCGTCGATGCAGGCGCGGTGCAGGCCGTCGATGACCGTCTTCACCGCAATGCCGCGCGCGGTGTGCGTCTGCGGGTCGAAGAACATCTCGGTGTGCACCACGTTGTCGGCCTTGGCGCGCTCCAGGTAGGCCCAGGCCATGTCGTAGAAGTCCTGCTCGGTGATGAGCACGCTGGCGCCGGCGTAGTAGATGTCCAGGAAGGTCTGCAGGTTGGTGAAGGCGTAGGCCTTGCGAAGCTCCTCCACGCTGGCGTAGGGAATGCTCACGCCATTGCGCTGGGCCAGCGCGAAGATCAGCTCGGGCTCCAGCGAGCCTTCGATGTGCATGTGCAGCTCGGCCTTCGGAATGGCGCGCAGCAAGTCAGGCAGGCGCTCGGGGGCGATGTGGGGGATGTCGGGAATGTGGGGGATGTTGTTTGCGCTCATCAGCAGACTCCAAAGGTGATGCCAAGACCCTTGAGGTATCGGCGATAGAAGGATGATGCCTTGTCGGCGGCGGTGTGCAGCTCGGCCCGCAGGTCCAGCGGCAAGGGCTTGGGCCGCTGCGATTCGAGCACCGGCTTGTCCTGCAGGAAGATGGTGTCCTGGAACTGGCGAAGCTCGGCCTCGCCGCGCTGCCAGTCGGCCATGGCAAGGCGGAACCATACGGTGCATCGGTCAGCATCGGTGGGGCAGATGAACAGCGCAATGGATTCGCGATAGCCCTGGGCGCCCACGCTCTGCGCCTCCGGGATCTTCACCAGCACGGCCGAATACGGCGCCGTGACCTCGTAGCTGTATTCCACGTGCGCCGGCCGCGTGGAGTTGATGGAAGACTGCGGCTGCCAGGCCTTGCAGCCGGTGGCCAGCAATCCGGTGGGCGTGGCCTCGACCTTGTAGTCGTCGATGGCCGCCATCTCGCGCGCGCCCAGCCAGCCTTCGTGCACGAAGCCGAAGTGCGACATGTCCAGGAAGTTCTCGACCAGCCGCGGCGCGCTGGCTTCCACCACATAGGGGCCGCAGTTGAGCTTGCGAAGATGCTCGTCGGCCTCTGCTTCGAAGGCCGGCAGCTCGCCCGCATCCTGGCCGTCGAGCCGCACCCAGACCAGGCCATGGGCCTGGCGCGTGGCAAAGGCGCGAGCCTTGTGCGTGGCCGGCGGCGTGAAGCCCGGCAGCGCCGGCACTTCGCGGCACTGGCCAGCCGCATCGAAGCGCCAGCCGTGGTAGGGACATTCCAGCCGCGAGCCGCCCGCTTCTGCAGCGCAGGGCACCACGCGGCCCAGCGACAACTTCGCGCCGCGATGCGGGCACTGGTCCTGCCACGCATGAACGCGGCCCTGGGCATCGCGCCACAGCACCAGGTCTTCGGCCAGCAGGCGGGCCGGTACCGGCGAATCGACCACGTCGGTCGCCAGCGCCACCGGGTGCCAAAGCTCTTTCTCGATCATGTGCTTCGCTCTAAAGAAAAAAGGGTTGCCCGCACCGGGCAACCCTTGGCTGTCAGCGCGGAAAACGCGCCGGCGGCTTACTTCTTGTCGCCGCCCGGGACCTTGCCCTCGACGCCCTTCACGTAGAAGTTGATGCTGGTGAGGAACTTGTCGTCCGCCACGGCGCCCGCAGCCACGACTTCCTTGCCGTCCTGGCCGACGATCGGACCCTTCCAGATGGAGAAGCTGCCGTCCTTCAGACCCTTCTTCACGTCGTCCACCTTGGCCTTCAGGTCGGCCGGCACGTCGTCGGCGATCGACACGATGTCGATGGCGCCTTCCTTCACGCCCCACCAGCTCTGGCCGGTGGTCCACTTGCCGTCCAGCACGTCTTGCGTGGCCTTCTTGTAGTAGGGCTCCCAGTTGATGATGGACGAGGCCAGGTGGGCCTTGGGGCCGTAGGCGGTCATGTCCGAATCCCAGCCGAAGGCGCGCTTGCCCTTTTCCTGCGCCGTCTTCAGCACGGCGGGCGAGTCGGTGTTCTGGAACAGCACGTCGGCGCCGCCGTTGATCAGGGCCGTGGCGGCCTCGGTTTCCTTCGGGGGGCTGAACCACTCGTTGACCCACACCACCTTGGTCGTGATCTTCGGGTTGACCGACTGCGCGCCCAGGGTGAAGGAGTTGATGTTGCGCAGCACCTCGGGAATCGGCACCGAGCCGACCACGCCCAGCACGTTGCTCTTGGTCATGCCGCCGGCAATGACGCCAGCCATGTACGCACCTTCGTACGTGCGGCTGTCGTAGGTGCGCATGTTGTCCGAGGTCTTGTAGCCGGTGGCGTGCTCGAACTTGACGTCCTTGGCATCGGCCGCGACCTTGAGCATGGGCTCCATGTAGCCGAAGGTGGTGCCGAAGATCAGCTTGTTGCCCTGGCCGACCATGTCGCGGATGACGCGCTCGGCGTCGGCGCCCTCGGGCACGCTCTCGACATAGGTGGTCTTGATCTTGTCGCCGAATTCCTTTTCCAGCGCCTTGCGGGCCACGTCGTGCGCAAAGCTCCAGCCGCCATCGCCAACCGGGCCGACATAGGCGAACGCGATGTTCAGCGGGCCGGTAGCGGCCGGCGCGGGCGCGGCGGCCGTGGGCGCCGGGGCGGCAGGCGCTGCAGCGGGCGCGGGCGCCTCTTCCTTCTTGCCGCAGCCGATCAGGGCTGCCGCAGCCGCTGCCGAAGCAGCCGCCAGGAGCAGGGAACGCTTGTTCAGGTCAGTCATTTTTCGAGATCCTCAAAGGACAGGTTGGCGAAACCGGTGTGAAAACGCGCGCCAGAGCGCACGCACGTTTCCAAATGCAAGCGGGGATTATGAGCCTGGATAGAAGGGTTTTCCGATGGAAGCCGGCATGTTCACGCGAATGAACGCCGGGTTGCGCGAGATGATGGCCAGCACCACGATGGGCGCGATGTACTGCAGCATGCTCAGGAACTGGGCCGGCACGTTCACGCCCGTGCTCTGCAGGTGAAAGCCCAGCATCGACACACCGCCGAACAGGTAGGCGCCCAGCAGCACCCGTATCGGCCGCCAGGTGGCGAAGGTGGTCAGCGCCAGGGCAATCCAGCCGCGGCCGGCCACCATGCCTTCCACCCACAGCGGGGTGTACACGGTGGATAGGTAGGCACCTGCCAACCCGCACAGCGCGCCGCCTGCGATCACCGCCATGAAGCGGATGCGCCGCACCGGGTAGCCCAGCGCATGCGCCGACTCGGGCGACTCGCCCACCGAGCGCAGCACCAGCCCGGCACGCGTGCGATACAGGAACCAGATCAGGCCCGCGGTGAGCAGCACCGCGAAATACACCATGGGGTGGTGGCGGAACAGCGCCGGGCCCAGCAGCGGGATGTCGGCCAGGCCGGGAATGGCGTAGGACGTGCTCTCAGGCAGCTTGGCCTGCACATAGCGGATGCCGGCAAAGGCCGAGAAGCCCGCCCCGAACAGGCTCAGCGCCAGGCCGGTGGCGTACTGGTTGGTGTTGAGCCAGATCACCAGCACGCCGAAGAAGGCGGCCAGCAGCGCGCCCGCCCCCATGCCGGCCGCAAAGCCCAGCCAGGTGTTGTGCGTGCCGACCACCGTGGCGAAGCCGGCGATGGCCGCGCACAGCATGATGCCCTCGGCACCCAGGTTGACGATGCCGGCCTTCTCGTTGATGAGCAGGCCAAGGGCCGCGATGGCCAGCACCGTGCCGGCCGAGAGCGTGGAGCCCAGAAGGAGTGCGTAGCTTTCCATGGATCAGGCCTCCTGCTGTGCGGGCGTGACTGTGGTGGCCGTGATCGGCGTGCTGGCTTGCAGCGACGACGTGCCCGCCGAAGCCGCAATCTTCGGCGCCGCCTTGCGCTTGATCCGGTACGCAATGAGCGTGTCGCAAGCCAGCAGCGTGAACAGCAGCAGCCCCTGGAACACACCCGTCAGCGACTTGGGCAGCCCCAGCCGCGACTGCGCAAGCTCCCCGCCGATGTAGAACATGCTCATCAGGATGGCCGAGAAGATCATGCCCACCGGATGCAGCCGCCCCACGAAGGCCACGATGATGGCCGCGAAGCCGTAGCCGGCCGGCACGTACGGGTTGAGCTGGCCGATGGGGCCCGCCACTTCCAGCGCGCCCGCCAGGCCGGCCGCGCCGCCGGAGGTCAGCAGCGCGATCCAGACCGCCTTGCGCGCCGAGAAGCCCGCATAGCGTGCCGCCGCCGGCGCCAGCCCGCCCACCTGCTGGGCAAAGCCCGACCGCGTACGGAACAGGAACACCCACAGCACGCCCGCACCAACCAGGGCGATGATGAGCCCGATGCTCACCCGCGAGCCCTTGATGAGGCGCGGGATCTGCGTCACCGCCTCGAAGGTCTTGGTCTGCGGGAAGTTGTAGCCCAGCGGGTCTTTCCACGGCCCGTAGACCATGTAGCCCAGCAGCAGCGTGGCCACGTAGACCAGCATCAGGCTCACCAGGATCTCGCTGGCATTGAAGCGGTCGCGCAGGAATGCCACGATGCCGGCCCACACCATTCCCCCGGCAATGCCCGCCAGCAGGATGGCGGCCACGATCCAGCTGCCGGTGCCCTTGTCGGCCAGCAGCGCCATGCCGCCGGCAGCAATGGCGCCGAACACGAACTGCCCCTCGGCGCCGATGTTCCACACGTTGGAGCGGAAGCACACCGCCAGCCCCAGGGCGATGATGAGCAGCGGCGTGGCCTTGACCATCAGCTCGCCCAGGGCGTAGCCGCTCTTGATGGGCTCCCAGAAAAAGACCTGCAGGCCCTTGACCGGGTCCTTGCCCAGCGCGGCGAAGAGCGCCACGCCGATGAGCACGGTGATGAGCAGCGCCAGGATGGGCGAGCCGTAGCTCCAGAAGCGCGAGAGCTGCGGGCGCGGTTCGAGCTTAAGCATGGGCCGCCTCCTCATTCTTCTTCTGGCCGGCTGCGCCGGCCGGTTTGTCCCACAGGCCGCTCATCCATTCGCCGATCTGCGTCACGGTGGCCGCGGCCCGGTCAATGGATGGCGACATGCGCCCCTTTGCAATCACATAGAGCCGGTCGGAGATCTCGAACAGCTCGTCCAGTTCCTCGCTCACCACGAGCACGGCGCAGCCGGCATCGCGCAGGGCAAGGATCTCGTTGCGGATGAGCGCCGCGGCGCCCACGTCCACGCCCCAGGTGGGCTGCGACACGATGAAGACCTTGGGCCCGGCATCGATTTCGCGCCCCACGATGAACTTCTGCAGGTTGCCGCCCGAAAGCGAGCGTGCCGCCGATGCCGGTCCGCCGGCCTTGACCTTGAAGCGCTCGATGATGGAAGCGGCCTGCTTGTCCAGCGCGCCGGTGCGGATCCAGCCGCCCTGCCCCACCGCTTCGCTGCGGGTGAGCAGCAGGTTGTGCGCCAGGCCCAGGCTGGGCACTGCGCCGCGGCCCAGGCGCTCTTCCGGCACGAAATGCATGCCCAGCGCGCGGCGCTGGCGCGGGTGCATCCGGCCGGCCGCCTTGCCCAGGATCTCGATCATTCCGGGCTCGGCGCGCGTGTCTTCGCCCGAGAGCGAATACAGCAGTTCCTTCTGCCCGTTGCCCGAGACCCCGGCGATGCCCACCACCTCGCCGGCACGCACGTCCAGCGACACCTGGTCGAGGTCGACGCCGAACTGGTCTTCGCGCGGCAGCGCCAGGGCCTTGACCCGCAGCGCCACCTGGCCCGCGTGCACCGGCCGGTGCGTCAGCGGCGGTGGCTCGGCACCGATCATCAGGCGCGAGAGCGACTCGTTGCTTTCCTGCTGCGGGTTGCACACCCCCGTGACCTTGCCGCCGCGCAGCACCGTGCAGGCGCTGCACAGCTCGCGGATCTCGTGCAGCTTGTGGCTGATGTAGAGGATGCTGCAACCCTCGGAGGCCAGCTGCTTGAGCACCACGAACAGCTTTTGCACCGCCTGCGGGGTGAGCACCGAGGTGGGTTCGTCCAGGATGAGCAGCTTGGGGTCGGTGAGCAGCGCGCGGATGATCTCCACCCGCTGCATCTCGCCCACGCTCAGCGTGTGCACCGGCCGCGTGGGCTCGATGTCCAGCCCGTACTCGGCCGCCTTCTGGGTGATGCGGCGCGTCACCTCGGCCAGCTTCAGGCTCTTGTCCAGCCCCAGCCAGACGTTCTCGGCCACGGTGAGCGTGTCGAACAGGCTGAAGTGCTGGAACACCATGCTGATGCCCAGGGCCCGCGCCTCCTGCGGGTTGCGGATGGTCGCCGCCTGCCCGTTGAAGAGGACGCTGCCCTCGTCCGGCTTCACCGAGCCGTAGATGATCTTCATCAGCGTCGACTTGCCGGCGCCGTTCTCGCCCAGCACGGCGTGGGTCTCGCCGGGCTGGACGATCAGCGACACGTCGCTGTTGGCTACCACCGAGGGGTAGCGCTTGGTGATGTTCGAAAGTTGTAGTCTGGGTGCAGTCATGCGGGTCTCCCTCAAAGAGGAGGCTGGGTCCCGCTCAACCGCCGATATAGACGAACTTGAACAGGAACACGGCAGCGATTATCCAGACCATCGCATGCACATCCCGTACCCGGCCGGTCAGCAGCTTGATGGCGGCATAAGAAATGAAGCCGAAAGCCAGGCCGTTGGCAATGGAATAGGTGAAAGGCATCACCAGCGCGGTCACCACCGCGGGGATGACTTCGGTGGAGTCGTCCCAGTCCAGCTCGGTCAGCTCGCGCAGCATCAGGCAGGCCACGTACAGCAGGGCTGGGGCGGTGGCGTAGCCAGGCACGGAGCCCGCCAGCGGCGAGATCACCAGGCAGGCCAGGAACAGGATGGCCACCGTCAGGGCCGTCAGGCCCGTGCGCCCGCCCGCCTGCACGCCTGCCGCGCTTTCCACATAGGCGGTGGTGCTGGAGGTGCCCAGCAGCGAGCCGGCGAAGATGGCGCCGCTGTCGGCCAGCAGGGCCTTGTTCAGGCGGTGCATCTTGCCTTCGGTCAGCAGGCCGGCGCGCTTGGCCACGCCCATCAGCGTGCCGGTGGCGTCGAACAGCTCGACCAGGAAGAACACCAGGATCACGTTCAGGATGCCGCCCTTGAGCGCACCCATGATGTCCAGCTGCAGGAAGGTGGGCGCGATCGACGGCGGGGTCGACACCACGCCGTTGAACTGGTTGCCGCCGAAGAAGAACGACAGCACCGTCACCACCAGGATGCCGATCAGGATGGCGCCGGGCACCTTGAGCTTGTCCAGCGCGACGATCATCAGGAAGCCCAGGGACGACAGGATCACGGGGGCCGTGTGCAGGTCACCCAGCGTGACGAAGGTGGCCGGCGATGCGGCCACGATGCCGGCGCTCTTGAGCGCGATCAGCGCCAGGAACATGCCGATGCCCACGGTAATGGACACCCGCATCGAATGCGGAATGCCATTGACGATGAGTTCGCGCAGCCCGGTCACGGTGACCAGCAGGAACAGGCAGCCCGAGACGAACACCGCGCCCAGCGCAGCCTGCCAGGTGAAGCCCATGTGGCCGACGACCACGAACGCGAAATAGGCGTTCAGGCCCATGCCCGGGGCCAGCGCGATCGGGTAGTTGGCGTACAGGGCCATGATGCCGGTGCCCAGCGCCGCGATCAGGCAGGTGGCGACGAACACGGCTTCCTTGGGCATGCCGGCCGCGCCCAGGATGCTGGGGTTGACGAAGATGATGTAGGCCATCGTCAGGAAGGTGGTCAGCCCTGCGACGACCTCGGTGCGGAACGTGGTGTTGTGTTCCCTTAGCTTGAAGATCTTCTCGATCCAGCTGCCCTCGTTGTGGTGCGTGGCACCGTGCCCTGCGACCGGGGGCATTTTTTCTGTACGTTCCATAGCGCTTGTCTCCGTCTTTCTGTTGGAATCGATGCGGCCTTTGGAGAAGGCCGCCACTCTTGGAAAACTCTCTCTACTGGGCCAGGGCCCCTACCGGTGCAGGCCGCAGCGACGCCGCCACGGCCTTGATGCGCTCGCGCAGCCAGCGCGCCGACGCCGACGAATGCGTGCGTTCGTGCCACAGCTGGTAGTACACGAGCCGGGGCAATGCGATGGGGCATTCGAGAACCTTCACCGGCAGCCGCTCGGTGAAGCGCTCGCAATACTGGCGGCCGGTGGTCAGCACCAGCAGGCTGGAGGCCACCATGTCCGGAATGAGGCTGAAGTGCGCGCAGCGCGCCGCGATGTTGCGGCGCAGGCCCACCTCGTCGAGCATCTGGTCGATGATTCCGCGCGCGCCGGGATGCAGCGGCGTGGGCGCGATGTGGTCCACCGCCAGCCAGGTGTCGGCGTCCCAGCCGCGGCGCGTGGCCGGGTGGTCCTTGTTGACCAGCGACACCAGGTCGTCGTCCAGCAGGCGCGCCATGTGCAGGTCTTCCGGCGGCTTGAGCCAGTTGCCGATGACCACGTCCACCTGCCCCAGCGACAGGTGCGCGTGGTAGTCGGAGTCGGAGGTGAGCGGGTGGATCTCGATGCGCATCAGGGGCGCCAGGCTCTTGATCTGCGCCACCAGCAGCGGCAGGAACATCGGGTCGAGGTAGTCGCTGGCTGCGATGCGGAAGGTGCCGGTGGCCGTCTGCGGATCGAAGCCGCGCGCATCGGAGAACAGCATCTCGGCCGAGCGCAGGATGGCGGCCGCCGGCTCGATCATCCGCAGGCCTGCATCCGTGGGCACCATGCCGGTGCCCGATCGCACCAGCAGCGGGTCTCCCGCCAGGTCGCGCAGGCGCTTTAGCGCCGCGGACACTGCGGGTTGGTACATGCCCAGCCGGATGGCGGCACGCGAGACGCTGCGATCGGTCAACACGGTGTGCAGTACTCGGATGAGGTGGAGGTCGATCTTGTCGAAAAGCGCTTGTTCTCTCATAGCTGTCCGGACGTGAGGTCTATACGCGGAAGGGTATACACCCTCCCCCGGATTTCCGAGCACTTCTTGCTGCTTCGGATTGCCTCAAGGCAGGGGCGCCCACGGCCCGGCGAAGCCGGTCCCGCGGCACTGCCCGCGACGGTCCTTTCCGTTCAGGTATGAGTTGAATCAGTTCAGGCTGCAGCAGCCCGCACCGCGGTGATCGCGTTCAGGATCGCTTCGCTCGTGGCCGGCGCGCGCAGCGGCGGATCGGCCCGGTGGTCGGCAGTGGCCGAAACCGCGTCGCGGATGGCGTAGAACACCGAGAACGGCAGCAGCAGCGGCGGCTCGCCAACCGCCTTGGAGCGGTGGATCGAGTCTTCGTAGTTGTCGCCCTCGAACAGCTGCACGTTGAACACCGGCGGGCAGTCGTTGGCCGTCGGGATCTTGTAGGTGCTGGGCGCGTGGGTGGTGAGCTTGCCGCTTTGCGGATGCCACACCAGCTCCTCGGTGGTGAGCCAGCCCATGCCCTGGATGAAGGCGCCTTCCACCTGGCCGATGTCCACCGCCGGGTTCATCGAGCGGCCGGCGTCGTGCAGGATGTCGGCGCGCAGCAGCTTCCATTCGCCCGTGAGCGTGTCCACCACCACTTCGCTCACGGCGGCGCCGTAGGCGTAGTAGTAGAAGGGCCGGCCGGTCATGGTCTCGCGGTCCCACGAGAGGCCCGGGGTGGCGTAGAAGCCGTCGGACCACAGCTGCACGCGGTCCAGGTAGGCCTCGCCCACCAGGGTGGCGAAGGTCAGCGTCTTGCCGTTGACCTCGACCTTGTCGTTGGCAAAGCGCACGTCCTCGGCCTTGCCGCCGTGGCGCGCGGCGGCACAGGCGGCCAGGCGCTCCTTGATCTGGCGGGCCGCATCCTGCGCGGCCTTGCCGTTCAGGTCGGCGCCGGTCGATGCGGCGGTGGCCGAGGTATTGGCCACCTTGGTGGTGTCGGTGGCGGTGGCACGCACGCTGTCGAAGCGCACGCCCAGCTCATGCGCCACCACCTGCGCCACCTTGGTGTTCAGGCCCTGGCCCATCTCGGTGCCGCCGTGGTTCACCAGGATGGAGCCGTCGGTGTAGACGTGCACCAGCGCGCCGGCCTGGTTGAAGTGCTTCACGTTGAACGAGATGCCGAACTTCAGCGGCGCCAGCGCAATACCGCGCTTGAGCACCGGGCTGGCGGCGTTGAAGGCAGAAATCGCCTCGCGGCGGCTGCGGTAGTCGCTGCTGTCCTCGAGCTGGCCCACCAGTTCGTGGATCACGTTGTCGCTCACCAGCTGGCGGTACGGCGTGACGTTGCGCTCGGTCTTGCCGTAGAAGTTGATGCGGCGCACATCCAGCGGGTCCTTGCCCAGTTGGCGGGCAATGGAATCCATGATGTTTTCGATGGCAATGGCACCCTGCGGGCCGCCGAAGCCACGGAAGGCCGTGTTGCTCTGCGTGTTGGTCTTGCCCGAGTAGCCGTGCATGGACACGTCGGGCAGCCAGTAGGCGTTGTCGAAGTGGCAGATGGCGCGGGTCATCACCGGGCCCGACAGGTCGGCCGAGTGGCCGGCGCGCGAGACCATGGAAATCTCGGCACCCAGCACGCGGCCCTCGTCGTCGAAGCCCACTTCGTACTCGTACCAGAAGCAATGCCGCCGGCCGGTGATCATGAAGTCGTCATCGCGGTCCAGCCGCAGCTTCACCGGCTTCTTCAGCTTGTGCGCGGCAATGGCGGCCACGCAGGCGAACAGGCCCGACTGCGACTCCTTGCCGCCGAAGCCGCCGCCCATGCGGCGGCACTCCACCTGCACTTCGTTGGCATGCAGGTGCAGCGCATGCGCCACCAGGTGCTGCATCTCGCTGGGGTGCTGCGTGGAGCAATGCACCAGCACGGCGCCGCCTTCCTTCGGGATGGCGTAGCTGATCTGGCCTTCCAGGTAGAACTGCTCCTGGCCGCCCACGTCGAAGCTGCTCTTGAGCTTGTGCGGGGCGCGGGCGATGGCGGCCTTGGCGCCACCTTCGGTGGTGCTGCGCTCCAGGTGCATCGGCGGCACCACGTACTGGCCCTTTTCATGCGCCTGGCGCGGCGTGAGCACCGGCGTGGCGGCGTCGATGGACAGCACGTCCTTGGCCTTGGCGGCGGCGCGGCGCGCCTCGTTGCGGGTGCGCGCCACCACGGCGAACACCGGCTGGCCCAGGAAGCGGATCTCGCCGTCGCACAGGATCGGGTCGTCGTGGACGATGGAGCCGCAGTCGTTGCTGCCCGGAATGTCCTGGGCCGTGAGCACGTCCACCACGCCGGGCATGGCGCGGATGGCGTCCAGCTTCACGCCGGTCAGGCGGCCGGCGGCCACCGGCGACAGGCCCAGCGCGCAATGCAGCGTGCCGGTGAGTTCGGGAATGTCGTCCACATAGGTGGCTTCGCCGGCCACGTGCAGCGCGGCCGATTCGTGCGGACGGCTGATGCCCACGCGCGCGCCCTGGGCGTGCGCCTTGGCTTCGGCGCCGGTGTCGATGCGTGCGGCCGTGTTGGCCACATAGTCCGCAAAGGCTTCTTCGGCGTTCTGGAGCAGGCGGGGATCAATGGGCTTGTTCATCTTCATGCTCCTTCGGCGGTGGCGGCTGCTGCGGCGGCGTTCACGGCGTGCGGCATGACGCTCCACACACTGGTGGCCTCTTGCGGCAAGGCGTCCTGGCGGCGGGTTTCAAGCCACAGGCGCGTGATCAGATTCTGCGCCACCTGCAGGCGGTAGGCAGCCGAGGCACGCATGTCGGACAGGGGCGTGAAGTCTTCCGCCAGCGCGGCACGCGCGGCGTCGACACTCGCCTGGGTCCAGGGCTGGCCGACCAGGGCCGCCTCGGCCTTGGCCGCGCGCTTGACGATGGCGGCCATGCCGCCAAAGGCCAGGCGGATGGCCTTGACCTTGTCGTCGGCGCCCAGCTCCAGCGAGAAGGCTCCGCACAGGGCCGAGATGTCGCAGTCGAAGCGCTTGCTGATCTTGTAGGCGCGGATGCGGCGCGCGGCCACCGACAGCGGAACCGCCACGGCCTGCACGAACTCGCCGGGCTCCAGCTTGTTCTTCATGTAGTCGACGTAGAAGTCGGTCAGCGGCATGCGGCGCACGCGTTCGCCCTGGCGCAGCTCGATCTGCGCGTCCAGCGCCATGAGCACCGGGGGCGAATCGCCGATGGGCGAGCCGTTGGCCACGTTGCCGCCCATGGTGCCGGCATGGCGGATGGGCGGCGAGGCAAAGCGCAGCCAGACGTCGGTCAGGCCTTCGAAGCGTTCTGCCAGCGCGGACCAGGCGGCTTCGAGCGAGGCGCCGGCGCCGATGTAGAGCTCGGGGCCCTGCGCGCCGCTGCGCTCCTCGACGGCCTTGAGTTCCTCGACGTCGCCGACATAGATGATGTCGCCCAGGTCACGGAACTGCTTGTTGACCCACAGGCCCACATCGGTGGAGCCGGCCAGGATCTGGGCACGCGGCTTGTCCATGCGCAGCTGCGCCAGCTGGGCCAGGGTCTTGGGGGCGTGGAAATGGTCGGTGCGCACTCCCAGCGGGGCGGTGTATTCAAAGGCCGATTCGTTCTGCAGGGTCTGCAGGGCCTGCACGACGGGCTGGGTGTCCAGGCGCACGGCGGGCAGGTCGAACATGCGCTGGCCGGCGTCCAGGATGGGGCGGTAGCCGGTGCAGCGGCACAGGTTGCCCGACAGGTCGTCGGCCAGTTGCTGGCGGCTGGGGCGGGTGCCGCAGGACTGGTGCTGCTCGTAGTTGGACCACAGCGACATGACGAAGCCGGGGGTGCAGAAGCCGCACTGCGAACCGTGGCATTCGACCAGGGCCTGCTGCACGGGGTGCAGCGGGGTGACCGGGTGCTTGCCGTGCTGGCTGCCGTGGGCGCCCTGACCGGCACATTGACCCTTGAGGTCTTCGACGGTGAACAGGGCCTTGCCGTTGAGGGTGGGCAGGAACTGGATGCAGGCGTTGACGCTCTGCAGCTTCAGGCCGTTGACCGCGTCCTTGTCGCCCGGGGCTGCCAGCTCGCCGATGACCACGGTGCAGGCGCCGCAGTCGCCTTCGTTGCAGCCTTCCTTGGTGCCGGTGCAGTGGGCGTCGTCGCGCAGCCAGTCGAGCACGGTGCGCGTGGGATGGACGCCGCTGATGTCGACGACTCGCCCCTGGTGATAGAAGCGGATGGGTTGGGTGCTGCTGGTGCTGCTCATGCTCGTGGGCCGAAGTGTTCTTGAGGCTGGTTGGCGTGCACCCTGGAAGTTAGTGCCTTGCGCGCCATTTCGCATATCCACGAAACGATATGAGCTATGTGGCGGGCGGTATGGCCTGGCAGGGTTAACCCGTGGTTCTGCAGGCTATTGTTGCGCTGGCCTGGGTTTTTGGGGGACTTTTGTCGCGACGAAGGTCGAGTCGCCGGGCTGGCAGCAGGGGGGATCTGCTGCGCTATTCTTCTGGCGACCGAGAGAGCGCACGCAATGTCAAAAGCAATTGCCGTCCTGGGCTCCACCCTGTTCTTCGTCATTGCGCCGTTGATGCTGGCAGGCTTCGTCCCCTGGTGGGTCACGCAGTGGGAGTTTCGGTCAACGTCCTTGGGCATCGACCTGAGCCGCATCATCCTCGGCGGGATATTGATCCTCGCCGGAGTGAGCGGACTCGTGGATTCATTTGCCCGTTTTGCGCTGCAGGGGCTGGGGACGCCCGCCCCGATCGCGCCAACGCGAAAGCTCGTGGTGACCGGCCTTTATCGCTACGTGCGAAATCCGATCTACGTCGCGGTCGTCGCGGTCATTCTTGGCCAGGCCCTCTTGTTCGGCGACGCAAGCCTCCTGTGGTACGGCGCGCTACTCTGGCTTTCTTTCCATGTCTTCGTGGTGGTGTACGAAGAGCCGACGCTCGAGCAGACATTCGGCACGGAGTACGAGAGCTTTCGCAGCAACGTACCGCGCTGGATTCCGCGCTTGACGCCATGGCGGGCCGCATGAGGGAAGCGCTGCATGCGGCACTTGCCGCACGACTACGCGCCGCCTGGTGAGGCGGGTACCAGGCCATAGCGGGCCATGACGGAAACCAAGGCCGCCCTGTCCGGCGGGCCTGCAGTGTTCACGACTGCCGCCACATCTCGAAAGTACTTGGCGCCAATATCTGGCGACTGCACGACAAGCGCTCGCACTTCCGTGTCGAAGGGGTTCGAGAACTGATGGACGCTCCCCTTCGGGCTGTACATGCTCTCGCCAACGCAGAGGTCGCGAACCACAGCGTCGACAGCGTACCGAAGGGTTCCCTCCAGGACGTACACGCATTCGTCGTTGTCGGTGTGGCTGTGCGGTGGCGGCACATTGGAACCCGGCGGGACCTTGAGCTCGAACATGCCGACGCTGCCAGTCTCGGAGCCGTCCACCAGATAGCGAATGGACAGGTGGCCAACCTTGATGGATGAAGAATCGGTCATTTGAATCTCCGTCGACGTGGACGGGGCATCATGACGCAAATTGGCCGTCGGGTGGAACAACCCTGGCATCAGTCGCAGCGGGCAAGACGCCGGTGCCACAGCTCGAAGCCACGCAAGAGCCCCAAGGCCGTCAGCCCCGTCACCGCCAGCATCGCCGCGCCGTGCAACCCAAGCGCAGCGAGCGCGACGAGCAGCGGCTTCGAGTCGAGTGCACTGCCCGCGCCGGCAGCGCAAAGAGGAAGCAGCGCCGGCACCACCATCAACCCCGCGCCGTGCAGGCTCGACATCAGGAAGGACCACAGCGCCATCCCCACCTGCCCTGCCGGCGCGCGCATTGCCTTGGGCGTGCGCCGCCAGAAATGCGCCGCCACGGACACCAGCAACAGCGCCCCCACGGTGCACTGCAGCAGCGTGCGGCTTACCGACAAGCCCGCCAGCACCAGCATCGCCACCAGCCCCACCGATGCAAGATGCCCCAGCCCGATGGGCCACAACACCCGCAGCGCCTGCCCACGATGCCCCGAGCGCAGGCCCCAGGCGGCGACGAGCATCCAGCCGGTGGCCGGGTTCAGGCCGTGCAGTGCGCCCAACCCGGCAATCGCCAGCCAAGGCCAAAGCTCCGTCATGACACTTCACCCCGGCTGGCTTGCCGCCCTGCCAGTCAATCCTGCGCGTGGCAGCAGGCAGCAGCCACGGTGGCGGCGGCAGGCTGGATCACCGGCGCCGTCTCGTAGCGGTCGTGGTGGCGAACCCAGTCCATTGCCCAGTTCGGGTTGCGCTCGTCCCGGCCCTTGGGCGTCAGGTCCAGCAGGTCGTAGGTGCCCATCATCACTTCCACACCGCGGCCATAGGTCGAATAGGTGTGATAGACCGTGCCCACGTCGTCCTTGAAGAACACGCTCACCCCCGGCGCTTCCTCGGCCGGAAAGGCCTGCACCGTGTAGTTGTAGGGCACCTCGCCCGAGGCCACCTGCGCCGGCGAGAAGCTCACGCCGAAGTCGTGGTTGAAGTCGCTGCCGTAGGCCGACACCCATTTGAAGTCCCAGCCCATGCGGCGGCGGAATCGCTCGATCTGCTCCAGCGGCGCGCGCGACACCACCAGCAGCGTCGTGTCCCGGTGCGCCAGGTGCGTCTGCATGCCGCTGCTGAGGTGGTCGGACATGAACGAGCAGCTGGGGCAGCCCTGCTCCCAGTCTGGCCCGAGCATGAAATGCTGCACCAGCAACTGGTGGCGACCGTCGAACAGCTCGCCCAGCCTGCGCGGGCCCTCGTGCGTGTCGAACACGTAGTTCTTCTTGACATGCACCCACGGCAACGCACGCCGCTCGCGGGCAATCTGGTCGCGCAGGCGCGTCAGCTCCTTCTCGTGGTCGAGCAGCGACTTGCGCGCGGCCACCCAGCGGTCTTCGGGCACCACGGGATGGTCGGCGCGGATCGGTTCCTTCTGTGCAATGGCAATGCTCATGATGAAGCTCCTGGTTCAGTGGTTGAGAAAAAAAATGGCAAGGCGCTGCCCGGCTGCCCGCTTGGGGCAGATCGAAACCTGCTTGCTCCGTAAGCCGGCGGGCGCGCCGCCAGCCAGCTATTCAGTCAATCAGCGCGAAGCGCCGTTGCTGGTCGCGGCCTTGTGCGGGCGCCGGATGGCGCGCACCTTGCCGCTGGTGCCGCCGCCCGCGTAGAACAGTCCGGCGCCGTCGGACTCCAGCCCGCTCACCGCCGTGCCGGCCGGCATTTCCAGCCGCTCGAGCACGGCGCCGCTGCCCGGGTCGATGCGGCGGATATCGCTGTGCTCGCCTTCCCAGGTGCCGTGCCACAGCTCGCCGTCGACCCAGGTCACGCCCGTGACGAATCGGTTCGACTCGATGGTGCGCTTGACCTCGCCCGTGTCGGGGTCGATCTGGTGGATCTTGCGCTCGCGGTACTGCCCGACCCACAGGCTCCCCTCGGCCCAGGCCAGGCCCGAATCGCTTCCGTGGCCCGGTGCGGGAATCGAATGCAGCACCTTGCCGGTGCTCGGGTCGATCTTGTCGATGCGCGCCTCGGCGATCTGGTAGAGGTGCTTGCCGTCGAAGGCGGTGCCGGCGTCGCCGCCGCAGTCGAGCGTGCGCTCCATCTCGCCCGTGGCCGGATCGAAAGCCACCAGCGCGGGGCCGGTGGCGGCCCACACGCGCTGCCCGTCGTGCGTCACGCCATGGATCTTGTCCGCGCCTTTGAAGGGGCCGTACTCGCGCACGATTTCCGCCGCATGCACCAGCGCGGCGTGGGCCTGTTCGCGTTCCGTTGTCTTCATCGCCTTGCTCCTGTGTAGGTTGAGAGCGCGCCCTTCGCGGCGCCATGGAGGCAACTCTAATCAAGCTGCAGCGCAGCGGGGAGTAACAAGATCGTCGTGAATTCCGTCAACGGCGGGGCCAGCCAGCGCCGGGCCCTCGCCTGCCCGATGGAGCGCACGCGGCCATCGGCCTCCAGTTCGGCCAGTGCACGCTGCACGGTGCGCTGGCTGGCACCCAGTGCCTGCGCCAGGGCGGAGGTGGACCAGGCCGCCCCATCGGACAGCAGCGCCACCAATGAACCCTGCTCGCCGTCGATGGGCGGCGCCAGCAGCACCACCGGGCGACCGCCCAGCGGCTTGAGCACGAAGCCGCGCGCCGTGGCCTCGATGTCGGCCATGGGCGCGGCCAGCGCGCGCAGCCGGCCCATTTCCACCCGCAAGCGGGCGCGGTGCGTTTCGTCAGGCCGGCGGGTGCGAAAGGCGCTGGCGATCAGGGCTTCACGCGCAACGTCCTCGGGCCATGCCGCGGCCAGCTCCCGCGCCAGCGTGAACAGCACCGGTCTGCGCGCCAACGCCAGCCATGCATCCCCCGCGCGCAGGCCATGGCGACAAGCGTCGACCACCAATGCGCCCGAGGCAAGCAGCGCCTCCACGTCCTGCAGCTGCAGCACCTGCTCGCCATCGCGGGCCAGCGTGCGTGCAGCGGGGCGCTCGAAGGCTGCGCTGGCATCTGCCACCTCGGCCAGCAGCGAAGGCACTTGCGCCCGATTGGCGGCGGCCCGCGCACGCAGCAGCGCCGCACGGGCGGCCCCGGTCCGCAGCAGGCGCAAGGCCAGTTCGGCCGCGCTGAGTTCAGCCACGGTGGCCAGCACGGGCGGCAAGGCGGCCGACTCCAGGCCGTCCAGCAGCGAGGCAGCCTCGTCCAGCCGCCCCAGCAGCAGCGCCCGACGCGACGCGATCAGGCGCGCCTGCATGGCGTTGACCTTGTCGCCCCCGGCCTGCAGCGTGGCCGACGCCGACGCCAATGCGCGCGGCGAGCCGCTCAGGTCGCGCATGGCCAGCGCCACCTCGGCCTCGGCCACCACGCAGCGTGCCCGCGACAGGTGTTCGTGCGCGCCAAAGCCGCGCGCCGCCTTGCGCAGCAGCTCGCGGGCGCGCGGATGCTCACCCAACTGGGCCATGGCAATGCCGCGCAATGCCAGCGCCGGCGGATCTTCGCGCAGGGCCACGCGCTTCAAGGCGCCCAGCGCATCGCCCGCGGCCAAGGCACGGGCGGAGGCGGCAATGAGCGAATCCATGGCTTCTAGCGCTCGGCGAACAGCTCGCCGATGAGCTGGCGCAGCCAGCGGTTGGCCGGGTCGTCCTCGAAGCGGCGGCTCCAGTGCAGCGACACGTCGAAGTCGCGCAGCGGAAAGGCCGGCTCGACGATGTCGTAGCCGCCCTCCTGCGCAAAGCCGCGCGCGATGTTGCGCGGCATGACCACCGCCAGGTCGGTGGATCGCACGATGGCCGGCAGCACCATGAAGTGCTCGGTGGTCAGCCGCACCCGGTCTTCCAGCTTGAGCAGGTGCAGGATGCGCAGCGTTTCCGCATGGGTGCGCACCGCCACGTATTCGAGCTTGCGCAGCGCCTCCAGCAAGGCGGCGCCGCGGCGCTTGCGCTGCACAAAGGGGTGGCCGCTGCGCAGCAGCACGATGTAGCGGTCTTTCAGCAGCAGCTTGCGCCGGGTGTCCTTTACCTCGGGCAGGAAGCCGAAGGCGAAGTCGATGCGCCCGCTGTCCAGTGCCGGCGCCACCTCGTGCGGGGCCAGGGCCATGGTCTCGATGCGCACGCCCGGTGCCAGCGGCCCCAGCCCGGCCATGAGCGCGGGCAGGAAGCGGCCTTCGCCGATGTCGCTCATGTGGATGCGGAAGGTCTTGCGCGACGCGGAGGGCTCGAAGCGCTCTGGCTCGTTCAGCGCGTCTTCCAGCGTGGCCAGGGCCGACTGCACCGCCTGGGCCAGCCGCTCGGCGCGGGGCGTGGGCACCACCCCGCCGGGGGCACGGGTAAAGAGCGCGTCCTGCAGCAGAAGGCGCAGGCGGCCCAGGCCGTGGCTGGCGGCCGGCTGGGTCAGGCCCAGGGCTTCGGCGCCACGGCTGACGCTGCGGGCGCGGTAGACCGCGTCGAACAGGCGCAGCAGGTTCAGGTCGATGGCCTCGATATGCATGGCGTGCATGTTACTTAGGCCGCTCATTGTATTGATGAGCGCATGGCGCGAACGCACACTCTCGCGCTGGCAGGCATGCAGGGGTCGTGCCGCCACAACAAGAAAAGGAGACAACCGCAATGCAACGCATCCGCTGGATTTCCGCTTCGATCCGCACCGCACTTCTGTGCGGCGCCGCCACCGCCGCGCTGGCCCAGACGCCGCCGGCCGAGGAGCCGGGCTGGGCCAAGGGCCGCCCCAAGGCCAACCAGGACGCCATGCGCATGGCACCGGTGCCCGCCTTCCCGATTCCGACGGCGGCCGACAAGCTGCCCACCACCAAGTTCAAGCTGCCGCCCGGCTTCAAGGTGGAGACCTTCATGCCCGGCGTGCTCGATGCGCGCGAGATGCGCGAAGGCGCCAACGGCACCATCTTCGTGAGCACGCTGTTCGTGGGCCAGAAGGTCTACGCCATTACCAACAACGGCGGCAAGCGCGAGCTCAAGACCATCATCGACAAGATGCCCATGGCCACCGGCATCGCCTACGACAAGGGCACGCTCTTCCTGGCCACCAGCACGAAGATCATGCGCTACGACGGCATCGACGGAAAGCTCGACAACGTCGGCGAGCCCAAGGTGATCTACGACAAGCTGCCCGGCGGCGAAGACCACAGCTGGAAGTTCATCCGCATCCACGACAACAAGCTGTACTTTCCCATCGGCGCGCCCTGCAACATCTGCGACCCGGGCGAGTACGCCAAGATCTACCGCATGGACCTGGACGGCAGCAACGTCGAGACCATCGCGGCCGGCGTGCGCAACACCGTGGGCTTCGACTTCGATCCCAAGACGGGCGACCTCTGGTTCACCGACAACGGCCGCGACTGGCTCAGCGAAGAGATCCCCAACGACGAACTCAACCGCGTCGACATGAAGGCCAAGCTGGGCCAGCACTACGGCTACCCCTACTGCCACCAGGGCAACATCCCCGACCCCGAGTTCGGCTGGGGCAAGAAGTGCAGCGACTTCGTCAAGCCCGCCGCGCTGCTGGGCCCGCACGCCGGCTCGCTGGGCCTGAAGTTCTACGACGGCAAGATGTTCCCGGCCAAGTACCGCGGCGCCATGTTCATCGCGCGCCACGGCCCCTGGAACCGCACCGTGAAGTACGCCGACGTGTCGGTGGCCTGGCCCGACGGCAAGGGCGGCGCCAAGGTCGAGCCCTTCATGACCGGCTTCGTGGAGAACAACACCTACCAGGGCCGCCCGGTCGACTTCCTGGTGATGAAGGACGGCTCGCTGCTGGTCAGCGACGACCACGCGGGCGCCATCTACCGCATCAGCTACACCGGCAAATGAAGGGACTGCGCCTCGCATTCACCGCCAGCGTTCTTTGTGCGAGTGCGCTGCTGCCGGGCCCGGGCACCGCCTGGGCCCAGCAGGCCAAGAGCGGCAGCGGCAGCAGCGCTGCCAAGGCGCCCGCGAAGCCGGCCGCATCCACGCCCGCTGCGCCCAGCTACGCACAACGCTACGCACAGGTGTGCGCGGCCTGCCACGGCGCCAACGGCCGCGGCGAGATGCAGGGCGTGCCGGCGCTGGCCGGCCAGCCCTCCTTCTACGCCATCACGCAGCTTTTCCTGTTTCGCGAAGGCCGTCGCGCCAACGAAGCCATGACCGCGGTGGCCAAGACCATGACCGACGACGACATGCGCGGCTTCTCCGAATTCATCGGCACGCTGGCACCAGTGCCGGCACCGCCCCTGGCCACGCCCCCCGACGCGGCCCGCATGGCACGCGGCAAGCAACTGGCCACCGAATACAAGTGCGTGTTCTGCCACGGCGACGATTTCTCCGGCGGCCAGCAGGTGCCCCGCGTTGCCCAGCAGCGCGAGGAATACCTGGCCACGACGCTGCAGGAGTTCAAGAGCGGCAAGCGCCCCGGCTATTCCATGGCCATGAGCGAAGCCCTGCGGCCAGTGCCGGCCGCCGACCTCGACACGCTGGCTTACTACCTCGCGCGATTCACACCAGCCGCCAAGTAGTCCGGCCATTTCCTTTCCTTTCGTTCGACAACCACAGCAGCCAGCAACCCGGCGCGCATCGACGCGCCACGCCAGCCACGGAGAACCCTTTTGGAAGTTTCGTTCAGCAAAGAGATAGAAGCCCTGCGCCTGGGCGCGGGCCAGACCTTTCACGGCGAGGGCATCCTCGCCATTACCAAGGGGCTGCTGCAGTCGGGCGTGTCCTACGTGGGCGGCTACCAGGGCGCACCGGTGTCGCACCTGCTCGACGTTATGGTGCAGGCCAAGCCCTACATGGACGAGTTGGGCGTGCACGTGGAAGCGTGTTCGAACGAAGCCTCGGCGGCGGCGATGCTGGGCGCGTCCATCCACTACCCGCTGCGCGGCGCCGTCACCTGGAAGTCCATCGTCGGCACCAACGTGGCGGCCGATGCGCTGTCCAACCTGTCGTCGCCCGGCGTGAAGGGCGGCGTGCTCATCGTGGTGGGCGAAGACTACGGCGAAGGCGCTAGCGTGATCCAGGAGCGTACACACGCCTACGCGCTCAAGTCGGGCATGTGCCTGCTCGATCCGCGGCCCGAGCTGGCGCAGATGGTGCGCATGGTCGAGCACGGCTTTGCGCTGTCCGAGGCGTCGAACATGCCTTGCATGATGGAGCTGCGAATTCGCGCCTGCCATGTGCGCGGCAGCTTCGATTGCAACGACAACATTGCGCCGGCCATTTCCACGCGCGAGCTGATGACCGAGCCGGCCGGCTTCGACTACATGCGGCTGGCGCATCCACCGGTTACCTTCCGCCAGGAAAAGCTCAAGGGCGAAGAGCGCATACCGGCTGCGCGGCGCTACATCGTCGAACAGGGCCTGAACGAGCTGATGGCCGGCGGCGAGCATGCCGACCTGGGCATCGTGGTGCAAGGCGGTCTGTACAACGCCCTGCTGCGGGCACTGCAGCAGCACGGCCTGGCCGATGCCTTCGGGCAAAGCGCCGTCCCGATCCTGGTACTCAACGTCACCTGCCCGCTGGTGCCCGATCAGCTGGCGCACTTCTGCGCAGGCAAGCGCGCGGTGCTGGTGGTGGAAGAAGGCCAGCCCGAATACATCGAACAGGAAATCGCCACGCTGCTGCGCCGCCGCGACATCCAGACGCCACTGCACGGCAAGGACTTCATCCCGATGGCCGGCGAGCTGGGCGCCGAAGCGCTGGCCGGCGGCCTGGCTGGCTGGGTGGGCCGCTACCTGCCCAAGCACGCGGATGCCGGCGCCAGCCAATGGCTTTCCGCCAATGTGCAGCGCCGCGCTGCCGTGGCGAAGATGCTCGATGCGCCGCTGCCCAACCGGCCGCCGGGCTTTTGCATCGGCTGCCCCGAGCGCCCGGTGTTTTCCGCGCTCAAGCTCGCCCAGCAGGACACCGGCCCGGTGCACGTGGCGGCCGACATCGGCTGCCACGCCTTCGGCACCTTCGAGCCCTTTTCCATGGGCCACTCCATCCTCGGCTACGGCATGAGCCTGGCCAGCCGGGCGGGCGTGTCGCCGGTGATGCAGCGGCGCGTTCTGTCGGTGATGGGCGACGGCGGCTTCTGGCACAACGGGCTGCTCACCGGCGTGCAGAGCGCGCTGTTCAACGGCGACGACGCTGTGCTGCTGATCTTCAAGAACGGCTACACGTCGGCCACCGGCACGCAGGACATCATCTCCACGCCTGACGACGCCATCAAGGAACACGCAGTCGACAAGCAGCAGAGCCTGGTGGACAAGAACAAGACCATCGAGAGCACGCTGCAGGGCCTGGGCGTGCAGTGGCTTCGCACGGTGCACAGCTACGACGTGGCCACCATGAGAAAGACGCTCACCGAGGCCTTCACCAGCGACTTCAACGGGCTGAAGGTGGTCATTGCCGAAGGCGAATGCCAGCTGGAGCGCCAGCGCCGCATCAAGCCCTGGATTGCCAGCCTGCTGCAGCGCGGCGAGCGCGTGGTGCGCGTGAAGTACGGCGTGGACGAAGACGTTTGCACCGGTGACCACGCCTGCATCCGTCTCTCGGGTTGCCCCACCCTCACCATCAAGGACAACCCCGACCCGCTGAAGGTGGACCCGGTGGCCACCGTGATCGATGGCTGCGTGGGCTGCGGCCTGTGCGGCTCCAACGCGCACGCGGCCACGCTGTGCCCTTCCTTCTACCGTGCCGAGGTCATCCAGAACCCCAGGTGGCACGAACGCCTTCTGCACAGCCTGCGCGGTGCGCTGGTGCGCGCACTGCAACCCGCATGACGACTTCTTCTTCCATGGACCGTACCCAACCCATCACCCTGCTCGTCTGCGCCCTCGGCGGCGAAGGCGGCGGCGTGCTCACCGAATGGCTGATCGAGGCCGCGCGCGCCAGCGGCCATGCCGCGCAGAGCACGTCGATTCCCGGCGTGGCACAGCGCACAGGCGCCACCACCTACTACGTCGAGGTGTTTCCGGTGCCGGTGGCGCAACTGGGCGGGCGCCGTCCGGTGTTCAGCCTGAGCCCGGCGCCGGGCGTGCTCGACTGCATCGTCTCGTCGGAGCTGCTGGAGACCACGCGCCAGATCGGCAACGGCATGAGTTCGCCCGAGCGCACGCTGGTCATCTCGTCGTCGGCACGCAGCCTCACCACCGCCGAGCGCATGGTGCCGGGCGACGGCCGTGCCGACGCACAGCGCCTGCTCGACGCAGTGCGCAGCTTCAGCCGCGAGCACCAGGTGTTCGACATGGGCGCCATGGCCCGCGAGTGCGGCACGGTGGTCAGCGCGGTGATGCTGGGCGCGCTGGCCGGCAGCGGCGTTCTTCCTTTTTCGCGCGATCACTTCGAGTCGGCGATTCGCGGCCATGAGGACCCGGCCAAACCCAGCCGCATGACCCAGGCCAGCCTGCGCGGCTTTGCCAGGGCTTTCGACGCCATGCACCAGCCGCGCGAGCACGCAATGCGTGTGGCGCAGATGCTCGAGGGAACCGACGACGACGCATTGCCCGCTTCGGCACCCGCTTTGCCCGACGCCGTTCGCAGCCACTTTCCGCCGGCCGTGCACGACATCCTCACGCTGGGCCATGCACGCATGGTCGACTACCAGGACAACGACTACGCCGCGTTGTATGTGCGCCGCCTGCAACAGGTGCTGCAGGCCGAGCGCGACGTCGATCCGGCCGGCGCGCACGGCTTTGCCGTCACCCGCGAGATGGCGCGCTGGCTCGCGCTGTGGATGGCCTTCGACGACATCGTGCGGGTGGCCGACCTGAAAAGCCGCAGCAGCCGCAGCCGGCGCGTGCGGCGCGAGGCCAAGGCCGGCGAGCATGACCTGCTCAAGGTGTATGACCACTTCAAGCCCGGCGTGCCCGAGTTCGCGGCGCTGCTGCCGCCGACATTCGCAGCGCGCCTGACCGCGTGGGACCGACGCCGCCAGTCGCAAGGCAAGTCGCCCTGGGCCGTGCCGCTGAAGGTCGGCAGCCATTCGGTCATGGGCATGTTCTCGCTGCGGGTGCTTGCATCGCTGCGCGGCCTGCGCAAGAGCGGCAGCCGCTTTGCCGAGGAACAGGCACTCATCGAGCGCTGGCTGAAGGCGGTGCTGGACGGCGCCGCGCAAGGCAGTTGGGACCTTGCGCACGAGGTCGCGCTGTGCGGGCGGCTCATCAAGGGCTACGGCAGCACCAACGAACGCGGCAAGCGCAACCTGCTGCATGTGATCGACCACCTGGTGCCGGCAACGCAGCCGCCCGAACGTTCACCGCAGGCCCGCGCCCAAGCCATTGCGGCGGCGCGGGAAGCCGCGCTGCAGGACGAAGGCGGCAAGGCGCTCGACGCTGCGCTCGTGAGCCACGGTGCGCCGCCGCGCCCGGTGGTGGCGCAGCCCATCCGCTGGATGAAGCGCCCGCCCTCGCAGCAGGCAACCTCAAGGTAAACGCGGATGCATGCGCGATACAGCTTATGAAAAATAACCAAATCCTGAGCGTTTCAACAAAGCACCAGCAGCGAATCACAAGGAGACAAGACGCATGAGCAAGCAGCACGACAGTTCTTCCCCCCGCGCCATTCGCGCCGCCCTGCTGGCGGTGGCGGCCGCGGCGCTCCTGGCCGGCGCACCGGCCCAGGCACAGGACAAACCGGTCAACCTCAAGATGTCCAGCTGGGTGCCGGCGCAGCATCCGCTCAACCCCGCGCTGCAGGCCTGGGCCGATGACATCAAGAAGGCCTCTGGCGGCACCATTACCGCGCAGCTGTTTCCTTCCGAGCAGTTGGGCAAGGCCTTCGACCACTACGACATGGCGCGCGACGGCATTGCGGATGCGGCCTACATCAACCCCGGCTACCAGCCCGGTCGCTTTCCGATCATGGCGGGCGCGTCGCTGCCCTTCCTGTTCTCCAACGGCAAGAGCGGCTCGGCCGCCATCGACGCCTGGTACAGGCAGTACGCCGCCAGGGAGATGAAGGACGTGAAGGTGTGCTTTGCCTTCGTGCACGACCCGGGCACCTTCCATGCACGCAAGAAGATCGTGCTGCCCGTGGACATCAACGGCATGAAGATCCGCCCGGCCACCAGCACCATCGGCCAGATGGTCACCACGCTGGGCGGCACCAACGTGCAGGCCTCGGCGCCGGCCGCGCGCGACGCGCTGGAAAAGGGGGTGGCCGATGCCATTACCTTCCCGTGGGGCTCGATCATCCTGTTCGGCATCGACAAGGTGGTCAAGTACCACATGGATGCGCCGCTGTACGTCACGCCCTTTGTCTGGGCGCTGAACCTGGACAAGTACAACAGCATGTCGGCCGCGCAGAAGAAGGTCATCGACGACCACTGCACCAGCGAATGGGCCGAGAAGGTGGCCGGTCCCTGGGCCGACTACGAGGCAGCCGGGCGCGGCAAGATGGCCGCCGAGGCCGGGCACGAGGTCTACAAGCTCACGCCCGAGCAGTTGGACGCGTGGCGCAAGGCCGTGGCACCGGTGGAAACGCAGTGGGCCGACAGCGTGAAGAAGGCCGGGCAAGACCCCAAGGCCGTGCTCGACGGACTGAAGGCATCGCTGGTGAAGTACAAGGCCGCCCTGTGAGCCAGCAGCCGGACGGCACGCGAGAATCCATTACCGACCGCATCATCAACACCATCGAATGGCTCGCCGCCATTTCGGTGGGGCTGGTGGCGCTGAACATCTTCGTGTCGGTGGTGCTGCGCAAGTTCTTCAGCACCTCCATTCCCGACGCGTACGACTTCGGCCGCATGCTGCTGTCGATCCTCATCTTCTGGGGGATCGCCGCCACCAGCTATCGCGGCGGACACATCACGGTGGACCTGGTGTGGAGCGCGGTCGGCCCCAAGGCCAAGCGCGCCATCGACGTGTTCGCCACGCTGATGCTGCTGGTGTTCGTGGTGATGCAGACGGCCATGCTGTTCGACAAGGTGCGCCTTACGCGCATCGACAACGTGCTCACCTACGACCTGAACTTGCCCACCTGGCCCTTCTACGCGGTGGCCTGGGCGGGCGACTTCTGCGCGGTGGTCCTCATCGCCGTACGCACCTGGCGCCTGATCTTCGCGCCCGAGAAACTGCATGACCGCGGCTACGAGCAAGCCCGCAACGCCGAGGAAAACAACAATTGAGCACCGATCTCGTGGCCGCACTCGGCTTTGTGGCGCTGTTCGCGCTGATGCTTCTTCGCGTGCCGGTGGGCATGGCCATGGGCCTGGTCGGCGTGGTGGGCTACAGCTACGTGGTGGGCGTGTGGCCCGCGCTCAAGCTGGTGGGCCAGACTTCGCTGCGCACCGTGTCCGACTACACCTTCGGCGTGATTCCCATGTTCATGCTCATGGGCTCGCTGGTAACCGTCTCGGGCGTGAGCCGCGAATTGTTCAAGGCGGCCAACTCGCTGATCGGCCACCTGCGCGGCGGGTTGGGCGTGGCCACGGTGCTGGCCTGCGGCGGCTTTGCCGCCATCAGCGGCTCGTCGGTGGCCACGGCCGCCACCTTCTCGAGCGTGGCCTATCCGGAGATGCGGCGCTTCAAGTACCCGCAGTCGTTTTCCACCGGCGTGATTGCCGCGGGCGGCACGCTGGGTGCCATGCTGCCGCCTTCCACCGTGCTGGCGGTGTACGCCATCCTCACCGAGCAGGACATCGGCAAGCTGTTCATGGCCGGCATCGTTCCGGGCCTGCTGGCCATCGCGATGTACGTGATCACCATCGCCATCATCGTGCGCGTTCGGCCCGACTGGCTGCCGCGCGGCGAGCAGCGCAACTGGGCAGAGCGCTCGGCCGACCTGAAGAACGTGTGGGCGCCGGTGCTGTTGTTCGTGTTCGTGATCGGTGGCCTGTACGGCGGCTTCTTCACGCCCACCGAAGCCGGCGGCGTTGGCGCCAGCGGCGCCTTCCTGCTGGGCCTGGCGCGCAAGCGGCTCGACCGCGCCAAGATCCGCGAGGCGTTGCTGTCGGCCACGCGCACCGCGGCGGCGGTGTTCACGGTGCTGATCGGCGCGCTGCTCTTCGGCTACTTCCTGACGGTGACGCAGACGCCGCAGAAGATCACCGACTTTCTCGCGCACCTGGGCCTGGGCCGCTACGGCATCCTGCTGGTGCTGATGCTCATGTACCTGCTGCTGGGCTGCCTGATGGATGCGATGGCAATGATCATCCTCACCGTGCCCATCGTGTTCCCGGTGATCACGGCGCTGGGGTTCGACCCGATCTGGTTCGGCATCGTGATCGTGATGACGGTGGAGCTGGGCCTCATCCATCCACCCGTGGGCATGAACGTGTTCGTCATCAAGAGCGTGGTGCACGACGTGAGCTTTGCCACCATCTTCCGCGGCGTGGCGCCGTTCATCGTGACCGACCTGCTGCGCTTGGGCCTGATCATCGCCTTCCCGATGCTGGCGCTGTGGCTGCCATCGCACATGTAGGCCGGACAATCGCAGACCTATGAGCAGCAAGACAGTCATCTACACCGTGCGCGTCGAGTTCGGCGATTGCGACCCCGCCGGCATCGTGTGGTTTCCAAATTTCTTCCGATGGATCGACGCGGCATCGCGCCACTTCTTTGCCGAGTGCGGCGTGCCGCGCTGGGAAGAAACGGCCAAGACCATCGGCGTGATCGGCACGCCACTGGTCAACACGCAAAGCCGCTTCGTCGCCACCGCCAGCTACGGGGACACCCTGTCCATCGCAACGCGCATCTCGCAGTGGCGCGACAAGAGCTTTGTGCAGACCTATGCCGTCACGCGCGGCGACACGCTCATCCTCGAATGCGAGGAGGTACGCATCTTCGGCGGCAAACGCGAAGACGGAAGCTTGCGCGCACTACCCATTCCGCAAGACATCGCTCGCTTGTGTGGTAGGGAACTGGGCTGACGCACCGTGTCGGTGCCGAGCACTGGCCAAAACTGTCCCCCGAGAACGGGGACAAGCTTGTGGAAAACTTGTAGGCCGAATTCCAAAAGCCTTGTCGGGCAAGGCCTGCCGCCAGATTGCCTCCTTTCGAGGCACTGGAGCAACTAGCGCGTTGGATGCAGCGCCAGGTACTTCTTCACGAGCCCGCATTGGGCGGCCCAACCGCCCTCTTCGGCCGCATAAGCTTCCTTGCGGCGCGCCACCGGCAACTGGTCGAAGCCTGATTCCGAGATGCGAAGCAGCGTTGCGCCATCTGCGTCGCTCAACTCGAATTCGATGAGCGTCATGGGCTCGGCGCTGTAGTCGACGCCGTCTTCTCCCGCATAGGGATGCCAGCGGAAGGAAAACTTTTCCATCGGCCGCACTTCGACCACATGAAGGTCGAATGGCTTGCCGGCGTACGGCTGCTGCATGCGCGCAATGTCGGGGTCGACGCTCGTGGGCTCGATGGCAGCGCTCACTCGCGTGCCGGCAACAAACGGGCCGGCGAAATCGGCGCCGAACCAGCTGCCGAAGTTCTCGGCCAGGCTGACGGCGCGCCAGACGCGCTCGCGCGGCGCATCCAGCCGCACGGACTTCTCGAAGCGATCGGTGTTGTTCATGGGCGTGTGCCTCCTTGCAGGGACCATGCTAGTGCCGGTGTGCAACACACACTGCCATCAGGTGCTTCGCACGAACGCGTTGCGCAGGGCCGGCTGGCGCGCCAGCACGTCGGCACTGGGCCCGTGGTCGACGATGCGCCCGGCCTCCATGAGCAGCACGGAATCGAAGCGCTCCAGCAAGCCCAGCCGATGCACCGAGGCAATGATGCAGGCGTCTGGAAATGCCAGGGCCATGCGCTCGAGCACGCGCGCCTCGGTGGCGGCGTCGAGCGCACTGGTGGGCTCGTCCAGCAGCAGCAGCGAGCTGCCGCGCGCCAACAGCATGCCGCGCGCCAGGCACAGGCGCTGGCGCTGTCCGCCCGAGAGGTTGAAGCCTCGCTCTGACAAGGGCGTGTCGAGGTTGCCATGCGTGGCCGTGAGCACTTCGTCGAAGGTGCTTGCATGCAGCACGGCGTGCAGCTCATCGTCGTCGCTGGGCTCGCCGAAGCTCAGGTTCTCGCGCACGCTGGCTTCGAAGATTTCCGACTCCTGCGGAATCAGCGTGGCGATGTTGCGCAGGCTCGGCCAGGGCGCTGCCTCTGCATCGAAGGCCAGCGTGCCGGCATGCGGCACATACAGGCTCGCCAGCACGCGCAGCAGCGTGCTCTTGCCGCCACCGCTGGGGCCGACCAGGGCCACGCGCTCGCCGCGTCGCAAGGTCAACGCAATGCCCTGCAGCCCGCTGGGCACGCGCTCGCCACCGCCATCGACCAGCGGCGTCGCGCGCGGCAGGTAGCGCCAGGTCAGCTGCTCGATCTGCAGTTGCTGCCACTGCGCCTGCGCGTCCACCAGTTCGCCCTCGCCCTCGTGCACGCGCGGCGGCGCCGACCAGATGGGCGCGGCACTGCCGTAGTCGGTGTGCATGCGCGCAAAGGACTGGAAGTTGTTGGCCATGGAGCTCACCACGCCGGCCGCCTGCTGCGCGTACTGGTAGATCATGAAGACCGAACCGAGCATCACCGCCTGCCCCGGTGCACGGGTCTGCACCACGTATAGCACCACGAGGCCCCAGGTCAGAGCCATGCCCAGGATGTCGACGGCAAACCACTTGCCTTCGTTGAGCACCACCGTGTGCTTGAGCGGCTCGGATATGGCGGACATGCGCCGCGCCAGCAGCCGGCGCGATGCAGCCACCAGCCGCAGTCCGATCACGGTCGAGGTGTTGGCCAGGAAGTCGAGCAGCGCCGACACGTAACGCCTGTCTGCATCGTTCTCCTGTCGCGCGAGCTTCATCAGCGCGCGGTCGAAGCGCAACACCACGAAGCCGATGAGCACATAGCCGATGACCGCCAGCGCGCCGCTGGCAGGCGACAGCAGCGTGAGCGCAACCAGCGGGCCGATGATGCTGACGATGCTGCTGAGGTAGACGAACTGGTTCTGCGCGAAGTCCGACAGCGCCCTGCTGGCCTGGTGCACGCGGTGCTGCAGTTCGCCGGAGTGATGCCCGTCGTGCCAGGCCAGCGGCGCATCGGCCAGCCGTGCATAGAGCTGGTCGGCCAGTTGCTCGCGCACGTGCAGGCCCACGTTGCGCTCCAGGATGCGGCCCGGGCCATGCAGCAGCCACGACGCGAGATAGACGCCCGCCAGTGCCGCAATCCAGCGCCCTGCACCGGCAAAGTCGCCCGCCTGCAGGCTGTTGATGGCCTGCCCCGCCAGCCACGGCATGGCCAGTCGCAGCAACTGCGCCCCGGTGAGCAGCGAGAGCCCGCCCACCAGTTGCCTGCGCAAGCCCTCGGCATGCCGCCACAAGGCACCGTACAAGTCGCGAATGGCGTTGCCGGGAGCATCCATGCCCGGCTCCTTCAATGTGCCGGTTGCACGAAGCCGCTGGACTGCGCGAGCCAGGCCACCTGCGCGCCCAGGTCGCTCGTGCTCCAGCGCGCGGCGCCGGCAAACAGCATGGCGTCAGGCACCAGCAGGAAGCCGCGCGACTCCAGGGCTCCGGCCGGTGCAAGCACGCGCAATGCGACGTCGCCGAGCACCAGCTCCTGCCCGTGCGCCAGCGCGGGGTGCTCCGCCGCGGGCCACTGGGCACGCAGCGCCTGCACCACGACGGCTTCGATGCTGCGCTGCGTGGACAGCAGCCAGCGCACCGGACCGGGTGCGGCTGCCAGCAACGCCTGGGCGTGCGCCGGGTCGGCCAACTGCGGATCGATCAGTGCCCATGCGTCGCCGCCCGGGGTGCCCACGTAGTAGCTGTGCGCGCCGGGCCCCTCGCCCGACGGTGCCGTCACCCGCAGCACGCGCGGCGACAGCGCCAGCACCAGCCCCGCTTCGAGCGCGTAGCGCGCGTGGCCGCGGCCGTCGGGGTCGACGAAGCCGATCTCGGCATAGGCCGGCTCGTCGATGTTGATCGGCCGCGGGCCGCCCGGGCCGGTGGCCAGGCGAGGCATGTTGAGCACGATGCGCTGCAGGCCACGCGCATGGGCCAGGCATTCGTCCACCGTGGCGAACTGCGCCAGTTGCTGCAGGATTCGACGCTGCACGTTCATGAGCTTGAGCCGGCGTGCCGGATCGACGGCGTCCAGCGGACGCAGCCAGGCGTGGTCGGCGATTTCCACCTGGTCGATCTGCACGCTCTGCCCCGGCGGCAGCGCCGCGATGAAAAAGCGCGTGTCGAAGCGCCTGGGCATGCCCGGCGGCGTGAGCCAGTGTGCAAAGTAGGCCAGCCGGTCCATGGCCAGCTGCCAGCCGCGCTCCTCGCACATCGACACCAGGGCCTCGGTGCCGGCGGCAGCGGCGGCGCGCATGGCGGCCAGTTGTGCCGCGTCCAGTTGCGACAGGTTCACCAGCTGGTGTTGCGCGTCTTGCGCGAACAACAGGCCGGACTCCTCAAAGCACTCGCGCACGGCAGCGGCGTAGTAGTCCAGGCCGCCCTGGGCCACACCCAGGCGCGCGCTGGCCGATGCGTCGTCCAGGCCAGCGCAAAAGGCGTGCAGCCGCCTGTCGTGCGCATCGAGCAGGCCGCCCGGGAACACGCTGGCGCCGCTGTTCTGGTCGTTGGGTTTTTCCGCGCGGCGCAGCAGGAGCGTTTCGAGCCCCTGGGCACCGTCCCTCAGCACGATGAGCGTCGCGGCCTGGCGGACCGGGCGCGGCGAGGCCGGGGAAGGCGATGTTGTTGTCGTGGAAGCGTCGGACATGCGGGCGATGGTAGCGCCCGCATGCGCGTCGTTACAGCACCAGGATCGCGCGGAAGTCGTTCACGTTGGTGTGCGTGGGGCCCGTGACCAGCAGGTCGCCGATGGCATCGAAGTAGCCGTAGGCGTCATTGCGGTCCAGGTGGTCCGACAGCTTCTTGCCGGCGGCCAGTGCGCGCGCCAGCGTGTCGGGCGTGACGAAGGCACCGGCGTTGTCTTCCACGCCGTCGATGCCGTCGGTGTCGGCCGCCAGGGCCCACACGCCCTCTTGCCCGATCAGTGCCCCGGCCAGGCCCATGCAGAACTCGCCCGCGCGCCCGCCCCGGCCCTTGGCCTGGCCCGGCTGGCGCGCGCGGATGGTGACCGTGGTCTCGCCGCCCGAGAGAATGACGCAGGGCTTGGCAAAGGGCGCGCCGCGGTGCGCCACCGAACGTGCCAGCGCCGCATGCACCTTGCCCACTTCGCGCGATTCGCCTTCGATCTCGTCGCTGAGGATGTGCGCCTCGATGCCGGCTGCGCGCGCCGCGGCGGCTGCCGCTTCGAGCGACTGCTGGGGCGTGGCGATCAGGTGCACTTCGTTGTTCTTGAACACCGCATCCTGCGGGTTGGGCGTTTCGAGCGCGCCGCTCTTGAGGCTGGCGCGCACCGGGCCGGGCACCTCGATGCGATAGCGGTCCAGGATGGTCAGCGCGTCGGCACAGGTGGTGTCGTCGGGCACCGTGGGGCCGCTGGCGATGATGGCCGGGTCGTCCCCCGGCACGTCGCTGATGGTCAGCGTGACCACCTTGGCAGGCGCGCAGGCCGCGGCCAGCCGGCCGCCCTTGATGCGCGACAGGTGCTTGCGCACGCAGTTCATCTCGCCAATGCTGGCGCCGCTTTCCAGCAGCTCCTTGTTGATGCGCTGCTTGTCGGCCAGCGTCAGCCCTTCGGCAGGCAGCACCAGCAGCGACGAGCCGCCGCCCGAAATGAGGCACAGCACCAGGTCGTCCTTGGTCAGGCCGTGGGTGAGCGCGAGGATCCGCTCGGCCGCTTCCATGCCGGCCGCGTCGGGCACGGGATGCGAGGCCTCGACGATCTCGATGCGCTGGGCCAGGCCTTCGGGCCGTGGCGGAATGTGGCCATAGCGGGTCACCACCAGGCCCGACAGAGGGGCGTCGGCGGGCCACAGGGCTTCGAGTGCCTGCGCCATCGAGGCGCCTGCCTTGCCGGCGCCCAGCACCAGCGTGCGGCCCTTGGGCGGCGACGGCAGGTGGCGGCCCATGCTCGACAGCGGCAGCGCGCGGTCGACGGCCACGCGGTACAGGTGTTCGAGGAAATCGCGCGGTGCCTTGCGTGCGTCAGGCACCTCGCGGGCGGCGGGGTTCGATGCGGTCATTGCTTTCCAGTCTCCAAACGTTCTTCGCGGATTGTCTGCGATCGCCCCGTGCCCTTGGCCGCGGCCTTACTTGGTGGCCGCGCCGTCCTGGAACCACTTGCCGAGCAAGGCGCGCTCGGCGTCGGTGATGTTGGTGGCGTTGTTCATCGGCATGATCTTGGTGACCACCGCCTGCTGGTAGATGCCTTGGGCGTGCTGGGCCACCTGGTCGGGGGCGTCCAGGCGCACGTTCTTCATCTGCACGGCGGCGCCGTGGCACATGTAGCAGCGCTGCTCCAGCACCTTCTGCACTTCGCCGTAGCTCACCTTCTGGGCGGCGGCTTCGGCGGACACGGGCGCAGCCGGCTCGGGCCGCATCCAGACGATGGTCAGGCCCAGCACCACGATGCCGACCAAGGCGTAGGGCAGCGGGTTGCCCGCGTTGCCCAGCTTGAAGCGGTGGCGCACCACGAAGAACTGGCGAATGGCCGCGCCGCCCAGCATGATCAGCAGCAGCACGATCCAGTTGTACTGGTGCGTGTAGGTGAAGCTGTAGTGGTTGCTCAGCATCGCGAACAGCACCGGCAGCGTGAAGTAGGTGTTGTGCACGCTGCGCTGCTTGCCGCGCGCACCGTGGATCGGGTCCACCGGCTTGCCCTCTCGCAGCGCCTTCACGTTCTTGCGCTGGCCCGGAATGATCCAGAAGAACACGTTGCCGCTCATGGTGGTGGCCATCATGGCGCCCACCAGCAGGAAGGCCGCACGGCCCGCGAACCAGTGGCATGCCAGCCAGGCCGCGCCGGCCACCAGGAAGGCCACCAGCACGCCGACGATGGTGTCGCCGTTCTTGCGCTGCCCGAAGATCTGGCAGATGGCGTCGTAGGCCATCCAGAAGATCACGAAGAAGGCCAGCGCCACGCCGATGGCGGCGCCCGGCTGCCAGTCCATCTTGCTCTTGTCGATGAGGTAGGTGCTGGCGTTCCACAGGTACGACATGGTGAACAGCGTGAAGCCGCTGATCCAGGTCGAATAGCTTTCCCAGTAGGACCAGTGCAGGTGGTCGGGCAGCTTCTTGGGCGCCAGCGCGTACTTCTGCGAGTTGTAGAAGCCGCCGCCGTGCACGGCCCATTGCTCGCCGCCTACGCCCTTGTCCAGCGATTCCTGGTCCAGGGGCTTTTCGAGGCTGTTGTCCAGCATCACGAAGTAGAAGGAGGCGCCGATCCATGCGATGGCGGTGATGACGTGGACCCAGCGCAGCAGCAGATTGGCCCAGTCGAGGTAGTAGCTTTCCATAAGAGGCTCTCAACCTTTGGCGGCGCTCGTATCGCGCCGCTTCTTGTGTTGGTCTGCTCACCACTGCGGGCGCTGTAAGCAGGGAAATCGCCGCGAACGCAGACGGTGGGGAATCGTCTCGCTCCGCTGCGGCTGTTTGTGGACGGAAGTGTATACAGTTTTGTTCGCCGAGTCGCTAAAGACGCGCGGCGAGCAAGTAGTGGTTAACCCTGATAAAGATTTTGCAGCAGCTGCGCGGACACCGCCACCGCAATCACCTCGGGCTCCTTGCCCGTGATGCCCGGCACGCCGATGGGGCAGGTGATGTGGTCCATCTCGGCGGCCGAAAAGCCGCGCGCCTCCAGCCGGTGGCGGAAGGTGGCCCACTTGGTCTTGCTGCCGATCAGGCCGATGTAGGGCAGGTCGCCGCGCTCGCGCTGACGCTTGAGGCAGGCAATGACGATGTCCAGGTCTTCGGCGTGGCTGAAGCTCATGATCAGCACGCGCGAGCCGGTGGCCAGTTGCGCAACCGCGTCCTGCACGGGCTCGGAATGCTCGGTCTCGATCTGCACCGGCAACTGCGGCGGGAACACGCCGTCGCGGCTGTCGATCCAGCGCACGGAAAAAGGCAGCGTGGAGAGCAGCCGCGCCAGCGCCGCGCCCACGTGGCCGCCGCCGAAAAGCGCCACCGGGTTGAGGTGCGCCGTGAGTTCTGCGCGCAGGTCGGCCACATGCTCGGGGCCGATGCGCTGGTAGGCCAGGAACACCACGCCGCCGCAGCATTGCCCCAGGGTGGGGCCCAGCGGATAGCGCCTGACCTCCTCGATGCCGGCACCGCCGGCCAGCCAGCCGCGTGCCTCCTGCGTGGCCTGGAACTCGAGCTGGCCGCCGCCGATGGTGCCGGTCAGGTCCTCGTCCCACACCGCCATCCAGGTGCCGGCCTCGCGCGGCGCCGAGCCCTGGGTGGCATGCACGCGCACCAGCACGCCCTGCCCGCCCGCGGCCAGCCTTGCCAGCAATGTGTCGACCAAACCGTTCATGATGTGTTGTGCACCCGATACTTCGTGTTGCGGCGGCGTGCACGTGGCACGGTATAAATCCGCCAATGGATTTTGAACGCTTGCCCCGACGCCTGGCCCTTGCCGGCCTGTTTGCCCTCACCACCTGGCTGGCCGGTTGCGCCAGCACCGACGGCTCGGTCCGCGGACAGATGAGCGATGCCACGCCCACCAACCAGGCTCCCAACCCGATTCCGCGCGCCTCCGACGCCGCCACGCCACGCGACTACCGCCGCGATGCGGCCGGCCACGTGTATGCGCGCAACAAGGACCGCATCTACAAGGGCAAGCTGCCGCCGCTGCTCTACGCCATCGGCACGCTGGAGGTGAACCTCGACGCGCAAGGCCGCGTGCGCTCCTTGCACTGGCTGCGTGCGCCGCGGCATGCGCCCGACGCCATCGCGGAGATCGAACGCACCGTGCTCAACGCCGCGCCCTACCCTGCCCCCACGCGACTGGGCCAGGTGACGTGGACCGACACCTGGCTGTGGGACAAGAGCGGGCGCTTTCAACTCGATACCTTGAGCGAAGGCCAGCTGCAGGACTAGGTCTTCAGGAACCCCGGTAGGTGGAATAGCTCCACGGGCTCACGAGAAGGGGCACGTGGTAGTGCTGGTCGGCGTGCGCCACGCCGAAGTCCAGCGCCACCTTGTTCAGGAAATTGGGCTCGGGCAGCGTCACGCCCTTGGCCTTGAAATAACCCGCCACGTCGAACACGAGGCGGTACGTACCCGTCTTCAGGCTGCTGTTGTCGTACAGCGGGCCGTCGCTGCGGCCGTCGCTGTTGAGGTTGAAGCGCTTGACCAGCGTGGCCTCGTCGCCGTTGGTGGTGTAGAGGGCCACTTCCATGCCCGCGGCGGGGCCGCCGTGCATCGTGTCCAGAACGTGCGTGCTCAATCCCATGATTTGCTCCTTTTATGTGGCGAATAACGTGTCGGGAAAATACGGTGGACAAAAGTGTATACAGTTCTGGGCTTTAGGGCTATCATGAATTCATGGACTCGACCACCACACGTGCCATCGTCGATGCGCTGACCAAGGCCATCGTCGAGCATCGCCTGCAGCCCGGCAGCAAGCTTGCCGAACAGAAGCTGGCCGATCACTTCGGCGTGTCGCGCACGCTGGTGCGCCAGGCGCTGTTCCAGCTCTCGCAGAACCGGCTCATCCGCATGGAGCCCGCGCGCGGCGCCTTCGTGGCGGCACCGGCGGTGGACGAAGCGCGCCAGGTGTTCGCGGTGCGCCGCATGCTCGAGGCCGAGATGGCGCGCGAATTCATCCGCACCGTCACGCCCGGCAAGATCAAGGCGCTGAAGGAACACGTGGCGCTGGAAAAAGCCTCGGTGAGCGGCGAAGACGTTTCGGGCCGCACCGAGCTGCTGGGCGACTTCCATGTGCGCATGGCCGAGCTCATGGGCAACCAGGTGCTCGCGCAACTGCTGGGCGAGCTCATCTCGCGCTGCGCCCTCATAACCCTCATGTACCAGAGCGCCAGCGCCGCTGCGCACTCCAACGACGAGCATGCCGACATCGTCAAGGCGCTGGCCGCCAAGGACGAGCAGCTTGCCGTGCGGCTCATGACCGAGCACCTGCTCAACGTCGAAGCCAACCTCACCTTCGACCGCAAGGTTCCCACGAGCGACATCTCGCTCGCGCTGTCCTGACGCCTGCCGCGGCGTCGTCACTCATTACCTGTCACACCATCATGGCCAACGTCTACGACTCCACCCTTCCCTACCCGCGCGACCTTGTCGGCTACGGCCGCAATCCGCCGCATGCGCAATGGCCGGGGCAGGCGCGCATCGCGGTGCAGTTCGTGCTGAACTACGAAGAGGGCGGCGAGAACGCCACGCTGCACGGCGACGCCGGCTCCGAGCAATTCCTGTCGGAAATGTTCAACCCCGCCAGCTACCCCGACCGCCACATCAGCATGGAAGGCATCTACGAGTACGGCTCGCGAGCCGGCGTGTGGCGCATCCTGCGCGAGTTCGAAAAGCGTGGCCTGCCGCTAACCGTGTTCGGCGTGGGCATGGCGCTGCAGCGCTACCCCGAGTTGGCCACCGCCTTCAAGGAAATGGGCCACGAGATCGCCTGCCACGGCCACCGCTGGATCCACTACCAGAACCTGGACGAAGCCACCGAGCGCGAGCACATGCGCCTGGGCATGGAAGCCATCGAAAAGCTCACCGGCGAGCGCGCCGTGGGCTGGTACACCGGCCGCGACAGCCCGCGCACCCGCCGCCTGGTGGCCGACTACGGCGGCTTCGAATACGACAGCGACTACTACGGCGACGACCTGCCCTTCTGGATGAAGGTGCAAAAGACCGACGGCAGCGTGGTGCCGCAACTGATCGTGCCCTACACGCTGGACTGCAACGACATGCGCTTTGCGCTGCCGCAGGGCTACTCGCACGCCGATCCCTTCTTCCAGTACATGAAGGACAGCTTCGACGCCCTGTACGCCGAAGGCGACGAGGCGCCCAAGATGATGTCCATCGGCATGCACTGCCGCCTGCTGGGCCGCCCGGGCCGCATCACCGCGCTGCAGCGCTTTCTGGACCACATCGCCCAGCACGACCGCGTGTGGGTGTGCCGCCGCGTGGACATCGCGCGCCACTGGAAGAAGACCCACCCGTTCACGGCCGCCTGAAGGAGACCACACATGGCGCTCACCATCGACCAACTCAACACCATCGCGCCCGAAGACGCCGCCAACTTGCTGGAAGGCGTGTACGAGCATTCACCCTGGATCGCGCGCCGCGCGATGGCCTCGCGCCCCTTCCGCTCGCTGGCACACCTCAAGCAGGTGCTGGCGCATGTGGTGTCCACCGCCAGCCAGAAGGAGCAGCTGGGCCTGATCACCGCCCACCCGGAGCTGGCAGGCAAGGCCATGGTGAGCAAGACGCTCACGGCCGAGTCCACGCATGAGCAAGGCAAGGCCGGCCTGACCGACTGCACGCCCGAAGAGTTCGCCAGGATCCAGAAGCTCAACGCCGACTACAACGCGCGCTTCGGCTTTCCGTTCATCCTGGCGGTGCGCGGCCCGCGCGGCACGGGCCTTTCCAAGCGCGAGATCATCGAGACCTTCGAGCGCCGCGTCTACAACCACGTCGACTTCGAGCGTGCCGAAGCGCTGCGCAACATCCACCGCATTGCCGAGATCCGCCTGAACGACAAGTTCGGCGTGGAGCCCTTGCTGGGCAACGACGTGTGGGACTGGCAGGAGCAACTGGCCGACCACACCGACCCGGGCTACGCCGAGAAGGGCCAGCTCACCGTCACCTACCTCACCGACGCGCACCGCGCCTGCGCCGCGCAGATTGCCGGCTGGATGAAGGACATCGGCTTCGACAGCGTGCACATCGACGCGGTGGGCAACGTGGTGGGCCGCTATGAAGGCGCCACGCCCGATGCCAAGACCCTGCTGACCGGCTCGCACTACGACACCGTGCGCAACGGCGGCAAGTACGACGGCCGCCTGGGCATCTTCGTGCCCATGGCCTGCGTGCGCGAGCTCAAGCGCCAGAACAAGCGCCTGCCCTTCGCCTTCGAGGTGGTGGGCTTTGCCGAGGAAGAAGGCCAGCGCTACAAGGCCACCTTCCTGGGTTCGGGCGCGCTCATCGGCCACTTCGACAACAACTGGCTCGACCAGAAGGACGTGGACGGCATCACCATGCGCGAGGCCATGAAGCACGCCGGCCTCAAGCTCGAAGACATTCCCGCCATCCAGCGCGACCCGGCCAAGTACCTGGGCTTTGTCGAAGTGCACATCGAGCAGGGCCCGGTGCTCAACGAGCTCGACCTGCCGCTGGGCATCGTTACCTCCATCAACGGCAGCGTGCGCTACGTGGGCGAGATCATCGGCATGGCCAGCCACGCCGGCACCACGCCCATGGACCGCCGCCGCGACGCGGCCTGCGCCGTGGCCGAGCTGATCCTGTTCGCCGAGAAGCGCGCCGCGCAGGACGGCGACTCGGTGGCCACCGTGGGCATGCTCGAAGTGCCCAACGGCTCCATCAACGTGGTGCCCGGCCGTGCCAAGTTCAGCCTGGACATCCGCGCCCCCAACAACGAGCAGCGCGATGCCGTGGCCAAGGACGTGCTGGCCGAACTGGACGCCATCTGCGAGCGCCGCGGCGTTCGCCATACGCTGGAAGAGACCATGCGTGCCGCCGCCGCGCCCAGTGCCCCGGCCTGGCAGCAGCGCTGGGAAAAAGCCGTCGACTCGCTGGGCGTCGAGCTTTTCCGCATGCCCAGCGGCGCCGGCCACGACGCCATGAAGCTGCACGAGGTGATGCCGCAGGCCATGCTCTTCGTGCGCGGCATCAACTCCGGCATCAGCCACAACCCGCTCGAATCGAGCACCAACGACGACATGCAGCTGGCGGTGCAAGCCTTCCAGCAGCTACTGACCAACCTTTCCCAAGAGAATTGAAGCCATGACCGACTACACCAAACTCGACGCCTGGATCGACGCCCACTTCGACGAGGAAGTGAAGTTCCTGCAGGAGCTGGTGCGCGTGCCCACCGACACGCCGCCGGGCAACAACGCGCCCCACGCCGAGCGCACCGCCGAGCTGCTGGAAGGCTTCGGCCTGTCGGCCGAGAAGCACGCCGTGCCCGCGCAGGAGGTGAAGGACTACGGCCTCGAATCCATCACCAACCTGATCGTGCGCCGCCAGTACGGCGACGGCGGCCGCACCGTGGCGCTCAACGCCCACGGCGACGTGGTGCCTCCGGGCGAAGGCTGGGCGCACGACCCGTACGGCGCCGAGATCGAAGACGGCCAGCTCTTCGGCCGCGCCGCCGCCGTGAGCAAGAGCGACTTCGCCACCTTCACCTTTGCGCTGCGCGCGCTCGAAGCCGTGGCCAAGCCCAGCAAGGGCGCGCTCGAACTCCACTTCACCTACGACGAAGAGTTCGGCGGCATCCTGGGCCCGGGCTGGCTGCTCAAGAACAAGCTGACCAAGCCTGACCTGATGATCGCGGCGGGCTTCAGCTACGAAGTGGTCACGGCCCACAACGGCTGCCTGCAGATGGAAGTGACGGTGCACGGCAAGATGGCGCACGCCGCCGTGCCCGACACCGGCATCGATGCGCTGCAAGGCGCGGTGCACATCCTCAACGCCCTGTACGCGCAGAACACCGAGTACAAGAAGGTCAGCTCCAAGGTCGAGGGCATCAACCACCCCTACCTGAACGTGGGCCGCATCGAAGGCGGCACCAACACCAACGTGATTCCGGGCAAGGTGTCGTTCAAGCTCGACCGCCGCATGATCCCCGAAGAGAACCCGGTCGAGGTGGAAGCCACCATCCGCCGCGTGATCAACGAGGCAGCCGCCGAGAAGGCCGGCATCGTGGTGGACATCCGCCGCATCCTTCTGGCCAATTCCATGAAGCCGCTGGCTGGCAACAAGCCGCTGGTGGACGCCATCCAGAAGCACGGCGAAAGCGTCTTCGGCGAGCCGATCAAGGCCATGGGCACGCCGCTGTACACCGACGTGCGCCTGTATGTGGAAAACGGCATTCCCGGCGTGATCTACGGCGCCGGCCCGCGCACGGTGCTCGAATCGCACGCCAAGCGCAACGACGAGCGCGTGGCGCTCGAAGACCTGCGCCGCGCCACCAAAGTGGTGGCCCGCACGCTGGCCGACCTGCTGGCCTGAGTTGGTTTGCACTCACCCCCGGCCCTTTTCGCGGGGCCGGGGCGTGACATCAAACTGAAAGATTTCCCCTGCAGACGGGGACAAGTTTGTGGATATCTTGGTGGGCGATTTCGCCAAGCCTTATTCCACAAGGCCTGGCACTGGATTGCCTGCCTAAGAGGCACTACCTCGGCGCGTCGCCTTTTCTGTACTCGGCCGTGAGCTCGTCAAGCCGTTTCTTGAGCGCCGGCTCGAGCTTGTAGTCGGCCGCGGCCAGGGTGGCATCGAGCTGCTCGGGCTTGCTGGCACCCAGCAGCGGCGCGGTGATGCGGGCATCGGCCATCACCCAGGCCACCGACAGCGTGGCCAGCGGCACGCCCGCTTCATCGGCCACGGCTTGCAGTTGCGCCACGGTATTGAAGCTGCGCTCGTTCCAGTAGCGGTCCTGGTACATGCCGCCCGCGGTGCCGAGGTTGAAGCGCGTGTTCTGCTCGGGCTTGGAGTCCGCCTTGTACTTGCCGCTGAGCAGGCCGCCGGCCAGCGGGTTGTAGGGGATCACGCCCAGGCCCTCTTCATCGCACAGCGGCAGCAGCTCGCGCTCGATTTCGCGAAACAGCAGGCTGTAGCGCGGCTGCACGCACACGTAGCGGCTCAAGCCCTTCAGGTCGGCGCGGCCCAGCGCGCGCGCCAGCCGATAGGCCAGGAAGTTGGACACGCCGATGTAGCGCGCGCGGCCGGACTTCACGATCGCATCCAGCGCCTCGAGGCTTTCGTCCAGCGGGGTGTCGCGGTCGTCGCTGTGCAGCTGGTAGAGGTCGACATAGTCGGTCTGCAGGCGCTTGAGCGATGCATCGATGGCGTCCAGCAGATGCTTGCGCGATGCGCCCTGGTCCCACGCGTGCGGGCCCATCTTGCCCACGGCCTTGGTGGCCAGGACGTAGTTGCCGCGGCCCTTGGCCTTGAGCCAGCGGCCGATGATCTCTTCGGTGCGGCCCGCGGTTTCCAGCGTGCCGCCCAGCGGGTACACGTCGGCGGTGTCCAGGAAGTTGATGCCGGCCCCTGTGGCCTTGTCGAGGATCTGCTGCGAGACGGCTTCGTCGGTCTGCAGGCCGAAGGTCATGGTGCCGAGTGCCAGGCGCGACACGGTCAGGCCGGTGCGGCCCAGTCGGGTGGTGGAAATGCTCATGGGCTTTTCGCTCCTTGTCGGAAAGGAGCGGGGATCATAGAAAGCTTTGCGCGACGCTGCAGGAGTGCAGCCAGCGCCGGCCTCTTTCTCAGGCGGTGGGGCGCCGCTCGAAACCGGACATGTTCTCGCACGGCCGGGCCAAGGGCTGCACCTGCAGCGCATCGACCCTGGCGCCAGGCACGTCGTGCGCCAGCCACCGGCACATGGCGTCGAGCACGGCCGGCGCGCCCTGGATCACGGCCTCGACCGAGCCGTCCGAGCGGTTGCGCACCCAGCCCTTGATCCCCAGCGCGCGGGCCTGCTGCAGGCACGAGTCCCGGAATCCGACGCCCTGCACCCGGCCCTGCGCCAAGACGCGGCGGCATTCGTTGAGTGGGGCTTCCTGCGATGCGGTCATGTGCCGATTCTGGTCCTTTGCAGCGCCCATGGATACGCATGACGCGAATGTCATGCAGGCCAGGGCCTTGTGTCGGTTTCGCTTTCTAGAGTGAGTGCACCCTCAACCAACCAGCACGAAAGGAACCGACCATGAAGAAGACCCTTGCGGCATTGGCCATCGCCCTGCCCTTCGGGCTTGCCCATGCGCAGAGCCATACCGCCGAGGCGGCGCCCCAGCTGAACGCCAGGCCCCAGGTGGCGGCAGAAGCGAAAAAGGCTGCCAGGCCGAGCGGCGTCGCCCCCATCAAGGACGGAAGCACCGCGCAAGGCCAAGGCTCTGGCATCGACACCGTGACCCGCTCCGAGCAAGTGGCCGTGCAGCGCCAGGCGCAGCGCGAGGCTCGCCCGCACCGGGAGACGACGCAAGGCGCGACGCCCAAGTGAGTGGGCTACGCCTTGGCTGCCGCCGGCACCGCCAGCGAGAAGCCCACTTCCGTCACGCCCGCTTGCGAACTGGCGCGCGTCTGCCCGCCGTGCATTCGCGCAATGGCCGCGACGATGGCCAGGCCAAGGCCGTGGTGATGCGATGAATCGGTGCGCGACCGCTCTGCGCGGAAAAAGCGCTCGAACAAGTGCGGGAGCACGTCGGGCGCGATGGGCTCGCCGCGATTGACCACCTTCACCCAGGCGGCGCCGGCCTGCTGCTCGATCACGATCGATATCGCGGAGCCGGGAACTGCGTAGCGGCAGGCGTTGCCCAGCAGGTTGGACATCGCGCGGCGCACGAGGCCCGCGTCGATGGGCAGTTGCGCATCGCCGGACACCTGTACCTGCTGGCCGGTGGACTCCAGCATCGCCTCATGGAATTCCACGACGGTCCACGCCTGCTGCGCCAGGCTCACCGGCGCGGAGCGACGCGCCACCACGCCCCGGTCGGCCCGCGTGAGGAACAGCATGTCGGCCACGATCTCCGACATGCGGCGCGCCTCTTCGAGCGCGGAGAGCAGCGCCTCTTCAAGCTCTTGCGGCGCACGCGGGCGGGCCAGCTCCACTTCCACCGTGCCGATCAGGTTGGTCAGCGGCGTCTGCAACTCGTGCGCCACGTCCGCGTTGAACGATTCCAGTTGCGCATAGGCCTGCTCGGCCCGGTCGAGCACGGCGTTGAACTGCACGATCCACGGCGCGATCTCGGACGCATAGGGCGTCGGGTCGATGCGGCGGCCCGGGTGGGCGGGCCCGGTGGCCGCGGTCTGCAGGGTGAGTGCCTTGAGCGGCTGCAGCCCCCTGCGCACGAGCAAGGCGCCAGTCCAGGCGATGGTGAGCGAGCCCAGCACGACGGCGCCCAGCAGCGTCCAGGCCAGGCGAGTCAGAAGGCGCCGGTCCTCCTCGACGTTGATGGACAACTGCACCTGCATCGCCGCCTGCCCTGCGCCAACGGGCTGCTCGAACGACGTGTCCGACCATCTCGCCGGTGCATTGCCCGGCTCGGAGGCATAGAGCACCTGGCTGTCCTGGCGCAGCACCAGCTTCAGGTCGGGGTGCGTGGTAAAGAAATCGTCGAACTTGTGGCGCAGGTCGCCACCGCCGGGCTGGCCCTGCGACTCACGGATCAGGTGGCGGATCAGCTCGGACTGGCGCTCGAGCTGGCTGGTCTGCTTGACCTGGAAGTTCCATGCGGTGACCGCATACACGCCGATGCATACGGCGCTCAGCCCCAGCAGGGCCTGCGCGGCGAACCAGCGCGAGAGCGTGGCCTTGATGGAACTTGCGCTCACTCGGCCGATCCGCCCTGCCTGCTTTCCAGCACGTAGCCCATGCCGCGCACCGTATGCAGCAGTTTTTCGTCGAAGGGGTCGTCGATCTTGCTGCGCAGCCGCCGGATCGCGACCTCGACGATGTTCGTGTCGCTGTTGAAGTTCATGTCCCACACCTGCTCGGCCAGCAGCGTGCGCGACAGCACATTGCCCTGGCGGCGCATCAGCAGGGCCAGCAGCGCGAACTCCTTGGCGGTGAGGTCCAGCCGGCGGCCGCCGCGCACCGCGCGCCGCGCCGTCATGTCGAGCGACAGGTCCTTGAGCGCATAGCTGGTCACCTCGTGCAGCTTGCCGCGCCTCAAGAGCGCCTGGATGCGCGCGACCAGTTCGGAAAACGCGAAGGGCTTGGCCAGGTAGTCGTCCGCGCCGCCTTGCAGGCCGCGCACCCGGTCTGCCACGTCGTCGCGTGCCGTGAGCATCAGCACGGGCATGGTCTTGGACTTGCGCAGCGAATCGAGCACCGCAAAGCCGTCCATGCCCGGCAGCATGACGTCGAGCACGACCAGGTCGTAGTCGCCGGCCAGGGCGAAGTCGCGGCCCTCGATGCCGGTGCGTGCAAGGTCGACCACGAAGCCGCTTTCCGACAGGCCCTTGACCAGGTACTCCCCGAGCTTCTGCTCGTCTTCCACAACCAGGATTCGCATGGCGCGCAATGCTACCCCCCGCGCAGCTGTTGCTGCGACTTACGGTTGAACGGCGACCTGCCCCACCATGCCCGCCTCCTTGTGGCCGGGCACCAGGCAGGCAAAGGCGAAGGTGCCGGGCTTGTCGAAGGTCCACACGATGCCGCCGCGCTGGCCCGGGTTCAGGCTGACCTGGTTGGGCTCGGCGTGCTTCATGTCGGGCATCTTGCGCATCATCTCGGCGTGCTCGTCGAGCTCCTTCGTGGTGCCGATCACCATCTCGTGCGGCAGCTTGCCCTTGTTGACGACCAGGAAGCGGATCGTCTCGCCAGCCTTGACCTGCACCTGCGCCGGCGTGAAGCGCATGGAGTCGTCCATCTGCACGTCGACGGTGCGGCTGACCTTGGCCGGATCGCCAGGCTGGCCGGCCGCGGACGCATGGCTGTCGCCGTGGCCGCCACCATGGCCTTCGTGGCCGGGCGATGCCCATGCCATCAGCGGAGCGGCCAGCGCTGCGGCGAGGGCCAGTTGGAGCGTGCGAGTCTTCATGTTGTGTGTCCCTTCAGAGAGTTGATGTGTGACTAGAACCAAAGGCGCAGGCCGGCAACGAAGCGGGTTTCGTTGCGATCCTCGCCTTGCGCTTGCCTGAGACGGGCGGTCTCGCCATACGTGCCGGCCCATTCGACGCCGACGTACGGCGCGAACTGGCGGGAGAACTCGTAGCGCAGGCGCACGCCCGCCGCGAGGCTGGACAGGCCCTTGCCGATGCCGTTCTGCGGGTCGTCCTTGCCGTAGAAGTTGGCCTCGACGCGCGGCTGCAGCACCCAGCGCTGGGTCAGCAGCAATTCGTATTCGGCGGCCAGCCGCAGGGCGGTACGCCCGTTGTCGCCAATGTAGAAGGCGGCATCCGTCTCGAACCAATAAGGCGCCAGGCCCTGGAAGCCGAACGCGGCCCATGCGCGGCCAGGGCCGGGTCCGGTGTCGTAGCGCAGGCCGAGCTGGGCGTCCCAGAAGGTGGCCACCGCGTGACTCCACAGCGCCTCGGTGCGCGACTCCTCGATGCGGCCGCCGGCGATCTCGCCTTCGGCCTTGAGCACCAGGCGGTCGTAGTCGCGGCCGAAGCGCGCCATGAGTTCGTAGGCGCCGGTGTTGCGGTCGTCGGTACGCACGGCCTCCAGCCGGTCGGCCATGAACATGCCCCAGTTGTGCTCGTCGCCCATGTGCATGTGGTGCTCGGCGCCCAGCACATAAGGGCCGCTGGTGAGCGTGTTGCCGCCCGAGTAGGCATGCGGGTCGCGGGCATCCGGCGGTGCCGAGCCGCCCTGCATCTGCATGTCGCCGTGGTCCATGGCGGGCGCGTCGGCCGGTGGCGAAGCGCCCTGGTGGGCGGAATGGTCCATGCCGCCCATGGCCGGCGGTGCCGCGGCCGGCGCAGCTTGCGTCATGCCCTGGTGCATGGAGTGATCCATGGCTTGCGCCTGTACGGCGGTGCAGAACGTCGCCGCCGAGAGTGCGACGGCAGCGAGGGTCCAGCTCTTGTTCGGGTTCATGGCCATCTTGTTCAAGCCACCACGACTTCGCGGAACATGCCGGAATCCATGTGAAGCATCAGGTGGCAGTGCCAGGCCCAGCGCCCCAGGGCGTCGGCCGTGACGAGGAAGCTGATGCGCTGCGCCGGCTGCACCGGCAAGGTGTGGCGGCGCGCAAGAAAGCTGCCGTCGGGCGCCTCCAGCTCGCTCCACATGCCGTGCAGGTGCATGGGGTGCGTCATCATGGTGTCGTTGTGCAGGATGACGCGCACCCGCTCGCCGTAGCGCAGGGTCACCGGCGTGGACCGGCTGAACTCCAGGCCGTCGAGCGACCAGGTGTAGCGCTCCATGTTGCCCGTCAGGTGCAACTCGATCTCTCGCTCGGCACCGCGCACATCCATGGGCCCGCCCGGCGTGTGCTGGTCGGCCAGGGTGAGCACGCGCCGGCCGTTGTTGCGCAGGCCGATGCCGGGGTCGTCGAGGTTGGTGCGCGCCATGTCCACGCGCATGTCGGTGCTGGGGCCGTATTCGGTGCTGGCGTGCCGCGCCACGGTGCTTGGCCGTGCGAGCGCAGAGGGCGCGGCACCGTGCATTGCGTGGCCGGCGTGCGCCATGTTCATGCCGCTCGCGTCGGTCATGGCGCCATGGTTCATGGCACCGTGATTCATGGCGCCATGGTTCATGGCGCCGTGGTCCATCCCGCCGCCCATGGCGCCCATCATGTCGTTCATGCCGAGCCAATCGCGCGGCTCCAGCGCCGGCACCTCGGCGCTCGCGCCCTGGCGCACGGCCAGGGTGCCGCGTGCGTAGCCGGTGCGATCCATCGACTGGGCGAACACCGTGTAGGCATCGTCCCTGGGCTCGACGATGGCGTCGTAGGTCTCGCCCGGCCCGAAGCGGAACTCATCCACCGTGACCGGATCCAGGTCGATGCCGTCGGCCTGCACGATGCGCAGCTTGAGCCCGGGAATCCGCACGTCGTAGAAGGTATTGGCCGAGCCGTTGATGAAGCGCAGGCGCACCTGCTCGCCGGGTCGGAACAGGCCGGTCCAGTTGCCTGCAGGCGTGGTGCCGTTCATGAGATAGGTCAGCGTCTTCGACGACAGGTCGGCCAGGTCGGTCGGGCTCATGCGCATCTGGTTCCACATGCGCCGCTTGTCGAGCGCGGCCTTCATGCGGTCGGCCTGCACGTCGCGGAAAAAATCCACCACCGTGGGCTGGTTGAAGTTGTAGTAGTCGCCCTGGGCCTTGAGCTTGGCGAACACCCGCATCGGGTCCTCGTCGCTCCAGTCGGACAGCAGCAGCACGTGCTCGCGCTGCACCCGCGCGCCGGCGCCCTCGCGCGGCTCGATCACGATCGCGCCGTACATGCCGATCTGCTCCTGCATGCCCGAGTGGGAGTGGTACCAGTAGGTGCCGCTCTGCTCCACCTTGAAGCGGTAGGTGAAGGTGGCGCCGGGCGGAATGCCCGCGAAGCTGATGCCCGGCACGCCGTCCATCTGGTAGGGCAGGATGATTCCGTGCCAGTGGATGGAGGTGTCTTCGCGCAACCGGTTCGCCACGCGGATGGTGACCTCGTCGCCTTCGCGCCAGCGCAGCGTGGGCGCGGGAATGGAGCCGTTGATGGCCACCCCCATGCGCGCATTGCCGGTGAAGTTCACCGGCAGCTCGGTCACTTCGAGGTTGAACTCCGTGCCGCTGAGCACCGGGACAGCCCGGCCGACTTCATCCGCAGGTGCCGCATGCGCGGGCAGCGCGAGGGGCGACAGGCCGAGCATGACGCCACCGGCAGCCAGGCCCTGGACGAAGCGCCGCCGCTCGAGCAGTTGGCGGGTCGCAAATGGCGCGATGGGAGCCTTCTTGTGCATGGATGGTCGCTGGTGTCGGGTTTGCCTGGACCGCATCGTAGGGCGGCACGCCAACAGCCAAAGGACCAGAACCTTACATCTCTGTCATCTTGGGGCGCCGCCCGTCGCTGGCACGGCAGTTGCTGCCAGGCCCAGGGTAAATACCGGCACCGTGCCTGGCCAATGGGCCTTGATTGCACTCCATTTTTGTATACAAATATACTGGTCACGCTGGCTCGTCCCTTCTGCCTTCGCCCCACAGACATGCGCATCAAAGTCATCAACCCCAACACCACGCAGAGCATGACCGACAAGATCGGCGAATGCGCCCGCGCCGCCGCCCGGCCGGGCACCGAGATCATCGCGGTGAGTCCGGCCATGGGGCCGGTTTCCATCGAGAGCCACTACGACGAAGCGCTGGCCGTGCCGGGCCTGCTCCAAGAGGTGGCCACGGGCGAGCTGGAAGGGGTGGATGGCTACATCGTCGCCTGCTTCGGCGACCCGGGCCTGCTGGCCGCGCGCGAGCTGGCACGCGGCCCGGTAATCGGCATTGCGCAGGCCGCCATGCACATGGCCAGCCTGGTGGGCACGCGCTTTTCCGTGGTCACCACCCTGGCGCGCACCATGGGCCAGGCCTGGCACCTGGCCGAGGCCTACGGCATGAAGCGCTTCTGCGTCAACGTGCGGGCCTGCGAGATTGCGGTGCTGGACCTGGAAAAGCCAGGCAGCAACGCGCGCGAGCGCATCGTCGACGAATGCCGGCGCGCGCTGGCCGAAGACGGCAGCGACACCATCGTGCTGGGCTGCGCCGGCATGGCCGACCTGTGCCAGCACATCAGCGAGCAACTGGGCGTGCCGGTGGTCGACGGGGTGGCCGCCGCCACGCAACTGGTCGAATCGATCGTGAACCTGCGCCTTTCCACCAGCAAGCACGGCGAGCTCGCGCACCCGCTGCCCAAACCCATGAGCGGGCTGCTGTCGGACTTTGCACTGCCCTCGCAGCACAAGCCGCGGCCGCAACGCGCGGCCTGAAGACCGAAGCCGCGCCCTGCACAATCGGAGCCATGCCCGCTGCCCGCAAACCTGCCGCCGCCCCCACGCCCGACAAGATCGCCACCGTCGAGAGCATTGCGCAGGACATCGCCACCGCCATCGTCGAGAAGCGCCTGCCGCCGGGCACCTGGCTGCGCGAAGAGGCGCTGGGGCGCGTGTACTCGGTCAGCCGCACCAAGATCCGGGCGGCGCTGCTCACGCTCTCGAAGGACAAGCTGATCGAGATCATCCCGGACAAGGGCGCCTTCGTCAGCCGCCCCAGCGTGCAGGAAGCGCGCGAGGTGTTCGGCGTGCGGCGCCTGCTCGAGGGCGAGGTGGTGCGTGCCTTCATCGCCAAGGCCCGACCGGCCGACTACAAGGCGCTGGAGCAGCACATCCATTTCGAGCGCAGCGCGCTCAAGTCGGGCACCACCACCGGCACGGTGCGCGAAAAACTGCTGGGCGACTTCCACGTTGCCATGGCCGAGGCCGCCGGCAACCACACGCTGACGGAGCTGGTGCGCGAGCTGGTGGCGCGCAGCTCGCTCATCGCCATGCTCTACCACTCGTCCAACGACCCGCACTGCTCGTCCGACGAACATTCGGAGCTGCTGCGCCTGTGCAAGAGCGGCAACGTGCAGGCGGCCGTCGCCTGCATGGCCGATCACCTGTCGCGCATCGAGGCCAATCTCGACCTGGACAACGAATCGCCCAACCGGCAGCTGGACCTTGTCAAGGCGCTGCTGGCCTGAGTCCTCTCCCTGCCGCGAGGTTTGTGCTGCGGTGCAGCGGAATCCGGGTTTTCCGCCATACGTGTTGCATGCTGATGTGTATACAGTTTCGCGTACAAATCATGTGAACCCGAGATCCCAAACCCCTTCCTGACTGCCAGAGGAGAAGCCCCGTATGTCGGCTGCAGCCACGTCCCAAGATACCTCCGCCTCCACAGGCGTTCACCCCGTCGACCAGCGCCTGCCCATGGGCAAGCTGACCGCCCTGGGCCTCCAGCACGTGCTGGTGATGTATGCCGGCGCCGTTGCCGTGCCGCTCATCGTCGGGCGCGCCCTCAAGCTCAGCCCGCAGGAAGTCGCGCTGCTGATCTCGGCCGACCTGTTCTGCTGCGGCATTGCCACGCTGGTCCAGTCGCTGGGCGCCACGCAGTGGTTCGGCATCCGCCTGCCGGTGATGATGGGCGTGACCTTCGCCTCGGTGGCCCCCATGGTGGCCATTGCCAACGCCAACGGCGGGCATGACGGCGCACAGTTGCTGTTCGGCTCCATCATCGGCGCGGGCATCATCTCGATGCTCATCGCGCCGCTGGTCAGCCGCATGCTGCGCTTCTTCCCGCCGGTGGTCACCGGCACCATCATCCTGGTCATCGGCGTGAGCCTGATGCGCGTGGGCATCAACTGGATCTTCGGCAACCCGGTGGGCCCGACGGCCCCGGCCGTGGTGGACCCGGTCTACGCCAAGTGGCTGGCCGACGTCACCTCGCCCGGCTCGGCGCTGCCGCCCATGCCCAAGGGCCTGTCCATCGTGCCCACGGTGGCCAACCCCAAGTACGCCGACCTGACCGGCCTGGGCATCTCGGCCCTGGTGCTGGCCTCCATCCTGCTCATCGTGAAGTACGCCAAGGGCTTCATCGCCAACATCTCGGTGCTGCTGGGCATCGTCATCGGCGGCGTGGTGTCGGCCGTGATGGGCCTGATGACCTTCGAGAAGGTGGGCCGCGCCGAGTGGTTCGACGTGGTGCTGCCCTTTCACTTCGGCATGCCCCAGTTCGACCCCATCCTGATCCTGACCATGACGCTGATCATGATCGTGGTGATGATCGAGTCCACCGGCATGTTCCTGGCACTGGGCGAGATGACCGAGCGCAAGATCAGCCAGAAGGACCTGGCCAAGGGCCTGCGCACCGACGGCCTGGGCACGCTCATCGGCGGCATCTTCAACACCTTCCCCTACACCAGCTTCTCGCAGAACGTGGGCCTGGTGGCTGTTACCGGCATCAAGAGCCGCTACGTGTGCGTGGCCGGCGGCGTGATCCTGATCGTGCTGGGCCTGCTGCCCAAGATGGCGGCGCTGGTCGAGTCGCTGCCCACCGTGGTGCTCGGCGGCGCGGGCCTGGTCATGTTCGGCATGGTGGCTGCCACCGGCATCCGCATCCTGGCGGGCGTGGACTTCAAGACCAACCGCAACAATCCGATGATCGTGGCGGTGTCCATCGGCATCGGCATGATTCCGCTGATCGCTCCCAACTTCAAGCAGTGGATGCCGCACTCCATCCACTCGCTGGTCGAGTCGGGCATCTTGCTGGCTTCGGTGGCCGCCGTGCTGCTGAACCTGTTCCTCAACGGCGCCAAGCACGATGAGGAAGCGATCATCGCCGCCGCCAAGCAGGCCGAGGCGCACTGAAGCACGATTTGTCCATGAAGCAGCTTTTCTCCCCTGCCTCGTTGCCACGGCGCCGCCTCCTGGCCAGCGCCTGCGCGCTGCCCCTGCTGGCCGCCTGCGGCACCATGGGCCGCGGCTCGGCCTCGAAGCTGAAGGTGGCGGCCCTGTTCGCCGGCAACGTGAAAGACCAGGGCTTCATGGAAGCCGGCTGGCGTGGCCTGGAGCGCGCCGGCACCGAACTGGGCGTGCAGACCCGCTACATCGACGGCATCGCCCCGCAAAAGGCCCTGCTCGTGCAGGCGCTGGAAGAGCTGGCCAAAGACAAGCCCGACCTGGTCGTGGCCCACGGCGGCCAGAACAACGAGGCCTGCGCCGAAGTGGCCGAGCGCCATCCCGGCGTTCTGTTCGTGGTCACCCAGGGTGCCGTGCGCGGCGCCAACCTGGCCAGCTACGACGTGCTGCAGGAAGAGTCGGCCTACCTGGCCGGCGTGCTGGCCGCATCGACCACGCGAACCGGCGTGGTCGGCCACATGTCGGGCATCCGCGTGGTGCCGGGCCTCAAGGGCCGCGCGGCCTATGCGGCCGGCGTGCGCGCCACCGACGCCAAGGTGCGCCTGCTGACCAATTTTTCGGGCAACCAGGATGACAACGCGCTGTCGCGCAAGGTGGCACTGGCGCAAAGCCAGGCCGGCGCGGACGTGATCTTCACCATGCTCAATGCGGGCCGCGATGGCGTCACGCAGGTCTGCCGCGAGCAGGGCCGGCGCCAGATCGGCAACGTGGGCGACTGGGTTGCACGCGACCCCCAGGTATTTGTCGGCTCGGCCATCGCCGATGTGAGCGTGGGCGTGTTCCAGGCCGTGCGCGACCTGCAAAGCGGCCATTTCCCCACGGGAGATATCCGCAAGATCGGCCTGGCCCAGCGCGAGGCCGTGCGCCTGACGCTGGCGCCGGACGTTCCGGCTCCGGTGCGCGAGCGCATCGAACGGGTTGCGGCCGAGATTGCGGATGGGCGCCTGCACGTGCCCACCACCTACGACGGGCCCGAGTTCGCCACGCCCGCCTGAACGGGCGGGCTTTACTTTCCCTGCGCGCGGCTAATCGGCCACGCTTGCGTGTCGCCGGATCTCGCTGCGCAGCGCAGCCTGGCCGGCGGCCAGCGCCACTTCGTAGCTGTCGGCCGGATCGGGCGCCATTCGCAGTACCCGCGGATGACCACCCTGGTCATCCGTGAGCAGAAGACGCCAGACATAAGAACCCGGGGCGGGCTCTTCGACGAGGAGTTCGATGGGCTGTGTCATGGGCTGACGATGGACGTTCGCGCGCCCGCTGTCTGTAGGAGAACTACCAGCACCGCCGCTGCGCCGCCCTACTCGTCCAGGAAACCACCCCGGTAGAAGCTCCATGCGCTGCCATCGTGCAGGTAGAAGTGGCCGTCGGCGCAGAAGTCCTTGCCGGGAAAGTATTCGCGGTAGGCCTTGGGCACCAGCCGTTCGAGTTGCTCGTCGCTCAGTTCGTCGAACTGCTCGGGCGTGATGGGTTGGCCGACGCGCAGGCGCTTGGCGGGCGGAAAATCCATGATGGGCTCATGCCCCTTTCGACAGGTAATGGGCTCCGGCAATGACAAACGGGAGCACCAGTTCAGGAACGAGGTAGGCCAGCCACACGCCGCGCGGCTGGGGCATGCCCACCTTGGCAATCGACAGCAGGCGGCCCAGCCCGCCCAGCAGCACGGCCAGGGCAATGAGGTAGATCAGCGCGCCCTGCTCTCGAATCGTGATCGCTGCCCACAGGCCGATGAATCCCATCGACAAATACACGCCGGCCAGGAAGCGGTGCACGTTGTCCAGTTCAGGCGTGGTGTGGGGCTGCCCCTTGACCATCTGCAGGGTGCCGCCAAGAAAGGCAATGGCGGTGACCAGAAACAGACACACCTGCACGATATGTTGAGCGAGCGACATGCGGCCTCCTCCTTGTCCTGTCCGGGCGCACTTGCGCGGTGCGCTTCTAGCGCGACTGGCCCTTGAAGCAGCCGGCCACGTGGTCGTCCACGATACCCACGGCCTGCATCCACGCATAGACGATGGTCGGCCCGACGAACTTGAAGCCGCGCCGCTTGAGTTCCTTGGAAATGGTCTCGGACAACGCGGTGCTTGCCGGCACCGTGCTGCCGTTGCCGCGCAGCACCTTGCCCTGCGTGAACGACCAGCAGAAATCGCTGAAGTCCTCGCCCTTGGCCGTCATCTCGTTGAAGATCTTCGCGCCCTGGATGGTGGCCTCGATCTTGGCGCGCGAGCGGATGATGCCGGGGTTGTCCAGCAGGCGCGCCACGTCCTTCTCGCCCATGTTCGCCACGCGCTTCGGATCGAACCCGTGAAAGGCCTCGCGAAAGGCCTCGCGCTTGCGCAGCACGGTGATCCACGACAGGCCGGCCTGGAAGCCTTCGAGCATCAGGCATTCCCACAGGGCACGCGGGTCGCGCTCGGGCACGCCCCACTCGTCGTCGTGGTAGGCCTGCATGAGCGCATCGGTGCCGGCCCAGGCACAGCGCTGCGGCTGCGGCGCCTGCGTCTGTGCGTGGTCAGCCATTGGCGGATTTCGCCTGCAGCATGGCCGCCATCTTCTGGTGCAAGAGGTTGATGGCCTTGAGCGGCCGCACCATCACCTTGAAGTCGGTGATCTGGCCTTGGTCGTTCCAGCGGATCATGTCGACGCCGTTCATGTGGACGCCCTCGAGCTCCAGCTCGAACTCCAGCACCGCATCGTTGCCCTGGCGCACTTCGCGCACGTAGCGAAAGCTGTCGTTGCCCAGCACCTGCAGCGCGGCCGCGAGATAGGCCTTGGTGATGGCGCGCCCGGCCTGGGGCGTGTGCACGACGGGCGAATGGAACACGGCGTCGGGCGCCAGCAGGGTGTCCAGCGCCTGCACGTTGCGCTCCTTGAGCACGCGGTGCCAGGTGTCGATGGGGTCGGATGTTGTCGTCGCGCTCATGGTGGCTTCGTTGGGAGTTGATCAGGATTTGCAGTCGCCGCCCATGCTCACCGAGCCGTCCTTGCACTCGGTGATGATGGGCGCGGACTTGGGCTTGGGCCGCGGCTGTTGCGGTGCCTGCCCCGGCTGTGCCGGTTGCCCAGCGGCCGCGCTTCGCTCGTAGATGATCTTCTTGGTGCCCAGTTGGCAGCTGCCCACCACGCGGCCACTGCTGGGCGCATCGGCATCGAGGATGGACAGGGAGAAATCGTTGACGCCGGTGGCGCGCACCTTGGCGTCGATCTGCGCGCGGATGTCTTCGCAGCTCGAGCCCTGGGCATGGCCGGCAGCGGCACTGCAGGCCAGCAGCATCGCGGCGGCAAGACGGTGAATGGTCTTCTTCATGAACCGCAATGTACGCCCCCGCGCGAACCGCCCCCCGGGGCGGTTCAGATCATGGCCAGCGGATGCTTGCGCTTGGGTGGCGGGTGCAGGCGGTCGATCTCGTCCAGCACCTGCGGGCTGAGCACCAGTTGCGCGGCCTCGAAGTTCTGCTTGAGGTGTGCCAGGCGCACCGCCTTGGGGATGGCCACCGCACCCTGGCGCGAGAGCACCCAGGCCAGCGCCAGCTGCGCGGCGCTCACGCCCAGGCCGCTGGCAATCCTGGCCAGGCCCGCATCGTGAATCACCGCCCCCTGGTCCACCGGGCTGTAGGCCATGAGCGGCATGGCGCGCGCCTGCTGCCATGGCAGCAGGCTGAATTCAGGGCCACGCTCGCTCACTGAAAAATAGACCTGGTTCACCGCGCAATCGAGCTTCGCCTCGCCGCCGCAGGCTTGCACCAGTTCCTCCATGTCGTCGACGTCGAGATTGCTCACGCCCCATTGGCGAATGCGCCCGGCCGCCACCAGGGCGCGCATGCCGTCGACCGTTTCCTTGAGCGGATATTCGCCGCGCCAGTGCAGCAGGTACAGGTCGAGGTAGTCCAGGCCCAGGCGCTCCAGGCTGCATTCACACGCGGCCGGCAGTCCGGTGCGCCCGGCGTTGTGCGGGTAGGCCTTGCTGACGATGAAGAGTTCTTCCCGCTCCACGTCACCGGCACGCACCGCTTGCGACACGGCCTCGCCCACCACGCGCTCCGCGCCGCCTTCCCCATACATCTCGGCCGTATCGATCAGCCGGTAGCCCATGGCGATGCCCGCGCGCAGGGCGGCCAGTTCCGTCGCATGCTCGCCCCGGTCCTCGCCCATGTGCCAGGTACCCATGCCCAGGACGGGAATGCGGGCCGCGCCGCCGCGCAGTTCAAGCGTGTTCATCATGCGCGGCATCGTAGACCAGCGTCGGCCCTTGCGCACGCCACATCGCGCGCCTCCTCTATGGACAAGCCCCGGCGCGCCTGCCATAGTGAACCGGCAGTGCCCATTGTTCATGAACCCACCGGGAGCGAAGACCATGCGCACACTCGAAGCCCTGCGCTCCGCCCTCGCAGATGGCGGGCCGGGCGCCTTGCTGGCCTACCTGAACAACGGCGTGGCGCATCGCTACACCGCCGTCTACCGCTTTGACGGCGAGTTGCTGCGCAATGCCCTGCTGCACGACAAGCTCGACCAGGTCCGGCCCGACTTCCTGCTGGCGGTGCCGTTCAAGCACAGCTTCTGCCAGTTCGTGCTGCGCGACCAGTTGTTCCGGACCGAGGATTCGCGCCAGGACAGGCGGCTGGACGGCAATCCGTACCAGGGCGTAGTCATTTCGTATCACAGCGTGCCGCTGATGCGGCCCGACGACGGCTCGATGTGGGGAACGCTGAGCCACTTCGACATGCACAGCGTGCCCTTGCCCGAAGAGGAGTTCGCGCTGCTGCAGGGCGCGGCGGGCCTGCTGGGCCCCCACCTGCACCAGCTCGACCGTTGATGCGCAGCGCGCATGGCCGCTGCGCCCGCGGCCGGCTGGGCTAAAGTCGGCCGACCGACCATGCGAACTCCCCAACTCGAGCGCGGCGCGTTTCTGCTGCTGCTGACAGCGATCACCGTTGCCTTCTGCTGGGTACTGCTGCCCTTTGCTGGCGCGGTGATGTGGAGCGTGGCGCTGGCGATCCTGTTCACGCCGGTCTACAGGCGGCTGGTGCAGCGGATGAAGGGCCGGCGCAACCTGGCTGCGCTCATCACGCTCACGGTGGCGCTGGTGATCGTTATCCTGCCGCTGGCGATGATCGTGATGTCGCTGGTGGGCGAAGCGGCCAATGTGTCGCAGCGCATGCGCTCGGGCGACATGAGCTTCACGCGCTATCTGCAGCAGATGATCAACGCCATACCGCGCTGGGCCATGGAGCTGCTCGACCGCATCGGCCTGGGCGACCTGGAGGCCATGCTCGACAAGGTGGCGCGTGGCGCAGCGGCGGCCAGCCAGCAGATTGCGTCGCGCGCGCTGGCCATCGGGCAGAACACCTTCGAATTCCTCATCAGTTTCGGGCTGATGCTCTACATGCTGTTCTTCCTGCTGCGCGATGGCGGGCAGTTGTCGGCCACGGTTCGCAACGCGCTGCCGCTGGCCAAGCCGCATGCCGATTTCCTGCTCGACAAGTTCATCACGGTGGTGCGCGCGACGGTCAAGGGCAACATCGTGGTGGCGGTGGTGCAGGGCCTGATCGGCGGGCTGGCCTTCTGGGGCCTGGGCGTGCAAGGGGCGCTGCTGTGGGGCGTGGTGATGACGATCCTGTCGCTGTTGCCGGCAGTGGGCGCGGCGCTGATCTGGGCGCCGGTGGCGGTGTACTTCCTGGCCACCGGAAGCATCTGGCAGGGCGTGACGCTGACGCTGATCGGCGTGTTCGTCATCAGCCTGATCGACAACGTGTTGCGCCCCGTGCTGGTGGGCAAGGACACGCAGATGCCCGACTACATCGTGCTGATGTCGACCGTGGGCGGACTGGCCTTGTTCGGCATCAACGGCTTTGTCATCGGGCCGGTGATTGCGGCGATGTTCATGGCGGCATGGCATGTGTTTGCCACGACGCAGTCGGGGGATGCGCCCTCGGCCTGAGTTTCTTTTGAGCGGGGCGGGGCAGGCGGAAGCTAGTCGCGCGCGCGCCGGTAGTGCATGACGACCGCGCCGCTGCCAAGCGGCTTCGCCGAGACCAGTTCGAGCCGCCGCGTCTCGGGCAGCCCGCCCTGGTAGAGGGTCGGACCATGGCCGGCGATCCTGGGGTGAACGAGGAATATGTACTCGTCGATCAGGTCCAGCCGGTCCAGCTCGGTCGCGAGCTTGCCGCTGCCGAGCAGCACGCCGGCCGGGGTCGCGTCCTTGAGCTTTTGCACGCCCGAACGCAAATCGCCGGCGATGTGGTGGCTGTTGGTCCACGGGAAGTGCGTTCGCGTCGACGACACGACGTACTTCGGCTTGTTCTCCAGCTTGACTGCCCATTCGCGCAAAGCCGGCGGCACGTCCACCTCGCCGCGGGCAACCGCCGGCCAGAAGCTCTCCATCATCTCGTAGGTGGTGCGGCCCCACAGCATCGCCCCACCCTCTTCCATGAGGCGGGTGAAGAAGGCATGCATCTCGTCGTCGGCGATGCCCTCTTCATGGTCGATGCAGCCATCCAGGGTGACGTTGAGGCTGAAGGTCAGAAGTCCCATGCGTGTCTCCTTCGAAAAACTTCTAGCTCACCGTGGCGCCCGCAGGCACGCAGGCCTTTGCCCGCTCACGACCGGACAATTCAGCCGCACCGAGCCCCATCCATCTTCCCCTGCCCATCCACCTGAATCAAAAGGCGCATCGGATCGGCCGGCGAAGGAGACTCGCCCGCCTTGACCGTGACGGCCGAGCGCGCACCCGTGCGGTCCCGGGCCTCGTCCAGCAGCGCAGGCGTCATCACCTGCCCCAGCGCAAAACGCGACTCCCCCGCGTTGCACTTGAACGCATCGACCATCTGCGGCGGCGGCGGCACATCGGGCCCCAGCGGACGCGGGCCGGACGGTGCCTGGCAGCCCGCCAGCAACAGCAGCATCAACGATGCAGCGGCCAGCACCGGCCGAAGACGCGAGCGCTCGAACAAAGGCAATGGGTCTGACGTGCGCATGCGCTTCCTCCGTTGATGAAGGCCCAGAGACTAGCGCGCCCACCAGTTCTCGTCGAACCGCCCCTGCAAAAAGGCCACAAAGCTCGACACCTTGCCCGGCACCAGCTTGGGCGAGGGAAACACCGCGTGGATCTCCTGCTCGGCCAGCCCGTGATCAGCCAGCACTTCGACCACCGTACCCGCCTTGATCGATGCCTCGGCCACATAGCGCGGCATCAACGCCACGCCCAACCCCGCGCGCACCGCCGCCAGCACGGCCGACACGTTGTTCGAGCGCAGCCGACCCGTCACCGGCACCGTCACCGCCTCGCCCTTGGGCGTGTGCATCTGCCACACGTCGTCGCCCACCACGCTGCTGTAGATCAGCGCCACATGGCTGCTCAGCTCCTGCGCGCGGCGAGGCGTGCCGTGCTCCTTCAAGTACGACGGCGCCGCCACGATCATCCACGGGTTGCGGCCCAGAAAGCGCGCACCCAGCGACGAGTCGGCCAGCTTGCCCATGCGTACCGCCACGTCGATGCCCTGCGCCACGAGGTCGACATAGCGGTCCTCGAAGCTCAGGTCCACCTGCACCTGCGGGTTGAGCTCCATGTATTCCAGCGCCAGCGGCACGATCACCCGCCGGCCAAAAGCCACCGAGGTGCCGATGCGCAGCATGCCCTGCGCCTGCGACTGGCGCAGCCGCACGATGCTCTCGGCGTCTTGCGCGTCGCGCACGATGCTCTTGCACTTGTCGTAGTACAGGGCGCCGGCCTCCGTCAGGCTCACGCCGCGCGTGTTGCGGTTGAGCAGGCGGGCCTTCAACCGCGTCTCGGTGGCGGCCACCTGCTTGGTGACCGTGGGCTGGGTGGTGTTGAACTCGCGCGCTGCCTTGGAAAAGCTGCCGGTCTCCACCACCCGCACGAACATTTCCATGGCAAGTAGTCGATCCATGCCCCGATGCTAGGCCCATTCATTCCAGTTTGGAATAGCTTTTATGGCCCTGCGGCGTCTTCTGCGCACATGCCCCTCTCCCTAAAGTCGCACCAACCCCCAATTCGAGACACTCAAGGAGATATCCATGGCAAAGATGACCGCAGCCCAGGCAGCCGTCCTGGTGATGGAAAAGGAAGGCGTGACGCAGGCATTCGGCGTGCCCGGCGCCGCCATCAATCCGCTTTACTCGGCGCTGCGCAAGCAGGCCAGCATCGCCCACATCCTGGCGCGCCACGTGGAAGGCGCGTCGCACATGGCCGAGGGCTACACCCGCGCCAAGGCCGGCAACATCGGCGTGTGCATCGGCACCTCCGGCCCGGCCGGCACCGACATGATCACCGGCCTGTACTCGGCCTGGGCTGATTCGATCCCGATCCTGTGCATTACCGGCCAGGCACCGCGTGCCCGCCTGTACAAGGAAGACTTCCAGGCCGTGGACATCGAGTCCATCTCCAAGCCGGTCACCAAGTGGAGCGTTACCGTGCGCGAACCCGGCCAGGTGCCGCAGGTGTTCCAGCAGGCCTTCCACCTGATGCGCTCGGGCCGTCCGGGCCCCGTGCTCATCGACCTGCCCTTCGACGTGCAGATGGCGCAGATCGAGTTCGACATCGACACCTACCAGCCGCTGACGCCCTACAAGCCGGCCGCCACCCGCGCCCAGGTCGAGAAGGCCATCGCCATGCTGAACGAGGCCGAGCGCCCGCTCATCGTGGCCGGCGGCGGCATCATCAACGCCGACGCATCGGACCTGCTGGTGCGCTTTGCCGAAGCCACCGGCGTGCCCGTCATCCCCACGCTGATGGGCTGGGGCATCATCCCCGACGACCATCCGCTGATGGCCGGCATGTGCGGCCTGCAGACCAGCCACCGCTACGGCAACGCCACCATGCTCGCCAGCGACTTCGTGCTGGGCATCGGCAACCGCTGGGCCAACCGCCACACCGGCTCGGTCGACGTCTACACCAAGGGCCGCAAGTTCGTGCACGTGGACATCGAGCCCACGCAGATCGGCCGCGTGTTCACGCCTGACTTCGGCATCGTCTCCGACGCCAAGGCGGCGCTGGAGCTGTTCGTCGAAGTGGCCGAGGAAATGAAGGCCAAGGGCAAGCTGCCCAGCCGCAAGACCTGGGCCGGCGAGTGCCTGGAGCGCAAGAAGACCATGCTGCGCAAGACGAACTTCGACGACGTCCCGATGAAGCCGCAGCGCGTGTACCAGTGCATGAACCGCAACTTCGAGCGCGACACCTGCTACGTCAGCACCATCGGCCTGTCGCAGATCGCCGCCGCGCAGTTCCTGCACGTGTACAACCCGCGCAACTGGATCAACTGCGGCCAGGCCGGCCCGCTGGGCTGGACCATTCCCGCCGCCCTGGGCGTGCGTGCCGCCGACCCCTCGCGCAAGATCGTTGCGCTGTCGGGCGACTACGACTTCCAGTTCATGATCGAAGAGCTGGCCGTGGGTGCGCAGTTCAAGCTGCCCTACATCCACATCGTGGTGAACAACAGCTACCTGGGCCTGATTCGCCAGGCACAGCGCGGCTTCGAGATGGACTACTGCGTGCAGCTGGGCTTCGAGAACGTCAATGCCGGCCCCGACGCAGGCGTGGAAGCCAGCTACGGCGTGGACCACATGAAGGTCGTCGAAGGCCTGGGCTGCAAGTCCATCCGCGTGACCAAGCAGGAAGAGATGACGCCCGCCATCGCGCAGGCCGAGAAGCTGATGGCCGAGTTCGGCGTGCCGGTGGTGATCGAAGTGATGCTCGAGCGCGTGACCAACATCTCCATGGGCACCGAGATCGACAACATCACCGAGTTCGAGGAACTGGCCAAGGACGCAGCCGACGCCCCCACCTCGATCGCTGCGGTTGCACTGCTGGACTGATCGCCATGCCGAAGTTCGCTGCCAACCTCACGATGCTCTTCACCGAGCTGCCGTTCATGCAGCGCTTCGAGGCGGCCGCCAAGGCCGGCTTCGAAGCGGTGGAGTACCTGTTCCCCTACCCCTTCACCAAGGAAGAGCTGGTCGCCGCGCTCAAGGCCAACAACCTCAAGCAGGTGCTGCACAACCTGCCCGCGGGCGACTGGGATGCCGGCGAGCGCGGCATTGCCTGCCACCCCGACCGCGTTGAAGAGTTTCGCGCCGGCGTGGACCGCGCCATCGACTACGCCACCGCCCTGGGCTGCCCGCAGGTCAACTGCCTGGTGGGCAAGCTGCCGGCCGGCGTGAGCGAAGCCGATGCGCGCAAGACGCTGGTGGAAAACCTGCGCTTTGCCGCCAAGAAGCTGCAGGCGGCCAACATCCGCCTGCTGATCGAGCCGATCAACACCTTCGACATTCCCGGCTTCTTTGTCAACCGCACCGACCAGGCGCTGTCCATCATCGACGAGGTCGATTCGGGCAACCTGTTCGTGCAGTACGACATCTACCACGCACAGCGCATGGAAGGCGAGCTGGGCAACACGCTGACCAAGCAGTTCGCGCGCATCGGCCACATCCAGTTGGCCGACAACCCGGGCCGCGGCGAGCCGGGCACCGGCGAGATCAACTACGCCTGGCTGTTCAAGCACATCGACAGCCTGGGCTACAAGGGCTGGATCGGCTGCGAATACAAGCCGCGCGGCGCCACCACGGCCGAAGGCCTGGGCTGGCGCGAGCAGCTCGCGGCGCAGTGATCCACCCACGAATCAAATCGAACCCAAGGAAGACAGAGAAATGAGCGACAACACCTCCCGCAAGATCGGCTTCATCGGCCTGGGCATCATGGGCGCGCCCATGGCCACGCACCTGGCCGACGCGGGCCACACGCTGTTCGTCAACACGATCGGCCCCGTTCCAGAAAGCCTCGCCGGCCGCGCCACCGTGTGCGCCAACGCCACCGAAGTCGCCCAGAAGGCCGACATCACCTTCATCATGGTGCCCGACACGCCCGACGTGGAGAAGGTGCTGTTCGGCGAAGGCGGCGTGGCCGCGGGCCTGTCCAAGGGCAAGATCGTGGTGGACTGCAGCTCCATCGACCCGATCGCCACCAAGGCATTTGCCAAGCGCGTCAACGACCTGGGCGTGGGCTACATCGACGCACCGGTCTCCGGTGGCGAAGTGGGTGCCAAGGCAGCCAGCCTGACCATCATGTGCGGCGGCGACGAAGCCACCTTCGGCATCGTGCGCCCCCTGCTCGAGAAGATGGGCAAGAACATCACCCTGGTTGGCGGCAACGGCGACGGCCAGACCACCAAGGTGGCCAACCAGATCATCGTGGCGCTGAACATCGCCGCCGTGGGCGAAGCCCTGCTGTTCGCCAGCAAGGCCGGCGCCGATCCGGCCAAGGTGCGCCAGGCGCTGATGGGTGGCTTTGCCTCCAGCCGTATCCTCGAAGTGCACGGCGAGCGCATGATCAAGCGCACCTTCGCCCCGGGCTTCCGCATCGCGCTGCACCAGAAGGACCTGAACCTGGCGCTGCAAGGCGCACGCAGCCTGGGCGTTGCACTGCCGCAGACGGCCAACGCCGCCCAGCTGATGAACGCCTGCGCGGCCCTGGGCTACGGCCAGGAAGACCACAGCGCGCTGGTGCGCGCCCTGGAGGCCCTGGCGAACCATCAGGTCGCGCCCGACGCATCCTGATTCACCTTTCCTGGCTCTCCCACTCGAAGAGAGGCACCGCTTGCGGTAGCCTCTCTTTTCGCTTTTCTTTTTCCGCTTTTTTCTTCACCAACAACAAACAAAGGAGAGACCTATGTCCAAATCCCTGTCACCAGCCGAAGAAGCCCTGCGCGATGCTGCGCGCGAATACCACCGCTCTCCTACCAAGGGCAAGATTTCCATCACGCCCACCAAGCCACTGGTGAACCAGCGCGACCTGTCGCTGGCCTATTCGCCCGGCGTGGCCTATCCCTGCCTGGACATCGAGGCCGATCCGGCCACCGCCTTCGAATTCACCGCCCGCGGCAACCTGGTGGGCGTGGTCACCAACGGCACCGCCGTGCTGGGCCTGGGCGACATCGGCCCGCTGGCGGCCAAGCCGGTCATGGAAGGCAAGGGTTGCCTGTTCAAGAAATTCGCCGGCATCGATGTGTTCGACATCGAACTGGCCGAGCGCGACCCCGACAAGCTGGTGGACATCATCGCGGCGCTGGAGCCCACGCTGGGCGGCGTCAACCTCGAAGACATCAAGGCGCCCGAGTGCTTCTACATCGAGAAGAAGCTGCGCGAGCGCATGAACATCCCGGTGTTCCATGACGACCAGCACGGCACGGCCATCATCTCGGCCGCCGCCCTGCTCAATGGCCTGGAGCTGGTGGGCAAGAAGATCGGCGACGTGAAGATCGCCGTGTCGGGCGCCGGCGCCGCCGCCATTGCCTGCCTGGACGTGATGGTGGGCCTGGGCGCCAAGGCCGCCAACATCTTCGCCTGCGATTCCAAGGGCCTGATCTACGAAGGCCGCGCGGGCGGCTTCGACGAATCGAAGGCGCGCTACGCGCAGCAGAACACCGACGCGCGCACCCTGGGCGACGTGGTCAAGGGTGCCGACGTGTTCCTGGGCTGCTCGGCCGCGGGCGTGCTCACCGCCGACATGGTCAAGACCATGGGCGACAAGCCCATCATCCTGGCGCTGGCCAACCCCGAGCCGGAAATCCGCCCCGAAGTGGCCAAGGCCGCACGGCCCGACTGCATCATCGCCACCGGCCGCTCGGACTACCCGAACCAGGTCAACAACGTGCTGTGCTTCCCCTACATCTTCCGTGGCGCGCTCGATTGCGGCGCCACCAAGATCACGGAAGAGATGAAGCTGGCCTGCGTGCGCGAGATCGCCGATCTGGCCAAGGCCGACATCAGCGAGGAAGTGGCCAATGCCTATGCCGGCCAGGAACTGTCCTTCGGCCCCGACTACCTCATTCCCACGCCCTTCGATTCGCGCCTGATCCTGCGCATCGCCCCCGCCGTGGCCAAGGCCGCCCAGGCGTCGGGCGTGGCCACCCGGCCCATCGCCGACCTGGACACCTATCGCCAGCACCTGTCGCGCTTCGTCTATCACACCGGCATGTTCATGCGCCCGGTGTTCAGCGCCGCCAAGGTGGCCAGCGCCAAGCGCCTGGCCTATGCCGAGGGCGAGGACGAGCGCGTGCTGCGCGCTGCCCAATGGGCCGTGGACGAAGGCATTGCCCAGCCCATCCTGGTGGGCCGCCCGGCCGTCATCGAGGCGCGCATCAAGAAGGCCGGCCTGCACATCAAGCCGGGCACCGACTTCGAAGTCGTCAACCCCGAGGACGACCCGCGCTTCCGCACCTACTGGGAAGCCTTCCACAAGCTGATGGCGCGCGAGGGCGTGACGCCCGAGGCGGCCAAGATCATGGTTCGCCGCTCCAACACCACCATCGCCGCCTTGATGGTGCACCTGGGCGACGCCGACGCCATGCTGTGCGGCCTGGTGGGCCGCTTCGACGCGCACCTGGAGCACATCCGCAACATCATCGGCCTGAAGGCCGGCGCCTCGGGCTTTGCCACGCTCAACGCGCTCACGCTGGACAAGCACACCCTCTTCGTGGCCGACACCAACGTGCATGAAGACCCCAGCGCCGAGATGCTGGCCAGCATCGCCGCGATGGCCGCGGAAGAAATCCGCCGCTTCGGCCTGCCGCCCAAGGCCGCTTTCCTGTCGCACTCCAACTTCGGCAGCTCCAGCCGCGCTTCCGCGAAGAAGATGCGCCAGGCACGCGACCTGTTCGTGAAGCTGGCACCCGACGTGGAATGCGACGGCGAGATGCACGGCGACGCCGCCCTGTCGGCCGACATCCGCCGCTCCGCCCTGCCCGAGACCTCGCTCAGCGGCGACGCGAACCTGCTGATGTGCCCCAACCTGGACTCGGCCCACATCCTCTACAACGTGCTGAAGATGACGGGCAGCCACGGCGTGACGGTGGGCCCGATCCTGCTGGGCGCGGCCAGCTCGGCGCATGTGCTCACGCCCTCGGCCACCGTGCGCCGGGTGATCAACATGACGGCACTGGCCGTGGCCAACGCGAGCATGGAAGCCAAGTAGGCAAGCAGGCCAGCAAGCAGGCGGCACGGGCAGCTGCCGCCTGCAGTCCAACACGGTGCGCGACCCCAGCGCGGGTCGCCTCGCTTCGGTGCAAGGCCGAAGTCGGGCAGCACCGGGCTGGACCTTTTTATCCGGATTCGCACCAATGGCGTGCAGGCACCCTAATTGCTTGAATTCGTCACCAATTTTTCAGGTACGAACAATGAACAAGCGTCTGTTGCTGCAGTCCTTCCTTGCCGCCTCCGCACTTTCCTTCGGGTTGAGCCCGGCCCATGCCCAGGCCCCGACCCCGATCAAGTTCCAGCTGGACTGGCGCTTCGAGGGCCCGGCCGCGCTGTTCCTGGTCCCGGCCGCCAAGGGCTACTTCAAGGCGGCCGGGCTGGACGTGAGCATCGATGCGGGCAGCGGCTCGGGCGGCACGGTGACGCGGGTGGCCTCGGGCGCCTACGACATGGGCTTTGCCGACCTGGCCGCCCTGATGGAGTTCCACGCCAACAACCCGGACGCGCCCAACAAGCCGGTGGCCGTGATGATGGTCTACAACAACACGCCGGCCTCGGTCATGGCGCTCAAGAAGAGCGGCATCACCAAGCCTGCCGACCTCAGCGGCAAGAAGATGGGCGCGCCGGTGTTCGACGCCGGACGCCGGGCCTTCCCGATCTTTGCCAAGGCCAACAACGTCAGCAACGTGAACTGGACCGCGATGGACCCGACGCTGCGCGAGACCATGCTGGTGCGCGGCGACGTCGATGCCATTACCGGCTTCACCTTCACCTCGGTGCTGAACCTGGAGGCGCGCGGCACCAAGGCCAGCGACATCGTGGTGCTGCAGTACCCCGACTACGGCGTGAAGCTCTACGGCAACGTCATCATCGCCTCGCCCAAGCTCATCAAGGAAAAACCGGAAGCGGTGAAGGCATTCCTCTCGGCCTTTACCAAGGGCGCGAAGGACGTGCTGGCCAATCCGGCCGCCAGCATCGAGACAGTGAAGGCGCGTGACGGCATCATCGACACCGCGCTCGAAACCCGGCGCCTGAAGCTGGCCATCGACACGGTCATCAACAGCGCCGACGCACGTGCCGAGGGCTTTGGCGTGGTGGACCCGGGCCGCCTGTCGCTGATGGCCTCGCAGGTGTCCGACGCCTTCAACACCAAGGCGCGCGTGAACCCCGATGCGGTGTGGACCTCGGCCCTGCTGCCGCCGGCTGCCGAACTCGGCACCGTGCTGAAGAAGTGATGGCCGCCACTGCTTCGCAGGGCGCCGCACATTTCGTCGACTTCCAGGATGTCTGGCTCGCCTACAACGAGGAGTTGCTGCGGGCGAACCAGTTCGCGGTGGAGGCCATCGACCTGAAGGTGCGGCAAGGCGAGTTCATTGCCATCGTCGGGCCTTCGGGCTGCGGCAAGTCGACCTTCATGAAGCTGGCCACCGGCCTGAAGATGCCCTCTATGGGCCGCATTCTCATCGACGGCCAGCCGGTGACCGGGCCGCTGAAGATCTCGGGCATGGCCTTCCAGGCGCCCTCGCTGCTGCCCTGGCGCACCACGGTCGACAACGTGCTGCTGCCGCTGGAGATCGTGGAGCCCTACCGCGCCAGCTTCAAGCAAAAGCGCAAGGAATACGAGGAGCGCGCCCGGCGCCTGTTGCAGAAGGTGGGCCTGGGCGGCTACGAGGACAAGTTTCCGTGGCAGCTCTCGGGCGGCATGCAGCAGCGTGCCAGCATCTGCCGCGCGCTCATCCACGAGCCCAAGATGCTGCTGCTGGACGAGCCCTTCGGCGCGCTCGATGCCTTCACCCGCGAGGAGCTGTGGTGCATCCTGCGCGACCTGTGGACCGAGCAGCGCTTCAACGTCATCTTGGTGACGCACGACCTGCGCGAGTCGGTGTTCCTGGCCGACACGGTGTACGTGATGAGCAAGAGCCCCGGCCGCTTCGTGGTGCGCCGCGACATCGAGCTGCCGCGCCCGCGCGAGCTGGAAGTGACCTACACCAAGGAGTTCTCCGACATCGTGCACGAGCTGCGTGGCCACATCGGCGCCATTCGAAGCGCAGCCGTGGCCAGCCCGGTGCTTGCCTCATGAAATACAACAAGAAGCAAATGGAGCGCTGGGCGCCCTGGCTGCTGCTGGTGGCCTTCGTGGCGCTGTGGCAGATCGTGTGTTCGGCCTTCGCGGTGTCGGAGTTCGTCTTTCCGAGCCCCTGGCGCATCTGGACCCAGTTCTGGGAGTTCAAGACCGTCATTGCCGGCCACGCCTGGCGCACCTTCTGGGTAACGATGGCGGGCTTTGGCCTGGCGATCGTGGTGGGCGTGCTGATGGGCTTCGTCATCGGCAGCTCGCGCATTGCCTATGCGGCCATCTACCCGCTCATGACGGCCTTCAACGCCCTGCCCAAGGCTGCCTTCGTGCCGATCCTGGTGGTGTGGTTCGGCATCGGCATCGGGCCGGCCGTCTTCACCGCCTTCCTCATCAGCTTCTTCCCGATCATGGTGAACATCGCCACGGGCCTGGCCACGCTGGAGCCCGAGCTGGAAGACGTGCTGCGGGTGCTGGGCGCCAAGCGCTGGGACGTGCTGGTCAAGATCGGGCTGCCGCGCTCCATGCCCTACTTCTTCGCCTCGCTCAAGGTGGCCATCACGCTGGCCTTCGTCGGCACCACCGTGTCGGAGATGACGGCGGCCAACGAGGGCATCGGCTACCTGCTCATCTCCGCCGGCTCGGCCATGCAGATGGGGCTGGCCTTTGCCGGCATGGTGGTGGTGGGCGCCATGGCCATGGTCATGTACGAGCTCTTCTCGGCCGTGGAGAAGCACACCACCGCCTGGGCGCACAGGGGGTCGCAAGGCTGACGAAGGATGCTATAAAGTTAATAGCAACCGAAGGAGCCGAGTTGACCTGCCTGCCCGCATCGCGGCGCACCTGTGCGCTGCCCTGCCTGCTGATTGCCACCGCGCTGATGCTGGCCGCCTGCGGCAGCGCACCGCCGCGCCCTTCCTCGGGCGGCGGCGCCGCGTCGGTGCGCTACACGCCGCTGTCGAGCGAGCAGTCCGAAGACATCGCGATCCACGCGCTGGGGCTGGTGGGCACGCCCTATCGCTATGGCGGCAACTCGCCGCAAGGCGGCTTCGATTGTTCCGGGCTCATCGGCTACGTCTATCGCACCCGGGCCGGGCTGGCGCCGCCGCGCACGGTGGCCCAGCTCTCGGGCTTTGGCGAGGCGGTGGACCGCAGCGACCTGCGCACGGGCGACCTGGTGCTGTTCGGCGGCGGGCAGCCCAGCCATGCGGGCATCTACGTGGGCGACGGGCGCTTCGTGCATGCGCCCTCCACCGGCGGCACGGTGCGGCTGGACAAGCTGGCCAGCGCGTACTGGTCGCGCCAGCCGCTGTCGGTGCGGCGCCCCTAGTCACAAGGCGGATTGCGCGCCGATGCACACTGCGCCCATGCTCATCAAGACGCCCACCAGCGACGCACACACCTTCATCCACCTCAGCCCCGCCGTGCAAGCGGCACGTGCAGCCGGCCGCCCGGTGGTGGCGCTCGAATCCACCATCGTCACCCATGGCATGCCCTGGCCCGAGAACCTGGCCACTGCCCGGGCCGTGGAGGCCGTGATCCGCGCCGAGGGTGCCGAGCCCGCCACCATCGCGGTGATGGACGGACGCATCCACGTCGGCCTGCAGGACGCCGAACTGGAGCGCCTGGCCAACTCGCCCGACGCGCAAAAAACCAGCCGGCGCGACCTGCCTGCGGTACTGGCCTCGGGCCAGCTGGGCGCCACCACCGTTGCCGCCACCATGATCTGTGCCCACCTGGCGGGCATCGAGGTCTTCGTCACCGGCGGCATCGGCGGCGTGCACCGGGGCGCACAGCAAAGCTTCGACATCTCGGCCGACCTGCAGGAACTGGCGCGCACGCCGGTGGCGGTGGTGTGCGCCGGGGCCAAGTCGATCCTGGACATCGGCCTCACGCTGGAATACCTGGAAACGCACGGCGTGCCGGTGCTCAGCTGCGGGCAGGACGCCTTCGCCGCCTTCTACGTGCGCGACAGCGGCCACCGCGCCGACTACCGGCTCGACGATGCGCAGGCGCAAGCGCGCTTCATCCGCACCCAGTGGTCGCTGGGCCTGTCCAACGGCGTGGTGCTGGCCGTACCGGTGCCCGAGGCCGACGCGCTGGCGCGCGAGGAAGTGGACGGCTGGATCGACGCGGCCTTGCGCGAGGCGCAGGACCAAGGCATCGCGGGAAAGGCCGTGACGCCATTCCTCTTGGCGCGCGTCGCGCAGCTCAGTGGCGGGCGAAGCCTTGTGGCCAACATCGCGCTGGTCAAGCACAACGCCCAGGTGGGCGCACGATTGGCGCTGGCCTTGGCGGCGCAGCGCGAGGTGCTGCCCAGGAGCTGAGCCTCAACCGGCCGCGCTGGCCGGCTGCGCGGCGGCTTCGAGCCGCAGCACGCGCCAGGCGCACAGCGTGCCGATGAGCGCGAGCACCGTGGCCGCCACGTACATCGGCACATAGCCAAAGCGCTGCGCAATGGTGCCACCGGCCAGCACGCCGATCACGCCGCCAAGACCGTAGCCGGTGACGGTGAACAGCGCCTGCCCGCGCCCGCGCAGCCGGCCCGGAAAATGGCGCGATACCAGGGCAATGCAGGTGGTGTGGTGCGTCGCAAAGCTCAGCGCGTGCAGCAGTTGCGCCACCACCAGCGCGGCAAACCAGTCGCCCAGGCCCGCGGTAATGGCCATGCGGGCCACCGTGGCCACGCCGCACAGCAGCAGCCAGCGCGGCATGGCCAGGCGCCCCATCCAGCGGCCCTGCAGGAAGAACCAGCCGATTTCCGCCAGCACCGACAAGCCCCACAAGAAGCCGATCACCGCCTTGCCGTAGCCCAGCGAATCCAGGTACAGCGACAGGAAGCCGTAGATGGCGAAGTGCGCCGTGACCTGGAAGAACAGCGAGACGAAGAACCAGCGCACTGCCGGCTGGCGCAGCACCGGCCACACCGGCTCCTGCACGGCGCTGCGTTCGCTGGCCGGCTCGCGCACATCGGGCAGGCGCAGCGTGGCCAACACCAGCAGGCACAAGGTGGCCACGGTCCAGAACGGGAAGTGACGCATGCCGAAGCGGTCGAACCATTCGCCAGCCACGAACACCGTCACCAGGAAACCGGCCGAGCCCCACAGCCGGATGCGCCCGTAGCGCCCCCAGTCGCCGGCCACCAGGTGCGCCATGGCGGCCTCGGTGAGCGACATCATCGAGCTGGTGTGCGTGAACATGAGCAGCAGCACCAAGGCCAGCCACACCGCCCCGCCCGGCCAGAACAAGCCCAGCGCCGCAACGGTGGCCACGATGGCGGAAAAGCGCAACAGCTTGACGCGCTCGCCGGTTCGGTCGGACAGCGCGCCCCAGGCATAGGGCGCGAACACGCGCGTCACCGACTGCACCGAGGTCAGCAAGCTGATGGTGAAGATCGGCAGCCCCAGGTCCTTGAGCCACAGGGGCAGGTAGGGGTTGAAGAAACCGATGTGCGCGAAGTAGCTCGCCGACAGAGCGGCGAAGGCCAGCAGGTGGCGGGGTTGCCGGCTGGCGTCCACCGCCCCGGCTACAGGAACGAGGCCTGGGGAGAGCGCTGGCCGGCGTCGTCGCCGACGGCCACGTCACCGCATTGCGCGCGGTGGCGCAGCGCATGCTCCATCACCACCAGCGCAAGCATGGCTTCGGCGATGGGCGTGGCACGGATGCCCACGCACGGGTCGTGCCGGCCCTTGGTGATGACCTCGACGGGCTGGTTGTGGATGTCGATGGACTGGCGCGGGCTGATGATCGAGCTGGTGGGCTTGATGGCGATGCCCACTTCCAGGTCTTGCCCCGTGCTGATGCCGCCCAGCACGCCGCCGGCATTGTTGGTGGCAAAGCCGCTGGGCGTGATGGAGTCGCCATGCGTGGTGCCGCGCTGGGTGACGCTGCCGAAGCCGGCGCCGATTTCCACGCCCTTGACTGCGTTGATGCCCATCATGGCAAAGGCGATGTCGGCGTCGAGCTTGTCGAACAGCGGCTCGCCCAGGCCCACGGGCACATTGCTGGCAGTAACGCGCAGGCGCGCGCCGCACGAATCGCCGGCCTTGCGCAGCGCGTCCATGTAGGCCTCCAGCCGGCTCACGTCGGCCACCGGGGCGAAGAAGGGGTTGTTGGGCACGTGGTCCCAGCTCTCGAAGGGGATCTCGATCTCGCCGACCTGGGTCATGCAACCGCGAAACACGGTGCCGTATTTTTCAGCCAGCCATTTCTTGGCCACGGCGCCGGCGGCCACCATGGGCGCCGTGAGGCGGGCCGAAGACCGGCCACCGCCGCGCGGGTCGCGAATGCCGTACTTCTTCCAGTACGTGAAGTCGGCATGACCCGGGCGGAACTGCTGGGCAATCGCGCCGTAGTCCTTGCTGCGCTGGTCGGTGTTCTGGATGAGCAGCGCAATGGGCGTGCCGGTGGTCTTGCCCTCGTACACGCCCGAGAGGATCTGCACCTGGTCGGGCTCGTTGCGCTGGGTGACGTGGCGGCTGGTGCCGGGGCGGCGGCGGTCCAGGTCAGGCTGGATGTCGGCCTCGGACAGCGCCATGCCGGGTGGGCAACCGTCGATGACGCAGCCGATGGCAGGGCCGTGGGACTCGCCGAAATTGGTAACTGCGAAAAGGGTACCGAAAGTGTTGCCGCTCATGGGCAGGGATTATCGCGTCTGCCGAAAGGCCTATGGACACCCCGGGCCGTGGCGAATTACGGTTCGGCTCCGGTTACAAGGTAAGACAAAGTGCTACCCCTCCTCGAAATTCGCCGTGTCGGGCGAGACATCTACACCTACAGCGTGCGTGCCGGGCGAACTGACGCGGGCCGCTGCGAAGACCCGATCGATTCGCTCGAGCGCTGCCTGAACGACGCGGGTGATTCCCTGGGGCACTACTTCCCATCTGTCAGCGTGAGCCTGGACGGACAGGACCTGGGCAGCTATTCGGTGCGCAGCCTGCAGCAGAACTCCGTCGGCCTGGCGGCAGAGCTGCTGGTGAAGGCCCGTCCGGGGCGCATGACGTCCTGAGCACGAACGGTCGGTCGCACGCGGGCGGTCTGCTAAGTTCCGCCCACCATGCGATTCGACCTTACCGACCTGCGCCTGTTCGTGAACGTGGTGGAAGCCGGCAGCCTGACTGCCGGTGCCGAGCGCACGCACCTGAGCCTGGCCTCGGCCAGCCAGCGCGTGCTGGGCATGGAAGAAACGCTGGGCGCCACGCTACTGGTGCGCAGCAAGAGCGGCGTGCGGCCCAACGAGGCCGGCAACACCCTGCTGGCGCATGCCAGGCGCGTGCTGGACCAGGTGGAGCAGTTGCGCGCCGAACTCGGCGTGTACGGCCAGGGCCTGCAGGGGCGCGTGCGGCTGCTGTGCAATACCTCGGCCATGGCGCAGCACCTGCCCAAGGCGCTGGCGGGCTTTCTGGCAGAGCACCCGCGCATCTCGGTCGACCTGCAGGAGCGTCCCAGCGAGGAAATCGTGGAAGAACTGCGCAGCGGCCTGGCCGACCTGGGCATCGTGTCCGACGCCGTGGCCACCACCGGCCTGGACGCCGTGGCCTGGGCCCGCGACGACCTGGTGCTGCTGGTGCCGCCGGGCGACCCGCTCGCGGGCCGCAAGAGCATCGCGCTGGCCGATGCGGCGCAGTGCGACTTCGTGGGCCTGGCCAACGGCACGCCGCTGCAGGAACACGTGGCGGCCCATGCACGCCGGCTCGGACGGCGCCTGGCCTATCGCATCCAGGTCAGCAGTTTTGATGCGGTCCGTGCCATGGTGGAACAAGGTATCGGCGTGGCGGTGGTGCCGCGCGCGGTGCTGCCAAGACGCAGCGCAGGTGCCGGCGGCGCGCGGGCGCTGCCGTTGAGCGATGCATGGGCACGCCGGCAACTGCTGGTGTGCTCGCGCGCCGATGCGCCCCTGCCCCGCAATGCGCGGCTGCTGCGGGCGGCCCTCGTGGCGGCTACTTGACGCGCTGCTTTTCCAGCTTGCGCGCCAGCGTACGCCGGTGCATGCCCAGGCGGCGCGCCGTTTCGGAGATGTTGAAGCCCGTCTCGGCCAGCGTCTCGTGGATGCGCTCCCACTCGAGCGTCTTGATGGAGGTGGCACGGCTGGTCAGGCTCACGTCGGTGCTGCCTTCCGCCCGGCCGAAGGCGGCCTCGATGTCGTCGGTGTTCGACGGCTTGGCCAGGTAGTGGCAGGCGCCCAGCTTGATGGCTTCGACGGCCGTTGCAATACTGGCAAAGCCGGTGAGCACCACGATCAGCATCTCCTCGTCGTGCGCATGCAGTTGCTGCACGCACGTCAGGCCCGATGCGTCGCCACCAAGCTTGAGGTCGACCACCGCGAACCCGGGCGTGCGCTGCTGCAGCACGGCCTGCATCTCGACCACCGAGACCGCCAGGTCCACCGTGTAGCCGCGCCGCTCGAAGGAGCGCTTGAGCGTGCGCGCAAAGGCGGCGTCGTCCTCGATGATCAGCAGGTGCCTGGGCGGCTGCGCTTGTTGCTCTTCACTCAAGGTCATCCACCTCTTCTTCCGATTCCAGCACGATCGACGCGAGCGGCAGCGTGATCGTGACGATGGCGCCGCCCTCGGGCTTGTTGCGAGCCTCGACCTTGCCGCCCAGGGTGCGCGCCACGTTCACCACGAGGAACAACCCCAGGCCTCCACCGGCCCGACCCTTGCTCGATTGATACGGTTTGCCGAACTGCGCGAGCATGCGCGGCTCGAAACCCGAGCCGGCGTCGGTGCAGGTCAGCACCAGCTCGTCGGCATGGCGCGCCACCTCGAACATGAGCCAGTGCGGCGACGCTTCGAGCGCATTGTCCAGCACGTTGTGGATCATCTGCTGGATGGCGGAATCCGACACGATGGGCAGGTCGTGCCCGAAGTGGTTGTCGTAGGTAAAGGCACGCGGCTGGCGCGAGGTGCGCCAGTCGTCCACCACCTCGCCCAGGAATTCGGCCACGCTGGTGCGCTCGGACGATTCGCCCCGCGCCTCGCCGGCCGACAGCAGGATGCCGCTGACGATGGACTTGCAGCGCTGCACCTGCGCCTGCATCTCCGAGACCTCGCCCTGCAGCTCGGGGTTGCTGTCGAAAGGGGCCATGTGCTGCCAGTCGCCCAGGATCACCGACAGCGTGGCCAGCGGCGTGCCCAGCTCATGCGCGGCACCCGAGGCCAGCAGGCCCATGCGCACGATGTGCTCTTCTTCGGCGGCACGCTGGCGCAGGTCGGCCAGGCGGGCGTCACGCCGGCGCAGGTTGCGGTTGATGCGGGCGACGAACACCACCGTGAGCGCGGCCACCAGCGCGAAGCAGATGAACAGGCCCAGGATGAAGGGACTGCCCAGGCCATGCTGCGCATCGAGCGGCAGCGCCAGCGGCTCGGCGAACAGGGCCAGCCCGACGAAGCAGGCCACGGTCACGCCGAACAGCGCCCAGGTCGTGCGGATGTCCAGCAGCATCGCGCCCAGCACCACCTGCAGCAGGAACAGGAAGACAAAGGGATTGGCCGCGCCGCCGCTGAGGTAGAGCTGCGCAGTGAGCATGCCCACGTCCACCAGCAGCACCGCGAACAGCTCGGCGTTGGTGACCTCGTGGTGCGCGCGCCAGCGCAGGCGGCTTACTGCATTGAAGGCCGCCAGGCAGGCCAGTACCACCAGCATCTGGTGCAGCGGCAGGTGGATGCCCAGGCCATAGTGCACCACCAGAATGGTCGCCACCTGGCCCACCACGGCAATCCAGCGCAGTTGAATCAACTGCTGCATGTTGCGGATGCCGGTGGCCACCTGCAGGCGCCCGCCCTGCTCCACGCCGGTCATGGCATGGGGCACTGATTGCGCCGGCGCAGGGTGGCCGGGAGCCGTCGTCGCGATCTCGTCCATAGGCGCTAGTCTGCCTGCTGCGCCCCGCCCTGTGCGCGGCGCAGCCGCTTTTCCTCGACCCACACGCGCCAGACGGCGCCCAGCACCAGCAGGGCCAGCGTGAACCAGGTGAGCGCGTACACGAGGTGGCTGTTGCGAAAGTTGATGACCGTCAGGCCACCGACCGGCTGGTCCGGCTCGGCCATCGACTCCTTGTCGGCATCGACGAAGAAGGGAGCCACCCGCTCGGCCGGAAGGCCGCGCGCCGCGGCAATGGCGGCCACGTCGCGCGAATACCAGCGGTCGGCCGCTGCGTCGTTGCTGCGCAGGAAGCCGCCACCTGGCTCGGTGATGCGCAGCAGCCCCACCAGCGCGACCTCGCCCACCGGCTCGACCGCCATGCGGGTCACACGGTCGCGCAGCTCGGGCGGCACGAAGCCCCGGTTGACCAGCACGATGCGGCCGTCGGGCATTTCCAGCGGGGTGAGAACCCAGAAGCCGCTGCCCAGTTCGGTGAGCGCCTGCACCTGCGTCTCGCGTTCATGCAGGAAGTGCCCGGCAAGACGCACGCGGCGGTATTCGTCGGAGGCGGCCGTCACCTGTGGCCAGCGCGCGGCGTCCGGCACGTCGACGGGGGCCGCGTGCACGCGCTCTTCCACCCGCGAAATCAGCTCCAGCTTCCAGGCGCGGCGCTCCACCTGCCACCAGCCCAGCGACACCAGCGTGCAGAAGGCCAGCAGCGCGAGCAGGCCCAGAACGGCCAAACGGCCCGCAGACCGCGGGCCGTTTTCGCTCTTGGAGGCAGACGCAGGCGTCAAGGCCTGGCTCGCATGTCCTGGCTGGTGGGCATGCTGGGCATCATGTTGGTGTTGAGGTGGTACATGACCCACAACGACCCGGACAGCGTGATCACCACCAGCACGGCCGTGAAGACCAGCGCCAGCATGTTCCAGCCGCCTTCGGACTTCGCGTCCATGTGCAGGAAGTAGATCATGTGCACGACGATCTGCACCAGCCCGAAGCCCAGGATCACGACGGTGGTGGTGCTGGGCTTGTCGAACACCTTGGCCATCACCAGCCAGAAGGGAATGGCGGTGAGGATGACCGACAGGATGAAGCCCGTCGCGTAGCCCTTGAGGGTGGCGTGCGGCCCGCTGTCGTGATCATCGTCGTGATGATCGTGATGTGCATCGTGGTGATCGTGGTTGGCGCTCATCACAGCACTCCCATCAGGTAGACAAAGGTGAAGACGCCGATCCAGACCACGTCCAGGAAGTGCCAGAACATCGACAGGCACATGAGGCGGCGGCGGTTGGCGGCGGTCAGGCCGTACTTGGTCACCTGGGTCATCAGCGTGATGAGCCAGACGATGCCGAAGGTGACGTGCAGGCCGTGGGTGGCCACCAGCGTGAAGAAGGACGACAGGAAGGCGCTGCGCTGCGGGCCGGCGCCTTCATGGATGAGGTGCGCGAACTCGTACAGCTCGATGCCCAGGAAGCCCGCACCGAACAGGCCGGTGATGAACAGCCACATCAGCACCGCACCCTTGTTGCGCTTTTGCATCTCCAGCATGGCAAAGCCATAGGTGATGGAGGACAGCAGCAGCAGCGAGGTGTTGAGTGCCACCAGCGGCAGGTCGAACAGTTCGGCGCCGCCGGGGCCGGCCGCATAGCTGCGGCCCAGCACGCCGTAGCAGGCGAACAGCACGGCGAACACCAGGCAGTCGCTCATCAGGTAGAGCCAGAAGCCCAGCAGCGTGCCGTTTTCCGGGTGGTGTTCCCGGGTCATGTAGAAGTGGTCGGCCGAACCGCTGGCCGCTGCCGTGGCGCCCGCGGCGCCGCTGGGGTGTTTCAGGGTGAACTCAGACATTGCCGGCAGCCAGGAGGCGGGTACGAGCGTCTTCGACGCGGACGACGTCTTCCGCAGGAATGTGGAAGTCGCGCTTGTAGTTGAAGGTGTGGACGATCGTCGAGATCAGCATGGCGGCGAAGCAGAAGCCGGCCACCAGCCACATGTGCCAGATCAGTCCGAAGCCCATGATGGCGGCGAAGGCGGCGATCACGAAGCCGGCTGCCGTGTTCTTGGGCATGTGGATCGGGATGAAGCCCTCGGTGGGCCGCACGTAGTGGCGGCGCTTCATGTCGTACCAGGCATCGTTGTCATGCACGATGGGCGTGAACGCGAAGTTGTAGTCCGGCGGCGGCGACGAGGTCGACCACTCGAGCGTGCGGCCGTTCCACGGGTCGCCCGTGTTGTCGCGCAGCTGGTCGCGGCGCATGTAGCTCACGGCGAACTGGATCAGCATGGCGGCGATGCCCACGGCGATCATGGCCGCGCCGACGGCGGCGATGATGAACCAGATCTGCAGCGACGGATCTTCGAAGCGGTTCATGCGGCGCGTGACGCCCATCAGGCCCAGCACGTACAGCGGCATGAAGGCGAAGTAGAAGCCGATGACCCAGAACCAGAACGACACCTTGCCCCAGAACGGATCGAGGCGATAGCCGAAGGCCTTGGGGAACCAGTAGTAGATGCCGGCGAACAGGCCGAACACCACGCCGCCGATGATCACGTTGTGGAAGTGCGCGATCAGGAACAGGCTGTTGTGCAGCACGAAGTCAGCCGGCGGCACCGCCAGCAGCACGCCCGTCATGCCGCCGATCACGAAGGTGATCATGAAGGCGATGGTCCACATCATGGGCAGCTCGAACTTGATGCGGCCCTTGTACATGGTGAACAGCCAGTTGAAGATCTTCGCGCCCGTGGGGATCGAGATGATCATCGTCGTGATCCCGAAGAAGGAATTGACGCTGGCCCCCGAGCCCATGGTGAAGAAGTGGTGCAGCCACACCAGGTACGACAGGATGGTGATCACCACCGTGGCGTAGACCATGGAGGTGTAGCCGAACAGGCGCTTGCCCGAATAGGTGGACACCACTTCGGAGAAGATGCCGAACACCGGCAGGACCAGGATGTAGACCTCGGGATGGCCCCAGATCCAGATCAGGTTGACGTACATCATGGCGTTGCCGCCAAGGTCGTTGGTGAAGAAGTTGGTACCGACGTAGCGGTCGAGCGAGAGCAGCACCAGCACGGCGGTGAGCACCGGGAAGGCAGCCACGATCAGCACGTTGGTGCACAGCGACGTCCAGGTGAAGACGGGCATCTTCATCATGGTCATGCCGGGCGCGCGCATCTTCACGATGGTGGCGATCAGGTTCACGCCGGATAGCAATGTGCCCACCCCCGCGACCTGTAGTGCCCAGATGTAGTAGTCCACCCCCACGTCGGGGCTCTGCAGGATGCCCGACAGCGGCGGATAGGCCAGCCAGCCGGTCTTGGCGAACTCACCCACGAACAGCGATGCCATCACCAGCAGCGCGCCGAAGGTGGTCATCCAGAAGCTGAAGTTGTTCAGGAACGGGAAGGCCACGTCGCGCGCGCCGATCTGCAGCGGCACGATGTAGTTCATGAAGCCCGTGACCAGCGGCATGGCCACGAAGAAGATCATGATCACGCCGTGGGCGGTAAAGACCTGGTCGTAGTGGTGCGGCGGCAAGTAGCCTTCGCTGCCGTTGAAGGCGATGGCCTGCTGGGCACGCATCATCACCGCGTCGGCAAAGCCGCGCAGCAGCATCACCAGGCCCAGGATGATGTACATCACGCCGATGCGCTTGTGGTCGATGCTCGTGATCCAGTCGCGCCACAGCGGACCCCACCACTTCATGTAGGTCATGAGGGCCAGCATGGCGATGCCGCCCAGGGCAACGGCGGCGAAGGTCGCCACCAGGATGGGCTCGTGGTAGGGAATCGCCTCCAGGGTGAGGCGACCGAAGATCAACTTCGTGAGGTCGAGGTTCGCGAACATCTTTATTCTTTCAGGACCACTGGCGAACTGGCCGCGGCGGAGTACATGGGCAGGTCGACCGGGTCACCGGGCGCGCAGAACGCGGCCACGTAGCGGCGCTGGGGCGAGGCCGGGTCTTGCGGACGGACGGCGCGGCTTGCAACGTCGTGCACGCTGGGCAGCGGCAGGCCGCCGGCAGCGTCGATGGCCGCCATCTGGTGCATGCACATCTTTCCGGGCTCCACGCAGCGGTTGACGATGGCGTAGAACAGGTCGGAAGACACGGTGGACCAGCGGCGCACCGGCTCGGCTTCGCTGGGCTGCTCCAGTTGCAGGTAGCCCGTGCGGTCGAGCGTGCCGCCCGCGCCCTTGTTGCTCTGCACCCACTTGTCGAAGCCGGCGTCGTCCAGGCCATGGAACTTGAAGCGCATCTTGGAGAAGCCCGCACCGCTGTAGTTGGCGGAGAAGCCCTCGTACTCGCCGGCCTTGTTGATCACGGCATGCAGCTTGGTCTCCATGCCGGGCATGGCGTAGATCATGCCGGCCAGCGCGGGCACGTAGAAGGCGTTCATCACGTTGGAGGACGTGATGCGGAACTGGATGGGCCGGTCGACCGGCGCAGCCAGTTCATTGACCGTGGCAATGCCCTGCTCGGGATAGATGAAGAGCCACTTCCAGTCGAGCGCGACCACTTCGACCACCAACGGCTTGGTATTGGCCGGCACCGGGCGCTTGTCGTCGATGCGATGCAGCGCGCGGAACGGGTCGAGCGTGTGGGTGCTCAGCCAAGTGACCGCGCCCAGCGCGATGATGATGAGAAGGGGCGCTGCCCAGATGGCGAGTTCGAGCTGCGTGGAGTGGTCCCACTCGGGCTTGTACTCCGCGTCCTTGTTGGACGCGCGGTACTTCCAGGCGAAGAACACCGTCATCAGGATCACCGGAACGATGATCAGCAGCATGAGGACGGTGGCCACCACGACAAGCCGGCCCTGCTGCACCGCGATGTCGCCAGAAGGATTGAGCACTACCATCTCGCAACCGCTCAGGAGAAGGAGCGGTGACAGGAGCAGCAGTCCGCGGAGTTTTTTGAGGAGTTCCATGCCGAAAAAAAGTGCGTGGGTTACGCAAAAAGGTGCGAGTTCTGCGCAAAGACCCGACAATCTAGTCGTTTTCCCCTCTTTCGGGGAGTGGACGTTTTGTCCTATGGCGGAACTTGCCGGGCAGTGCGATGCTCGGCGCCGTCCGTGACAATAGATAGAAGCATCGAATTGATGTCGAGTACATACATGTCTACCGCCGATACCGCCATCAGCCCCCAGGAACGCGAGCGCGAACTCCAGGAAATCCACGAGCACCGCTCGCACGTCACCCCGGGTGAAATTGCCGTGGGCGTGGTCATCGGCCGCGCCTCCGAGTACTTCGACTTCTTCGTCTACGGCATTGCCTCTGTGCTGGTGTTCCCGGCCGTGTTCTTCCCCTTCGAGAACGACCTGCAAGGCACCCTGTGGGCCTTCGTGATCTTCTCCTTCGCCTTCATCGCGCGCCCCATCGGCACGATCGTCTCGATGAAGATCCAGAGCCGGTTCAACCGGGAAGTGAAGCTCACCATCGCCCTGTTCCTGCTGGGCATCTCCACGGTCTGCATTGCCTTCCTGCCGGGCTATGCCAGCCTGGGCTTCACCTCCATCGTGCTGCTGTCCATTGCGCGCGTCGGCCAGGGCCTGGCGCTGGGCGGCTCGTGGGACGGCCTGCCCTCGCTGCTGGCGCTGAACGCGCCCCCCGGCAAGCGCGGCTGGTACGCCATGCTGGGCCAGTTGGGGGCGCCGGTGGGCTTCATCCTGGCCAGCGGCCTGTTCGCCTTCCTGTATTCCAGCCTGCCCCTGACCGACTTCCTGGATTGGGGATGGCGTTACACGTTTTACGTCGCTTTTGCAATTAACGTCGTGGCGCTGTTTGCCCGGCTGCGCCTGGTGACCACCGACGAATACCGCCACATGCTGGAAGAGCGCGAACTGGCTCCGGTCAGCGTGACCGAACTCAGCCGCACCCAGGGCCACAACATCGTCATCGGCGCCTTCGCCGCGCTGGCCAGCTACGCCCTGTTCCACCTGATCACGGTGTTCCCGCTGTCGTGGATCCGCCTGTTCTCGCAGCAATCCATCTCCGAGTTCCTGCTCATCCAGGTGATCGGCGCCTTCCTGGCGGCTGGCGGCATCGTGGCCTCGGGCGTTATCGCCGACCGCTTCGGCCGTCGCAACACGCTGGGCAGCCTGGCCATCGCCATCGGTGTGTTCAGCGGCTTCGCGCCCACGCTGCTCGACGGCGGACGCCTGGGCCAGGACATCTTCCTGCTGGTGGGCTTTGCGCTGCTGGGCCTCTCGTACGGTCAGGCCGCGGGTGCGGTGACTGCCAACTTCGAGCTCAAGTACCGCTACACCGGCGCCGCCCTCACGGCCGACCTGGCCTGGCTCATCGGCGCCGCCTTCGCACCGCTGGTGGCCCTGGGCCTGTCGTCGCGCTTCGGCCTGGCCTACGTCAGCGTCTACCTGCTCTCGGGCGCCATCTGCACGCTGATCGCGCTGCGGGTCAATAAGGCCATGGAAGAGCGCGACTAGGCCTCGCCATCCCCCTTCTCATCAGGGCCGCCCGCCAGACACTGGCCGGCGGCCTTTTTCATTCCTGGATGAGCGGCAGGCGGCTGATGATGAGTTCGGCCATGGGCGACGGTGTGCGGCCGCGCAAGGTGACCACGCCCGCGCGTGCCTGCAGCAGCGGCAGATCGCGGATCTCCAGCAGCTTCAGGCGCCCCTGGACCACCTCGGCAGCTACGGCCGCATGCGCGCCCAGGAGCACTGAATCGCTTTCGACGGCCACGCGCGCCAGCAGGTTGGCGTCGTCGCACTCGAGCGCCACCTTGAGTTCGGCAGGTGAAGGCAGGCCCAGCATGCCCGCCAGCACGGCGCGCACCCCCAGGGGCAGGCGAATCGCCAGCGCACCATAGCGCCAGGCCTCCCGGAGGCTCACTGGCCCGGCCCCGGCCAGCGGATGGCCGGCGCGCACGTAGAAGCCCCCCGGCTCGCGCGCCACCGGCCTGGATTGCAGCAGGGGATCGGCCGGCAATTCGGTGGTGTCGGCCACGTAGAACTCGATGTCTTCCTCGCGCAGGCGCTTGAGCAGCAACTGCCAGTTACTCACTTCCACCCGCAGGTTGATGCCGGGGTATTCGAGCCGCAGGTCGGCCAGCAGCCCCGGCAGGAAGGTGACCGCCGGAAAGGGGCCGACGCCAAAGGCCGTGTCGCCCAGGCCGTGACTGCGATACAGCGCCACGTCGCGCTCCAGGCAATGGCTGTTGAACACCAGTTGCCGCGCGCGCTCGACCACGAATTCACCGGCCGGCGTCGGCACGACCTCGCTGCCCGTGCGGTCGAACAGCAGCAGACCCAGCTCCGCTTCCGCCGCCTGGATGCTGCGCGTGAGGGCCGGCTGGCTCAGGTGTACCTGCTCGGCAGCGCGCACAAAACTGCGCCTGTCTGCCACCGCCACCACATGCGTCCAGCGCCGCAGGTCCATCTCACATGCTCCTCAAATTGCAGTCAATGCATTGATATTAGACGAACAATGCATTTGACTCAATTTGTTCCACGCCGAAGAATCGGGTCTGGAAGACCTCCAGCCCCTTCGGGCACGCGGCGCCACCGCAGCGCCGCGCAATGCATAGAGACAAAAGCCAAGAGGACAAACAACATGAACAATGCTCCCCCCGGGGCGGAAGTCGAGCGCGCCGACGCGCGCGTGGCCCGCATCTTCCAGGCACAGCAGGCAGCCTTCTCGGCCGACCCCGCCCCCACCGCCGCCGAGCGCAAGCGCCGGCTCAAGGCGCTCAAGCGGCAGGTCTCGCGCTACCAGGACGTGCTGGCCCATGCCATGAGCCAGGACTTTGGCCACCGCGCGCATGCCGAGTCGAAGATGCTCGACCTGCTGGGCTCCGCGCTGGAGGCGCAGCACGCCATCTCGCACGTCGCGCGCTGGATGAAGCCCAGCCGCCGCAGCACCGAGTGGCTGTTCCTGACCAACAGCGTGCGGGTGCACTACCAGCCCAAGGGCGTGGTGGGCGTCATCGTTCCCTGGAACTTCCCGGTGTACCTGGCCCTGGGCCCGCTGGTGGCGGCGCTGGCCGCAGGCAACCGGGTCATGATCAAGATGCCCGAGGCGACACCGGCGACCAACGCGGTGCTGCGGATGATGCTGGCCGAGGTCTTTCACGAAAGCCTGGTGGCCGTGGTCGGCGAAGAGTTGCGCGACCCCAATGTCTTCACCGCCAAGCCCTTCAACCACATCGTGTTCACCGGCTCGCCCGCGGTGGGGCGCATCGTCATGCGCACGGCCTCGGAAAACCTGACGCCGGTGACGCTGGAGCTGGGCGGCAAGTCGCCGGCGCTGCTCACGCGCAACTACCCCGTGGCCGATGCCGCCCGGCGCATCACGCACGGCAAGTCGACCAACTCGGGCCAGATCTGCGTGTCGCCCGACTACGCGCTGGTGCCGCGCGAACGGGTGGACGAGTTCATTGCCGGCGTGCGCCGCACCTTCGAGCAGTTCTACGCCGGCAAGACCGAAGGCAACCCCGACTACACCTCGGTGGTGAACGAGCGGCAACTGCAACGCATGCAGGCCGTGCTGGACGATGCACGCGCCAAGGGAGCGCACATCGAGTCTTGCGCGCCCATGCCCAAGGGCAGCCGCCAGATGCCGCTGCAGATCGTGACCGACATGAGCGACGACATGCTCATCCTGTCCGAAGAACTCTTCGGCCCCATCCTGCCGGTGGTTCCTTACGACCAGGAAGAAGACGCCCTCGCCTTCATCAATGCCCGCCCGCGTCCTCTGGCGCTGTACTGCTTCAGCCACGACAGCACCGAGCGCAACCGGCTGCTGCGCCACACGCACTCGGGCGGCGTGGCCATCAACGACTGGGGCTGGCAGGTGGTGAACCACGACGCGCCCTTTGGCGGCGTCGGCAACTCGGGCATGGGCAACTACCACGGGGTGGAGGGCTTTCGCGAGCTCTCGCATGCGCGCACGGTGTTCAAGCGCCAGCGCTTCTTCCCGGTGGACCTGTTCTACCCGCCCTACGGCAACTTCGTGCAGCGCCTGGCGTTGCGCGTCTTCCTGGGCAAGCCCGACCCCGCGCTGGCCGGCAGCCACGACCCGCACGCCACCCCCACCGCACAACAACACGCGAGACACGCATCATGAGCAAACACGAAGAATTCGATTACGTCATCGTCGGTGCCGGCTCGGCTGGCTGCGTGCTGGCCGCGCGCCTGTCCGAAGACCCCAACGTCACCGTCTGCCTGCTGGAAGCGGGTGGCCCCGACAGCAGCGTGCTGATCCATGCGCCGGCCGGCGTGGTGGCCATGATGCCCACCAAGATCAACAACTACGGCTTCGAGACCGTGCCGCAACCCGGCCTGAACGGCCGCAAGGGCTACCAGCCGCGCGGCAAGACGCTGGGCGGCTCCAGCTCCATCAACGCCATGCTGTACGTGCGCGGCAACCGCTGGGACTACGACCACTGGGCGTCGCTGGGCAACACCGGCTGGTCCTATGACGACGTGCTGCCCTACTTCAAGCTCAGCGAGAACAACGAGCAGCTCGGCGGCGATCCGTTCCACGGTGCCGGCGGCCCGCTCAACGTCACCTACGCCAACCACAAGAGTCCGCTCAACGACGTGTTCGTCAAGGCCGCGGCCACGCAGGGCGTGCAGCCCACGCGCGACTACAACGGCGAGACGCAGCAAGGCTCCTTCATCTACCAGGTTACGCACAAGAACGGCGAGCGCTGCAGCGCGGCCAAGGCCTTTCTCACGCCCAACCTGTCGCGCCCCAACCTGAAGGTGCTCACGCATGCGGTGTCGGCCAAGGTGCTCACCGAAGGCCGACGCGCCACCGGCGTGGCCTACCACCAGGACGGCGAGCTCAAGCAGGTCAAGGCACGCCGCGAAGTCGTCCTGTCGGGCGGCGCCTTCGGCTCGCCGCAGCTGCTGATGCTCTCGGGCATCGGCCCGGCCGCGCAGCTCAAGCAGATGGGCATCGACGTGGTGCACGACCTGCCTGGCGTGGGCCAGAACCTGCAGGACCACATCGACTACGTGCAGGCCTGGCGCGTGGGCAGCAATACCGAGAGCTTCGGCGTCTCGGCACGCGGCGGCCTGAAGGTCACCGGCGCCATGTTCGAGTGGAAGGCCAAGCGCACCGGCATGGTCACCAGTCCGTATGCCGGCGCCGGCGCCTTCCTGTGCTCCAGCCCCGATGTGAAGGTGCCCGACCTGCAGCTGATCTTCGTGATCGCCATCGTGGACGACCACGCCCGCAAGATGCACCTGGGCCACGGCATCTCGTGCCACGTGGACGTGATGCGGCCCTTCAGCCGCGGCGAAGTGCGCCTCAAGAGCGCCGACCCGCGCGACACCATGGTCATCGACCCGCGCTTTCTCAGCGACGAGCGCGACCTGCAGCTGCTGGTCAAGGGTGCGCAGATGCAGCAGCGCATCATCGAATCGAAGCCCTTCGACGGCGTGCGCGGCAAGCAGCTCTACACCACGAGCGCGGACGACCCGGCCAGCCTGATCGCCGACATCCGCAACCGCGCCGACACGCAATACCACCCGGTGGGCACCTGCAAGATGGGCAGCGACGACATGGCCGTGGTCGACGCCCGCCTGCGCGTGCGCGGCATGGAAGGCCTGCGCGTCATCGACGCGTCGATCTTCCCCACGCTCATCGGCGGCAACACCAACGCGCCAACCATCATGGTCGGCGAAAAGGGCGCGGACATGATCCGCGAGGAAGCACGCGCCGGCGCGCATGCACAGGCCGTGGCCGCCTGAACCTTTCTCTATCCAGTCACTTTCCAAGAACCAACAGGAGACACATGTCCATCAAACCCATCGCCCTTGCAGCCGCACTTGCCGTCGCGTTGCCCGCTGTTGCGCAAGAAGGCCCCAAGGCCGCAACGCCGTTGACCGTGCAGGCCAACAAGCAGTTCGGCGCCAACCTCGAGCTGGCCAACCAGCAGGATTTCGAGGATGCCTCGCGCGGCCTGGTGGCGCGCCTGCCCGACGGCGCGATCAAGGACGCCAAGGGCAACACGGTGTGGGATGCCAGCCAGTTCGCCTTCTTCAAGGGTGATGCGCCGGACACGGTCAACCCCAGCCTGTGGCGCCAGGAAAAGCTCAATGCCATTGCCGGCCTGTTCAAGGTGACGGACGGCATCTGGCAGATCCGCGGCTACGACCTGGCCAACATGACGCTGGTGGAGGGCAAGACCGGCTGGATCATCATCGACCCGCTGCTCACGGCCGAGATGGCCAAGGCCACGCTGGACTTCGCCATGGAGAAGCTGGGCAAGAAGCCCGTGGTGGCGGTGATCTTCACGCACAGCCACGTCGACCACTTCGGCGGGGTGCGCGGCGTGGTGGACGAGGCGGACGTGCGCTCGGGCAAGGTGCCGGTCATTGCACCCGAGGGCTTCATGGACCACGCGGTTGCCGAGAACGTGATGGCCGGCAACGCGATGGCCCGCCGCTCGCACTACCAGTTCGGCGCGCCGCTGCCCTTCGGCGAGCGCGGCGCCGTGGGCTCGGGCCTGGGCAAGGCGCTGTCCATTGGCAGCATGGGCCTCATTGCGCCCACCGACTACGTCAAGAAGACCGGCGAAGAACGCATGGTCGACGGCCGCAAGTTCGTCTTCGAGATGGCCAACGGCTCGGAAGCGCCGGCCGAGTTCGCCTTCTACATTCCTGACTTCAAGGCCCTGTGCATGTCCGAGGTGGTCACGGCCAACATGCACAACATCTACACGCTGCGCGGCGCCAAGGCCCGCGACGCGCTGGCCTGGAGCAAGTACATCAACGAGATGATCGACTTCCACCCCGAGGCGCAAGTGGCATTCCGCAGCCACCACTGGCCGGTGTGGGGCCAGGAGCGCATCAAGAAGCACCTGGAGAACCAGCGCGACCTGTACCGCTACATCAACGACACCGCCCTGAACCTGGCCAACAAGGGCGTGAAGATGGACGACCTGGGCAACGTGAGCTACCTGCCCAAGGGCCTGCGCAACGACTTCTCCACGCACGACTACTACGGCACGCTCAGCCACAACCTGCGCGGCGTCTACAACTTCTACCTGGGCTTCTACGACGGCAACCCCGCCACGCTCAACCCGCTGCCGGTGGCCGAGTCGGCCAAGCGCTACGTGGCGGCCTTCGGTGGCGTCGACGCCACCATGGCCAAGGCCCGTGCCGCCTTCGACGCCGGCGACTACCGCTGGGCCGCCGAGCTGAACAACAACGCGGTGATGGCCGAGCCCACCAACGAGAAGGCGCGCGCGCTGCAGGCCAACATCCTGGAGCAGCTGGGCTACCAGGCCGAGTCGGGCGTGTGGCGCAACGAGTACCTCGTGGCCGCGCAGGAGCTGCGCAACGGCGTGAAGCCGGTGCGCCTGTCGACGCAAGGGCCGGACATGGTGCGCGGCATGACGCTGGACATGATCTTCGACTTCCTGGCCGTGCGCCTGGACCACCAGAAGGTCGACGGCATCAACGCCGGCATCCAGGTCAACTTCACCGACAGCAACGAGACCTACGCGCTGGAGCTGTCCAACGCGGTGCTCAACAACACCAAGGGCCGCAAGCTGGCTTCGCCCAACGTCACGCTGTCGCTCACGCGCCCGGCCTTCTTCAAGATGCTGCTGGCCGGCGTGCCGCTGCCCAAGCTGGTGGAAGCGGGTGAGGCCAAGGTGGAAGGCGATCCGAAGATGCTGGGCGCGATCTTTGCGAACCTGGACAACTTCAATCCGCTGTTCAATATCGTCACGCCCTGATACCTGAAACACCAGGAATTTCAGGATCTTGTGAAATGAGGGTGGCATCGCGCGCGACAATGCGCGCATGCCGCCCTCTTCCACTTCTGCTTCATCCTCTCCCGCTGCCCAGCTTCCCCCGCTCAATCGCCAGTTCGTCGCGCACTTCGGCGAAATGGGCAGCCGCTGGGGCATCAACCGCACCGTCGGGCAGATCTACGCGCTGATCTTCCTGTCCGACAAGCCGGTGAATGCGGACGAGATTGCGGAGCTGCTGGAGTTTTCGAGGTCGAACGTGAGCATGGGCCTGAAGGAGCTGCAGGCCTGGCGGCTGGTGCGTCTGCGTCATCTGCCGGGCGACCGGCGCGAGTACTTCGAGGCGCCGCAGGACGTATGGGAGATCTTCCGCGTGCTGGTCGAGGAGCGCCGGCGCCGCGAGATCGAGCCGACCTTGTCGATGCTGCGAAGCGCCTTGCTCGAAACACCCGGCAGCGATGAAGAACGCCACGCGCAGCAGCGCATGCGCGAAATGCACGACCTGATCGACCGGCTGCTGAAATGGCTGGACGACGTTCAGCGCCTGGCGCCGGAAACTGCGATGCAGCTCATGGGCATGGGGGCGGCGGTGACGCGAATGCTGGGGCTCAAGGACCGGATCACCGGGCAGGCGCCTGAGAAGAAGGCGGCCTCCAGGAAGGCTCGCAAGGGTTAGGTTCGGGGTGGGCGGGGCGCGGCAGGCAATCGCAGCGCGGCCGCCATGGGAAAGTATCCTCGCGCGAACCGCCATCTGAATTCGGAGGCCTCATGACGATCCGTGCCACGCGTGAAGTCGTTTCGCACATCTTCTACCAACGCTGCTTCTGGCTGTTTGGCGTGTTGTTGTTGCTGATCGGCGCCGTATCGTTCGTTCCGTACGATGACCGCGGCCGCCTGGTGCTCAACGCTGTCAACCTGTTCGTGCTCATCGCCACGGTGGCCGCCGTGGGGCGAACCACGTTGTCCTTCGTCATCGCGTTGCTGCTCGCCCTGCCAGCCGTGTGGTTCCAGTACGTCGGGCTCTGGCAGGACAGCGACGTCGACCTGGCATGGTCGTGGATCTGCAGCGCCGCGCTGTATGTCATCAGCACCTGCTATCTGCTTCGCTACGTGTTCCAGCCCAAGGTCATGACGCAGGACAAGCTGTTCGGTGCGGCCGCGGCCTACCTGCTGATCGGCGTGCTCTGGGCGTACCTCTATGCGATCGTCGGATACTTCTATCCGCAGTCGTACCTCATCGTCGGGCAGCCGGGGCAACTGGTGTACTCGGATGCGCTCTACATGAGCATGACGGTGCTCACCAGCACGGGATTTGGCGACCTGGTGCCGCTTTCTCGTCCTGCACGCGGCATCTGCATGATCGAGCAAATCGCGGGGGCCCTGTTTGTCGCCATCCTCATTGCGCGCCTGGCCGGCGTGTATCCGGCTCGAGAAGCCTATTCGGATGAAGATGGAGCGGCGTAGATCGCCCTCATCTTCGCTGCAACGCTGCCTATTGCGACCTGAGCAGCCCCCGATCCCTGTCGTCCGACGCCATCTCGGCTTCAGCGTCGGCAGTGGAGAGAAGAAATGAACCTAACGCAAGGGCAAAGCTTGCAAGCAGCACTAGCCAGCCAAAGGCAACGACCAACGCCGCCGTCGCAAGGAGACTGAGAAGAAGGACGAAAAATTGCATGCACGTCTCCGAAGTTGCTCACTCTCGTCGCAACGCCGGATCTCGCCAATTCGAGTTCCGGGGCTTGCTTGAGGAGCCAATGTAGTCATGCATGCAACCGAATTCATGAGCGCAATGTCCCTATTTTGGGAGGACGAAAGTCCCGGGTTCCAGCCAAGGCCCGTTCCTTTCTTGTCGGCGCTGCAGCCGCCAACCGCCCGCAAGAACAACAGCGTCAATGGTGCCGAGGCTCGGGCCGATCCAGCTTGTCGTGCCGCACAGCCTCATCCTCCATCAACTCGAACCACATCGCGTTGAGCACCGCAAAGGCCGCCGCAAGGGGCAGGCCAAGAATCCAGGCGAAATACCACATGTGAATGCTCCCTTGATGTTCAGTAGGCGTGACCGCGGTCCTGCTCGATGTCGTCCGGGTCGACCTTGCCGCGCAGCACCGAATAAACCCAACTCGTGTAGGCCAGGATGATGGGCAGGAAGATGACCACGCACACCAGCATGATGAACAGCGTGAGATGGCTCGACGACGAATCCCACACCGTCAGGCTCGCGCGCGGGTTTTCCGACGAAGGCAGGATGAACGGGAACATCGACACCCCCACGCTCAGGATGATGCCGGCAATGCCCAGCCCGCTGGCCAGCAGCGCCGCCAGCGGCTTGCGCCCGGACATGGCCAGCCAGGCCAGCAGCGCGCCGCCCACACCCAGCAGCGGAACCACGTAGAGCACGGGCTGCGCCGCGTAGTTGGCAAACCAGATGCCGGGCTGCTGCTCCACCGTCTTGAGCAATGGGTTGGAGGGCCCTTCGGTCACGATCGCGCTGGTGATCTGGTAGCCCGCAACGAACTTGTAGAGCAGCGCGCCGCACACCATGAACAGCACCGCAGTCAGCAACGCCGAGACGAGCCCGAAGCGGCGTGCCCGCTCATGCACCGCGCCGTCGGTCTTGAGCTGCAGCCAGGCCGCACCGTGCGTTGCCAGCATGGCGACCGACAACACGCCCGTGAGCAACGCAAAGGGGTTGAGCAGCCCGAAGAACGAACCCGTGTAGTAGATCTGCATGTCCGGCTCGAGCTTGAAGGGCACGCCCTGCAGCACGTTGCCCATGGCCACGCCGCAGATCAGCGAAGGCACGAAGCCGCCGACGAACAGCAGCCAGTCCCAGGTGTTGCGCCAGCGCGCGCTCTCGTTCTTGCTGCGGAACTTGAAGGCCACCGGCCGCAAGATGAGCGCAAAGAGAATCGCGAACATCGCCAGGTAGAAGCCCGAGAACGACACCGCGTACAACTGCGGCCAGGCCGCGAAGATGGCACCGCCGCCCAGCACCAGCCAGACCTGGTTGCCCTCCCACACCGGGCCCACCGAGTTGATGACTACGCGTCGCTCCAGGTCGGTCTTGCCCACGAAGGGCAGCAGCATGCCGGTGCCCAGGTCGAAGCCGTCCATCACCGCGAAACCCACCAGCAGGATGCCCAGCAGCAGCCACCAGATCAGGCGCAGCACTTCGTAGGAAATCAGTTCATGCAAGATCATGTCGTGTGCTCCCTCGTTGCTCAGGACCTGGCCGTGGCCAGCGTGGCATGGCCGCGCGCGCGCGCTTCGGCCAGGGTGTCGGGTTGCAGCTGCGGGCCCTTGCGGATGGCCTTGAACAGCAGCTTCCACTCCACCACCAGCAGCACGGTGTAGAGCGCGGTGAACAGCACCAGCGTCAGCAGCACCGTGCTCGCCCCCAGGTTGGAAACAGCTACCGCCGTGGGCAGCACGCCTTCGATCACCCAGGGCTGGCGGCCCAGCTCGGCCACGATCCAGCCGCATTCGGCCGCCAGGAAGGGCAGCGGAATGCTCCACACCGCCACCTTGAGCAGCCAGCGCCACCGGTCGAGCCGGCGCGTGGCCGACAGCACGAAGAAGGTGCCGGTGAGCAGGATGAAGAACATGCCCAGGCCCACCATGATGCGGAAGGCGAAGTACAGCGGCGCCACCGGCGGCACCGTGTCCCACGCAGCCTGCGCGATCTGCTCGCCGGTGGCATCGCGCGGGTCGTCGACATAGCGCTTGAGCAGCAGTGCATAGCCCATGTCGTTGCCGAAGGTCTCGAAGGTGGCCTTGGCGTCGATGGGGATCTCGGCCACGCTGCTCGCGTCGCGGATGCGCTGCAGCGCCTCGTAGGCGCGCAGGCCGTCCTGGATGCGTTCCTCGGCACGCTTGTGCAGGTCGTCGATGCCGGGGATCTCGGTGTTGAGCGAGCGCGTGCCGATCAGGCCCATGACCCACGGGATGTGCACCGCAAAGTGCGTCTCGCGCGCTTCCTGGTCAGGAAAGCCGAAGGCGGTGAAGGCCGCCGGTGCCGGCTCGGTCTTCCACATGGCCTCGACGGCGGCCAGCTTCATCTTCTGGTGCTCGGTGGTCATGTAGCCGCTTTCGTCGCCCAGCACCACCACCGACAGCGATGCAGCCAGGCCGAAGGAGGCCGCCACCGTCATCGAGCGGCGCGCCAGGTCCAGATGCCGGCCCTTGAGCATGTACCAGGCGGACACGCCCAGCACGAAGATCGCGGCCGTCACATAGCCGGCCGACACCGTGTGGACGAACTTGGCCTGTGCCACCGGGTTGGTGAGCACCGCGGCAAAGTCCGTCACCTCCATGCGCATGGTCTGCGGATTGAAGGCCGCGCCCACCGGGTTCTGCATCCAGCCGTTGGCAATCAGGATCCACAGCGCCGAAAAGTTGGAGCCCAGCGCCACCGCCCAGGTGGCGATCAGGTGGCCCACCTTGGACATGCGGTCCCAGCCGAAGAAGAACAGGCCGACGAAGGTCGCCTCGAGGAAGAAGGCCATCAACCCCTCGATGGCCAGCGGCGCGCCGAACACGTCGCCCACGTAGTGGCTGTAGTAGGACCAGTTCATGCCGAACTGGAACTCCATCACGACGCCGGTGGCCACGCCCATGGCGAAGTTGATGCCGAACAGCACGCCCCAGAACTTGGTCATGTCGCGCCAGATGCTGCGCCCGGTCATGACATAGACCGTCTCCATGATGGCCAGAATGATCGACAGGCCGATGGTCAGCGGCACGAAGAGGAAGTGATAGAGCGCCGTCATTGCGAACTGCAATCGTGACAACGCGACGATGTCGAGATCCATGGGGTTCCTTTCTTGTATTTCCAGATTCGGTGGACGAGGCCCTGCGTTCTCTGTGTGTGTGCGCTCAGTCCTGACGCAGTGCGCCCAGCGCCGCCTCGAATTCCGGCGTGCCGCGGCGAAGGTCTGCAACCAGGCGCCCCCCTCGGATGCACAGCAGCCGGTCGGCCAGCTCTGCCTCGCGCCGCAGGTGCGTTGCGATGACAAGGCTGCACTGCCGTTGCTGCGCCTCCAGTGCAAGACGGCCAAGCACGTCTCGCGCGGTGCGAGTGTCCAATCCTTCGGTCGGCTCGTCCAGTAGCCACAGGGGCGCGTGCGTCTTGAGCAGCAGGCGTGCCAGGGCCAGGCGGCGCGCCTGCCCGCCGGACAGGCCCAGCCCGCCCTCGCCCAGCAAGGTGTCAAGGCCCTTCGGCATGGCGCGCACGTCGTCGGCCAGGCCCGCGGCGTCCAGCGCGGTCCAGAGCCTTGTGTCATCAGCCTGTGCATCGGCCAGTTGCAGATTGCCGCGCAGGTCATCCTGAAAGAGTTCCGTGTGTTGCGTGAGCCAGCAGGCGTGCAAGGCGCGCACGCTTCCGCTGCGCGCTGCGATCTCGCCGGCCAACGCGGCCATCACCGTGGACTTGCCCGCGCCGCTGGCGCCCACCAGGGCCACGCGCTCGCCAACCCGAAGCTGGAGATCGAGCTGCGGCACGGCCACCGATGCACTGCCTTCGTGAACCAACGCCACGCGGTCGCACTGCACCGCCCATCCAGGCGGGGGCGCATCGAGCGCCGGATGTTCCTGTTGCGCGCGCAGGCGCGGCGCGATGCGGCGCACCGCGAGCAGGCTGCGCCCGAGTTCGACGGCCCCACGGCGCAACGCGGTAAAAGGCTCCATGGCAGCGAGCGACACCAGCACCAGCATGGCCGCCACCGGCACACCGAGACGGCCCTGCTCCACCAGCCATGCCGCGGCAATCAAGGCGGCGCACAGCATCAATGCGCTCGCAGCATTCCATGCCATGCCTGCTCGCGTCTCCAGACGATGCAGTTGTGTCTCGGCCCGCGCCAATCGGGCGTCTGCCTTGGCCACTTCGGCGCAGTGCGCCTGCATGCGGCCCGCCATCAGCAGCTCGGTCTGGCCGGCGACCAGGTCGATCACGCGTTCACGCAGCCGCTGCGTTGCAAGGCCGCGCCGCATCGATGCGTGGCGCGCCCGCAAGGCCGTCAGCAGCGCGGTGCCCGCCCCGCAAAGGAGCAGCCACAGCAGCGCCGCCAGGCCGAACCACGCACCGGCAAAGACGCCGAACAGCACTCCCGCCAGCAAGGCGGCGCCCAGCGCGGCAACGGCCGGCACCATCACGCGCAAGTACAGCGATTCGAGTGCGTCGATGTCACCAGTCAACCGGAACAGCAGGCGTGCGGGGCGAGCGCGCAAGCGCCGCGCTGCATCGGGCCGTGCCCAGCCGCGAAAGAGCTGCTCGCGCAGATGGACGCTGGCCGACAGCGTCGCATCGTGCGTGAGCAGGCGCTCCCCGTAGCGCGATGCCGTGCGGCCGACGGCCAGCAGGCGGATGGCTGCCGAGGGCATGAACACATCGAACACGATCGCGGTGGCCGCCTGCAGGCCGGCCAGTGCCGTTGCGGCGATGAACCAGCCCGAGAGCCCCAGCAGCGCCATGCCGGCCAACACCGTGAGCGCGGCCAGTCCCGCGCCCAGCGCCAAGGCGCGAGGCTGTTCGCGCAAGAGGGGCCGCAGGACGGCGGCAACTTCTCCGGCATGCAGGCTAGGCGACGGCACGCTCGGCCTCCTCGTGCAGCTGCGACGACGTCGTCTGTGCGCCCATGTAAATCACGCGGTCCATGCGAGCGGCCAGGCGCGGGTCATGCGTGGCGACGATCAAGGTTCGGCCGCGCGCAATGGACACCAGCGCATCGCTCACCTGCTGCGCCGTTTCGCTGTCCAGGTGCGCGGTGGGCTCGTCCACCAGCAGCAGGTCGGCCACGTCGGCGCGCAAGGCCAGCCGGGCCAGCGCCAGGCGCACAGTCTCTCCACCTGACAGGCCGATGCCGCCTTCGCCCAGCGCAGCCGCGGGATGGGCCTGATCGACCCGCTCCAGGCCGGCCAGGCGGATCACCTCTTGCACGCGGGCCTGCGGCGCATCGGGGTCGGCCAGCGCAACGTTGCCGTGCACCGTGCCGGCAAACACATGAGGCCGCTGGCCCATCCAGGCCATGCGCTCGCGCAGTCGTGCGGCGCCGGCCTCGTCCATCGCCACGCCTGCGATCTCGATGCTGCCGCCGCGCACGGGCAGCAGGCCCGCAATGCTCGCAAGCAGGCTCGTCTTGGCACAGCCGCTGGGCCCGAACAGGGCGACACGCTCGCCGGGCGCAATTGACAGGGACAAGTCGGCGACGAGTTGCGGGCCGCTGCGGTGCGAGAGTCGCACGCCACTAAGCACAACGCCAGGCGCCTGGCCTGGGCCCCGCTGCCATCGAATCTGCGAAGGCACGCCACCGGGCAAGGGCTCGGCATCCTGTGCCGACTGCGTGATCGCGTCCAGCGCAGCTTCGCCGGCAGCGCGGTCGTGCCACACGGCCGACAACTCCCGAAGCGGCTCGAAGAAGGCTGGCGCCAGCAGCAGGATGAACAGGCCCTGCCCCAGGCTCAGCCTTCCGCGCCACGCGCCGAACTCCAACTGGCCCAGCAGGTGGAAGCCCACGTACACCGCCACCATCGCAACACCCAGTGCGGCAAACAGTTCGAGCACGGCCGAGGAAAGAAACGCGATGCGCAGCACGGCCATCGTCCGCTGCTGAAGATTGTGTGCGGTGGCCCGCACTCGCTGCGCCGTGGCCTCCACCGCGCCCAGCGCACGCAGGCTCGCCAGGCCACGAAGGCGGTCGAGCAGGAAGGCGTTCATGCCGCCTTGCTCCAGCATCTGCGCCTCGCTGGCGGCCTGGGCGCGCCAGCCGACGATGGCCATGAAAAGCGGAATGAGCGGCGCGGCCATGGCCAGCACCAGGGCCGCGGTCCACGACCAGTACAGCACACAGGCGAGGATGGCCAGCGGCACCAGTTGAACCCGCCAGCGCGCGGGCTGGTAGCGCGTCAGGTATGGCAGCAAGGCATCGGCCTGCTCGGCCAGAAGACTGGCGGCGGCCCCCGAGGCCGGACGCGCCCGGTCCAGCGGCGAACGCGCCGCCAGGCCTGCCGCAAGTTCACCCCGCAGCTGCCCCAGCAGGGCGCGGGCCTGATCGAACACTCGGCGGCTGCCCAGCGCCTCGCAGCCGGCGCGAAGCAGCCCCAATGCGAGCACGCCGCCCGCCGGCGCCCATGCGGCATGCAGCCCGTGTCCGTCGGCCATGCCCTGCACCGCCACCGCCACCAGCGCGGCCTGCGCAATCCAGAGCAGCGATGCCAGAACCTGCAAGCCGGCGCCGGGCGGCAGGCGCCTCGCCCATCGGCGAACCGCGTGCACTGCCGGATGGATTTGCGAGGTGGCCAAGATTTTCTGAATTTTCAGGTTTTTCTGAAATTACGCGAAATCATACATGGCGAATCAAGCCCTTGCCGGACGCGAGCTGCAAGCACAGTCAATCGGCAAGGGGCCGGCGCATTGTGAGCACGGGACCGCGCATCTGTGTGACATGAACGCCGGGCCCAGTCGGCTATTGACGCCCGATGGGCCATTCGCGACGAGAATGCCCGCCCCTCGCAAGGGCGGCAGCCATCAGCCTCCGGCGAGCATGCCGCCGACCAGCAGCGCCAGCAGCAGCGCCAGGGTCAGGCGGGCGGATGCGGGCCGGGACTCCACCCAGCGGTGCAGCAACGCGGCGGCGCCCAGCGCCAGCACCACGGCCGCCAGCATGCCCAGCAGGTCGACCCAGGGGGAGTGAACACCGATCTGCGCCACCAGTGCGTTGACCAGCAGGATGACCGGGAAGTGGATGAGGAACAGCGAGTACGAAATACGCCCCAGCCACAGCAAGGGCTCGGCCGCGAGCCACGCAGGGGGCGCCGACAGCCAGCCGCGCCGCTGCCCCAGCGCCAGCAGCAGTGCCATGGCCAATGCAATGGCGATGCGGATTCGCCAGTCCCACAGCAGCGCGACAACACCCAGCGCGGCCAGCAAGGCCAGCGCCGCGCCATAGCGGCCGGGCTGCCGGATGCGGCCGATCCAGAAGGCCAGCATGCCCAGGCCGTACGAGCCGATGAAATAGAAGGCGGTGCTGTCCAGTTCGGCTCGCAGGTTGAAGGCGAACAGGGAGGCAGCAGCCATGGTCAGCACCAGCACCACCAGCAACCAGGCGGCGCGCGCCGCATCGAGCCGCCAGCGCCGTTGCAGCCATTCCGCCAGCATGACCAAGGCCAGTGCCAGCACGAAGAGCTGGAAGTCGATGGCCACGTACCAGACGCCGGTACTCAGCGCGTCATAGCCCAGCAGGTCCTGCAGCAGCAGGCCATGCGCCAGCAGTTGGGCGAACATGGGTGCGGCCGGCACGGCATCGTGATCGAACCAGGGCCGGATGGCCGCTGCCACCAGCACGCTCACGCAAAGTGCGGCCAGGTAGGGCATGGCCAACCTGGCGTAGCGCTGCCACACGCGCTGCCACGGGCCCTGGCGGGCGCGCAGCACGCCTTCGGGCGCCAGCGAGGCCGACGCCAGGAAACCCGCAATGACAAGAAAGACCTGCACCGCCAGCCGCCCGTCGCGGCCGAGCCAGCCGATCAGGCGCGGCGCCAGGCTGGCCGCCCCTTCGGGCATGGGCCCGTAGCGGCACAGGTGATGTCCGACGATGAACAGGCAGGCGATGCCCTTGACCGCGTCGAGCAGCGGCATGCGATTGGCATGCGCTGCAGACGGCGGCAAGGCCTGCTGCCCGCTCGATGCGCTCAAAGGGCCAGACGCTTGCGGGCCTCGATGTATTCGCGCTTGAGCTTCTCGACAAAGGCCGCAGCGCTGGTCACTTCGGAAATCGCGCCAATGCCCTGGCCCGAGCCCCAGATGTCCTTCCAGGCCTTCTTCTTGGAGCCTTCTCCGCCGCCGAAGTCCATGGTCTTCAGGTCGCCTTCGGGCAGGTTCTGCGGATCCATGCCGGCCGCGCGAATGGAAGGCGCCAGGTAGTTGCCGTGCACGCCGGTGAACAGGTTGGAGTAGACGATGTCGTCCGAGCTGCCCTCGACGATGGCGTTCTTGTATTCATCACTGGCACGCGCCTCGTGCGTCGCGATGAAGGCCGTGCCGATGTAGGCAAAGTCGGCACCCATGGCCTGCGCGGCAAGCACGGCGCCGCCCGTGGCAATGGAGCCGCTGAGAGCCACCGGGCCGTCGAACCACTGGCGGATTTCGTGAATCAGCGCAAAGGGGCTCTTCACGCCCGCATGGCCGCCGGCACCCGCCGCAACCGCGATGATGCCGTCGGCACCCTTCTCGATCGCCTTCTTCGCGAAGGCGTTGTTGATGACGTCGTGCAGCGTCACGCCGCCGTAGCTGTGCACCGCCTCGTTCACGTCGACGCGTGCGCCCAGCGAGGTGATGACGATCGGCACCTTGTACTTCACGACCATTTCCATGTCGTGCTCGAGCCGGTCATTGCTCTTGTGCACGATCTGGTTGATTGCAAAGGGAGCTGCCGGCTTGTCGGGGTTGGCCTTGTTGTAGGCGGCCAGCTCTTCGGTGATCTCGGCCAGCCAGTCTTCCAGCTGCGAAGCCGGGCGTGCGTTGAGCGCCGGCATGGAACCCACCACGCCGGCCTTGCACTGGGCAATGACGAGCTTGGGGTTGCTGATGATGAAGAGCGGCGAACCGATGATGGGCAGCGGCAGGTTCGCGAGCACGGGCGGCAGCTTGGACATGGAGTCTCCGGATGAACTGGACGAAGGTTTATACGTTTTGATGCAGACGGCACCCGTGCTTTGCGCGACAGGTGCCGCCGAACGGCGCTTGAGCGCTTTTCTCAGAAGGCTTCGACCGGCAACGCCGTGACGCTGGCAGCGCCATCGACGATGCTTTCGGCCACCGCCGGCACGCCGTTGAGGATGTGCTCGGCGTAAAAGCGTGCCGTGGCGATCTTGGTCTTCATGAAGGGAGCGTCCTGGCCCTCGGCTGCCAGCTTCTGCGCCACCAGCAGTGCGCGCGCCAACTGCCAGCCCGCCACCAGCTTGCCGGCCGACAGCAGGTAGGGAACGCTGCCCGCGAACACCGCATTGGGCGAGGCCTTGGTCTGCCCGGCCACGAAGTCGACGACCTTGACGAAGGCTTCGCGCGCCGCTGCGAGGTGCTTGAGCACTGCCTTGGCGTCGTCGCTGCCCTGCTCTGCCAGCTCGACCTCGGTCTTGTGCACTTCGGCCGCGATGGCCTTGGCCACCTGGCCGCCGTCGCGCGCGGTCTTGCGGCCCACCAGGTCGTTGGCCTGGATGGCGGTGGTGCCTTCGTAGATGGTGAGGATCTTCGCGTCGCGCAGGTATTGCGCTGCGCCGGTTTCCTCGATGAAGCCCATGCCGCCGTGCACCTGCACGCCCAGCGAAGCCACGTCCAGGCTCATCTCGGTGCTGTAGCCCTTGACCAGTGGCACCATGAATTCGTAGAAGGCCTGGTTCTGCTTGCGCACGGCTGCATCGGGATGGTGATGCGCCGCGTCGTAGGCGGCCGCCGCCACGATGGCCATGGCGCGGCAACCCTCGGTGTGCGCGCGCATGGTCATCAGCATGCGCCTGACGTCCGGGTGATGAATGATGGCCGCGCTGGCGTTGATGGAGCCGTCCACCGGGCGGCTTTGCACGCGCTCCTTGGCGTAGGCCACCGCATGCTGGTAGGCGCGCTCGGCCACGGCGATGCCCTGCATGCCCACCGAATAGCGGGCGGAGTTCATCATGATGAACATGTACTCCAGGCCTCGGTTCTCTTCACCCACCAGGTAGCCGATGGCTCCGCCGTGGTCGCCGTACTGCAGCACGGCCGTGGGCGATGCCTTGATGCCCAGCTTGTGTTCGATGCTCACGCAGTGCACATCGTTGCGCGCACCCAGCGAACCGTCGGCGTTGACCATGAACTTGGGCACCACGAACAGGCTGATGCCCTTCACGCCTTCGGGCGCCCCCGCCACGCGGGCCAGCACCAGGTGCACGATGTTCTCGGCCATGTCGTGCTCGCCGTAGGTGATGAAGATCTTCGTGCCGAAGACCTTGTAGGTGCCGTCAGGCTGCGGCTCGGCGCGGCTGCGCACCAGCGACAGGTCGCTGCCGGCCTGCGGCTCGGTCAGATTCATGGTGCCGGTCCACTGGCCGGTGACCAGCTTCTCCAGGTACACGGCCTTGAGTTCGTCCGAGCCGGCCGTCAGCAGCGCCTCGATGGCGCCGTCCGACAGCAGCGGGCACAGCGCGAAGCTGAGGTTGGCCGAGTTGAGAATTTCCAGGCAGGCCGAGCCGATGGTCTTGGGCAGGCCCTGGCCGCCAAAGTCGGTGGGGTGCTGCAGACCCTGCCAGCCGCCGCTGGCGAACTGGGCAAAGGCGTCCTTGAAGCCGGGCGTGGTGGTGACCACGCCGTCTTTCAGCGACGACGGATTGCGGTCGCCTTCGACGTTCAGCGGCGCGACCACGCCTTCGTTGAACTTGGCGCATTCTTCGAGCACGGCTTGCGCGGTTTCGAGGCCGGCGTCTTCAAAGGCCGGCATCTGGGCCACCTGGTCGATGCGAGCGAGGTGCTCGATGTCGAACAGCATGTCCTTGAGGGGGGCGGTGTAACTCATGATGGGTGTCTCCCGTGGGCAGATACGAAAAGGGCATCGCGAACGATGCCCTGGATGGCTTCAGCGAGTGGGAAGCCTCGTTTGGCTGATGCCGATTACAGCGCCTTGACCAGTTCCGGCACGGCCGTGAACAGGTCCGCTTCCAGGCCGTAGTCGGCCACGCTGAAGATGGGCGCCTCGGGGTCCTTGTTGATCGCCACGATCACTTTCGAATCCTTCATGCCCGCCAGGTGCTGGATGGCGCCCGAGATGCCCGCTGCGATGTACAGCTGCGGCGCAACGATCTTGCCCGTCTGGCCCACCTGCAGGTCGTTGGGGGCGTAGCCCGCATCGACTGCGGCGCGGCTGGCACCCAGGCCCGCGTTGAGCTTGTCGGCCAGAGGCGCCATCACTTCCTGGAACTTCTCGGCGCTGCCCAGGGCCCGGCCACCGGAGACGATGATCTTGGCGGCCGTGAGTTCGGGACGTGCGCTCTTGGTCACTTCGCGGCTCACGAAGCTGCTCTTGCCCGAGTCGGCCACGCCAGCGGCGTTCTCGACCGAGGCGCTGCCGCCTTCCTTGGCGGCCGCATCGAAACCGGTCGTGCGCACCGTGATCACCTTGGTCGCATCGGCGCTTTGCACCGTGGCGATCGCGTTGCCCGCATAGATGGGGCGCTCGAAGGTGTCGGGGGAGATGACCTTGGTGATGTCGCTGATCTGCGCCACGTCCAGCTTGGCCGCCACGCGCGGGGCGACGTTCTTGCCGTTGGCGGTGGCGGGAAACAGGATGTGGCTGTAGTTGCCAGCGATGGCCAGCACCTGCGCAGCCACGTTCTCGGCCAGGTTCTCGGCCAGGCTCGGGCTGTCGGCGGCAATCACCTTGGCCACGCCGGCGATCTTGGCGGCAGCGGCAGCGGCTTCGGCGGCGTTGGCGCCAGCCACCAGCACGTGCACGTCGCCCGATTGGCAGGCGATGCCGGCGGTGACGGTGTTGAGCGTGGCCGGCTTGACGGTGGCGTGGTCGTGTTCAGCAATGACGAGGACGGTCATGTTCGTGTCTTCCTTCTCTTGTTCCCAGGCAGCCTTAGATGACCTTGGCTTCGTTCTTGAGCTTGTCCACCAGCGTGGCCACGTCGGGCACCTTGATGCCGGCGCCGCGCTTCGGGGGCTCGGCCACCTTCAGCGTCTTCAGGCGAGGCGCCACATCCACGCCCAGGTCAGCAGGCGAGACCGTGTCCAGCTGCTTCTTCTTGGCCTTCATGATGTTGGGCAGCGTCACGTAGCGCGGCTCGTTCAGGCGCAGGTCGGTGGTGATGACCGCCGGCAGGCTCAGGGCGATGGTTTCCAGGCCGCCGTCCACTTCACGGGTCACCGTGGCCTTGTCACCAGCCACTTCCACCTTGGAGGCGAAGGTGGCTTGGGGCAGGTCGGTCAGGGCAGCGAGCATCTGGCCGGTCTGGTTGTTGTCGTCGTCGATGGCCTGCTTGCCCAGGATCACCAGCGAAGGCTGTTCCTTGTCCACCAGGGCCTTCAGGAGCTTGGCCACGGCCAGGGGCTGCAGCTCTTCGTTGGTTTCCACCAGGATGCCGCGGTCGGCACCGATGGCCATGGCCGTGCGCAGGGTTTCCTGGCACTTGGCTTCGCCGCAGGAGACGGCAATGATCTCGGTGACCACGCCCTTTTCCTTCAGGCGCACCGCCTCTTCGACCGCGATCTCGTCGAAGGGGTTCATGCTCATCTTGACGTTGGCGATGTCCACGCCCGTGCCGTCACTCTTGACGCGGACCTTGACGTTGAAATCGACGACCCGCTTGACGGGGACCAATACCTTCATGGGTTGACTCCATTGATTTGCAAAACCGGGGGACAGGCGCGCACCGTAGCGAACGAGGCAGCCGGCCATTTTAGGTCGCCACCCGCTTCACGCCTGACCATTTCAATCACCTTGCACCGAACCGCCCTCCAAAAAAGAACGGTCGTGCTTTTTTGCTAAGAATTATAGGTGAGCATTGCTGCTTTGCAACATTTCGGCGGGTAAGGATTCGATACGCACCGCCCGCCGCGGTCCCGCAATCTCGATGCCGGCCGCATGAAGGCCTTCGAGAATGGCGATGTTGATGTCCGAGCGCAGGTTGACCTGGCCCTTGTCCGGGTCCTGCACCCAGAAGTTGAGGCTGAACTCCAGCCCGTCGGGCGCGAAGTTCACCAGGTAGGTCACCGGCACGGGGTCGGCCATGACCCGCGGCTGGGCGCGCGCGGCGCCGCACAGGATGTCCTGCACCTGCGCCACGTTGCTGCCGTAGGGCACCACGATGTTGGTGGTGATGTTGAACTTCAGATCCGCCTGCGTGAGGTTCTCCACCCGGCTGGTGATGATCGACTCGTTGGGCACGATGGCCTGGCGGCCGTTGCCCGCGCGGATGAGGGTGTAGCGCGTCTTGATGTCGGTGATGCGGCCTTCGAAGTTGTCCACCTTCACGTTGTCACCGATGCGGATGGAACGCTCCAGCAGGATGACGAAGCCGCTCACGTAGTTGGCCGCGAGCTTCTGCAGGCCAAAGCCCAGGCCCACCCCCAGCGCGCCGCCGAGCACCGACAGCGCCGTCAGGTCCACCCCCACCGCTGACAGCGCGAACAGCAGGCCGATGAGCAGCAGGAAGGCCCGCATCGCGTTGGACGCCACCTTGCGCATCGACAGGTCGTGCACCGCCTCGGCCAGCACGCGCTTCTCGATGGTGGCCGAGATCCACAGCGCCACCATCATCACCAGGCCGCCCGAGGCGAGGCCTTCGAGAATGGTGCGGATGCTGACCTGCGTCTTGCCGAAGGCCAGGTGGATGGAGTCCAACTCGTCCAGCACCGAAGGCAGCAGCCCGACGATCCAGAGAATGGCGGCGATCCAGGCCACCCACGAGACGGTTCGCTCGATCAGCCGCACCAGCGCCGAGCCGGGGAACACAGCCGCCAGCACCCGCGCGACGAAGCGGATGGCCAGCAATGCAAGGAAGCCCGACACGGCGATGCGCAGCACCAGCACGGTCTGCACCTCGGCCAGCCCACGGCGCGCCAGGTCGGTGAACACCAGCGCCAGCAGCGGGAACAGCAGCCCGTCGAAGATGTTGCGGCCGAACCAGATCGAATCCTTGGGCTGGTCGCGCCCGAACCAGCGGCACAGCGCCCAGGCCAGCAGCACGCAGCCGACCAGGGCCGCCAACTCGATCGACAAGGTGCGGATCTGTACCTGCCCGAGCCGGGCCAGGAACTCATCCAGTTGAAACATCAGACTTGCGCCAGCACGCGCACGTGCGTCTCCACGCTGCGGGCCAACGCGTCGAGGTTGTAGCCGCCTTCGAGCAGCGACACGATGCGCCCATGCGCAAAGCGGCGCGCCACGTCATGGATGCGGCTGGTGATCCAGTAGTAGTCGTTTTCGTTCAGGCCAAGCTGGCCCAGGTCGTCTTCGCGGTGCGCGTCGAAGCCGGCGCTCACGAAAATCATCTGGGGCTTGAACTCTTCGAGGCGCGGCATCCACATGGCCTCGATCATCTCGCGCACATCCATGCCGCGCGTGTAGGCCGGCACCGGCACGTTGCACATGTTGGGGGCCGGGTGGTCGGTGCCGCTGAAGGGGTAGAACGGGTGCTGGAAGATGCTCACCATCAGCACCCGCGAATCGTTGGCCAGGATGTCTTCCGTGCCGTTGCCATGGTGCACGTCGAAGTCGACGATGGCCACGCGCTGCAGGCCGTGGTGCTCCAGCGCATGACGCGCCGCAATGGCCACGTTGTTGAAAAAGCAAAAGCCCATGGCCTTGTCGCGGCAGGCGTGGTGGCCAGGCGGGCGCACCGCGCAAAAGGCGTTCTCCAGTTCGCCCGCCATCACCGCGTCGGTGGCCGCGACGGCCGCGCCGGCCGCACGCCGCGCCGCCAGCATGGTGAAGCCGTTCATGGAGGTATCGGGGTCGATCTGCGCGTGGTCGGGGCCGCCGGCGGGCGCATCCTCGACCAGGCGCTGCGCCAACGACTGCAGGTGCTCCACATGCTCCGGGCTGTGGGCCCGCAGCAGTTGCTCCAGCGTGGCCAGGGGGACTTCGACGCGCTCGAGCGCGTCTCCCACACCGCTGGAAAGAAGCCGGTCTTCGATGGCGTCCAGGCGCTCCGGACATTCAGGGTGCCCCCTGCCCATCTCATGCTTCCAGAAGTCCCGGTGTGTGAAGTAGCCAGTCTTGCCCATGTTCAATGGCAGGTCACAGCAATGGGATGTGCCAGCCTACGGTATCGTTTGCATATGGATACAAAAATGGACATCGCCGCGAAGCTAGCCAGTTTGTTAAGTCAGCTTAACACGGTGATCGTGGGCAAACAGGCGCAGGTGCGCGACTGCGTGGCCTGTCTGCTGGCCGGCGGCCACCTGCTGATCGAGGACGTGCCCGGCGTGGGCAAGACCACCCTGGCGCATGCGCTGTCGCATACCTTCGGCCTGCAGTTCTCGCGCGTGCAATTCACCGCCGACCTGATGCCCGGCGACCTCTCTGGCGTGGCCATCTACGACCGCGGGCAGCAAAGCTTCGTGTTCCACCCCGGTCCCATCTTTGCCCAGGTGCTGCTGGCCGACGAGATCAACCGCGCCAGCCCCAAGACGCAAAGCGCCCTGCTCGAGGCCATGGAAGAAAAGCAGGTCAGCATCGAGGGCGAGACGCGCGCCCTGCCCTCGCCCTTCTTCGTGATCGCCACGCAGAACCCCTTCGACCAACTGGGCACCTTTGCGCTGCCCGAGTCGCAGCTGGACCGCTTCCTGATGCGCATCTCGCTGGGCTACCCCGACCGCGCGGCCGAGCGTCAGCTGCTGGCCGGCGCCGACCGCCGAGAGATGCTCACCACGCTGCCCGCCCTGCTCACCCCCGGCGAGCTGCAGGCCATCCAGCAGCGCGTGCAGCAGGTGCATGCGGCCGAGCCGCTGCTCAACTATGTGCAGGACCTGATCGCCGCCACGCGCTCGGGCCGCTGGTTCCTGCAGGGCTTGTCGCCGCGCGCCGGCATTGCGCTGCTGCGCGCCGCCAAGGCCCAGGCCCTGCTGGCCAACCGCGACTACGTGGCACCCGATGACGTGCAGGCCGTGCTGCCGCAGACCATTGCGCACCGCCTGACGCCGGTGGGCGATGCCGGGCGCGGCGCGGTGGAGCAGGTGCGGGCCATGATGGCCGCGGTTCCCCTGCCCTGAGGCCTGGCGCCATGACCCTGCGCCACCGCATCGACGGCTGGTTTCTCGCGCGCGTGCCGCCGTCGGACCGCGTCGAGCTCACGCAGCGCAACGTCTACATCCTACCCACGAAGGCGGGGTGGCTGCTGTTCGCGACGATGCTGGTGCTGCTCATCGCATCGATCAACTACCAGCTCAACCTGGGCTACCTGCTCACCTTCCTGCTGGCTGGCAGCGTGGCGGTGGGCATGTACGTGTGCCATGCCACCCTGCGCGGCCTGGCGATGCACCTGCTTCAGCCCGAACCCCAGTTCGCCGGCGCCGCAGCCGTGCTGCGCGTGGTGCTGGACAACGCCCGCCGCGGCACCCGCTACGGCATCGGCATGGCGGTGCGCGCCAGCGGCAAGTCGGCGCAGCAGAAATGGGCCTGGTGCGACGTGCCCGCCCAGGGCAGCGCCACGGTGGACATCGCCTTCAAGGCCGAGCACCGCGGGCTGCACCCCGTGCCGCCGTTCACCGCCGAGACCCGCTTTCCGCTGGGCACCTTCCGCGTATGGACCGTCTGGCGGCCCGCGGCCAGGGTACTGGTGTATCCCTCGCCCGAGGCGCATCCGCCGTCGCTGCCGGCGGGCGAGGCGCGTGCGGATGCACAGCAACTGGCCGGCGCGCGCTCGCACCAGGCCGGCGAATACGACGGCGTGCGCGCCTACCGGCGCGGCGACCCGTTGAAGATGGTGGTCTGGAAGAAGGTGGCGCGCGCCGAAGCCGCCGGGTCTGAAAACCTCTTCAGCCGCGATGCGCAGCAGACGCAGCGCCAGGAGCTGTGGCTCGACGCCCAGCATTGCGGACTGCCCGAGCAAGAGGCTCGCCTGTCGCGCCTGTGCGCGTGGGTGCTGATGGCCGACAAGCTGGGCCTGGACTACGGCCTGCGCGTGGCCGGCCGAAGCGTCGCGCCGTCGCAGGGCGAGGCCCACAAGCGGCAGTGCCTGGAGGTGCTGGCCACATGCTGACGCTGCCCATCGCCACCGCCAAGAAGGCTGTGCGCCTGTCGGCTCTTCCGCGCGAAGCGCGCGACACGCTGTTCCTGCTGGCCGTGATCGCCGTCATCGTGTTGCCTCAAGTCGGCCACCTGCCCTGGTGGTGCACCGCACTCACCGGCCTGATCCTGCTGTGGCGCGGCAGCCTGGCCGTCAATTCGCAGCCGCTTCCCAGCCGCTGGTGGCGCGCCGGCCTTCTGGCCCTGACGCTGGCCGCCACCGCATTCACGCACCGCACGCTTGTGGGGCAGGATGCAGGCGTGACCCTGGTGGTGGTGCTGCTCGCGCTCAAGACGCTGGAGCTGCGCGCCCGGCGCGACGCCTTCGTGGTGTTCTTCCTGGGCTTCTTCGCGATGCTCACCAACTTCTTCTATTCGCAATCGCTGCTCACGGCGCTGGCGATGCTGGTGGCTCTGCTGGGCCTGCTCACCGCACTGGTCAACGCCCACATGCCGGTGGGCCGGCCGCCGCTCATGCAGTCGGCGCGCATGGCCGCGCGCATGGCGCTGCTGGGCGCGCCGATCATGCTGGCGCTGTTCGTGCTATTCCCGCGCATGTCGCCGCTGTGGGGCACGCCCAGCGACACGATGAGCGGACGCACCGGCCTTTCCAACAGCATGCGCGTCGGCGCGGTGGCAGAGCTTGCACTGGACGACGGCATTGCAGCGCGCGTGGTGTTCGATGGCGATCAGGTGCCGCGGCAGACCGACCTGTACTTTCGCGGGCCGGTGCTCGCGAATTTCGATGGGCGCGAATGGACTGCACTGGCGCCCTACCAGCAGCTTCGCCTGCCCGCCAACCTGCGGGTGCAGGGCCAGCCGGTTCGCTACCAGATCACGCTGGAGCCGAGCCAGCGGCCCTGGCTGCTCACCCTCGACGCCGCGCCCAACCCACCCGAGGCGCCCGGCATGGCGCAACCGCGCCAGACACCAGACCTGCAATGGCTGGTTGAGCGCCCCGCGCGCGAGCTGCTGCGCTACCGGGCCGAGAGCTATCCGCGCTTTCGCAGCGGGCCGCTGGAGCGGGTGCCGGGGCTCGCCATGTTCACGCAGTTGCCGCCGGACAGCAACCCGCGCACGCAGGCATTGGCGGCCGAACTGCGGGCTGACCCACGTACGGCCGGGGGCAGCAACACCGCCGCCCTGGTGCGACTGGCCCTGGAGCGGCTGCGCACCGGCGGCTACAGCTACACGCTGGAGCCTGGCGAATACGGGCAGCACACCGCCGACGAATTCTGGTTCGACCGCAAGGCGGGCTTTTGCGAGCACATTGCCTCTGCCTTCGTGGTGCTGATGCGCGCGGCCGGCGTGCCGTCGCGCATCGTCACGGGCTTCCAGGGCGGCGAGCGCAACCCGGTAGACGAGGTCTGGACCCTGCGCAATAGCGACGCCCATGCCTGGGCCGAGGTCTGGCAGGCCGGCGAAGGCTGGGTGCGGGTAGACCCCACCGCCGCCATCTCGCCCGAGCGCATCGGCGCCTTCCAGCGGCTGGCCGCGCCGCAGGGCGTTCTGGCCGGCGCCTTCAATGCGGTCAACCCGACGCTGGTCCAGCATGTGCGCGCCGCCTGGGAGGCGGTCAACAACGGCTGGAACCAGTGGGTGCTCAACTACACGCAGGGCCGCCAGCTCGACCTGCTCAAGGACATCGGCTTTTCCGCGCCCAGCTTGCAGGATCTCGTCATGCTGCTGCTGGGCCTGCTGATCGTGGCCAGCCTCGCCGGCGCGCTGTGGGCGTTGTGGGAGCGGCGCCGCCAGGACCCGTGGCTGCGGCTGTTGTCCAACGCACGCGCCAGGCTGGCACGCAGCGGCCTGTCGCTGCCCGACTCCGCGCCGCCGCGCGAGATCGCCCGGCAGGTGCGCCAACGGTTCGGCGCCCCGGCGCAGGCAGACGCCGTGCGCGACATCGGCGACTGGCTGCTTCGCCTGGAACGCCAGCGCTATGACGCGCACGCCGAGCAAGGGCTGGCCGCATTGCGCTCGGAGTTCTCGCGATTGCGCTGGCCGCGCTGATGCCGCGCCCTGCGTGCCGCAGAACCGGCCCAGGCCGGCGGCACAATCGGTCGATGCCCCTGCCCACATCGCCCCGATGAACGTGCCGCTCGAACTGCGCCTGCTCGCCTTCGCGCTGCTGACGTTCTACTTCGCCTGGATCTCGCGCCACGCGCTGCGCAGCCCGCGCACCCACGGCTTCTGGCGCTTCTTCGCCTGGGAGTGCATCGGGGCGCTGGTCCTGGTGAACCTGCCGATGTGGGAGCACGAGCCGCTGTCGCCGCGCCAGATTGCCTCGTGGCTGCTGTTGATCGCCTCGCCCTGGCTGGCCATCCATGCGGTGCTGCTGCTGCGCCGCGAGGGCCGCCCCGATGCGCGGCGCGCCGACGCCGAGTTGCTGGGCTTCGAGCGCACCTCGCAGCTGGTCACGGCGGGCGCGTTCCGCTACATCCGCCATCCCATGTACGCCGCGCTGCTGGCACTGGCCTGGGCCGCCTACCTGAAGGACGTCACGCCGCACAGCACCGTGCTGGTCGCCGGCGCCAGCGTCTTCCTGCTGCTCACGGCACTGCGCGACGAAGTCGAATGCCGCGCGCACTTCGGCGGCGACTACGCCGACTACATGCGCAGAAGCAAGCGCTTCATTCCCTTTGTGTTCTAGCGGTCGCGCACGAGCCACCACCATCGGGTGGCCAGCTGCCCCCCCGATTCCTCGACCTGCCCCAGCAGCAAGCCGCTGGCCCGCGCCTGCATCGCCTCGCGCTGCGCCAGGCCCCACGCCGCAGCCGGATCACGGTGCGCGAGGAAGCCGCCCTCGCCTTCCCATTGCAGCCACTGGCCGAGCGCCGCCAGCAGCTGGCTCGATTGGCTCTGCAGGAAGCCGAAGGGCAGCGGCAGCCCGTCGCGGCATTGCGCGGCCGTGGCATGGGTCGCGCTTTCCGAACCGCTGAGGCTGGACACGCACACCATGGCCTGCGGCGGCAACACGGCCAGGCCGGCCACATCCAGGCAGGTGCGCGCACCGTACAGCCCGAGTTCCGCCCAGGTGCCGATGCGGCGCGGGCGGGCGCCCAACAGACTGGCCAGGTCTTCGCGCCAATGTGCGGGCGGCGGTTCGGCCACGCTGCACGACACCAAGCGCCAGGGGGATTCGAGCCCGTGCATCAGTGCGCCTCCAGGTCGGTTGCCACCAGCGCCGCATGCCCGCCGCCAAAGCCTGCGAACAGCAGCAGCAGGCGATGCGCCGCGCTTGCCGGCACTTGGCCGAGCCGCGGCGCCACTGCCGGATCGGGCTGATAGTGCAGGCGCGGCCACACGCCCGATTCCTGACAGGCGGCGACCAATGCGAGTTCGGCTGCACCGGCCGCGCCCAGCGAATGTCCCAGCGATGGCTTGAGGGTGACCCAGGGCGCAGCAGCGCCCAGGCGTTCGGTCAGCAGTGCGGCCTCCAGCGCGTCGTTGGCGCCGCTGCCGGCAGCGTGCATCTTGACCAGGTCGATGTCGTGCGCTTGCAGGCCGCTGCGTTCAAGCGCTAGGTCGAGGGCACGCGAGAGCGCCTGCGGCTCCAGGCCTGCCGGGTTGCTGCCGCCGACCACGCAGGCGCCGCCGTCGATGCGCCAGCGGGACGGCGCGGCGCCGAGGTACAGGGCCGCCACCGCCTCGCCCACCACCAACCCGGCACGCTCGACCCCGCAGGGTTGCGCGCGATCGGGCGCGAGCAATTGCATGGCGGCCAACCCGGCGACGGTGTAGCGGTTGGGCAGCTCCAGGCCCAGCACCAGCGCTTGCTCGCACTCGCCAGCGGCAATGCAGCGCTGTGCCGACAGCACCGCCTGGACGGCCGAGGTGCAGGCGTTGAAGACACTGAACACCGGGCCGCGCCAATCCAGCCACTGCGCCACGCGCTCGGAGAAGGCATGCGTGTCGCCGTGCCACGCCAGCGCCTGCTCCCTGGCGCCGATGTCGCGCGAGGACGAGGCCACGAACAACGGGCCGCTGCGCGAGGTGTCGAGCGCGCCGCTTTCGTGCGCCACCGCGCATACGGTTTCGCGGGCGCGTGCCAGCCAGTCGTCCTCGGAGTCAGGCACCTCACCGTCCCACAGGGCGTGCACCGGCCAATCGAGGCCCGCATGGCGGCGCATGCGCGGCGACGCCCCCGTGCGCAGCGCATGCACGGCACTGGCGCGATCGGGTCCCAGCGCACTGGCCAGGCCGGCACCGCGCAGGTAGACAGGCCTCATGGCGAAGCTGGCTGCCCCGCCGCGTCCTGCAGGTGACGGGCCAGATGCAGCAGCGACTGCAGCGCCTGCCGCGTCTGCTTGCTGTCGGGCATGCGCACACCGTAGCGGGTCTGGATGGCCATCGACAACTGCAGCGCATCGAGCGAATCGAGGTCGAGCCGCGACTCGGGCCCGAACAGCGGTTCGTCCTCGCGCAGGCCGCCCGGCGGCTCGCCGTGATCCACGGCTTCCAGTATCACTTGCTTGAGCTCGGCCAGCCCTTCGGGCGAGGTGATGGCGACGTTGCCTGTCATCATCAGGCCCTCCTGAACAACAACACCGCGGCCACCGCCGCGGCCAGCGCCAGCAGCCCGAGCCGCAGCGCAAAAGGCCACACGTCCTGGACGCCACCGCCGCGCAGCAGCACGGTCAGCAAGGCTTCCAGGCCCCAGTTCATCGGCGACGCGGCAGCCAGCTGGCGCATGAAGGCCGGCATGACGAAAGTGGGCACCATGATCCCGCCCACAGCCGCCATCAGCACGTTGAGCGCCGGGCCGAGCGTGCCGGCCTGCGCCGGCGTGCGCACCAGCCCCGCCAGGGCCAGCGACAGCGCTACGGCCGCCACGCTGGTGGCGCCCACGGCCAGCAGCAGCGCCGGCCAGTGCACGCCGGCCAGCGACAGCGCATCGCCACCCAGGTGCGGCATCAGCCACACGCCGATGATCAGCATCAGCGCCGCCTGCAGCAGGTTCACGCCCAGATAGGGCACGGCCTTGGACAGCAGCAGCATCGTCGGCGACACGCCCAGCGCGCGCAGCCGGCCCAGCGTGCCGGAGCTGCGCTCCTGCAGGAACAGGCCCGACAGCGATGCCACGATGAAGAACATGCCGAACACCAGCCAGGCCGGCACGCTCTGCTGCACCGCCGTGGGCCGCACGCCGGCCGCGGCAACGCGGCTGCTGTCGACCAGCGCACCGATGGAGGCCCCTGGCGGCGGTGGCGGCGCGCCGGCATCCAGCAGCGCGTGGCGCGCCTTGATCTCGCCGGCGGCGCCCAGCAGTTCGGCGTGCAGCGCGTTGTACAGCCGAGCGTCGATGCCGGGCTCGGCCAGCAGGTGCACGCGGGCCTTGGTAGGCAGCGATGGGGCTTCCAGCTCCTGGCTCAGGCCCGCGTCGAACACGATGGCGTACTTCAGCGTGCCTTGGTGCAGCCGGGCCTGCCAATCGTCGGTGCGGTCCTGCGGCGCACCATGGGCCTCGATCCACGCCTTGGACAGCCGCGCAGCCAGGGCGCCACCGTCGCGGTCGACCACCACATAGCGCCACGCATCCTGCGGGGGCTGGTAGTAGTCCTTCAGCGCCAGCGACATCACGACGATGAACAGCGCGGGCATGAGAAACAGCGCCGCCAAGCCGTGCAGGTCGCGCGACAGTGCGAGCAGTTCCTTGCGGACAAGTCCCCAGAACATCGTCGCCCCTAGTCGCGCAGGGAGCGCTGCGTGAGCGCCATGAAGAGATGCTCGAGCGTGTAGCGCCCGTACTCGGCCTGCGTGATGCGCCAGCCCCGGGCCTCGACGGCCGACAGCACGCTGGCCGGCGAGTGGCCGGGCGCCAGGTGCACCGACCACAGGCCACCCGGCCCGGGCGCCTGCACCTCGGTGCCGAAGCCCGCCAGGAAATCCGCGTCCAACCCCGCCGCCGCCAGGCGCAGCACGCTGCCGCCCGAATGCAGCAGGCCATCGAGCGTGTCGTCTCGCAGCACGCGGCCGTGGTCGAGGATCAGCACGCGGTCGGCAATGGCCTCGATCTCCTCCATGTAGTGCGAGGTGTAGATCACGGCCGCACCGGCGCGCGCCAGGCCGGCGATGGTCTCGAGCAGGAAGGTGCGAGATTGCGGATCGACCCCCACGGTGGGTTCGTCGAACAGCAGCAACTCGGGCTCGGCCAGCAGCGTGATGGCCAGGTTGAGCCGCCGCTTGAGCCCGCCGGAGAGCCGGTCGGCACGCGTGTCGATGAAGCGTTCGAGCTGTGCCACGCGCACGCAATCGTCGATGCGCGCACGGCGGCGCGCGCCCTGCAGTCGGCAGGCGGCAGCGAAGCAGGCCAGGTTCTCGCGCACGCTGAGCGTCGCGTAGAAGGCATGGTCCTGGGGCGCCAGTGCGATGCGGGTGGGGCTGCGCTCGCGCACGCGCGCCAGCGGCTCGCCGTCGATCAGCACCTGCCCCTGGCGCGGTGCCAGCGCGCCGCCCAGGTGCGCCAGCAAGGTGGTCTTGCCCGCGCCGTTGGGCCCCAGCAGCCCCAGCACGCTGCCGCGCGCAGCCTTGAGCGACACGTCCGTCAGCGCGGCATCGGCGGCGCCTGCATAGTGGTGGCTCAGGTGTTCGACGCTCAGCATGGGCCCAAGACCACGGCCCGTTCAGGCCACGGCCTGGCGAAGATCACGAAAGAAGCCTTCCTCGGCGTCGGCCTGTGCGCGCAGCCGCCGGGCCAGTGCGGACGGGTCGAGCGCATCGCGCCCCTTGACCATGCGCGCCGCCGCCAGCGCGAACATGCGCCAGCCATCGCCGATGGCCGTGAGCCGGTCGGAGAACGGCAGCAGCTGCGGCATCTGCCCGCGCTGCGCCGCTTCTTGCAAAAAGGCGGCGTAGATGAAGCGAAAGCCCGCTCCGCCGGTGCCGATTTCTTCCTGCATGCGCACCATGTGCCCCACGAAGTCCAGGCTTGCGGCGTTTGTCGCCGGCAGGCGCTCCAGCCGCCGTGCCAGCATGCGCATGCCGCGCACGCCCACGATGGGCACCGGCGCCAGCATGCGCTGGGCCGTCTTGCGGATGGCACGGCGCAAGGCATCGGCCGTGACCTCGGTGCGGCCCACCGAGTCGGGGTAGTAGATGAGGCCCTTGGGCGCCAGCAACCCGCGGGCAAAGCGTGCGCGCGACAGGTCGGGCGCGGCGCAGCGCATGGGCGTCTCGAACACCGGGTCGCTCACCAGGTAGTCGCCGCCGTCGCGCCCGTACACCAGCAGGTTGTGCGCATTGAAGTGAAAGCGCATGTCCGGCGGAAAGTACGGCAGCCAGTACACCGAGGTCTGCATGCCCACCAGGCGCCCCTGGGCCAGCAGCTCGTTCAGGCGCCGCTCGCCGGCCTCGGGGCTGCGAAAGGTCTCGAAGCGAAAGCGCGCCGCCATCGGGGCCAGCATGCCCTTGATGATGGCCTTGGGCGGCATGCGGTAGGAGATGAGCGGCTGGCCCGACACCTTGACGAAAGGCAGGTACGCAAACGACAGCGCGGCCGACAGGCCGAAGGCCAGGCTTTCGCTCATGTCCACGCCGTGGTGGCGCAGCAGGTTGGAGATGACGCCGCTCTCGCAATGGGCGGCATGCTGGTGCTGGAAACTCAAGGCAGGCTCCGCAATTCGGTGTCGGTCAGGCCCAGGGCCTGGGTGTAGCGCGCCAGCAGCGCGGCGGAGAGTCGGGCGAAGTTGTCGGGGCGCAGGTGGCGCCGCACGCGCCACTGCCACAGCCCGGTGGTCTGCGCCAGCAAGGGCACGTCCATGCGGCGCTTGTGCATCCAGTATTCCAGCGGCGAGGCCAGCCCCTGGCGGGCGCGCTGCAAGGCCGCATCCGCCTGCGCATCGATGGCATCGACGGCATGCAGGGTGACGATTTCCTCGGCCTCCCAGCCGGCCGATGCCACGCCGACCACACGCCCGTCCGCGCTGCGCGCATACATGAGCTTGCGGTGGCCCGCCAGCGTGGCATTGCCTTCCTGCGGTACGGCGTCGAGGTCCATCGGCTTGGGGGCTACACGGCCGTCAGGTGGATGAAGCCGCTGGAGAAGCGTCCGCTTTCGGGCACGAACATGAGCAGGCGCTGGCCCTTCTCGACGCGTCCCGAGCGCAGCAGCTCGTCGAGCATTATGAAGGGCGATGCCGAACCGGTGTTGCCGCGCGTGGCCAGGTTGGTGAACCAGCGCGAGCGCGGCACCGGCAGGCCCGCGTCAGCCAGCGCGGCCACGGCCGGCTCGAAGAAATAGTGCGAGGACAGGTGCGGCAGGAACCAGTCGATGTCCTGCGCGCGCAGCTTGCGGCGCTTGACCACCTCGGCCAGCGGATCGCGCAGCGTGGCGGCCGAGATGTTCTCGTTGAGCAGGCGCACGTCCTGCTTGATGGCGAAGACAGACTGCGCCCGCCAGTCGAGTGAGTCGAAGCTGGCCCAGCCCTGCAGCCGGCCCTGCGCGTCGAGGTCTGCGCCGCCGTACATGCACACCGGCAACTCGTGGGCGGCCGACGACAGGTCGATCCAGTCCACGCGCAGCGGGCACGACCCGTTGGGCTCGCGCTCCATCAGCACCGCGCCGGCGCCGTCGGACAGCATCCAGCGCAGGAAGTCCTTCTCGAAGCCGATCTCGGGGCGCTCCTGCAACTGCTCGACGCGGTGCTGCGATTCGGCCTCGAAGTGGCGCGCAGCCAGCAAGGGCGACACCAGCTCGGAGCCCGTGGCCACTGCGCGCTGCGCGTCGCCGGCCTTCACGCAAAGCCAGGCATGCTTGAAGGCCGCGGCGCCAGCCAGGCAGATGCCGGCCAGCGACACCACCTCCAGCCGCGGCCAGCCCAGCTCGCCATGCACCATCACGCCGTGATTGGGCAGCAGTTGGTCGGGCAGCGAGGTACCGGTGGCCAGGCAATCGACAGGACCCAGGTCGTCGCCAAGCGCGCGAATGGCCTGGGCAGTGAGCTGCGCATTGCTCATCGTCGCGCGGCCGCTTTCGCGATCGAGCGCGTAGTGGCGCGACACAATGCCGTTGTTGCGCAGGACGACGCGGCGCGCGCGCGAAGGCTGGCCGCCCACGCGGCCCAGCACGTCCTCCATGTCGTCGTTCGAGATCGGTGGACCCGGCAGGTGCGCGGCACTGCGGGTCAGAAAAACGTCAGTCCCCATACAAGTGGCAGCGATCGGTGGCGCTGCCGGAAGGCAGTTCAAACTGGGCCTGGATTCTAGAGAGCCGTTGCTTGAACAAGGGCCGCAGCAGGGCCTGCAGCCCCAGGCTCAGCGGCAGAAGCGTGACAATCAGAACGAAAAGAAACACGAAGTAGAGCCCCAGGAGCGGCTTGCGCGCCGTGGCACCGGGCTCGCCGGCGGCGCGCAGCAACTTGCCCCACAGGTAGAAGCTGCGCGTGCCGGTCTTCTCTCCGAAGTACAGGCGAGGCTGTGCGTTGGCAGCGCCCAGGCCGGCCAACAGCGGGCCGGAGCCGCGCTCGTGGCCGTGGGCCAGCGCATCACGCAGGGCTCGGCCGAAGCGGCGCGTGCCGTCGATCTGCTGCGTCGTCAGGCCGGCGTCGGGCATGCCCCAGAAACCCTTCTTGCGGCCACTGAGCATCCACACGGGCGTCGTGAAGAGCGTGGCCAGCGTCGGGCCGGGGTCGGTCAGCACCACGTGGTCGACCAGCCGCGCCTCGTTGGCTGCCAGCATCCCCTTGAGCTTTTCAAAGGCCAGCATCCACATGTTGCGGCAGGCAACAACTGCCACTACCGGTTTGCCTTTGAGCAGGCGCGCTGCCAGCGGATGTTTCAGGAAGCCGGTGATGGGCAGCGAAGGCGCGAGAAACCAGACTTGCCAGGGGAGGAGGACCAGGTCGAAATCCTCGTCGCCCTTCAGCGAAAGCGGCGCCAGGGTGGGCGGCACCATGTGGGCCGACTCCGGGAAGGCGTCGAAAAAGCGCAGGAAGGGCCAGGGAAAGGGGTAGTCCCGCAGCGGTCGCAGCGTTTCCACATGCACCTCGATGCCCGGGTCGGCACGCAGCGGCTCGACGATGCGCTCCATGACCCGGCGCAGCTGCCCTGTCTGCGAATAGTCGACCACCAACACGCGCTTGCGGCGCTGGCTCGAAATGGCTTCGGTCACCCGTGCGGGCGACGGGTCGGATTCAACTTGGGAAACGGACAAGGCAGAAGGTGCAGGGCGGCAGGCAGCAAACCCGCAACTGTAACCAGTTCTGACAGGGGCCTCTTCGAGGGCAAAAGCGGGTCGGGTCGACGGCACAATCGCGCGATGCGCCGCCCCCTCGTGACCTCGAAGCCCTTCGCCCTTTCCTGCATCGCCCTCGCCTTCCTGATTGCGGCCTGCGGTGCCAGCAATGCCCAGGCGGCGGGCCAGCGCAAGGCTGCGGCGCAATCGGCCGGCAAGAAGCCTGCGGGCACCCGGTCGTCTGCCGTCACCACCGGCGCCCCGTATGCCACGCGTGCCGACGCCATGGCCTTTGCCGACGAGGTCGCGCAGCGCCGGGGCCTGGACCGCGAATGGGTGCGCAGCACCATCGGTGGCGCGCGCTTCCTGCCCAACGTGCCGCGCCTCATGCTGCCGGCCCAGGGCGGAGCGCCCAAGAACTGGCGCGCCTACCGCGGCCGCTTCATCGACCCGGTGCGCATTGCCGCCGGCGTGCGCTTCTGGCGCGACAACGCCGCGGTGCTGGCGCGGGCCGAGCGCGAGTTCGGCGTGCCGGCCGAGATCATCGTGGGCATCATCGGCGTGGAAACCATCTACGGCCGCAACATGGGCAGCTTCCGGGTCATCGACGCGCTGGCCACCCTGTCCTTCGACTTTCCCGATGCGCATCCGCGCGCGGCCGAGCGCGTGGCCTTCTTCCGCGGCGAGCTCGAGAGTTTTCTCAGCACCGAAAGCCGCACCGCCGAAGACCCCTTTGCCCCGCTGGGCAGCTATGCCGGCGCCATGGGCATGCCGCAGTTCATGCCCAGCAGCATGGCCAAGTACGCGGTGGACTACGACGGCAACGGCCGCATCGACCTGGTGGGCAGCCCCACCGACGTGATCGGCTCGGTGGCCAACTACTTCAAGGCCTTTGGCTGGGAGCCGGGGCGACCCGCCATCTTCCCGGTGAGCTTCGACGAAGCGCGGCTGAAGAAGTCGGTGCTGCTTGCGCCCGACATCCTGCCCACCTTCAGCGCCGACAGCTTCAGCGCCGCGGGCGCCGTGCTGCCGCCCGCAGCGCAGCAGTACGACGGCCTGCTGGCCCTGATCGAGCTGCAGAACGGCTACGACACGCCCACCTACGTCGCGGGCACCAGGAATTTCTACGTGATCACGCGCTACAACTGGAGCGCCTACTACGCCATGTCGGTGCTGGAACTGGGCGAAGAGGTCAAGGCTGCGTTGCGCGGCGACTGAGGCGCGACGCGTGCGGCGCGCAACTCGGCCCGCACCACCACCAGCACGCCCGCAATTACCAGCACCAGCCCGGCGAAGGCCATGACCCCGGGCCGCTCGCCCAGCACCAGGGTCGCCAGCGTGAAGGCAACCACCGGCTCGCCCATTGCCAGCGTGACGCCCGTGGCCGCCGAGATGTGGCGCAGTGCCTGGCTGAACAGAAGGTAGGCCACACCGGCGGTCACCACGCCCACATAGGCCACGGCCCACCAGTCCGCTGTCACCGGCGCGGGCACGCCGCCGTCGATCCATGCGGCGGGCAGCGCCAGCAGCGCCGCCACGCCGAAGGCGCGCAGCGTGATGCTGGCCGCACTGGCGAAGCGCACCAGCTTCTTGTTGAGCAGCGTATAGATGGCATACGACAGGCCCGAAGCCAGGCACAGCGCGATGCCCGGCCAGCTCAAGGCCTGCCCCGCGCCGCTGCTGGACAGCGCCATCATCGCGCCACCGCCCACCGCCGCCACGGTGCCCGCCCACCAGCGCGCCGAGGGCAGCTGCCGCGTCACCAGCGCCTGCAGGATGCCGGCCCACAGCGGCCCGCTGCCCAGGGCAATGGCCGTGCCCAGGCCCACGCCCGTCAGGCGCACGCCGGCAAAGAAGGCCAGGTTGTAGACGGCCATGCAGACGCCCGCGCCCAGCACTCCGCTCCAGGGCAAGGGGCCGTGCACCGGCTCGAACGCGGACCTGCGATGCGTGGCCCACGCGTAAAGCGCGAAGAATGCGGTCGCCACCACCAGGCGCAGCGCGCCAAACCACCCGGCCGTGAGCTGGCCATGCGCCAGGCTTTGCGCGGTGCCGGTGGTGCCCCACAGGGCGGCGGCCGCCAGCACCATGGCGACGCCCAGTCCAGGACGAGTCTGCATGCCGCCATGCTGCACGCTGCGCGTGCGCCCGAATGTCGAGAAACTCTCGACCTGCTCCAGTCTCTAGCCGCGCAGGCCGCGCGCGCCCACGCCACGTTCGCGCCGAAGTGCAAAGGCCAGTGCGCTGGCGCTGGCATAGCCCACCTGCAGCGCGGCCGCTTCCAGCGAGAGTCCGGCGCGCAGCAGCCGCTGCGCCTCGTCGAGCCGGCGCTGGCGCACGAAGGCGGCCGGCGCCATGCCGGTGAGCTCGACGAAGCGTGCATGAAAGCGCTGCGGGCTCAGCTGGCACAGGGCGGCCAGCCGCGCGGTGCCCCAGCTGCCGTGCAATTCGCCGTCGATGTGCGACTCGAGCTTGGCCAGGTCGATGGGCCGGCGCTGCAGCAGCGTGTCTGCGCCGGCCAGCTCTTCCAGGGCGGCCGACGCATCGAGCGCCTGGCACGGGTCCTTCCAGTGCGGCGGCGGCGCAAAGCGGCGCATGCGTGCCAGGCCGGCGCGCACCGGGCTTTCGATGACCAGCACCTTGGCCGGGCCCAAGGCCTCGTAGCCATGCACGATGCCCGCCGGCACGATCAGCCCGCAGGACGCATCGACATACGCGGCGCGGCCGTCGAGTTCCAGCTCGAGCCGGCCGGCCAGGCCCACCAGCACCTGCACGTGCTCATGTTCGTGCGCGCCGTATTCGCCGGCGTACCGGCGCAGCGAGGCTTGCGCGTGCTCGAGGGTGGAGTGGGCCATGGCAGGAGCACGACTCTAGTGCAATCGCGCTGGAGGCGCCCCGCATCAAAAAAGGAGGAAGCCCCTGGGGCCGGGTCACGGCCGCCAGGGGCTTCGATGTCAGGTTGGACTGTGCCCGGGGGCGATCAGCCCGCGGCCGCCGATGCGGCCTGCACTTCTTCCTCGATCAGCGGCGGCTTCTTGCCGCGGTTGCGCATGAAGCTCACCAGTTGCCACACCGCAATCACCGCAATCACGCCCAGCAGCGTGGCGCTGATCGGCCGCGTGACGAAGGGCGCGAAGCTGCCCCGGCTGATCAGCATGGTGCGGCGGAAGTTCTCTTCCATCATCGGCCCGAGGATGAAGCCCAGCAGCAGCGGCGCCGGCTCCATGCCAAGGCGCAGGAACAGGTAGCCCACGCCACCGAACACTGCCGTGGTGTAGAGGTCGTCCAGGTTGTTGTTGATGCTGAAGGTGCCCACGCAGCAGAAGAACAAGATGCAGGGGAACAGCACCGTGTAGGGGATCTTGAACACCGACAGCCAGTAGCGCACCAGCGGCACGTTCAGCACCACCAGGAACACGTTGCCCACCCACATCGAAGCCACCAGGCCCCAGAACAGGTCGGCGTGCGTGGAGATCATGTTCGGGCCCGGTTGGATGCCCTTGATGATGAAGGCCGCCAGCATCAGCGCCATGACCGGATTCTCGGGAATGCCGATGGCCATGAGCGGGATGAAGCTGGTGCGTGCGGCGGCCTCGTCGGCTGCTGCCTGTCCGGCCACGCCTTCGATGGCGCCGGTGCCGATCTCGTCGCGGTGCTTGGAGAAGCGCTTGTCCGCCGCATAGGCCGCGAACTGGGCAATGGTGGGGCCGCCGCCAGGCAGGATGCCCAGTACCGAGCCGATCACGCTGCCGCGCAGTGCACTGGGAATGATGCGCTTGAACTCGGGCCAGGTCGGGATGAGCTTGATCGTGCCGTTGAAGGGCGTGTGCGTGCTCTTGGCGTCCAGGTTCTTCACCACCTCGGCAATGCCGAAGCAGCCCAGCGCGATGCTGATCAGGCCGATGCCGTCGGTCAGGAACGGCAGGTTCATGGTGAAGCGCTCGACGCCGCTGTTGACGTCCGTGCCCACCATGCCCAGCAGCACGCCGATCATGGCCATGGCCAGGCCGTTGAGCAGGCTGCCGCCCGAGACGAAGCTCACGCAGAAGAAGCCCAGCATCATCAGCGCGCAGTAGTCGGCCGGCCCGAACAGCAGGCCCACCTCGCCCAGCGCCGGTGCCAGCGTGGACAGCACGATGATGGCCACGGTGCCGCCGATGAAGCTAGAGATGCCCGCCGTGAACAGCGCCAGCCCCGTCTTGCCCTTGAGCGTCATCGCGTACCCGTCGATACAGGCCACGATGGAGCTCGCATGCGGGATCTTCATCGTGATCGCGCTGACGCTGTCGCCGTACTGCGCGCCGTAGTAGATGCCGGCCAGCATGATCAGTGCGCCGCCGGTGTCGATGGAGTAGGTCAGCGGCAGCAGCAGGCTGATGGTGGACAGCGGGCCCAGGCCAGGCAGCAGGCCGATGAGCGTGCCCACCACGCAGCCGATGGCGCAGTACATCAGGTTGTGCAGGGTCAGCGCGTGCTCGAAGCCGAACGCCAGGTTGTGAATCATTTCCATGGCGTTACTCTCAATACAGCGGCAGGTTCAGGCCGAGCAGGTCGCGAAAGCCGAAGGCCACGATGACCAGGCCGATGGCGATCTTCAGGTTGCGCATGAGCGAGTACGACGTGCCCGCCAGCGTGCAGAAGAAAGCCAGGAAGATGATCGCAACGATCATGTTGATGAACTGCGAGATCAGCGCGAAGCCGACGAAGCTCAGCAAGATGATGACGATGTTCTTGACGCTGTAGTCCAGCTTCTCGAAGTCCGAGAAGCGCGAGTACGCGACGGTGATGAGGCCGATCAGGAACAGGATGCCCGCGACCATGAGCGGGAACAGGCCCGGGCCTGCACGGCCGAGGTTGCCCAGCTGGTAGCGGAACGAGTTCAGGCCGAACAGCAGGGCGATGGCCATGAGGACCAGCCCTCGAATGACGACGCGGTTGTTCATGAAAGGCCCCCCGGCATGGCGTGGGGCGGCAAGCAGCGATAGCGCACGGTTGTCTCCAGTTTGAAATATTCCCGCGGCGGCTTCCGTTGCACAGAGCCGGGGATTGCGGGAATCGTAGAAACCGAGCCTTCCAAACAGCTTTCGTTTCGTCCTGGCGACCTCAAAATACGTGTTATCACTTAAACCCTGCGCCTTCTGCGCGCAAGCCCGCAGCAGGGCTACGCAGCCAGGGGCAGGCGAAGAATGGCGCGCAGGCCGGTGGTGCCGGGGTCGGGGTCGGCCAGCACGATGTCGCCGCCATTGCGCCGCGCGTAGGCGCGTGCAATGGCCAGGCCCAGGCCGCTGCCGGAGTTGCGCGAGGCAGCCGCCTTGCCCGCCTGGCGAAAGCGCCCGAACACCTCGTCGCGCCGGCCGACCTCGATGCCGGGGCCGTCGTCGCTGACCTCGGCGTGGGCCAGGGCGCCGTCGGTGGACACCCGCACGGTAATGCGGCCGCCGCGCGGCGTGTGCACGATGGCGTTGTGCACCAGGTTCGTCAGCACCTCGTGCAGCTCGGGCGCATTGGCGCGTACCGGCACCAGCGGGCGCCCGGTGTCCTGCCCGGGCACAGCGGCGTCGGGTTCTTCCCCTTCGCGCGCGTCGATCCAGCCCAGGTCCTGGCCTTTCTCGTGCGCCAGCGTGAGGTGCTGCAGCACGACTTCGCGGGCGATGGCGTTGAGATCGACCGCGGCGGTTTCATCCTGGGACGGCGCCTGCTCGCTGGCATGCGCCAGCGACAGAAGCTGTTCGGAAAGACGCTTGCTGCGCTCGAGCTGCGTCGTCATGGCGCGCAGGGTCTCGCGCATCTGCTGCGGGTCTTTCTCGCGCAGCGCCACGGCGGCCTGCGTGAGCATGATGGCCAGGGGCGTGCGCAACTGGTGCGAGGCGTCGGCCAGGAACTGCGACTGCGCGTCGAGCAGTTCGCGGTAGCTGGCCACCTGCTCGTTGATGGCGCCCACCAGCGGCGCCACCTCGTGCGGCACGCCGCTGGCGTCCAGCGGCTGCGGCGCCTGGCCGCGGCGCGCCTGCACCGAGCGGCGCAGGCGGCGCAGTGGCCGCAGCGACCAGGTCACGCCCAGCGCCACCAGCGCCACCACCAGCACCACCATGCGCGCATCGCGCACCAGGGCCTGCTGCAGGGCTGCCGTCTGCGCGGCATGCCGCGGGGCCGTGCCTTCGGCGGCCTGCACCAGCAGCGTGTAGGGGCCGCCCTGCGGGCCCTGCAGCTCGCTGCGCAGCGCCACCACCCGCACGGGAGTGCCGCGGTACTCGGCTTCGTACCAGACCGGCTCTTGCGCATCGGTGGCCACGCCCGCGGGCGGCGGGGGAAGATCGGGCTCGCCGATCAGCAATTGCTCGGGGCCCGCGTCGCCCGGCGGGATGGCGCCAACGTGCAGGTGCTTGTGTTCGCCGCGCGTGGCCTCGAACAGGGCCAGCACCGTGGCGGCGCTGGGGTCCAGCCGTGGCGCGCCATCGGGCCCGGTGCCCACGCTGCGCTGCAGGGCGCGCACGGTGTAGAGCATTGCGCGGTCGTAGCCGTCCTGCACCTGGGTGTGCAGGGCCTTCAGGTCGTTCCAGCTGTCGAAGGCCAGCAAGGCCAGGATGCCGGGAATGAGCAGGGTGAGAAGCCGCGCCCGGATGCCAAAGCGCGTGCCGCGCCCGGCGCTCGACCCGGCCGGCAGCTCGGGCCGGTCGGGCCCGTCAGGTCGTGCCATGCCCCTGCTTCACGCTTTCCAGCATGTAGCCCAGGCCGCGCACGGTGACGATGCGCACATCGGCCCCCTCCAGCTTGCGGCGCAGCCGGTGCAGCACCAGTTCGATGGCATCGGGGCCGGCGTTGCTGGCAATCGGAAAGACCTTGTGCGAGAGCTGCGCCTTCTCCACCGGCGTGCCGGCGCGCGTCAGCAGCACCGACAGCGCAGCGCTCTCGCGCGGGGTCAGGGCCAGCAGCTCGCCATTGAGGGTGAAGTGCTTGCTGCCGTGCGCGCGCATGAGCGAGCCGCATTGCAGGGCGGGCTGTGCGGCATTCCCGCGGCTGCGCCGCACCAGCGCGTCCAGGCGCGCCTCGAGCTCCTCGATGGCGAAGGGCTTGGTCAGGAAATCGTCCGCGCCGGTGTTCAGGCCCTTGACCCGGTCCTGCAGCGAGCCCTGGGCGGTAAGCACCAGCACCGGCATGCGGTTGCCGGCGTTGCGCAGCTCGCCCAGCAGCGTCAGCCCGTGCTTGTCGGGCAGGCGCAGGTCGAGCACGGCGGCGTCGTACTCGCCCACGGCCAGCAGCGACTCGGCACTGGCCGCGTCGGGCGCGTGGTCGCAGACATAGCCGCTTTGCTTGAACGCCCGCATCAGCCAGGCGGCCATCTCTTCTTCGTCTTCAACCAGCAACAGGCGCATGGGGCAATCGATCCGGGATTCGGCCCGGAGTTCAACCTTCGGCCCCGGGCCCGGTGCCGTGGGGCCCGATTCTGGCAGCAGTTGCGCGGCACTGCCTGTGCCGCGCAATGTCTTAAGCCTCGCTTCAGCGAACCCGCCCTTCCTTCCAGGCGGTCAGCAGCTTGCTGTAGTCGATGGTCTCGCCCTTGGGCTTTTCGTTGGCCAGCTTCTTCCACGGGGCCTGCTGGTCGCTCAGCCACTTGTTGGGATCTCCCTTGGCATTGAGCTTGGGCGCGCACTTGGCCATGCCGGCGCGCTCCAGGCGGGCCATCACCTGGTCCATTTCCTCGGCCAGGTTGTCCATCGCCTTCTGCGGGGTCTTCTCGCCAGTGACCGCCTCGGCCACGTTCTTCCACCACAGCTGGGCCAGCTTGGGGTAGTCGGGCACGTTGGTGCCGGTAGGCGTCCAGGCTACGCGCGCCGGGCTGCGGTAGAACTCGATCAGGCCGCCGTACTTGTCGGCGTTCTTGCTGAAGAAGTCGCTGCGGATGTCGCTGTCGCGGATGAAGGTCAGGCCCTGGATGCTCTTCTTCAGGCTGGTGGTCTTGGCCGTGATGAACTGCGCGTACAGCCAGGCCGCGGCCGTCTTGTTGGCGTCGTGGTTGGCGAAGAAGGTCCAGCTGCCCACGTCCTGGTAGCCGTTCTGCATGCCCTGCTTCCAGTACGGGCCGTTGGGGCCGGGTGCCATGCGCCACTTGGGCGTGCCGTCGGCATTGACCACCGGCAGGCCGGACTTGGTCATGTCGGCGGTGAAGGCGGTGTACCAGAAGATCTGCTGCGCGATCTGGCCCTGCGCGGGCACCGGGCCGGCTTCGCCGAAGGTCATGCCCGTGGCTTCCTTGGGCGCGTACTTCTTCATCCAGTCCACGTACTTGGTCAGCGCGTAGACCGCGGCCGGCGAATTGGTGGCGCCGCCGCGCGAGACCGAGGCGCCCACCGGCGTGCACTTGTCGTCGGCCACGCGGATGCCCCACTCGTCCACCGGCATGCCGTTGGGAATGCCCTTGTCGGCGGTGCCGGCCATCGACAGCCACGCGTCGGTGAAGCGCCAGCCCAGCGACGGGTCCTTCTTGCCGTAGTCCATGTGGCCGTAGATGGGCTTGCCGTCGATGGACTTCACGTCGCTGGAGAAGAACTCGGCGATGTCTTCGTAGGCGCTCCAGTTCAGCGGCACGCCCAGGTCGTAGCCGTACTTGGCCTTGAACTTGTCCTGCAGGTCCTTGCGCGCGAACAGGTCGGCGCGGAACCAGTACAGGTTGGCAAACTGCTGGTCGGGCAACTGGTAGAGCTTGCCGTCCGGCGCGGTGGTGAAGCTGGTGCCGATGAAGTCCTTCAGGTCCAGCCCCGGGTTGGTGAACTCCTTGCCTGCGCCGGCCATGTAGTCGGTCAGGTTCATGATCTTGCCGTAGCGGTAGTGCGTGCCGATCAGGTCGGAGTCGGAGATCCAGCCGTCGTAGATCGACTTGCCCGACTGCATCGAGGTCTGCAGCTTCTCGACCACGTCGCCTTCCTGGATCAGGTCGTGCTTGACGGTGATGCCGGTGATCTCGGCAAAGGCCTTGGCCAGCGTCTTCGATTCGTACTCGTGCGTGGTGATGGTCTCGGACACCACCGAGATTTCCTTGACCCCCTTGGCCTGCAGTTTCTTGGCTGCGTCGATGAACCACTTCATCTCGGCTTCCTGCTCGGCCTTGGACAAGGTCGACGGCTGGAACTCGCTGTCGATCCACTTCTTGGCTTCGGCTTCGCCGGCCCACGCGGCGTGCCCTGTGCACAAGGCTGCAGCGGCAAATGCCACCGGGGCCAGTGCGGTGCGGCGCATCTTCTTCATAGCAGTGTCTCCTCTCGTTGGTGCTGCCCCTCCTTGCTTTGGATGTCAAATCGGCCCCGGGGCAGCAGCGGGCCAGATCCGAAGGAAAACGCGGGTCGCGCTGACCGATCAGCCCTTGCGCATGAGCAGCAGCAGCACGGCCATCGAGAGGCCGAAGCCCCACCAGATGGAAGGCTCGGCATCCAGGCTGAGCCATTCCTGCAGCTTGCCGGCCAGGCCGACGAAAGCCAGGTTGACGTACGCGGCGGTGAGCAGCCCGATGAAGAGCCGGTCGCCGCGCGTGGTCTCGATGGGCAGCCAGCCGCGGCGCAAGGTGGTGGGCGACTTCACTTCCCACACCGTCATGCCCACCAGCATGAGTGCAATGCAGCAGAAGAACACGGCCACGGGCGTGGTCCAGACCATCCAGTCGAACATGGTTTTCTCCTTGTTGTTGTCGGGGTTCGATGCGGCGCGCGTCAGACGCGGCCCATGGCGAAGCCCTTGGCGATGTAGTGGCGAACGAACCAGATCACGATGGCGCCGGGCACGATGGTCAGCACCCCGGCGGCGGCCAGCGTGGCCCAGTCCATGCCCGATGCGCTCACGGTGCGCGTCATGGTGGCCACGATGGGCTTGGCGTTCACGCTGGTGAGCGTGCGCGCCAGCAGCAGTTCCACCCAGCTGAACATGAAGCAGAAGAAGGCCGCCACACCCACGCCGGCCTTGATGAGCGGCAGGAAGATGGTGAGGAAAAAGCGCGGGAACGAGTAGCCGTCGATGTAGGCCGTCTCGTCGATCTCGCGCGGAATGCCGCTCATGAAACCTTCCAGGATCCACACCGCCAGCGGCACGTTGAACAGCAGGTGCGCCAGCGCCACGCCGATGTGCGTGTCCATGAGCCCCACCGTGCTGTAGAGCTGGAAGAACGGCAGCAGGAACACCGCCGGGGGCGTCATGCGGTTGGTGAGCAGCCAGAAGAACACATGCTTGTCGCCCAGGAACGAGTAGCGCGAGAAGGCATAGGCCGCCGGCAGCGCCACCGTCAGCGAGATCACGGTGTTGATGGCCACGTAGATCAGGCTGTTGATGTAGCCCGAGTACCACGACTCGTCGGTGAAGATGCGCACGTAGTTGGCCCACGTGAACTGCACCGGGAAGAACGAGAAGCTGGAGAGAATCTCCTCGTTGGTCTTGAAGCTCATGTTGACCATCCAGTAGATGGGCAACAGCGCGAACACCAGGTAGAGCACCAGGAAGATGCCGCGCTTGCGGAAGCGTCGTTGGTCGGTCATGGTGCGCCCCTTCTTGTTCCTTCTATTCCTTGGCCTCGGTGTCCTGCGCACCCACCCGCTGCATCCAGTTGTAGAGCATGAAGCACAGCAGCAGGATGATCAGGAAGTAGATGAGCGAGAAAGCCGCGGCCGGGCCCAGGTCGAACTGGCCCACGGCCTTCTGCGTGAGGTACTGGCTCAGGAAGGTGGTGGCGTTGCCCGGGCCACCGCCGGTGAGCACGAAGGGCTCGGTGTAGATCATGAAGCTGTCCATGAAGCGCAGCAGCACGGCGATCATGAGCACGCCGCGCATCTTGGGCAGCTGGATGTAGCGGAACACCGCGAACTTGCTGGCGCCATCGATTCGCGCGGCCTGGTAGTACGCATCCGGAATGGAGCGCAGGCCGGCAAAGCACAGCAGGGCCACCAGCGGCGTCCAGTGCCACACGTCCATTACCAGCACGGTGAGCCAGGCGTCGCGGGCATTGCCGGTGTAGTTGTAGTCCACGCCCAGCTTCTGCAATGCAAAGCCGAGCAGGCCGATGTCGGCACGGCCGTAGATCTGCCAGATGGTGCCCACCACGTTCCAGGGAATGAGCAGCGACAGCGCCACCACCACCAGCACCGCCGAAGCCTTCCAGCCCGTGGCGGGCATCGACAGGGCCAGCACGATGCCCAGCGGAATTTCCACCAGCAGCACCGCCAGCGAGAAGCCCAGTTGCCGCAGCAGCGCCGCATGCAGCTCGTCATCGCGCATCACCGAGGCGAACCATTCGGTACCCACGAACACGCGGCGCTCGGGCGAGATGATGTCCTGCACCGAGTAGTTCACCACCGTCATCAACGGCAGGATGGCCGAGAAGGCCACGCAGATGATCACCGGCAGCACCAGCAGCCAGGCCTTCTGGTTCAGCGGCTTGATGGTCGAGTTCATGAATGCATCCCTTCCTTCAGGCCACCAGTTGCTCGTCGCGATAGAAGCAGGTGCGAAGGTCCAGCACCTGCAGCCACACTGTCTGGCCGATGGCTGGCAGCGCACTGCCGTTGGCCAGTCGCGCCTTCATCTCGCCGCCTTGCACCTGCGCGGTGAGCAGCGTGCAGGTGCCGATGTCCTGCAGCCTTTGCACCGTGGCGGGCACCGCGCCGGGGTGGTGTTCGCTGGACAGGCTCAGGTGCTCGGGGCGGATGCCGACCTTGACCGGGCCGTCGGGCAGCGACACCGGCGCGGCCAGCTCGATGCCGGCCACCCACAGTCGCCCGCCCTTGCTTTCGCCGTGCAGGAAGTTCATGCCCGGCGAGCCGATGAAGTGGCCCACGAAGGTGTGGGCCGGGCGCTCGAACAGCGCCTCGGCCGTGCCCACCTGCACCGCGCGGCCGCGCGACATCACCACCACTTCGTCGGCAAAGGTCAGCGCCTCCACCTGGTCGTGCGTGACATAGATCAGCGTGAGCTTGAGCTCGCGATGGATTTCCTTGAGCTTGCGCCGCAACTGCCACTTCAGGTGCGGATCGATGACGGTGAGCGGCTCGTCGAAGAGCACGGCCGACACGTCTTCGCGCACCAGGCCTCGGCCCAGGGAGATCTTCTGCTTGGCATCGGCCGACAGGCCCGCCGCACGTTGCCCCAGCTGGCCCGACAGCTCCAGCATCTCGGCGATGCGCCCTACCCGCTCGCGAATGCGAGATTCGGGCACGCCGCGGTTTCGCAGCGGAAAGGCCAGGTTCTGCGCCACCGTCATCGTGTCGTAGATGACGGGAAACTGGAACACCTGCGCGATGTTGCGCTGCTGCGGCGTCAGCGCGGTGACGTCGCGGCCGTCGAAGCTGACGCTGCCCTGCGAGGGCACCAGCAGGCCCGAGATGATGTTGAGCATGGTGGTCTTGCCGCAGCCCGATGGGCCCAGCAGCGCATAGGCGCCGCCGTCGACAAAACTCATCTTCAGCGGCAGCAGCGCGTAGTCGCTGTCCTGCTGCGGATTGCTGCGGTAGGCGTGCGCCAGGTCGAGGTCGATGCGGGCCATGCGGATTACCTCCCCTTCTGGCGTGCAGGGGCCAGTGCCAGGTCGCCGCGCGCATCGAACACATAGACGTCGGACAGCGAGAACCGCAGCAGCGCCAGCTCGCCCAGGCCGAAGCGGTGCACACCGGTGAGTTGCGCCACCATCTCGCCGGCGGGGCTGTCCAGGTGCACGAAGGTGTCGGAGCCGGCGATCTCGGCCAGCGTGATGCGCGCATGCAGTTCCACGCCGTTGGGGCGCTCCCGGTCGGGTGTGCCAACGGTCAGTGCGCTGGCCCGCAGCCCCACCGTGACCGCGCCTTGCGCTGACGCAGGCAAGTCCAGCGGCAGCGCCAGGCCGCCCCCCAGTTGCACGCCGGCGCTGCTGGCCTGGCCGGCCAGCAGGTTCATCGGCGGATCGCTGAAGGCGCGCGCCACACGCAGCGACTTGGGCGTGTGAAAGACCTCGGCCGTGGGCCCGTACTGCAGCAGCTCGCCCGCATCGAGCACTGCGGTGTAGCCGCCCAGCAAGAGCGCCTCGCCCGGCTCGGTGGTGGCGTAGATCACGGTCGAATCGCCCGTGGCAAACAGGTGGCTGAGTTCCTCGCGCAGCTCTTCGCGCAGCTTGTAGTCCAGGTTGACCAGCGGCTCGTCCAGCAGCATGAGGGGCGCGTTCTTGGCCAGCGCCCGCGCCAGCGCCACGCGCTGCTGCTGCCCGCCCGACAGCTCGGCTGGAAAGCGCTCCAGGAAGGGGCCGATGTGCAGCTTCTCGGCCAGCTCGGCCACCCGCTCGGCGATGCGCGGCTCGCCGCGCAGCTTCAGCGGCGAGGCGATGTTCTGCGCCACCGTGAGCGATGGGTAGTTGATGAACTGCTGGTACACCATGGCCACGTTGCGCTCGCGCACCGGCACGCCGGTCACGTCTTTCTGGTTGACGAGCACCTTGCCGGTGGTGGGCGCGTCCAGCCCGGCCATCAGGCGCATGAGGCTGGTCTTGCCCGACTGGGTAGCACCCAGCAGCACCGTCACCGCGCCGCTTGCGGGCGCGATGCTCTGTTCGTACAACCATGTCTGGGCGCCCACACGCTTGGTGACGCGCTCAAGGCTGAGCTGCAAGGGAGGCCTCCTGTTCGTCGTTGTTCACATGGGCATGCGAGCGCATCCACTGCTCGACCTGCTCGCGCGCTGCCGGGGCCAGATGCAGGCCCAGCTTGGATCGCCGCCACAGCACGTCCTCGCCGGTGCGGGCCCACTCCTCGCGCTGCAGGTAGCGCAACTCGGCTTCGTACAGCCCTGGCGCCACCTGGGCGCCCAGGTCCGATACGGACTTGGCGTCGCCCAGGATGCGGTCCACCCGAGCGCCATAGGCTCGCGCCAGCCGCCGCCCGAGCATGCCGCCCAGCCAGGGGTAGCGCGCATGCAGTGCATCCACGAAGCGCTCGAAATCGGCATCGGGCCGGCTGGCCTGGCCGATCCAGGGCGACAGGTCGCCCCCGGCCAGGAAGGCGCCGTCGGTCCACGCCGGGCGCGGCTCGCCCAGCATGCGGCTGACCTCGTCGGCCGCATCCTGCGCCAGCTTGCGGAAGGTAGTGATCTTTCCGCCCCACACCGACAGCAGCGGCGCGGCGCTGGTGTTGGATTCGAGCAGGTAGTCGCGCGTGACAGCAGAAGGGTCGCCCGAGGCGTCGTCCAGCAAGGGCCGCACACCGGAATAGGTCCACACCACGTCGGTGGTCGTCACCGGCTTGTCGAAGTAGCGACTGGCCTGCACGCACAGGTAGTCGATCTCGTCCTGGCCGATGCGCGCGGCACCCGGATCGTCGCCTTCGATCTCGATGTCGGTGGTGCCGATCAGCGTGAAGCTGTCCTGGTAGGGAATGGCGAAGATGATCCGCTTGTCGGGGTTCTGGAAGATGTAGGCGTGGTCGTGGGTGAAGATGCGCGGCACCACGATGTGGCTGCCCTTGACCAGCCGCAGGCTCTTGGTGGCCAGCGCCTCGCCAGCCGCCGGTTGCGCCACGCCGCGCAAGAAGGATTCGGCCCACGGCCCCGCCGCATTGACCACGGCGCGGGCGCGCACTTCGCGCCGGCCCTGCGGGCCTTCGAGCAACACGTTCCAACCGCTGGCATCGCGGGCCGCGCCGACGCAGCGGGTGCGCGTGAGCACCTGCGCGCCGCGTTCGCGCGCGTCCATGGCGTTGAGCACCACCAGGCGCGCGTCATCGACCCAGCCGTCCGAATACACGAAGCCACGCTTGAACTGCTTTTTCAGCGGCTCGCCCGCCACGTGCTCGCGCAGATCGATGCCGCGCGATGCCGGCAGCACCTCGCGGTGCGCCAGGTGGTCGTACATGAACAGGCCGATGCGGATCATCCAGGCCGGTCGCTGGGCCGGGTCGTGCGGCATCACGAAGCGCAGCGGCCACATGATGTGCGGCGCGCTCTTGAGCAGCACCTCGCGCTCCTGCAGTGCCTTGCGCACCAGCGAGAACTCGTAGTACTCCAGGTAGCGCAGCCCGCCGTGAATGAGCTTGGTGGACGAGGACGAGGTGTGCGAGGCCAGGTCGTCCTTTTCGCAAAGCAGCACGCGAAACCCCCGGCCGGCCAGGTCGCGGGCAATGCCGCAGCCATTGATGCCCCCGCCGACGATCAGCACGTCGCAATCGGCACTCGGATTCGATTGCGAAAAAAAAGGAACTGCACTCACCTCGACTCCCATTCCTTTCTGTGATTTTTCCCACAATGGGTGGGATTGGGTCGTTCGTATTTTTTCATTTTGATTCTTACCGATGCGTATTTTCTTGGGGTTTACCCAAACATTGATTCGTTTTGTTTCGTTTTAAAGTTTGCCTGACCGTCCCCGGCAGCCGCACACACGCGTCCGAATGGCCCTGCAAAACTCCAATCCGCGCCAGATCAACCTGCTGGACACCGTACGTTCGCGCGGTTCCGTGACAGTGGAACAACTGGCCGACATGCTGGGCGTGACCCTGCAGACCGTGCGGCGCGACGTCCAGCGCCTGGCCGACGCCGGCCTGCTCACGCGCTTTCATGGCGGCGTGCGGGTGCCCAGTTCCACCGTCGAGAACATCGGCTACCAGCAGCGCGAGACGCTGCACGCCGAGGGCAAGGCGCGCATTGCGCAGGCCGTGGCCAGCAAGGTGCCCAACGGCTGCTCGCTCATCCTGAACATCGGCACCACCACCGAGGCCGTGGCCAAGGCGCTCATGCGCCACACAGGCCTGCGCGTGATCACCAACAACCTGAACGTGGCCAACATCCTGTCGGACAACCCCGACTGCGAGGTGATCGTGGCCGGCGGCTCGGTGCGCCAGCGCGACCGCGCCATCGTGGGCGAGGCCACGGTGGACTTCATCCGCCAGTTCAAGGTGGACATCGCGGTCATCGGCATCTCCAGCATCGAGGCCGATGGCTCGTTGCGCGATTTCGACCTGCGCGAAGTCAAGGTAGCCCAGACCATCATTGCCCAGGCCCGCGAGGTGTGGCTGGCGGCAGACCACAGCAAGTTCAACCGGCCGGCCATGGTGCAATGCGCCGAGCTCTCGCAGATCGACTGCCTGTTCACCGACGCCGATCCGCCGCAGCCTTTTCCAGAATTGCTCGAGCGCGCGCAGGTGCGCCTCGAACTCGCCAAGACCTGACGACATGACCACCTACCTGCTCGCCCTCGACCAGGGCACCTCCAGCTCGCGCAGCATCGTGTTCGACGACGCGGGGCACATCGTGGCCATCGCGCAGCGCGAGCTCACGCAGATCTACCCGCAGCCCGGCTGGGTGGAGCACGACCCGATGGAGATCTGGGCCAGCCAGATCGAGACGGCGCGCGAGGCGCTGGCCAAGGCAGGGCTCGCGGCCAAGGACATCCGCGCCATCGGCATCACCAACCAGCGCGAGACCAGCGTGCTGTGGAACCGCAAGACCGGCCGCCCGGTGCACCACGCCATCGTCTGGCAGGACCGCCGGGCCGAGCCCCTGTGCGCGCAGCTGCGCCAGGAGGGCATGGAAGCCACCATCCGCGAGAAGACCGGCCTGGTCATCGACGCCTATTTCTCGGCCACCAAGCTGCGCTGGCTGCTGGACAACGTGCCCGGCGCGCGCGCGCAGGCCGAAGCGGGCGAGCTGGCCTTCGGCACGGTGGACAGCTGGCTCATCTGGCAGCTCACCGGCGGCAAGGTGCACGTGACGGACGTGAGCAATGCATCGCGCACCATGCTTTTCAACGTGCACGGCAACAGCTGGGACGAGGAGCTGCTGCGCGCGCTGAAGATTCCCGAATCGCTGATGCCAGCCGTGCAGCCTTCGAGCTCGCATTTCGCCGACACCGATGCGGCCTTGCTGGGCCAGTCGCTGCCCGTGGGCGGCGTGGCCGGCGACCAGCAGAGCGCCCTCTTCGGCCAGGCCTGCTTCGAGGCCGGCATGGCCAAGAACACCTATGGCACCGGGTGCTTTCTCCTCATGCACACCGGCAAGGAGTTCCAGCCTTCGCACAACGGCTTGCTGGTGACCAGCGCGGCGCAGATCGACGCCACGCCGCAATACGCCATGGAAGGCAGCGTGTTCGTGGGCGGCGCGGTGGTGCAGTGGCTGCGCGACGGGCTGCAGGCCATCAAGGGCAGCGGGCAGGTTCAGGCGCTGGCCCAGAGCGTGCCCGATGCGGGCGGCGTGATGATGGTGCCCGCCTTCACCGGGCTGGGCGCCCCCTACTGGAACGCCGACGCACGCGGCACCATCACCGGCCTGACGCGCGGCACCAACCTCGGCCACATCGCGCGCGCCGCGCTGGAGAGCATCGCCTACCAGAGCGCCGCGCTGCTGCAGGCCATGAGCCGCGACGCGGTGGCTGCCGGCGGCATGCCGGTGGCCGAACTGCGGGTGGACGGTGGCGCCAGCGTGAACGACCTGCTGATGCAGTTCCAGGCCGACCTGCTGGGCATCCCGGTGGTGCGTCCGCAAGTGACCGAAACCACTGCCCTGGGCGCGGCCTACCTGGCGGGCCTGTACAGCGGCGTGTACAGCAACGTGTCGCAGCTCTCGAGCCAATGGAAGGTGGAGCGCCGCTTCCTGCCGACCTGGAGCGCATCGCAATCGCAAGAGGCGATGGCACGCTGGGAGCACGCCGTGCGCCAGGCCACGGCCACCTGAGCGCCTACCAGCCCCAGACCAGGCGGCTGGACACCCACCCCGTGCGGCCGCTGGTGGTGCGCACCTGCACCCAGTCGCCACGGCGAGACAGCGTGCGCAGCACGTCGCCGTATTCCATGCGGGTGACCAGCGCGCTCTTCGTGGTGGGCGCGCGCCGCAGGTTGGCCACCTTGGCCTTCACCACATGGTGCGGCGTGGCGTTGGTCATCGGGCGGTAGACCCACGCCCTGTCGTTCTCGAAGTCGCTCACCTGCAGCCACTTGCCGCGCGCGGCCAGCACCTTCAGCGGATAGCCCTTCATCACGGTCCAGCGAGCGTCGTACTTGTTGCCTGGGCCGTTGCGCAGGCTCAGGTCTTGCACCGCTGCACTGACCATGCGCGGTGTCGCCGCCATCGCGGGCACCATTGCGCCCCACCACAACAACAGGGCACCCACCAGCAGCGCGGACCATCGGCCGACTCGGAACAACAACATGCGTGATATCTCCTTTCAAGTTCGGGTTCGGGGTGAACCAGCCGAAGCCGGAACCCCGTCCGGGTCGCTTGAGAGGGTTTAGTTCCGCGCGGTGGTCTTTTTCCCCGCGGCTCCACAATACTGCCGCCCCCTTCAGCGCATCAACGCGCGCCAGACCAGCTCGATACCCGTGGCCCACAGGTCGACGGTAAGGTCCAGGTTCTCGATGCGCTCCTTCTGCTCCTCGCGCTGCGCCTGCGATCGGCTGCGCTCGATGGCCACCAGCGCATCTGCCAGGTCGGTGCGGCGCGTGGCGGGTTCGGCCGACCTGGCCGCCTGGGCATGGCGCTGCAGCGCCTTTTCCACGGCGGCCGGGTCCAGCAGGGAGAACGCAGCGCGGCAATGCGGGCAGGCATGCTCGCGGCGGATATCGACCGGCGCGCCGCAACCGGTGCAGAAGATGGCGTCCACCCTGCGCGCCAGGTCTTCGATCTCGGGTTTGGTGAGCTGGCGCACAAAGCCCTTCTCGACCATGAAGGACGAGAAGGTGGCAAAGCGCCCGTGCCCCTGGGCGCAGCGGTAGGTCACGTAGCGCCCGCTCTTGACCACGTCGAAGCCGTGCGACAGGGTCTGGCGGCAACGCGGGCAACCCAGCACGCGCGCCAAGGGCTGGTGGGCATCGCCGCGGTGCTCGTGCAGTTGCTGGAACAGCGCAACCACCGCTTCGGGCGCAAGCTGGGTGTTCTCGCGCGGGTCGAACCACAGGCCCTGGCAGGCGAAGCAGATGTCCAGGTCGACGAAGCCGCCGGCGCGCGTGGCAAAGCGGTGCACCTCCATGTGCTGGAGGCAGGAGGGGCAGTTGGTCGCCACGACGCGGTCAGCCCAGCACCGATTCGAGATCCACCTCTTCGCTCTCGCTGTTGAGATCGAGGCTGTCTTCGATGTGCTGCAGATGACGCAACATCAGCTTGCGCGCCTGGTCCACGTCGCCGGCGCGAATGGCATCGACGATGCCGCTGTGCTCGTCCACCCGGCAGCTGCTGGCGGTGGGCGCGTCGTACAGCGAGATGGTCAGGCAGGTGAGCGTGGACAACTCCTTCATGGAGCGCGTCAGCAGCGAATTGCCGCCCAGCTCGGCCAGCAGGGTATGGAACTCGCCCGACAGGCGCACCACCGCGTGCTTGTCGTTGGTGCGGCGGGCTTCTTCCTCGCGGCCCAGGTGCTCTTGCAGGCGGCGCAGCTTCTCGTCGTCGAAGCTCTGCGTGAGGCGCTCGATCACGCCGGGCTCGATCAGGCGCCGGGCCTCGAACACTTCGCGCGCCTGCTCCACCGTGGGCTTGGCCACGAAGGCGCCGCGCTGGGGCACCAGTTCGACCACCTGTTCGTGCGACAGGCGGGCCAGCACCTCGCGGATGCGCGGACGGTTGGTGCCGTAGATGGCGGCCAGCCGGTCTTCGCCCAGCTTGGTGCCGGGCACCAGCCGGTGCTCCAGGATCGCGTTGGAGATGTTCTCGACGATTTCGTCGACGCTGAGTTCGCGCTTGGGCGAAACCGCTTTCTGCTTGCCGCTGGACTTGGTGTTGGTTGCCATGGCGCGATCTTATCGGGCCGCCCGGCGCCGCGCTGGCGCCGATGCGGCCCGTGCGCTCAGCGGCCGGCCTCGCGGGCCAGCAAGCGCTCGATGCCGGCCGGAAGGCCGCGGTTTTCCTTGACCGGCGGGCGGGCAAAGCTGCCCTGGCGCGCCGGCGACGGATTGAGCGAGGCCAGCGTCTGCGCATGGCACACCGCGCTGGAAACGCCGTCTACCACCGGCACCGGGATCTGCTCCTTGATGGAGCGCGCCAGCCCGGCCAGCGGTGCGCCGGCGATGATGATCACGTCGGCGCCGTCCTCGTCGATGGCGGTCTGGCACAGCGCGCGCAGCGTCTCGCCGTGGTCTTCCTGCACCGCGCCGATGCTGCGCAGCGGCGTGTCGAGGCAGCGGATGCTGGCCAGGCGGCCTTCCAGCCCGTTGGCCTGCACCACCTCGCGGTACCAGGCGGTGATGCGGCGCGAGATGGCGACGATGGAAAAGCGCTTGCCCAGCAGGCAGGCGCTCATCAGCGCGGCTTCGGTCAGGCCAACCACCGGAATGTCCAGCGCCTCGCGCAGGCCGTCGATGCCCGGGTCGCCGAAGGCGGCCACCACCATGGCGTCGAACTTGTGCGCGTGCTCGCCGGCCACCTGGGCGGTGGCGTAGGCGCCGATGAGCGACTCGAAGCGCGTCTCGATGTAGGCCACGCCGAAGGGCGCGGTCATCACCGTCACCTCGGTGCCTGGCGCGGCGGCGCGGCGCGCCTCGGCCTCGATCAGGTCGCTCACGCTCTGCGAGATGTTGGGGTTGATCAGCAGCAGCTTCATGTTTCCTCTACTCCTTGGGCACGGTTCACTTCTTGGGCAGCAGGGTCGGGCGGCCACGGCGCAGGAATTCGCCGCGCCCGGCGCGCGGATGGAACTCGCCGTCCCACACCACTTCGCCATGCGACAGCGTGTAGGCCGGCCAGGCCTGCACCTCGATGCCCTCATACGGCGTGTAGTCCACCGCATGGTGCAGGTCGGCATTGCGGATGGTGCGCTGGCCTTCCTGCCAGATCACCAGGTCGGCATCGGCGCCCACGGCAATGGTGCCCTTGCGCGGATGCAGGCCGTTGGCCTTGGCAGGGTTGGTGGAGGTCAGCTCGACAAACTTGTTGAGCGTGATGCGCCCTTGCAGGACGCCGTGCGTGTACAGCAGCGGCAGGCGCGTCTCCAGCCCCGGGATGCCGTTGGGGATGTGGCGGAAGGCCACTTCTTCGCCACCGGGCTTCTTGCCCTCGGGTGCGTCGTACTTGAAGGGCGCGTGGTCGGAGCTGAACACGGTGAACAGGCCGTCGGCCAGGCCGTTCCAGATCACTTCCTGGTTGGCCTTGTTGCGCGGCGGCGGGCTGCACACGCACTTGGCGCCGTGGTAGTCGTCGTCGATGCCCAGGTCCTCGGCGGTGAGGAACAGGTACTGCGGGCAGGTCTCGGCAAACACGTTCAGGCCGTGCGCGCGCGCCCAGCGGATCTGCTCGACCGCTTCGCGGCCCGAGACGTGGACGATGAGGATGGGCACGTCCACCAGCTCGGCCAGCGAGATGGCGCGGTGCGCGGCCTCGCGCTCGACCAGCATGGGGCGCGAATGCGAATGAAAGCGCGGCGCGGTGCGGCCCGCTGCTTCCAGCCGCTTGGTGAGCCACTCGATGCAGTCGGAGTTCTCGGCGTGGATCATGGCCATGGCGTCGTGGCGCCGGGCGACTTCGAGCACGTCCAGGATCTGGCCGTCGTCGAGCTTGAGGTCGTCGTAGGTCATGTAGATCTTGAACGAGGTGTAGCCCTCGCTGATGAGCGCGGGCAGCTCCTCGGCCAGTACCTTGGGCGTGGGGTCGCTCACGATCAGGTGGAAGGCGTGGTCCACGTGGGCCTTGCCTTCGGCGCGGCGGTGGTAGTCCTCGACCGCGGCGCGCAGCGACTGGCCTTTTTCCTGCGCGGCAAAGGGAATCACCGTGGTGGTGCCGCCGCAGGCGGCGCTGCGCGTGCCGGTGTCGAAGTCGTCGGCCATGCGCACGGGCGGTGTCATGGGCTGGTCGAGGTGGCAGTGCGCGTCCACGCCGCCGGGCGTGACCACGCGGCCGGCGGCGTCGATCTCGCGGGCACCGGCCGGCAGGCCCAGGCCCAGTTGAACGATGCGACCGCCCTTGATGCCGATGTCGGCATCGAAGGTGTCGCTGGCGGTGGCCACGCGCGCATTGCGCACGACCAGGTCGAATTGATGGTTCGTCATTTCGAGGAAGGAGAATTTCAGAGTTTGGGGGTATCGGTGGGGTCGGCCGGTGCACCGGGCTTGCCCTGGTGCTGGCCTGCCACGCGCAGCTCTTGCGCGAGCGCCTTGCTGCGCGCCACGCTGGGCGCGGCATGTGCCTTGTTGTCGAGCGCTGGCAGCACGTAGTCCTTCACCATCCGGCGGATGGCCAGCACGTTCTTCGACTCGCGCAGGCCGCCCTCGATGGGCAGCATGCTGGTCATCACCACCACCGCGTTGCGCTCGGGCAGCGCCACGATGAACTGGCCCTTGAAGCCCATGGCGTGCGTTTCCGGCTCGGTGGCGACGATGTCGTTGATCCACCAGTACATGCCGTACCAGGGTGCGGACGAAGGCGCCGTCATGGTGCGCGTCCATGCCTGCGAGACCAGCTGGTTGCCGTTCCAGCGCCCGCCGTGCAGCACCAGCATGCCCAGCTTGGCCATGTCCACCGCGCGCAGGCGCAGGCCCCAGCCGGAAGAGACCAGGCCCTTGTCATCGGCCCGCTCCCACGCGTAGTGGGTCATGCCCATGGGCTCGAAGAAATGGGACTTGGCGTAATCCTGCAGCGGCATGCCGGCGTCGGCGCCCAGGGTGGCGCTGGCCAGGATGGGATTGACGTCGGTGTAGTCGAAGGCGGTGCCGGGCGCCACCTTGGGGGTGGTCTCGGCGGCAAGCTTGAGCCGGTCGGGCGCGCCGTAGTAGATCGGGTCGTCGGTGGGCTTGAAGTTGTAGACCAGGCCCGTGGACATCGACATCACGTGGCGCAGCTCGATGGCCTGCTTGTCGGCCAGCGCGTCCTTCAGGTCGGGCCGGGCCTTGGCGAGGATCGGCGCCACCTTCTCGTCCAGCCGGCTCTTGCCTTCGTCGATGAGCGCGCCGGCGGCCAGCGCCGTCACGTTCTTGGTGATCGAGTACAGCTCGTAGTTGTGGTTGCGCGTGAGGCCCTTGGCATAGCGCTCGTAGATCAGCTGGCCGTCCTTGACGACCAGGAAGCTGCGCACGTCGAGGTTTTCCTTGCGGATCATCTGCGACAACTGCACCAGCGGCGCCGAGTCCACGCCCACGCTCTCGGGCGTGGCGATGGGCAGGTCGGTTGCACCGGCCGTGCCGGCCGCCAGCAGCGCCGCCAGGGCGGCGGTTCGGTTCTTGCTGATGAGCTTGGTCATGAGCCGACTCCTTCTTCTTCAAGTGCGATGCGTGGGGGCCATGGGCCGGGGTCGATCAGACCGGCAGCTTCTTGCTGTAGTCGATCAGCAGCGTGGAGCAGACGAACAGGCCTGCACCGGCGGCGGCGAAGAACATCAGCGCCAGGTCGTACGAACCGGTGGCCTGCACGATGATGCCCACCAGGATCGGCACGCCGATGCCCGCGCAGTTGCCGCCCAGGTTCATGGTGCCGCCCAGGAAGCCCACGCGGTTGCGGGTGCCCAGCAGCGAAGGCACCACCCAGAACAGGCCGCACCAGCGCAGGAAGAACAGCGTGACCGACAGCAGGATCACGACGGTGACCGGATCCTTGAAGCGCGCCACGTTGTAGATGGCGACAGTGGCAACGATCGAGGCGATGGCGAAGAGCGTGCGCAGCACCTTGGCCTGCGAAGCGCCGGAAGCGCGCCACTTGTCGGCGATCCAGCCGCCCACCATTTCGCCCACGAAGCCCGAGAAGAACATGATGAACACGGCGCCGCCCATCTGCTTGATGTCCAGGCCGTGGACCTTCGACAGGTAGGTGGGCATCCAGGTCAGCAGGCCGTAGAACAGCGCGTTGAAGCACATCCAGCCGAAGAACATGCCCCAGACCGAGCGGTACTTGAAGAAGTCCAGCACCTTGCCGCTGGCGTTGGCCGGCTCGGCCGCCAGGTCGGCGGCGTGGGCGGCCTCGATGTAGGCGGCTTCGGCCTCGTTCACGCGGGGATGCTGGCGCGGGTGGTTGCGGATGTACCAGTAGGCGAAGAAGCCCGCGATCATGGTGCCCACGCCGGCCACCACGAAGGAGGTGCGCCAGGATTCGAAGTGCGAGATCAGGCCCGCGATGATCAGCGCGCCCAGCGCCGCACCCAGGGGTGCGCCGCCGTCCAGCAGCGTGGCGCCGCGGCCGCGCTCGTTCTGCGTCATCCAGATGGCGTTGAGCTTGCCGCCGGCGGGGTAGATGGGTGCTTCGGCAGCGCCCAGGCCCAGGCGGGTGACCAGCAGCGACACCCAGCCGGTGCACGCGGCGGCAATCGCCTGGAAGAAGCCCCAGCCGATGGTGGCGCCGACGATCACGCCGCGCGGGCCGTAGCGGTCGGCCAGCATGCCGCCGGGGATCTGCATGAATGCGTAGGTCCAGAAGAACGAGGACAGCAGCAGGCCCTGCACGGCCGGGCCGATGTCGAATTCCTTGGCGATCAGCGGCATGGCCACCGAAAGCGAGGCGCGGTCGATGTAGTTGATGGAGATGAGCATCAACATCATCAGGAAGATCTTCCAGCGCACCTTGGTGGGTGCGGCGGCCTGATCCGTGGCCGCGCTTGCAGCCGTCATCCGAGCTTCCATGGTTTGACTCCAGGCAAAAGAGGCAGCGCCTTCCCTGGCGCCGCGAGGTTGTGTCGTAGTGGTACTTGGGCCCTGTTGCCTGCAGCCGCCAATGCGACCACGAGCTGTCCGGCTCAGGTCGCATTGTGATTGTCTACATTGTTGTTTACATCATGGATAACACCTATGTCTCCAACACATTTGGAAACGTCTCGTTCAGCGGCGGTTCACGGTGGGATTTTGCTCTCGCGCCCTCTGATATTCACTGTTTACATGTCTGTTGACATTGATGTAAAACATAGCCTGTCGATCAACCCCCGTTCCCGTCATCCAAGGAGACCTTTCAAATGACCCGACCCCTGCGCCTGGGCGTGCTCACGCCTTCGTCCAACACTGCGCTGGAGCCCCTGACCTCCGCCCTGGCGGCCGAAGTGCCCGGCTGCAGCGCGCATTTCTCGCGCTTCACGGTCACGGAGATCTCCTTGTCGGAGCAGGCGCTGGGCCAGTTCGACGACAGCAAGATCCTGGCCGCGGCCGAACTGCTGGCCGACGCCAAGGTCGACGTGATCGGCTGGAGCGGCACCGCCGCCGGCTGGCGCGGCTTCGACGCCGACCTGCGGCTGTGCGAGCGCATCACCGAGCGCACCGGCATCAAGGCCACCACTGCCATCCTGGCGCTCAACGAGCTGATCGAGCGCATGGGCATCAAGCGCCTGGCGCTGGTGTCGCCCTACACCGGCGACGTACAGGCGCGCATCGTGGCCAACTACGAGGCCATCGGCGTGAAGGTGGTGGCCGAGCGGCACCTGGGCATCACGGTCAACCACGACTTCGCGCTGGTCGAGCCGGACCGGCTGTACGAGCTGATGGGCGAAGTGGCCCGCGAGGGCGACCCGCAGGGCGTGGTGACCTATTGCACCAACCTGCGCGCGGCGCCGCTGGCGAAACGGGCGGAAGCCGAATTCGGCTTCACGCTGCTGGATACGGTGAGCACCACGGTGTGGGGGATGCTGCGTTCGCTGGATGTGAGCACGCGGGGCATCCAGGGCTGGGGGCGGTTGTTCGAACGGGATTGAGTGACCACGGGCATGGCGGTGGCGCCATGCCCTGCGCCGCCGCTAGTGCGTAGGCACAAGAAAGTCCCGACTGATCCGCATCCCCAGCTCGTTCACGCGATCCAGGAACTGCGTCAGGTACGCGTGCAACCCTGTGGCCAGGATCTCTTCCACCTGCCCGTACTGCAGCTCTGCAAGCAGCTTGCCCGCGCGCCGCTCGGTCTCGGCGCTTTGCTGGTTGCGCACCTTGTCCAGGTTCATCACCACCTCGTGCATGCACGCATGCAGCGAACGCGGCATGTCGGCGCGCAAGATCAGCAACTCGGCCACGCGCTCGGGACGGATCACGTCGCGGTACACCTTGCGATAGACCTCGAAGGCGGAGACCGATCGCAGGATGGCGCTCCAGTGATAGAAGTCGTACTCCTGGTCTTCTTCCGTGGCCGCGCCGAAGAACTCGGTGTTGAGCGCATGGAACTTCACGTCCACCAGCCGCGCGGTGTTGTCGGCCCGCTCCAGGAAGGTGCCTAGCCGCGCGAAGTGGAAGGCATCGTCCTGCAGCATGGTGCCCAGCACCACGCCGCGCGAAAGATGCGAGCGGAACTTCACCCACTCGAAGAACGCACCCGGGTCGCGCTCGAACTCGCCGCCGCGCAGCATGCGGTTCACGTCGAGCCAGGTGGTGTTCATCGTCTCCCACGACTCGGTCGTGAGCGTGCCGCGCACCGCCCGCGCGTTCTCGCGCGCCGCACGCAAACACGACAGGATCGACGACGGGTTGCTCTCGTCCTTGACCATGAATTCCATGGTCGCCTCGGGCGTGATCTGCCCGTGCTTGGCCGCAAAGGCAGGCATCAGCTCGCTGATGGACAAGAGACCCTGCCAGCCGTACTTGGCCACTTCGGCCGACTGCGGCAACAGCGAGGTCTGGTAGTTCACGTCCAGCAGGCGGGCGGTGTTCTCGGCACGCTCGGTGTAGCGGGCCATCCAGTAGAGGTGGTCGGCGGTTCGCGACAGCATTGTTCTTGTCTCCCTGGTTCTAGTTGGTCGATTGCGACTGCGACTGCGATTGGGTCTGCGATTGGGTCTGCGCCTGCGTGGATTTCCCGTTGCGCTCGCCCTCGAGAATCCAGGTGTCCTTGGTGCCCCCGCCCTGCGACGAGTTGACCACCAGCGACCCTTCCTTGAGCGCCACCCGCGTCAGGCCACCGGGCACCATCTGCACCTCCTTGGCCGACAGCACGAAGGGCCGAAGGTCGATGTGGCGCGGCGCGATGCCGGCATCCACGAAGGTGGGCGAGGTCGACAGGCTCAGCGTGGGCTGGGCGATATAGCCGTCGGGCTTGGCCAGCAGCGCGGCGCGGAACTCCTCGATCTCGGCCTGCGTGGCCGCCGGGCCGATGAGCATGCCGTAGCCACCGGCACCATGCACTTCCTTGACCACCAGCTCCTTCAGGTTGGCCAGGGTGTAGTCCAGGTCTTCCTTGTTGCGGCACATGTAGGTGGGCACGTTCTTCAGGATGGGCTTCTCGCCCAGGTAGAACTCGACCATCTTGGGCACGTAGGGGTAGATCGACTTGTCGTCGGCCACGCCGGTGCCCACGCCATTGCAGATGACGACGTTGCCCGCCCTGTAGGCGCGCATGAGGCCCGCGCAGCCCAGCGTGGAGTCGGGGCGGAACACCTCGGGGTCGAGGAAGTCGTCGTCCACCCGGCGGTAGATGACGTCGATGCGCATCGGGCCCTGGGTGGTGCGCATGTAGACGAAGTCGTCCTTCACGAACAGGTCTTGCCCTTCCACCAGCTCCACGCCCATCTGCTGGGCGAGGAAGGCATGCTCGAAGTAGGCGCTGTTGTACATGCCGGGCGTGAGCACCACCACCGTGGGCTCGGCCGTGGCCGGCGGTGCGCTGGCGCGCAGGGTTTCGAGCAGCAGGTCTGGGTAGTGCGCCACCGGCGCCACGCGGTTCTGGTTGAACAGCTCCGGAAAGAGCCGCATCATCATCTTGCGGTTTTCCAGCATGTAGCTCACGCCGCTGGGCACGCGCAGGTTGTCTTCGAGCACGTAGTACTCGCCGTTGCCGCTCGAGTCGGGCGCGCGCACGATGTCGATGCCCGCGATGTTGGAGTACACGTCGTTGGGCACGTTCACGCCCATCATCTCGGGGCGGAACTGCGCGTTGTTGCGGATCTGCTCGGCCGGAATGATGCCGGCCTTGATGATCTCCTGGTCGTGGTACACGTCGTGGATGAAGCGGTTGAGCGCGTTCACCCGCTGCGCCAGGCCCTTTTCCATGCTCGACCACTCGTGCGCGGGGATGATTCGCGGCAGCAGGTCGAAGGGAATCAGGCGCTCGGTGCCCGAGCCGTCTTCATCCTTGGCGCCGTACACCGCAAAGGTGATGCCCACGCGGCGAAAGATCAGCTCGGCCTCCTCGCGTCGCCGTCGCATCAATTCGCCTGGCTGCTTGCCCAGCCACTGGTCGTAACGCTGGTAGTGCTTGCGTACCGCTGCGCCCGGATAAGGCAACTGCTCGTACATCTCGTCGAATTTGTGCATAGGTACGACCCATCTCTCCTGCTGATGCTGTAGCAATTTCGAGGCCAACGCTTTGCGCCTCTCCCTGGTAGTCAGCGTGGCTGGTGCCCGGGCGGTTGTTCTTGTGTCCGCATTTCATGGGCCCAGTAGCGCCGCGACGACTGCCGCTCGCATTGCCACTGGTCCGGCTCGCTGCTGCGCCATCGTAAGCCACCGCACGAGGGCGTGTCAGCCACGATTACGCCGCGCGCCCGGTAGCGGGCCATCACCTCGCCGGCCGGGTGCCCGAAGCGGTTGCGGTAGCCGGACTGCACCACGGCCAGGCGCGGAGCCACCGCATCGAGGAAGGCGCCGCTCGACGAAGTCTTGCTGCCGTGATGCGGAACGAGCAGCAGGTCGGCCTGCAACCCGGGCGCGCCCGGCGCGGCAACCAGCGCGTTTTCCTGCTCGCGTTCGATGTCGCCCGCCAGCAGCGCGCTGCCCTGGGCGCCCCGGATGCGCAGCACGCACGACAGGGCGTTGGGCTTGACGCCTTCATCCGCGCCTTGCCGGGGGTGCAGCACCTCGAAAGCCACCCCGTCCCATTCCCAGCGTTGTCCGGCCTGGCATCGCCGCGCTGGCCGCAACTGCTGCAGCGGATGACCGCTTTCGATGGAGCCCAGCAGTTGCGCCTGCGGCTGCATGGCCAGCACGGCGGCGGCGCCGCCCGTGTGATCGCTGTCGCGATGACTGAGCACCAGCAGGTCCAGCCGCTCGCCAAGCGCGCGCAGCAGCGGCACCAGCACGCGCTGGCCGGCGTCGCTGTCGCCGCCGAAGCGCGGGCCGGCGTCATACAGCAGGCTGTGGCCGGCCGTGCGCACCAGCACCGCGCTGCCCTGCCCCACGTCGGCAACCAGCAACTCGAAAGTGCCGGACGGTGGTCGCGGCGGCTGCCAGAGCAGGGCCGGCAGCAGCAACGGCAAGCCCAGCACGCGCATCTGCCAGGGCAGGCGCATGGCCAGCACCAGACCGCCCGCCACGCCGCCGGCCGCGGCCCACCACGGCGGCGCGGGCCACGACAGGGTGGCCCAGGGCCAGCCCGAAAGCGACTGCAGGACCTGCAGCAGGACCTGTGTTGACCAGGCAGCCGCGTCCCACAAGGGTGCGAACAGGACACCCAGCAGCGACATCGGCATGAGCACCAGGGTCACCCACGGAATGGCCAGCACGTTGGCCGCCAGGCCGACCAGCGACACCTGCTGGAAAAGCAGAAGGGTCAGGGGCGTGAGCGCCAGCGTCAGCACCAGTTGCTCGCGCAGCATGCGCCTTGCCGCAGCCACCGGCCCGCCGGCGCGCCCGGCGACACCCGCATCGGTGGCAAACAGCACGCCGACGGCAACGAAGCTCAGCCAGAAGCCCGCTTGCGTCAACGCCCAGGGATCGAAGCCCACCACGGCCGCGCAAGCACAAAGCCAGACCATCGGCCAGGGCCACCCCAGGCCCAGGATGCGCAGCAGCGCCACCACGCCCAGCATGCAGACGGTGCGCTGCGAAGGCACGCCCCAGCCGCTGAACAGTGCATAGGCACCGGCCAGCACCACGCCGCCGGCCAGCCCGGCATGCTGGGCCGGCCAAAGAAACATGAGGCGGGCGCTGCGGCGCCAGGCCAGTGACACCAGGCGCGCCGCGAGCCATGCAAACAAGGTGACGTGCAATCCCGAGATGCTCATCAAGTGGGCAACGCCGGTGGCGCGGAACACGTCCCAGTCGGCGCGCTCGATGGCGGACTGGTCGCCCACCACCAGCGCCGAGATCACGCCGGCCGCGCGCGCATCGGGCACCCGCGCCTGGATGGCGGCGCGGGTGGCCTCGCGGGCCTGCTCCACCGGATGCGACCAACCCGATGACAGCAGCAACGGCTCCTCGGTCCCGGTGCCCTGGCGAACGTAGCCCGTGGCCTGCACGCCCTGCTCCCAGGCCCACAGCTCGAAGTCGAAACCATGCGGGTTGCGGCTGCCGTGCGGCGCCTTCAGGCGCACGTTCAGGCGCCAGCGCTCGCCGGCGCGCGGCGCACCGGCCAGGTCGTCGGCATACCAGCCCAGCAGGAGACAAGGTGGCAGTCGCACCCCGGGCGGCGGCTCGTCCACATCCAGGCGGAAGCGGATGCCGCCATCGAACTGCTGGGGCAGCTGCGCGACCGTGCCCACCAGGGTGAGGTCGCGACCTTCGTCGGCCGAATCGAGCGCCTGCGCCGCAAACATGCAGGCCCGCAGTCCGGTCAGCCCCGCGCCGCCCATGGCGCCGGCCAGCAGTGCCGCAACCAGCACGAAGCGCGTCCAATGCCTGCGCGAGCGCACGATGGCCCAGCCCACCAGCGCACCCAGCAGCACCAACAGCCCATACACGGGCCAGCGCCAGAGCCACGGCTGCTGCAGCTGCAATGCGCAGCCCAGCACCCAGCCGGCCATGGCCGCAAACGGCCACGCGGCACGCGCGGCCCCTCTGAATTCCGACAACTCGACTCCCTGACGGCGCCTGGTTGGCGCACTACTTGCATTCTTGTCCGCTAGTATGCGCCGGACATCCACGGCAAACGTTGCCGGCGCCTGTTCCCTCGCCCAGTCAGGAGAAACATGTCCATTCACGCCGCGCTCCACCACGTCACGCACTACAGGTACGACCGGCCGGCGCAACTGGGGCCCCAGGTCGTGCGATTGCGCCCCGCGCCGCACTGCCGCAGCAACGTGATCTCGTATTCGCTGCGCATCGAGCCGGCCGAGCACTTCATCAACTGGCAGCAGGACCCGTTTGCCAACTACCTGGCGCGGCTGGTGTTTCCGACGAAGACCACCGAGTTCAAGGTCACGGTCGACCTGGTGGTGGAGATGGCCGTCTACAACCCCTTCGACTTCTTCCTGGAGCCGCAGGCGGAGAACTTCCCCTTCAACTACAGCGCGGCACAGGCGCAGGAGCTGGCCCCCTATCTCGCGGTGGAGCCGGCCACGCCGCTGGTGGCCGCCTACCTGGCCAGGATCGACCGGCACGAGCAACGCACCATCGACTTCCTGGTCAAGATCAACCAGCAGGTGCAGCAGGACGTGCGCTACCTCATCCGCATGGAGCCCGGCGTGCAGACGCCCGAGCACACGCTGGAGGCGGGCAGCGGCTCGTGCCGCGACTCGGGCTGGCTTCTGGTGCAGCTGCTGCGGCACATGGGGCTGGCGGCGCGTTTTGTCTCGGGCTACCTGATCCAGCTCACGCCCGATGTGAAGTCGCTCGACGGCCCCAGCGGCACCGAGGTCGACTTCACCGACCTGCACGCCTGGTGCGAGGTCTACCTGCCCGGCGCCGGCTGGATCGGCCTGGACGCCACCTCGGGCCTGCTGGCCGGCGAGGGCCACATCCCGCTGGCCTGCACGCCCACGCCGTCGAGCGCCGCGCCCATCGAGGGCCTGATGGACGAAGCCGAGGTGGAGTTCGGCCACGAGATGAAGGTCACGCGCATCTACGAAGCCCCGCGCGTGACCAAGCCCTACACCGACGACCAGTGGCAGGCCGTGCTGGCCCTGGGCGACGCGGTGGATACTAAGCTGCAGGCCGGCGACGTGCGCCTGACCATGGGCGGCGAGCCCACCTACGTGGCCACCGCCGACCGCGACGCGCCCGAATGGAACACCGATGCACTGGGCCCCACCAAGCGCGGCTATGCCACCGAATTGGTGCAGCGCCTGCGCGCCGAATACGGCCAAGGCGGCTTCCTGCATTTCGGCCAGGGCAAGTGGTATCCGGGCGAGCAGTTGCCACGCTGGGCGCTGTCGATCTTCTGGCGCGCCGACGGGCAGGCGGTGTGGCGCAACCCCGATCTCTTCGCCGACGAGCGCCACCCCACGCACTACACGAGCGACGACGCCGATCGCTTCATCCACGCACTGACCCGCACGCTGGGCCTGGCCGGCGACTTCATCCAGCCGGGCTACGAGGACGTGTACTACTTCCTCTGGCGCGAACGCCGCTTGCCGGTCAACGTCGACCCCTTCGATTCGAAGCTGGACGACGAACTGGAGCGCGCCCGACTGCGCCGGGTCTTCACGCAAAAGCTCGATTCGGTGATCGGCTACATGCTGCCCATCGAGCCGGCCAACGCCAACCTGGGTGCGCCAGCGCTGGCCGGCCCGGGCTGGAAGACCGGCCCCTGGTTCCTGCGCGACGACCGCCTCTACCTGGTGCCGGGCGACTCGCCCATGGGCTACCGGCTGCCGCTCGACTCGCAGCCGTGGACGCGCAAGACCGACTACCCCTACCTGATCGACCGCGACCCCAACGCACCGTTGGAAGCGTTGCCCAGCGCGCAGGCGCTGCAGGGCCGCTACGCGGGCGCTTCAGTTGGCAGCAGCCCCGATGCGCAGCGCCTGGGCGCCCTGCCCTACGCCTTCGGCACCGCAACCGGCGCCCAACCGGCAGCGCTGAAGTTGCAGGGCAGCCTGACGGGAACCGGCACCGATGCGGGTGCCGGCGCAACCGGCGCAACCGGCGCCACCGCCGCGCCGCAGCGCGGCCAATCCGCCCACGGCATCACCCGCACCGCCCTGTGCGTGGAAGTGCGCGACCCGCGCCGCGCCAACGGTCCGGCGGCCGAGAAGGTGGGCAGCGCTTCGGGCGTGCTCTACGTCTTCATGCCGCCGCTGGCCCGGCTGGAGGACTACCTCGACCTGCTCACCGCCGTCGAAGCCACCGCCGAAGAACTGGGCGTGAAGATCGTGCTGGAAGGCTATCCGCCACCGCGCGACGCACGCCTGAAGCTGCTGCAGGTCACGCCCGACCCGGGCGTGATCGAGGTCAACATCCACCCCGCCCACAACTGGCGCGAATTGGTGCAGCACACCGAGTTTCTCTACGACGCGGCCTTCCAGACCCGCCTGTGCGCCGAGAAGTTCATGACCGACGGGCGCCACACCGGCACCGGCGGCGGCAACCACTTCGTGCTGGGCGGTGCCACGCCGGCCGACAGCCCCTTTCTGCGCCGGCCCGAGCTGCTGGCCAGCCTGCTCCTGTACTGGCACAACCACCCGTCGCTGAGCTATTTGTTCTCGGGCCTGTTCATCGGCCCGACGAGCCAGGCGCCACGCGTGGACGAGGCGCGCAACGACCAGCTCTACGAACTCGAGATCGCCCTCGCACAGATCGCGCGCAACCGCGAGCAGTACGGCCAGGACATGCCGCCCTGGCTGGTGGACCGGACGCTGCGCAACATCCTCATCGACGTGACGGGCAACACGCACCGCAGCGAGTTCTGCATCGACAAGCTCTACTCGCCCGACTCCAGCACCGGCCGCCTGGGCCTGCTGGAGCTGCGCGCCTTCGAGATGCCGCCGCACGCCCGCATGAGCGTGGTGCAGCAACTGCTCCTGCGCGCGCTGGTGGCCCGCTTCTGGGACGCCCCCTATCGCGCGCCCGCCACGCGCTGGGGCACCGAGTTGCACGACCGGTTCCTGCTGCCGACCTTCGTGAAGATGGATTTCGACGACGTCATCGCCGAGATGAACGCTGCCGGCTTCGCCTTCGACGCCAACTGGTTCGCGCCGCACCTGGAGTTCCGCTTCCCGCTGGTGGGCCAGGTGCAGTCGATGGGCGTGGAGCTCACGCTGCGCAATGCGCTGGAGCCCTGGCACGTGATGGGCGAGGAAGGCGCCATCGGCGGCACCGTGCGCTATGTGGATTCGTCGCTGGAGCGCATCGAGGTGCGCGTGACGGGCCTGAACGAAAGCCGCCATGTCGTCACCGTCAATGGCCGCGTGCTGCCGCTGCAGCCCACGGGCACGGTGGGCGAGTTCGTGGCGGGTGTTCGCTACAAGGCGTGGAATCCGCCGTCGTCGCTGCACCCGGCCATCGGCGCGCATGCGCCGCTCACCTTCGACCTGATCGACACCTGGATGAAGCGATCGTTGGGCGGCTGCCAGTACTTCGTGGCACACCCGGGCGGGCGCAACTACGACACCTTCCCGGTCAATGCCTACGAGGCCGAGAGCCGGCGCCATGCGCGCTTCTCGCGCATGGGGCACACACCGGGGCTGGTGCGCACGCCGCCGGCCACCATCGAGGTGACGGGGAGCCGGGAGTTTCCGTTGACGCTCGACCTGCGGCGCTGAGGCCGCTCGGGCAGCCCTTGCCCAGCCCTGGATTGTCGAATATATTGGACATATCCCAATCCTCGGCTGTCCAACTTCATGTCCACCCTGCACGAAATCGGGAATGCCGTGCGCATGCGCCGGACCGAAATGGGCCTCACTCAGCAAGCCCTTGCGCGCATCAGCGGTCTGTCGCGCTCGACGATCAATGGCGTCGAGACGCAATCGATCGCCAACCTGAGCATCGCCAAGGCGGAAGGATTGCTTGAATCCATTGGCCTGGCGATGAACGTCTCGAGCGCAGGCACGCCAAGCAGAAAGAAGCCGCCACCGAGCAGGTCCGCACTCGAACGCGTCGCCGCGACGGCGAGCACGAGCTATGGGCCCATGCTGACGGTCAAGCAACTGGAGGCCGCACTTCTCACGGGCTCGGCGCCCGATGACATCGGGCCGTACCTTCATACGCTGCTAGACGAGGCGCCCATGTCGCTCCTGGCCAAGGTCGTTGAAGAACTCCACGTTGAGAAGGGCATGGAGCGAGCGCAGGTCTGGACCCAGATGCGGCACCTCGCGCGTGAACTCAAGTGCTTCAGGCTGGTCTGGAGGTGACGGCAGTCGCTGCAGTTGGCCGCGAGCGAGATCGACATCGTGGTCGGCGCACCGTTGACAGATCAGAGCTTTGAACTCGTCCCATTCGAGGGCAGGGAGATCCGGATCGAAACGTCGGTAGCCTCCGACAACACGCTCCAGTTCGTCGCGATGGGCTACGACACACGGGAATTCATCGATGGCTGGCAGGAGGTGGGCGTGATACTGCACGTGGCGCAGAACAGCTCTGGACAGCGCGCGGCTGTGCCCGCCGCGGTTGCGGTCAGCGAGAGCTACGTGCTGTCGCAGAGCGCCTGCGCAAGCTCATCGAGCAGGGCTTCGGCTGGGCCAAGACAGTGGGCGGCATTCGTCAGGTGAAGGTGCGCGGGATCAAGCGCATGGACCACCTGTTTGTGCTGACCATGACGGCCTACGACTTGACGCGCATGCGCTCGCTGGGGCAAATCCGTGCGCAGGTGCTGTGCGGCACGAAACCAGTTCCAGAACGCCCCTCAGATTAGCGAATACGACTCTGAAAGTCACCGCGTGCGCACCATGTGAAATCGAATCGCTCGGCGGGGAGCATGGCCGTTTGGATGGGAAATATTCAGTAGCCTGCTAAGCCTGCAGCAATTCGCCAGATGCATTCGAACGCCACTTTGAGGTCGTGCAGTTGGGCCTGGAAACGCGAGTTGCCAAGGTTCTGCGCCTTCTTGCGCGTCAGTTCCGACTTGTAGGGCTCAACTTCATCCCGGCGTTGCGCAGCATCTGGGGCGCTCGCAGCGGGCAGCCATCAACGACGCGGGTCGGTTAATTTTTCAATATCAAGTAGAAATTCACAATTCCAGAAAACAATGTGAATGCAATTTTCGGTCAAAAAAATTCATCAAATCCCTGCGAATTGTTTCTCAATTGATAAATTCTCGCAACATTTCGTTGCGATTAATATTATCAGATCGCCGTCATCCTTGATGTAGCATCCCAAAAGAGCGCCGCTCCCAACAAGCAATAGTCACACATCACCCAAAAGGAAGGGCAGCAAACAAAATAAACCCCAAGATTATCCTCACATCAAAGGGCCTGCCTTCAATGGCATGCCTTTGCACTTAATTAATTCAGGGAATGAAATTATGAAAACGGCTATCGCATCGACAACTGCGAATTCCGCAGCTCGTTCAGTGAGCAATAATTTTCTCGCGAGAGAATTAAACTCTAACGAACTGAAATTTATTTCTGGTGGCGGGGCGGGCGATCTAGGGGCTTGCATTGGAGGCATTGCCAGCATCGGTTCGACAGAAGGCCTGGCAGCAATCGGTTTGGGCATCGCAACAATCGGTGGATGTATCGGTGTCGTCGATGGCATAAGCGCACCAGATAGTTCTAGCGCAAACTGTGCAGGCAGCAACGCTTGCGTTGATGCAAGTGTTGATGGCAGCGATGGCAATGGCGGTGCTGGTGGTTCAGATGGTGACGGTGGTGGCGGTGGCGACGGTGGTGGCGGAACGGACTAACTATTAGATCGAATGCGACTACCTTGCGTAGTTGCATTTCAACATGCGAATCATATTAGTCTCCATCATTGCCACAATGCTGTGCATTGGCATTGTCGCGCGAATATCCAACATTCGGGACGTCATCCTAGTTCTCGAATCAATTGGATTTTCATTTTTGGTTGTTGCCGGGTATTTCTTCTGGAAAGAAAGAAAATGACTCGCCTTTCATATTTTCCTTGAAGCCCACAAGGCCGGCTCTGAATCCAAATACAGCAGCCATTTTTTAATTGGCGTTCGCAATCAGCTAGACAATAGCAACACCCCACGCAATCATGAGTGATAGCGCGCCTCTATCCCGCGCGCCATTTTCTTTCACGCTGATATGCGTTCGGCCAAAATATTTCGAATTTCCAAATTACAACTCCATCTTCATTTCGGATCATGGCGATCAAGTTATCTGATTTATTTCGCCAAGAAGCAATCGAATACAAGAGAGGCAATTGGCTAGGGGAGATTCTTCTTTCTCGTCCAGTGTCTTATGCGATATTCTCTGCACTATCCATTAGCATTGCTGCATCAGCTCTTGCGTATTTAACGTGGGGAGAATATACAAAAAAGACTCGCACGTCAGGATATTTAGTGCCTGACCAGGGGCTGATTAAAATCTATCCCCAACAAGCAGGCGCGGTCGCATTTTTAAAAGTATCGGAAGGACAAATAGTAAAAAAAGGAGATCTAGTTGCAATAATTTCAACCGAACGCACCAGCGCAAAGGGAAGCACCCAGATTGAAATTTCCAAGCAACTTTCATTTAGACAGAAAAGCTTAGCCGAGGAAAAGGAAAAAATTCATCAACTCTATGCGGAGCAAATAACGTCAGCCAAGAGGAGGTTGGCCCAGCTTGCCCAAGAACAACAGCAGTTGACCCGTGCCATTGCTGCTCAAGGACAGCGTGTGCAACTCTCTGAAATCGTGGTTGAGCGATATTCACAGCTTGCTCGCGAGAAATTCGTCTCTGAACTCGCCTTGCAAGAGAAGAAGAGCGATCTATTGGAGCAGCAGAATCGTCGTCGCGACTTTCAACGCAGCAAGATCGCGAGCGAGCGTGATGCGGTTGGTCTCCAGGCAGATTTGAACAACTTCCCCACAAAGGAACGCAATGAGGTGGCCGAACTGGACCGCGCCATTGCCGAAGTTGTCGCGACTGGATTTGAGAACGAGGCGCGTCGGGAGTCGTACGTTCTCGCACCCGAGGATGGCATGGTCACCGCCTTTCAGGCCGATCGAGGAAAGCAGGCAGATCCAACTCAACCACTCATGAGCCTGATTCCAGCTGGCACACAAATTCGCGCCGACCTCTACGTTCCCAGTCGATCCGTAGGGTTCGTGCGAACGGGGAGCGTGGCACAACTGCAATACCAAGCATTCCCCTATCAGAAGTTTGGCAGCCATCAAGGGCGGGTCGTCAATGTGTCTCGCACTGCGGTTCCCGCTCATGAACTACCGTTCCCTGCTCCCCCGACAGACGTTTACTACGTGATTGCTGTGCTGCCCGACGAAGACTATGTACTGGCCTACGGAAAAAAGGAATTCTTGCAAGTTGGCATGCAGGTTGACGCCGATATTTGGCTGGATCGACGCACATTGCTCGAATGGATTCTTGAGCCCTTGTACAGCGTGTCGGGCCGCGTTTGATGAATATCCTCGAAGGACTGAACTTCGGTGTCGGCAAGAAAACGCCCTTGTTGCTCCAGACCGAGGCCGCAGAATGCGGCTTGGCGTGCTTGGCAATGGTTGCTTCGCATCACGGCTATCGCACGGATCTTTCGAATCTACGACGGCAGTTCTCCGTATCACTCAAAGGCATGGATTTGCCGCAACTAATCCAGGCTGCCGGTCGCATGGACTTGTCTTGCCGGCCGTTGCGTGTCGAGTTGGAGGATCTGAGACAGCTCGGTTTTCCGGCAATCTTGCATTGGGACCTGAACCACTACGTGGTCTTGACGCATGTCAAAGGCAACAAGATCACGATCCACGATCCCGCGATCGGACTACAGACCCTCACATTCACCGAGGTCTCCAAACACTTCACAGGTGTCGCAATTGAAATCGAGCCGACGCTCCAATTCAAGAAGCGAACCGTGCGACAGTCAATTCGAGTTCGAGAATTGATGGGTCGAGTTCGCGGACTTAAGACTTCTCTTGTTCAGGTGTTGGTTCTGGCGGTTGCCCTGGAGATATTTGCGCTTATAAGTCCATTCCTCATGCAGTGGATCGTCGATGACGCATTGGTATCCGGGGACAACGATCTACTCACAGTCATTGGCATTGGCATTCTTTTGCTGGGCGTTCTACATACTGCGGTGACCCTGGTCCGCTCGTGGGTGTTGCTCCATATGAGCACCAACTTGAATGTCCAGTGGGTCGCGAACGTCATGGAGCATATGCTGCGATTACCCATGTCGTTCTTCGAGAAACGCCACGTGGGAGACATCATTTCTCGATTCGGCGCCATCTCTGTCATTCAACAGACGCTCACAACCAGTTTTGTATCAGCGTTACTCGACGGTTTGATGGCCATCACGACGATGATCATGATGTTCATCTACAGCCCCTTGCTTGCCCTGGTGGCATTGGGTTCTGTGCTGCTCTATGGGGTGCTCCGCTTGGCGCGCTACGACGCATTGCGTTTTGCCTCCGAAGGACAAATCGTTCGTCTCGCGCGCCAACAATCTCATTTCATGGAAACAATTCGAGGAATGCAAGCGATTAAGTTATTCAATCGGCAGAATTATCGCAAGACGAGATATTTGACTATGGCCGTGGATAGCACAAATGCGGGAATCCAAGTACAACGTTTGAATATCACGTTTCAGACTTTTAATGCACTGCTCATGACCACGGAGGGGGTACTAATTCTTTGGCTCGGCAGCAGATTGGTTCTTGACCGCATCTTCACTATCGGCATGCTGCTCGCCATCATATCCTACAAGGATCAATTCACTAGCCGCATTAGCAGCTTGATCGACAAAAGCGTCGAAGTGAGGATGCTTCGCTTGCACGCGGAGCGCCTTTCCGACATTGTTCTCTCTCCGCCAGAAAATGACTTGCCCCAGCCCTATTTGTGCTCCGAAACAATCGAGCCGAGCATCGAGTTGCGCAACATCCGGTTTCGCTACGCCGATGGTGAGCCATGGATTATCGATGGACTGAGCATTCACATTGCCAGCGGGGAATCGGTGGTTTTGACAGGTCCCTCTGGCTGCGGCAAGACCACTTTGCTGAAGATCATGCTGGGTCAGTTGCTTCCGGTAGAAGGGGAAGTCCTGATTGGTGGTAGGCCGCTGACGCAAATCGGGTTGACCTATTACCGCACGCTCATTGGCGCGGTAATGCAGGATGATCGTCTATTCGCGGGGTCTCTGGCCGACAACATCTGCTTTTTTGACAGTGCACCCGATCAGCAATACATCGAAGAGTGCGCGAAGGTGGCTTCTATTCATGCCGACATCCTCAAGATGCCCATGGGTTACAACACATTGGTCGGCGACATGGGGACGGCGCTGTCTGGTGGCCAAAAGCAACGCATCATGCTTGCCAGAGCGCTTTACAAGCGACCCAGCGTTATGTTTTTGGACGAGGCGACCAGTCACCTCGACACGGGGCTGGAGAGCGACATTTCAACTGCGGTCTCCAGCCTCCGACTGACACGCATCGTGATTGCGCATCGACCGGAGACCATTGCTGCAAGTGGGCGAGAGATACCGTTGGGCAGGAGTTTCACGCGACTTGAATCGTCCCGGATGACCTAACCTTGCTTCCGCGTCCGGCGGCAGCGCAGCGTCGATGCCGGCGATCGCGCTAGATGCGCCGGGTCCAGGTCCCAAATGCGGGAGGCCGGGTACATATTCAACGCGCCGATCAGCGCCCAATCAGCGCGTCGCGCGCTCCCACGCCTCGTACAGATCTTCTCCCTCGTCGCGCACGGGCAGCGAGCGCAGGGGCATCTCGCGCTCCTCGATGGGGCGCGCGATTTCCACGTAGCCGCGCGCGGCCGACAGGTCGTAGGGCTCGCCGTCCTCGTTGGAGTAGGCGTAGTACACCTCCTTCACGCCGGCCAGGTACATGGCCGTCAGGCACATGGAGCACGGGTAGCCGCTGGCATACACCACGCTGCCCGACAGGTCGGTGCCGCCTTGTGCCTTGGCGGCCATGCGCACGGCCTGCATCTCGGCATGGGCAGTGGGGTCGCACAGCGCGTCGACTTCATTGACCGCGTTGGCCAGGACCTTGCCGTTGCGAACCAGCACGGCGCCAAAGGGCCAGGTCTTGCGCTCGCGAATGTTGCGCATGGCCAGGCGAATGGCGTCGACCATGTATTTTTCTGCCTGAGGATCTTGTTTCGTCGTCATTGGAAGAGACCTAGTGGATTGGCCGGCGGCAACAGGCTCAGCTGCCGCGGTAGGTGGAGAAGTACCAGGGCGCGCACAGCATGGGCACGTGGTAGTGCTGCGCGGCGTCGAAAACGCGAAAGCGCACCGGCACCACCTCGGTCAGCACGTCGGACGACTTGAAGTAGTCGCCCACGTGAAAGCGCAGCTCGAAGTGACCCGTGCGCGCCGCCGTCCCGGGCAGCATTGGCGCGTCGGTACGGCCGTCGGCATTGGTGCGTCCACCGGAAATGCGCGTGGGCGGGTCGCTTGCCACGTCGAAAAGCTCGACCTGTACGCCGGCCATGGGAAGGCCGGTATGGATGTCCAGAACATGGGTCGTGATGCCGGTCATGGTTCGCCTTGATCTATGTGAGACAGCAAGTGAAAGTGGATTCGTCCGCGTGCCCGATCAGCTGCCACGCGAATAGCTGTAGCTCCACGGCCCCAGCTGGATCGGCAGGTGAAAACGCTTGGACACGTCGGCGATGCGAATGCGCACCGGCACTGTCGAGAGAAAGGGCGGCGTCGGCAGGTTGGCCTTGCGGCGTTCGAAGTATTCCTGTGCATGAAGCACCAGCTCGTACTCGCCCGGCTGATAGCTGTCCCCAACCAACAGCGGCTCTTCCGAGCGGCCGTTGGCGTTGGTGACCACGCTGCGCACCAGCTTCCAGCCATCGCCCTCGCGCTTGCTGAAGTCGATGCGCAGGCCGGCAGCGGCCGAGCCGAAGTAGGTGTCGATGGCGTGCACCGTCAGGCGCGGGCTGGCCCCCGCCTGCACGATGGGGCCGGTGGCGGGCGCAGCGCCGGGAGCCGGTGCGGTGGCGCTCGCCTGCGCCAGCGCGGCGCGCGGCGCCAGCGCAGCAGCGCCCAGCGCGAGGCCCGAAAGGGCGAACTGCCGGCGCGCGGGACGGGAAAGTCCTTGGTCATTCATGTCGCGTCTCCTCAGGCCGCCAGCAGCGCGTCGATGCGCCCGCGGGTGATGAAGCCGATCTGCTCGAGCGCGGCGCGCAGCTCGGTGTCCGTGCCAGCGGCGCTGCGCGTGCGCAGCGCCTCGAAGATCTGCTGCTTGGTGTTGCGGCGCACCGCGATGATGAAAGGAAAGCCGTGGCGCTCGCGGTAGACGCGGTTCAGGCGCTGCATCTCGTTCATTTCGTCGCGGCTGAGCGCGTCCAGGCCGGCGCTGCGCTGCTCGCCCACGGATTCGACCGTCATCGTGCCGGCCTGCGCTTCGCGCCCGGCCAGCTCGGGGTGGCCGCACAGGAAGGCCAGGCGGCGCTCCTGCGGGGCCTCGCGCACCACGTCGAGCATGGCGGCGTGCAGCGCATCGATGGAGGCAAAGGGCCGGCGCGACCAGGCGGCCTGCGCGATCCACGCGGCGTTCTCGAAGGTCGGGCCCACGGCGGCGACGAAGGCATCGCGGTCCATGTCGTTGAGCTCGGCCAGGTTCAGGCGGGTGATGGTGAGGGACATCGTTCGGTTCTCGGGTGATGGCGCCAGCAACTGCTGCTTGTCTATGTCAGTGCGCCGGAATGGCGGCAGCAGGCTGGTTGCGGTAGGAAGGCACGCAGGCCAGGATCAGCAAGGTGGCGCAGATCTCGACGGCGGCCACCACGTACAGGCCGGGCGAGAGGCTGCCGGTGCTGGTCTTGATCAGGCCCAGCATCCAGGGCGCGCCGAAGCCGGCCAGGTTGGCGATGGAGTTGATCAGCGCCACGCCGCCGGCGGCAGCGGTGCCGGCCAGGAAGCGGTTGGGCATCTGCCAGAACACCGGGATGGCGCTCATGGTGCCCACGATGGCCAGGGTCAGGCCCACCAGCACGGCCAGCGCGCTGTGGCCCAGGAAGAGCGCCACGGCCAGCAGCGATGCCGAACCGATGGCGGCAGCCAGGCCGCAGTGCCAGCGGGATTCCTGGTGCTTGTCGGAGTGGAAGCCGTTCCAGATCATGCCGGCGGCGCCGAACAGGTAGGCCACGGCCATGATCCAGCCCACAGCCACCGGGCTGGTGAAGCCCACTTCCTTGACCAGCGTGGGGCCGTAGAAGGTCAGCGACGAATTGGCGGCGATGATGCAGAAGAAGATCAGGATCAGCAGCCAGATGCGGCCGCTCTTGAGCGAAGCCAGCATGCTGTGCTCGCGGTGGCCTTGTGCGCCGGCGTCGCGCTCCAGGTCGTCGTGCACCAGCTGGCGCTCGCGCTGGCTCAGCCAGCTGGCCTGCTCGGGCCTGTCGGTCAGGTAGAAGTAGGTCACGAAGCCGGCGATGACCGAGGGAATGCCCTCGAGCAGCAGCACCCACTGCCAGCCCGACCAGCCGTTGACGCCGTGCATGCTGGTCATGATGGTGCCGGCCAGCGGCCCGCCGATCACGCCGGCGAAGGCCGAGGCCGACATGAACATGCCGAAGGCCTTGGCGCGGCGGGTGCCCGGAAACCAGTAGGTCAGGTACAGGATGATGCCGGGGTAGAAGCCGGCTTCGAACACGCCCAGCAGGAAGCGCACGAAGTAGAACTGCTCGGGCGTCTTCACGAACATCGCGGCAATGGAGGTCAGCCCCCAGCCGATGGTGATGCGCATGATGGTCTTCTTGGCACCGATCTTCTGCAGCAGCAGGTTGCTGGGCACCTCGAAGAAGAAGTAGCCCAGGAAGAAGATGCCGGCGCCCAGGCCGTACACGGCTTCGCTCCACTTGAGCTCGTCGAGCATGGTCAGCTTGATGAAGCCGATGTTGACCCGGTCGATCCAGGCCAGCACCCACAGGAGCATCAGGAAGGGAATGAGCCGCCAGATGATCTTGCGGTAGACCCCGTCCAGCTCGGACGGGGTGGTGGAAGGCCGCGCGGATGCGGCCGCTGTGGTGGATGTCATGCTTGTCTCCTCGGTCCTGGATGTATGGCATCGGCGGTCTGGTCCCGGTCCGAAGGAGCCGCCGCCTGCGGGGGCGCAAAGGAGCCGCCGCCTGGTGGGCGCACTGTAGGCACAATGGTCCCGGCGCGCGCGACGCATGCGGAATGTGCGCCATAAATCAGCGCTATAGGTCGCGCCGCCAGTGGGCGCGCCATCCGGTCGAACCCTAAAAAGAATGACGAGAAGCCAGGACCTTGTCGACATCCACCTGCTGCGCGTGCTCGCGGCACTGGTGGCCGAGCGCAGCGTGTCGCGCGCGGCCGTGCGCATGAACCAGACGCAGCCGGCCATCAGCGCGGCCCTCAAGCGCCTGCGCGACGCCTTCGGCGACCCGATCCTGGTGCGCGAGCGCGGCGGCATGGTGCCCACCGCCCGCGCCCTGCAACTGCGCGAAAGCGCCCGTGAAGTGCTGGGCGAAATCGACCGCATGCTGGCCGGGCCCGAGCAGTTCGAGCCCGCCGCCAGCGTCATGACCTTCACCGTGGCCACGCCCGACTACCTGGCCGCCAGCTTCATGGCCGAGGTGGTGGAGCGCTTTCGGACCGAGGCGCCCCAGGCGCGCCTGATGATCCATCCGCTCACCCCCGGCTACGACTACGAGCGCGCCCTGGCGCAGGGCGAGCTGGACATCGTGATCGGCAACTGGCCCTTGCCGCCCGAGCGCATGCACCTGTCCCTGCTCATCGAGGACGAGCTGGTGTGCATGATGAGCCCCGGCAACCCGCTGGCCGCGCCGGGCGCCATGACGCTGCAGCGCTACCTGGCCGCCGCCCACGTGGTGCCCACGCCCTTTGCCAAGTCGCACCGCGCGGTGGTCGACAGCTACCTGGCCGGCCTGCGGCAGACCCGCGATGCGCGGGTGTTCGTGCCCTACTACGCCATGGCGCCCTACCTGGTGGCGCAAAGCGACCTGGTGTTCACCACGGCGCGGCACTTCGCCGAGCAGTTCACGGCCAGCCTGCCGGTGGTGAGCGTGGCGGCGCCCGAGGGTTTTCCGCGCATGCGCTTCTACCAGCTGTGGCACGAACGCTCGCAGCACCAGGCGGCCCACCGCTGGCTGCGCGGACTGCTCTCGACGGTGGGCGGGCACCTGGCGCAGGCGGCACCGGGCGCGTCAGCGGGCGAAACCCCGGCCGATGGGACAATCGACCGGTAGTGGACCCCATCAACCCATCATTGAATTCATCGCTTTTCCCGGACGCCGGTGCGCCCGAAAACATGGCTGCGCTGGCGGCCAGCCTTGCCCCCGAGGCCGCTGCCGGCCACTACGACGAGTTGCGCGAGCGCGTCACGCCCCAGGTGCCCACGGGCGGTGGCGACGCAGACACGCTGGCGCCCGCCTGGTCGCACTTCTTCGAGGAGCTGGGCCCCGGCGGTTTTGCCGACCTGCCCCGCCGCGCCCAGAGCCTGGCGCGCCAGGTTCGCGACAACGGCGTCACCTACAACGTCTATGCCGACCGCGACGGCCCCCAGCGGCCCTGGTCGCTCGACTTGTTTCCGCTGATCGTCTCGCCCGAGAGCTGGGCCGGCATCGAGGCCGGCGTGCTGCAGCGCGTGCGCGTGCTCGACCGGGTCATGGCCGACGTCTACGGGCCGCAGCAACTGCTGGCCGACGGCCTGCTGCCGCCCGCGCTGGTGCAGGGCAACCCGGGCTACCTGCGTGCCATGCAGGGCGTGAAGCCGCCGGGCGACACCTGGCTGCACATCGCGGCCTTCGACCTGGCGCGCGGGCCCGACGGCAACTGGTGGGTGCTGTCGCAGCGCACGCAGGCGCCATCGGGCCTGGGCTACCTGCTGGAAAACCGGCTGGCCGTGTCGCGGCAGTTTCCGCAGGCCTTCGAGGCGCTGCACGTGCAGCGCCTGGCCGCCACCTACAGCGCGCTGGTCGAGGGGCTGCAGGCCATGTGCCCGGCCGGCGCGCCGCCGCACATTGCGCTGCTCACGCCCGGGCCCTACAACGAGACCTACTTCGAACACGCCTACCTGGCGCGCTACCTGGGCATCACCCTGGTGGAGGGCAACGACCTTACGGTGCGCGACCAGCGCCTGTACCTGAAGACGCTGCAGGGCCTGCGCCCGGTGCACGGGCTCATCAAGCGGCTGGACGACGAATTCCTCGACCCGCTGGAGCTGCGCCCCGATTCCACCCTGGGCGTGCCCGGCCTGCTGCAGGCCATCCGCGCGGGCAATGTGCTGGTAGCCAACGCGCCCGGCTCGGCCTTCCTTGAATCGCCAGCGATGCTGGGCTTCTTGCCCGCACTGGCACGCCGGCTGATCGGCGAGCCGCTGCAGCTGCCGTCGCTGCCCACCTGGTGGTGCGGCGAGCGCGCGGCCATGGAAGCGGCGCTGCCGCAACTGGGCAGCTGCGCCATCAAGGCCACCTATGCCGACACCCAGCGCAACTTCGATGCGGTGCTGGGCAGCCGGCTGAACCGGCGCGAACTGGACGAATGGGCCGGCCGCATTGCCCTCGATGGCGATGCGCACACCGTGCAAGGCTACCTGCCGCTGTCGCAGATGCCCACCTGGTCGCGCGAAGGCCAGGTGTCGCCGCGCGCGGTGCTGCTGCGCGTGTTTGCCGTGAGCGACGGCGCGCAAAGCTGGCGCGTGCTGCCCGGCGGGCTGGCCCGGCTGGCGGGTCTGGAGGGGCAGATCGCCTCCATGCAGCGCGGCGGCAGCAGTGCCGACGCCTGGGTGCAGACGCGCGAAGCCATCGACCGCACCAGCCTGCTGCCCACCCACAACACGCCCGCCTCGATGGCGCGGCACCGCGCACCCGTTACCAGCCGCGCGGCCGAGAACATGTTCTGGCTGGGCCGCTACACCGAGCGTGCCGAGAACGCGGTGCGGCTGGCGCGCCTGACGCTGAGCCTGCTGGCCGGCGAAGACCAGTCGTCCACCGCGCTGCTCGAATGGCTGCACCAGCTGGCGCGCCACAACGCGCTGGTGCCGGACGACGTGCCCGGCGCAACGCGATCGCGCCGCGTGTTCGAGCGCTCGCTCATCGCCGAGCTTGGCAACCCCGACGGCGGCAGCGTGGGCTTTGCGCTGCGCTGCATCCGAAATGCCGCCAGCGCGGTGCGCGAGCGCCTGTCGCAAGACGTGTGGAACCAGATCGTGCGCGGCGAGGCCGACTTTGCGCGCCACGCCGCCGAGCAGGCAGGCGAAGTGGCCAGTGGCAGCCATGCCACCAGCGCGGTGCTGCGCATCCTGGAAGACGCGAGCCAGGGCCTGGCCGCGCTCACCGGCGCGCAAACCGACCGCATGACGCGCGACGACGCATGGCGGCTGCTGTCCATCGGCCGGCACATCGAGCGGCTGGCCTTCCTGTCGGACGCGCTGGCCACGGGCTTTGGCAACGGCGCGGTGCACGAGCTGCCGGGCTTCGAGGCCATGGTGGCGCTGTTCGACAGCACCATCACCTTCCATGCGCGCTACCAGCAGCGGCGCGACGTGGCCACGCTGGTCGACCTGCTGGTGCTCGACGGCGACAACCCGCGCTCGCTGGCCTGGGTCACGCAGACGCTGCGCGGGCGCATTGCGCGGCTGGCCGGCAGCGCGCCGGGCAAGCTCACCGCCCTGTCCTACGAATTGCCGGACCCGGCCAGCTGGACGCTGGAGCACCTGTGCGCGCCCGGCGAAGGCGTGCACTACCCGGCGCTCATGGAGCTGTTCGAGCGTTGCGAGGCCGCGGCCTACCATGTGTCGGACGCCATCGGCACGCGCTACTTCACGCTCACGTCCGAGTCGTTGCGCTCGGTCGGCGTCTAAGGGGCAGGCATGCTGCTGCAGATCACCCACGAAACGCACTACGCCTACGCCCCTGCGGTGGAAACCGCGCAGCACCTGGCGCACCTGCGGCCGCTGCGCTCGGCCTCGCAGGAGCTGCTGGAGCACCGCATCGAGATCAAGCCCGCCCCCGCGCAGCGCAGCGACTCGGCCGACGCGTACGGCAACGCGCGCACCTTCTTCGCGCTCGAATCCACGCATGAAGAGCTGAGCGTGGTGGCCCACAGCCTGGTGCGCACATCCATGCCCGCGCCGCCCGGCGAAGCCGAACGCGAAGTGCCCTGGGAACAGGTGCGCGAGCGCTTTCGCTACCGCAAGGGCAGCAGCTACGACCCGGCGGCGGAGTTCGTCTTTCCGTCGCGCTACGTGCCGCGCCACGACGACTTCGCGGACTATGCCCGCGCCAGCTTCACACCCGAGCGGCCGCTGTTCGATGCCGCCTTCGAGCTGACGCAGCGCATGTTCAGCGACTTCATCTACGACGGCGACAGCACCGAGATCAGCACGCCCGCCGTGCAGGCGCTGGCCCAGCGCCGCGGCGTGTGCCAGGACTTCGCCCACATCATGATCGGCTGCCTGCGCACCCTCGGCCTGCCCGCGCGCTACGTCAGCGGCTACCTGCTGACGCAGCCACCACCCGGCCAGGAGCGCCTGGTGGGCGCCGATGCCTCGCACGCCTGGGTGTCGGTCTACCTGCCCGGCGCGCAAGGCAACGGAACGTGGGCGGATTTCGACCCCACCAACGGCCGCCAGCCCGGTGAAGACTACGTGGCACTGGCCGTCGGGCGCGACTTTGCCGACGTATCGCCCATGCGCGGCGTGCTGCACGGCGGCGCACGGCACACGCTGAAGGTAGGAGTCACCGTGCAGCCCGTGCAGGCACCCGACGACGCGCAGGCTCCCGCCGCCTGAGCCGGGTGAGAATGCACGGCTTGCTTCACACAGGAGATCACCACATGAGCGTCTACGACAAGCTTTCCCAGATGGGCATCGCCCTGCCCCCCGTGTCCGTGCCTGCCGCGGCCTACGTGCCATTCGTGCGCACCGGCTCGCTGGTCTTTCTCTCGGGCCACATCTCCAAGAAGGACGGCAGGCCCTGGGTCGGCCAACTGGGCGCCGGCATCTCGGTGGAAGAAGGCCAGCAGGCCGCGCGCGCCGTGGCCATCGACCTGCTGGGCACGCTGCACGCGGCCGTGGGCGACCTGAACAAGGTCACGCGCGTCGTCAAGCTCATGAGCCTGGTGAACTCCGCCCCCACCTTCACCGAGCACCACCTGGTGACCAACGGCGCCAGCAACCTCATTGGCGAGGTGTTCGGCAGCGACAAGGGCGCGCATGCGCGAAGCGCCTTCGGCGTGGCGCAGCTGCCCTTTGGCGTGATCGTGGAAATCGAGCTGATCGCCGAAGTGGCGGCCTGACGCGCAAGCGGCGCCGCGCGCTACTCCGCGGCGCGCCGCAGCGTGTCCACCACCGGCCGGCGCAGCACCTCGCGCAGGCCCCACCAGCCCGCACCCAGCGCCAGCAGCGCGCCGGCCACGGCGCCACCCAGCGGCACGAAGGGCGATGCGGTCCAGGTGAACTCGAACACGTAGCGCGCCAGGCCCCAGCCCAGCACCGAGGCCACGATGGCCGCCAGCAACCCTGCCAGCATGCCCACGCCCGCCAGCTCGGCGCGCTGCACCTGGCGCAGCAGGCTGGCCCGGGCACCGACGGCGCGCATGATGGCGAATTCGCGCGCCCGCTCCTCGCGGGTGGCGCTTACCGCCGCAAACAGCACCACCAGCCCGGCCGCAAGCGTGAAGCCGAACAGGAACTCCACCGCCCGGATCACCTGGTCGAGCACGCGCTGCACCTGGCCGATGGTGGCGCTCATGTCGACGTTGGTGATGTTGGGAAAGGCGCGCACCAGCGCGTTGTCAAATCCGTTTTTTTCTGGTGCACGGAAGGCGCCCATGTAGGTCATGGGTACATCGGGCAGGTTGGCCACGGTGTACATCACGAAGAAGTTGGCGTGCAGCGAACCCCAGTCCACCTTGCGCAGCGAGGTGATGCGCGAATCGTTCTGCTGGCCGCCGATGTCGAAGGTCAGCGTGTCGCCCAGCTTCATGCCCAGGGTCTGGGCCAGGCCCTCTTCCACGCTCATCTCGCCGGCAGCGTTGGGCGTCCAGCGCCCGGCCACGATGCTGTTGTGCGGCGGTGCCTCGGCGCTGTTGCTCAGGTTGAACTCGCGGTCCACCAGGCGGCGCGCGCGGTCGTCGGTGTAGTCGTCGGGCGAGACGGGCTTGTCGTTGATGGCGATCAGCCGGCCGCGGATCATGGGGTACCAGTCGTACTTGTTCACGCCCGCGTCGCGCAGCGCCTTCTGGAAGGCCTCGCCCTGCTCGGGCATCACGTTGATGACGAAGCGATTCGGCGCATCGGGCGGCGTGGCGCGGCGCCAGCTGGCCACCAGGTCGGTGCGCAGCAGCACCAGAAGGATGAGCGCGAGCAGCCCCACCGCCAGCGCGCTGACCTGCACCACCGCATACACCGGCCGCGCCGAGATCTGCCGCGTGGCCAGCACCAGCCAGCGCGGCGCCGTGCTTTCCTTGACGCTGCGGCGCAGCAGCTTGACCGCAAGCCAGCTCAGCAGCGCGAACACCGCCACCGCCCCCATGAACCCGCCGACAGCGATGAGTCCCAGCTTGAGATCGCTGCTGGCCGCCAGCAGCAGCGCCGCAAAGCCCGCCACGCCCACGCCCAGCACCGTCAGCGAGGCCGGCTTGAGGCCGCCCACATCGCGCCGGATCACGCGCAGCGGCGGCACCTGCGCCAGCTGCAGCACCGGCGGCAGGCCGAAGGCAAACAGCAACGTCAGCCCCATGCCCAGGCCGAAGGCCACCGGCCACAGCGTGGGTGCCGGCAAGGCGCTTTCCACCAGCCCGGCCAGCAGCAGCACGAAGACGTAGTGCACGACAAAACCGATCAACACCCCGGCCGCGCTGGCCACCAGGCCGATGAGCGCGAACTCGAAGGCATAGGCGCCGGCAATGGTGCGCTGGCTCTGGCCGAGAACGCGCAGCATGGCGCAATCGTCCAGGTGGTTGGCGGCGAACCCGCGCGCGGCCAGCGCCACGGCCACAGCCGACAGGAGCGCGGCCAGCAGCGCGACCAGGTTGAGAAACTTCTCGGCGCGGTCGAGCGTCTGCCGCATTTCGGGCCGGCCGCTTTCCAGCGACTCGAGCCGTGCGCCGCGCATCTCGCCGTTCTTGAGCGCGGCGTCGGCCCAGTCGTTGAAGGATTTCACCGCCCGCTCGTCGCCGGCCACCGCGAAGCGGTAGCGCACCCGGCTGGCCGGCTGCACCAGGCCGGTGGCCGCCACGTCGGCCTGGTTGATCATCACGCGCGGCGCAAAGCTCATGAAGCCGGCGCCGCGGTCGGGCTCCAGCACGATGATGCGGCCGATGCGCAGGGCCGAGTCGCCCAGCAGCAGCTTGTCGCCCAGCTTCAAGCCCAACGATTCGAGCAGCGGCCCATCCACCCACACCTCGCCGGGCACCGGAATGTCCTGGGTGGCCTGGCCGGTGTCGCCCGCCCGGGTGCTGGTCTGCAGTTTTCCGCGCAAGGGGTAGCCGGCCCCCACCGCCTTCAGCGCCACCAGCTTGCTGGCGCCGCCCTGGGCATCGTCGGCGCGGGCCATGGTGGGGAAGTTGTAGTTGCTGGTGGTCTGCAGGCCCAGCGCCCGGGCGCGGTCGATGAAGTTCTGCGGCGTCGGGTTGTCGCTGGCCAGCACCGCGTCGCCACCCAGCAGCTGGCGCGCATCGCGCTGCAGTCCGCCCTTGAGCCGGTCCGCGAAGAAGCCCACCGCGGTGAGCGCGGCCACCGCCAGCAACACCGCCACCATCAACAGGCGCAACTCGCCGGCGCGCAGGTCGCGCCACAGGGTTCGCCAACCCAGGTGCCAGGCGGAAGAGGTGGTGTTGGTGCTCATGGGCGCGGACGTTAACCGAACTGAGAATGGACCTTCGCCCTGCACAGGAATTGGGGGGCGGCAACTCACACACAAGACAAGGAGACAAGCCCATGCCCGAATTCAGCACGCTGCGCATCACCCAGGATTCGGGCAACCCCCGCGTTGCCCGCCTCTTGCTCAACCGCCCCGAGCGGCTGAACGCGATCAACGAAGAAACGCCGCGCGAGATACGTGCCGCGGTGGAGTGGGCCAACGGCGTGGACGAGGTGCACGTGATCGTGGTGGAAGGCGCAGGCAAGGGCTTTTGCGGCGGCTACGACCTGAGCATCTTCGGCCAGGGCCGTATCGACCACCCATGCCAGCAGGAAGGCTACCCCTGGGACCCGATGCTCGACTACGCCTACATGAAGCGCAACACCGAGGACTTCATGAGCCTGTGGAAGAGCCCCAAGCCCACCATTGCCAAGGTGCACGGCTACGCTGCCGCCGGCGGCAGCGACATTGCCCTGTGCTGCGACCTGCTGGTGATGGCCGAGGACGCGCGCATCGGCTACATGCCCACGCGGGTGTGGGGCTGTCCGACCACGGCGATGTGGACCTACCGCCTGGGCCCCACGCGGGCCAAGCAGCTGATGTTCACCGGCGACACGATCGATGGGCGCACGGCCAGCGACTGGGGGTTGGCGAACGAAGTGGTGCCGCTCGACCAACTGGAAGAAGCGACGATGCGCCTGGCCGGCCGGATTGCGGGCGTGCCGCGCAGCCACCTGGCCATGCACAAGATGGTGGTGAACCAGGTGATGCTGAACATGGGGCTGGAGCAATCGCAGAGCCTGGCGACGATCTTCGACGGCATCACGCGGCACAACCCGGAGGGGATGTGGTTTCGGCGTTATGCGCAGGCCAATGGGTTCAAGGCGGCGGTGGAGTGGCGCGATAGCGGACGGCCCATTCCCGAAGGAGAGGAAGCGCGGGAGTCGATTGCCCGGATGAACGACTCCGGGACGTAGAGCGACAACCCCGGGGTGCCTCACTTTCGCGAGGCCGCTACCGCTTCAAGCCGCCAAAGTAGGCACGCATGATGGTGCGCAGCCGATCCGCCCCGGGTCGGCCCCAGTCGCGTTGAAGCTCGCAAGCCAAACCCAGTACCGTGATCGGCACCGCCCCCGCCTGCACCATGCGCTGCATCGCGGACTCGTGCGCCACCTTGCTCACGCCACCGATCGCATCGACGACCACATACACCTTGTAGCCAGCGTCGATGGCGTCCAGCGCCGGGAATGTGACGCACACCTCGGTCCACAGGCCTGCCAGGATCAGCTTCTTGCGACCTGTGGCCTCCACGGCGGCGCGAAAGTCCGGGTCTTCCCAGGAATTCATGGTGGTGCGATCAATCTCCGGCACACCCGCCAGCGCTTCACGCAGTTCAACGTTGGTGGCGCCCATGCCGTGCTTGACGTACACCGTGCTCAGCACGACCGGCAACTCGAACGCCGTGGCGACACGTCCGAGCATGGTCACATGGTGGAGCAGTTCCTCATGGCCTACCGAGGCGACGCCGTGGTACTGCTCGGGCTGGTAGTCGATCAGCGCCACGACGGAGTTCTGCGGGGTGATGAGCGTGTCGGCCTTGGGGTCGCGGATGGGGGTAGCGTCCGACATGGGGTCTCCTCGATTCGTGCGCGTGGAAACTCATTGTGCGCAGTTGGCACGGCGGCGCAAGTGCGGCGGCGTCAACCGCCGAGCACGACTGCCTGCGCTCGCGCCACGGCAACCGGGAAACTACGGGGAAACTACGCCCGCTCAGCCAACTCGGGCTGCAGCACCAGCCGATCCGCCCCCGCATAGCAGACAAAGCGCCGATTGGTTGCGCGCCCGATGGCGCACAGCCCCACGCGCTGCGCCACGTCGAAGCCCATCTGCGTCATGCCGCTGCGCGAGACCACGATGGGCACGCCCATCTGCGCAGACTTGATGACCATCTCGCTGGTCAGGCGGCCCGTGGTGTAGAACACCCGCGCCGCGCCCAGCGCGCCCTCGCCTTCGCCGGGCTGCATGGCCATCCAGCCGGCAATGGTGTCGATGGCGTTGTGGCGGCCCACGTCCTCCACGAAGATCTGCATGGCAGCCTGCGGTCCGTCGCCGGCGTCATCGCTGCCCAGCGTGAACAGCGCACACCCGTGCACCGAGCCGGCCGACTTGTACGTACTCTCCTGCAGCCGGATGGCATTGACCAGCGCATACAGCTGCGCCTGCGTCATGCGGGTGGGCGGCAGCCGAACACGCTCGATGTCGGCCATGAGCTCGCCGAACACGCTGCCCTGGCCGCAGCCGGTGGTGACCACCTTCTTGGCGGTGCGCTCCTCGATGCGGTCGATGCCGGCATGGGTCTTCACGGCCGCGGCCCCCACTTCCCAGTCGACGGTGATCGACTCGACATCGAAGGCGCCTTGCACCAGGCGCTGGTTGAGCAGGTAGCCCAGCACCAGCAGCTCGGGCTGCGCGCCCAGCGTCATCAGCGTGACCAGTTCGCGCCGGTCCACGTAGATCGTCAGGTCGCGCTCGGCGGGAATGTGGACGCGTTCTCGCTCGCCGCGCTCGTTCACCACCTCGACCTCACGCGTCAGCGGCGCGCGTGCGCAGGTCAGGCGTGGTGGGCGTTGCGCTGGTGCGTTGGTGGTGTTGCCGGTGGTTTTGTCGAGGGGCCGATTCACTACTGCTGCTTCTTCGGCGCCTGGGCGTCAGGCGTTGCCGAATTATGCGGCGAGGTCGCGGGCGTGGCGGGCGAATGGGCACCCGCGGCCTCCAGCGGCTTGGCAGCCTCCGGCGGCACGTAGGCAAACGGGCCTGGGTCAGCGCACGGCGGCGTGGCCGCGGCGGCAGGCACCTGCTTGCCGGCGGCCGATGCACCGGCGCGGTAGTTGTCGACCGCGCGGTCTTGCGCCAGGCACAGCTTGTAGGCGTCCACCTTGCCCGTCCAGGCGGTGCGCGCGGCGGTTTCCGCGGCCTTGGCCTTGGCTTCGGGCGTGGGTTCGGGCGGGGCGGCCAGCTTCGCCCACGATGCAGGCGCGGCAACCAGGCAAGCCGCGGCCGACACCACGGCCAGGCATGCGGATGTCTTCTTCATGAGCATCATGTGGATCTTCCTTCGGTTGCCATGGAGCCCGAGGCACCGCCTGCAGCCGGCTTCTGCTCGCTGCGCTGCGCCGGGATCTTGCCGGCGCCAATGTCGTCGTACCAGTCGGGGTGGTGCTCGCGCGCCCAGGTCTCGTCCACGTAGCCTTCGCGCATGGCGGTGTAGGCGCCCTTCATGCCCAGCGTGCCGATGTAGATATGGCCGAGGATCAGCGCCATCATGAACATGGTGGCCGTGCCGTGGATCATGTGCGCCACCTGCATCTCGCCACGGGTGTACACGAAGCCCGGCAACAGCTTGTCCAGGAACAGGCCCGAGCCGACCACGATGCCGCCCAGCACCAGCATGCCGCCCCAGTAGACGATCTTCTCGCCGGCATTGAAGCGGTGCGAGCGCGGCTCGGCCTTGCCGCCGAACAGGCCGCCGCCCTTGAGCAGCCAGGTCAGGTCACCCTTGCGCGGCAGGTTGTCGCGAAAGAAGGTGACGAGCATCAGCACCAGCGTCACCACGAACAGCGGCCCGACGAAGTTGTGCATCGTCTTGAGCGCATAGGTGAGCCAGCCGAACAGCGCCCCGCCAATGACCGGCAGCAGGAAGAACTTGCCGAAGGCCATCACGATGCCGCTCACCGCCAGCAAGACGAAGGCGATGGCGTTGGACCAATGCGTGGCGCGCTCGAAGGGCGTGAAGCGCTCGATCTTGCGACCGGTTTCCTCGCCATGCAGCCCGATGGTGCCGCGCGTGAAATAGAAGATGGCCAGCGCCAGCAGCGTGACGAACAGCAGTGCCGCGCCGTGCGGAATGATCCAGTTGTTGCGCACCTGGCGCCACGCTTCGCCTGCGTTGGTGCGGTGTGCGCCGGGGTACTCCACCGTGGGCTGGATGAGGTTGCCCGCTTCGGGCGCCTCGTGCAGGGGCAGGCTCGAATAGCCCGTCACGCCCTGCCCCACCTGGCGCCACATGGGCGCGTTGTTGCCTGGCTGCACCTTCGCGCGCTCGCCGTTGCTCTGCTGCAGGTAGCCCGGCTGCTCGCTGGCCTCGGGCTTCACCTCGAAGATGTTCTGGCTTTGAATGCCGCCGGCGGCAGGGGCCGGCGCGGGCGCGACGGGGCCTGCGGCCGAGGGTGCCTGGGCTTGCTGGGCCTGCGCGCCGCCGGAAAAGGCAGCGCCGCCCAGAACCGCAGCCAGCACCAGGGCGCTCAGCGTTCTGTTCATGATGCCGGGCCTTTCTTCGCTCATTGCATCCGGTTGTACTCGTTCTGCCCGTTCTGGCCGCGGGTCTTGATCTGCGCTTCCCACGCGGCCTTGTCGCCCACCTTCCAGCCGGGGGCGGTGAAGGCGGTGCCGCCGCCATCCTTTTGCTCACCATTGGCAGTCGTGCCCGACCAGGGCGCCGCGTCGTGCTTGACGCCCTGCGCGTTGGTCTGTGGCTTTTCGCCGCAACCGGCCAGCAGAGCCAGCGCGCAGCAAGTGACGAAGAAGAAGGCGCGCTTCATTGCTTGACTCCGTTGCCGCCGGGCTTGCCGGCCTGCTGCGAGCCGTAGGCGGTGCCCCAGCCCCACACCTCGGCGCCCTTGCCGCGTTGCACGACACGGGTGCGGAAGATGTCGGCCACGACATCGCCGTCGCCGGCCAGCAGGGCCTTGGTGGAACACATCTCGGCGCAGGCGGGCAGCTTGCCTTCGGCCAGGCGATTGCGCCCGTACTTCTCGAACTCCGCCTGCGAGCCGTTGGCCTCGGGGCCGCCGGCGCAAAAGGTGCACTTGTCCATCTTGCCGCGCGCACCGAAGGTGCCTTGCGCGGGGAACTGCGGCGCACCGAAGGGGCAGGCATAGGAGCAGTAGCCGCAGCCGATGCACACGTCCTTGTCATGCAGCACCACACCTTCTTCGGTGCGATAGAAGCACTGCACCGGGCACACCGCCATGCAGGGCGCGTCGGAGCAATGCATGCAGGCCACCGAGATCGACTTCTCGCCCGGCACCCCGTCGTTGAGCGTGACCACGCGGCGGCGGTTCACGCCCCAGGGCACCTCGTTCTCGTTCTTGCAGGCGGTGACGCAGCCGTTGCATTCGATGCAGCGCTCGGCATCGCAGACAAATTTCATTCTTGCCATTGCGCTACCTCAGGCTTTCTCGATGTTGCAGATGGTCGACTTCGTCTCTTGCATCATGGTGACGCTGTCGTAGCCGTAGGTGGTGCCGGTGTTCACGGCCTCGCCGCGCACCACGGGGTGCGCGCCGGCCGGGTAGTAGGGCAGCATGTCCGCGCCCTGCCATCGGCCCGAGAAGTGGAAGGGAATGAAGGCCGTGTCGGGTGCCACGCGTTCGGTGACCAGCGCCTGCACATTGAGCTTGGCGCCGGTGGGCGTGTGCACCCATACGCGCTCGCCGTTGCGGATGTTCTTCTGCGCCGCCACCTTCGGGTTGATCTCGACGAAGGCCTCCTGCTGCAGCTCGGCCAGCCAGGGGTTGGAGCGCGTTTCTTCACCGCCGCCCTCGTACTCGACCAGCCGCCCGGAGGTGAGGATGATGGGGAATTTCTCGGCCACCTTGTCCGCCACGTTCTTGTCCTGCACGCTCTTGTAGAGCGTGGGCAGGCGCCAGAAGGTGGCAATGTCCTTGTGCGTGGGGTACTTGGCCACCAGCTCGGGGCGGTTGCCGTACAGCGGCTCCCGGTGCACCGGCACCGGGTCGGGGAAGTTCCACACCAGCGCACGCGCCTTGGCATTGCCGAAGGGGTGGCAGCCGTGGTTCTTCATGAACACGCGCATCATGCCGCCCGAGGAATCGGTCTTCCAGTTCTTGCCTTCGGCCTTGGTCTTCTCCTCGGGCGTGAGCTCGTCCCACCAGCCCAGCTTTTTCAGCAGCACGTGGTCCAGCTCGGGGTAGCCGGTGGTGATGTCCGCGCCCTTGGAGCACGAGCCGTCTTCGGCCAGCAGGTTCTGGCCGTCGCGCTCCACGCCGAAGTTGGCGCGGAAGTTGCCGCCGCCGTCCATCACGTGGCGAGAGGTGTCGTACAGGTTGGGGCTGCCCGGGTGCTTGAGCTCGGGCGTGCCGTAGCAGGGCCATGGCAGGCCGAAGTAGTCGCCCGCGATGTCGTAGCCGTTGACCTTGTCCTTGACCGAGGCCTTGGCCCGCAGCGTGGTCACGTCGAAGGCGCCCATGTTGCGCATGTGGGCCTGAAGGCGCTCGGGGCTCTGGCCGGTGTAGCCGATGGTCCAGTTCGTGCGGTTGATCTCGCGCAGGATGTCGTCGGGCACGGGCTCGTCCATGCCCTTGACCTTCTGCATCTTGTAGTTCTTCGACAGCTCCTTGCCGAAGCCCAGGCGGTCGGCCAGCTGCTGCATGATCATGTGGTCGCTGCGGCTTTCCCACAGCGGCTCGATGACCTTCTCGCGCCATTGCAGCGAGCGGTTGGACGCGGTGACCGAGCCGCTGGTCTCGAACTGCGTGCACGCCGGCAGCAGGTACACCGCGCGGTTGGGGTTGAGGTCTTCCGCCCGGCCCGGCATGGCCGCCATGGCGGCGGTGGCCGAGGGGTACGGGTCGATCACCACCAGCAGGTCCAGCTTGTCCATGGCCCGCTTCATTTCGAGCCCGCGCGTCTGCGAGTTGGGCGCGTGGCCCCAATAGAACACGCCGCGCAGGTTCGAGTCCTGGTCGATCAGCTCGTTCTTCTCGAGCACGCCGTCGATCCAGCGCGACACCGTCATGCCCGACTTGCCCATCATGGCCGGCGAGGCGTAGCGCGACTTGATCCAGTCGAAGTCCACGCCCCAGCCGGCGGCGAAGTGCTTCCACGAGCCTTCCACCAGGCCGTAGTAGCCGGGCAGCGAATCGGGGTTGGGGCCCACGTCGGTGGCGCCCTGCACGTTGTCGTGACCGCGGAAGATGTTGGTGCCCCCGCCCGACACGCCCACGTTGCCCAGCGCCAGCTGCAGGATGCAAGAGGCGCGCACCATGGCGTTGCCGATGGAGTGCTGCGTCTGGCCCATGCACCACACCACGGTGCTGGGGCGGTTCTGCGACATCCAGGTGGCCACCTTGAGCATCTGCGCCTCGGGTACGCCGCAGACCTCCTCGACCTTGTCGGGCGTCCACTTGGTCATGACTTCTTCGCGCACCTTGTCCATGCCGAAGACGCGGTCGTTGATGTACTTCTTGTCTTCCCAGCCGTTCTTGAAGATGTGGTGCAGCAGGCCGAAGAGGAAGGCGATGTCCGAGCCCGAGCGGATGCGCACGTACTCGTCGGCCTTGGCCGCCGTGCGGGTAAAGCGCGGGTCGACCACGATCATCTTGCAGCCGTTCTCCTTGGCATGCAGCATGTGCAGCATGCTCACCGGATGAGCCTCGGCCGCGTTCGAGCCGATGTACATCGCCACCTTGGCGTTGCGCATGTCGTTGTAGGAGTTGGTCATGGCACCGTAACCCCAGGTGTTGGCAACACCGGCCACCGTGGTGGAGTGGCAGATGCGCGCCTGGTGGTCGCAGTTGTTGGTGCCCCAGAAGCTGACCCACTTGCGCAGCAGGTAACTCTGCTCGTTGCTGTGCTTGGACGAGCCGATGAAGTACAGCGAATCGGGTCCGCTGGCCTTGCGCAGATCCTGCATGCGGGCCACGATTTCGCTCAGGGCCGTGTCCCAGCTGATGCGCTCGTACTTGCCGTTGACCAGCTTCATCGGATAGCGCAGGCGGTATTCGCCGTGGCCGTGTTCGCGCAGCGCGGCGCCCTTGGCGCAGTGCGAGCCCAGGTTGATGGGCGAATCGAACACCGGCTCCTGGCGCACCCACACGCCGTTTTCCACCACCGCGTCGGAGGCGCAACCCACCGAGCAGTGCGAACACACCGTGCGCCGCACCTCGACCTTGCCGGCGCCGATGGCGGGACCCTGCCCTTCGGCCGCCTGCGACTTGCGCATCAGCGTGAGCTGGCCGGCGGCCAGACCGACACCGACGCCCAGGCCCGAGCGGCGCAGGAAGCCGCGCCGGTCCATGGTTGGCAAGGCATTGGCCAAGCCGCGCCGCAGGCTGTGGACGAAGGGCGTGTGCGTGTTGCCGTTGTTGGAGGCCTGCGCGCCAGCTGCGGCTGAAGCGCCATTCGCCTTGCGAGTGAGCAGCATCTTGGGTCCGTCCTCAGGCAGAAGTGGTTCGGTAGTAGCGCTTCACGTGCTCGGAAAGCTGGTAGCCGCCACCCTTTTCCGGCGGGGGCTTGGCACTTTGCGCGGGGGCGGCATCGGTGGCTTCGACCTTGGGCAGCACCGCCACTGCGGCGGCTGCGGCGCCTACGCCGGCGGCACCGGCGAAGAAGCTTCGGCGCGAGCTTTTCTGTTTGTCGTTCACTTGGCTGTCCTGCATGGCAACTCCAGGATTGGCTTCAACGATGGGTTAGATATGAACCCATTTGCATAGGTTTGCATAGTAGTCAAAGCCCTTAAATCCCGGGTGAATACCCCAGCACATTGGTCAGGCCATCTGCCTGCATCCCCCCCGCCTCGACGCACGGTGCAGTCGATGGGCGCATGCATGCGGCGAGATCACAGTTCTTAAGGAAACGTGATCGAAAGCCAAGCAAATGTCCACGATTCCTTGGGTTGTTGTATTCGACCTCTTGGGGCCTGTGCATCTGACGGTAGTCACGACAGAATCGAACGCCTCGAGGTCGATGGCAGGGCAATCCGCATCAGGCCTCGAACAACAGGGAGAAGAAGAAATGAACGGCAGCTTTTATCAAGCTGTGATGCGCGCTGCGCGTCGAACCTGCTTGCGCATCGTGCTTGGGGCGCTGGTGCTGGCACTGGGCGCCTGCACGGCTGCACCGAACCAGAGCCAGCCCAAGCTGGTGTTTCACTCGTTTTCGTTCGATGGCTGGTCCGACAAGTGGTACCCGCAGGTCGAATTGATCGAGTACAGCTACGGCGACCAGTACCGGATGGTCCGCAAGGCGGCACGGCCTCCTGAGGACAGTCTTGGGCCCCGCACCAGCGTCGGCGGCCCCATGCCGGTGGGCGAATTTCTCTACGTCAAGTGGCGCATCCAGGCAACCGGCGAGGTCCGCGAGGAGCGGGTGAACCTGCGCCCTCTGCTGCCTGCCGATATGGATCACCACGGTCTGACCTTTGTTATTGAGGGGCGGCAACTCTACGTGTACCTGGTGACCCCGAAGCCCAAGCATGAGGACGATCCTCCACTACTGAAGACGACAAAGTCCAGGTATCACCTCACCTACGAGATCTATCCCACCAATACCTACAAGCGCTAATCAAGGAGGAAATCAAGAATGGGTACATCCATCGAGCGTTATCTGTCACCTGAGGAAGTAGCGAAGCTACAAGCAACGAAAGAATCTTTCGAGAATCTGAATTCGGGTACGCCACCTGGCAAGTTTGTCTACTTCATAGGCTTTGATGGCACCAACAACAACAAGGACGATCTACCGCAAACCAAGCCCCCGTTGCTAGACACCATCTACCAAACCAATGTCGGCAATCTCTACGATCAGGCAGAAGTCTCTGCACGGAAAGATCCAAACCTATTCACCCGGTACTACCCCGGCGTAGGCACGGGTGGGGAGCACGGCAACTGGGTCAATGCGAGTGTCCTGCCCACCGATCCACTCCGCATCACGGCCAGGGATGCGCTCAATGAGTTCGCGGAACAGGCTCGCGATTATTTGAAGCGCACCCCCGGCGCCACCTACCACGACCTCTCCGTCTCGATGGCCAGCTTCAGCCGAGGCGCCGCCACCGCGATGATCTTCGCGCACAGGCTCGAAAAAGAAGGCCTGGTGCTCGCCGACGGCACCCAGGTTGCGCCGCCGGGCGCCGTGTCCATCACCAGCAACGTGATGTTCGACCCGGTAACGCGCTTCGTGGATGAAGACCTGTCACTGCCTTCCAACGTGCGCGGCCAGACGTTGGTGATTGCAGCCCATGACGAACTGCGCTCGGATTTCCGCCTGGCCGACTACGCACGCGATCCACGCGTGATGAAAGTCGAGCTGGCGGGCAATCACTGCGGCATCGGCGGCGGCTACGACCTGCAGGGCACTGCGGCCGTCGCGTTGGAGATCAGCACCGCCTACCTGCAAAACAGTGGCGTCGAGGTAGCCAGCGTACGCCCCGAACTGGAGCCTGTCAGGAATTTTGTGTG
>JAFEEG010000022.1 GCA_018241225.1 Pseudomonadota bacterium
ATCTGCCGAAAAAACCGCCGTCAGGCGGTGCGTTACCATTTTGGGTCGCGCCCAAAACGATTTGGGCAATTCAACCACCATCCATCGTCGCCGTCAACATGGGAAAACGAGATCCAGGATCGGCATGCGCCACACGCTTGCAGGCTGCCGGCGGCATGGGCGAAATGCCGTGAACCAGCGCGTCACCATTGCCGACGTTGCCCGCGCCGCCGGGGTGTCGCCCACCACGGTGTCGCACGCCCTCAACGGGCGCGGACAGGTGGACGCGCGCACGCGCGAGCGGGTGGCGCAGGCCGCCGCGGCCCTGGGCTACCGGCCCAACCGCCATGCCCAACGACTGCGCACCGGCGAGGCGCACATGATCGTGCTGCTCTCTTCCATGCCCTTCGCCGTGGCGGGCGGGCCTTCGCGACTGGGCTTCCTGATGGAGATCGCCGCGGTGGCCGCTGCCGCCGCCCTGGAGCGCGGCCTGGCCATGGTGCTGGCCCCGCCGCTGGAGACGGGCCATGCGCCGCTGGACCTGCTGGACGTGGACGGCGCCCTTGTCATCGAGCCCTCGGCCGACGACCCGAACCTGGACGCCCTGCGCCTGCGCGGCCTGCCGGTGGTGAGCATCGGCCGCCAGGGCGGTGCACGCGACCCTGCGCCCTTCGTCGACCTGCATTCGCGCCAGGCCACCGACTTGCTGCTGGAGCATCTGTGGGCCCAGGGCGCGCGCCGCATTGCGCTGGTGGTGGGCGCGGCGGAGCGCAATTCCTACACCCAGGCGCAGGCTGCCTACGACGCGATGCTGTCTGAGCGCGGCATGCCGAGCCTGTGCCTGCGAATGGAAGAAACGCGGGGCGAAGAAGGCGGCCTTGCCGCCGCCGCCGAGTTGCTGGCGCGCGATCCGGCCATCGATGCCTTCTGCGTGCCGGTGGATGCCTTTGCCACCGGCGTGGCGCGTTATCTGGCGCAGGCCGGCAAGCGCATTCCGCAGGACGTGATGCTGGCCACCCGCTACGACGGCATCCGCGCCCGCATGAGCGAGCCGCCGCTGACGGCTGTCGACCTGCACCTGGACGAGGTAGCCCACCTGGCCATCGACCTGCTGTTCGACCACCTGCGCGGCGACACCATGCGGCGCACCGTGGCCGGTCCGGCACCGCAGCTGGTGCTGCGGGCGTCGTCGCTGCGCCAATCGTGAGGCCGCGCCGGGAAATAATCCCGGCATGAGAAGACTGATGATCAGCGGCGGCCCCCTCCGGCCGCTCGCAGGAGAGCGCGAATGACGGCGCTCAGTGCCAAGGTCCGGCAAGACCTCGCCCTGGCCGACAGGTACTTTCGCGGCGGGTTCGATTCCAACGCGCAGGCATTGCTCGAGCAGATGCTCGCGCGCGACCCGGGCATCGCCCCCGCCTGGGAGCTGCTGGCCTACATCGCCGGCAACCGTGGCGAGGACCAGGCCTGCGAAGAACTTCTGCGCAAGGCAACGCGCCTGCCCGGTGGCTCGCCAGAGGCGCACTTCTACCTTGGCAAGATCCAGCTTCAGCAAGGCAAGGCACGAGAGGCGCTGTCGGCATTTCGCAAGGCCATGTCCAAGGCCGGCGAGTTCTTCGAGGCCCTGCACGAAAGCGGCGTGGCGCACAGTGCGCTGGGAGAACACGAGCAGGCCATCGCGCAATTCTCTGCCGCCGCCCGCAAACAGCCCGGCGTGGCCCTGGTGCACTTCAACATGGGGCGCTCGCTGGCGGTTCTGCGGCGCTTCGACGACGCACTGGCCCAGTACGAGCTGGCGTTGCAACTCGACCCGGGCCTCACGGAAGCGTGGTGCATCCGCGGCGAGGCGCTGGCCGAAGTCGGACGGCGCGCAGACGCGGTCGCGAGCCTCGATCGCGCGCTGGCATTGCAGCCCGACGATGCGCAGGTCTGGATGAGCAAGGCCGGCCTGCTCGCCGCCATGGGCCGCCACGTGCAGGCGGTCGAATGCCTGGAGCAAGTCCAGCGGCTGGCGCCGGACACGCCCTACCTGCAAGGCAACCTGCTGCATTCGCGCATGCACATCTGCAGTTGGGACGGGCTCGATGAGGCCATCGACAAGCTGGTTGCCAGCATCGAGCGCGGCGAACCGGCATCGGTGCCGTTTGCGCTTCTCGCAACGCCCGCCACCTCGGCCAACTTGCTGGCTTGCGCACGACAGTACGGGCAGGCCAAGTACCCGGCCACACCGGCGCCCGCCTTTGCCGCCCGCCAGTCCGGCGCAAAGATCAGGTTGGGCTATTTCTCCGCCGACTTCCACAACCACGCGACTTCGCAGCTCATGGCGCGACTGTTCGAGTGCCACGACCGATCGCGCTTCGAACTGGTTGCGTTCGCCTTCGGCCCCCAGGTGCGCGACGACATGCGCAGCCGCCTGGTCGCTGCATTCGACGAATTCATCGAGGTCAGCGACAAGACCGATGCGCAGATTGCCGAGCTGGCGCGCACGCGCGCCATCGACATCGCCATCGACCTGAAAGGCTTCACCTACGACGCCCGCCCCGGCATCTTTGCCCACCGCGCGGCGCCGATCCAGGTCAACTACCTGGGCTTTCCCGGCTCCATGGGTTGCGACTACATCGACTACCTGGTCGCAGACGAAAGCCTCGTGCATCCGGGCGAAGTGCAGCACTATTCGGAAAAGCTGGTCTTCCTGCCCGATTCCTACCAGGTCAACGACAACACCAAGCACATCGCGCCTGTGCCGCCAGGGCGCGACTCGCTCGGCCTGCCGCCGGAAGGCTTCGTGTTCGCTGGCTTCAACAACAGTTTCAAGGTCACGCCGGTCATCTTCGATGTCTGGATGCGCTTGCTCCAGCAGGTGCCCGGCAGCGTTTTGTGGCTGCTGCGGGGCAGCGACGCGGCCTGCGCGAACCTCGAGGCGCAGGCGCGCGCGCGCGGCGTCGACCCGACCCGCATCGTCTGGGCCCGGCACCTGCCACTGGACGAACACCTGGCACGCCATGCATGCGCCGACCTGTTCCTGGACACGCCCTACTGCGGGGCGCACACCACCTGCAGCGATGCGTTGTGGGCCGGATTGCCGGTGCTGACCGTCAATGGGGCAACCTTCGCCTCGCGCGTTGCCACCAGCTTGCTGAAGGCCGCCCGGCTGCCCGAACTGGTCAGCCAGGACCTGGCTGGCTACGAGGCCTTGGCCCTGTCGCTCGCGCGCTCGCCCCAGGCGCTTGCCGCGTTGCGAGAGCGCCTGGCCGACGCCCGCCTGCAATCCCCCCTGTTCGACACGCCGCTGTTCGCACGGCGGTTCGAGAGCGCCTTGCAGGCCCTGTGGGAGCGCCACTGCAACCACCAGGCGCCAGCTCACATGCGCTTCGAGGACGGGAAATTCACCGGGGTCGAATAGCCCCTGGGCCCAGGTAAAAGCGGCAGGCCGTCGCCGGCGGGGGCCCGCCCCGCCTTGAAACCGTCATAAAAGCCCTTATGATTAGCACTCGTTGGGGTTGAGTGCTAACAACCACCCCCTCGTCTCGCCGACCGGAACGCATTGCCGACCCGTTCGGCTTCCTTCTTTCTTCCATTCAGGAGATGCAATTGAAACTTCGTCCTTTGGCCGATCGCGTGATCGTCAAGCGCATTGAAAGCGAAACCAAGACCGCCTCTGGCATCGTCATTCCCGACAACGCCGCCGAAAAGCCCGACCAGGGCGAAGTGCTGGCCGTGGGCCCGGGCAAGAAGAACGACAAGGGCGACATCGTGTCGATGAACGTCAAGGTCGGCGACCGCGTCCTGTTCGGCAAGTACTCGGGCCAGACCGTCAAGGTCGACGGCGACGAGCTGCTGGTCATGAAGGAAGACGACCTGTTCGCAGTCGTCGAGAAGTAATCAATTCAGAGATATCGGAGTCATAGAACATGGCAGCAAAAGACGTAGTCTTCGGCGGCGAAGCCCGCGCACGCATGGTCGAGGGTGTGAACATCCTGGCCAACGCAGTGAAGGTCACCCTCGGTCCCAAGGGCCGCAACGTGGTGCTCGAGCGCTCCTTCGGCGCCCCCACCGTGACCAAGGACGGTGTGTCCGTGGCCAAGGAAATCGAACTCAAGGACAAGCTGCAGAACATGGGCGCCCAGCTCGTGAAGGAAGTGGCCTCCAAGACCAGCGACAACGCTGGTGACGGCACCACCACCGCCACGGTTCTGGCCCAGGCCATCGTGCGCGAAGGCTTCAAGTACGTGGCCGCCGGCATCAACCCCATGGACCTCAAGCGCGGCATCGACCGCGCCGTGGCTGCCCTGGTGGAAGAGCTGAAGAAGGCTTCCAAGGCCACCACCACGTCCAAGGAAATCGCCCAGGTCGGCTCGATCTCGGCCAACAGCGACGAGACCATCGGCAAGATCATCGCTGACGCGATGGACAAGGTCGGCAAGGAAGGCGTCATCACCGTCGAAGACGGCAAGAGCCTGGACAGCGAACTCGACGTCGTCGAAGGCATGCAGTTCGACCGCGGCTACCTGTCGCCCTACTTCATCAACAACCCCGAAAAGCAATCCGCGATTCTGGACAACCCCTTCGTGCTGCTGTTCGACAAGAAGATCAGCAACATCCGCGACCTGCTGCCCACGCTGGAGCAAGTTGCCAAGGCTGGCCGTCCCCTGCTGATCATTGCTGAAGAAGTCGAAGGCGAAGCCCTGGCTACTCTGGTGGTCAACACCATCCGCGGCATCCTGAAGGTCGTGGCCGTGAAGGCTCCTGGCTTCGGCGACCGCCGCAAGGCCATGCTCGAAGACATTGCCATCCTGACGGGCGGCAAGGTCATCGCCGAAGAAGTGGGCCTGACCCTCGAGAAGGTGACCCTGGCCGACCTGGGCCAGGCCAAGCGCATCGAAGTGGGCAAGGAAAACACCATCATCATCGACGGCTCCGGCGCCGCTGTGGACATCGAAGCGCGCGTGAAGCAGATCCGCGTGCAGATCGAAGAAGCCACCAGCGACTACGACCGCGAAAAGCTGCAAGAGCGCGTGGCCAAGCTGGCCGGCGGTGTTGCCGTGATCAAGGTTGGCGCTGCCACCGAAGTCGAAATGAAGGAAAAGAAGGCTCGCGTCGAAGACGCCCTGCACGCCACCCGCGCTGCAGTGGAAGAAGGCGTTGTGGCTGGCGGTGGCGTGGCTCTGCTGCGTGCCAAGCAAGCCGTGGGCGACAAGATCAAGGGCGACAACGTCGACCAGGACGCCGGCATCAAGCTGGTGCTCAAGGCTGTTGAAGCTCCCCTGCGCGAAATCGTGAACAACGCCGGCGGCGAAGCCAGCGTGGTCGTGAACAACGTGCTGGGTGGCAAGGGCAACTACGGCTTCAACGCCGCCAACGACACCTACGGCGACATGCTCGAGCTGGGCATCCTGGACCCGACCAAGGTGACCCGCACCGCGCTGCAGAACGCTGCTTCGGTTGCTTCGCTGCTGCTGACGACCGAAGCCATGGTCGCCGAAGCACCGAAGGACGACGCACCGGCCGGCGGCGGCATGCCCGACATGGGCGGCATGGGTGGCATGGGCGGCATGGGCATGTAATGCCACTCACTCGAAGAGCTTCGCTCTTCGAGTGGTTGTTACAGCCAGATCAAGAAGCCGGGCAGAGCCCGGCTTTTTTCATTGGTGCGCGGCTTGCGCGTTGCTTCGCCGCGCGGCTGCGCGCACCGCGCTTGCCTGGTGCTTCAGCCTGCAGCACACACCGGCCGTGGACGCGCGGCACGCGTGATGCCGTACATCACCATCGAGACCCCGAAGGCCAGCAGGCTCATGTAGACCTGCGAGGCAGTCTCCGGGTCGGCCGCCATCTGGATCAGCAGCGCCACCATGGCCGCGATGGTCGCCAGCGTGAGCCAGGGAAAGAGCCACATCCTCACCAGCGGCTGTTGCTGCTGCACCCCTCGAACGCGCAGCACGAGTTGCGACACGCCGATCACGATGTAGAGCAGCAGCATGAGCGCGCCCGACGAGTTCAGCAGGAACATGACCACCGTGTCCGGCGACACATAGGCCGCCAGCACGCACAGAAAGCCGCCAACGCTCGACACCAGGATGGCCGTCATCGGCACGCCCTTGGCATTGACCTTGACGAAGCTCGCCGGCGCCTGGGCGCGCGCCGCCAGCACGAAGAGCATGCGCGAGGCGGTGTAGATGCCCGAGTTGAGGCACGAGAGCACCGCAGTGAGCACCACCGCATTCATGAGATGGTCCGCACCCGGAATGCCCATGACCTTGAATGCCTTCACGAAGGGCGAGGCGTCGCGCGTCACCGAATTCCACGGCACGATCACCGTGATCAGGAAGATGGAGATCACGTAGAACACGGCCAGCCGGATCATGATCGACTTGGTGGCGTGCTTGATGGCCCTGGCCGGATCGTTCGACTCGGCCGCGGCAATGGTGGCTACCTCGGCGCCCACCATCGAGAACACGACCACCACCACGCTGCTGAAGATGGCCATGCCGCCCTGGGGCAGGAAGCCGCCGTGCGCCACCAGGTTGCTGAAGTCCATCGCGCGGCCCGGCCAGGCGCCCAGCACGTACAGCGCACCCAGCGCGATGAACACGCCGATGGCCAGCACCTTGATGCCGGCGAACCAGAACTCGAACTCGCCAAACGATTCGACCGAGAACAGGTTGCTGGCCACCATCAGGAGCATGAGGCCCAGCGCCAGCGGCCACAGCGGCACACCGGGCATCCAGTAGTTGAGGATCTTGGCGCCGGCCACTGCCTCGAAGCCGATCACCACCACCCAGAAGTACCAATAGAGCCAGGCCACCGAGAAGCCCGCCCACTCGCCCATGGCATCGCTCGCGTAGTCGCTGAACGAGCCGCTGGTCGGCCGCGAGGTGGCCATCTCGCCCAGCATGCGCATCACCAGCACCATGAGCACGCCGGTGGCCGCGAAGGATAGGAACGCCGCCGACCCAGTGCTGCGAATGACCGAGGACGATCCGACGAAAAGCCCCGCACCGATCACGCCGCCGAGGGCAATCATGGCGAGGTGGCGTTGCTTGAGCCCTTTTCGTAATTCGGGCGAAGTTGCGCACGCATTCATTTTTTATCTCCCTGTTGTTGAGGGCCTCGTCAATGCGGGCCCGAGATGCACTCTTGGACAGTCGGCACCTTTTGGCAACTCAGGCGTTATTCATTGGGGCATCGCGTTGTGTTTAACCACTGTTGAACGCTTGCACTTCAACGTGCACACTTGAAATACAACGACCGATAAACGGGGAGGAGCATGTCCAAAGTGCTGTTTGGCGACTGGCCACGCGTGTGGCTGCAAGACCCGCGCGCCGTGATCCGGCTCGCGGCCGCAACAGGGCTGGCCCTGGGATTGAGCGGCCTGCTTGGCGGCTGTGGCGGAAGCGACGGCCCTCCACGCGGATCCGCAACCGTGACCGGAAACGGAACCGGCGACAGCGGCAGCAACGGGAGTGGCAGTGACAACGCAACGCCCCCTGTGCCGGGTCAACCCGAGCAGCCGCCGACGCAAGGCCCTCTTTCCGATCCGACCTCGGCCACCGATCGTGCCGGCATCGTTCCCGACACCTCGGCGGCACCCTGGTATTGCCGCAACGGCGGGAGCGACTACACGCTGCGCCTGACCTATGGGGCCGGCTCGGTCCGCCACCGGTTGCTCCAGGGCGGACTCCGCCCGTTCAACCAGCCCCGCGGCACGCCTGCTGCCAGCGCGCAAGACCCGCTGAGTGCGGACAGCTTCCGGCAGTTCGCGGTGCACGTGCCGGCCGACAAGCCGCTGGTGCGCGTTGAGCTGCTCAGCACGCCGATGGCCTGGGAAGGTCTCGCGGCCTCACCGCCTGTGCTGGCCGACCTCGCACTGTGACCGGCCCCGGCGGCAGGCAGTCTCAACGGCTGCCGGCAAAGCGCGATTCGGACTGCCGGCGAAACTCGGTGGGCGTCATGCCCTTGATCTCGAGAAAGCGCCGGTTGAAGTTGGCCACGTTGTTGAAGCCCACCTGGTAGCAGATGTCGGTCACCAGGTGGTCGGTCTGCATCAGCAGGTGGCAGGCGCTGTTGATGCGCACGTGGTTCACGAAATCGGTGAAGCTGTTGCCGGTGGAGCGGCGAAAGAAGCGCGAGAAGCGGCTCTCGCTCATGCCCAGCTCCCTGGCCACGTCCGACATGCTGATGGGCTCGCCCACGTTGTCGATGATGCGGTTGACCACGCCGTTGATCTGCTCGACCTGCACGTCGCCCTCGGCGCCCTGCATCTGCACGGTGGAGAGCAGCCGGTAGTCGTTGCACTGCGCCAGGTCGGCCAGGAACTCGCAGAACAGGCCGAAGCGGCGCAACCCGCGCGATGCCTTGACCTTGTCCCAGTGGGCGCGCGCAACCTGCGACATGCCGAAGAACTCGATGCCGTGGCCGGCGCGGGCCAGCAGCTGCATCACCTCGCGCAGCTCGGGAATGTCCTGGGCGGCGCGCTCGAAGGGGGCGTGCATGAACTGGATCACCAGGTCGCGCTCATCCACGCCTTGGGGCGGCACGTCGAAGGAAACCCAGTTGTGCGGCAGCCTCGGCCCGCACAGCACCAGGTGGCCGGGCTGGAAAGGGCCGATCCAGTCGCCCACGAATGCCTTGCCCGAGGTGCGGGTGATGAGGTGCAGCTCGTACTCGTCGTGGCAATGCCAGCGCGCCAGCGGCGTGGGGTAGCCGTGCACCAGGCAGCGCACCAGGCCCGCTTCCTCCTGCGTTTCGTAGCCCAGCTCGGGTGAGCGGGAGCAGTCGCGTTCCAGCTCTGGCTGGCGCTGGCGCGGCAGGCGGCGTTGGGGTTGCGCGATGGCTGACATGTCCGTCGGTGCCTTCTTGGGCTGCTAACTCATGACGTTACCACCGTCGACATTCAAGGTCTGTGCGGTGATGTAGCGGGCCTCGTCGCTGGCCAGGAATACGGCGGCGCCAGCGATGTCCTGCGGCGTGCCCATGCGCCCCAGCGGCACCGCCAGGCCCACCTGGCGCTTCTTCTCGCCCAGGGCAAGCCCTTCGTAGCGGGCGAACTGGGCATCGACCTGGGCCCACATGGGGGTGTCGACCACGCCGGGCGAGATGGCGTTGACGCGGATGCCGTGCGGCGCCATGGCCAGCGCGGCGCTCTGGGTGTAGCTGATGACCGCGGCCTTGGTGGCGCAGTAGTGCGCCACCAGCGCCTCGCCGCGCCGCCCGGCCTGCGAGGCCAGGTTGATTACGCTGGCACCTGGCGTGGCGGCGTCGACCATGTGGCGCAGCACGGCCTGCATGACGAAGAACATGCCCTTGACGTTGACGGCAAACAGGCGATCGAAGGAATCGGCATCGGCCTGCAGCAGCGGTGCCATCTCGAACACGGCAGCGTTGTTGACCAGCGTATGCACCGGGCCAGACTGCTCGATGGCCGCGGCGACGAAGACCTCGATGTCTTCGGCTTTCGTCACGTCGGCCGCCAGGTATTGCACCGCGCCGGGATGAAGCAATTGCAGGCCCTTGACGCCATCGGATGGCTGCGCCGCACGGTCCACCACGCTGACCCGGGCGCCCGCCTGCGCACAGGCCTGGGCAATCGCCAGGCCGATGCCACCGCCCGCACCGGTAACCAGCACATGCCGCTGGGCCAGCCGGGTGTTCAAGGCCTGCTCCCGCCAACCAGTGCCGCGTGGCGCTGCATGGCCTGCCGCACCGCGTCGACCAGCCGCGCATCGCCAGCCAGTTCGTTCCACAGCGAGGTCTCGCCGCAGAAGGCCGCCACCGGGTCGGGCGCGTCGCACATGGCGTGGGCCACCGCGGGGTCCATGGCCTGGTCCTGGTACTCGTAGGGCAAGGCGCCGGCGTGCCAGCGCTGCAGGAAGCCCAGGAAGAGCGCGGGCAGCACCGCCACGCTGCTGATCGGCTGCCCCGCCGCAAGGCGCTCGCGAATCGTGGGTGCGATGAAGCCGGGGATCTTGGAGAACGCATCCATGGCCACGCGCTGGTTCGTGTCGCGCACCGCCTCGTTGCCGAAGCGCTCCAGCACCACGTCGCGGTAGTCGGGCAGGTTCACCGGGCTGGGGGCGCCGGGCCGGTCCAGGCAGGCAATCACGTCGTCGGTGATGTAGTCGTATGCCAGCTGGCGGATGGTCGGGTCCCGGGCGCCTTCGTGGATGAAGCGCATGCCCGCCAGCGTGCCGGCCCACGCGATGCAGCTGTGGCTGCCGTTGAGGATGCGGATCTTGGCCTCTTCGTAGGGCGCGACCGACTGGACCATCTGCACGCCCACCCGCTCCCACTCAGGACGGCCGTTGGCAAAGTCGTCCTCGATCACCCATTGGATGAAGCTCTCGCCACCCACCGGTGCCGCGTCGTCCCAGCCCGTGGCCTGGCGCACGCGATCGCGCAGCTCGGGCGGCGGGCGCGGCGTGATCCGGTCGACCATTGAATTGGGACAGCTTGTGTTCGCCTGCATCCACGCCAGCAGCGGCGCATCGGCCAGCAAATCGAGGAAGGCGTGCAGCATGCTGCGAAAGCGCTCGCCGTTGTGGCGCAGGTTGTCGCAGTTGAGCAGCGTGACCGGGCCCGCGCCGGCCGACATTCGCTTGCGCAGCATGGCGGCCACCGCACCGAAGACGGTGCTTCCGGCTTCGCCGCTCTGCAGCTTGCGCACGTCGGCTACGATGTCGGTCGCCTTCGTGTCGAGCTGGCCGGTCGGGTCGAGGTAATAGCCCGCCTCGGTCACGGTGAAGGAAATGATGCGTGTCGAGGGCAGCGCCGCCACCTCGACGGCCGAGGCCAGCGTTGCGTCGTAGGGCAGCACGCGCCGGATGGACTCGATGCGCTGGTAGCGATACTGGCCAGCGGGCGAGACGGTTTCCAGCGTGTAGGCACCGTCCTGGCCTTGCAGCGCGGTGAGCAGCTCGGCCATCTCCGGCCGGATGTTGGTGCCGACGATGGACCAGCGCGTGTCGCCCGCGTCGATCAACGCCTGCAGGTAGGCGGCCTGGTGTGCCCGGTGAAAGGAGCCGAGGCCCAGGTGCAGCATCACCGATTCGGATGCAGCCGAATAGGACATGGGAAGTTCCGGAAAAGAAAAGGATGAAGGCGGATACGTTCAGGCGTGCAGCGCACGGCCTTCACGGTTGAACAGGTGCAGCACGGACGGGTCGAGCTCGACCTGCACGCTCTCGCCGGCCCGCAGCGGCGTGCGCTCGTTCTGCCTGGCAATGAGCTGCGTGCCGTTCACGTCCACGTGAATGAGCGTGTCGGCCCCCAGCGCCTCGATCAGATCCACGCGACCGGGCTCGCCCAGGCCACGGCCTTGCGGATACACGCGCACCCCTTCGGGCCGAACGCCCAGGAAGCCGTCCGCCGGCAGCTTGCCCCGGCTCAATTGCGAGAACGATGGCACCGCATCGGCCGCCACCATGTTCATCGACGGCATGCCGATGAACTGCGCGACGAAGCGGTTGGCCGGCCGGTCGTACAGCTCCAGCGGCGTGCCCACCTGCTCGATCAGACCGTCCTTGAGCACCACCACGCGGTCGGCCAGCGTCATGGCTTCCACTTGGTCGTGCGTGACGTAGATGGTGGTGGCGCCCAGGGCCTTGTGCAGCTTGTGGATTTCAACCCGCGTGTTGCCGCGCAAGGCCGCATCGAGGTTCGACAGCGGTTCGTCGAACAGGAACACCTTGGGCGAGCGCACGATGGCCCGGCCGATGGCCACCCGCTGGCGCTGGCCGCCCGACAGTTCCTTGGGTGTGCGGTCGAGGTACTGCGTGAGGTTGAGCGAGGTGGCCGCCTGGCTCACCTTCTGGCGGATGGTCTGCTGGTCGACCCCGGCCAGCTTGAGCGCGAAGGACATGTTGTCGTACACGCTCATGTGCGGATAGAGCGCGTAGCTCTGGAACACCATGGCCAGGCCGCGCTTGCCCGACGCAACGTGGCTGATGTCCTGCCCGTCGAGCACCAGCCTGCCGCCGGTGATGGGCTCCAGCCCGGCGATCAGGCGCAGCAGCGTGGACTTGCCGCAGCCAGACGGCCCGACGAACACGATGAACTCGCCCTTCTCGATGGCGAGGTTGACGCCCTTGATGATGTGGGCGTCCGCAAAACTCTTGGTGATGTTCTGAAGTTCCAGGTATGCCATGTCTTTGTCTCCCTGCTTGGTCACTTGACTGCGCCGAAGGTCAGGCCCTGCACGAGCTGCTTCTGCGAGAACCAGCCGAACACCACGATGGGCGCAATGGCCATCAGCGATGCGGCCGACAACTTGGCCCAGAACAGGCCTTCGGGGCTGGAATACGAGGCGATGAGCGTGGCCAGCGTGCCGGACTTGGCCGAGCTGAGGTTGAGCGCCCAGAAGGCCTCGTTCCAGCTCAGCACCAGGCACAGCAGGCCGGTGGATGCGAAGCCGCCCACCGCCAGCGGCAGCACCACATGCCGGAACTCGGTCCACAGCGTGGCACCGTCCATGCGCGAGGCTTCGAGGATCTCGTTGGGAATGTCCTTGAAGCTGGTGTAGAGCATCCACACCATGATCGGCAGGTTCGACAGCGTGAACACGATCGTCAGGCCCGACAGCGTGTCGAGCATGCCGGCCGTCTGCGCCAGCACGTAGATGGGCACCAGCGCGCCCACCGCCGGCATCATCTTGGTGGAGAGCATCCACATCAGGATGTCGCGGGTGCGCTTGGTGCGAAAGAAGGCCATCGAGTACGCCGCCGGCGCCGCGATGAGCATGCCCAGCACGGTGGAGCCCAGGCTGGTGACCAGCGAGTTGCGCGCGTACAGCAGGTAGTCGCTGCGGCGCTGCACCTCGCCGAAATTCTCCATGGTGGGCTCGAAGACGAGCAGCGGCGGCACGTGGATGGCCTGCAGTTCGGTCTTGAAGGCCGTGAGCATCAACCACCCCAGCGGAAAGAACAGCAGCAGCGTGAAGAACCAGGCAAACACGGTGCGCAGCGAAATGGCCAGGAAGTTTTCCTTGAGCATGCGTTCTCTCCCTAGTCCAGGTTCTTGCCGATGATGCGGATGAGGAAGGCCGCCACGATGTTGGCCAGGATCACCGCGAACAGCGCACCGGCAGATGCCACGCCCACGTCGAAGTTCATCAGCGACTGCTTGAAGATCATGTAGGTGAGGTTGGTGCTCTCGTTGCCGGGGCCACCGTTGGTGGTGATGGCGATCTCCGCAAACACCGAGAGCAGGAAGATCATCTCGATCATGATCACCACCGCCATGGGCCGGCCCAGGTGGCGCAGCGTGAGGTAGAAGAAGCGCTGGAAGGCGTTGGCGCCGTCCATGCGCGCCGCTTCCATCTGCTCGCGGTCCAGCGACTGAAGCGAGGTGATGAAGATCAGGCATGCAAAGGGCAGCCACTGCCAGGCCACCATCACGATCACCGAGAACAGCGGCACCTCGGTGAGCCAGTCCACCGGCGTGAGCCCGAAGAACTTCCACACGTTGGCCAGCACGCCGTAGATGGGGTTCATCATCATGTGCTTCCACAGCAGCGCGTTGACCGCCGGCATGACGAAGAAGGGCGAGATGAGCAGCACGCGCACGATGCCGCGCCCCGGGAAAGGCTCGTTCACCAGCAGCGCCAGGCCAATGCCCAGCACCACGGTGATGACGATCACGCTGCCGATGAGCAACAGCGTGTTCCACACCGCCGGCCAGAAGTCCGGGTCGGTCACGAAGTAGTGGAAGTTCTCCAACCCGATGAAGTTGCGCTCACCCGGCTGCATGAGGTTGTAGTTGACGCTGGAGAAGTACAGCGTCATGCACAGCGGCACGATCATCCACAGCAGCAGCGCAAGCACCGCCGGCGTCATCAGTGCCCTTGGCAATAGGCGATTCATTGTTGTTCCTCCCTGATTCGTGCCTGCCCCGGCGTCGCCTTACTTGTAGTAGCCCGCCTTGCGCATCTCGCGCTCGGCCGCGGTCTGCGATGTCTTGAGCGCCTGCTCGACCGTGACCTTGCCCGACAGCGCAGCGCTGACCTGCTGGCCCACCGCCACGCCGATGGCCTGGAACTCGGGAATGGCGGCGAATTGCACGCCCACATAAGGCGACTTGGGCAGCGTGCTGTCGTTGGGGTTGGCTGTGTCCAGCGCCTTCTTTTCGGCATCGGCGAACTTGGCCGCCTTCAGGAACTCAGGCGTGGCGTAGGTCGACTTGCGCGTGCCGGTGGGCACCGCATGCCAGCCCTGCTCCTTGGCCACCAGCTGGATGTAGTCCTTGGAGGTGGCCCACTTCACGAACTTCTCGGCGGCATCGACCTTCTGCGAGCCGGCGGGCACGGCCAGCGCCCACGCCCACAGCCAGTTGGCACCCTTGGGCGTGACAGCCACAGGCGCCTGGGCGAAGGCCACCTTGTCCGCCACCTTCGACTGCTTGGGGTCGCTCACGAAGGATGCGGCAATGGTCGCGTCGACCCACATGGCGCACTTGCCTTCGTTGAACAGCGCCAGGTTCTCGTTGAAGCTGTTGGCCGAGGCGCCGGGCGGGCCGTAGGCCTTCATGATGTCCACGTAGAAGGTCAGCGCATCCTTCCAGGGCTTGGTGTCGATCTGCGGCTTCCACTGCATGTCGAACCACTGGCCGCCGTTGGTGTTGACCAGCGTGGTGAAGAAAGCCATGTTGTCGCCCCAGCCCGGCTTGCCGCGCAGGCACATGCCGTACACGCCCGCCTTGGGGTCGTGTGCCTTGCCGGCGAACTCCTTCACCTGCTCCCAGGTGGGCTGCTCGGGCATCTTGAAGCCCACCTTGTCGGCCAGGTCCTTGCGGTACATGAGCATGGAGCTTTCGCCGTAGAAGGGCGATGCATAGAGCTTGCCGCCTTCGGACAGGCCCGCGCGGATGGCGGGCAGCAGGTCGTCCACATCGTAGGCAGCATCGGTGTCGATCGGCTTGAGCCAGCCCTTCTTGGCCCAGATGGGCGTCTCGTACATGCCGATGGTCATCACGTCGAACTGGCCACCCTTGGTGGCGATGTCGGTGGTGACGCGCTGGCGCAGCGTGCCTTCTTCCAGCGTGACCCACTTGAGCTTGATGTCGGGGTACGCCTTCTCGAAGAAGGGGGTGAGCTTCTGCATCTCGATCATGTGGCCGTTGTTGACGGTGGCCACCACGAGCTCGGTCGCGGCTTGCGCGGCCCCTGCGCCGGCGATCGCGAGCGCGATGCCTGCCTTGAGAAATGCCTTCATGGATTCGTCTCCTTGTGTCCGCCGGTTGCGGTGAGGCGGTGGCGAAATTTTGGAGATTCGAGCGGCGCGATCCGGTACTTACATGGTCAACGCCAATACTTCTATGCACCGATTACTTAGTGGATTCCCTGATTCGCGCAAATCAGGATGTAACTGCTTCTCCTTGAAGGCAAAGCCTTGCGCCATGAAAAAAGGGCCGCGGAGGCGGCCCTTGATGCAGGTTGGAAGGGTGTGCCGGATCAGGCCGGCACCACGCCGTACTCGTTGCTCTCGGTCTGGCTGGGTTGCACCCAGAAGAAGATCAGCACCAGGATGCCGATGACGGGCAGGATGTGCAGCAGCAGGAACCAGGCGCTCTTGCCCACGTCGTGCAAGCGCCGCGCGCCCACCGCCAGCGATGGCAGCACCAGCGCCAGCACCACCACGCCATAGATCATTTCGCCCAGCCTGGAGGCAATCACCATCACGATCAGCTGGAACAGGGCAAACCACCAGAACTCCGAGCGCACGGCACGCCCGCCAAAGTCGACGTACTTTCTCAGGCAGACCTGAACGGCTTGGACAAAGCTCATGGATCAACTCCTCTTCGATTTCCCGGGAGAAATTCCCGGCGCGATCATAAGGGGCGCCCCTTGGCGGGGACACCCTCACAGAGGAGCAGCAGGCACTCAGCCCTGGCGCAGGCGCTGCAGCAGGCCGGCCGTGGAAGCGTCCAGCCCGGCAACGTCGCCCGACGTCAGGCGCGGCTCGATGTCCTTGGCCAGCACCTTGCCCAGTTCCACGCCCCACTGATCGAAGCTGTTGATGCCCCACAGCGCGCCGCTGGTGAACACGCGGTGCTCGTACATGGCGATGAAGGCGCCCAGCGATTCGGGCGTGAGCCGCTCCAGCACGAAGAAGGTGCTGGGCCGGTTGCCCGGGAAGTTGCGGTGTCCGCCCGCATCCTTCTTGCCCTGCATGAGGGCCTGCGCTTGCGCCAGTGCATTGGCAAGCAGCTTGGGGTGGTGGCCAGGCAGGTCGTGCGCCGCGTCGCGCACCGCCAGGAATTCCAGCGGCACCACGTCGGTGCCCTGGTGCAGCATCTGGAAATAGGCGTGCTGGCCGTTGGTGCCCGGCTCGCCCCACAGCACGGGGGAGGTGCCGTACGGCAGCAGCTGCCCGTCCAGGTCCACCTGCTTGCCGTTGCTCTCCATTTCCAGCTGCTGCAGGTAGGCTGGCAGGCGCTTCAAGGCGCTGTGATAAGGCGCAATGCTGCGGCTGGTGAAGCGATGGAAGTTGCGATACCAGACGTCGAGCAGGCCCAGGCGCACCGGCAGGTTCTGCTCCAGCGGGCTGGTGCGAAAGTGCTCGTCCATGGCATGCGCGCCCGCCAGGAAGGCACGGAAGCCCTCGGCGCCGATTGCCAATGCAATGGGCAGGCCGATGGCCGACCACATGGAATAGCGCCCGCCCACCCAGTCCCAGAATCCGAAGGTGGTGCTGATGCCGAATTCGCGCGCGGCCTCCACGTTGGTGGTCAGCGCCGCAAAGTGCCCGGCGATGTCGGTGCCGCCGGACTGTTCGAACCAGCGCTTGGCCGAGCGCGCATTGGCCATGGTCTCGGCGGTGGTGAAGGTCTTGGAGGCGATGAGGAACAGCGTGTGCTCCGGCGCCAGGCCCTTGAGCACGCCGTCGAGTTCATGGCCGTCCACGTTCGAGACGAAATGGAAGTGCTTGCCCGGCGCCACGAACTCGTCCAGCGCCAGCACCGCCATCTGCGGCCCGAGGTCGGAGCCACCGATGCCGATGTTGACCACGTCGGTGATGGTGTGGTCGCGGCGAACGCGCTCGGCAAAGGCGAGCATCGCGTCCAGCGTTTCGTGCACCTGTGCCAGCTCGCCGGTGGGCCCCTGCCTGCCCTTGGGCGAACGAAGCAGGTAGTGCATGACCGCGCGGTCTTCGGTGGCGTTGATGCGCTCGCCGGCAAACATTGCGTCGATGCGCGCCTTCAGGCCGCTTTGGCGAGCCAGCGTCAGGAGCAGCTCTTCGGCCCGCGCGTCGACCAGGTTCTTCGACAGGTCGGCAAAGACCTGCGGCGCGCTCTGGTTGAATCGCTCGAAGCGCTTGCCGTCCGCGCCGAAGGCCTCGCGCAGGTCGAAGCGCTTCGCACTTGTCTCGAAGTGCTTGCCCAGCTCCTGCCAGGCGGGCGTGTGGTCGCAACGAACGGTCATGGGCGGGCCTCGGTCATGAGTTTTTCCAGCTTGATGGCATCGGCCGCGAAGGCCCGGATGCCTTCGGCCAGCTTCTCGGTGGCCATCGCGTCTTCGTTGAGGGCGAAGCGGAACCCCGCCTCGTCGTAGCTCACCTTGGCAATGTCGCGCGCCTTGGCCGCCGTCGGATCGAGCTGGCGCGACAGGGGCGCATCGCTATCGGGCCTGGCCGCCATGTCGGCCAGCAGCTCGGGGCTGATGGTGAGCAGGTCGCAGCCAGCCAGCGCGGCGATCTGCCCCGTGTTGCGAAAGCTCGCACCCATGACCTCGGTGCCGATGCCGTGGTGCTTGTAGTAGTCGAAGATCTGGCGCACCGACTTCACGCCCGGGTCGTTGGCACCGGCGTTGGCCGCTTCGTCCCAGCCGGCGCCGGCCGACTTCTTGTACCAGTCGTAGATGCGGCCGACGAAGGGCGAGATGAGCTTGACGCCCGCCGCGCCGCAAGCCACCGCCTGGGCAAAGGAGAACAGCAGCGTGAGGTTGGTGTGGATGCCCTGGCCTTCGAGCACGCGGGCCGCCTCGATGCCTTCCCAGGTGGAGGCGACCTTGATGAGCAGCCGCTTTTGCGTGTCGATGCCTTCGGCGCGGTACAGCGCCACGATGCGCTGCGCGCGGGCCACGGTGGCGGCGGCGTCGAAGCTCAGCCGTGCGTCCACCTCGGTCGAGACGCGGCCCGGGATGATGGAGAGAATCTCGCAGCCAAAGCGCACCAGCAGGCGGTCGATGACTTCATCCAGCGGCTCGCCCCGGTGCTTGGCCAGCACTTCGTCCAGCAGCGGGCGGTATTCGCTTTTTTGCACCGCCTTGAGGATCAGCGACGGATTGGTGGTCGCATCTTGCGGCTTGAAGGCATCGAGTTGACGGAAGTCGCCGGTATCGGCAACGACGGTGGTCCATTGGCGCAGGGCTTCGAGCTGGTTCATGCGGCCATTATCCCGCTGCAAAACTACAAAACATGTGCTCTGCGTCTGACGGCCGATACTGCCTTGCGCCGTTAGCTTGGAAGCATTGTGAAAACGCTGGGAGTCCAGACATGCACAACGCACCTTCACCCGCCGCCATGCGTTCCCCCGCCCAGGCTGCACCGTCCGCGGGCACGCTGGCGGCAGCCTTCGCGCTGGGCGGCGCGCTGACACTGCTGACGATCCATCGCACCCGTGCCCTGCGCGCCGGTGCGCCAGCAGGCCCCGCTGATGGCGCACCGCTCATGCGCGCACCGTTGCAGGTGGTGGCGCCTGTGGACCTGCGGCGCTACGCCGGCCTGTGGCACGAGCAGGCCCGCCTGCCCAACCGCTTCGAGAAATCTTGCGGCGGGCCGGTCAGCGCGCTCTACACCCTGCTGCCCGACGGCAACATGCGGGTGCGCAACCGTTGCGTGCGGGACGACGGCCGGATCTCGGAAGCCCGCGGCATTGCACAGGCCGTGCGCGTTGCCGGCCTGCCCGGGGCCGGGCGGCTGAAGGTGCGCTTCCTGCCCACGTGGCTGAGCTGGCTGCCCAACGCCTGGGGCGACTACTGGATCCTGAAGCTGGACCGCGACTACCAGGTGGCCCTGGTGGGCACGCCCGACCGGCAATACCTGTGGGTCCTGTCGCGCTCACAGCAGTTGGACGAAGCCACCATCAGTACGGAACTCGAATACGCGCGCACCCTCGGCTTCGACGTCGACCGGATGGTGCGAAGCGAGCATTGAGCGACCTGCAGGCTTCTAGGCCTCCTGCGCCACCACCGACACGCCATGCTCGCCCAAGCCGAGCGTGGTCTGCGCGCCCTTGGCCAACGGCCGGGCCAGGTCGCTCGAGACCACGAACACCGGCCCGAGCGCCGTCTCGAAGCTGTATTCGTAGAAGCTGCCCAGGTAGGCCACCTTGCGCAACGTGGCCTCCACGCCCACGGCGGCGCCGATGCGCCAGGCCTCGGGGCGCACCGCCACCTTGACCAGGCCCGTGGGCACCGCATGGCGCGGCGTGAGGGTCAGCGGGCCCAGAGACACCTGCCCGTCGGCCTGCGCCATGGCCGGAAAGACCATTGCCTCGCCCATGAAGCCGGCCACGAACTCGCTTTGCGGCCGGCCATACAGGTCTTGCGGGGCGCCACGCTGGGCGATCACGCCGTGGTCCATCACGATGATCTGGTCGCTCACGGCCAGCGCCTCGCTCTGGTCGTGGGTGACATAGGCCACGGTGAGCTTCAGGCGCTGCTGGATGGCGCGGATTTCCTCGCGCATCTCGCGGCGAAGGCGAGCGTCGAGGTTGGACAGCGGCTCGTCGAAGAGCAGCACCGCCGGCTCCAGCACCAGCGCACGCGCCAACGCCACGCGCTGCTGCTGGCCGCCCGAGAGCTCGCTGGGCAGGCGCTCGTCGAAGCCCACCAGGCCCACGCCCTTGAGCGCCGTGCGTGCGCGCTCCTGCGCGTCGTTCTTCTTCATGCCGCTCATGCGAAGGCCGTAGGCCACGTTCTCGATCACGTTCATGTGCGGGAACAGCGCATAGCTCTGGAACATCATCGACACGTTGCGCTCGGCCGGGCCCAGCGTTGTGACGTCGCGCCCGCCCATGAAGATGGCGCCGGAGGTGGGCGACTCCAGGCCGGCGATCATGCGCAAGGTGGTGGTCTTGCCGCAGCCCGAGGGGCCGAGGATGGTGGTGAGCGTGCCCTGGGGCACCTCGAAGCTGATGCCCTTGACCGCCAGCGGTGCATTGGCGTCGGTGCCGTAGCGCTTGGTGACGTTGCGAAATTCGATGCCGTTCATGCCAGCTGCTCCATCTTGTGATGCCCCTGGTGCGCAGGCGCCTTGCGCCGCCCCAGCTTGCGCTCGCCCACCAGCAACTGGATGAGCGCAATGGCGACCGACATGAGCACGATGAGCACGGTGCAGTAGGCCAGGGCCACGCCGTAGTCGCCGTTGCCCACGCGGCCGATGATGTAGGTGGTGGCCAGCTCGTTCTCGGCCGTCACCAGGAAGATCACCGCGCTGACCGTGGTCATGGCCCGCACGAAGCTGTAGACCAGCGCCGCCACCAGCGCTGGCTTGAGCAGCGGCAGCACCACCCTGAACAGCGTCTGCGCCGTGGAAGCGCGCAGCATGAGCGAGGCCTCGTCCAGCGAGCGGTCGAGCTGCTTGAAGGCTGCCGTGCCCGCCCGCACGCCCACTGGCAGATTGCGGAACATGAAGCACAGCACGATGATGAGCCCAGTGCCCGTGAGCTCAAGCGGCGGCACGTTGAAGGCCAGGATGTAGCTCACGCCCAGCACCGTGCCCGGAATAGCAAAGGCCAGCAGCGCGGCGAATTCGAAGGCGCCCTGCCTCTTGAATTCGTTGCGCGCGAGCAGCCAGGCAATGAGCAGCCCGATGGCCGCCGTGATGGGCGCGGAAATGCCGGCCAGCTTGAGCGTGGTCCACAGCGAGTTCCACGCGGTGCCCGCCCACACCAGGCCGAACTGCCCCCATTCGAGCGAGAACGCGGTCCTGAAGTGGTTCAGCGTCAAGGTGTAGTCGCGCCCCCAGGTCTGCACGAAACCACCGGCAAAGGCGAACAGGTAGACCACCACCGTGAACACGATCCAAGGAAGCGCAATGGCGTAGGTGGTGCGGCGCACGCCGTCTGGCAGCGGCATGGGAATGCCCGCGTCGCCCTTGCCGCTCACGGTGGTGAAGTTGCGCTTGCCCAGCACGCGCCGCTGAAGCGCGAACACTGCCAGCGCAAACAACGTGAGCACCCAGGCCAGCGAGGCGGCACGCCCCTGGTCGTACTGCGCACCCACGATGGCAAAGAAGATGTCGGTGGACAGCACCGAGTACTGGCCACCCACCACCACCGGATTGCCGAAGTCGGCAATGCTCTCGATGAAACCCACCAGGAAGGCATTGGCCAGCCCCGGCTTGAGCAGCGGCAGCGTAACCGTGAAGAAGGTGCGGCGCCGGTCGGCGCGCAGCATCTGCGCGGCTTCTTCCAGGCTTGGCGCAATGCCCTGCACCACGCCGCGCATGATCATGAAGGCGATGGGCGTGAAGGCGAACAGCTGCGCCGTGAGAATGCCCGGCAGGCCATAGAACCAGCGCGTGGCGGGTATTCCGAACCAGGTCTCCAGCGCCTGGTTCACCACGCCGGCACGCCCGAAGAGCAGGATCAGACCCAGGCCCACGACGAAGGGCGGCGTGATGATGGGCAGCAAGGCAATCACCCGCAGCGGGCCTTGCCAGCGCTTGCTGCCACGCTCGGCCATCAACGCCATGAGCGTGCCCAGCAAGGTCGTGCCGGCCGCCGTGAGCAGGGCCAGCAGCAAGGTGTTCCAGGCCACGCCGCAACTGGCGCCACCGCCCAGGCAGCCCAGGCCCCAGATGCGCGCGGTAAGGATGCGCTCGGCAAATGCCTGCACCGACCAATGCCCGTCTTCGTTGATGAAGGCGCCCGCGAGCGCCTTGCCCACCGGGTAGGCGATGAACAGGATCATCAGCACGGCGCAACCGACCACCGCACCCGAAACAAAGAGGTCGCCACGGAAGAACCCCAGGCGAGCCAGGCCGAATGCAGCCAGCAGGATCAGGGCCGTGACGGCCACGAAGCCGCCCGCGCCAATGCCGAACTGATTGACGGACAGTTCGCCCAACAGGTTGTTGAGCGCGGCGATGCTCCAGCCGCGCGCGCCCACCGTGAAGCCCGCAAGGGCCAGCCCCAGGGCACCGGTCAGCCCGCCGGCAAGCAGCCAGCGGCCCTGGCTGCGCCCCGGCCGCATTGCGGCGCCCACGGCGCACAAGGCAAGGCCCGCCAGGCCCAAGCACAACCACGGCCTGCCCTGCCACAGCGCCTGCAGCAGACCGTTGGCCGCGTCACCGGCGCTGAAGATCTGGGGCAGCGCCTCATACCAGCTGGTGTCCTGGATGGCATACCAGGGCAGCACGAGGTACGCGAGAAGGCCGGCCGCGGTGCACAGCCACACCGCCGCATTGGGTCGGCGGGTCATCAGCGCGGAATCGAGTTGACCTCTTTCTCCCAGCGGGCAATGAGGCGGCGGCGCTCGGCGCTGGCACCGTACTTTTTGTAGTCGTAGTTGATCATCTTGATCTTCTTGAAATCAGGCACGTTGGGGTCGACCACGGTGGCCTTGTTCGAGGGCAACTGGTACTGCTTGGCGGCGGCACCGAAGGCCTGCGCGCCGGGCGTCAGCGCCCATTCGTAGAACTTCTTGGCCTGCTCCAGGTTGCGCGCACCCTTGACGATGCTCATGGAGCCGATTTCGGCGCCGGTGCCTTCGGCGGGTGTGACGGTCTCGACCGGAAAGCCCTGCATCTTCTCTTGCGGCGCATCGTGGATGAAGCTGATGGACACCGCCGTCTCGCCTCGCGCCACCGCCTTGATGGGGCCGGTGCCCGAGCGCGTGTACTGGCTCACGTTCTTGTGCAGGCCCTTGAGGTAGTCGAAGGCCTTGTCTTCGCCCATGAGCTGCACCAACGTGGCGATCATGGTGTAGGCGGTGCCGCTCGATGCGGGGTTGGCCACCTGGATGTCGCCCTTGTACTCGGGCTTGAGCAGGTCGGCCCAGCTCTTGGGCACGGGCAGCTTCTTCTTGGCGATCAACTCGGTGTTGTAGGCAAAGCCCAGCGGGCCGGAATAGATGCCCACCGTGCGGTAGCCCGACTGCTCGGCCTGCTGTTGCGCCCAGGGGTACAACTGCGCCAGCGTGGGCGACTTGTACTCCGTCGTCAGTCCCTGCTCGGCCGCCTGCAGGTGCGGGTCACCCGTGCCGCCGAACCACACGTCGGTCTTGGGGTTCTCCTTTTCGGCGATGAGCTGTGCCAGGGCTTCGCCCGAGCCCTTGAGCGCCAGGTTGATCTTCACGCCGGTGGTGCGGGCGTAGGTGGTGGCGATCAGGTTGCACCAGTCGGCCTGCACCGAGCAGATCACGTTGACCTGCTGGGCCGAGGCTGTTGCGGAAATGAAGCCGGCAGCCAACACCACTGGCAGGAAGTTCTTGCGCATTCGTCTCTTCTCCGTTTGTAATTTGGTTACGCGCCAAAGCGTACCCCTCAAAGCCTCTTTCCATAGTGGGAAAAGCCCGGGGGTAAGCCGCCCAACCTCTCGAGTCGGAATTTTGCGTCCGCCTTGAGTTGAAACATAATTACATTCGTTCCGCCGACCTTTCATGCTCGATCGCATCAAAGCCGCCCTGCCAGGCCTGCCCCCCGCCGAACGGCGCGTGGCCAAGCTCGCGCTGGCCGATGCGCATGCCTTTGCACTGTTGCCGGTACGCGAACTCGCGTTGCGCGCACGGGTCAGCACGCCCACCGTGGTGCGCTTTTGCCGCAGCATGGGCTACGACGGCCTGAGCGATTTCAAGCGCAAGCTCACAGGCAGCGTGGGCAGCGGCGTGCCGCATGTGCACCGCAGCGTTCAGCCTGGCGACGACACGGCCAAGGTATTCGGCAAGGTGGTCGACAACGCGGTGGCGGCCTTCCTGCGCTATCGCAACGACGCCAGCACCAGCGCCATCGACAAGGCCGCGGTGGCCCTGGCAGCGGCGCAGCGTGCAGGCCGGCGCGTGGAATTCTTCGGCGCCGGCAACTCCGGCATCGTCGCGCAGGACGCGCAGCACAAGTTCTTCCGCCTGGGCATCACCGCCATTGCGCACAGCGACGGGCACATGCAGGTCATGAGCGCCTCGATGCTGCAAAAAGGCGATTGCGCGGTGCTCATCTCCAATTCCGGCCGCACGCGCGACCTGATGAACGCCTGCGAGATCGCGCGCAAGGCCGGCGCCACCACCATCACCATTACCGCCAGCGGCTCGCCACTGGCCGCGGCAGGCCACATCCACCTGGCGGCCGACCACCCCGAAGGCTACGACCAGTACAGCCCCATGGTCTCGCGCTTGCTTCACCTGATGGTGATCGACGTGCTGTGCACCTGCGTGGCGCTGCGCATCGGCAACGACGTCCTGCAACCCATGCTCGACGAAATGAAAAAGAACCTGCAGGCCAAGCGCTATGCGTAGGCCTTGCCATCCACAACTGACCACGGACCCCTGCAACCCATGAGCTTCGACCTCGTTCTCTTCGGCGGCACCGGCGACCTCGCCTGGCGCAAGCTGATGCCCGCACTGTTCCAGGCCTTTCGCCATGGCAGCCTGCCCGAGGGTGGGCGCATCATCGGCGTGGCGCGCGACGACCTGTCCGACGACGCCTACCGCGAGCTGATCCAGTCGCGCTTCAAGGCGGTGGAAGGCGGCAAGCGCCCCAGCGAGGAGGAGTTCAAGGAATTCGCCTCGATGCTGCACTACCTGCGCATGGACCTGTCCAAGCCGGCCGACTATGCGCGCCTGGGCAAGCTGCTCAAGGGCCGCAATGCCGACACGGTGGTGATGTACCTGGCCACGGCCCCCGCCCTGTTCACCTCGGTGGTCGAGCAGATTGCCGCTGCGGGCCTGAACACGCCGGCCACGCGCATGGTGCTGGAAAAGCCGCTGGGCCACGACCTCAAGTCCAACCGCGCCATCAACGACGCGGTGCAGAAGGTGCTGAGCGAGAACCAGATCTTCCGCATCGACCACTACCTGGGCAAGCCTTCGGTGCAGAACCTGTTCGCCATGCGCTTCGGCAACGCACTGTTCGAGCCCATCTGGCGCCGCGAGCACGTGGCCAACATCCAGATCACCATCGCCGAAGACCTGGGCGTGGAAAAGCGCGGCAGCTTCTACGACCAGACCGGCGCGCTGCGCGACATGGTGCAGAACCACGCGCTGCAGCTGGTGTGCGCCATGGGCATGGAGCCTCCCATCAACTCGCACGCCGACGCCATTCGCGACGAGAAGCTCAAGGTGCTGCGCTCGCTCAAGCCCTGGACGGCCGAGGAGATCGGCCTGCACGCCATTCGCGGCCAATACGGCGCCGGCACGGCCTACGGCGAACGCGTGCCGGGCTATCGGGACGAGCCCGGCGTGGACCCGGACAGCAAGACCGAAACCTTCGTGGCGCTGCGCACCGAAATCGCCAACTGGCGCTGGGCGGGCGTGCCCATCTACATCCGCACCGGCAAGCGGCTGGCATCGCGCGATGCACGCATCGAAGTCAACTTCCGCCCGGCGCCGCACGCCATCTTCCGCGTGCCCGCAGGCAACGCCAACAAGCTGGTGATCAACCTGCAACCCAAGGACGGACTGGAGCTGCACCTGCTGGCGCAGCCGCAGGACAAGCGCCAGCGCAGCAGCGGCACGCGCATGGAGTCGCAGCTGGCGCCGGTGCAGCTGGACCTGGATTTCGACAAGCGATTCGGCGGCGAGCGCGTGGGCGCCTACGAGAGGCTGCTGCTGGACGTGATCGACGGGCGCCTGAACCTTTTCGTTCGGCGCGACGAGCAGGAAGAGGCCTGGCGCTGGGTCGAGCCGCTGCTGGACAGCTGGTCGTCGGACGGCAGCCCTCGCTCTTATGCGGCCGGCACCTGGGGCCCGAGCGCATCCAGCGCCATGATCGCCCGTGACGGCTTCGCCTGGAGCGAAGAGCAGTAGCTAGATCCGGCCCTCTTCCACCGCGTGGCAGGCCACCTGGATGCCGGCGATGGACAGCAGTGCCGGTCGCTCGGCCTTGCAGCGCGCGTTGGCGTGCGGACAGCGGGGATGAAAGCTGCAGCCGCTGGGCGGATTGAGCGGGTTGGGCACCTCGCCCTGTACCGGCGTGCGCGCGTGGCCGGTGGCGTGCATCTGCGGGATCGCGTCCAGCAGCATCCGCGTGTAGGGATGTCGCGGGCGCCCGAACAAGCTGGCCTTGTCCGCGATCTCCACCAGGCGGCCCAGGTACATCACGCCCACGCTGTCGCTCACGTGGCGCACCACCGCCAGGTTGTGGGAGATGAACAGGTAGGTCAGGCCCCGCTCACGCTGCAGGTCCTTCATGATGTTGAGCACCTGGGCCTGCACGCTCACGTCCAGCGCGGAGGTGGGCTCGTCGCACACCAGGAACTCGGGCGCCGTGGCCAGGGCGCGCGCAATCGAAATGCGCTGGCGCTGGCCGCCGGAGAACTGGTGCGGGTACTTCACCATGTCCAGCGGGCTGAGGCCCACGGACTTGAGCAGCTCGCCCACGCGCTCGCGGCGCGCGGCACGCTCGCTCACCAGGCCGTGCTCCTGCAGCGGCTCGCCGATGATGGCCTCCACCGTCCAGCGCGGGTTGAGGCTGGCGTAGGGGTCCTGGAAGATCATCTGCACGCGCTTGCGAAGCGCCCGGCCCTTGCTCGACGCAAAGGCGGCGTGGGCATCTTGCCCGTCGAACTCGACGCGGCCGCGCGTGGGGTGGTACAGGCCGGTGAGCAGACGCGCCACCGTGCTCTTGCCGCAGCCCGATTCGCCCACCAGCGCCAGCGTCTTGCCGCGCTCGATGGAAAAGCTCACGCCATCGACGGCATGCAGCAAGGTGCGAGGCTGGCGCTCGAGCACACGGTTAAGCCAGGGCAACGAGACGTCGAAGGTCTTGGCCAGGTCCTCGACCTGCACCAGCGCCCGGGTGTCGACTTGGGCAGCAGCGGCGCTCATGCCTCCACCTCCTTCACTGCATGGTCGTGCAGCCAGCAGGCAGCGCGCGTTGCGCCCGCCGCCATCAATTCGGGCCGCTCGTGCGAGCAACGGTCGAAGATGCGCGGGCAGCGCGGGTGGTAGGCGCAGCCATTCGGAATGGCATTCAGGCGCGGCATGGCGCCGTCGATCTGGTTCAGGCGCTCGCGGTCCTCGCTCATGTCCGGAATGGCTGCCATGAGGCCGGCGGTGTAGGGGTGTGCCGCGGCATGGATCACGTTGTGCACCGGCCCGACTTCGGCAATGCGCCCGGCGTACATCACGGCCACGCGGTCGCATGTTTCTGCAATCACGCCCATGTCGTGCGTGATCAGCATCACCGCCGCGCCGCGCTCGCGGCACAGGCGCTTGAGCAGGCTGATGATCTGCGCCTGGATCGATACGTCGAGCGCCGTGGTGGGCTCGTCGGCCACGATCAGCGTGGGCTCGGCCGCCAGGGCCAGCGCAATCACCACGCGCTGGCGCATGCCGCCTGAGAACTGGTGGGGATAGTGGTCGATGCGCTGCGCCGCCGCCGGGATGCCGGTGTCTTCCAGCAGCCCGATCGCTCGCCGGCGCGCCTCTGCCTGGGTGACCGGCAGGTGGGCGCGGATGGTCTCTTCCAGCTGACGACCCACCGTGTAGAGCGGGTTGAGCGAGGTGAGCGGATCCTGGAAGATGGCACCGATGCGCTTGCCACGGATGTGCCGCATCTGATCGTGCTGGAGGTTGTCGATGCGCTTGCCCTCTAGCAGTATCTGTCCGCCCGCCACGCGCGCCGGCGGCTCCAGCAGGCCGATGATGGCCGCGCCCGTGAGCGACTTGCCCGCGCCCGACTCTCCCACCACGCCGAGCACTTCGCCGGGCTCGATCGAGAAGGAAATATCGTCGAGCGCGCGAAGCGTGCCGCGCCGGCTGGGAATTTCAACGATCAGGTTGCGTACTTCGAGCAGAGGCATGCAGGCAAGCTTGTTCAGCGAAGGCGAGGATTGAGTGCGTCGCGCAGCCAATCGCCCAGCAGGTTGACGCTCAGGGCAATGAGCACCAGGGTGGTGCCCGGGAACAGCGTCATCCACCACTCCCCCGAAAAGAGGAACTGGTTGCCGTTGCTGATGAGCGTGCCCAGCGAGGGCGAGGTGGGCGGCACGCCCACGCCCAGGAAAGACAGGGTGGCCTCGGTGATGATGGCCGTGGCAACCTGGATGGTGGATATCACGAACACCGGGCCCAGCACATTGGGCAGCACGTGCTTGACCATGATGCGCATGGGCGAAACCCCGGTCACTCGCGCCGCCTGCACGTATTCCTTGTTGCGCTCCACCAGCGTGGAGCCGCGCACCGTGCGCGCATAGTCCACCCACTTGGTCAGCGAGATGGCCAGGATCAGCACGCCGAAGGCCACCGTGGTGTGCGCATCGGGGAACAGCGCGCGCCCCACGCCGGCAATGAGCAGCGCCAGGAGGATGGCCGGAAACGACAGCATCACGTCGCAAAGCCGCATGAGGAACGCGTCGACCCAACCGCCCCGGAACCCCGCGATCAGGCCCAGCGTCACCCCCATGAACATCGACAGCAGCACCGACGCCACGCCCACCACGAGCGAGATGCGCGAGCCGTACATCAGCGTGGAGACGATGTCGCGCCCTTGCTCGTCGGTGCCCAGGAGGTACTTGCTGCTTCCCTCCGGGAACCACGCGGGCGGCAAACGCGCGTCCGACAGCTCCAGCGTCGACAGGTCGTACGGGTTGTGCGGCGCGATCCAGGGCGCGAACACGGCGCAGATGAGGCAGATGGCGCCGATGATGGCAGCGCCAATGGCCACGGGTGACGTACGAAAGCTGTAGCCGATATCGCTGTCGAACCAGCGCGCGATGGTCTTGAGGATCATCGGGCGCCGGTTACTGCTTCACGCTCATCCATTTGAAGAACATGAAGTTGTCAGCCAGTTGGACCAGCTCGACCTTCTTGCTTGCGCCCCAGGCCAGCGACTGCTGGTGCAGCGGCAGGTGGCCCACATCGTCGGCATGGATGGCGAAGGCTTCCTTGATCATCGCGTCACGCTTGGCCTTGTCGGTCTCGGACTGGATCTGCTTGGTCAGCGCGTCGACCTTGGGGTTGCAGTAGTTTCCGAGGTTGAACTGGCCCACACCCTTGTCGTCGGGGCAGGCCATGAGCGCGGCCAGCGCGTTGTGCGCGTCATAGGTAGTCGGCGTCCAGCCCAGCATGTAGAAGCTGGTGTCGCGCCGCAGGACCTTCGGGAAGTAGGTGCCCTTGGTCTCAACCGCGAGGTTGATCTTGACGCCGATCTTGGCGAGGTTGGCGGCCACGGCCTGGCAGGTCTGGCCGTCGTTCACGTAGCGGTCATTCGGGCAGTTGAGTGTGACCTCGAAGCCGTTCGGGTAACCGGCCTCGGTTAGCAGCTTCTTGGCAGTCTCCGGGTCATAGGGCAGCCGCTTGTCCTGCTCGGCGCTCCATCCGTTGACGCCGGGGCCCACCATCAGCGCGGTGGGCCGTGAAGCCCCGCGCATTACGGTGCGCTGGATGCCGTTGATGTCGATGGCCTGGTAGAAGGCCTGTCGCACACGCTTGTCCTTGAAGGGGTTCTTGCCCTTCACACTCGAATACTGCAGCTCGTCGCGCTTCTGGTCCATGCCCAAGAAGATGGTGCGCATTTCCGGACCGACGATGGTGCGTGCGTTGGCGCTGGCGTTGACCCGGGCAATGTCCTGCACCGGCACCGGCTCCATCACGTCCACCTCGCCCGATAGCAGCGCGGCCACCCGCGTGGCCGGATTGGCGATGGGCGTGAAGATGATCTCCTGCGCGTTGCCTTCGATCTTGCCCCAGTAGGTGGGGTTGCGGACGAACACGGTGCGCACGTTGGGCTGACGCTCCCGGACCTTGAAGGGGCCCGTACCATTGGCCTTGAAGGATGCGGTGTTCTCGATGCCTTTGCGGCGGTCCACCGGCTTGGTGGCCTGGTTGGCCTCGCACCACTTCTTGCTCATGATCATCCACTGCGAGATCGCGTCAGGCAGGATGGGCTGCGGCCCGCGCGTCTCGATGTCGACCTCGTAGTCGTTGATCTTGCGCACGGCCTGGATGTCGGAGAGCGATGCCTTCATGTCGGAGCCGTCGCCGACGGCGCGCTCATAGCTGAACACCACGTCATCGGCGGTGAATGGCGTGCCGTCATGGAATTGCACGCCCTTGCGCAGCGCGAACCGCCACACGGTCGGCGAAGTCTGCTTCCAGCTCGTGGCGAGCAGGGGCGCCAGCGTGAGGTCCTTGTTGCGGCCCACGAGGGTCTCATAGACGTTCGCAGTCACGCTCAGCTGCAGCGACTCATTGAGCGAATGCGGGTCCAGCGAAAGCGCATCGCCCTGGTTGGCAATGCGAATCGTCTGGGCACCGGCCAGCGCCGACACCAGGGCCAGCGCGGTCGCCGCGATGATCTGTCGCTTGAAACTCATGAGTAACTCCTGAAAACAAGATTGTTTAGTGTGCCGCGGATGATGCGTGCAATCTTGATGCCTGGGCCTTGGCGTTTTCCATTGGGCGCTCGCTCGTGCGCTCGGCCATTGGCATGCCTTGCTCGATCAGGCCCGCGTGGAGCGCCGCACCAAGCGGCAGGATCTCGTCATTGAAGTCGTAGCGGCTGTTGTGCAGGAAGGCGCCGTCCTTGCCGCCCTGGCCGATGCGCAGATAGGCACCGGGTTTTTTCTGCAGCATGAAGGAGAAATCCTCCGCTCCCATGCTGGGGTCCATGTTGCGCTCTACGTTGCGCGCGCCCACCAGTGCCTGCGCCACGTCGCCGGCGAACAGCGCTTCGGCGGGCGTGTTGATGGTGGCCGGGTAGATGCGCTCGAACTTCACCGTGGCGGTGGCGCCAAAGCCGGACGCCACTGCGGTGCACAACTCGACCAGGCGGCGCTCCACATCGGCCTGCACCTTGGCACTGAAAGTGCGCACCGTGCCCACCAGCGTGGCGCGGCCCGGCACGACGGCCATTGCATTCAGGTCACCCGCATGCATGGCGCAGACGCTGATGACGGCGGCATCGATGGGCCGCACATTGCGCGACACGATGGTCTGGATGGCCGTGATGAGGTGGGCTGAGACAACCACCGGATCCACCGTGAGGTAGGCGTGGGCGCCGTGGCCACCCTTGCCCACCACGTCGATGGTGATGCGGTCGGCGGCTGCCATCATCGGCCCCGGGTTGAGGCCCACGGTGCCAGGCGCCATGGCAGGCCAGTTGTGGAAGGCATAGACCGAATCCACGGGAAAGCGCTCGAACAGGCCGTCTTCGATCATCACGCGGGCCCCGGCAAAGCCTTCTTCGCCGGGCTGGAAGATCAACACGGCGGTGCCGTCGAAGTTGCGCGTCTCGGCCAGGTAGCGGGCCGCGCCGACGAGCATGGCGGTGTGGCCGTCGTGGCCACACCCGTGCATCAGGCCGCTCTTGGCCGAGCGCCAGGCGAAATCGTTGTCCTCGTGCATGGGCAGGGCGTCCATGTCGGCCCGCAGGCCGATCATGCGACCGCTCGCCGTGGAGCGCCCCCGGATCACGGCGACGACGCCGGTCTTGCCGATGCCCGAATGGATCTCGTCCACGCCGCAGGCCTTGAGGGATTCCTGCACGCGGGCGCTGGTGTAGACCTCTTCAAAGCCCAGTTCCGGATGGGCATGCAGGTCGCGCCGCAGCGCGGCGATTTCGGGGTGAAAGCGGACGATTTGCGCAAATGCGCGGCCGGAAGCCTGGTAGCGAGGTGCACTCATTTCTTCAATGCCCTCCCCGTGCGGACACACGCAGACGGGGGTCGACGGCGAAATACAGCAGATCCACGATCAAATTGATCGTGACAAAAATTAGCGCGATCAGACATAAATAGGCGGCCATTACCGGAATGTCCGCGTAGATCACGGCCTGAATGAACAGAAGGCCCATGCCCGGCCATTGGAAAACGGTCTCGGTAATGATGGCAAACGCAATCAGCGAGCCCAATTGCAGGCCGGTAATGGTGATCACCGGTACCAGCGTGTTGCGAAGAGCGTGCCCGAAATGGATGACTCGATCTGAAAGGCCGCGCGCGCGGGCAAACTTGATGTAGTCGGTGCGCAGGACCTCCAGCATTTCGGAGCGCACCAGGCGCATGATCAGGGTCAGCTGGAAGACGGCCAGGGTGATGGCCGGCAGAACCATGTGCACCCAGCCATCGCGCGTGAGCAGACCGGTCCTCCAGCCCAAAAGGTCGACCGTGTCGCCCCGCCCGAAACTGGGCAGCCAGCCCAGCCAGACCGAAAACACCAGGATCAGCAGGATCCCGATCAGGAAGGTGGGCAAGGACACGCCCAGCAGCGACAGCGCCATCAGCGTCTGCGTCGCGAAGGTGCCTCGGCGCAGCGCCGCGTAGACGCCCATCGGCAATCCGATGACCAGGGCAAGGACGGCCGCCACGATGGACAGCTCCAGCGTCGCCGGCAGGCGCTCTAGGATGAGCCGCGACACCTTGGCACCCTGGCGAAGGCTCAGGCCGAATTCCCCCTGCATTGCATTCACCAGGAAATGCCAGAACTGCACGAAGAAGGGCCGGTCCAGACCCAGGTCTGCCCTCAATTGGCGAATCTGTTCAGGCTTTGCGTCCTGCCCCAGCAGGAACACCACCGGGTCACCGACGTACTGGAACAGGAGAAAGGCCACGAAGGCCACGACCACCATCACGATGATGGCCTGAACAAGGCGACGAAGAACGAAAGCGAGCATCGTTTCGGTTTGTATCTATCTTGTTCGAATAGAGCAAGCCATATGCCTATTCCGGCGCTTGATCACACTTCAAGCGCGCAAAGAAAAAGCCACACGATTTGCATCGTGTGGCTTTGATCGTTTGATCCGAGCTGGCACTAGGCCAGCATCAGATTAGAACGAGTGACGGATACCGAAGTCGTAACCCATCGACTTCTCGACGGGCAGACCGACGGCAGTGGCACCGATCGGCGAAACGGTGATAGCCGGGCTGCCGGGGTTCGACAGGGTGGCGCCGTTCTTGTTCTTCAGGTAAGCAGCCGTTGCGTACAGAGCGGTGCGCTTCGACAGGTTGTGCACGTAACCGATGGCGAACTTGTCCGACGACGGATCGTCAATAACGGCGCTGTTCGTGTCGATGTCCGAATGCGAGTACGACACGCGGATCAGGCCAGGGCCGACCGGCACGGTTGCGCCAATCAGGTAGCCACGAACGGTCGAATCGAGGCCCAGGTTGGGCAGGTCCGACTTCAGGTCAACTTGCGAGTACTCACCCATCAGCTTCATGAAACCGAAGTCCCACGATGCACCCAGGTTACCCGTGTCGACTTCAGCGGAACCACCGGCTTGGAAGTTCGAAGCAACCACGTTCTGGCCGTAGGCAACTGCCACGTCCAGGGGACCGTTGGCGTAGCCGAAGCGACCACCAGCGTAACGACCGCCGACGAACAGACCCGAGGGGGTGAAGCTGGCAGGATCGTACTCGGTCTTCTCGGGCAGGCCGTACATCAACTGACCGTAGAAGCCGCCGAGGTTAGCCGGCAGGAAGTAGCCAACGGTGTTGTTAGCACGGACGTAGTTGTTGTTGTTGGAGGCGCCGCCTGCAACCACAGCACCGACGGCGCTGGAGATGGCGTTGGTACCCACACCGTTCGTGCCGAAGGGGTCGAACACGGTGTCGTTCCAGAAGGTCGGGGTGTAGTCACGGCCGAGGCGGACTTCACCGAAACGACCCGACAGGCTGACGGTCGAACGACGGTTGAAGAGCTGACCAGCAACGGGGTTGGTTGCGCTGGTAGCGGCACCAGCAGCGCCGGTGTCGTTGTTCAGGCCAGCTTCGAGCCAGAAGCTAGCAGCAAGACCGCCACCCAGGTCTTCCGTACCACGGAAGCCGATACGGCTGGAGTTGTAGCCAGAGGTCGACAGAGCGGTTTGGCTAGCCTTCACGGTTTGGCCGTTGGGCAGCGCGTAGCTCTTGTTTTCGTAGTAGCTAACGCCAGCGTCCAAGATACCGAACAGCGTGACAGACGACTGTGCCGAGGCGGCACCGGCGGCAGCCAGAGCAGCCAGAGCAACTAGAGATTTTTTCATTGCAAGTTTCTCCAAGGTTAAACATAGGGCTCCGGTGCAGAGGGCTCACACTGTGACTGGCACTTTTGTGCTCCCACCGGACCCCGGGCCAACCTCCTTTTGGGAAGTTGACGCTATTGCACCAGACGCCATGCGCAAGGGCAAAGCAATTCAGCCGAAATATCTATGGGGCGAGCGCTTTCGTTGCAGTGGTGCAACAGAGCTGCGGGCAAGGTCTCGCCACCACGATGTGAAATCAAGACCCTGCGGGCCTCGGCGGCCTGCGCTTGCTGTCCAATCGCACCATGACCCGGTCGACTGATTCCTTTCTTGCAATGGCGGACGATGCCCTGCGCACCGTGTTCGCCCATCCCGCCGCCACGCGTGAAACCCCTCGGCCCGCCACGCTCGACGGCCCGATGAGCGAAGCCCAGCGGCGACAGGCGGGCGCCTTGATGCGGGTGAATCACGTGGGTGAAGTCTGCGCCCAGGCGCTCTATAGCGCGCAGGCGGCCGCAACGCGCGACGCCGAACTTCGCGAGCACTTTCTCGAAGCTTCACGCGAGGAAACCGACCACCTGGCCTGGACGCGCCAGCGCCTGAAGGAACTGGGCGCGCGCCCCTCGCTGCTCAACCCCCTCTGGTATGCCGGTGCCTTCGGGCTGGGGCTCGTCGCGGGGCGACTGGGTGACAGGATCAGCCTGGGATTCGTCGCCGAAACCGAGCACCAGGTCGAGGCCCACCTTGACAGCCACCTGGACAGGCTTCCCGCTCCCGATCACTCATCCCGCGCCATCGTCTCCCAGATGAAGGAAGACGAGGCACGTCACGCCGCCAACGCGGTGGATGCCGGCGCCGCAGAACTTCCTGCTCCGGCCAAGGCGATGATGCGACTGGCTGCGCGCGTCATGACGACAGTCGCGCACCGCATCTGACCTACAAAAGCCTCGATCAAGCCTCGATCAGATCGAAACTCGTCGTTATCTCAGCAGTCTTGGCCAGCATGATGGTGGCCGAGCAATAAGTTTCGTGGCTCAGGTGGATGGCGCGCTCGACCGCCGAGGCAGGGATGCCCTTGCCCGCCACCGTGAAATGCAGGTGGATCTTGGTGAAGACCTTGGGATCTTTCTCGGCGCGTTCGCTGGTGACCTTGACGCTGCAGCGCTCCACCTGGTGCCTGCCGCGCTTGAGAATCAGCACCACGTCGTAGGCCGTACAGCCGCCCGCACCGGCCAGCACGGTTTCCATGGGCCGCGGTGCCAGATTGCGCCCGCCGTTTTCCGGCCGCGATTCATCGGGCGCACCGTCCATCACCAACACATGCCCGCTGCCCGTTTCAGCGACAAAACCCATGGGCGAATTGGTACCTGCTGCGCCGGTCCAGCTGACTGTGCATTCCATTTCGAAAGCTTCCGTTTGAATTGCCGGGTTGCCGCAAGAACGGACAGCCCTGAAAAGTGATCTTTGCGGGAAAAATACCCAAAGAAACTTGTTGCAACGCAACAAGCTATGGGTATACTTTATTTCATCGCACGTTTGGACGTGCCCAAGTTGTCTCCTCCACCCTCCCAATTGGTGGATTTAGCCCCTAGCCGCAAGGCTCGGGGCTTTTTTCTTGGGGCAGCGCGCCACCGCGCCCGCATGACCGCGCTCGTATCATGTCGGGCTGCCATGAATTCCTCTCCCAACTCCCAGAAGCCTGGCTCGCCAACGGCGACCAACGTCGATCTCACGCCCGCCGACTACCTCAAGAAGATCCTGACCGCGCGCGTCTACGACGTTGCGGTCGAATCGCCGCTGGAGCCGGCCCGTGCGCTGAGCGCCCGTCTGGGCAACACCGTGCTGCTCAAGCGTGAAGACCAGCAACCGGTATTCAGCTTCAAGCTGCGCGGCGCATTCAACAAGATGTCGCACCTGACCCCCGAGCAGCTCGCTCGCGGCGTGATCTGTGCGTCGGCCGGCAACCACGCCCAGGGCGTGGCACTGAGCGCCTACAAGCTGGGTGTGCGTGCGGTGGTTGTCATGCCCGTGACCACGCCCCAGCTCAAGGTCGACGCGGTTCGCGCACTGGGCGGTGAAGTCCACCTTCATGGCGAAAGCTACTCCGACGCCTACGGCCATGCGGTCGATCTGGAGAAGCAACAGGGCCTGACCTTCGTCCACCCGTTCGACGACCCTGACGTCATCGCGGGCCAGGGCACCATCGCCATGGAAATCCTGCGCCAGCACCAAGGGCGGCTGGATGCGGTGTTCGTGGCCATCGGCGGCGGCGGGCTGGTGTCTGGCGTGGCCAACTACATCAAAGCGCTGCGGCCCGAGATCCGGGTGATCGGCGTGCAGATGAACGACTCGGACGCGATGATGCAATCGGTCGCGGCCCACGAACGCGTGGCCTTGCCGGACGTCGGCCTGTTCTCCGACGGCACCGCGGTGAAGCTGGTCGGCGCCGAAACCTTCCGGGTGGCCAGCAACCTGGTGGACGAATTCATCTCGGTGGACACCGATGCCGTCTGCGCGGCCATCAAGGACATCTTCATCGACACGCGCAGCATCGTCGAGCCAGCCGGCGCGCTGGCGGTGGCCGCCATCAAGCAGTACGCGGAAGAGCGCGGCACGCGCGGCGAAACCTACGCCGCCATCCTGTGCGGTGCCAACATGAATTTCGACCGGCTGCGCTTCGTGGCCGAACGCGCCGAGGTCGGTGAAGAACGCGAGGCGCTCTTCGCCGTCACCATTCCCGAGGAACGCGGCAGCTTCCGGCGTTTTTGCGAACTGGTGGGCAAGCTGCCGGGCGCATCGCGCAGCGTCACCGAGTTCAACTACCGCATCAGCGACGCACAGCAGGCACACGTCTTCGTCGGCCTGACCACCACCACGCGCGGCGAATCCAAGACCATTGCCGACACCTTCGGCTCGCACGGTTTCGCCGCGCTCGACCTGACGCACGACGAGCTGGCCAAGGAGCACCTGCGCCACCTGGTGGGCGGACGCACCGGGCTCGCACATGACGAGCGCCTGCTTCGCTTCGTGTTCCCGGAACGCCCGGGCGCGCTGCTCAAGTTCCTGAGCCTGCTCAAGCCCACCTGGAACATCAGCCTGTTCCACTACCGCAACCAGGGTGCGGACTACGGTCGCATCCTCGTGGGGCTGCAGGTGCCGGCCGCCGACGACCAGGCTTTCAGCAGCTTCCTGGACACGCTGGGCTATCCCTACGTGGAAGAAACCGCCAATCCGGCCTACAGGCTGTTCCTGCAGGCCTGATGCAACGTGCCGTTATTGGCCTTCGCGAGGCGCCAGCACTGGCGAGAAGCGCGGGCCTGCAGCGGCTCTTTGCGAGGCCGTCATGACGCCCGTCGCGGCGGGCGGCTTTGGCAGTTGCAGCGTGAGCAAGGTGGGCGTATCGGCGCCGGCGCCGAGCTTGGCGGCACGCACATCGACCGACTGCAGGACATAGCCGTCGCCCACCTGCTGGCCAACGCGATAGGGGCGCGGCGGCTTGCCGTCCACGGCGATCAGCGCAGCTCCGCGCTGATCCTCGTCAGACACGACGCCGAGCAGGACGAAGCGATTGCCGGCGTCGGGCGTCAGCGAAGCGCGCGTCGTGGTGGCGCCAAATGTCTTGGCCACTTCGGCCGTGTCGACCGTGACGGGGGCGCTAACCAATGCAGGCGGGGCTGCTGATTCGGGTGGCGTCGCTATCCGCAGCCCCCAAAACACGATGCTAGCGCTCGCCAACACCCACACGACGGTGGTCCCGAGGGCCGCGTGCCATCGCGGGGAAGTGTCAAGAATTGCTGACATAGCGGCGGATTATCATTCAGCGCAGCCGCCGGCGCCGTTGTGCGACGTGCACTTCACTCCTTGATTCCCTCCACTGTATGAAGCGACTTGTCACACGTTCACGCCAGCACATCCAGCGCGCCTTCACCCTGATCGAGTTGATGGTGGTGCTGGTCATCATCGGGGTGCTGGCCGCACTGATCGTGCCCAACGTGATCGAACGCGCAGACGACGCGCGCGTAACCGCCGCCCGTACCGACGTGAACAACATCATGCAGGCGCTCAAGCTGTACCGGCTGGACAACCAGCGCTACCCCACCTCCGAGCAAGGCCTGCAGGCGCTGCTCACGCGGCCCACCACCGGCCCGGCCGCGCCCAACTGGAAGCCCTACGTCGAGAAGCTGCCCAAGGATCCCTGGGGCAACCCCTATCAATACCTGAACCCGGGGGTCAAGGGCGAAATCGACGTGTTCTCGTTCGGCGCAGATGGCCAGCCGGGCGGCGAAGGCAAGAATGCCGACATCGGCAGCTGGCAATAAACGCCTGTTGCCTCTGCTCTCCCATATCCGAGGCCGCGCCGCACGCGCGGCGGGCTTCACGCTGGTCGAACTGCTGGTAGTGATGGCCATCATCGGACTGGCAATGGCCGGCGTGGCCTTTGCCATGCGAGACACCAGCCACGCGGTGCTCGATCGTGAAGCCGAGCGCCTGGCCGCGTTGTTCGAAGCGGCACGCGCACAGTCACGCGCCAGCGGCGTTCCGGTGCGCTGGCGACTGACCGAGCAGGGCTTCGTCTTCGACGGCACCGACCAGAACGCCCTGCCGACCCAATGGATGTCGGCGGGCGTGCGGGTGCAAGAAGTCTCGGCCAACGGCCTGCGGGCCAATTCGATCCAGCTGGGCCCCGAGCCCATCATCGCGGCGCAGCGAGTCATCCTGGCCTCCGACAACGTGCCCGGTCGAAGCCTCCTGGTCGCCACGGATGGCCTTCGCCCCTTCTCGGTCAGCACGCCATGACACGCGGGACACGCGCCGACCGCGGCTTCACGCTCATCGAGGTGCTGGTGGCCCTGGGTATCGTGGCGATTGCGCTGGCGGCCGGCACCCAGGCCACGACGGCGCTGGTGCGCAATTCGCAGCGCGAGTCCGATCTGCTGCTGGCGCAAGTCTGCGCCGAGAACGAATTGATCAAGGCCCGCCTGTCGCGCCAGATGCCCGCGGTGGGCGATGCCGGCCTGGTCTGCACGCAGGCCAACACGAGCTACAACGTCACGATTTCGACCGCGGCCACGCTCAACCCGAATTTCCGCCGCGTGGACGTACAGGTGCGATCGCTCGACGAAGCACCCGTCCTGCGCCTGTCAACCGTCGTGGGGCGCTACTGATGCAAGACGGCGCGCCCAACCCTGTTCGCACCCGCACGCGCGGCTTCACCCTCATAGAGCTGCTGGTGGCCATCGCGATCCTGGCGGTGCTGGCCGTGGTCAGCTGGCGCGGCATCGACGGCATGGCCCGCGCGCAGTCGCAATTGCGGGATCGAGCCGACGCGGTGCTCGTGCTGCGAAGCGCACTGGCCCAGTGGAACAGCGACCTCGATGCCGCCATCTCCATCAACCCCACCCGCCCGATGGACTGGAATGGCCGGGCCCTGCGTCTGACGCGCAGCAGCGCGCCGGGCGACCAGTCCTCGCTCACCGTGGTCGCGTGGACGATGCGCACCGGCGCCGATGGCCTGGGTCGCTGGACACGCTGGCAATCGCCGCCGCTTCTCACGCGTGGCGACTGGCAGCAGGCCTGGCAGCAAGCCGCCAGCTGGGCAGGCGACGGCAACAGCACCCCGCAGTTCGGCAACTCTGCGCAGGGCGGCAGCGAAGTCAGCCTGATGCCTGCCAACGGCTGGCAGGTGCTGTACTTCCGCAACGACCTCTGGACGCCCGCCGTTCCCAGCGAGGCGCTGAACGCCAACGAAATCATTCCCAACGGCATCCGCCTCGTGCTGGACCTGCCGCCAGGCCCTGCACTCTCGGGCACCATCAGCCTGGACTGGGTCCGCACCAACCTGACGCAGGCCAAGTCATGAGCTTGCGGCGTTCTCCATCGGCAGGAAAACAACGCGGCGCGGCGCTGCTGGCCGCGATGCTCACGGTGACGCTCGTGGCCACGCTGGCGGCGGCGGCCATGTGGCAGCAATGGCGTGCCGTGGAGATCGAGGCGGCCGAGCGCAGCCGCCTGCAGTCGGCCTGGGTGCTGGTGGGTGCGCTCGACTGGGCTCGACTCATCCTGCGCGAAGACGCACGCGCTGGCGGCGCCGACCACCTGGCCGAGCCCTGGGCGGTGCCCCTGGAAGAGGCGCGGCTGACGACCTTCCTGGCCGCCGACAAGAACATCGCCAGCGATGCCATCGAAGGACTGCCCGACGCCTTCATGGCCGGGCGCATTGTCGATGCGCAGTCCAAGCTCAACGTGACCAACCTCGTGGTGGGCGGCAAGCCGGTCGAGACCGCCGTGGCATCGTTCGTCAAGCTGTTCGAGCTGCTGGGCCTGCCGACGCAGGAGGTGTCCTTGCTGGCGACCAACCTTCAGCGCGCCGGCGCGGGCTTGACGCCAGTGGCGACGCCCGGCAGCGCAGCAGCAGCCGCCAGCGCCGCGGGGGCAGTTGCGGCAAGCGCAAGCAGCGGCGGATCCGGCGGCAGCAGCAGCACCGGCGGCTCGGGGAGCGCCAGTACCGAGGCCAGCGAAAACAGCAACGCCCCGCTGATGCCGCAGCAGCTTTCGCAATTGACCTGGCTGGGCCTGTCGCCCGACACGGTGGCCGCGCTGGAGCCCTACGTCATCGTGTTGCCCGTGGCCACGCCGGTCAACATCAACACCGCCAGCGCCGAGGTGCTGGCCGCCAGCGCACCGGGGCTCGACCTGGCCAGCGCCAAGCGGCTGGTGATACAGCGCACGGCACGCTATTTCGCCAGCCTGGCCGACGTGCGCCAGCTCATCCCGGAAAGCGCGGCCCAGTTCAACGAGGCACAGCACAGCATCGGCTCGAGCTACTTCGAAGTCATCGCGCGGCTGCGGCTGGACCGCATCTGGGTCCAGGAGCATTCGCTGCTCAAGCGCGACGGCACGCAAGTTTCGGTGGTATGGCGCCAGCGTGGCGTTGGCACCACACCACCTCCAAACAAACCCTGAGCCATGGTTTTCCGTTCACCTACGACTGACATATTTGGGCTAGGCGCCTCACCGCGTTTAGCTATCAATTCTGTAGCAATTGATCTAGTCGCCACCTACAATGGCCGGCCTTTGGCCGACTCCGACCGATGCCCTTGCTGATCGTTTTTCCACCAACCAATCCTGCCGCCTCGGGCGCGGAATATGGCTGGGTGCGCGTCAGTGACGACGGCACAGCCGTTGGCGAGCACGGGAGCGCGCCCCTGGCACTGCTGCCGGCGGGCAACGAAGTCACGCTGGTGATGCCAGGCTCTGCACTGTCGTGGCACAGCCTGACGCTGCCGCCCGGCAGCCTGGGCAGCGGCGGCCGCCTGCGCTCGGTGCTCGAGGGCCTGTTGGAAGAGCGCCTGCTCGACGAAACCGATTCGGTCCATTTCGCACTGCAGCCCGGCGCAAAGGCCGGCGAGGCGGTCTGGGTCGCGGTGTGCAATCGCCCGGCCCTGCGCGATGTGATCCAGGCGGTGGAAGGCACCGGCCGACGCGTCAGCCGCATTTCGCCCGAATTCGCGCCGCAGCCCGACAACGCGCCTGCGCTGCTGTTCGTCACCGGTGCAGCACAGGCCCCGCAAGTGACCGTGTGCGACGCCAATGGCGTGCTCAGCTTGCCGATGAACCCGGCCAACCTGGCCGCCTCCATCAATGCACCCATCGACACGATGGTGGCCAGCGGCGAGCCCGCCGTGGCCCAGCAGGCCGAGGAGTTGCTGGGCGTTCGCCTGCCGATCGTGCAGCGCGCCGAGCGCTGGCTGCAGGCGGCACGCGGGCCGTGGGACCTGGCCCAGTTCGACCTGGCCAGCAGCCACCGGGTTCGCGCCGGCAAGAAATTGGCGGCCTTGTGGCAGCAATGGCGCCACGAACCGCGATGGCGCGCCGCCCGATGGGGCGCCGTGGCATTGGTGGCGGCACAGGTCATCGGGCTGAATGCCTGGGCCTGGAAAGAACGCCGCTCGATCGAGGCCAAGCGCGCCTCGGTGCAGTCCATCCTCACCCAGACCTTTCCTGCGGTGAAGCTGGTGGTCGACGCCCCGGCGCAGATGGCCCGCGAAGTGGCGACGCTGCAGCAAGCCACGGGCGGCGTCGCCCGTCTCGACCTCGAACCCATGCTGGCCGCCCTGGGCGGCGTGCTCCCCCAGGGCCGAATTCCCACCGCGATCGACTACAGCGCCGGCCAGTTGCGCCTGCGCGGATTGCAACTGACGGCCGAAGAGCTTTCGCGCGTCTCCGGCCAACTGGCACCACGCGGCTACCAGGCACGCGGCGAAGGCGACCTGCTGCTGGTGCAGGCAGAGGGAACATCCCGATGAACGCGTTGAAACAACTTCAAGCGCGCTGGACGGCACTCGAGGCGCGCGAGCGCCAGTTGGTCGCGCTGTGCGCGGGCCTGATCGGCCTGGCCCTGGTCTGGTGGCTCGTGCTGGCGCCTGCACTCAAGACCTTGCGCGAAGCGCCCGCCGAGCACGCCAGGCTCGACGCCCAGTTGCAGCAGATGACCACGCTGCAGGCCCAGGCCAAGGCGCTGCAGGCGCAGCCGCGCGCCAATCGCGAAGAGGCCACCAAGGCACTCGAAGGCAGCGTGCACGCCGGCCTCGGCCCGTCGTCGCAAATGCAGCAGCAAGGCGGTGGCGAGGGTGTGAACGTCGTCATCCGTGGTGTGTCGGCCGAGGCGCTGGCCACCTGGCTCGCCCAGGCCCGCGGCAATGCACGGGCAGTTCCGCGCGAAGTTCACCTGACCCGCAGCAGCGGCAGCGGCGGGGCAGCACCCGCCCCTGCAACGCCCGCACCTGCGGCGGCCGGCGCCGCTGCCGCTGCCGCGGCTGGCACCGCACGCGCTTCGGGCCCCGCCGCCACGCATGCCGCAACGCCCGCTTCCGCCAATGCCTCCGACAAGGCCACCTGGGACGGCACGCTCGTGATGAGCTTGCCGGCCGCACGCTGAAGACCGCTGCCATGGCAACGCGAGCCTCAACATTTCGCACCGCTGCATCGCGCGGCCACGGCTGGCGATGGGCGCTGCTCGGCACACTGATCGGCGCGCTGGCGACGCTGACCCTTTTTGCTCCGGCGCGCTGGCTGGCGGCGCTGCTGCGCGAACAATCCGCCGGCCGCCTGGTGCTGATCAACCCGCGCGGCACCGTCTGGAACGGTGCATCCGGCGTGGTGTTTGCCAGCGGTGCCGGAGGCGCCGATGCCATTTCGCTTCCCGGCGCCCTGACCTGGAAGCTGCGCCCATCCTGGGGCGGGCTGGCAGCATCGGTCGACCTGAGCTGCTGCACCGCCAAGCCAATCGACGTGCGCGCCAGCCCGGGCGTCAAAGGCCTGCAGCTTCGCCTGCTCGACGGCCAGTCGCGCTGGCCTGCCGCGCTGCTGGCCGGATTTGGCGCGCCATTCAACACGCTCAAGCTCGAAGGTGTTCTCGACGTGAACACGCAGGGGCTGGAACTGCGAATGGGCCGCCAGGAGTTGGCCTTCCAGGGGCGTGCCACGCTCGACGCGACGGACATCTCGTCCAGCCTGTCGACGTTGCGGCCCATGGGCAGCTACCGCGCCGTGCTCGAAGGCGGCAGTGCACCCAGCCTGCTGCTCACCACGCGCGACGGCAGCAGCCTGCGCCTGTCCGGCAGCGGACGCTGGACCGGCACACGACTGCGTTTTTCCGGCGAAGCCAGTGCTGCGCCGGGACGCGAGGACGTGCTGTCGAATCTCTTGAACATCATCGGGCGGCGCGATGGCGCACGCACGATCATCAACCTGGGTTGACCCATGAAGCCTTCATCGAAATCGCCGCACAGTTTCCGCACCGGTGCCATCGCGCTGGCGGCGCAATTGCTGCTGGCCCTTGCCGCTGGCCTCGCGCCTGTTCCTTCGCCCGCCCAGGACCCCAACGCCGCGCCGCGGCCCGGCGAACCCGTCACGCTGAACTTCAGCAATGCCGACATCGAATCGGTGGCCAGAACGATGGCCGTGATCACCGGCAAGGACGTGGTGGTCGACCCGCGCGTCAAGGGCAACATCAACCTGATCACCGACCGCGCGGTGCCGCCGGCCGCAGCCTTCAACCAGTTTGCCGGCGCGCTGCGCCTGCAAGGCTTTGCAATCGTTGAATCCGAAGGCCTCTACAAGATCGTGCCGGAGGCCGACGCCAAGCTGCAGAGCAACACCGTCACCACTTCCACCGGCGCCACTTCGCGCGTGGGCGGCAACCAGATCGTCACGCAGGTCTTCAAGCTCAACTATGAATCGGCCAACACCCTGCTGCCTGTGTTGCGCCCGCTGATCCCGCCCAACAACACCATCAACGTGAACCCCGGCAACAACACGCTGGTGATCACCGACTATGCCGAGAACATGCGCCGCCTGGGCCGCATCATTGCCGCGCTGGACGTGCCCAACGCGTCCGACGTTGAAGTGATCCAGCTGCGCCACTCCGTTGCGAGCGACCTGGTTCCGCTGGTGCAGCGGCTGGTGGATGGCAGCGGCAGCACCGGGGCGCCGGGCGCTCCCGCAGGCGGCGCACCAGGCCAGGCCGACGCCGCCTTCAAGACCACGCTGCTGCCCGATCTGCGCAGCAACTCCATCATCCTGCGCGCGGCCAACCCTGCGCGCGCGCAGCTGGTAAGAACGCTGATCGACAAGCTGGACAAGCCGGCCATCGACACGGGCAACGGTGCGGCCGGCAACATCTACGTGGTGTACCTGAAGAACTCCGACTCGGTGAAGCTGGCCGCCACCCTGCGCGCGGCCATTTCGGCCGACGGGCGCGGCAGCGGCGGCGGCCTTGCGGGCTCGATTCCGGGCTCTTTCAACCCGCAGCAGCAAAACACCAGCAGCACCAGCCAGACCAATACGAGCAGCAGCTCCAGCATGCAGGGCACCTCGGGCATCAGCTCGCAGACCACCTCGCCGCTGAACAACGCCAACCAGCCTTCCACCGGCGGCCAGATCCAGGCCGATCCCTCGACCAACTCGCTGATCATTACCGCCTCAGAACCGCAATACCGGCAACTGCGCGCGGTGATCGAGCGCCTGGACGGCAAGCGTGCGCAGGTGCTGGTTGAGGCACTGATTGCCGAGGTGAGCGCGGACAAGGCCGCGCAGTTCGGGGTGCAGTGGCAGGGTCTGCTGGGCGGCAAGACCGGGCAGTACATCGGGAACAACTCCAACGTGCTGGGCGTTGCATCCAACATCCTGGGCGTCCGGCTCGACCCGGCCGCGCCCCAGGGCGCCCTGCCCCAGGGCCTGAACATTGCCAACACCGTCAGCATTGGTGGCCAGACCGTGCTGGGCTTCCTGGCCAACTTCCTGCAGACCAACGACGACGCCAACGTGCTGTCCACGCCAAACCTGCTGACGCTGGACAACGAGGAGGCCAAGATCATCATCGGCCAGAACGTGCCGTTCCCGACCGGCCAGTACACCAACACTGGCAGCGCCACCAACACGGTCAACCCCTTCACGACGGTCGAGCGCAAGGACGTGGGCCTGACCCTGCGCGTGCGCCCGACCATCAACGAGGACAACACCGTCAAGATGCAGGTCTTCCAGGAGGTCTCGACGATCCAGGCCGGCACCCTGACCAACCAGTACGGTCCCACCACCAACAAGCGCTCGGTCGAATCGAACGTGGTGGTGGACGACGGCAGCATCATCGTGCTGGGCGGCCTGCTGCAGGACGAATACAGCACGAACGTCGACAAGATCCCGCTGGCGGGCGACATCCCGGTGGTCGGTGCGCTGTTCCGCAACGAAACCAGAAGTCGCAAGAAGACCAACCTGATGATCTTCCTGCGCCCGGTGGTGATGCGCGACACCAGCACCACCGACGCGGTGACCTACGACCGCTACGAGGCGATCCGTTCGATCCAGTCGCGCAACCAGCCCAGCGAGAACATCTTCCTGAACAGCGTGAAGGACGCGCCGATGCTGCCGGCCGTGCCGCCGACGCCGCCCACGATCGCGCCGGTGCCGCCTTCGGTGGCCGAGAAGTCGAAGTCCAGCGCCCCCATCCAGGGCACGCGGCTGATCCCGCCGCCCATTGCGCCGCTGGACAATCCGCCGCCGTCCAGCCCGCTCAAGGGCTCGCTGCCGCCCACCGCAGATCCGGCTTCCGGACGCGAGTTGCCCTGAGGACAATCGGCCCATGCGCTATCCGCTGCCCTATGCCTTTGCCCGCAGCCAGCAGTTGCTGCTGGAGCAGGCCGACGACGACTCGCTCACCCTTTGGATGCCGCAGTCGCCAGCCAAGAGCGGGCTGGGCGAGGTGCTGCGCAAGTACAAGGTGAGCACCTTCGAGCCGCTGCCTGCGGGCGATCTGGCGCAGCGCATCAGCGCCGCCTACGCCCAGGGCGAATCGAACGCCGCCGCGGTCGTGAGCGAGGTGCAAAGCGACGCCGACCTCTCGCGCATGATGCAGGAACTGCCGGCCGTCGAGGACCTGCTGGAGTCTGCCGGCGACGCACCCATCATCCGCATGCTCAACGCGCTGCTGACGCAGGCGGCGCGCGACGGTGCCAGCGACATCCACATCGAGCCTTACGAGCGCACGTCCAGCGTGCGCTTTCGCATCGACGGCACGCTGCGCGAAGTGGTGCAGCCCAACCGCGCACTGCATGCGGCGCTCATCTCGCGCCTGAAGATCATGGCCGACCTGGACATTGCCGAGAAGCGGCTGCCGCAGGACGGGCGCATTTCGCTGCGCATCGGCACCCGCGCGGTGGACGTGCGCGTGTCCACCCTGCCCAGTGCGCACGGCGAGCGCGCCGTGCTGCGCCTCTTGGACAAGAACGAAAGCCGCCTCACGCTCGAAGCGGTGGGCATGAAGGGCGACACGCTCGCGCGCTTCGAGAAGCTCATCGAGCAGCCGCACGGCATCATCCTGGTGACCGGCCCTACCGGCTCGGGCAAGAGCACCACGCTGTATGCCGCGCTGCAGCGAATGGACGCCAGCCGCAACAACATCATGACGGTGGAAGACCCTGTCGAGTACGAGTTGGCGGGCGTGGGCCAGACCCAGGTCAACGCCAAGATCGACCTCACCTTCGCCAAGGCCCTGCGCGCCATCCTGCGACAGGACCCGGACGTGATCATGATCGGCGAAATCCGCGATTTCGAGACCGCGCAGATCGCCATCCAGGCCTCCCTGACCGGTCACCTGGTACTGGCCACGCTGCACACCAACGACTCGGTGAGCGCCGTTACGCGACTGACCGACATGGGGGTGGAACCCTTCCTGCTCAGTTCATCCCTGCTGGGCGTGCTGGCGCAGCGGCTGGTTCGCAAGCTGTGCTCCGTGTGCGGCGGCTCCGGCTGCGACACCTGCGGCAGCACCGGCTACCAGGGACGCACCGGCATCTTCGAAATGCTGGTGTGCGACGACACGGTGCAGTCGCTCATCCACTCGCGAGCGCCCGAAAGCCAGCTGCTCGCGGCCGGCCAGAAGAACGGCCTGCGCTCCATGCGCGAGGACGGCGAACGGCTGGTGGAGCAAGGCATCACCTCGCAGGCGGAGCTTCTTCGCGTAACGCGCGACTGAATCGGCAAGACAGCCCATGCCCGCCTATTCCTTCGAAGCCATCGACGCCCAGGGCCAGCCGCGCAAGGGCGTGCTCGAAGCCGACACCGCGCGCGCCGCGCGCGGCCTGCTGCGGGCACAGTCGCTCATTCCGATCAACATCACGCCGGTGGCGGGCGACCACAAGGCCGGCGCTGGCGGTGGCCTGGGGCGTCTCTTTGGCGCTCGCGTGTTCAGCAACACCGGCCTGGCCGTCTGGACACGCCAGCTCTCGGGCCTCATGACGGCGGGCCTTCCGATCGAGCGCGCGCTCACGGCGCTGATGGAAGAGTCCGACAACGAGAAGCAGCGCAACCTGGTGGCTTCGCTGCGTGCCGAAGTCAACTCCGGCTCGCCATTTGCCCGCGCCTTGTCGAGCCACCCGCGCGATTTCTCGCCCATCTACACCGCCGTGGTGGGCGCCGGCGAGCAAAGCGGCAGCCTGGCCCTGGTGCTCGAGCGCCTGGCCGACGACCTGGAGCAGCGCCAGGCGCTGTCGCAAAAGCTGGTGGGTGCCGCGCTGTATCCGGCCATCGTCACGCTGGTGGCCATCGCCATCGTGATCTTCCTGGTGAGCTACGTGGTGCCGCAGGTGGCCAACGTTTTCGCCGGCACCAAGCGCGCCCTGCCCTTCCTGACCGTGGCCATGCTGGCGCTGTCGGACATGGTGCGCAACTACGGCTGGCTGATGCTGGGCATGCTGGTGGCCGCGGGTGTGGCGGCGCGCGTGGCGCTGGCCCAGCCGACCATCGCCGAAAAGTTCGACGCCTTCTGGCTGCGCCTGCCCATGGTCGGCCGGCTGGCGCGCGGCTACAACGCGGCGCGCTTTGCCAGCACGCTGGCCATGCTGGCCACCGCGGGCGTGCCCATCCTGCGGGCGCTGCAGGCAGCCTCCGAAACCTTGAGCAACCGCGCCATGCAGGCCGACGCGCAGGACGCGCTGGTGCTGGTGCGCGAAGGGGCTCCGCTGGCCTCGGCACTGGCCCAGAAGAAGCGCTTTCCGCCGCTGGTCTCGATGTTCGCGCGCCTGGGCGAACAGACCGGCCAGCTGCCCACCATGCTGCAGCGCGCGGCCAACCAGCTCAGCGCCGAAGTGCAGCGACGCGCCATGCAGCTGGCCACCATCCTGGAGCCGCTGCTCATCGTTGCGATGGGTGGCGTGGTGATGATGATCGTGCTGGCGGTGCTGCTGCCGATCATCCAGCTCAACCAGTTCGTGAAGTAGCCATGCCGGTCACCCTCGACGACAAGCTGGTGGTGGCGATTTCGTCGCGGGCGCTGTTCAACCTCGAAGAGGAAAACCGCCTCTTCGACGCCGGCGACCCAGAGGCCTACATGCGGCTGCAGCTGGAGCGGGTCGATGTACCGGCTGCCCCGGGCATCGCCTATTCGATGATCCGCAAGCTGCTGCGCTTCAACGACGACGGCGTGGAGCGGGTGGAGGTGGTCATCCTGTCGCGCAACGACCCCGCCTCGGGCATGCGCATCTTCAACTCCGGCGCGGCGGCCGAACTGCGAGTGCAGCGCGGCGTGTTCACCCAGGGACGCCCCCCTTTCCGCTACCTGCGGCCGCTCAACGCCGACATCTTCCTATCGGCCAATGCGCAGGACGTGCGCGAAGCGCTGGCGGCCGGCTTTCCGGCGGCGCATGTGCGGGTGGATGGCGCGCTGGCGAGCGCGCAGCATCCCGATGAACTGCGAATTGCCTTCGACGGCGACGCAGTGCTGTTCTCCGACGAGGCCGAGCAGGTGTTCCAGCGCGAAGGCCTGGACGCGTTCCAGGCCCACGAGAGCAGCAAGGCGGCGGTGCCCCTGGAGGCGGGGCCGTTCAAGCCCTTCCTCGTCGCGCTGCATCGCCTTCAGCAGGCGGCCAGCACCGGCATGCGCATCCGCACCGCGCTGGTTACCGCCCGCAGCGCACCGGCAAACCGGCGGGCGATCCAGACGCTCATGAACTGGAACATCCGCGTGGACGAAGCCATGTTCCTCGGCGGACTGCCCAAGGGCGAATTCCTGCGCGAGTTCGAGCCCGACTTCTTCTTCGACGACCAGACCGGTCATGTGGATTCGGCCGCGCGCCATGTGCCGGCGGGGCATGTGGCCAGCGGCATCAGCAACAAGAGCTAGGCCTGCTTCAGCGCGACTTAAGGGGGCACACCTGGCGGGCGCTAGGATGGCGCATTGCACCCCACGCGGCTTGCGGCCGCCCCGAAGAACATGGCCACAGCCCAAGCGCCCCACACATCTCTCTGGACCACCATGCGCCGCATCGCCGCACTGGCGGCGCCGTACTTCAGCAGAAGCGAAGAGCGCTGGATGGCGCGGGCGATGCTGGTGGTCGTGGTGGCGCTCAATCTGGCGCTGGTCTATGTGCTGGTTCTGGGCAACCAGTGGTATGGCCGCTTCTACGACGCGCTGCAGAACAAGGACGCGGCCATCTTCTGGAAAGAGATCGGCGTGTTCGGCTGGATCGCCTTCTTCAATATCGCGATCCAGGTGCTCAAGTTCTACATCACGCAGCTTCTGCAGTTGCGCTGGCGAACCTGGATGACGCGCAACTACCTCTCCAGGTGGATGGCGCACAACACCTTCTACCGGCTCGAGCTGGCGCGTTATGCCCAGACCGGCGACGGGCCACCGGACAACCCCGACCAGCGCATCCAGGAGGACATGCAGATGTTCACCGACTACACGATGACGCTGTCGATGGGACTGCTCAATGCGGTACTCACGTTGGTGAGCTTCATCGGCGTTCTTTGGGGGCTGTCGGGCACCATCAGCTTCAACCTCGGCGGGCATGACTACAACATCGCTGGCTCGATGGTCTGGATTGCACTGGTCTACTGCATCATCGGCACGGTCATCACCCACTACATCGGGCGGCCACTGATCGGTCTGAATTTCCGCCAGCAACGCTTCGAGGCCGACTTCCGCCACCACCTGGTGCGGGTGCGCGAATACAGCGAAGCCATTGCCCTGGACCGGGGCGCCTCGGTGGAACACGCGCAGCTGAACAAGCGCTTTGGCGCTGTGCTCGGCAACTACCTGCAACTCATCAAGCAGCAGAAGAACCTGGTGGGCTTCACCTCGTTCTTCGGCCAGGCGTCGGTGATCTTCGCCTTCATCGTGCAGGCGCCGCGCTTCTTCTCCGGCGCCATCCAGCTGGGGCAGCTGATGCAGGTGAACTCGGCCTTCGGTCGCGTGCAGGACGCGCTTTCCTGGTTCGTCGACAACTACGACCGGGTGGCCATCTGGCGTGCCACCGCCGACCGTCTGACCAGCTTCGAGGCCGCCATGCAGGCCCACGCCAGCGACGCAGGCGACGTAGCGCGCACCGAGCCGACCGGGGCTGCGCCGGCACTGCGCGCCGACGAACTCTCCATCGCCCTGCCCGACGGGACGCCGCTGCTGGCCAACGCCTCGCTGTCGGTGCAGCCGGGCGACACGGTGCTCCTGCAGGGGCCCTCGGGCAGCGGCAAGTCCACCCTGTTCCGCACGCTGGCCGGCATCTGGCCCTTTGCGCGCGGCAGGGCGCAGGTGCCGCCGAACGCCATGTTCATTCCGCAGCGCCCCTACGTGCCCGACGGCCGCCTGCGCGATGCGCTGGCCTACCCTGAACCAGCCAGCGCCTACGCCGACGAAGCCCTTCGCCAGGCGCTCAAGGATGCGCTCTTGCCGCAACTGGAAAGCCGCCTGGACGACAGCGACGCCTGGAGCCAGAAACTCTCGGGCGGCGAGCAGCAGCGCCTGGCCATTGCGCGCGTGCTGCTCAAGAAGCCCGCCTGGCTGTTCGCCGACGAAGCCACCAGCGCGCTCGATGCCGAGGCCGAGCGCACGCTCTATCAACGGCTGGCAGCGCAGGTGCAGTCAGCCGGCGGCGCCATGGTGTCGATTGCGCATCGTGCGGCGGTGGGCGAGCACCACGGCAAGCGCTGGAAGCTCGAGCCCGAACCACCGACGGCACCCGCACGCTTTCGCCTGTCGGCCGCAGAGGCCTAAAGAAGACCGCCAGCACAGGGACGGGCCGCGGCCGGGCGGCCCGGGTATGGACCTGTTGCACCAATAGCGTGACACTCGGGACGCCGTGGCCGCATGGCCTCTACGAGGAGTCCCAACATGGAAATAACAAATCCTTCTCCCGGCCTCTACAACGAAGACCTGGCGCCTGCCAAAGAGCGCCGATGGGGGGCCTTCAGCATCTTCAACGTCTGGACCTCGGACGTGCACAGCCTGTGGGGCTACTACCTGGCCGCCAGTCTGTTCCTGCTGTGCGGCAGCTTCACCAACTTCCTGATCGCCATTGGCCTGAGCTCGCTGGTCATCTACGCCCTGATGAACCTGATCGGCTATGCCGGCGAGAAAACGGGCGTGCCCTACCCGGTGCTGGCGCGCGCGTCATTCGGCGTGTGGGGCGCCAACCTGGCGGCGCTGGTGCGCGCCGTGGTGGCCTGCTTCTGGTATGGCGCGCAGACTGCGGCGGCCTCCGGCGCGCTGGTGGCACTGCTGGTGCGCAACGACGGCATGCTGCAGTTCCACCAGGGCTCGCACATGCTGGGCCACTCCACGCTGGAGGTGATCTGCTATGTGGTCATCTGGGCGCTGCAGTTGCTCATCATCCAGAAGGGCATGGAGACGGTGCGCCGCTTCCAGGACTGGGCCGGGCCCGCCGTGTGGATCGCGATGCTGATCCTGGCCGTGGGGCTGTGCGTGAAGGCCGGCGGCTTCTCCTTCGAGCATGGCATTCCGGCCGAGGTGCTGGCCGACAAGACCAAGGACACCGGCGTTTCGGGCCAGCCCGGTTCCTTCTGGGCGCTGATGGCCGTGGGCGCCACCTGGATCACCTACTTCGCCGCGCTCTACCTCAACTTCTGCGACTTCTCGCGCTACGCGGTCAACCGCCAGGCGGTGAAGAAGGGCAACCTGTGGGGCCTGCCGATCAACCTGCTGGCCTTCACGCTGGTGGCGGGCATCACCACGCTGGCGGCCTACAAGGTATATGGCGAGGTGCTGCTGCACCCCGAGCAGATCTCGGCCAAGTTCGACAGCTGGGTGCTGGCGCTGGTTGCCGCCCTCACCTTCGCGGTGGCGACGCTGGGCATCAACGTGGTGGCCAATTTCGTGAGTGCGGCCTTCGACATCTCCAACACCTTCCCGCACCGCATCAGCTTCAAGGGCGGCGGCTACATTGCCGCGCTGATCGCCCTGGTGCTCTACCCCTTCGCACCGTGGGAAGGCGGCGCCGCCAAGTTCGTCAACGCCATCGGGGCCACCATGGGGCCCCTGCTGGGCGTGATCCTGGTGGACTTCTACCTGGTGGCCAAGGGGCGCATCGACGTGCCCGGGCTCTACCAGGTCAACGGACCGTACCGCTACCAGGGCGGCTGGAACGTGAAGGCGCTGATTGCCGCGGGCATCGGCGCGGTGTTTTCCACCATCCTGCCCAATTTCACCAACCTGCTGCCGGCCTGGTGGGGCATCTACGGCTGGTTCTTCGGGGTGGCGATTGCCGGGGTTGTGTACTTCGTGCTGTCGATGACGGGTCAGCACGCCGCGTCGGCGGCCAAGGCGGCATAGCGCGCCCAGCCGTTGGCGCGCAGCTCGCACGCCGGGCAACGGCCGCAGCCGTAGCCCCAGGCGTGCAGTTGCCCGCGCTCGCCTTCGTAGCAGGTGTGGGTGGCCTCGACGATCAGCTTCACCAGCGCCTGGCCGCCCAGTCGATGCGCCATGGCCCAGGTCTGGGCCTTGTCCAGCCACATGAGGGGCGTGTCGACGACCAGGCGCCGGTCCATGCCCAATGACAGCGCCAGCTGCATTGCCTTCATGGTGTCGTCGCGGCAATCGGGGTAGCCGGAGTAGTCGGTTTCGCACACGCCGGTGACGATCACCTCCAGCCCGCGCCGGTACGCCAGCGCCCCGGCCAGGGTCAGGAACAGCAGGTTGCGCCCCGGCACGAAGGTGTTGGGCAAGCCATTGGCCTGCATGGCAAAGGCGATGTCCTGCGTGAGGGACGATTCGCTCACCTGCGCCAGCACGTCGAGCTTGAGCAGGTGGTCTTCGCCGAGCTTGCCGCTCCATTGCTGGAACTCCTGGCGCAGCCGTTCCAGCACTTGCAGGCGCACGTCCAGTTCGACGCTGTGGCGTTGGCCGTAGTCGAAGCCCAGGGTTTCGACCCGCTCGAATCGTTCGAGCGCATCGGCCAGGCAGGTGGTCGAATCCTGGCCACCGGAAAAAAGGACGAGCGCGGACTTGTGCATGACGTCTCTTGCCTTCAGAGAAAGCGTTCGAGCAGCTTGCGCGAATGCCGGTCCAGCTCGGCTGGCTTGGGCACGCGGAACTGCACCCCGGCAGCGCTGGCGATGAGCAGCGCCCCGTCTTCGAGCCGGCGGATGTCTTCCTCGGCCTTGAGCACGAAGCTGGTGTCGCCACGGTCGGTGCTCACGCTCCACGTGCTGGGCACGCCGAAGCTGGACACCTTGTGCAGGGCCAGCAGCACCGGCGCAAAGTCACGCACGGCCAGCACCTCGCCCAGCAGTCGCCGCGATGCTTCGGGCACGGCGGACAAATCGTCGATCCACACCTGCTCGCGGCCGTCGCTTCCCACGAGTGAAATGCCATGGTCGGGCGCGGTCAGCGGAAACGCGCGCACCGGCACCACGGGCTCGAGCGTTCCCTCGGCACCGGTGACGAGCAGCAGGCGCCCCAGGTCGTCGCGTTCAAGTCTCAGGTCTTGCATGGCGCTCATTTCAGGCGTCTCCAGCGGGGTGGGCTGCATGGGCCGGCGCGGGCGATGAGGCAGGCGTTTCGCCATCGTCATCCACCTGCCGGGCCTGCGCCTGGTACAGGCGCCAGTAGGCGCCCTGCTTGTCCATCAGCTCGTCGTGCGGGCCCACTTCCACGATCTCGCCGCGGTCCATCACCACCAGGCGGTCTGCCTTGCGCAGCGTCGAGAGGCGGTGGGCAATGGCGATGGTGGTGCGGCCTTGCACCAGGTTGTCCAGCGCCTTCTGGATTTCCTTCTCGGTCTCGGTATCGACCGCCGAGGTGGCTTCGTCCAGGATGAGGATGCGCGGATCGATCAGCAGCGCCCGGGCGATGGAAATGCGCTGGCGCTCGCCGCCCGACAGGCCCTGCCCGCGCTCGCCCACCAGCGAGTCGTAGCCCTGCGGCAGGCGCAGGATGAAGTCGTGGGCATGCGCGGCGCGCGCGGCGGCCACGATCTCTTCGCGGGTCGCGTCGGGTTTGCCGTAGGCGATGTTCTGCGCAATGGTGCCGAAGAAAAGGAAAGGCTCCTGCAGCACCAACCCCACGTGGCGCCGGTAGTCGGCCACGGCGAAGCGGCGGATGTCGGTGCCGTCCACCTTGATGGCACCGTCGGTCACGTCGTAGAAGCGGCAGATCAGGTTGACCAGCGTGCTCTTGCCCGAGCCGCTGTGGCCCACCAGGCCGATCATCTCGCCGGGCTCGATCGTCAGGTCGAGGTCGCGGATGACCGCGCGGCTGCCGTAGCGAAACCCCAGGTCGCTCAGCTCGATGCGCCCCTGCACCGACTGAAGCTTCACCGGATTGACCGGCTCCGGCACGTTGCTCACGTGGTCCAGGATGTCGAAGATGCGCTTGGCGCCGGCGGCGGCCTTCTGCGTGACCGAGACGATGCGGCTCATGGAGTCGAGCCGGGTATAGAAGCGCCCGATGTAGGCAATGAAGGCGGTGAGCACACCCACCGTGATGCTGCCGCGCGAGACCTGCCAGATGCCGAAGCCCCACACCACCAGCAGGCCGATCTCGGTCAGCAGCGAAACGCTGGGGGTGAACAGCGACCAGGTCTTGTTGAGCCGGTCGTTGACCTTCAGGTTGTAGTGGTTGGCGGTGCGAAAACGCTCGGCCTCACGCTTTTCCTGGGCAAAGGCCTTGACCACGCGGATGCCGGGAATGGTGTCGGCCAGCACGTTGGTCACTTCGCTCCACACGCGGTCGATCTTCTCGAAGCCCGTGCGCAGCCGATCGCGCACCACGTGGATCATCCAGGCGATGAAGGGCAGCGGCACCAGCGTGACCACCGCCAGCAGCGGGTTGATGGAGAACAGGATGACCGCGGTCATCACGATCATCAGCACGTCGGTGGCGAAATCCAGCGCATGCAGCGAGAGGAAGACGTTGATGCGGTCGGTCTCGGAGCCGATGCGCGCCATCAGGTCGCCAGTGCGCTTGCCGCCGAAGTAGTCCAGCGGCAGCGTCAGCAGGTGCTCGTAGGTGGTCGTGCGCAGGTCGGCGCCGATGCGCTCGGACACCAGCGCCAGCAGGTAGGTGCGCGCCCATCCCAGGCCCCAGCCCAGCAGCGCGGAGGCCAGAAGACCCCCCAGGTACATCACCACCAGCATCGGGTCGATGGCCTTGCCGTTCTGGAACGGGATCAGGATGTCGTCCATCAGCGGAATCGTCAGGTACGGCGGCACCAGCGTGGCGGCGGTGGAAAGCAGCGTCAGCACGAAGCCGGTGATGAGCTGCTTGCGGTATGGCCGGGCAAAGCGGCCCAGGCGCAGCAGGCCCCAGGTGGATGGCGGCGTCTGCAGTTCGGTGTCGGCATCCGGCTCTGAAACCGTCTCGTCTTCCGGAACGGCGGAGCGGCTCTCGCGCTGCTCGAAGAGCTTGAGCAGCTTCAGGGCCGCCGCCTGGCCGGCCAACGTGTAGTACCAGCGAGCCTGGAGCTGGCGGCCATCGATCAGGTCCAGCGTGCCCACGCCGGCGTGGTCCGTGAGCTGCAGCGCCAGATCTGGTGTAGCGAGTGACCACTCACGCCAATTCTGGCCGGCATCCAGGGCCAGCAGGCGGCGGTCGGTCAGGGCAAGCTGGCCGGCGCCAAAACGCAGGCTGGCGTCAAGGTCAACCACCAAGGTCGCCAGAACGTTTTCCCCGGGAACGAGCCGGTTTTTCAGCGCCTGCGCAGTCTTGCCAATCTCGCCCTCCGGGGCAGCCCGTGAATCTTGAAGTTGCATGTTTTTGTAAGTTGGCCGACCGTGAGCACACGCTCGGAGCCCTGTGTCAGGTCTCCCGCGGGCGCCGATTTTGACCGATACCCAAAGGCGTTTTTCTTCTCGGGTGCGCCGCCCATGACAGCCACCCGCAACGCCATACGAACGTTTCCATGACCCGTTTCGACGACATCCAACTGCTTCGCGTCAACTATTTGCGCGGCCCCAACATCTGGACCTACCGTCCGGTGCTCGAAGTCTGGCTCGATCTGGGCGCGCTGGAAGACTTCCCCTCCAACAAGATCGACGGCTTTACCGACCGCCTGACGGGCCTGCTGCCGGCGCTCATCGAGCACCACTGCGGCGTGGGCGAGCGCGGCGGCTTCATCCAGCGCCTGCAAGAAGGTACCTGGGCCGGCCACGTGCTGGAACACGTGGTCATCGAGCTGCTCAACCTGGCGGGCATGCCCACCGGCTTCGGCCAGACGCGCAGCACCTCCAAGCACGGCGTCTACCGCATGGTGTTCCGCGCCCGCGACGAGCAGGTGGCCCGCGAGGCCCTGACCCAGGGTCACCGCCTGCTGATGGCCGCCATCAACCACACGCCCTTCGGCGCCGCCGAGGTGCAGTTGGCGGTCAATGAAGTCAAGGCCAAGCTCGACGACTGCTACCTGGGCCCCAGCACCGCCAGCATCGTGGGGGCCGCCACCGACCGCGGCATTCCGCACCTGCGGCTGAACTCGGGCAACCTGGTGCAACTGGGCTACGGCGCCACGCAGCAGCGTATCTGGACGGCCGAAACCGACTACACCAGCGCCATCGGCGAATCCATTGCCAGCGACAAGGAACTGACCAAGTCCCTGCTGCAAAGCTGCGGCGTGCCGGTGCCCGAGGGCCAGGTGGTCGACAGCGCCGAAGAAGCCTGGGAAGCCGCCGAGGACATCGGCCTGCCGGTGGCCGTCAAGCCCTCGGACGCCAACCATGGCCGTGGCGTGTCGCTGGAGCTGACCACCCGCGAGGAAGTCATCGCCGCCTTCGCGGTGGCCGAGCCCGAAGGCAGCGACGTCATGGTCGAGCGCTTCGTGCGCGGCTCCGAGCACCGCCTGCTGGTGGTGGGCGACGAGGTGGTGGCCGCCGCGCGCGGCGAGATCATCACCGTGACCGGCGACGGCAAGCAGACCGTGGCCGAGCTCATCGACAGCCAGCTCAACAGCGACCCGCGCCGCGGCGCGGAAGAGGAATATCCGCTGGACGTGATCGTGCTGGCCACCGACGCGAAGCTGCAGCTCGAGCTGCAGCGCCAGAAGCTGGACGGCGCCTCCGTGCCTGCTGCTGGCCGCGTGGTCACCATCCAGCGCAACGGCAACCTGGGCGTGGACTGCACCGACCAAGTCCACCCCGAAGTGGCCCATGCCGCCGTGCTGGCTGCCCGGGTGGTGGGCCTGGACATCGCGGGCATCGACCTGGTGGCGCAAGACATCACCAGGCCGCTGCAGGCCCAGGGCGGCGCCATCGTCGAGGTCAATGCCGGCCCCGGCCTGCTGATGCACCTCAAGCCCGCCATCGGCTCGCCGCGTCCGGTGGGCCGCGCCATCTGCGACCACCTCTTCCCCGACGCCGGCGAAGACAGCACGCCCGGCCGCATTCCGGTGGTGGGCGTGGCCGGCTCGCAAGACACGGCCGTGCTGGCCCGCCTGGTGGCGTGGCTGGTCGGCCTGAGCGGCCAGCACACGGGCCTGGCCTGCCGCGACGGCCTGTTCCTGGAGCGCCGCCGCGTGGACGCGCGCGACAGCGCCAACTGGGCCGCCGGCCACCGCCTGCTGGTCAACCGATCGGTGCAGGCCGTGGTGATCGAGAACGGTGCCCGCACCATCCTGGCCGACGGCCTGCCCTACGACCGCTGCCAGGTCGGCATCGTGACCGACCTCGACGGCTTCGAAGACCTGGCCGCCTTCGACATCGCCGAGAGCGACCAGATGGTCAAGGTGCTGCGCACCCAGGTCGACGTCGTGCTGCCCGAAGGCACCGCGGTGCTCAACGCCGCCGACGAACGCGTGGCAGGCCTGGCGCCGCTGTGCGACGGCGACGTCATTCTCTACAGCGCCAATCCGCAGGCCCCGGCCCTGGCCGAACACCAGTCCAAGGGCGGCAAGGCCGTGCTGGTGCGCCAGGATCGCATCGTGCTGGCCAACGGCCCCAGCGAATCCTTCCTGCCCGGCCTGGGCCGGCTGACCGCCTGGCGCGCCACGCACGCCGGCGTCAGCCTCGAAAGCCTGCTGGCCGCGGTGGCGGCGGCCTGGGCGCTGGGCATTCCGCTCAACCTGATCGGCGCCGGCGTCGAGGCCTTCGAGGCCGACCTGCAGGCAGCACTGGCCTCGCTGCAGCTGTCGCAGAGCGTGCCCTTCGTCGATTCGCAAATGCAGCAGCTGGCCTGAGCCCAGACGCCCTCGGACAAGACAACGACAAGACCCCCATGGAAGTCACCCGCATCCGTGCCCTGCGCGGCCCCAACCTCTGGAGCCGCCACACGTCCATCGAAGCCATCGTGAAATGCGAAGGCGCTGAAAACGTCATCGGCGACCTGCCCGGCTTCGAGCAGCGTCTGCGCGCGCTGTTCCCCACCATCGGCGAGCTGCACCCGGTCGTGCTCGGCCAGCCGCTGGCGCTGGCCCACGTGCTGGAAAACGCCGCGCTGTCGCTGCAGGCGCACGCCGGCTGCTCGGTCAACTTCGGCCACACCACCTACACCACCGACGAAGGCGTCTACCAGGTGGTGGTGCAGTACGGCGAAGAGGCGGTGGGCCGGCTGGCCATGAAGCTGGCGGAGCAACTCATCGAGGCCGCGTTGGCCGACAAGCCTTTCGACGCCAACGCCGCCATCGCGCGACTGCGCGAACTGGACGAAGACGAGCGCCTGGGCCCGAGCACGGGCTCCATCGTCGATGCGGCCGTGGCCCGCGGCATTCCGTACCGCCGCCTCACGCGTGGCAGCCTGGTGCAGTTCGGCTGGGGCTCCAAGCAGCGGCGCATCCAGGCGGCCGAGGTCGACGCGACCTCCGGCGTGGCCGAGTCCATCGCGCAGGACAAGGAGCTGACCAAGCAACTGCTCAACGCAGCCGGCGTGCCGGTGCCGCTGGGCCGCCCCGTCACCGACGTGGAAGACGCGTGGGCCGCAGCGCAGGACATCGGCCTGCCGGTCGTGGTCAAGCCGCAGGACGGCAACCAGGGCAAGGGCGTCACCGTCAACATCGTCTCGCGCGAGCAGCTCGTTGCCGCCTACGACGCCGCCGCCGAATACGGCGAGGTCATGGTCGAGAAGTTCCTGCCCGGCTTCGACTTCCGCCTGCTGGTGGTGGGCGACCGCCTGGTGGCCGCCGCGCGGCGCGATCCGCCCCAAGTCATCGGCGACGGCACGAGCACCGTGCGCCAGCTGGTCGATACGGTCAACCAGGACCCGCGCCGCGGCGAGGGCCATGCCACCTCGCTCACCAAGATTCGCCTGGACGACATTGCCGTGGGCCGGCTCGAAGCACAGGGCCTCACGCCCGACAGCGTGCCCGAGCTGGGCCAGCGCGTGGTGCTGCGCAACAACGCCAATCTGTCAACCGGCGGCACCGCCACCGACGTGACCGACACGGTGCACCCCGAGATCGCCGCGCGCGCGGTCGATGCCGCGCAGATGGTGGGCCTGCACATCTGCGGCGTGGACATGGTCTGCGAGAACGTGCTGGTGCCGCTGGAAGAGCAAAGCGGCGGCGTGGTCGAAGTCAACGCCGCGCCAGGCCTGCGCATGCACATCTCGCCCTCCTTCGGCCGCGGACGCCCGGTGGGCGATGCGGTCATGGACACCCTCTTTCCCCCCGGCGACGACGGCCGCATTCCCGTGGTGGCAGTAACCGGCACCAACGGCAAGACCACCACCGCGCGCCTCATCAATCACCTGCTGGCATCCAGCGGCCTGCGCACCGGCATGACCAACACCGACGGCGTGTACGTCGACGGCCGCCAGACCGACAGCGGCGACTGCAGCGGCCCCAAGAGCGCGCGCAACGTGCTGCTGCACCCCGAGGTGGATGCGGCCGTTTTCGAAGTGGCGCGAGGCGGCATCCTGCGCGAAGGCCTGGGCTTCGACCGCTGCCAGGTGGCGGTCGTCACCAACCTGGGCCAAGGCGACCACCTGGGCCTGAACTACATCACCTCGGTGGAAGAGCTGGCCGTTCTCAAGCGCGTGATCGTGCGCAACGTGGCGCCCGGTGGCTATGGCGTGCTCAACGCGGCCGACCCCAACGTGGCGGCCATGGCGGCAGGTTGCCCCGGCAACATCATCTTCTTCTCGGCGGACCGCAGCCACCCCGTCATGGCCACCCACCGGGCGCAGGGCAAGCGCACCGTGTTCGTCGATCAGGATGCGGTGGTGGCCTCCGAAGGCTCGTGGCGCGAGCGCGTGCCGCTGCGTGACGTGCCAATCACCCGCAACGGCACCATCGGCTTCCAGGTCGACAACGTGATGGCAGCGGTGGCCGCGGCCTGGGCCGTGGGCCTGGACTGGGACACCATCCGCAGCGGCCTGGCCAGCTTCAAGAGCGACACGCACGGCGTGCCGGGGCGCTTCAACGTCATGGACTATCGTGGTGCCACCGTGATCGCCGACTACGGCCACAACACCGACGCCATGCGCGCGCTGGTGTCGGCGGTGGACACCATGCCGGCCAAGCGCCGCTCGGTGGTGATCAGCGGCGCCGGCGACCGACGCGACGAAGACATCCGCGACCAGACCGCCATCCTGGGCAAGGCCTTCGACGACGTCATCCTCTACCAGGACGCAGCGCAGCGCGGCCGCGCCGACGGCGAAGTGATGGCCCTGCTGCGCCAAGGGCTGCAGGGTGCCACGCGCACCAGCTACATCGACGAAATCCGGGGCGAATTCATCGCCATCGACCAGGCCCTGGCGCGACTGCAGCCCGGCGACCTGTCGCTGATCCTGGTAGACCAGGTGGAAGAGGCGCTGGCGCACCTGCAAAAGCGCATCGCCGAGGCTTGACAGACAAATCCCACACGGATCGTTGCCGCATCACCGACAACGATCTTCACGGGGTCTCTCACATCCACCTCACTCACGGGCGGCCAAACTCTTCAGAACCGTGTTCCCGCACGTCGCGACTAGTCCGCGATTTGCGCACACGATTCGAAAGGAGTGAACGCCATGAATGCCTTGCGCCAAAGTTGCGCGGTGGCCATATTGGCCGCCGGCAGTATCGCCGCCATGCCGTCTGCCTTTGCTGCGGGCGCCAGCGCAACCAGCACCTACCAGTCCGAGCGCGCCGTGTGCGGCCAGATCCAGCAGGACAAGGCTGCGTGTATCCGTGAAGCCGGCGCGGCGGCGCAAGCCTCGCGCCAAGGCCATCTGACCTACGCGCCCGATGCCACCTACCGGCAGAACGCCCTGGCGCGTTGCCAGGCCCAGCCTGCCGAAGACCGAACCGCCTGCGAGCAACGCGTAACGGGCACGGGCAACACCACCATCGAAGGCAGCGTGCTGGGTGGCGGTGACATCCGCGAGACCGTGACGCAGGTACCGGCAGCCTCCAGCGCACCGCCACCGCCCGCGCCGGCAATGCCGCTCACGAACTGAACCTCTTGTTGACCTGAGAGGGCGCAGGGCAGCGCCTGGCGGCCTGCCCTGCATTTGCCTGGCCCGCCCCTAGTGGTGCTCCACGCGCGCGCCCAGCAGGCGCTGCAGCAGGCAGAACACGAAGAGCAGCGCGCCCACCACGATGCGCGTCCACCAGGAACTGAGCGTGCCGTCGAAGGCGATCAGCGTCTGGATAATGCCCAGCATCATCACGCCGAACAGCGTGCCAATGACATAGCCCACGCCGCCGGTGAGCAGCGTGCCGCCGATCACCACGGCGGCGATGGCGTCCAGCTCCAGCCCCAGTGCGTGCAGGCCGTAGCCCGACAGCATGTAGAAGGTGAACAGCACCCCTGCCAGCGCCGAGCAGAAGCCCGATAGCGTGTACACGCCGATGATGGTGCTGCGTACCGGCAGCCCCATGAGCACCGCCGACTGCTCGTTGCCACCCACCGCGTACACGGCGCGGCCGAACGGCGTCCAGTGCGCCAGGTACACCGCGATGGCCACCACGGCCAGGGCGATCAGCGCGCTGAGCGAAAGCGATGCTTCGCCCCACACCGGCACGCGCAGTTGCGACAGGTCGGAGTACACCTCGTTGGTGATGCTGATCGAGTCGATGCTGATCACATAGCAAAGGCCGCGCGCGAGGAACATGCCGGCCAGCGTGACGATGAAAGGCTGCAGCCTGAAGCGCTCGATGAGATAGCCCATGAGGGCGCCGAACGCCGTGCCCATGAGCAGCACAAGCGGAATCACCTGCAGCGGACTCCAGCCATGCTTTTCCACCAGCGCGGCCGACACCATGGTGGTCAACGCAATCACCGAGCCCACCGACAGGTCGATGCCACCCGAGAGGATGACGAAGGTCATGCCCACCGCCACCACGCAGAGAAAGGCGTTGTCGATCAGCAGGTTGAGAAAGACCTGCAGCGAGAAGAAACCCGGATACACCACCGAGCCCAGCGTGGCCATGAGCACGAAGAGCGACACCGTTACCGCCAGCGGCAGCATGCGTCCGCGAAGCCGCGGCGGCGGCTTGCGGTCTGCACTGCTCGCGCGGGCCTGTGAAGGCACCTGTGCCTCGACCGGTGCGAGGGCGCTCATGACCGCACCTCCGAACGCGCCGGGCGAAACACCAGGCTGCGCATCTGCGCACGAAACTCGGCCGACTGCAGCAGCATCACCAGGAACACCACCACCGCCTTGACCACCAGGTTGATCTCGGGCGGCACGCCCAGCGAGTAGATGGCGTAGGTCAGCGTCTGGATGATGAGCGCGCCGATCACACTGCCCACCACGCTGAAGCGCCCGCCCGTAAGCGCGGTGCCGCCCAGCGTGACGGCCAGGATCGCGTCCAGCTCGAGCAGCAGGCCGGCGTTGTTGCCGTCCGCACTCTTCACGTTGGAGCTGATGATGAGCCCCGCCAGCCCCGCGCAGAAGGCGCAGAACATGTACACCCCCACGATCAACCGCCGCGCCCGCACGCCGGCCAGGTGGGCCGCCGCCGGGTTGATGCCCACCGACTGGATGAACAGGCCCAGCGCCGTGCGCGTGACGGCCAGGTACATCAGCACCGCCACGCCGGCGGCAATGAACAGTGCAAAGGGCAGGCCCAGCAGGTAGCCGCCACCGATGAAGAAGTACGGCGCGTAGTAGATGGTGATGATCTGGCCCTCGGTGATGAGCTGCGCGATGCCGCGCCCGGCCACCATGAGGATCAGCGTGGCAATGATCGGCTGCATGCCGATGCGCGCCACCAGCAGGCCGTTCCACAGGCCGCACACGGCCGCCACCGCCAGGGCAGCGACGATGGCCAGGCTCATCGGAAAGCGGCTCACCTCGGCCGCGGCGCCGTCCTTCACGACGAGCGAGCCGCCGATCATCGCGGCCGCCAGCGCCGCCGCAATGGCCACCACCGCACCCACCGAGATGTCGATGCCGCGCGTGGCGATCACCAGCGTCATGCCCAGCGCCACCAGCACCAGCGGCGCCGCGCGGTTGAGGATGTCGATCAGGCTGCCGTACAGGTGGCCGTCGCGCCACTCGACGTGAAGGAAAGTGGGGTTGAAGGCCGCGTTGAGGGCCAGCAGCAGCACGAGCGTGGCCACCGGCCAGGCCAGCCGGTGCTGCAGCAAGGATCGGAGCATGGTGGTCGTGCGCTCGGTCATGTCTGTGCAATGAGGTCGTAGACGGCGTCTTCGCTGCTGCCTTCGGGCAATTCGCCCACCTTCTGCCTGTCGCGCAGCACGGCGATGCGATGCGACACGCGCACCACCTCGTTCATTTCGGAAGAGATGAACAGCACCGACATGCCCGAAGCCGCCAGGCGCAGGATCTCGTCCATGATTTCCTGCTTGGCCGCCACGTCGATGCCGCGCGTGGGTTCGTCCAGCAACAGCAGGCGCGGGTCGGTGGCCAGCCAGCGCGCCAGCATGGCTTTTTGCTGGTTGCCGCCCGAAAGCAGGCCGATGGGCGTGTCCACGCTCGGCGTCTTGATGCCCAGCGCCTTCACGAAGCGCTCGGCCAGCTGCGTCTGCTCGGCGCGCGACAGGTTGCGCTTGAGGCCCAGGCTGGCCTGCAATGCCAGAGCGATGTTCTCGCGCAGCGACAGCTCGGCCACGATGCCCTCGGTCTTGCGCTCTTCCGGGCACATGGCCAGGCCGCGCTTCACGGCGTCGGCCGGTGCGCTCCACTGGACCGGCTCGCCGCCCACCTGCAGTTGACCGCCGTCGGGCCGGGCCAGTCCAAAGAGCAGCCGCGCCAGCTCCGTGCGGCCCGAGCCGAGCAGGCCGGCCAGGCCCACCACTTCGCCGGCTCGCATCTGCAAGTCGGTCGGGTGCAGCTGCCCGCGCTGCTGCAGTTGCTGCGCCGCCAGCAGCACCGGCGCATCGACCGCCAGCGGCGGGCGTTGCGCGCCGGCAGCCGCAGCCATGTCCCACTCGCGCCCCACCATGGCCGAGATCAATGCCTGGGGCCCGAGCTCCGACGCCTTCCACTCGCCCACCCAACTGCCGTTGCGCAGCACCGTGATTCGATCGGACACCGCATACACCTGGTTGAGGAAGTGGGTCACGAACAGGATCGCCAGGCCCTCGCCGCGCAGCCGGCGCAGCACCTCGAACAGTTTCTGCACTTCGTCGTCGTCGAGGCTGGAGGTGGGCTCGTCCAGGATCAGCACCTTGGACGACACCGACAGCGCCCGCGCAATGGCCACCATCTGCTGCACCGCCACCGGGTAGCTCGACAGGAGCCGCGTCACGTCGATGTCCACGTCCAGCCGGGCCAGCAGCTCGCGCGTGCGCTTGTGCACCGCCGCCCAGTCGATGCGCCGCCCCTGCAGCCACCCGCGCCGCGGATAGCGCCCGGCAAACACGTTCTCCGCCACCGACAGGTTCGGGCAGAGGTTCACCTCCTGGTAGACGGTGCTGATGCCCAGTTGCTGCGCCTGCAGCGGTGATGCGGGACGGATGGGCTGCCCCTCCAGGAACATGTCGCCACCGTCGACGGGGTACACGCCCGTGAGCACCTTGATGAGGGTGGACTTGCCAGCCCCGTTCTGGCCCATGAGCGTGTGGATCTCGCCCGCGCGCAGTCGAAGGTGCACGCCCTTGAGCGCCGCCACGCCCAGGAACTGCTTGTGGATGCCCTGCAGGTGCAGGGCCACCCCCGCGCCATCGGCGCCAGCCACGGTGCCGGTCGAGTTGGACATGGCCGTCTTCACTTGTTCTTGTTGTACACGTCGATGAACACCGCCGCCAGCAGCACCAGCCCCTTGATGACCTGCTGGTAGTCGATGCCGATGCCCATGATGGACATGCCGTTGTTCATCACACCCATGATGAAGGCGCCGATGACCGCGCCCATGACCTTGCCCACGCCGCCCGAAGCCGAGGCGCCGCCGATGAAGCAGGCCGCGATCACGTCCAGCTCGAAACCCAGGCCCGCCTTGGGGGTGGCCGTGTTCAGCCGCGCCGCGAACACCAGCCCGGCAAGCGCCGCCAGCGCGCCCATGTTCACGAAGGTGAGGAAGGCCAGCCGCTGCGTATGGATGCCCGACAGCCGCGCCGCCTTCTCGTTGCCGCCCAGCGCGTAGATGCGCCGCCCGATGGTGGTGCGGTTGGTGACGAAGTCGTACAGCACGATGAGCAGCGCCATCACGATCAGCACGTTCGGCAGCCCCTTGTAGGTCGCCAGCAGATAGCAGAAGTAGACGATGACCGCGGCAAAGAACAGGTTCTTGCCCAGGAAGAAGGCGTAGGGCTCTTCCTCCATGCCGTAGCGCGCCAGCCGGGCGCGCCCGCGCATCTTGAAGAACACCAGCGCCACGGCTGCAGCAATGCCCAGCAGCACCGAGAACAGGCGCAGGCTCTCGCCGTCGAAGGGATCGGCGATGAAGCCCGAGCTCAGCCGCTGGAACTGCACCGGAAACGGCCCCACCGACTGCCCTGCCAGCAGCGCCAGCGTGAGCCCCTTGAACACCAGCATCCCCGCCAGCGTGACGATGAAGGACGGAATGCGCTGGAAGGCCACGAACCAGCCCTGCGCCGCGCCGATGAGCGCGCCGGCCAGGATGCACACCAGGCCGGTGACGAGATAGGGCCAGTCGTACTGCACCATCAGCACCGCGGCCAGCGCGCCGATGAAGCCGCACACCGAGCCCACCGACAGGTCGATGTGCCCCGCCACGATCACCAGCAGCATGCCCAGCGCCATGATGACGATGTAGCTGTTCTGCAGCACCAGGTTGGTGAGGTTCAGCGGGCGCATCAGCGTGCCGTCGGTCAGCACCTGGAACAGCACCATGATGGCAACCAGCGAGATGAGCATGCCGTACTCGCGCAGGTTGCTCTGCCAGAAGCGCTTGTGGTCGGCCAGCGCAGGCGCGGCGCCGGCTGCCGTTGCCACCGCATGCACCGCGTCGGCGGCCTTGGCTGCGTCATTGGCCATGATCGCCACCTCCTGAAGAATTGACGATGACACGCATGATGCGCTCTTGCGAAGCCTGCGCCACCGGCATTTCCGCCACCAGCCGGCCTTCGTTCATGACATAGATGCGGTCGCACATGCCCAGCAGTTCGGGCAGTTCGGAAGAAATCATGAGGATGCTCTTTCCCTCGCGCGCCAGCTGGTCGACGATTGTGTAGATCTCGTACTTGGCGCCCACGTCGATGCCGCGCGTGGGCTCGTCCAGTATCAGCAGCTCGGGCTTGGTGAAGAGCCATTTGCTCAGCACCACCTTCTGCTGGTTGCCGCCCGACAGCTGCACCGCATGCTGGGCCACGCCCGAGCAGCGGATCTTCAGCGCCTTGCGGAAGTCGTTGGCCACCTTGAACTCGCGGCCGGTGTCCATCACGCCGGCTTCGGACACGTCCGCCAGGTTGGCCAGGCTGATGTTCTTGCGTATTTCCTCGTCCAGCACCAGGCCCAGTGCCTTGCGGTCTTCGGTGACGTAGGCAATTCCGTGGGCAATGGCCTTGCTCACCGTGCCAAGGTCCACCGGCTGCCCGTGCAGGAAGGCGCTGCCGCTGATGCGCTGGCCGTACGAGCGCCCGAACACGCTCATGGCGAACTCGGTGCGTCCGGCCCCCATGAGGCCGGCAATGCCCACGATCTCGCCGCGCCGCACGTTCAGGTTGACGCCCTTGACCACTTCGCGCTCGGCATGCAGCGCATGGTGCACGCGCCAGTCGCGCACCTCGAACACCACCTCGCCGATCTGAGGGTCGCGCTGCGGATAGCGGTGCGCCATGTCGCGGCCCACCATGCCGCGGATGATGCGGTCTTCGCTGACCGCATCGGCGCGGCAGTCCAGCGTTTCGACCGTGGCACCGTCGCGCAGCACAGTGATGGAGTCGGCCACCTTCGAAATCTCGTTGAGCTTGTGCGAGATCAATATGGACGTGATGCCGTGCGCCTTCAGCTCCAGCAGCAGCTGCAGCAGCGCATCGCTGTCGCTCTCGTTGAGGCTGGCCGTTGGCTCGTCCAGGATGAGCAGCTTCACGTCCTTGGACAGCGCCTTGGCAATTTCCACCAGCTGCTGCTTGCCCACGCCCAGGTGCGTGACCAGCGTGGTGGGCGCCTCTTTCAGGCCCACCTTGGCCAGCAGCGCGCGCGTCTGCTGGTAGGCCTCCATCCAGTCGATGATGCCGCCGCGCGCGCGCTCGTTGCCCAGGAAGATGTTCTCGGCAATGGACAGCAGCGGCACCAGCGCCAGTTCTTGGTGGATGATGATGATGCCCAGCTTCTCGCTGTCGTCGATGCCCTTGAAGCGCCGCACTTCGCCACCGAAGTGGATGTCGCCCGTGTACGAGCCGGCCGGGTAGACGCCGCTGAGCACCTTCATCAGCGTCGACTTGCCCGCACCGTTCTCGCCCACCAGCGCATGAATCTCGCCGGCGCGCACGGCGAGATTCACGTTGTCCAGTGCGTTGACACCCGGAAATGTCTTGGTGATACCGCGCATTTCCAGGATCAGATCTCCCTGCCCAGGGGTCATTTGATCTGGCTTTCCTTGTAGTAGCCGCTGTCCACCAGCACCTGCTTCCAGTTGCTGGCATCCACGCTCACCGGCTTGAGCAGGTACGAGGGCACCACCTTCACGCCGTTGTTGTAGGTCTTGGTGTCGTTCACCTCGGGTGCCTTGCCGGCCATCATGGCGTCCACCATCGCCACCGTCACCTTGGCCAGCTCGCGCGTGTCCTTGAAGATGGTGGAGGTCTGCTCCTTGCGCAGGATGGACTTGACCGAGGGCACCTCGGCGTCCTGCCCCGTCACCACCGGCATGGGCTGCGAGGCCGAGCCGTATCCCACGCCCTTGAGCGACGAGAGAATGCCGATCGAGAGGCCGTCGTACGGCGACAGCACCGCATCCACATGGTCCTTGCTGTAGTAGGCCGAAAGCAGGTTGTCCATGCGCGCCTGCGCCACTGCGCCGTCCCAGCGCAGCGTGCCGACCTTGTCCATGCCCATCTGCTTGCTGCGCACCACCAGCTTGCCGCTCTTGATGTAGGGGTCGAGCACCGACATCGCGCCGTTGTAGAAGAAGAAGGCGTTGTTGTCGTCGGGCGAGCCACCGAACAGCTCGACGTTGTAGGGGCCCTTGCCGTCCTTGAGCTTGAGCGAGTTCTCGATGGACTGCGCCTGCAGCACGCCCACCTGGAAGTTGTCGAAGGTGGCGTAGTAGTCGACGTTCTTCGAACCCTTGATGAGCCGGTCGTACGCGATGACCTTCACGCCCTTGTCCGCCGCCTTCTGCAGCACGTCCGACAGCGTGGTGCCGTCGATGGCGGCGATGACCAGCACCTTCGGCCCCTTGGTCAGCATGTTCTCGATCTGCGCCAGCTGGTTCGGGATGTCGTCTTCCGCGTACTGCAGGTCGGCCTTGTAGCCCTTTTCCTTGAGCTGCTTGACCATGTTGTCGCCGTCGGCGATCCAGCGCGCCGAGGACTTGGTGGGCATGGACACGGCCACCAGGCCCTTGTCCTGGGCCAGTGCCAGCGATGCGGTGCCCATGAGTCCGGTGGCGGCGGCGGTGGCCACCAGGGTCTTGAGGAAGGTGCTGCGTTTCATGACTGCGGTCTCCGTGGTGCGTGTTGTGTGCTTGATGGTTCTTGAACGGAAAAGGGGCCTGGCCGACAAGACCAGGCCCGCGCGCAGGCCGGACGGCCTGACATCAGTACTTGCGTTTCGGGAACTCGGCAGCGGCCACCTCCATGGGGAAGATGCCTTCTTGCGTGATGATCCGCTTGGGCACCGGCTTGCCGGCCACGATGTCCTTCACCGCGCTCATCAGCTGCGGGCCCAGCAGCGGGCTGCATTCCACGCTCACGTTGAGCTTGCCGGCCATCATGGCCTCGAAGGCGCCCTTGACGGCGTCAATGGAGATGATGGTGATGTCCTTGGCAGGCTTCATCCCGGCTTCCTCGATGGCCTGGATGGCGCCGATGGCCATGTCGTCGTTGTGCGCGTACAGCACATTGATCTTCTTGCCCTCGGCCTTGAGGAAGGCCTCCATCACTTCCTTGCCCTTGGCGCGGGTGAAGTCGCCGGTCTGCGAGCGGATGATCTTGAACTTCGGGTCCTTGCCGATGATTTCCTCGAAGCCCTTCTTGCGGTCGATGGCCGGCGCCGAGCCCACGGTGCCCTGCAGCTCCACGATGTTCACCGGGCCGGGGTTGTCCTTCATCTTGTCCACCAGCCAGCGGCCTGCCTTGCGGCCTTCCTCGATGAAGTCCGAGCCCATGAAGGTGACGTAGAGGCTGTCGTCCTTGACCTTTACCGAGCGGTCGGTCAGCACCACCGGAATCTTGGCCGCCTTGGCCTCGCGCAGCACCGTCTCGAAGCCGGTTTCCACCACCGGCGAGAAGGCGATCACGTCCACCTTCTGCGCGATGTACGAGCGGATGGCCTTGATCTGGTTCTCCTGCTTCTGCTGCGCGTCCGAGAACTTCAGGTCGATGCCGGCTTCTGCCGCCGAGGACTTGATCGACTCGGTGTTGGCGGTGCGCCATTCGCTTTCCGCGCCCACCTGGGCAAAGCCCAGCACGATCTTCTTCTGCGCGAAGGCAGACAGCGGCAGCGCGCCGGTCAGGGATGCGGCCGCCATGGCCGCGGTAAGGGTGCGTCGATTGAGGGTCATGGTGTCTCCTTTTCTTTCGTTGGGTTTGAGGTTGAGAAAGAGGCTCCCTTTTTTCGTCACGCCAGCATGTAGCCGGTCTTGAGCACGGTGTAGAACTCCGCGGCCTGCCGCCCCTGCGCGCGCGGCCCGTAGCCCGATGCCTTGCGCCCCCCGAAGGGCACGTGATGGTCTTCGCTGGTGGTGGGCAGGTTGACCATGGTCATGCCCACCTTGGCGTGCCGGCGAAAGTGCGTGGCATGCGCCAGCGAACGCGTGCAGATGCCGGCCACCAGGCCCCAGGGCGAGTCGTTGGCCAGGGCCAGCGCATGTTCGTAGTCGTCGGCACGCAGCACGCAGGCCAGCGGGCCGAAGACCTCGTCGCGCGCCACGCTGTGCTGCGGTTGCGCCAGGAAGAGCGCAGGGCTCATGTAGTGGCCATGGCTGGGCTGCTTGCGCGCCTCTCCGCCGGTGAGCAGTTCGGCGCCCTCTTCCTGCGCTCTTCGAACCGATTCGAGATGGCGCTCCAGGTGCGGTGCATCCACCACCGGCCCCACCTCCACACCCTTTTCCAGCGCATGGCCCACGCGCAGTGCCGCCACCCGCTGGCGCAGCCGCGCCACGAAGGCATCGTGCAGGGAAGCCTCGACAATCAGCCGGCTCGACGCGGTACAGCGCTGGCCGGCCCAGCTGTAGGCGCCGCCCAGCGCGCATTCCACCGCGCGCTCCAGGTCGGCATCGCCCATCACGAGCAGCGCGTTGTTGCCGCCCATTTCCAGCTGCACGCGGGTGCGGCGCTTGGCCGCGCCCTGCAGCACGCGCGCGCCCACCGCCGCAGAACCGGTGAAGCTGACGGCGTCCACCAGCGGGCTCTCGACCAGCGTGGTGCCCAGCTCGCGCCCGCTGCCCATCAGCAGGTTGAAGGCACCGGCGGGCAGGGCCGCGCGGCTGATGACCTCGGCCAGCATCCAGCCGCAGGCCGGCACCAGTTCCGAGGGCTTGAACACCACGCTGTTGCCAAAGGCCAGGGCCGGCGCGATCTTGCGCGCCGCAATCGACAGCGGTGCGCTCCATGAAGTGATGAGTGCCACCACGCCCACCGGCTCGCGCGTCACGTCCACCTGCACGCCGGGGCGCACCGAGGCGAGCGTCTCGCCGCCGCTGCGCAGCGCCTCGCCGGCAAAGTACTTGAAGATCTGCGCGGCGCGCAGCGCCTCGGCCACGGCTTCGGGCAGCGGCTTGCCTTGTTCGCGCGCCAGCAGCAGGCCCAGCTCTTCCTTGCGCGCAATCAATTCGTTGCCGATGGCATCGAGTGCATCGGCGCGGCGCTGCGAGCTGCTGTGCCCCCAGGCGGAGAAGGCGTCTGCCGCGGCGCGGATGGCGCGCTCGGCCTGGCGCTTGTCGGCCCGCGCATATTCGGCCACGACCTCGCCCGTGTCGGAGGGATTGCGCCGGATGCCGGTGGTGGCACCCGTCTCCCAACGACCGTTGATGAATTGCCTGGCGCTGTGCTGATGGGGTTCGCTTCGCTTCAAGGTGCGGCGGAGTGTAGGAATCTCACCGATAGCTTTCCAATCAATATTTCGGCTGAATCGATACCCAAATCCGGATTCATGGAAACCCTGTGACCCACTACACCCACTGGTTCATTCGCGCGCGGCTGAAAACGAGGCAATTGCTATTACTGGTGGCGCTGGCCGAAGAAGGCAACATCCACCGCGCGGCCCAGGTGCTGAACATGACGCAGCCCGCCGCCTCCAAGTTGCTCAAGGACCTGGAGGACGTGCTGGAGGTGCCGCTGTTCGAGCGCCTGCCTCGCGGCATGCGGCCCACCTGGTATGGCGAGACCATGATTCGCCATGCCCGCGTGGCCCTGGCCAGCCTGAACCAGGCGCACGACGAGCTCGCCGGGCTCAAGGCCGGGCGCTTCGGCCAGGTGGCGGTGGGATGCATCACGGCGCCGGGGCTCACGCTGCTGCCGCCGGCCGTGGCGCGGGTGAAGAAGGAACACCCCAGCCTGCGCGTGTCGCTAGAAATCGAGACCAGCCCGGTGCTGCTGGAGCGCCTGGCGCAAGGCAAGCTCGACATACTGATTGCGCGGCTGTTCGCCGAGCACGACAAGTCGCAGCTGCGCTACGAGGCGCTGGTGGAAGAACCCATCAGCGCCATGGTGCGCCCTGGCCATCCACTCCTGGGCATGAGCGGGCTCACGCTGCGCGACCTGCTTTCTGCCGGCTGGATCGTGCCGCCGGCGGGAAGCGTGCTGCGGCACCGATTCGACCTCATGTTCCAGGAAGAAGGGCTGGCGCCACCCATCAACCTGATCGAGACCTCGTCGCTGCTGTTCATCACCCGCATGCTGCAGCAAAGCGACATGGTGGCCATCGTCGCCACCGACGTGGCGCGCTACTACGCGGCGCACGGCATCGTCTCGGTGCTGCCGGTGGCCATGAACTGCCAGATGGACAACTTCGGGCTCATCACCCGCACCGACCGGCTGCTCTCGCCTGCCGCGCAGGTGATGATGCGTTCGCTCAAGGTGGTGTGCCAGGAGGTGTATGGCAAGCGCCTGGAGCCGGTGTAGGCCTCACATTGCAATGCATGCATCCTTCGATGCTTTTTTTCGCACTTTTCGGCATGTCTCGTCATTGCTAGCATCGGCGCCGCAACAAGGAGACACGCCCTGAGCCCCAGCCCTACCCTGCCCGTGCCCCGCATGCTGGCCGCGCCGCGCTGCGTGTGGGCTGCCGGCGCCGAACTCGGAGAAGGCACCCTGTGGTCGCAGCGGGAGCAGGCCCTGTACTGGGTCGACATCCTGGGCCGCCGGCTGCACCGCCTCGTCCCGACCACCGGAGCACAAAACAGCTGGCAGTTCGACGAAGAGATCTCGGCCGTGGCCGAGCGCGCAACGCAGCCCGGCCTGCTCGTCACGCTGCGGCGGGGTTTTGCCACCTTCGATCCGGCCCGCCCGAGCGAGCCGCCGCGCTACCTGCACCAGCCCGGCGAGCCCGCCGGCAACCGCTTCAACGACGGCAAGTGCGACCCGCAAGGCCGCTTCTGGGGCGGCACCATGGACTGGGATTGCAAGGCGCCCACCGGTGCGCTCTACCGTTTCGACGCCGACGGCGGCTGCACGCTGCATGAGCGTGGCATCACGGTCAGCAACGGCCCGACCTGGTCGGCCGACGGGCGCACCATGTACTTCAACGACACCGCGCCCAATCGCATCCTGGCCTACGACTTCGACCCCAAGGCGGGCACCTTGTCCAACCGGCGCAACTGGCTTCGGCTGGCCCCAGGCGAAGGCTACCCCGACGGCATGACTACCGACGCCGCCGGCCGCCTGTGGATCTGCCAATGGGGCGGCGCCTGCGTGAGCTGCCACGACCCGGTCAGCGGCGTGCAGCTGACCCGCATCGAGCTGCCCACGGCACACATCACCAACTGCGCCTTCGGCGGCCCCGACCTTCGCACCCTCTACATCACCAGCGCCTGGAGCGGGCTCGATGCGCAGCAGCGCCAGGCCCAGCCGCTGGCCGGCGCGCTCTTCGCCGTCGACCTCGACATCCCCGGGCTGCCGGCGCCGCTGTTCGGCGGCTGACACCTCTTTTTTCTTCCTGCAACCCAAGCGTTCTTTCTCCATGACTGCCTCAGCCCAATACCCCAGCCTTGTCGACCGCAGCGTGCTCATCACCGGCGGCGCCACCGGCATCGGCGCCACCCTGGTCGAGCGTTTTGTCCAGCAAGGCGCGCGCGTCGGCTTCCTGGACATCGACCAGGCCGGCGGCAGCGCACTGGCCGCGCGACTTGCCGCCGGCGCGCGGCATGCGCCGCTGTTCCTTCGCACGGACCTGACCGACATCGACGCGCTGCGCAAGGCCATCGACGATGTGCGCGCGGCCCACGGCCCCATCACGGTGCTGCTGAACAACGCGGCCAACGACACGCGCCACAGCATCGAGGAGACCACGCCGCAATCGTGGGACGCAGGCGTGGCCGTGAACCTGCGGCACCAGTTCTTTGCCGCGCAAGCCGTGGCGCCCGACATGCGCGCGGCCGGTGGTGGCTCCATCGTCAACTTCGGCTCGGTGAGCTGGAAGCTCAAGCAGGGCGGCATGCCGGTCTACACCACGTCCAAGTCGGCGGTGCAGGGCCTCACCCGCAGCCTGGCGCGCGACCTGGGGCCGCACAAGATCCGCGTCAACACGCTGGTGCCCGGCTGGGTCATGACCGAGCGGCAGATCAAGCTGTGGGTCACCGAAACATCGCGCGAGGAAATCGCCAAGGGCCAGTGCATCAACGAGTTGCTCATGCCCGATCACATTGCCTCGATGGCGCTGTTCCTGGCGGCCGACGACAGCGCCATGTGCACCGCGCAGGACTTCGTCGTGGACGGGGGTTGGACTTGAGCGCCTGGCCGATGGCGGCGCAGATCGGGCAACGCGACTTCGGCCAGTTGAAAGACGGGCGGCCGGTTCGCGAATACACGCTGCGCGCAGGCGGCCTGGCGCTGCGCGCCATCAACCTGGGCGGCATCGTCACTGCGCTGGAAGTGCCCGACCGCGACGGCCGGCCGGCCAACGTGGTGCTGGGCCTGCCCACGCTGGCCGACTACGAGACGCGCAACCCGCACATGGGCACCATCGTCGGGCGCCATGCCAACCGCATCGCGGGCGGCCGCTATCCGCTGGACGGCCGCACGGTGGAACTGGAGCGCAACGACGGCGACAACACGCTGCACGGCGGCGCGCAGGGCTTCGGAAAGCGCTGGTGGGACATCGAGCCCCAGCCCCTGGGCAACGACGGCAGCGCGGCGCTCGTGCTGCGCTACACCAGCGCCGACGGCGAAGGCGGCCACCCGGGCACGTTGGCCGTGCAGGTGCGCTACACGCTGGGCCCCGGGCCGCGGTGGCGCATCGACTACCAGGCGCAGAGCGACAAGCCCACGGTGGTCAACCTGAGCCACCACGACTACTTCAACCTGCGCGGCCATGGCGACGTGCTGGATCACCGCCTGCGCATTGCCGCCAGCCACTACTGCCCCGTCGATGCGGGGCTCATTCCTCTGGGCCTGGCGCCGGTGGCGGGCTCGCCTTTCGACTTCAGAAGCGGTGCGCGCATCGGCGAGCGCATTCGGCAGGCGCACGAGCAGCTGCTGCGCGGCCGTGGCTACGACCACAACTTCGCCATCGATGCGCCGGCAGACGGCGCGCTGCGGCACGTGGCACGGCTGGCCGACCCGGACTCGGGCCGATGCATGGACATCCACAGCACCGAGCCGGGCCTGCAGTTCTATTCGGGCAACTTCCTGGACGGCACGCTGCAAGGCTCGCACGGGGCCATGCTGCGCCAGGGCGACGGGCTGTGCCTGGAGACCCAGCACTTTCCGGATGCGCCCAATCACCCTGAGTTCGCCACCACCCGGCTGGACGCAGGCCAGGTATTCAAGAGCAGCACGCTGATGTGCTTTGGCACGTTCGGCGCGCACGAAGATCCGTTCGACATCCACCTGCTGGAACAAGAGGAAACCAAGCCATGAGCTCCCCCCGCTACCAGGGCGTCTTTCCGGTGGTGCCCACCACCTTTGCCGGCAACGGCGAGCTCGACCTGGCCAGCCAGAAGCGCTGCGTCGACTTCATGATCGACGCGGGCTCCAACGGCCTGTGCATCCTTGCCAATTTTTCCGAACAGTTCGCGCTGTCCGACCACGAGCGCGAAGTGCTCACCGGCGTCATCCTCGAGCATGTCGCGGGCCGCGTGCCGGTGATCGTGACCACCACCCACTTCGGCACCGCCGTGTGCGCGCAGCGCAGCCGCCGCGCGCAGGAAGCCGGCGCGTCGATGGTGATGGTGATGCCGCCCTACCACGGCGCCACGCTGCGGGTGTCGGAGCAGCAGGTGTACGAGTTCTATGCCGGCGTGTCCGATGCCATCGACATCCCCATCATGATCCAGGACGCACCCGTGGCCGGCACGCCATTGTCGGCCGTGTTCCTGGCGCGCCTGGCGCAAGAGATCAAGCAGGTGAGCTACTTCAAGATCGAGACGGCCGGCGCGGCCAGCAAGCTGCGCGAGCTGATCCGCCTGGGCGGCGACGCCGTCGAAGGCCCCTGGGACGGCGAGGAAGGCATCACCCTGCTGCCCGACCTGCAGGCCGGCGCGACGGGCGCGATGACCGGTGGCGGCTTTGCGGACGGCATCCGGAAAATCGTGGACCCGTTCCGTGCCGGCCGCTACGAAGAAGCCGCGGCCGCGTACGAGAAATGGCTGCCGCTCATCAACTACGAGAACCGCCAGGCGGGCTTCCTGGCGGCCAAGGCCCTGATGAAGGAAGGCGGCGTGATCGCCTGCGAGGCGCCTCGGCACCCCTTCCCTGCACTGCATCCTGCCGTGCGCGCCGGCCTGCTCGAGACGGCACGGCGGCTGGACCCGATGGTGCTGCGCTGGGGCAAGTAGCTCGCACGCTCACACATTGACCAGCGCGAGGTAGTCCAGCAAGGTGGTGCCGCCCAGCGTGGCAAACGGCAGCAGCACCGCCTTGAGCAACGGCTGCTGCCAGAAGGGCGCAAAGGCACCCTCGTGCAGGTGGTCCATCCGGTTGAGCAGCAGCGTCAGTTGCGCCGCCTTGGGGCCGAAGCGTGCACTGGCGCCGTCGCCGCCACTGAAGCGCGTGATGTCGTCGCGCAGCCGTTCCATGGCGTAGCGACGCGAGGCCTCGGCGGAAAAGCGAAGGACCACGGCACAGGCCAGCGCAACGCCGGCGCCCAGCACCGCCAGCACGATGCCCACCACGGGCATGTACCAGTCGTCGAAGGCCGCGCTGCGCGACACCAGGAAAAGCGACAGCACGACAAAGGGGAAGTAGATCAGCCTGGTCACGCACTTGGTACGGCAGGCAATGAACTCCAGGTCGATCCAGTTGTCCAGGTAGCTGCGGGGAATGTGAAGGTCCTGCTCGAACTTGACCAGCGTGCTGGTTGGCCAGTTGGCGCCATGAAGTCGCAGCCCGCGCACGAAGCCGACGCAGAAGGTCGTGGCGTCGACCACGAAGAACACGAGAAAGTAGATGGCCAGGAACATCAGCATGTGCAGCCACTCGTGCACCTGCAGCGACAGCTCGCCCCGCTGCGGAATGAATCGCACGTCGTGCAGCGCTTGTTCCAGGAACCAGCTCACCGCAAGGGCCAGCAGGACGCAAGCCAGCGTTCGCGTGGCCCGTGCGCTGAAGCGGTTCTGCACGATGTAGCGGCGCCAGAAATCGATCGAGTCGGCACCCAGGTCGGTCTTGCTGGACACGCCGACCGGGTGGACGAAGCGCAGCGAGAACATGTTGGCAAGGCGTTGCCACCAAGGCAGGCCTCGCTCCACCGCCACCTGTTCGGCCACCAGTTCGCGGCGCGTGCGGCCCAGACGAAAGCGCTTGATGATGTCGTCGAGGTTCTGGCTGAGCGCCACCCAGCCGGCAAAGATCAGGTAGGCGCACAGCAAGAACGTGACCAGGCGCAGTGCCTCCGTGGGCCAGATGCTGATGCCTTCCAGGCCCACCATCGGCTTGCCGCCCTGCGTGAGCCAGTCTGCAAACCGCTCCCATTTCGCCACGAACCACAGCGGGAAGGCGAGATGCACCACGGCCAGCAGCGCCATCACGCGCACCCAGCGCCAGGCACGCAGGCGTGCCGACCCGTCGTGCAGGAGGTAGTTCTTCAGGCGCTCGCGCACGCCGCTGGTGAGCAACACCAGCGGCAACCACAGCGCCAGGATCAGCAAGGTGAGCACGAGCATCAGCGTGGCCTGCGGCACCACCGGATAGGCGGGGCTGGACGCCGGGTGAATGCCGCCGCATGCCACCCAGCCGGGCCCTTCGCATCGTGCGCGCCCTGCCAGGTCCCTGGGCGCGGCGGCCAGGGCGGCCGACACCGGCATCGCCGCAGCCAGCGAGGCGCCGCCTTCCGGCCCTTCGGCCGCTGGCGCCTTGGCCGGCGCCGGGCTGAAGTCGAAGGCCTGCGTGCGGCCGATCTCGAAGATCCGCGGCGTGTCGAACCAGCGCAGGATGGTCGCCTGCGGAGTCGGCACGTCCAGCGGATCGTTGGACGTGCCGTTGATCTCGGAGCGCAGCGACCGCCGCGTGTCGTCGACGGCCAGCAGCGTCGCCAGAAAAGCCGCACTCTGGTAGCCGTCCCGGAATGGCGGCAGCCCCGCTTGCAGCCGATCCGACAGGCGCAGGCCGAAGTTCGCGCCGACGATTAGATTTCGCGCCCACGCCGTTTCGCGCGGATGCAGAAAGCGCGCGTCCAGATCCGTGGTGAAGAAGATGGCGTTGGGCAGCGTCGGCTGCAGTGCCTGCAACACCAGCAGCTTGTCGTGCACGTCCGAGCCCAGCACGCCGATGGCCGCGAGCCCCTTGCCGTCGGGGCTGTTCCTGCGGATCTCCTGGTCCAGCTCGGCCATGCGCAATGCCAGGCGGCGCAGGTAGTCGAACTGGCTCTGGCCCTCGGCAACCTCGATGAAGGTGCCGTCGTTGCGTCGGGCCTCGTCCTTGGCGGCACCCGGCGACTTGGATGCCGCGTTCTTGGCCCCCGCCGCGTCGGCGCTGCCTGCCGGGAGCACGCCGTCCAGGCCCCGGACATAGCTGGAGCGGTGAACGCAGAAGCCCTCGTTCTTGGGATCGGCCCGGAACTCGCGGCGCAAGGTCCGGCCGTAGAGGGTGTCCCATTCCGAGATCACGCCGATGTGGCTGAGTCTCGACTCGCTACGGTTGCTGGTCTCGCAGGCCTTTGGATCTTCGCGCGTGCCGGCGCGCAGACCGCGCAACTTCAGCTCGGCAACGAGCGCATCCGCGAGCACGCTGTCGTCGCCCGTGGTGCGTACCAGCCGGACGTTGTACTGGGCCAGGTAATTCGACAAGCTGACGCCGGGCGCCAGAACTTGCCAAGAACGTGTTCGTCTGGCGCGGTGGCCGAGGCGGAATAGAAGCGCATGCGCATCTTTGCGTAAGCCTTGGTCAGATCCTGCTTGAGGCCCTGGCGCTGCAACTCGTTGACCATGTCGCGCAGCCCGTCCGAGCCGCCCGGGCCGAGCACCCTCCAGCTCAGCGACTGCGCGTTGAACTTCTCGAAGAACGAACGCAACTTGGCCAGCGGCTCGTTGTGCAGGAAGTCGTCGTTCAGCCAAAGCACCAGCACCATCGGAATCGAGGCTTGGTCGCTCATCGCAAAACGCGAGTCGGGCGCGGGCTCGAACCATTCGAATGGCACGATTTCCGGCGGGCTGCGACCCGCCTGGACCTTCGGGCCCTCCGGGAAGAAATAGCCCAGATGCTCGCCGTCTATCGGCGCGAGACGGCTGGCATTGAGCCCAGCCAGGACCGCGTAGCGCACGCGCCGGCGCGACTCCACATCGTCCGAATAAGGTCCGCCCGGCAGCATGACCGCGAAGATCTCCACGGTCCGCCCGGACTCCAGCATCCGGGTGGCTATCGAGTCTTGCAGGCTGCCTGGCGTGCGTTTCTCGTCTGCCTTTTTCGCCTCGTCCTTGTCGAGCCTGTAGGCTTCGTCGCGGGCACGGGCCACGGCGCCGAAGGGGTCTTGCCAGAGCCGGGCGTCCACGTCCTGCTCGAGCCCCTGCTGAATGCGTGGTTCGTTGACGGGCAGGCGTGTGGTTTCAAGCGGCACCTCACGGATGAACAGGACACCTGCGGTGAGCATCAGGATTGCGACGATTCCACTGGGAGAAGGGCCGCCGCCAGATCTGGATTCCTTGTCCATGGCACACCTCGCGCATCACGAAGGCAGGCACTCACTTTAGCTCCGGGACCAGGCTCGCGCATCCACCAAACAGTGGAAGAAGCACCTAAGGCATAGGCCACAGGTCGCGGCGCGCGGCGGCAGGCGGCTTCGAGCAGAATTGACCGCATGTCCGCCACGCCCACCCTAGTCCTGCTGCCTGGTCTCGCCTGCGACGAGCGCCTGTGGCAAGCCCAGATGCCCGCCATTCCCGCCGCACTCGCGCCGCGCGTGACCGATGCACACGCGCGCCACGCGCGAATCGAGGAAATGGCCACCGCCGTGCTGCGCGAAAACGCCGGGCCGCTGGTGCTGTGCGGCGCATCGATGGGGGGAATGATCGCGATGGAAGCGGCGCGCCAGGCACCCGGGCGCATCGTGGGCCTGGCCCTGCTGGGCACCAACGCCCAGCCCGAATCGCCCGAGACCTACCAGCTGCGCACAGAGGCCATCGAGATGTTCGAGCGCGGTGAACTGCGCGAGGTGCTCGAGCCCAACATCGCCTTCGCCTTCCACCCAAAGCAGGCTGACGACGAGGCCCTGGTGCAGCGCTACCTGACGATCATCCTGGACGCGGGGGCCCAGCAGCTCATCCGCCAGAACCAGGCCCTGATGCACCGGCCCGACCAGCGCCCTCACCTGCCGAAGCTGAGCTGTCCGGTGCTGGTGCTGTGCGGCGAGAACGACATCCTCACGCCGCCACCCATGTCACGCGAAATTGCTGCGCTGGTGCCTGGCGCGGTGCTGCGCTGGGTGCCCGAATGCGGGCACATGCTCACCATGGAAAGGCCGCGCTACGTCAACGCGGTGCTGGGCGAATGGCTGCAGCAGTTCACCCTGCCGGCCTGAAATGAAAAACGGCGGACGAATGGTCCGCCGCGGGCAGGTTCAAAAGATGAAGGCTTTCAAGAGCCGATGACCTGCGCGTCGCCTTCGCCTGCCGCTTCGAGCAACTGGCGCACCTGCTGCGCCAGCGAGCCGAAGATCCGGCCCGCCAGGCTGGCCGGATCGCTTCCGAAGACGATGCGGTCGCAGAAGTAGTCGCGCGCGGCCGTCACGATGGTCTCGGCACTGCGGCCCACGAGCACCGTGCTGACGTAGGGCACACCGGCCAGGTCCAGCAGCTTCTGCGCGTACTGGAGGTCTTCGGCGCCGGTGCTCAGTTGCAGCTCGCGCAACTCGGCAGCGCCGAACAGCATGGCCACATGGCCCGACACCTTGGGCTGCACGCGCAGCAGGCGAACCGTGACCGGCCCGACCTGGCGCATGCGCAGCACCTGCTCGATCGCCGAGCGCGTGCGCGCCGGCTGGTCGGGGTCGACGGGCAGCAGGACGCGGCTCATTCGACGACCCTCCCCGCTCAGGCGGCAGGCTGGTCCGCCGCGTGTTCTCCGGCCTCTTCGACCTTCGGCGCGGGGGTGCGGCTGGCCAGCCACTTGCCCACCACGACCACCAGCACGGCGCCCAGGCCAGGCACCAGCCAGTGCAGCATGTGCTGCTGCTCGGCCCAGTGATGGATGGCCGGATCGCTCATGGCCATTTCGCCGGCCACCCAGCCCAGCAGCGCAGCGCCGGCGGTGATGATGATCGGGAAGCGCGACATGAGCTTGAGGATGATGGTGCTGCCGAAGATGATGAGCGGAATGCTGATCACCAGGCCGAACACCAGCAACGGCACATTGCCCTTGGCTGCGGCGGCAACGCCCACCACGTTGTCCAGGCTCATCACCAGGTCGGCCACCACGATGGTCTTGATGGCGGCGAACAGGCCCGAATGGCCTTCGAGGTTTTCATCGCCGTCTTCGCCTTGCAGCAGGCCCACGCCGATCCACAGCAGCAGCGCCGCGCCCACCAGCTTGAGGTAGGGCAAGGTGAGCAGGTAGACCGCGAAGAAGGTCAGCACGACGCGCAGCACGATGGCGCCCACGCTACCGAAGATGATCGCCTTCTTCTGCTGGGCCGGCGGCAGGGCGCGCGAGGCCATGGCGATCACCACGGCGTTGTCGCCGCTGAGCACGATGTTGATCAGGATGATCTGCGAGAGGGCAACCCAGAAATCAGGGCTGGATAGAAATGACACGTGTGTCTCCTTGAGGCTCGAACGATGTTTCGGAACCCGGTGGTTCCGCCTGGTTCGAGCTTAGGGAGGTGCCCTGTCACCTTTCTGCCGGCTGGCTGTCAGCAGCCTATCGGAAAGCTGTCAGCCAGCTTACAGAGGGCCTGCCGGCGGGGCGTGTCGCAAGGGAAAGATCACGCTGAATGTGTTGCCCACGCCGTCGGTGTCTTCTTCCAGCGTGATGCGCGCGCCGTGCAGCGTGGCGATTTCGCTCACGATCGCCAGGCCCAGCCCGCTGCCATCTTCCTGCGTTCCCAGCATGCGGTGAAAGCGCTCGAACACGCGCGGGCGCTCGGCCACCGGAATGCTCGGCCCGTCGTCGCTGATGGCCAGCTGGCATTGGCCTTCCGCCGTCTGGCTGGCGCGCACGGTGACGCGCCCGCCCTGCTGGCTGTAGCGGATGGCGTTGTCGATCAGGTTGTTGACCAGCTCGCGCAGCCGGTCCGGGTCGGCGTCGATCATCAGCGCCTGCCCGGCGCCTTCGAAGCCCAGGTCGATATCGCGCTTGAGCGCCTGCGGCACCCAATCCATGCTCACCTCGAGCGCATGGGCGTTCAGGTCCAGCGGCTGCAGCTGCATGGAGTCGAGCGCGCCGGGCTCGTTGCGCGCCAGCGAGAGCAGCTGGCGCACAAGCCGCGAGAGCCGGTCGGCGCTGATGTAGAGCTGCGCCAGAGAATGGCGCACGCGCTGCAGGTCGTTCTCGCGCAGTGCCAGCTCGATCTGCGCCTTCAGCCCGCTCACGGGCGTCTTGAGCTGGTGCGCGGCATCGGCGACGAAGCGGTTCTGGAAATCGAAAGTGCGGCCCAGGCGGGCCATCAACTCGTTCACCTCGTCGACCAGCGGGCGTACCTCGCCGGGCACGTCGTGCGTGTCGATGGGGCTGAGGTCCAGGTGCGAGCGGTCCGACACCGCGCGGCGCAGCCGCTGCAGCGGCGCCAGCCCGCGCGAAACGCCGAACCACACCACCAGCGTCGCCATGACGATGAGCAGCAGCTGCGGCAGCACCACGCTGGCCACCATCTCCCAGGTAAAGCGCGAGCGCTTGTTCAGTGTCTCGGCCACCTGTACCAGCACGAGCGGCGGGCCGGCATCTGCGCCCAGGGGCATCCAGGCCACCATCATGCGCACCGGCTCGCCCTGCACTTCGCCGGCGTGGAAGTAGGGCTTGGCCGCCTTGTCCACCTTGGGCGCCGGCATGTCGGTGTTGCCGCCCAGCAGCTGGCCGTCTTCGCTGACCACCCTATAGAACAGGCGGTCTTCCTGATCCAGCAGCAGCACGTTGGCCGCCGCCTCCGACATTTCGAGGCGGGGCTTGTCGCCGTCCAACTTCATGTGCAACACGATCTCGCGAGCCACTTCGTACAGCGCGCGGTCGTAGGCGAGCGTGGAAAGACGAACCGACTGCCAGTAGCCGGCAGCGCTGTCGAGCACCAGCAGCACCGCCAGCGGACCGAGCAGCCAGGCCAGCAGTTTTCTTTGAAGGCGAGGCTCAGGCCTCCACATCGTGCGTGTCGATCAGGTAGCCCATGCCGCGCACGGTGCGGATCTCGCAGCCCAGCGGCTCCAGCTTCTTGCGCAGGCGATAGACGTTGACCTCGATGGCGTTGTCGCCCACCTCGTCGCCCCAGCCATAAAGGTGGTTGACCATGTGCTCCTTGCTCACCACGCGACCGGCGCGCATGAGCAGCAATTCGAGCACAGCCAGTTCGCGTGGCGACAGGTCCAGCGGCTTCTTGTCGTAGTAGACACGGCGGCCCACGGTGTCGAAGCGCAGCAGGCCGTGCTCCAGGTACGGCGTGGACTGGGTGCTGCGCCGCAAGAGCGCGCGCACGCGGGCTTCCAGCTCGGGCAGGTCGAAAGGCTTGGCGAGGTAATCGTCGGCACCCAGGTCCAGGCCGCGCACGCGATCCGCCAGGGTGTCGAAGGCAGTGAGCATCAGCACCGGCGTGGTCGACTTGCGCGCTCGAAGCCGCTGCAGCACCTCCAGCCCGCTGAGGCCCGGCAGGCCGATGTCCAGGATGGCCAGGTCGTAGATGCCCAGGGCCAGCGCGTGGTCGGCTTCTTCGCCGGTGGACACCACATCCACCGCATGGGCGGACTGCACCAGCGCGCGCGACAGCGCGTCCGCCAGCACCCGGTCATCTTCCACAAGCAGTATCCGCATGGCAGGGATGCTAACGCCAAGGCCGCGGGCGCAGCGCCATGGCGGTCAATTGAGCGTGCCGCCTGTTTCGCGCACATCCTCGCGCACGAGCAGTGCCGTGCGCACCGAAACGCGCAGGGCCTCGATCACCGTGTCCAGCGACAGGCTGGGCGGGCCACCGGGCAGGCGCGCCGCCTGCTCGGGCAGCAAGGGTATGTGGATGAAGCCCCCGCGCATCCCACCCGGCACGGGCCGCGTGGCGATGCGGTGCATGAGGCCAAAGAAGATGTGGTTGCACACGAAGGTGCCGGCGCTGTTGGAAACCGAAGCGGGTACGCCGGCGGCGCGCAGCGCGCTCACCAGCGCCTTGATCGGCAGCGTCGAGAAGTACGCGGCGGGCGCGCCCTCGATCACCGGCAGGTCGATGGGCTGGCAGCCGGCGTTGTCGCAGATGCGGCCGTCGTCCACGTTGATGGCCACGCGTTCGGGCGTGATCTCGCTGCGGCCGCCCGCCTGGCCGATGGCCAGCACCAGTTCGGGCTGCAGCCCGTCGATGGCCTCGTCCATGGCACGCAGCGCTGCACCGAAGGCGCATGGCATGCGGCGCGCGTGCACCTGCACCGCCTGGCCGCCCGGAAGTTCGAAGCGCCAGCCATCCAGCGCCCGCGCGGCTTCCCACGAAGGGTTGATGCTGTCGCGATCGAAAGGCTCGAAGCCGGTGATGAGAACGAGTGCGCCGGTCATGCCGCCCTGTGCTTCAGCGAGGCCTGATCGCAATGCCTTCGGACGTCAGCCGCTCGCGGATGCGCCGCGCAAAGGCCAGCGCATGTGCGCCGTCGCCATGCAGGCACACGCTCTGCGCGTTGACGGCCACGGTGCTGCCGTCGACGGTGCGCACCTGGTGGTCGCGCACCAGCGAAAGCGTCTGGGCCAGCGATTGCTCCTCGTCCTCGATCAAGGCGCCGGGCTGGCTGCGCGGCACCAGGCTGCCGTCGGGCATGTAGCCGCGGTCGGCAAACACCTCTTCGACCGGCGTGAGGCCGGCACGGCGCGCCGCGTCGATCATGCCGCTGCCGGCCAGCCCGAAGAACTTGAGCGACGGGTCGAAGCGGCGCACGGCCTCGACGATGGCCTGCGCCAGCTCGGGCTCCTTCACGGCCTGGTTGTAGAGCTGGCCATGTGGCTTCACATGGGCCAGCGTACCGCCTTCGGCCTTCACGATGGCGGCCAGCGCGCCCACCTGGTAGAGCACGCCGGCCGTGATTTCCTCGGGCGGCAGGTGCATGGTGCTGCGGCCGAAGTTCTCCCGGTCGGGAAAGCTCGGGTGCGCGCCGATGGCCACGCCGTGCTCGAGCGCCCAGCGCACGCACTGCTGCATGGTCCTGGCGTCGCCGGCATGCCAGCCGCAGGCGATGTTGGCCGAGCTCACCAGGCCCAGCAGTGCCTCGTCGCTGCCGGCGCCTTCGCCCAGGTCGGCGTTCAGGTCAATTTCCATCGTGTTCTCCTGGCCAGCCCAGGAAGCCCAGGCCTTGTGCCACCTGCGCAAGATAGCGCTGCTGGGCATTCCATGCCTCCAGTGCGGCTTGCTCGTCCGTTGCCACCAGGCGCAGCAACCCGCCCAGCGGCGCCTGCGCCAGCTTCCACAGGTCGGCGCGGATGACCACCGCAATGCGCGGATAGCCGCCAGTGGTCTGGGCATCGCCCATCAGGATGATCGGCTGGCCGGATGGCGGCACCTGCACGGTGCCGGGCACCACGCCGGCCGAGAGCATGTCGGCGGCGCCGCGCCGGCGCTTGAGTTCGGGCCCCGCCAGGCGACTGCCCATGCGATTGCTCTGGGGCGTGATGCGCCATGTCTCGCCATGCAGGAGCTTGTGGGCCGCCTGCAGGAACTGCTCCGATTCAGGACCCGGCAGCACGCGCAAGGTGGTGGGCTCTCCGGGCGAATCGCCCCAGGCGGGCGGGTGCACGCCAAAGGCCCTGCGCTTCAAGTGCGACTCGTCCAGCGCCGACGCGCCAATGGACAGCCGGTCGCCCTTGCGCAGGGCCCGGCCTTGCAGCCCGCCGAAGCCGGCTTTCAGGTCGGTGCTGCGCGAGCCGAGCGCCAGCGGCACGTCGATGCCCCCGGCCACGGCCAGCCAGCTTCGCAGGCCCGGACGCACGCCCGTGGCGGCACCGCCCAGGCGCAATGACTGGCCGGCGCGCACCGGCACGCTCCAGCAGGGCGCAACCGGCACGCCATCGAGCAAGGCGCCAAAGCCTTCGCCGGCCAGGGCGATGCGGGTATCGTGTTCGAAGCGGATTTCGCAGCCGCCCAGCGTGAGTTCGAGGCCCGCGGCGCCGTCGGCATTGCCCACCAGCCGGTTGGCCAGTGTCAGCGCCAGCGTGTCGAGCGCCCCGCCGGGGCAGATGCCCAACTGCCGATGGCCATGGCGGCCCAGGTCCTGCACCGAGGCCAGCAGGCCCGGTTTGACGACGAGGAGGCTCATGCGGCCACGCTCGTCGCAACGAAGCGAACCCGATCCCCCGGCCGCAGCAGCGTGGGCGATTCGGCCGCCGGGTCGAACAGCTCGAGCGGCGTGCGGCCGATGAGCTGCCAGCCGCCCGGCGACACCAGCGGATAGATGCCCGTTTGCGCACCGCCAATGCCCACCGAACGCGCCGGCACGGCCACGCGCGGCTCGGTGCGGCGCGGCGTGGCCAGCTCCGGCGGCAACCCACCCATGAAGGCGAAGCCGGGCAGGAAGCCGAGGAAATACACCACGTACTGCGCCTGGCTGTGGCGACGCACCACCTCGTGCGGCGAGAGCCCTGTATGCCGCGCCACGTCTTCGAGGTCGGGGCCGTCGTCGCCACCGTAGGCCACCGGGATCTCGACGTCGCGGCCAGCCGCCGTGCCGGCAGCCAGCCCTGGCCATGCGTGCAGCACCTTCTCTTCGAGTGCAGGCCTGTCGATCTGCACCGGATCGAAGCTCAAGGTGAGGTTGTTCATGCCGGGCAGCAGTTCGAGCACGCCCGGCCATTTCAGCGCCTGCGCGCCCAGTGCCCAGATGCGCTGCTGCGCCTGGAGCGTGGCCGGGGGCGGCAGCTCGCACAGCAGGGCCGCGTCACCCAGCGGGTGCAGACGCGGCAGCTGCACCCGAGCGTCGCTCATTCCTTGCCGAGGCTACGCACCTTGGCGGCGAGCCGGTCCTGCACGTGCGGAGAGACGAACTTGTCGATTTCGCCGCCCAGCACCGCGATCTCGCGCACGAAGGTGCTGGAGATGAACTGGTACTTGTCGCTGGGGGTGAGGAACACGGTTTCCACGTCGGGCATGAGGGAGCGGTTCATGCCGGCCAGCTGGAACTCGTAGTCGAAGTCGGTGACGGCGCGCAGGCCCCGCACCATGGCCTTGCCGCCACGCGCCACGACAAAGTCGCGCAGCAGGCCGGAAAAGCTTTCCACCGTGACCTGGTCGCTGTACGGAGCGACCACGGTGCGCGCCATCTCGATGCGCTCGGGCAGCGTGAACAGCGTCTTCTTGTGGTGCCCCGCCGCGACCGCGACGATGACCCGGGAGAACAGTTGCGTGGCCCGGCGCACGACATCTTCATGCCCAAGCGTCATGGGGTCGAAGGTTCCGGGGTAGACCGCGATCACGCCAGACATGTGTGAGTCCTCCTCAAAGCGGGGTATGCGTCAGTTCGGCGGATTATGTACGCAGGAGGTGTGCATGCACCGCGCCGGCCTTCAGGTGCCGAAACACCGTGAGGCCCGATTCGGCCAGTTCCGCGTCTTCCCAGCGCCGGGCCGCCTCCAGATAGATGACGCCGCCCTCGGCCAGTGCCGGCACGGCTGCGCGCAGCGCCTGGGCGTAGAGCGCAGCCTGATCGTAGGGCGGATCGATGAAGATTGCCTGCATGCTGCGCGGGGTGCAGCGCGCGAGTGCGGTCACGCCGTTGCCGCGCTCCACTTGCACCGCCTGCGCGTCCAGCTTGGCCTGCACGGCCTTGAGCTGCAGAACCAGCGCCGGGTCCTGCTCGCACATCAGCACCGAGGCGGCGCCGCGCGACGCGGCCTCGAAGCCGAGGGCGCCGGTGCCGGCGAAGATGTCGGCGCAATGCCAGCCGGGCAGCTCGCCGCCGCCGGCGCCCGCCAGGCTGGCCAGCCAGTTGAACAGGGTCTCGCGAACGCGGTCGGGCGTGGGGCGCAGGCCGGGCTTGTCGGCTACGGCCAGGCGTGTGCGTCGCCACTCGCCACCGATGATGCGCACCTCGTGCGTGCGCGCGGAATGGGGACGGGCCGGGCGCGCAGGAGGGCTGGCGTCGCGCGAGCCTTTGCTGCTGCTGCTCTTGTTGCTCATCCCGCGATTACAACACCCGAGTCGCGCGCGGACGCGGGCGCCGCGCGCGCACTCAGGGTTTGGTCAAGGCTTGGCGCCCACGATCACCGTGACCATGCGCTCGGGCTGCAGCTTGTGCTGGAAGGCGGTCTTCACATCCGCGACCGTGATCGCGTTCATGCGCGCGGTCCAGGTGTCCAGGTAGTCCAGCGGCAAGTCGTTCCAGGCAATGTTCGCCACGTTGCCCACCAGCTTGCGATTGCTGTCGAGCAGAAGCGGGAAGCCGCCGATCAGGTTGTCCTTGGCCGCCTGGAGTTCGGAAGCCGTCGGGCCGTCGGCGACGAACTTCTCGAGCACGCCACGCGCCACCTTCACGGCTTCGTCGGCCTGGTCGGGACGGGTCTGGAAGCCGATGCTGAACGCGCCGGCACTCAGGCCCGGCGAGAAGCCGCTGTACACGCTGTAGGCCAGGCCACGCTTCTCGCGCACCTCTTCGGTCAGTCGCGAGACGAAGCCGCCACCGCCCAGCACGTAGTTGCCCAGCGTGAGCGCGAAGTGCTCCGGATCGCGGCGCGGGTAGCCGGGCTGGCCGATGAGCACGTGCGCCTGGGCCGAGTTGAAGGCAATGCGATCCACCTTGGCGGCCTTCAGCGCCTCGACCTCGGGCACCGGGGGCAGGGGTTGGCAATCGGCCGCGGCCGGCAGGCGCGACAGCAGTGCGCTCGCCACGCGGTCGGCCTGCGCGCGGTCCAGAGCGCCCACGATGCTCAGCTTGGCACGGCACGGGGCCACGTGACGCGTGTAGAAGCCGCGCATGTCGGCCACCTCGACGCGCCCGAGCGTCTCTTCGTTGGCGTCGTAGCCATAAGGGTGGGCGCCATAGACAGCCTTGCCATAGGCCCGGCTGACGACGGTGCCGGGCTTGGTGTTGGCCTCCCTGATGGCCGCCACGATGCGCTCGCGCTCGCGCCGCCAGATATCTGCTGGAAATGACGGCTCGCCGATCTGGCGCGCAGCCAGCGCCACCGCCTTGTCCAGCAGGTCTGGGCGCGACAGCGTGCGCAGGGTGAAGCTCATCCGGTCGCTGCCGGCGCCGGCACCAAAGCTGGCGCCCAGGTCGGCCCAGGCTTCGCCCAAGGCGTTCTCGTCCATCGCTGGCTCGGCGCCCTTGGCCGCCACGCCCTTGTCGAGCATGTCGGCCGTGACGTCGGCGAGGCCCGCCTGAGCGGCAGGATCGCGCCGGCTGCCGGCATCGAAGTCGATCTGCACGTCGACGATGGGCAGCGCATCGACTGCCACGAAGTAGATCTTGGCGCCGCTGGGCTGCGTCCAGTGCTGGATGGGAAGCGCTGCATGCGCGGCGAGGCTGGACAAGGCCAGTGCTGCCGTGGCGAACAGGCTTCTTGCCGCTGCGCCGCGGCCCATTTGCAGTCTCGTGCTCATCAGTGCAGCTCCCCCTCGCGGGCGCCCGATGGCGGGCGCGGCTTCTTGTTCGGATCAGGCGGCAGTGGCCGCAACGTGGCCACCGTGAGTTGGTCGTCGCCAAAGTACTTCGCAGCCACGGCCTGCACCTGTTCAGGCGTCACGGCGGAAAGCCGCGCCAGGATGCGCTCGCTGGCATCGAGCGGCAGGCCCTGCACCCAGTTCGCACCCAGTTCGCGGGCTTGCGCCATCACGGAATCGAGCTTGTAGGTCTGGCTGGCTTCCCACTGCGTCTTCACGCGCGCCAGCTCGGCGGGCGAAACACCTTCCTTGGCCACGCGCGCCACCTGGGCGCGCAGCGCCGTCTCCACAGCCTCGGCCGTCTTGCCGGCAGCGGGCACGCCGTCCAGGCCGAACAGCTGGGGACCACGCCCCACGAAGCCGGCGTATGCGCCCACCGAGTCCGCCACGCGGTCCGGCCCTTGCGTGAGCGCGCGGTCCAGCCGCGCACCGGCATAGCCATCCAGCACGGCGGAAAGCACCACCAGCGCCCAGGCATCGCTGTCGTCGTCAACGCTCTTGATCTGCGGCATGCGGAAAGCCAGCGAGACGTAGGCCTGTTCGGCCGGTGCCTTGAACTCGATGCGGCGAATGCCCCGCTGCTCGGGCTCGGTGCGGGGCTTGCGCGCCGGCACGGCACCCGACGCAATCACGCCGTAGTACTTGTCGGCCAGGCGCCGCACCTGGGCCACGTCCACGTCGCCGGCAATGACCAGCGCCGCGTTGGCGGGCACGTACCAGCGGCGATGAAAGTCGCGCACGTCGTCCGGCTGCATGGAGTCGAGGTCGCTCATCCAGCCCACCACCGGCCGGTGATAGGGCGATGCAACAAAGGTGGCGGCGTTCTGCTGCTCGATGAGCAAGGAACGCGGCTGGTCCTCGGTGCGCATGCGGCGCTCTTCCTTGACCACCTCGATCTCTTTCTTGAACTCGTCGTTCGGCCACTGGTTGTGGGCGAAGCGGTCGGATTCGAGCTTCATCACTTCTTCGAGCCGCGCCACCGGAATCTGCTGGTAGTAGCCGGTGTAGTCGCGGGTGGTGAAGGCGTTCTCGCGGCCACCCAGGGCCGCCACGCGGCGCGAGAACTCGCCGGGCTTGGTGGTCTTGGTGCCCTTGAACATCATGTGCTCCAGCGCGTGGGCCACGCCGGAGGTGCCGTCCACTTCCTCCATGGAGCCGGCGCGCACCCACACCATCTGGATCGCTACTGGCGCGCGGCGGTCGGGCTGGACAATGAGCGTCATGCCGTTGGCCAGGGTGAACTGCTGAGCCCGGTTGGCGGCGGCACCGGCCGGCTCGCGCGAGGCGTTGGCTGGCGTCGGCTTGGGGGTATCGGGCCCGGTTTGTGCCAACACGCTGCCAGGCAGAAAAGCCGCCGCCAAGAACATGGCGCCCGCGCCAGTGACGGACCTGAATCGGGGCCGCAAAAAAGCGGCCTCAAGAGGCCGCTGGTGCGGACGAAAAAGCTTTGGAAAGGGCTGTTTCATAGAATCGATCCGATTGTAAAAAGCGCTCAATGTTCAGTTTCTTCAAGAAAAAATCGCCTGCCGAGGCCGCCCCGCCCGCAAGCGAAGCCGCTCCCGCTCCGGAAGCGGCACCCAGCCCCGCCCCGGCACCAGCGCCGGCTGCCCGTTCGATGTTCTCGCCGTCCACCTGGTTTGGCGGCAACAAGACGGCACCCGTCGATGAGGTCGCTGCGCAGCCTACGCCAGCGCCGGCACCGGCCGTCGTGGACGAAGCACCGTCGGTCGTGCCGGCGCCCGCTCCCGCGCCGGCAAGCCCCGAGTTTGCACCTGCGGCGCCAGCGCCGACCCCGACCCCGAGCCCGAGCCTGCCACCAGCACCGGCACCGGCACCAGCCCCGATTTCGATTCCGGCCCCCGCACCTGCGCCGGCGCCCGTCGTGGCCAGCGCACCTGCAGCCGCGGCTCCGGCACCCGAGGCCCGCAGCGGCTGGCTCAACCGCCTGAAGACCGGCCTGCGCAAGACGGGCACCAGCATCCAGGCTGCGTTCGTCAACGCCAAGATCGACGAAGACCTGTACGAAGAGCTCGAATCTGCACTTTTAATGGCAGATGCAGGAGTGAAGGCAACACAATACCTACTCGACGACTTGCGCCAGCGCGTCAAGGCCAACATGGCGACGGACGCTTCGCAAGTGAAGGTGCTCCTGGCCGAAGCCATTGCCGACCTGCTCAAACCGCTGGAGAAGCCACTGGTCATCGGCGAGTTCACGCCGACCGTGATCATGGTGGCGGGGGTCAACGGCGCCGGCAAGACCACCTCCATCGGCAAGCTGACCAAGCACCTGGCCAACGAAGGCTGCTCGGTCCTGCTGGCAGCGGCCGACACCTTCCGCGCGGCGGCGCGCGAGCAACTGGGCGTCTGGGCCGATCGCAACACGGTGGAAATCATCAGCCAGGAGGGCGGCGACCCCTCCGCCGTGAGCTTCGACGCGGTGAACGCCGGGCGTGCACGCGGCCGTGACGTGGTGCTGATCGACACCGCGGGGCGTCTGCCGACACAGCTGCACCTGATGGACGAGCTCAAGAAGATCAGGCGCGTGATCGGCAAGGCCGACAACACCGCTCCGCACGAAGTGCTGCTGGTGATTGACGGCAACACCGGCCAGAACGCCCTGGCCCAGGTACGCGCATTCGACGACGCCCTGGGACTCACCGGCCTGATCGTCACCAAGCTGGATGGCACGGCCAAGGGCGGCGTGCTGTGCGCCATCGCCCGCGAAAAGCCGATTCCTGTCTACTTCGTGGGCGTCGGCGAGAAGCTGGAAGACCTCGAGACCTTCGACGCCAGGGAATTCGCGCAGGCGCTCCTGGGCTGAGCCGCGGCACACTACATATAGATAGACAACTAGAGGAGACGAGACGATGAGCGATACCGCGTTCCAGGCTTTCGAGGCGGAAGGCCGCAAGGTCGACCGTCTCCTGGCCCACTACGGCGAAAGCCACCGCAACCCCACCAACGAGCTGATCCATCTGGTGGCCATCCCGGCCATCATGGTGAGCATCGTCGGGCTGCTCTACGCGCTGCACCCCTGGGTGGCGTACGCCTTCGTGGCGGCCAGCATGGTCTATTACCTGCGCCTGAAGGCACCGGTGCTGATGGCGATCATGGCCGTCTGGACGGTCATCATGTTCGGCCTGGTCTTTGCCATGGGCGAGCAGGTGCTGCCAATTTCAGCCGGGGTTTTTATCGTCGGCTGGATCTTCCAGTTCATCGGCCACAAGATCGAAGGCAAGAAACCTTCCTTCTTCGAGGACCTCCAATACCTCTACGTGGGGCCGCTGTTCGTGGTGGCCTGGTTCCTCACCCGCCTGGGAATCCGCTGGTAGCCAATTGCTATCACAAATTTAGTCCCCATCGGGGAACCCTTCCTTTAGCACTCCCTCTAACCGAGTGCTAATATGATCAGCCATAGAAGGAGGTTCCCCCATATGACTCTGTCTGGAGCTCCTGCCGCCAACCAGCTGGCCGTCGCCAACCCTTGGGCGATGGTGCCCTCGCTGGGTAACCTGGACGCCTACATTTCCGCCGCCAACCGGCTGCCCCTGCTCACGCAGGAGGAAGAGCAGCGCTTTGCCCGCCGGCTGCGCGACGACAACGACCTGGAAGCCGCCGGTGCGCTGGTGCTGTCGCACCTGCGCCTGGTCATCTCCATTTCCCGCCAGTACCTGGGCTACGGGCTGCCGCACGGCGACCTGATCCAGGAAGGCAACGTCGGCCTGATGAAGGCCGTGAAGCGCTTCGACCCTGACCAGGGCGTTCGCCTGGTGAGCTACGCCATCCACTGGATCAAGGCGGAAATTCACGAGTACATCCTCAAGAACTGGCGCATGGTCAAGGTCGCGACGACCAAGGCCCAGCGCAAGCTGTTCTTCAATCTGCGTTCGATGAAGCAGGGTTTCAAGGCGGATGCCGCCGCCCTGGACGCCGACACGCACCGCGAGACGCTGAGCGAATCCGAGGTCGAGCAGATGGCCGCGCAGCTCAATGTCAAGCGCGAGGACGTGCTTGAGATGGAAACCCGCCTGTCCGGCGGCGACGTGGTGCTCGACCCGAGCCCCGCGGACGACGGCGAAGAGGCCTTCGGCCCCATCGCCTACCTGGCCGACGCCACGCAGGAGCCCACGGCGCAGATCGAGTCGCGCGAGCGAGACCGCCTGTCGACCGATGGCATCAGCAGCGCGCTGGCCATGCTGGACCCGCGCAGCCGCCGCATCGTTGAAGAGCGCTGGCTGAAGGTGAACGACGACGGCTCGGGCGGCATGACGCTGCACGAACTGGCGGCGGTCTACGGCGTGAGCGCCGAGCGCATCCGCCAGATCGAGGCCGCGGCCATGAAGAAGATGAAGAAGTCGCTGGCCGAGTTCGCCTGAGCGCACGGCGAAACGCCCAATGAAAAAACCCGGCCTCGGCCGGGTTTTTCTTTTGGGGCGAATCAGAACTTGGGCAGACCGCCGCCGCCGCCCATGCCAGGCAGGCCGCCCTTCATGCCGCCCATCTTCTTCATCATCTTCATGAGGCCGCCGCCCTTCATCTTCTTCATCATGCCCTGCATCTGCTCGAACTCGTTGAGCAGGCGGTTCACTTCCTGAACCTGCACGCCCGCACCCGCGGCGATGCGGCGCTTGCGCGTGGCCTTGAGAAGCTCGGGCTTGCGGCGCTCCAGCGGCGTCATGCTGTTGATGATGCCCTCCTTGCGGCGGATGTCGCGCTCGGCCCGCGTCAGGTCGGCCTCGCTGGCCTTGGCCGCCAGTTGCGTGGGCAGCTTGTCCATGAGGCTGGACAGCCCGCCCATCTGCTTCATCTGCTGCAGCTGCGAGAGGAAGTCGTTGAGGTCGAAGCCGCCGCTCTTGACCTTGGCGGCCAGCTTCTGCGCCGCGGCCACGTCCACGCCGGCCGTGACCTGCTCCACCAGCGCCACGATGTCGCCCATGCCCAGGATGCGGCCGGCATGGCGCTGTGCGTCGAACACTTCCAGGCCGTCGATCTTCTCGCTGGTGCCGGCGAACTTGATGGGCACGCCGGTGACCTGGCGCACCGACAGGGCCGCGCCGCCGCGCGAATCGCCGTCGGTCTTGGTCAGGATGATGCCGGTCAGCGGCAGCGCGTCCTTGAAGGCCTTGGCGGTGTTCACCGCGTCCTGGCCCTGCATGGCGTCCACCACGAACAGCGTCTCGACCGGGTTCAGTGCTGCATGCAGTTCCTTGATTTCCTGCATCAGCACTTCGTCGATCGCCAGGCGGCCGGCCGTGTCGACCAGCAGCACGTCGAAGAAGTGGCGGCGCGCATGGTCGATGGCGGCGCGGGCGATGTCCAGCGGCTTCTGGTCGGGAGTGCTGGGAAACCACTCGGCGCCTGCCTGCTTCGTGACCGTCTTGAGCTGCTCGATGGCAGCCGGCCGGTACACGTCGCCAGAGACGGTCAGCACCTTCTTCTTGCGTTTTTCGATGAGGTGCTTGGCCAGCTTGGCGGTGGTGGTGGTCTTGCCCGCGCCCTGCAGGCCGGCCATGAGGATCACCGCCGGCGGTTGCGCGGCAAGGTTGATGTCCGCAACGCCCTCGCCCATGGTGGCGGCGAGTTCGCGGTTGACGATGCCCACCAGGGCCTGGCCCGGCTTGAGCGAGCCCAGCACCTCCTGGCCGAGGGCCTTTTCCTTGACGCGCGCCACGAAGTCGCGCACCACCGGCAGGGCCACGTCGGCTTCGAGCAGGGCCATGCGCACTTCGCGCAGCATGTCCTGCACGTTGGCTTCGGTGATTCGGGCCTGCCCGCTCATCTGCTTGACGAGTCGGGAGAATTTGTCAGTGAGGGCGTTGGCCATGATGCTGCCCGACAACACGGGCGGAGAAAGTGGGGACGCGGGAGCACGCCGCCAGAAACGGGGCGTACAGGTGTACGGCTAAACTCTGGTTAATGATTTTAGCGAGCCCCTCCCCACTCGGCGTGGCACTGGGCATCGCCACCGCGGCGGCCTACGGAATCACCGCCGCCACTGCATCCCGCTTGAGCCGCTCGGCCACCCAATGGCTGCTGGGCCTGGCCTGGCTGTTGCACGCGGCCACGCTGGCCCTCGGAATGGCAGGCGGCCAGGCGCGGTTCGGCTTCGCACCCGCGCTGTCGATCACTGCGTGGCTGGTGCTGACCGTGTATGCCGTCGAAAGCCGCCTGTACCCGCACCTGAACGTGCGGCGCGTGTTGGCTGCGCTCGGCGCGGCGGCGGTGCTGCTGGCCATCGTCTTTCCCGGCACGCCGCTGCACGTGTCCGCCTCGCCGTGGCTGCCGCTGCACCTGGCGCTGGGCATCGCCTCGTACGGACTGTTCGGCGCCGCGGTCATCCACGCGGGCCTCATGAGCCGCGCCGAAAAGCAGATCCGCCAGGCCAGCGCACCCGCCGACAGCGGCGTGCCACTGCTCACGCTCGAGCGCCTGACCTTCCGCTTCGTGGCGGGCGGCTTCGTGCTGCTCACGGCAACGCTGCTGGCCGGCTTTCTATTTAGCGAGGTGCTCTACGGCACCTCGGTGCGCGCCTGGAAGTGGGACCACAAGACGGTGTTTTCCGTGCTGGCATGGATCACCTTCGGCGTGCTGCTCATCGGCCGGGCACGCTTCGGCTGGCGCGGCCGTGCCGCCACGCGCGTGCTGTACGCGGGCAGCGTGATGCTGCTGCTGGCCTACGTGGGCTCGCGCTTCGTGCTCGAAGTGGTGCTGCACCGCGCCGTGTGATTCGCTCATGAAATACCTTCTCGTCCTGGTGGTCCTCTGGGTGGCTTTCACGATCTGGCGCAACAACCGCCGCAGGGAGGAGCAGGAACGCGCCGAGGCGCCGCCCAAGCGCCCCCTTCCGGGTCCGCAGGCCATGGTCGAGTGCGCACATTGCGGGCTGCACCTGCCAGCCTCGGACGCCCTGCCGGGCAAGGACGGAAAGAGCTACTGCTGCGCAGCGCATCGGCAGGCCGACCAATGAAGACCGGGCTGCGCAGGAGCGCACCATGACCACTTCACTGTGGTCCGGCGGCGAGTCCGCAACCGACTGGGGCGGACTGGGCGCGCAGGGCATCCGAAGCGCCGCCTTGCTGCGCCTCTTGCGCGGCTTCATGACGGCGCGCTGCTTCGTGGCGCTGGTGCTGGTCATGTTGCAGGGCTTCAGCTGGACCATCGGCGGTGTCACCCCGCCGGCGTTGCAACTGGTCCTGGCCGTTGGCTACTTCGCGCTCACCCTGCTGGGGTGGCGCTTTGCGCGCCTGATGCCGCCCATTCGCGGATTCGGCAGCGCCTGGATCATCACCATCGGCGTCGACCTCCTGGCCTTTGCACTCTTGCAGTTCCTGCAGGCGGGCAACGTCAACTACGCGCCGCTCTTCGCGTTGCCGGTGCTGATGGCGGCTGTGCTGGGCAGCGTGACCGTGGGCCTGGGCACCACCGCCATCGCCACCCTGCTGCTGCTGGCCGATGCGGGGTGGCACTGGATGCAATCGAGCGCCGACTCGCCGACCCGCTTCGTGCAGGCCGCGCTCACCGGCACGGGCCTGTTCGTGGTGGCCCTGCTGGCGCACGAACTGGCCCTGCGCCTGGCGCGCGAAGAGAACATTGCGCTGCGCAACCGCAGCACCGCGCGCCTGCATGCGCTGGTGAACGACCTGGTGATCGAGACCCTGAGCGAAGGCGTGCTGGTGATCGACGCAAAGGGCCTGGTGCATGCGGCCAATCCAGCCGCGGCAGACATCCTGGGCCAGGACCTGACGCGATTGCCCCTGCCCTTCGTGCTCGACGCCCAGCCCGCGCTGCAGGCACTGGCCGCCCTGGCGCGGCAGACCTTCGCGCGCAGCAAGGGCTTGTCGCAGGAGATTCCGGTGGCCCAGCCACAGGGTTCGGCGCGCGAAGTGCGCGTGCGCACACGGCTCACACCCTCGATCGACCACCGCATCGACGGCCTGTGCGTGATGTTCCTACAGGACCTGCGCGAGCTCGAGGCGCGCATCCGCACCGAAAAGCTCGCCGCCATGGGCCGCATGTCGGCCGCGGTGGCGCACGAGATCCGCAACCCGCTGGCCGCCATCACACAGGCCAGCGCCCTGCTCCACGAAGATCTGCAGGAGCCCGGCCAGCGAAAGCTGACCGAGATGGTCCAGCACAACGCCCAGCGCCTGGCTCGGATCGTGGACGACGTGCTCGACGTGTCGCGCGCCCGCCAGCAGCGGGTGCTGCCGCTGGGCGAGCAGCTGGTGCTCGACGCCACGGTCCGCACGCTGGCCGAGGAATGGGTCGGCCAGAGCCAACGACAGGGCGTGCTGGTGCAACTGGACTGCGCCGGCCACGCGGTTCGATTCGACGTCGAGCATTTGCGCCGCATCCTGGTCAACCTGCTGGACAACGCCGCGCGATATGCAGGCGACCGCGAAGGATCCATCCAGGTGGCTACCCGCCTGGGCGCCAACGGCCGTCCGGTGATGCAGGTATGGAGCGACGGTGCGCCGCTGGAGCCCGCGGTGCAGCGCCACCTGTTCGAACCCTTCTTCTCGTCCGAGAGCCGATCCTCCGGCCTCGGCCTGTTCATCTGCCGCGAACTGTGCGAGCGCCACGGCGCCAACATCGGCTACGAACGCCGGGCGCTGGGCACCAAGGGCCCCGAAGGCAACGAGTTCCACGTGGTGTTTGCTCTGGCCGAACTGCGGACCGCACAGTAAGGTAGAGCCCCGTGAGCAACTCGCAGTCCTCCTCCTCCGCCCGCCCCGCACAAATTCTGGTCGTCGACGACGAACCCGACCTGCGCACCCTCTACGAGCTGACGCTTCTGCGCGAGGGCTATCGCGTGGAGGCCGCCGGCTCGGTGGCCGAGGCCTGGCAGTTTCTGCAGGCGCAGCGCTTCGACGCGGTGATCACCGACATGCGGCTGCCCGACGGCCTTGGCATGGAGCTTCTGCAGCGCATCCACCAGGGGCAACGCAGCGAGCGCTGCGTGGTCATGACCGCCTACGGCTCGGCCGAGAACGCCGTCGAGGCACTGAAGGCCGGCGCCTTCGACTACCTGACCAAGCCGGTCGACCTAAAGCAGTTTCGCGCCGTGGTGGCGTCGGCGGTCCATGAACAGCCAGCGCCGCCAGCAGCCAAGATGCCCGTCCAAGCCACGGGCGACGGCATCGGCAGCAGCGGTGCGGTCGTCGACAAGTCCACCGCCACCGTGCCCGGCACCGGCGATGCGGCGCTGGAGCGCCTGGTGGGCGACTCTGACGCCATGCGCCAGGTCAAGTCGCGAATCGCCAAGGTCGCCCGCGGCATGGCACCGGTGCTGGTGCGCGGCGAATCGGGCACTGGCAAGGAACTGGTGGCGCGCGCGGTGCACGCCTGCAGCCAGCGCGGCGACGGCCCCTTCATCGCCGTCAACTGCGGCGCCATTCCCGAGGCCCTGCTCGAGGCCGAGTTCTTCGGCGCGCGCAAGGGCTCCTACACCGGCTCGGCGGCCGACCGCGACGGCTACTTCCAGGCCGCACGTGGCGGCACGCTGTTTCTCGACGAAATTGGCGACCTGCCACTGGCCATGCAGTCGAAACTGCTGCGCGCCATCCAGGAGCGCAGCGTGCGGCCCATCGGCTCCACGCAGGAAGATGCGGTGGACGTGCGAATCGTCAGCGCCACGCACAAGGACCTGCAGGCCGACGTGGCCGCGGGACGATTCCGCCAAGACCTGTTCTACCGCCTCAACGTGATCGAGATAGCAGTGCCCGCGCTGCGCGAGCGCCGCACCGACCTGCCCGCGCTGTGCACGGCATTGCTGGCTCGCATCGCGCGCGACAGCGGCATGCCGGTGCCCCAGCTGTCGCCCACGGTGCTGGCCCAACTCGCGTCACACCCCATGCGAGGCAACGTGCGCGAGCTCGAGAACCTGCTGCACCGCGCCGTGGCCCTGACCGATGGTGATGAGCTGCACCTCGACTTCGCGCAAACCGAGCCGGCTGCCATCGATTTCGCCAGCTATGCCTCTGCGCCCTCCCCGCTTTCCGCGGAGCCGGCAGCAGCGACGCCCATCACAGCGCGCACTTCAGCCTCGTCGGAGGCAGCCTTTCAGCGCGGCGCCTTGCCGGCCGACCTTCAGACCTACCTGGACAAGCACGAGCGCGAGATCCTGGTGCGCGCGCTTCAGGAAAGCGGCTTCAATCGCACCGCGGCCGCTTCGCGCCTGGGCTTGAGCCTGCGCCAGATCCGCTATCGCATCGCACGCCTGGGCATCAACACGCCCGGTGGTGACGATGGCGCAGGCGGCAACGGCGATGAGTGAGGCGCGCACGCCGGCCGCGCCGCTGTGGCACAACGGCGGCTGGTACCGCTTCGCGCGGCATTCGCCTTCGCCCAATTTCGGCCCGCGCCCCGAACACGCGCAGATCGACCTGATCGTGCTGCATTCCATCAGCCTGCCGCCGGGCCAGTATGGCGGCGACGAAGTGCAGCGCCTGTTCTCCAACACGCTCGACTGGGATGCGCATCCGTATTTCCAGGGCATTCGCGGAATGGAAGTTTCCGCGCACTTCTATGTGCGGCGCGACGGCGAGCTGTGGCAGTTCGTCGATGCCGACGCCCGCGCCTGGCATGCGGGCGCATCGTCCTGGCGTGGCCGCGACAACTGCAATGACGACTCCATCGGCATCGAGCTGGAAGGGCTCGAGGGCGATGTGTTCGAGGCCGCGCAATACGAGACCCTGGCAAGCCTCCTGCCCGCCATCGCGCAGCGCTATCCGATTGCCCATGTCGCCGGCCACGAGCACATCGCACCGGGACGAAAGCTCGACCCGGGGCCGGGGTTCGACTGGTCCCGCCTGCGTGCCGAATTGAGTTGGCACGAACGCTACTTTCCGGACGCGACAGTAGCGCGCTGAATTCTCTCTATCGCGACTGTGGCGCCGATGCATAGGCGGGTTTCACCTGTCAGGCAAAAGCGCCAATGCGCAATGCCAGCAGCCATGCGCCCTGCCGGAGCGAATCGGCTTGCAGGCCGCGTGCCTTCTAGGCCTTGAGGCCGAGGCCAAGTATTGGCGGGCGCCCCACGCGTGGCCGTGGCGTTGACACTCTTGTGGTACAGCGTCAACGACAGTGAAAACACTATCTGTAGTAGATTGCGACCCCCTAGCACCCCATATATAGTGTGCTCACCGCAGGCCGCTGCACTACGCCAGCCCCCTGCGAAGCCGGTACCAGGGGTACCGCCCACACAACAAAAGTCGCTCAAAAGGACCTCGAATGCAAACTGCCCAGAACCCTTCATCCGCCATCGCGCGCCCCGTGCCGAGCGTTGCCTCGGCCCCCGCCCGTGACACGGCCGGCTCGCCCACCGGCGCAGCCCTCGCGAACTACCAGATCATCCGGCGCAACGGGGCCGTCGTGCCCTTCGAGCCGAACAAGATCGCGATCGCGATGATGAAGGCCTTCCTGGCAGTGCACGGTACGCAAGGTGCGGCTTCGGCCAGCGTGCGCGAAACCGTCGACGGCCTGACCCAGGCCGTGGTGCGCGCGCTGGTGCGTTCACGCCCGGGCGGCGGCACCTTCCACATCGAAGACGTGCAAGACCAGGCCGAACTCGGCCTGATGCGCGGCGGCCACCATGAAATCGCCCGCGCCTACGTGCTCTACCGCGAGCGTCGCGCCCAGGAGCGTGCCCACCAGGCCGAGCCCGAGGTGCCGCAGCACCCGACCCTGCACGTGCTGGACCGCGGCGAGCGCGTGGCGCTCGACCTGGGCGAGCTCAAGAGCCTCATCGAGTCGGCCTGCGCCGGCCTGGGCGAATCCATCAGCGCCGAGCCCATCGTCGCCGAGACGATGCGCAACCTGTACGACGGCGTGCCGCTGGACGAGGTCTACAAGGCCTCGATCCTGGCCGCCCGCACGCTGATCGAGAAGGACCCTGACTACACCTTCGCCACCGCGCGCTTGCTGCTGCACACGATCTTCAAGGAGATCATGGGCCGCGAAGTCTCGCCCGCCGAGCGCGCCGAGACCTACGCCGACTACTTCCCGCAGTTCATCAAGAAGGGCGTGGACAACGACCTGCTCGACGAAAAGCTGCTTCAGTTCGACCTGGCCCGCCTGGGCGCCGCCCTCAAGGCCGACCGCGACCTGAAGTTCGACTACCTGGGCCTGCAGACCCTGTACGACCGCTACTTCCTGCACGTGCGCAAGACCCGCATCGAGCTGCCGCAGGCCTTCTTCATGCGCGTGGCCATGGGCCTGTCGCTGAACGAAATCGACCGCGAAGCGCGCGCCATCGAGTTCTACGAAGTTCTGTCGAGCTTCGACTTCATGTCCAGCACGCCCACGCTGTTCAACAGCGGCACGCTGCGCTCGCAACTGTCGTCCTGCTACCTGACCACCGTGCCTGACGACCTGGACGGCATCTACGAGTCGATCAAGGAAAACGCGCTGCTGTCGAAGTTCGCCGGCGGCCTGGGCAACGACTGGACCCGCGTTCGCGCACTGGGCAGCCACATCAAGGGCACCAACGGCGAATCGCAGGGCGTGGTCCCCTTCCTGAAGGTGGTCAACGACACGGCCGTGGCCGTCAACCAGGGCGGCAAGCGCAAGGGCGCGGTCTGCACCTACCTGGAAACCTGGCACCTCGACATCGAGGAGTTCCTGGAGCTGCGCAAGAACACCGGCGACGACCGCCGCCGCACGCACGACATGAACACGGCCAACTGGATCCCCGACCTGTTCATGCGCCGCGTGATGGAAAAGGGCAACTGGACGCTGTTCTCGCCCTCCAACGTGCCCGACCTGCACGACAAGTTCGGCGCCGACTTCGAAGCCGCCTACGTGGCCTATGAAGAAAAGGCCGCCCGTGGCGAGATCAAGCCCAGCCGCACCCTGCCGGCCACCGACCTGTGGCGCAAGATGCTGACGATGCTGTTCGAGACCGGCCATCCCTGGATCACCTTCAAGGATGCCTGCAACGTGCGCTCGCCCCAGCAGCACGCCGGCGTCGTGCACTCGTCCAACCTGTGCACCGAGATCACGCTCAACACCAGCGACACCGAAACCGCGGTGTGCAACCTGGGCTCGGTCAACCTGCTGCAGCACCTGAAGGACGGCGCCGTCGACCAGGAAAAGCTCAAGAAGACCGTGTCGACCGCCATGCGCATGCTCGACAACGTGATCGACATCAACTACTACGCGGTGAAGAAGGCGCGCGACTCGAACCTGCGCCACCGTCCGGTGGGCCTGGGCCTGATGGGCTTCCAGGACGCGCTGTACGAACTGCGCATTCCCTACGCCTCGCAAGAAGCCGTCGAGTTCGCAGACCGCTCGATGGAAGCCATCTGCTACCACGCCTACTGGGCCTCGACCGAGCTGGCCAAGGAGCGCGGCCGCTACTCCAGCTACAAGGGCTCGCTGTGGGACAAGGGCATCCTGCCGCTGGACACGCTGGACCTGCTGGAAAAGGCCCGCGGCGGCTACGTCGAGCTCGACCGCTCGGCCAGCCTCGACTGGGAACAGCTGCGCGCCAAGATCCGCCAGGACGGCATGCGCAACTCCAACTGCGTGGCCATCGCGCCGACGGCAACCATCTCCAACATCATCGGCGTGGACGCGTCGATCGAGCCGTGCTTCGGCAACCTGTCGGTCAAGTCCAACCTGTCGGGCGAGTTCACCGTCATCAACCATTACCTGGTGCGTGACCTCAAGCGCCTGGGCCTGTGGGACGACGTGATGGTGATGGACCTGAAGCACTTCGACGGTTCGCTGCGCCCCATCGACCGCGTGCCGCAGGACATCAAGGCCCTGTACGCCACCGCATTCGAAGTGGAGACGACGTGGCTGGTGGAAGCCGCCGCTCGTCGCCAGAAGTGGATCGACCAGGCGCAGTCGCTGAACATCTACATGGCCGGCGCATCGGGCAAGAAGCTGGACGACACCTACAAGCTGGCTTGGCTGCGCGGTCTGAAGACCACCTACTACCTGCGCACCATCAGCGCGACGCACGCCGAGAAGTCGACGGTGCAATCGGGTCGCCTCAACGCCGTGTCTTCGGGCGGTGGCGATGCCGCACAAGGCATGAGCGCACTCGAGGCCGCCGCTGCAGCAGCGCAAGCGCAGATGAATTCGGTGCCTGCCACCGACATCAAGTTCTGCGCGATCGACGACCCGACGTGCGAGGCCTGCCAGTAATCAGCAACATGGAATTCGCGGCATCGCCTGACAAAGTGCGATGCATGCGAACAACATAAGAACGAGATAATCGAGCGACGATGTGAACGAGCACTTTTCAACTCACAACGTTGCTCACATAATTTGAGCATTGGAATTTCTATGTTGACCTGGGACGAAGAAGTCAAGCCCTCCTTGTCGAAGGACATGCAACAAGGACTGCAGCACTCATCGAACAGCGACGCGATCAGCCGCTCGATGGAATTGCCGACTTCGCAAATTGCGCCTGCCGCCTTCGCGCCGCAGAGCACCGCCCCCAAGACTCCCTTTTCGCTCGCTGCTGGCGCCGCTCAACCGGCCGCCTCGCATCGCCGCGTCAACGCGGCCGACAAGCGAATCATCAACGGCCAGACCGACGTCAACCAGTTGGTGCCGTTCAAGTACAAGTGGGCCTGGGAAAAGTACCTCGCCACCTGCGCCAACCACTGGATGCCGCAGGAAGTGAACATGAACCGCGACATCGCCCTGTGGAAAGACCCGAACGGTCTGACCGAGGACGAGCGACGCATCGTCAAGCGCAACCTCGGCTTCTTCGTGACGGCCGACTCGCTGGCGGCCAACAACATCGTGCTGGGCACCTACCGCCACATCACGGCGCCTGAGTGCCGCCAGTTCCTGCTGCGCCAGGCTTTTGAAGAAGCCATCCACACGCACGCCTACCAGTACATCGTCGAGTCGCTGGGCCTGGACGAGTCGGAGATCTTCAACGCCTACAACGAGGTGCAGTCGATCCGCGACAAGGACGAGTTCCTGATTCCGTTCATCGGCGCGATCATGGACCCGGACTTCCACACCGGCACGCCCGAGAACGACCAGAAGCTGCTCAAGAGCCTGATCGTCTTCGCCTGCCTGATGGAAGGCCTGTTCTTCTACGTCGGCTTCACCCAGATTCTGGCGCTGGGCCGCCAGAACAAGATGACCGGCGCGGCAGAGCAGTACCAGTACATCCTGCGTGACGAGTCGATGCACTGCAATTTCGGCATCGACCTGATCAACCAGCTCAAGCTCGAGAACCCGCACCTGTGGACGGCCGAATTCAAGGCCGAGATCAAGGCGCTGTTCCTCAAGGCTGTCGAGCTCGAATACCGTTATGCCGAAGACACCATGCCGCGCGGCGTGCTCGGCATGAATGCCTCCATGTTCAAGGGCTACCTGCGCTATATCGCCAACCGGCGTGCCACGCAGATCGGCCTCGAAGCGCTCTTCCCGAACGAGGAAAACCCGTTCCCCTGGATGAGCGAAATGATTGACCTGAAGAAAGAGCGCAATTTCTTTGAAACCCGCGTGATCGAATACCAGTCGGGTGGCGCACTTTCCTGGGATTAAAGTTTCGCGTTCGATTAAAAACAGAACAAGAATTCAGGTATCGCCCTTGGGCAGCCCATGCACCGGCAGAGTGCGGCGCCCCGGGGCTCAGGTGTTCATGGTGCTGGAGAACTTCTCCAACCCCATGGATCGCTTCACGAGCTCACAAGAAAGACGTGAAGTGCTTCAGAAGGTTGATTTTTCAACTTGAACTAGGAGAAAGAAAATGGCAACTGCAAAGAAAGCGCCGGCTAAGAAAGCCGCTGCGAAGAAGGTCGTGAAGGCCGCTGCCAAGAAGGCTGTCGCGAAGAAGGTCGTGAAGACTGCAGCCAAGAAGGCTGTCGCCAAGAAGGCCGTGAAGGCCGCAGTCAAGAAGGCCGTCGTCAAGAAGGTCGTGAAGACCGCAGCGAAGAAGGCCATCGCCAAGAAGGTCGTGGCCAAGAAGGTCGCCGCCAAGAAGGCAGCAGTGAAGAAGGCCGTCGCCAAGAAGGTTGTCGCCAAGAAGGCGCCTGCCAAGAAGGCCGCTGCGAAGAAGGCGCCTGCCAAGAAGGCCGCTGCCAAGAAGGCTCCTGCGAAAAAGGCTGCGGCCAAGAAGCCCGCTGCCAAGAAAGCCGCGAAAAAGCCTGCTGCCAAAAAGGCTGCCAAAGCGCCCGCTGCCCCCAAGGCTGCGCCCGCCCCCGCTGCCCCTGCGGCACAAACCACGCTGAATCCGCAAGCTGCCTGGCCGTTCCCCACGGCTGGCAAGCCCTGATCCGGCGTACTGCTGAAAAGCAAAGAGCCCGGCACCGCAAGGTGCCGGGCTTCTTTTTTGGGTGTGGCCAGTGCGCTGGCCGCGATGTCAAAGGCCGAGTTCGGCCTGGTTCACTTCGTAGTTCTGCGGCCCGCGCTGCGCGATCTTGAGCGCGCCCAGCTTGTTGCCCAGCGCCGCGCAGCGCTCGAGCGGCCAACCCTGCTCCAGGCCGTAGAGCAGCGCGCCACGCCAGGCATCGCCGCAACCGGTGGGGTCGATCACAGCCTTGGGCTTGACGGCCGGCACGCGCGTCATCTGCCCGCCTTCCCACACCTCGCAACCCTCTGAGCCGAGGGTGACGACCAACCCGCGCACGCGACGCGAGATTTCTGCGCTGTCCCAGCCCGTGCGCTCGCTGAGCATGCGGCCTTCGTAGTCGTTCACCGTCACCCAGTCGGCCAGGTCGATGAAATGCCGCAACGCATCGCCATCGAACATCGGCAGGCCCTGGCCCGGATCGAACACGAAGGGAATGCCCGCGGCCTTGAACTGCTCGGCATGCGAGAGCATGGCGTCGCGCCCGTCCGGCGAGATGATGCCCAGCCGGATGTCGTCGCGCGCCTGGATCCTGGTGATGTGCGCCTGCTGCATCGCGCCGGGGTGGAAGGCGGTGATCTGGTTGTTGTCCAGGTCGGTCATGATCATCGCTTGCGCGGTGTAGGTGTCCTGCACCTCGCGCACGAATTCGGTCGAGATGCCCAGGCTGCGCAGGCGTTCGATATAGGTGCCGCCATCACTGCCCACCGTGGCCATCGGCAAGGCACGGCCGCCCAGCGCATTGAGGCTGTAGGCCACGTTGCCGGCGCAGCCACCGAAGTCGCGGCGCAAGGTCGGCACGAGGAAGGACACGTTCAGGATGTGCAACTGGTCCGCAAGGATCTGGTCCGCAAAGCGCCCCTCGAAGGTCATGATGGTGTCGAAGGCTAGGGAACCGCAAATGACAGTGGCCATGAAGAAGAATCGGTTTGGAGTGGGATTGCGCAGGCACTGGAAAAAGAGCGCGCTGCGACAGATGTTCAAGGATAGAAGGCGACCAGGTTGTAGCCCGCGACCGGACCCAGGCCTGCTGCTTCGCTGCCGCTCAACTGTACCGGCAACGAGGTGCTGCTCTCGGCCCCCGGCCCCAGCACGGGACCGGCGCCAAACTGCGCGGGCGACAGCACGCGCCGCACCAGCGCGCGCTCTTGCGTGTCGAGCAACGTGAGTTCGATGGAAGGCATGGCCAGCGGCACGCGGGCGCCATTTCGAAGCGCAAAGACCAGCCGATAGCCCTCGCCCTCTTTCTCGCGAGAAAAGGACGCACCCTCGATGGTGATCGAGTTGATCTGCCGCAAGGCCGACACCTGGCAACCCGTCCAGCCGCAAAGCGCCTCCAGGGCCGGGCGCAGGCGGGGCTCGCGCGCAGCCAAGGAATTGCGCTCCTCGCGAGCCACCTGAAGCAGCAGCACGAGCAGGGCCAGCACGCAAGCCAGCGCAAGCAGGATCTTTCGCGTGCGGTTGGGGCGCACTGCACCATCGGCCGGATCGTCGACGAAGCTGGCGGGCGCGGAAGGCGCTTCGAGCAGCGGTGTTTCGGGAAGGGCTGCCTGGGCCTCGGGCGCGGGCGCGTCTTCGTGGGCAGGCGCCTCGTCCTTTGCCGCGCCGTCTTGCTGCGCCCGCTCGAGTTCCTTTTTCTGCGCGCGCTCCAGGCGCAAGGCCTTGACGCGTTCGCGCCGCAGGGCCTTCTGCACTTGCGCGTTCACCGCCTCCTCGATGGGTGAAGCCGCGGTCAACGACGGTATGAATGCCGGGTCCTTGCGGTTTGCACCCTCCGTGGCGGCGCCAGCGACATCAGGGGTGGCCGTCGTGGCGGCCGACTGGAATGCGGCCTGGAGCGCCTGGGTGGACGCCATCATTTCGTCGAGCCAGGGCTCTTTCGCACCATCGTCGTCGTCGGCGCCAAGCGAAGGAATCGGCACCGGGTCGTCAGCCTCGGAATAAGGCGTCATCACCGGCGGCGAACGTACCGGCGCGGGCGCAGAAGCCACTGCAGCCGCTGCCGCCGGCTTGGCCCCCAGGTCGAGCAGATCGGCAGCCGGCCAGGTCATGGCGGGCAAGCCATTGCCGGAGGCCGGCGGTTGCCGAACTTCCTGCGGCGAATGCGCTGGGACGGGCTGCGCGGGGCCTTGTGGCGCACCTGCGCTCAGGGGCACCCCGTCGTCATCGGTTTCCTGCAAGTCCAGCGTGGCGTCGAACACCTCGCTGCAACGGCCGCAACGCACCCAGCCATCGGAAATGCGAAGCTGGTCCCGAACGACTTTGAAAGTGGTCGCGCAAGTGGGACAGCGGGTGACGAGTCTCATGTGTCGCAAATTGTAGGGGCGCGAGCGCACCCGACGCGTTGCGCAAATGCTGCCGGCTTCACCGCCGGGCGGTCATCAGGATCCAGCCGTCCTCGCTGTCGCTGACCTCGAGCTGCAGATAGGGGGCGTAGGCCTCCTTGAGCTCCTGCGCCTGCCGATCCAGGATGCCGGCCAGCACCAGCGCGCCACCCGGCGCCACGTGCTGGCACAGCAGAGGCGCCAGCACTTTCAGCGGCGTGGCCAGGATGTTGGCCAGCACCACCTGGTAGCTGCCGCGCGCCGCATCGGGCAGGCCCGCGCGCAAGCCGACGCCATTGGCCTCGGCATTGAGGCGGGTCGACTCGACCGCCGCATCGTCGATGTCCACCGCGTCGATGTCGGTGGCGCCAAACTTGGCTGCGCCAATGGCCAGGATGCCCGAGCCACAGCCATAGTCCAGCACGCGCTGCCCGGCCAACGCACCCTGCCGCGCGATCCAGCGCAGGCACATGCGGGTGGTGGGATGGGTGCCGGTGCCGAAGGCCAGGCCCGGGTCGAGCCGGATCACCTGCCTGGCGGCTTCGGGCGGCTCGTGCCAGGTGGGCACGATCCAGAATTCGGGCGTGATGTCCACCGGGGCGAACTGCGACTGTGTCAGGCGAACCCAGTCCTGCTCGGGGACTTCGGCAATGCCGACGAGTTCGCAGCCGCCGAAGAAATCCTGCGCCGACAAGACCTCGCCCGCATCGCGTGCGGCGGCCTCGTCGGGGAAAAGCGCGATCACGCGCGAGCGCTGCCAGCCCTCCTTGGGCGGCGGCATGCCCGGCTCGCCGAACAGCGCCTGCTCGGCTTCGGTCTGGGCATCGGCGTCTTCCACCGACACGCTCAGCGCGTCGAGTGCCTCGAGCGCCTCGCTGACGATCTCGATCTTCTCTTCGGGGGCCAGCAGGCGCAGCTCGAACACAAGGACCTCGCTTCGAAGGCGGTTAGCGCTTGTGCGCCGCCATCCACTCCTCGAGGTAGTGGATGTTGGTGCCGCCAGCCATGAACTTGGCGTCCACCAGCAGGTCGCGGTGCAGCGGGATGTTGGTCAGGATGCCCTCGACCACTGTCTCGCTCAGTGCGGTGCGCATGCGCGCCATTGCCTGCTCGCGGGTGTCGCCGTGCGCAATGATCTTGCCGATCATCGAGTCGTAGTTCGGCGGCACGAAGTAGTTGGAATACACATGCGAGTCCACCCGCACGCCCGGGCCACCCGGCGGGTGCCACATCGTGATGCGGCCCGGCGAGGGCGTGAACTTGTAGGGGTCTTCGGCGTTGATGCGGCACTCGATGGCGTGGCCGTGCATCTCGATCTGGCGCTGGGTGAAGGGCAGCTTTTCGCCGGCCGCCACCATGATCTGCGTGCGCACGATGTCGATGCCGGTAACCAGTTCGGTCACCGGGTGCTCCACCTGCACCCGCGTGTTCATCTCGATGAAGTAGAACTCGCCGTCTTCATAGAGGAACTCGAAGGTGCCGGCGCCGCGGTAGCCGATCTTCTTGCAGGCGGCGGCGCAGCGCTCGCCGATGCGCTCGATGAGCTTGCGCGGAATGCCCGGCGCGGGCGACTCCTCGATCACCTTCTGGTGGCGCCGCTGCATGGAGCAGTCGCGCTCGCCCAGGTAGACTGCATTCTTGTGCTTGTCGGCCAGCACCTGGATCTCGATGTGGCGCGGGTTCTGGAGGAACTTCTCCATGTACACGGCCGCATTGTTGAACGCGGCCTGCGCCTCGGCCTTGGTCATCTGGATCGCGTTGACCAGCGCCGCCTCGGTGTGCACCACGCGCATGCCGCGGCCACCGCCGCCGCCGGCGGCCTTGATGATCACCGGGTAGCCGATGGCACGCGCAATGCGCTTGTTGGTGGCCGCGTCGTCCGACAGTTCACCCTCGGAGCCGGGCACGCACGGCACACCGGCCTTGATCATGGCCTGCTTGGCCGAGACCTTGTCGCCCATCGTGCGGATGTTGTCGGGCGTGGGGCCGATGAACTGGAAGCCGCTTTGCTCCACCCGCTCGGCGAAGTCGGCGTTTTCGGAGAGGAAGCCGTAGCCGGGGTGAATGGCTTCGGAATCGGTCACTTCGGCCGCCGAGATGATGGCCGGCATGTTGAGGTAGCTCTGCGACGACGGCGCGGGGCCGATGCACACGGCTTCTTGTGCCAGCTTCACGTACTTGGCATCGCGGTCGGCCTCGGAATAGACCATGACCGCCTTGATGCCCATTTCGCTGCAGGCGCGCTGGATCCGCAGGGCGATTTCCCCGCGGTTTGCAACCAGGATTTTCTTGAACATCAGTTCACTCGATGATGAACAGCGGCTGCCCGTATTCGACCGCCTGGCCGTTCTCGCCGAGGATCTGGGTGATGGTGCCCGACTTGTCGGCCTCGATCTCGTTGAGGATCTTCATGGCCTCGATGATGCACAGCGTGTCGCCTTCCTTGACCTGCGCGCCGACTTCGACGAACGGCGAGGCACCGGGGCTGGACGAACGGTAGAAGGTACCGACCATGGGCGACTTCACCACGTGGCCCTGGGGCACAGCTGCGGCTGCCGGCGCCGCGGCGGCCGGCGCACCTGCCGCAGGCATGGCTGCTGCCGCCAACGGTGCGGCTGCGGCAGGCATGGCCTGCACGTACTGGACGGCTGCTGCCGCCGTACCGCCCTTGACGATGCGCACCTTGCCTTCGGCCTCGGTGATTTCCAGCTCGGAAATATTGGATTCAGACACCAGGTCGATCAGTGTCTTGAGTTTGCGCAGATCCATGGAACTCCATCGCCGGCAGAAAGCCGATTATTTGAACTAAATCGCCGGATCATCGGCGAACATCGGCGTTCGGACGCCAATTGATTATTGCGGGGCGCTGGATTCTAACCGTGAAAAAATTCTCGGCGCCATGTATCGAGGTCGGCCTGCTCGAGCTTGCCCATTTTACGTTCTGCGACCGCACCGTCGGCAGTCAATGCCAGGGTAAAGGGCAAACCACCAGCCGTGTTGCCCAGGGCCCGAATGAGTTCGGTGCCGTCCAGGCCCGCCAGGCCGATCGGATAGCTAACGGGCGTGCGCTGCAGGAACCTGCGCACGGCACTGGGCTGATCGATGGCCAAACCGACAACTTGAACACCGTTGGCCGCATGTTCGCGAAAGAAGCGGTCGAGCATGGGCATTTCCTCCACGCACGGCGCGCACCAGGTCGCCCAGAAGTTCAGCAAGATGGGCTTGCCCCGCAGCGACTGCAACGCCAGTTCGCCGCCTTGCGGCTGCTCGAATTTCTTGCCCCAGAACTCCGCGTCCAGGGATTCATGCCTGCCGCCGGAGGGGCGCTGCTTCCACAGGGCCGCGCCCGCGCCTGCCCCGGCCGCCAGCACGGCGGCGGCGCCATAGAGCCAGAGGCGGCGGGACGGATTGGCTGCTGCGGAGGGGTTGTCGGTCATGAAGTGGGAGTGTCCTGTTCCAGCAGGCGGCGCAAGGCCGCCAGGTTGCCGCGCGGAACTCGCCCCTGGGAGTCTGGCTTGAGGGCGCCGCGCAGGTCGTCAAGGTCGTAGACCATGAGGTGCACGCCGATTTCCTCGCTCAGTTCGTGGCTGTACACGTGCAGGCTCAAGGCCTCCACCTGCTCGCCGTGAAAGCCCGTGACCATGCGCGGCTCGTAGTCCACATGATGATCGATGAGGGCGATCTCGGCCGATTTGGAATCATCGCAGAACAACTGGACGTAAACGTCGGACAACCGGGTGGCTGTACCGTGCCACACCGCGCCGCCGATATAGGGCCGGAAGGCCGCCATGTGCTCCATCCACTCCAGCGCCAGCCGACGCAATGCGCGCAACTCGCCAGGCTGCGTGTCGGCGCAATAGAGCTGGATGTAGTCGCGCACTTCTGCTTCGACCTCATCGTTGTTGGGCAATGCCGTACGCGTCGGCAGACCCAGTTCGCGCAGCGCGCGCCGCTTGGCCGGGCCGTATTCCAGCCCCTCTTCCACCACCATGCGTGCAGCGAAGGCGGCGATTTCCCGCTTGGAAGACGAAGATGAGCTGTCCATCGGCCCATTGTGCCCGTGCTGCATGCCAGGCAGAAGTGCGCGGCGGCAATGCCGCAATGCAGGCCGTGGTTTGCGCTCAGGAGGGCATCACCAGGGATTGCTTCGCACGCGCCTGGCGTGCCGACTTGAAGGCCAGGAAGGCCTCCAGACTGGTCTTGCGCGGCACGTAGCCGAACTCGGCCTTGAGCCGGGTGTTCGACAGCACCGGCCTGTAGCGCAGGAAGTCCAGCTGCTCCGGGCCATAGCGGCTCACGCCCAGACGCGAGCCCAACACGAGCGCCAGCTTCAATAGCGGCGCCGGCAACGACAGCAGCGGCTTGCGCAGCAGGGCAGCAATCTGCGGCAAGGTCAGGGCACCGTCGCCCGCCACGTTGAAGCAGCCGGTACGGCCGGTCTTGATGGCATGCACGATGCAGCCGGTGACGTCTTCGTCCCAGATGAAGACAAATGGGCTCTCGCTGCCCTGGATGGCCAGGATGCGCGGCTTGTCGAACAGCGCCGTGATCTGGTTGTTGACCTGCTCGCCCAGGATCGTGCCGATGCGCAGCACCGTCTGGTGCAGTTGCGGAAAGCGGGCGCGGTAGTCGGCCAGCATCTCCTCCGCCAGGCGCTTGTGGTGCGAATAGGCAAAGCTCTCGTTGCCGCGCAGCGCCTGGCCCTCGTCGATCCAGGCCGGGTTGTCGGCCCAGTAGCCATACGCGGCGCCGCTGGAAGAAACGACCAGATGGCCGACGTTGCTGGCCACGCAGGCCTCCAGCACGTTGCGGGTGCCCAGCACGTCCACCGAGTATTCGAACTCGCGGTTGCTGCCCACGCCTGGCGTGACGATCGCGGCCAGGTGCACCACGGCGCAGATCGAATGCTGGGCGAGCGTGTCCTTCAGCTCGGGCGAACGGATGTCCTGCACGAGGTAGGTGACGCCGGGGACGCGACGATCGGCGGGCACTTCGCGCACGTCCAGCGCCACCACGCTGTCGATGTCAGGCAATTGCGCCAGCGCGGCCACCACCGTGCGGCCAAGAAATCCGTCGGCGCCGGTAATCAATACCCGGCGTGCCGGGTGAGGCGTAGTCATGACCATGGGGAAACCAGAAAAAGAAGAATCAGGCGGAGCGCGCGGACGCCGAGGAAGAGGCCGAATCGGCGCAAGACGAGGCAGGAAGCGGCCGACGCCCCCACCAGCTGGCCAGCACCAGGCCCGCGATGATGTCCCAGAACCCCCACACGCCCGCCACCACGGCCATGCCGCCCAGGCCGCCGAAGAAGCCGAAGATGAGCACCAGGCCCAGCCCCGCGTTGCGGATGCCCACCTCGAAGCTCACGGCGCGCCGGTCGTATTCGGCCAGCCGGATGGCCGAAGCGCACAGGTAGCCCGTGGCAAAGGCCAGCGCGTCGTGCAGTGCCACGGCCACCAACACGAGGCCCACGTAGTCCATGAAGTAGCGCCAGTTGCCGGCAATGGCACCCGCGATGAAGCCGATCAGGCACAGGAAGCTCAGGATGCGCACCGGCTTCTTCACCTTTTCGGTCAAGCGGGGGAAGTAGTGCGCCACGGCAATGCCCAGCACGAAGGGCGCGCCGATGATGGTGATGATGTGCACCACCATTTCCGCGGGGTTCAGCGCAATGGTCTTGAGCAGCACCGACGCCGTGGGATGGATGCCGCCCCAGAACGCGAAGTTGATCGGCATCACCACGATCGAGATCAGGTTGGAGATGGCCGTCATCGACACCGACAGCGCCACGTTGCCACCGGCGCGGTGCGTGAGGATGTTGGAGATGTTGCCCGGCGGACAGCACGCCACCAGGATCATGCCCAGCGCAATGCTGGGCGCCGGCTGCAGTACCAGCGTGAGGCAGAAGGTGATGGCCGGCAACACGATGAACTGCGCCGCGATGCCCACGGCCATGGCCAGCGGCATGCGCGCCACGCGCTTGAAGTCGGCAATGCGCGTATCCAGCGCAATGCCGAACATCAGGAAGCCCAGCACCGCGTTGAGCGCCACCAGCGAGGCCGGGTTGAAGTTCAGGCGTATTTCGTCGACCGGGAGCATCGCGCGTCCTGCCTATCTTGTTGATTGTTGTTTGCAGCCGCCTTCAAGCCAGCTTGGCCGAGGCTTCGCGCACGGCGTGCCGGTAGGCATCCTTGTTCACGTAGTAGGCCATGCGTTCGAGCTTGAGGTATTGGTATCCACCCGAGAGGTCGGGCGCCGGCCCGGTCTTGGCTGCCTTGAGCGCGGCGGCCTGCGGCTTGCCTTCGGCCTGCGCCTTGAAATAGCGCGCCAGCAACTCGGCCTGCTCGTAGCGGCCCTGCCAGCCGATGCCGCTGGCCTCGATCATGCCCAGCACCGCCAGGTTGTCGAAGCCCGGCGCGAAGATGTTCAGGTACAGCCGCGGGGCCATGCCCTGCCAGTTGAGCCAGGTGCGCTCGATGAAGGGGTAGTGCAGCTTGTAGCCGGTGGCGCACAGCACCAGGTCGTAGTCGCGGGCCGAACCGTCCTTGAAGTGCACCGTGTGGCCCTGCATGCGCTCGATGTCGGCACGCACGCCGATGTCACCATGGCCGATGTGGTGCAGGATGAGCGAGTTGACCACGGGGTGCGACTCGTACATGCGGTAGTCGGGCTTGGGAAAGCCGAAACGCACCGGGTCGCCCGTGAACCACTGCAGCACCTTCGAGTCCAGGCGCTGCTTGATCCACGCCGGCAGCGGTCGCTTGCCGCCCAGGGTGTCGGCCGGTTTGCCGAAGATGTACTTGGGCACGAAGTAGTAGCCGCGCCGTACGGAAATATCCACGCTCCTGGCGTAGTGCACCGCGTCCACCGCGATGTCGCAGCCGCTGTTGCCCGCGCCCACCACCAGCACGCGCTTGTCGGCAAACAGGCTCGCCTTCTTGTAGGCGCTGGTGTGCAGGAGCTCGCCGTCGAAGTAGCCCGGGAAGCGCGGCATGGAAGGCTCGGACAAGGTGCCGTTGGCAATCACAACGCCCTTGTAGTCGGCCGTCTCGATGCGGCCGTTGCCTGCGTCGACGCTGACGCGCCACAAGGTGGTGGCGCATTCGGTCACCGGCTCGACGCGCAGCACCTTGGTGTTGAAGCGAAAGTGCCGGCGCAAATCGAAGTGCTCGGCAAAGGCGCTGAAGTAGCGCGCCAGTTCGGTGTGGCTGGGGTAGTCCGCCACATCGTCAGGCATCGGGAATTCCTTGAATTCCGTCGTGCGCTTGGAAGAAATCAGGTGCGCCGATGCATAGACGGTGCTGCGCGGGTTGTCGATGTTCCACAAGCCGCCCACGTCGCTGTGCGCCTCGAAGCCTTGGAAGGGAATGCCCAGCTTCTGCAGGTTGCGCGCGCCGGCCAGGCCGGAGGGGCCGGCGCCGATCAGGGCGATCTGCTGATGGGTAGGCACGAGTGCGGACGCAGGAACGGACACGAACAGACTCCAGGAAAAAGGCTTGCGGTGCCGGCGCCCTCAGCGCGCGGCCTTTTCGCACGAGGGTGGCGGTGCGGCGCTGGCAGCGCCCAGGCCGGGGATGGCCGTGGCGCCGGCCTCCCCTGCTCGCGGCTTGCGTGGCTGGCGCAGCAGCAGCGCGTCATGCCAGGCATCAGGCAGCAGGTCGAGCACGTTGGACAGCCAGCCAATGCGCCGCGGCAACACCAGTTGTTCACGACCGTCGGCCAGCGCTTGAAGAATGGCACGGGCAGCCGCTTCAGGCTCCATGAGCCCGGGCATCGCGAACTTGTTGCCTGCGGTGAGTTGCGTGCGCAGGTAGCCGGGACTCACGGTGCACACCGAAATGCCGCTGTCGCGCAACTCGGCACGCAGGCTCTGCAGGTAGCGGATGAGCCCGCCCTTGCTCGCGCAGTAGGCGCCGTTGCCCGGCATGCCGCGCCGACCGGCAATGCTGGCGATGCCGGCCAGCACGCCGCTGCCGCGTTCGCGCATGGGTTTCAGGAAGGGCTGGAAGGTGGTGGCCACGCCCAGCAGGTTGATCTCGAGCATGCGCCTGAGCACCGCCAGGTCCGACGCCTCGGCCGTGTCGAAGCCACCCGCCACGCCCGCATTGGCAATGACCGCATCCGGCACGCCGAAGCGCGCCACCCAGTCGCGCGCCATGGCTTGCATGGCCTCGCTGTTGCTCACATCGGGTGTGTACACGGCGCAACGCTCCGGCGCGCTGGCAGCCAGCGAATCGAGCACCGAACGGTCCAGGCCCACCAATGCCACCCGCGCACCACGCGCGAGCGCGGCCTGCGCCATGGCGCGGCCCAAGCCGCCGCAAGCGCCAGTGATTACCAGGTTGGCCAGTGGATGTTTCATCGAAAAAACACTTCAGAAGTCATCCATCTTATCAAGATTTGGAGGACAATCTCGAAATCATAGATAGTTTAGTCTCGTAATTCGATACGCAAAATGGATTTGTCTGACTCCATTGCAGAAGCTCGCGACCAAGTCGAGCAAGAGCAAGCACATACCCCCGGCCTGCGCCTTCTTCAAATGCTGGAACTCGTGGCGGCCACCGGCGAGCCGCAATCGCTGGCGGACATGGTCCGCCTGAGCGGCCAGCCCAAGCCTTCCGTGCACCGCATGCTCCAGCAACTGGAGGCCGGTGGCCTGCTGGCGCGGGGCGCCGACGGCCGGCGCTACGCCATCACGCCGCGCCTGATCCGTTTCTCCGAAACCGTGCTGCGCGCCAGCAGCAGCACCGGTGTGCGCCACACGCTGCTGCGCCAACTGGTGGCGGACGTGGGTGAAACCTGCAACCTCACGGCCCTGTCGGGTTCCGAGGTGTTCTACATCGACCGGGTCGAGACAGCCTTTCCGCTGCGCATGGACCTGCGTCCAGGCTCGCGCGTGCCCCTGCATTGCTCGGCCAGCGGCAAGCTCTTCCTGGCGCACCTGCCGCGTGCGCAGCGCGACCGCCTGCTCGACGGGCTGGACCTGCAGCGCTACACGCCCCACACGCTCGATACGCGCGAAAGGCTCGAGACCGAGCTGGAGCGCATTCGCCAGGAAGGCCACTCCGTCGACGCCGAAGAGTTCATCGATGGCATGGTGTGCGTGGCGGTGCCGGTGCGCGACGAGCCCGGCGGCCCCGTGCGCTGCGCGGTGGCACTGCAGGCGCCCGCCGTGCGGATGCCCTTGCCCAGCGCACTGGAGCAACTGGACAAGCTGCGCCGCGCCGCGAACGACATTGCCCGGGTGATGTAGGCAGCGCCGTTCCGGGGAGCCGCTCTTTCGCGCTCTCTAGAATCGGCCGATGCACATTCACATTCTCGGCATCTGCGGCACCTTCATGGGCGGCGTGGCTGCCCTGGCCCGCGAGGCCGGACATCGCGTCACGGGTTGCGACGCAGGCGTTTATCCCCCCATGAGCGACCAGCTGCGCGCGCTGGGCATCGAGCTCATCGAAGGCTTTGGTGCCGACCAGATGGCGCTGGCGCCCGACGTCTTCGTGGTGGGCAACGTCGTTTCCCGCGCACGACTGGAAGACGGCAGCCCCAAGTTCCCGCTCATGGAGGCCATCCTCGATGCGGGCGCGCGCTACACCAGTGGCCCCCAGTGGCTGGCCGAGCACGTGCTGCAGGGCCGGCACGTTCTGGCCGTGGCCGGCACGCACGGCAAGACCACCACCACCTCGATGCTGGCCTGGATCCTGGAGCGATGCGGCAAGGCACCGGGCTTCCTGGTGGGCGGCGTGCCACTGGACTTTGGCGTGTCCGCCCGGCTTGGCAGCGCCGAGCCGCCGCCCGGCCGCCCCAAGACGGCGAGCGTAGGGGCACCGTTCGTCATTGAGGCGGACGAGTACGACACCGCCTTCTTCGACAAGCGCAGCAAGTTCGTCCACTACCGCCCGCGCACGGCAATTCTGAACAACCTCGAGTTCGACCACGCGGACATCTTCGACGACCTGGCCGCCATCGAGCGGCAGTTCCATCACCTGGTGCGCACCGTGCCCTCCACGGGTCGCCTGGTGGTCAACGCCACCGAAGAAAGCCTGCAGCGCGTGCTGGCCCAAGGCTGCTGGAGCGAGGTGGCGGGCTTTGGCGGCGAGCGCGCCGACTGGCAGGCCCGCGGCACGCACGACGCCTTCGACGTCATGCACCAGGGCCAGTCGGTGGGCCGCGTGCAATGGGAACTGTCGGGACTGCACAACCAGATGAATGCGTTGGCCGCCATTGCAGCCGCGCAGCATGTGGGCGTCTCGCCGGCCGAGGCGGCCCAGGCGCTGGGGAGCTTTCGCAATGTGCGCCGCCGCATGGAACTGCGCGGCAGTGCCGAACGCGCCGGTGGCGCCATCCGCGTGTACGACGACTTTGCGCACCATCCCACGGCCATTCGCACCACGCTCGACGGCCTTCGCCGCAAGCTGGACGACGCGGGGCAAAAGGGCGAGCGCATCCTGGCCGTGTTCGAGCCGCGCAGCAACACCATGAAGCTGGGCGCCATGGCGGCGCAGTTGCCCTGGAGCCTGGAATCAGCCGACCTGGCCTTCTGCCACAGCGCCGGCCTGGGCTGGGACGCGGCAGCGGCGCTGGCCCCCATGGGCGATCGCGCCCAGGTGGCCGGCAACATCGAGCGGCTGGTGCAACAAGTGGTGGCGGCGACCCGGCCGGGCGACCACATCGTGTGCATGAGCAACGGTGGCTTTGGCGGCATCCACCAGAAGCTGCTCGACGCACTCGGTGCACAGGCCTAGAGTTACGCCATGCAGGCGCGCAAGCTCATCGACACGCTGGGGCTCAAGCCCCACCCCGAAGGCGGCTGGTACCGCGAGGTGTACCGCTCGAGCACCAGCGTGGCACCCGCCGACGGGCGGCCTGCGCGCGATGCGCTCACCACCATCTATTTCCTGCTGGAGGCGCACCAGCATTCGCGCTGGCACCGGGTGCTGTCGGACGAAGTCTGGGTGCACATTGGTGGCGCGCCGTTGGCGCTCTACACCAGCGATTCGCAGCTTCGTACCGCGCCGGGCCATGTGAAGCTCGGGCCGGTGGGCCTGCACGGCACGCATCCGCAGCACGTGGTGCCGGCCGGCCAATGGCAGGCCGCACGCCCGATCCTCGCGCCGGGCGACGCCGAATTCACCCTGGTCACCTGCACCGTGGGGCCGGGTTTCGACTTCGACGATTTCAGCTTCATGGCGCCGGGCAGTGACGAGGCCGCCGCCATGCGCCACCACTGGCCTGAGCTGGCAGCGCTGATCTGAAGCCAGCGCCGCCCTGCTCCGTGCGAATCAGCCGCGGCGCTTCTTGACGGCGCGCGCCAGCGTGTCGAGCACGCCCACCGAGTCGTCCCAGCCGATGCACGCGTCGGTGATGCTCTTGCCGTATTCCAGGCCGCTGACCTTGTCCTTGCCCGGCGAGAACTTCTGCGCGCCAGGATTGAGGTGGCTCTCGACCATGACGCCGAACACACTCTTGGAGCCGCCCTCGATCTGCCGTGCGATGTCGGCCACCACTTCGATCTGCTTCTGGTGCTGCTTGGAGCTGTTGGCGTGGCTGCAGTCCACCATCAGCGTGGGCGGCAGCTTGGCGGCGGTCAGGTCCTGGCAGGCTTGCGCCACGCTTGCGGCGTCGTAGTTGGGCGCCTTGCCGCCGCGCAGGATCACGTGGCAGTCGGGGTTGCCCTGGGTCTGCACGATGGCGACCTGCCCGTTCTTGTGCACCGACAGGAAATGGTGCCCGCGCGCCGCTGCCTGGATGGCGTCGGTGGCAATGCGGATGTTGCCGTCGGTGCCGTTCTTGAAGCCGATGGGCGCCGACAGGCCCGAGGCCAGCTCGCGGTGCACCTGGCTCTCGGTGGTGCGCGCGCCGATGGCGCCCCAGGCGATCAGGTCGCCGATGTACTGCGGCGAGATCACGTCCAGGAACTCGCTGCCCGCGGGCAGGCCCATGCGGTTGATCTCGATGAGCAACTGGCGCGCAATGCGCAGGCCTTCGTCGATGCGGTAGCTCTCGTCCAGGTAGGGGTCGTTGATCAGGCCCTTCCAGCCCACGGTGGTGCGCGGCTTCTCGAAATACACGCGCATCACGATTTCCAGCGTGTCGGCGTGCTTCTCGCGCTCGACCTTCAGGCGCCGCGCGTAATCCAGTGCCGCGGCCGGGTCGTGGATGGAGCACGGGCCCATCACCACCAGCAGCCGGTCGTCCTTGCCGGCCATGATCTTGTGGATGCTCTTGCGGGTGTGGGTGATGAGCGATTCCACCGCGGTCCCGCGAATCGGGAAGAAGCGGATCAGATGTTCGGGCGGGGGCAGCACGTTGATGTCCTTGATGCGTTCGTCGTCGGTCTTGCTGGTTTTCTCGACGCGCGCATACCAGCCATCGGTGGCGGTGGCGTTGTTCGTGCTGCTGCTCATGACTGATTCCCTTCCGAGGTGTTGAGTTGAGGTTTTGAGAGAAAGAAAAACGTGGGGCGAAAAAAAACCGCCGGGGCTTTTGGCACCGGCGGTTTTGGGAGGTTCTGCTTGTCTTTGCTTTACGCGCGCGCCTCTCGTCCGCCGGAAACCGGGAACCAAAAGTAGGCAAAAAAGTAAGCGCGGAGGGCGGACATTGGCGGCAACTCTAGCACAGCTTTTCGCGGCAACCTGTATCAGGCGGTGCCGCCGACGGTCAGGCCGTCGATGCGCAGGGTGGGCTGGCCCACGCCCACGGGCACGCTCTGGCCTTCCTTGCCGCAGGTGCCCACGCCGCTGTCGAGCGCCATGTCGTTGCCGATCAGGCTCACGCGCTTGAGCGCATCCGGGCCATTGCCCACGATGGTGGCGCCCTTGACCGGGTAGAGCACCTTGCCGTTTTCCACCCAGTAGGCTTCGCTGGCAGAGAACACGAACTTGCCGCTGGTGATGTCCACCTGCCCGCCGCCGAAGTTGGTGGCATACAGCCCCTTCTTCATGCTGGCGACGATTTCCTTGGGGTCCTTGTCGCCACCTAGCATGTAGGTGTTGGTCATGCGCGGCATGGGCACGTGGGCGTAGCTTTCGCGCCGGCCGTTGCCGGTGGGCGCCACGCCCATCAGCCGGGCATTGAGCGAGTCCTGGATGTAGCCCTTGAGGATGCCGTCCTCGATGAGCACGTTGCGCTGGCTGGCGTGGCCTTCGTCGTCCACGTTGAGCGAGCCGCGGCGGTCGGCAATGGTGCCGTCGTCCAGCACCGTCACGCCCTTGGCCGCCACGCGCTGGCCGATGCGGCCGGAAAAGGCGCTGGAGCCCTTGCGGTTGAAGTCGCCTTCCAGGCCGTGGCCCACCGCCTCGTGCAGCAGGATGCCGGGCCAGCCGGGGCCGAGCACCACGGTCATCTCGCCGGCCGGGGCCGGACGCGATTCGAGGTTGACCAGCGCCGCGCTGACGGCCTGGTCGACGTAGCTGGCAATGTGCGCGTCGTCGAAATAAGCCAGGCCGAAGCGGCCGCCCCCGCCGCCCGAGCCCACTTCGCGCCGGCCGTTCTGCTCGGCGATCACCGTGACGGACAGACGCACCAGCGGGCGAACGTCGGCTGCCAGGGTGCCGTCGGCGCGCGCGACCAGCACCACGTCGTATTCGCTGGCCAGGCCTGCCATGACCTGCACGACGCGTGCATCACGCGAGCGGGCCAGCTTTTCCACCTTTTCGAGCAGTTGCACCTTGGCCGTGCTGTCCAGCGTGGAGATGGGGTCGATGCCGCCGTAGAGCGCGCGGCTGGGCGCCACCTTGCGCACCGCAGCCTTCACCTTGGCCGACTTGCCGGCACTGGCAATGGCCCGCACGGTGCGGGCTGCATCCAGCAGCGAGGCCTCGGAAATATCGTCGGAATAGGCAAAGGCCGTCTTTTCGCCGCTCACGGCGCGCACACCGACGCCCTGGTCGATGCTGAAGCTGCCGGTCTTCACGATGCCCTCTTCCAGGCTCCAGCCCTCGCTGCGGGTGTACTGGAAGTACAGGTCGGCGTCGTCGACCTTGTGTGCACGGATCTCGGCCAGCGCGCGCGACAGGTGCGACTCGTCCAGACCGAAAGGCGTGAGCAGGAGTTGTTGCGCCGTGGCCAGGCGCTCGATGGTGGGTTCGCGGGAGATCATGAAAACATTATGAGCCCCCCGGCTTCTCACTTCGCGGCGCGGGGCCTCGTTGCGCGGCGGGCCAATCTCTGCACAATGCGTCGCGGCCAGGCGGCATGTCGTCGCCGCGTCGCATTGATCAGGAGGATGCATGGACCTGAAGATCAAGGGAAAGCTGGCGCTCGTCTCGGGCAGCACCGCCGGCATCGGCTTTGCCATCGCCAGCCAGTTGGCGGCGGAAGGAGCGAGGGTCATCGTCAACGGCCGCTCGCAGCAGGCCGTGGACAGCGCCGTCGCGAAGATCCAGGGCGAGGCGCTCGGCTTCGCGGGGGACCTGGGCACCCCCGAGGCCGCCGAGGCAGTGGTGGCCCGCTTCCCGGGCATCGAGATCCTGGTCAACAACCTCGGCATCTTCGAGCCCAAGGCCTTCGAGGACATTCCCGACGAGGACTGGCGTCGCTTCTTCGACGTCAACGTGCTCAGCGGCGTGCGGCTGGCCCGCCTGTGCCTGCCGGCGATGAAGCGCGCCGACTGGGGGCGCATCATCTTCATCTCCAGCGAAAGCGCGATCCAGATCCCCGCCGAGATGATCCACTACGGCATGACCAAGACGGCGCAGCTGGCAGTCGCCAGGGGCCTGGCGGAGAGCCTGGCGGGCACCCGAATCACGGTCAACAGCGTGCTGCCGGGGCCCACGCGTTCCCGGGGTGTGGGCGATTTCGTCGACGCGCTGGCCAAGTCCGATGGCAAGTCCTTCGACGAATTCGAGCGGGAGTTCTTCGAGAAGGTCCGGCCGACCTCGCTCATCAAGCGCTTCGAGGAGCCCGAGGAAATCGCGGCCATGGTGGCCTACCTGGCGAGCCCCCTGTCGTCCGGTACGACGGGTGCGGCGCTGCGGGTGGATGGCGGGTGCACCAAGAGTGCCTTCTAGATCCATCGTCCTGGCCGGCGCCACCGGCCTGATCGGCGCCCTGGTGCTCAGGGCATTGCTCGCGGACCCGGCCGTTGCCAGGGTCCAGGTGCTGGCGCGCCGGCCGCTGGATGCCACCCACCCCAAGCTGAAGGTCCATGTCGTGGACTTCCGCAGCCTGCCTCCATTGGAGCCGGTGGACGAGGCCTACCTGGCACTCGGAACGACCATCAAGATCGCGGGCAGCCAGGAGGCCTTCCGGGCCGTGGATCTGGATGCGAACCTGGCCGTGGCCAGGGCGGCCGTTGCGGCGGGCGCGCGACGCATCGCACTGGTGAGCGCGGTGGGCGCCGACGCGAAATCCGCGGTGTTCTACAACCGCGTCAAGGGCGAGCTGGAAGACGCGCTGAAGGCCCTGGCGCTGGACGCGCTGGTGATCGCCCAGCCCTCGCTGCTGCTGGGAGACCGCAAGGCCCTGAATCAGCCACCGCGCTTTGGCGAAGGCTTCGCGGCGCCGGTCATGAAGCTGATCTCGCCGATCCTGCCGCGGCAATACCGGCCTGTTGAGGGCGCATCGGTGGCGCAGGCGCTGGAAAAAACGTTGCCGACGGCCTCCGGACTGGTCGTGCTTTCGTCGGACGAGCTGATCAGGCTCGGCGCCAGCTAGCCGATTTCCAGGTCGGTGCTCTTGACCGCCAGTTTCTTGGCGCGGGAAATGGACATCAATATGCCCAGGCCCAGCCCCAGCGTGACCATGGCCGTGCCGCCGTAGCTGATGAAGGGCAGCGGCACGCCCACCACCGGCAGGATGCCGCTGACCATGCCCATGTTCACGAAGGCGTAGGTGAAGAAGATCATGGTCACCGCGCCGGCCATGAGGCGGGAAAACAGGGTGGGCGCGTCGATGGCGATGATCAGGCCGCGGATGATCAGGAACAGGAAGGCGCAGATGAGGAAGATGTTGCCCATGAGGCCGAACTCTTCCGAATACGCGGCAAAGATGAAGTCGGTGGTGCGCTCGGGAATGAACTCCAGGTGCGTCTGCGTGCCCTGCATGAAGCCCTTGCCGCCGATGCCGCCCGAGCCGATGGCGATCATGCCCTGGATGATGTGAAAGCCCTTGCCCAGCGGGTCCTTGGTGGGGTCCAGCAGGGTGCACACGCGCTGCTTCTGGTAGTCGTGCAGCACGCGCCAGTCGAAGCCGTCGGCGCACAGCGTGGGCTCGAAGCTGACGATGAGCACGATTGCGATGGCGCCGATGATCACCGGCGGAATGATCAGCTTCCAGGACAGGCCGGCAAAGAAGATGACCGAAAGCCCCGCGGCCAGCACCAGCAGCGACGTGCCCAGGTCGGGCTGCTTCATGATCAGCCCCACCGGCACCGCCAGCAGCACCGTGGCCACCACGAAGTCGAGCGCTCGCAACTGGCCTTCTCGCCGCTGGAACCACCAGGCCAGCATCAGCGGCATGGCGATCTTGAGGATTTCACTGGGCTGCACGACCACGCCCACGTTGATCCATCGCCTGGCGCCCTTTTTCACCAGCCCGAACATGGCCACCGCAATGAGCATGGCCACGCCGAAGGTGTACAGCGGCACGGCAAAACTCATCAGGCGCTGCGGCGGGATCTGGGCCACCACGAACATGATGAAGCCGGCCAGCACCATGTTTCGCCCATGGTCGGCAAAACGGGTGCCGTGGTCGTAGCCCGACGAATACATGGTGATCATGCCGGCGCAGGCCAGCAGGAACACCGCAAAGGCGAGAAAACCGTCGTAACCCTGGAAAACGGGCGCAATGCGGCGCGCAAAAGATGGCTGGTCGAAGACGGCGGACATGGGGCCGCAATTATCCCAGCAGCAGGGCGTCCCACGGCGTCGGTACGGCTAGCATGTCCTTCAAATGTCCAGCACTACTCATCTTCTCTACCTGCACGGCTTCCGCTCCTCCCCCAGCTCGGCCAAGGCGCAGATCATGGCCCGCCACGTGGCCGCCGAGCATCCGGGGGCTCACTGGTGGGCCCCGCAACTGCCGCCATCCCCGCGAGAAGCCATGGACATGGTCATGGCGGGCATCCGCGACTGGCCGAAAGACGCCACGGCGGTGGTCGGATCCTCGCTGGGCGGCTTCTACGCCACCCATGTGGCGTGCGCCACGGGGTGCCCCGCGGTGCTGCTCAACCCCGCGGTCTTCCCGGCCCGCGACCTGGCGCGCTACATCGGCGACCAGACCCAGTGGCATGCGCCCGAGGAGCATTTCTATTTCAAGGCCGAGTACATCGACGAGCTCAAGGCGCTGGAGACAGGGCCCCTGCCCCACCCCGAGCGCTGCCTGGCCATCGTCGCCAAGGGCGACGAAGTGCTGAACTGGCAAGAGATGGTGGCCCGCTACCCGGGCAGCCGCATCAAGCTGCTGGAGGGTGGCGATCACGCCCTGTCCGATTTCGAAGTGGCGCATCTGCGCGACGTGCTGGATTTCCTGCAGCTGGTCTGAGCCGGCCCCACCCTCTTCCTGAGGGACAATCGACAGATGTTCGTATTGTTTGAAGAAGCCGGGAAATACCTGGGCGGCCGTGTGTTGTCCGAGGCCGAAGCCTCGGCACAAGTGGAGCTCGACACCGGCAAGCGGGTCAAGGTGAAGGCAGCCAACATCGTGCTGCGCTTCGAGAAGCCCTCCCCCGCTCAATTGATGACCGAAGCGCGCGACCTGGCCGCCAGCATGGACCTGGACCTGGCCTGGGAATTCGCGCCCGAAGGCGAATTCGGCTTTGCCGACCTGGCGTCCGACTACTTCAGTACTCAGCCCACGGTCGTGCAGCAAGCGGCGGCCCTGCTCGCGCTGTTCGAGGCGCCTCACTACTTCCGGCGCGCCGGCAAGGGCCGCTTCAAGAAGGCGCCGGCCGAAATCGTGCAGCAGGCCCTGGCGGCCATCGAGAAGAAGAAGCAGGTCCAGGCGCAGATTGCCGAATGGGCAGCCCAACTGGCCGCCGGCACCTGCCCGGCACCCGTGCGCGAGCAGCTCTACAAGATCCTGTTCAAGCCCGACAAGAACGCGCCCGAGTACAAGGCCGTGGTCGAGGCCGCCCGCGCCACGCAAAAGCCCCCGCTGGCACTACTCGAAGCTGCCGGCGCCATCGATTCGCCCTACCAGTTCCACTGGAAGCGCTTCCTGTTCGAGAACTTTCCCAAGGGCACGGCCTTCCCGGCGCTGTCGGCGCCCGCCATCCAGGACGAGCTGCCGCTGGCAAGCGTCCAGGCCTTCTCCATCGACGATTCGCACACCACTGAAATCGACGACGCCCTGTCGGTGCAGGGCCTGGGCAGCGGTACCGTCACGGTGGGCATCCACATCGCTGCGCCGGGCCTGGCGCTGACGCCCGGCAGCGCCATCGACCAGGTGGCGCGCGCGCGCATGTCCACGGTGTACATGCCGGGCCACAAGATCACGATGCTGCCCGACGAGGTCGTGGCCGCCTACACGCTGGAAGAAGGGCGCGACTGCCCCGCCGTCTCCATCTACGCCCGCTTCGACGAAGCCAGCCTGGCGCTGCAAGGCACCGAGACCCGCCTGGAGCGGGTGCCGATCGCTGCCAACCTGCGGCACGACAAGCTCGACGCATTCATCAACCAGGCGTGGCTGGAAGACCCCGCCGTGTCGGCCGACGTGCCGCAACCGGCGGCTGGGCTGCGCGAGCCGCTTTCCTTCCTGTTCCGCCTGGCCAAGCACCTGAAGGCGCAGCGCGAAGTGGCACGCGGCAAGCCCGAGAGCTTCAACCGACCCGACTACACCTTCCGCCTGGTCGGCAACGATGGCGAGCCCGATGGCAGCGAGCAGGTGCAGATCGGCACCCGATCGCGCGGCGCCCCGCTGGACCTGATCGTGTCCGAGGCCATGATCCTGGCCAACAGCAGCTGGGGCGGCTGGCTGGGCGAGCTGGGCGTGCCCGGCCTGTACCGCAGCCAGGCGAGCCTGGCGCCCGGCATCAAGGTGCGCATGGGCACCAAGGCGCTGCCGCATGCCGGCCTGGGCGTGAAGAGCTATGCCTGGAGCACCTCGCCGCTGCGCCGCTACACCGACCTGGTCAACCAGTGGCAGATCATCGCGGCAGCACGCCACGGCAAGACCGCCGCGCTGGCCGCGCCCTTCAAGCCCAAGGATGCCGACCTGTTCTCCATCCTCTCGGGCTTCGACGCCGCCTACAGCACCTACAACGGCTACCAGGCCGCCATGGAACGCTTCTGGACGCTCAAGTACCTCGAGCAGGAAGGCATCGACGAGATCGAGGCCACGCTGATCAAGGACATGCCCAATGGCGCCCTGGCCCGTGCCGACACGCTGCCGCTGGTGTTCGGCCTGACCGGCACCCAGGGCCTGGCACGTGGCGCCCGCGTGCGCGCACGCCTGACCGACATCGACGAGATCTCGCTGGATGTGCACGGCAGCGTGATCGAGCGCCTGGACACCCCGCCCGTCTCGGCCGATGAAGAAGAGTCCGGCGAGGACGAGGAAGAAGTCGCAGCCGGCCCACTCGCCATCGCGGTGGACATGAGCGATGCCGAAGCCGAGCCCACTACGCCTGCCCCCAACACTGCCGCATGAAACTGGCCGCATGAAACTGCGCGACTTCAGCACCCTGCAAATTGCCCTGGGCCTCTCGGTGCTGGCGCACGCCGCGCTGCTCGCGGTCCGCTTTGCCGACCCGCAGGCCTTCAACCGCGTGTTCGAGGACACCGCGCTCGAAGTGATCCTGGTCAACGCCAAGACCAACGAGAAGCCCGACAAGGCACGCGCCATTGCGCAGACCTCGCTGGCCGGCGGCGGCGATCTCGACAAGGGCCGCGCCACCAGTCCCCTGCCGCCCTCGGCCTTTACCGCGGTGGGCGATTCGCTGGATGACGCGCAACGGCAGATCGAAGCCATGCAGGCGCAGCAGATGCTGCTGCTGGCGCAGCTCAAGCAGCAACTGGCCACCATGCCGGTGCCCGACCCGCGCAACGCCGGAACGCCCAACGAAAACAAGTCGCAGGAAGAAAAGCGCAAGCAGCTGGTCGACCTGCTGGCCGAGATCGAGCGCCGGGTGAACGAAGAGAACGCACGGCCCCGCAAGCGCTACGTCAGCCCCGCCACCCGCGAGGCCGCGTACGCGGTGTACGTGGACCAGCTGCGCCGCCGCGTCGAGGCGCGCGGCACCGAGAACTTTCCCACCGCCGCGGGCAAGAAGCTCTATGGCGAGCTGACCATGCTGGTCACCGTGAACTACGACGGCAACGTGCTGGGCACCGAGGTTGTCGAGGGCTCGGGCAACCAGCTGCTGGACCGGCGGGCACAGGCCATCGTGCGCAGCATCGGCAACTTCGGCAAGTTCACCGACGCCATGCGCAAGCAGACGGACCAGATCGTGCTGCCCTCGCGCTTCAAGTTCACGCGCGACGAAACGCTGGAAACGCAGGTCACCTCGACCCGATAGTCCGAGCAGACATTCTTCGAAAAGACAGATGGAGGAGGCCATGGACCTCTATTGCGTGATGGGCAACCCGGTCGAGCACAGCCGCTCGCCCTGGATCCATGCCCGGTTTGCAGAACTGAGCGACCAGCAACTCGACTACGGCCGCCGGTTGGTGCCGCTCGGGGAATTCGCGCAGGGGCTGGCCACCTTTCGCGCCGAAACGTCCGGCACCGCGCGTGGCTGCAACATCACCGTGCCCTTCAAGTTCGATGCCGCAGGGGCGGCCGATCACCTGAGCGAGCGCGCCAGGCTGGCGCAGGCCGTCAACTGCCTGAGCTTTCGCGACGACGGCATCCACGGCGACAACACCGACGGCGTGGGCCTGGTCAACGACATCACCCAGAACGCCGGTGTGGCGCTGACCGGAAAAGACGTGCTGCTCATTGGCGCGGGCGGCGCCTCGGCCGGCGTGCTGGGGCCGCTGCTCGAATCGGGCGCGCGCCGTGTCGTTGTGGCCAACCGCACGCTCGACAAGGCCATCTCCCTGGTGCAGCGCCATGCGGCCGTGGCGCTGCCGCATCACGCCGACGTGGAGGCGCGGGCCCTGGACGACGTGTCCGGCAGTTTCGACGTGGTCATCAACGCCAGCGCCTCCAGCCTGGCAGGGGCCGAGGTACCGGTGGCTGCCAGCGTGCTCAAGCCTGGCGCGCTGGCCATCGACATGATGTACGGGCCGGCGGCCGCCGGCTTCCTTGCCTGGGCGCGCGCGCACGGCGCCATGCCGCGCGACGGCCTGGGCATGCTGGTGGAGCAGGCGGCCGAGGCCTTCTTCATCTGGCGCGGCGTGCGCCCGGCCTCGGCCCAGGTGCTGGCCGAACTGCGCGCAATCGTCGACGCCTAGGAGCACGCCCGCGGATGCGCGCTCTTCTTCGGCTCGTCGCGTGCCTGCTGCTCGCCGGCCTGGCGCTGCAACTGTTCTTCGTGCTGCGCATTGCCGCCATGGTGGTGGTCGATCCGCAATCCACCACCTTCCAGCGATCGGAAGCCTGGCAGATTGCGGTGCACGGCCGCGCCAATGGCAAGAAGGACTGGGCACAGCGCTGGATGCCCTATGCGCAGATTTCCGACAACCTCAAGCGCGCGGTGATTGCCAGCGAAGACGGGGAGTTCGTCAACCACTTCGGCGTGGAGTGGGACGCCATCGAGGCAGCCCGCAAGCGCAATGAACGGGCGGAGGAAATTGCCGCGCGCCGCGCCGCGCAGGCCGCGCGCACCGGCAAGACGACTCGCCCGGCCAAGCTGCGCGGCGGCTCCACCATCACCCAGCAACTGGCCAAGAACCTGCTTCTCTCGGGCGAGCGCACGATGCTGCGCAAGGGGCAGGAACTGGTGCTGGCCACCACGCTGGAGCTGCTGCTGGACAAGCGCCGCATCCTGGAGATCTACCTCAACAACGTGGAATGGGGCGAAGGCGTGTTCGGTGCCGAGGCGGCGTCGCAGCACTACTTCCGGAAGCCGGCTTCTCGCCTGAGCGCCTACGAAGCAGCGCGCCTGGCGGTCATGCTGCCCAGCCCGAAGTTCTTCGAGACACGCCAGGGCTCGGGCTACCTCGCCAGCCGCACCTCCACCATCGTGGCGCGCATGCCCGCCGCCGAATTGCCCTGACGCTTCGGCGAAACTGGCCCGTATCATCGCCGCCATGCTTCTTGCCAAGTTCACCGGATGGACGCTGCTGGCGCTGGTTCGCCTGCTCACCGGCGCCCAGGCCCGCTGGTGGGGTTGCCCGCCCAAAGCGGAGCAGCGCATCTACTTCGCCAACCACCAGAGCCACATCGACCTGGTGATGATCTGGGCGGCGCTGCCGCAGGAATTGCGCTCCATCACGCGTCCGATTGCCGCGCGCGACTACTGGACCAACTCGCCCCTCAAGCGCTGGATCACCACCGAAGTGTTCAATGCGATCTACGTGGAGCGCGGCGGCAGCGCACCCTTGCCGGCGGACGTTTCTGCCCCTGCACATGCGGCACCGGCACCGAGTCGCGTGCACGAACGCGTCGAGCCCTCTTTCGACGACGTGGTCACGTTCCCCGAGCCCGCGGCTCCTGTCCTTCAGGAGCCGGCACAGGGCCAGCTTCCGCTGGAAGGAGCAGCACAGGCCGCGGCCGCGACGCAGCTGCCTGAACGCCTGACGCCCGGCACCCCGGAGGCCCTGTTGCCGCTGCAACCCCTGATCGACGCGTTGCAAAGCGGCGACTCGATCATCATCTTTCCCGAAGGCACGCGCGGGCACACGGGCGAGCCGCAGAAGTTCAAGTCGGGCCTCTACACCCTGGCCACGATGTTTCCCGATGTGGTCCTTGTGCCTGCCTGGATCGACAACGTGCAGCGCGTCATGCCCAAGGGCGAAGTGGTGCCGGTGCCCATCCTGTGCTCGGTGACCTTCGGTGCGCCCATCCAGTTGGAAGACGGCGAGGAACGCCGCCCCTTCCTCGACCGCGCGCGTGACGCCGTGATCGCCTTGCGGAATGTGTAGCAGCCGACGATGAACCAGTTCCTGCGCTCACTCACGCCGACCCAGCAGGTCGCCACGCTTTTTCTCTTCGTGTTCGGCGTGCTCGCGCTGATCAGCATCACCACGCTCCTGCTCTCGCTGCGCGAGAAGCGCAACCCGGTGCACGGCGAGCGCTGGCAGGAAGAACTGCAGCACGGGCGCAGCCTGATGCGCACCACCTGGTTCATGGTGGTGATTTTCTGGGTCGGCTGGGCGCTGGGCGAAACGGCGGCCACCGTGCTGTTCGCCTTCCTGTCCTTCTTCGCGCTGCGCGAATTCATCACGCTCTCGCCCACGCGGCGCGGCGACCACCGCAGCCTGATCCTGGCGTTCTTCGTGGTGCTGCCGATCCAGTTCTGGCTGGTGGCCACGGCGAAGTTCGACCTGTTCACGGTGTTCATCCCGGTCTACGTGTTCCTGGCCATTCCGGTGGCCAGCGCACTGGCCGACGACCCCAGCCACTTCCTGGAGCGCAATGCCAAGCTGCAGTGGGGCATCATGGTGTGCGTCTACGGGCTGAGCCATGTACCTGCGCTTCTGTTGCTGGAGTTTCCTGGCTACAAGGGCAAGAGCGCCTTCCTGGTGTTCTTCCTCGTCAGCGTGGTGCAGGCATGCATGGTGGTGCAGCACCTGCTGTCGCGGCGCCTGGAGCGCGAGCCTTTTGCGCCCAATGTCAGTCGCAGCTTCAACTGGACCACCTGGGCCGTGGGCCTGGTGCCGGCGGTGGTGCTGGGTGGGCTGTTTTCCTTCATCACGCCCTTCAAGATCGGCCAGTCGATGGCCATGGCGCTCATCGCCTGCGTGGCCGGCTCCATGGGGCACCTGGTGATGAAGGCCCTCAAGCGCGACCGCGGCATTCCCAACTGGGGGCCGCGCAGCGTGGGCGTGACCGGTGCCAACGGCCTGCTGGACCGCATCGACGCGCTGTGCTTTGCGGCGCCCATCTTCTTCCACTCGGTGCGCTGGTACTTCGGGGTCTGAAATGACAAGCCCCCCACGCTCTTCGCTTCGCGTATCGCTGCCCCCCGAGGGGGCGCGTCAGCCGCTACGGGCGGCCGGGCGCTGCTGACATGACACCGCCCCCACGCTCTTCGCTTCGCGTATCGCTGCCCCCCGGGGGGGCGCGTCAGCCGCTACGGGCGGCCGGGCGCTGCTGACATGCGCATCCTCGGCATCGACCCCGGCCTGCAGACCACCGGCTTCGGCGTGGTGGACGCGCACGGCCAGCAGCTGAGCTACGTGGCCAGCGGCACCATCAGCACCAGGCACATGGTGGGCGAACCGCTGGCGCTGCGGCTGAAGGTGCTGTTCGACGGCATTGGCGAGATCAGCGAGCGCTACCAGCCCGATGCGGCGGCCGTGGAAATCATCTTCGTCAACGTCAACCCGCAATCCACGCTGATGCTGGGCCAGGCGCGCGGCGCATGCCTGACGGCGCTGGTGGCCAACCGGCTCAGCGTTGCCGAATACACGGCGCTGCAGATGAAGCAGGCAGTGGCAGGCCATGGCAATGCCGCCAAGGCCCAGGTGCAGGAAATGGTCAAGCGCCTCTTGAACCTGCCTGGCGTGCCGGGCGCCGATGCGGCCGATGCGCTGGGCATTGCCATCACCCATGCCCATGTCGGACACTCGCTCGCGCGGCTGGGCGATGCCGTGAAGAAGGGAGCGGGGGCTGCCTACAGGCAGGGCCGCACGCGCTGAAGAAGCCGGGAACAAACCGAGGGAGAGAAAAGAAAATGCATATCGCAATGGTGATGATCGGCGGGCTGATCCAGCTCGGCGTGTTCGTGATCTTCGGCTGGCACTGGGGCACCACGCCGGCCGCCATGGCCATGGCGGCCAAGCTCTTCCTGCCCGTGTGGCTGGTGGTGGTGGCGGTGAACATGTGGGTGGGCGTGGCCCATGCCGGCTACAGCGTGAAGGACGAGTTGCCCATCTTGCTGGCCAACTTTCTCGTGCCGGGGGTGGTGGCCGTCATCGCGGCCTGGCAGCTCTCGCGCGCTGCCTGATCGCGGTCAGGCCACGCGTTCGGCGATGAGCACCGCGAAGAAGCCGAGCGCGGCCAGCAGCGTCCACTTGAGAACCACCCAGCCAAAGCGCCGGTACCTGAGCTGGCCGGTGCCAGCGTAATAGGCAAACGACACGCCGGCCACGAGCAGCAACAGCAGGATGGCCCAGCGGAAAACCAGCATCTACCAGGCGCGCGCCACTTCGGCGAAGCCGCGGGGTGCGTCGGCTTCGTCCTCGAAGGTGACGATCTCGTAGGCATCGCGGTGGGCGAGCAACTCGCGCAGCAGCTTGTTGTTGAGCGCGTGGCCCGAGCGGAAGGCGGTATAGGCCGCCAGCAGTGGCTTGCCGATGATGTAGAGGTCGCCGATGGCGTCCAGGATCTTGTGCTTGACGAACTCGTCGTCGTAGCGAAGACCATCGGCGTTGAGCACCTTGGTGTCGTCCATCACGATGGCGTTGTCCAGCCCGCCGCCCAGGGCCAGGCCCTTGGAGCGCATGTATTCGACCTCCTTGGTGAAGCCGAATGTGCGAGCGCGGGCAATGTCGCGGCTGTAGGAGCCGCTCCCCATGTCGAACTCCACGCGCTGGCCGGTGGAGTTGACCACCTTGTGGCTGAAGTCGATCTCGAAGGCCAGCTTGAAACCGTGGTAGGGCGTGAGCCGCGCCCACTTCTCGTTGGCGCCCTCGCCTTCGCGCACTTCCACGGGACGCGTCACCCGGATGAAGCGGCGCGGCGCCTTCTGCAGCGCAATGCCCGCGCTTTGCAGCAGGAAGACGAAGGAGGATGCCGAGCCGTCGAGGATGGGCACCTCGTCGGCCGTAATGTCGATGTACAGGTTGTCGATGCCCAGGCCGGCGCACGCCGACATGATGTGCTCGACCGTCTGGACCTTGGCGCCGCCGCGCGAGATGGTGGAAGCCAGTCGCGTGTCGGTGACGAACTCCGCTTCCATGGGGATTTCCACCGGCTCGGACAGGTCCACCCGCCGGAACACGATGCCGGTATCGGGCGGCGCCGGGCGCAGGGTGAGTTCGACCCGCTGCCCGCTGTGCAGCCCCACGCCCACGGCGCGGCTGATGGATTTGAGAGTACGTTGCTGAAGCACGGCCGTGATTTTAGGCGGCCCGCCCCCCCGACGCACTGCACGCCTCGCTATCGCGGCAATAGCCGACACGAAGACACTCCCAAGAACGACCGCGCCATGCGCGGATTGCGAAGGTCAGCCGCCCCAGGAGGCGTCAGTACCCGAAAAGGGCGATTGATGGTGCGCAAAGCGTAGCGAGCGCCCCAAGGTCGCTTCGAGCATCGCAGCCGTACTCAGGTACGGCGAGAAGCACAGAAGCGAGATTGGGGCGCGCAGTAGCTCTACGCGGCATCAATCAGCTTGGCGGCGCAGGAAGGCAGGGATCTCGAAATCGTCCATGCCACCCGACGACAGCGCATCCACCTTGGCCGCGGCCATGGTGCGGTTGGTGCGCCACACGCTGGGCACCGACATGCCGTCGTAGTTCGGCTGCGCAGCACCACCACCGCCGACGCCAGCACCGCCCACGCCCGCGCCCGCGCCCAGCGTGGGCACGTTGAACGGCACGTTGTCGGTGCCGGTGCGGATGACTTCCAGCTGCGGCTGGCGAGCCTGGCTCTGGCGCGACAGGCCGGTGGCCACCACCGTCACGCGCATCTCGTCGCCCAGGCGCTCGTCGTACGCGGCACCGTAGATGACGTGCGCGTCCGGCGAGGCGTAGGCGCGGATGGTGTTCATCGCCAGCTTCGACTCCGACAGCTTGAGCGACGCCTTCGACGCAGTGACCAGCACCAGCACGCCCTTGGCGCCCGACAGGTCGATGCCTTCGAGCAGCGGGCAGGCCACGGCCTGCTCGGCGGCGATGCGGGCGCGGTCGGGGCCGGCTGCGGCAGCGGTACCCATCATGGCCTTGCCCGGCTCGCCCATCACGGTGCGCACGTCTTCGAAGTCGACGTTCACGCCGCCGTACTCGTTGATGATTTCCGAGATGCCGCCCACGGCGTTCTTGAGCACGTCGTTGGCGTGGGCAAAGGCTTCCTCTTGCGTCACGTCGTCGCCCAGCACGTCCAGCAGCTTCTCGTTGAGCACCACGATCAGCGAATCGACATTGGCTTCCAGCTCCTGCAGGCCCTGCTCCGCATTGGTCATGCGGCGCCCGCCTTCCCAGTCGAAGGGCTTGGTCACCACGCCCACCGTCAGGATGCCCATCTCCTTGGCCACGCGGGCGATCACGGGTGCGGCGCCGGTGCCGGTGCCGCCGCCCATGCCGGCGGTGATGAAGAGCATGTGCGCGCCGTCGATGGCCTCGCGGATCTCCTCGACAGCGGCTTCGGCCGCGTCACGGCCCTTGGCCGGCTTGCTGCCGGCGCCCAGGCCGCTGGTGCCCAGCTGGATCACCTTGTGCGCATTGCTGCGCGTGAGCGCCTGCGCGTCGGTATTCGCGCAGACGAACTGCACGCCCTGCACGCCGTGCTCCATCATGTGGGCCACGGCATTGCCGCCGCCGCCGCCGACACCGATCACCTTGATCTGCGTGCCTTGGTTGAATTCTTCGACTTCGATCATTTCGATGCTCATGTCCTAACTCCTTGAAATTGCAGTTGCCGTCTTGTTCGGTATTGCGTTTGCTTGTTCTTGCTTGTTTGCCTGCTTGCTTGTGAGCGTTATGGCGGTGGTCCTGTGCGTCGCCATCGCTCATTGAAATGCCGCGGAGGACTTCCGCGTGCCAGCCAAAGTCGATAGGTGGTGAAGAACATGGTCAGAAGTTCCCCACGATGAAGTCCTTGAAGCGCCCGAAGGCGGTCTTCACCGAGCCGCTCTTCTGCGCGACCTTGTAGCCGCGCATGCGGGCAAAGCGCGCTTCTTCCAGCAGGCCCATCACGGTGGCGGCACGGGGCTGCGCCACCATGTCCGACAGCGCGCTCGAATACTTGGGAATGCCCCGGCGCACGGGCTTGAGGAAGATGTCCTCGCCCAGCTCGATCATCCCGGGCATCACCGCGCTGCCGCCGGTGAGCACCACGCCCGAAGACAACACCTCTTCGTAGCCCGACTCGCGTACCACCTGCTGCACCAGCGAGAAGATCTCCTCGATGCGCGGCTCGATCACGCCCGCCAGCGCCTGCTTGCTCAGCAGGCGCGGGCCACGGTCGCCCAGGCCCGGCACTTCCACCTGCGTCTCGGGGTCGGCCAGCAGCTGCTTGGCAAAGCCGTTCTCGACCTTGATGTCTTCCGCGTCCTTGGTGGGCGTGCGCAGCGCCATCGCGATGTCGCTGGTGACCAGGTCGCCGGCAATCGGGATCACCGCCGTGTGGCGAATGGCGCCGTTGGTGAAGATGGCCACGTCGGTGGTGCCGGCGCCGATGTCCACCAGCACCACGCCCAGCTCGCGCTCGTCCTCGGTCAGCACCGCCTGGCTCGATGCCAGCGGGTTGAGCATGAGCTGGTCCACTTCCAGCCCGCAGCGGCGCACGCACTTGATGATGTTCTCGGCAGCGCTCTGGGCACCGGTGACGATGTGCACCTTGGCTTCCAGGCGCATGCCGCTCATGCCGATCGGCTCCTTCACGTCCTGGCCATCGATGACGAATTCCTGCGGCTCCACCAGGAGCAGGCGCTGGTCGCTGGAGATGTTGATGGCGCGTGCCGTCTCCACCACGCGGGCCACGTCGGCCGGCGTGACCTCCTTGTCCTTGACAGCCACCATGCCGCTGGAGTTGATGCCGCGGATGTGGCTGCCCGTGATGCCCGTGTAGACGCGGCTGATCTTGCAGTCGGCCATCAGCTCGGCCTCCTTGAGCGCCTGCTGGATGCTCTGCACGGTGGCATCGATGTTGACCACCACGCCGCGCTTGAGGCCATTGCTCGGCGCAACCCCCAGTCCGGCCAGCTTCAGGTCGCCGCTGGGCAGCACCTCGGCCACCACCGCCATCACCTTGGCGGTGCCGATGTCGAGGCCGACGACCAGGTCTTTGTAGTCTTTAGGCATGAATTCCTCGTTGCAACATTTCGCTATTTCTTCTTCGTCGTCGGGAGCGCGGCGCCATCGGCCACGGTGGTCACGCCCCGCAGCCGCAAGGCATACGCGTCCTTGTGGCGCAGGTCGGCGCTCTCGAGAGATTCCAGGGTGCGTCCGTACTGGCGCGCCACCTGGCGCACCGACGTGAGAAAGCGCTCCACCCGCGCAGACACTTCATCGGCCTGGCCGCGGCCCAGCTCGATCACGGCGCCGGTGTCCAGCCTGGCTTCCCAACTGCCCCGGGCCGACAAGGAAAGCTCTTCCACGCTGAGGTCGTAGGGTGCGAACAGCGGCCTGAGCACCTGGTACATGCCCAGCACCTGTCCGGCGTGGTCCACCGGCCCGCTCAGTCTGGGCAAGGCCTGGTCGACCTCGGCCACGTTGGCATCGAACACCTCGCCAAAGCCGTTGATCAGGCGCGACTCGTCATCGGCCCCCCAGAAGGCCACCGGGACCTGCTCGGTCAGGGTGGCGCGCAGCCTGTTCGGGAACTCGCGCTTGACCACCGCCTTGCGCACCCAGGGCACCGACTCGAATGCGGCGCGTGCCTTGGCCAGGTCGATGGTGAAGAAGTTGCCGGCCAATTGCGGCGTGACGTTGGCGCGCAAGGTCACGGCATTGGTGTGGGTGAGTTCGCCGTCCACGCGGATGCCCGCGAGCGGGAAGAAGGGTTGGCGCAGCACCCACCAGCCGGCCGCCGCCAGCAGCATGACGCCGAACAACGCAAACATGAGCGTTGCCACGATGTTCATGAGCTTGACGTCGAAGGGAGCGGGGATGCTGTCGGCCATGTCAGTGCCTGCCCGGCCGCCCGAAGGGCACTGAGCGCCCCCTCGGGGGGCAGCGATACACGAAGTGATGAGCGTGGGGGCATTTCATGTCAGGCTTGCCCTTCTCCCGGCTTGGCCGAATCCAGCGTGGCGCTCGCCAGCACCTGCAGGCACAGGTCCTCGTAGCTGATGCCGGCGGCGCGCGCCGACATCGGCACCAGTGAATGGCTGGTCATGCCGGGCGAGGTGTTCATCTCCAGCAGGAAGGGCTTGCCGTCGCTGGCGCGGATCATCAGGTCGGCGCGGCCCCAGCCGCGGCAGCCCAGCGTGCGGTAGGCCGCCAGCGACAGGTGCTGGATCTCCGATTCCAGCTCGGGCGGCAGGCCGCTCGGGCAGTGGTACTTCACATCGTCGGTGAAGTACTTGTTCTGGTAGTCGTAGGCGCCGTCGGGCGCGGCAATGCGCACCACCGGCAGGGCCTTGGCGTACTGGCCGGTGCCCAGCACGGCGCAGGTGACTTCCTGGCCTTCGATGAATTCCTCGCACAGCACGTCGGAGTCGAAACGGGCGGCCAGCTTCACGGCCTCCTGCATCTCGGAGTAGCCCTTGACCTTGGTCACGCCGATGGACGAGCCCTCGCGCGGCGGCTTCACGATGAGTGGCAGGCCCAGCACGTCGGGCACGGCGCGCACCTGCTCCAGGCTCTGCTGGTCGAAGGCCAGGCGCGCATAGTGCGGCGTGGGCAAGCCGTCGGCCACCCAGATGCGCTTGGTCATGACCTTGTCCATGGCCACGCTGGAGGCCATCACGCCCGAGCCGGTGTAGGGAATGCCCAGCAGCTCGAGCGCGCCCTGCACCGTGCCGTCTTCGCCATGGCGGCCATGCAGCGCGATGAAGCAGCGGGCAAATCCTTCGCGCTGCAACTCGACCAGCGGCCGCTTGGAGGGATCGAACTCGTGGGCGTCGACACCGCGCGAACGCAGCGCGCCCAGCACGCCGGTGCCCGACATGATCGACACGTCGCGTTCAGCCGAGCTGCCGCCCATCAGGACGGCGACCTTGCCCATGGATTTTGCTTGCGGGGCGCTCACTGCTTGATTTCCTTTCCAGTCACTGCCGCCGGGCTATTGCCCAGCTCGACCACCTTGGCGGGCACGGCGCCGATGGAGCCCGCGCCCATGCAGATCACCACGTCGCCGTCTCTTGCGTTGTTCAGGACGGCCTGCGGCATGCCGCCGATCTCGTCGACGAACACCGGCTCGACCTTGCCGGCCACGCGCAGCGCACGCGCCAGCGAACGGCCGTCGGCCGCCACGATGGGTGCCTCGCCCGCCGCGTAAACCTCGGCCAGCAACACGGCATCGGCCTGGCCGATGACCTTGACGAAATCCTCGAAGCAGTCGCGCGTGCGGGTGTAGCGGTGCGGCTGGAAGGCCAGCACCAGCCGGCGCCCCGGGAAGGCGCCGCGCGCGGCCGCGATGGTGGCCGCCATCTCGACAGGGTGATGGCCGTAGTCGTCGATCACGGTGAAGCTGCCCTTGCCTTCCGGCACGGCCACCTCGCCATAGCGCTGGAAGCGCCGGCCCACGCCCTTGAAGTCGGCCAGTCCGCGCTGCACCGCCTCGTCGGGAATGTTGAGCTCGACCGCCATGGCGATGACCGAGAGCGCATTGCGCACGTTGTGTTCGCCGGGCAGGTTCAGCGTGATGGGAAGGTCGGGCAGCGTCACGCCGTTGCGGCGCTGCACGGTGAAATGCATCTGGCCGCCTTCGGCGCGCACGTTCACGGCGCGCACCTGGGCGTCCTCGCTGAAACCGTAGCTGGTGACCGGGCACGACACCTGCGTCACGATCTCGCGCACGGCCGGATCGTCGATGCACAGGATCGCCACGCCGTAGAAGGGCATGCGGTGCAGGAAGTCGACGAAGGCACGCTTGAGCCGACCGAAGTCGTGCCCGTAGGTCTCCATGTGGTCCGCGTCGATGTTGGTGACCACCGCCATGACGGGCAGCAGGTTCAGGAAGGACGCATCGGATTCGTCCGCCTCCACCACGATGTAGTCGCCGCTGCCCAGCCGCGCATTGGTGCCCGCGCTGTTCAGGCGCCCGCCGATGACGAAGGTCGGGTCCAGGCCTGCCGCGGCCAGCACGCTGGCGGCCAGGCTGGTGGTGGTGGTCTTGCCATGCGTGCCGGCAATGGCAATGCCCTGCTTCAGGCGCATGAGCTCGGCCAGCATCAGCGCGCGCGGTACCACGGGAATCTTCTTCTCGCGGGCGGCCACCACCTCGGGGTTGTCGGCCTTCACGGCGGTGGAAGTGACCACCGCATCGGCGCCGGCGATGTTGGCCGCGTCATGGCCCACGTGCGTACCAATGCCCAGGCCCGCCAGGCGGCGCAGCGTGGCGCTGTCGGCCAGGTCGGAGCCGGAGATCTGGTAGCCCAGGTTGAGCAGCACTTCGGCAATACCGCTCATGCCCGCGCCGCCGAGGCCGACGAAATGGATGTGTCTGATCGCGTGCTTCATTTCACGAGCTCCTCGCAGGCACGGACGACTTCGATGACCGCTTCGGTCTTTTGCAGGCTCTTGGCCTTGGTGGCGCGCTCCAGCAGAGCGGCTCTTGTGGTCTTTTGCAGCAAATCGGAAAGCAATTCAGGTGTGAGCTCGGACTGCTGAACGAGCCAGCCGCCTCCCGCGTCGACAAGAAAGCGCGCGTTGGTGGTCTGGTGGTCGTCCACCGCCGATGGAAATGGAACGAAAAGCGCCGCCGCACCCACCGCCGCGATCTCGGTCACGGTGCTGGCGCCGGCGCGCGCAATGACGAGATCGGCCTGCGCAAAGGCCTGCGCCGTCTCGTCGATGAATGGGGTGAGCTCGGCCTCGACGCCCGCAGCCGTGTAGTTGGCGCGCAGCTCATCGATCTGCTTGGCGCCGCTTTGATGCAGCACGATGGGCCGCTCGGCCGGTGCGATGCGCGCCAGCGCCTGCGGCACGATGCTGTTGAGCGCCTTGGCGCCCAGGCTGCCGCCCACCACCAGCAGCTTCAACGGCCCTTCGCGGCCGGCGAAGCGCGTGGCCGGATCGGGCTGCACCAGGAAGGCTTCGCGCAGCGGATTGCCCACCCACTTGGCCTTCTTGAGCACGTTGGGGAAGGCGGTGAAGATGCGGTCGGCCACGCCGGCCAGCACCTTGTTGGCCATCCCGGCCACCGAGTTCTGCTCGTGCAGCACCAGCGGCTTGCCCAGCAGCACGCCCATCATGCCGCCCGGGAAGGTGATGTAGCCGCCCAGGCCCACCACCACGTCGGGCTTCACGCGGCGCACCACGCCGATGCTCTGCCAGAAGGCGCGCAGCAGCTTGAGCGGCAGCAGCGCCAGCGTGACCAGGCCCTTGCCGCGCACGCCGCCGAACTCCACCGGCTCGAAGGCAAAGCCGCGCGGCGGCACCAGCTGATGCTCCATGCCGGTGGGCGCGCCCAGCCAGTGCACGCGCCAGCCGCGCGCACGCAACGCTTCCGCCACGGCCAGGCCGGGGAAGATGTGGCCGCCGGTGCCGCCCGCCATGATGAGAGCGGTCCTCATACGCGGCCCCCTCGCATCAGCACGCGGTTCTCGTAGTCGATGCGCAGCACCACGGCCAGCGCCACGAGATTCATGATGATGGCCGAGCCGCCATAGCTCATCAGTGGCAGCGTCAGGCCCTTGGTGGGCAGCGCCCCCAGGTTCACGCCCATGTTGATGAAGGTCTGGAAGCCCATCCACACGCCCACGCCCTGTGCCACCAGGCCGGAGAACACGCGGTCCAGCGCGATGGCCTGGCGACCGATGTGCATGACGCGGCGCGTGAGCCACAGGAACAGCACGATGACGGTGAGCACGCCCACCAGCCCGAACTCTTCGCCGATCACGGCCATCAGGAAGTCGGTGTGCGCCTCGGGCAGCCAGTGCAGCTTCTCGACGCTGCCACCCAGGCCCACCCCGAAGATCTCGCCGCGGCCGATGGCGATGAGCGAGTGCGACAGCTGGTAGCCCTTGCCCAGCGCGTTGGTCTCGCTCCAGGGGTCGAGGTAGGCAAAGATGCGCTCGCGCCGCCACGGCGACGAGGCCACCATCATCGCGAACGCGGCCACCACCAGGGCGGAGATCACGAAGAACATGCGCGCGTTCACCCCGCCCAGGAACAGGATGCCCATGGCGATGATCGCGATCACCATGAAGGCGCCCATGTCCGGCTCGGCCAGCAAGAGCATGCCCACGATCACCACCGCGACGCCCATGGGCAGCACGGCGCGGAAGAACCGCTCCTTGATCTCCATCTTGCGCACCATGTAGCTGGCCGCGTACATGACCATGGCCAGCTTGGCCAGCTCGGATGGCTGGAAGTTGAAGATGCCCAGCGGAATCCAACGGCGCGCGCCGTTGACGCTGCGGCCCACGTGCGGAATGAGCACCGCCATGAGCAGGAACAGGGAAGCAATGAAGAGCCACGGCGCTGCGCGCTCCCAGTTGCGCATGGGCACCTGGAAGGCCAGCAAGGCCGCCACGAACGCCACCACCAGCGACACGCCATGGCGGATGAGGAAGTAGGTTTCCTGGTAGTTGGCCCGCGCAAATCGCGGGTTGTCGCCCATGGCGATGGAGGCCGAGTACACCATCACCATGCCCCAGGCCAGCAGCGCAACCGTGACCCACAGCAGGGCCTGGTCGAAGCCCAGCACGCGCACCGGTTCGGCGCGCGTCTGCGTGACACCGGCGCCGCCAAGGTGCACCGGCAGGTGCATGGGCAGTGCGTCCACGCTTTCGCGAGCGCGGCCGAACAGGCGACGCAGCAGACCGCCGGTGCGGTCGCTCTTGTTGCTGGCGGCGACGGCGGCGCTGTTCATGCGCGGCCTCCTTCGTCGGCCTGGTCGTCCAGGTCGGCGCTGGGCGACTCGGCCAGCACCTGCACCGCCTCGCAGAAGACGGCGGCGCGGTGCGCGTAGTCCTTGAACATGTCGAAACTGGCACACGCGGGCGACAGCAGCACCGCGTCGCCCGGATTGGCGCGGCGCGAAGCCGCCTGCACCGCTTCTTCCATCGATGCCGCGTGCTGCAGGCTCACGCCGGTGTCGGCCAACGCCTGCTCGATCAGTGGCGCGTCACGGCCGATGAGGACGACCGCGCGCGCATAGCGCGACACCGGGTCGGCCAGCGGGGAGAAATCCTGCCCCTTGCCCTCGCCGCCAAGGATGAGCACCACGCGGCGATCCACCCCCAGGCCCGTCAGCGCGGCCACCGTGGCGCCGACGTTGGTGCCCTTGCTGTCGTCGAAGTACTCGACCTCGTCAATCATGGCCACGGGCTCCACGCGATGCGGCTCGCCCCGATATTCGCGCAGGCCGTAGAGCATGGGCGCCAGGCTGCAGCCGGCCGACGCGGCCAGCGCCAGCGCCGCCAATGCATTGAGCGCGTTGTGCTGGCCGCGAATGCGCAGTGCATCGGCGGGCATCAGGCGCTGCAGGTGGATCTCTTGCTCTTCCACCGGCGCGCCGCGCTTGCGTTTCTGGGTTTCGTCGGCTTCGTGGGCGCGCACCAGCCAGGCCATGCCGTTCAGGCGCTCGATGCCGAAGTCGCCCGGGCGGCGCGGCAGTTCGGCGCCGAAGGTGATGTGCGCGCGCACCTGCGGCCGCTGCAGCTTCACGCGCAGCGGCGGCGGCAGCATGCCCATGACGATGGCGTCGTCGCGGTTGAGCACCATCAGGCCCTTCTGGCCGAAGATGCGTGCCTTGGCCTTGGCGTAGGCGTCCATGTCGCCGTGCCAGTCCAGGTGATCCTGCGTCACGTTGAGCACGGTGGCGGCCGTGGGCTCGAAACCCTGCACGCCATCGAGCTGGAAACTGGAGAGCTCGAGCACCCACACCTCGGGCAGGTCTTGCGCATCGATGCGCGCAGCCAGCGTGTCGAGCAGGGTCGGGCCGATGTTGCCCGCCACCGCCACGCTCTTGCCGGCACGCTCCACCAGCTGGCCGGTGAGCGAGGTGACCGTGGTCTTGCCGTTGGTGCCGGTGATTGCAAGCACTGCGGGTTCGTAGCCGCGCGGCTTGGGCGGCTCGATGACGGGTGCGGGTGCCTCGTCCTCGTCGTCGGGAGATGCTTCCTGGGCAGGTGCCTGTTCGTCGGCGGACTCGGCCTGCGTCGCGGGCTCGGCAAGCTCGTCGGCGGCAGCGGCCGCCTGGTCCGCTGCGTCGGCCGGCGACTGCGGCTCGACTGGGGCCGGCGCGTCGACGGTCGGTTGGCCGGACTCGTCTTGCGGTGCCCGCGAATCTTCTTGCGGCGAATCGGTTTCGCCGGGCTCTTCCATCGGCGGCACGGCGAGGTCGGCCAGCGCCTGCGCGAAGAGATCGAGCTCTCCGCCCACCGACAGGCCGATGGCGCGCGCCGCCGACACCACCGGTGCCAATGCCTGCGGCGACAGGCCGGGCGAGCAATACACGGCGCGGATGGGCGAGCCTTCGACCAGGGCGCCACTGAATGCGCCGCCCACAAAGGCGGCGTTCGGCAGTTCGGCGCGCAGCGTTGCCAGTTGCGGTGGCGCCTCGCGCGTGTCGGCCACGGTGACCACGGCGCCGTGGCGTGCGCACCAGCGCGCCATGGCCAGACCCGAGGCGCCCAGGCCCAGGATCAGCACGTGAAGTTCGTTGAGATGCTTCACGTCGGCCGGCCTATCGCAGCTTGAGGGTGGAAAGGCCCACGAGGCACAGCAGCATCGTGATGATCCAGAAACGCACGACCACCTGGGTCTCGCGCCATCCGCTCTTCTCGAAGTGATGGTGCAGCGGTGCCATCTTGAGCACGCGGCGCCCTTCGCCATAGCGGCGCTTGGTGTACTTGAAGTAGCTCACCTGGGCCATGACCGAGATGGCCTCCACCACGAAGATGCCGCCCATCACGAAGAAGACGATTTCCTGGCGCACGATGACGGCGATGGTGCCCAGCGCACCGCCCAGGGCCAAGGCGCCCACGTCGCCCATGAAGACCTGCGCCGGATGCGTGTTGAACCACAGGAAGGCAAGGCCCGCGCCGGCCATGGCCGAGCAGAACACCAGCAGTTCGCCCGCGCCCGGGATGTATGGAAACAGCAGGTACTTCGAAAAGACCGAACTGCCGGTGACGTAGGCGAACACGCCCAGGGCCGAGCCCACCATCACCACCGGCATGATCGCCAGGCCATCCAGCCCGTCTGTCAGGTTGACGGCGTTGCTGGCGCCCACGATCACCAGGTAGGTCAGCACCACGAAGCCCACGCCGCCCAGCGGATAGCTCACTTCCTTGAAGAAGGGCAGCAGGAGGTTGGTCTTGGGCGGGAAGTTCAGGTCGAACCCCGACTGCACCCAGGCGTAGAAAAGCTCCAGCACGCGCCAGTTCGACACCTCGGAGATGCTGAACAGAAGATAGAAAGCGGCCAGGAGGCCGATGAGCGACTGCCAGAAGTACTTCTCGCGCGAACGCATCCCTTCGGGGTCCTTCTTGACCACCTTGCGCCAGTCGTCCACCCACCCGATGGCGCCGAAGCCCAGCGTCACCCACAGCACGATCCAGACGAAACGGTTGGACAGGTCGAACCACAGGAGCGTGGCCAGCGCGATGGCAAAGAGCACCAGCACGCCGCCCATGGTGGGCGTGCCGCTCTTGACCAGGTGCGTTTCCATGGCATAGCCGCGCACCGGCTGACCGATCTTGAGCGCCGTGAGGCGGCGGATGACGCCCGGGCCGGCGATCAGGCCGACCAGGAGCGCAGTCAGCGCCGCACCCACCGCGCGGAACGTGAGGTATTGAAAGATGCGCAGGAACCCGAACTCGGGCGACAGCGTCTGCAGCCATTGGGCCAGGCTTATCAGCATGTGAATCCGTCCGGAACATCAGGCATGTCCGGCCTCCTCTGAATCGTTGTTATGTACGTGCGCGGCAATGGCCTGCACCACGCGCTCCATCTTCATGAAGCGCGATCCCTTGACGAGCACGCTGGCCACGCCGGGCAGCCTGGCCCGCACGGCGTCGTTGAGCGCCTCGATCTGTTCGCCTGCGAAATGCCGGCTTTCGCCCGTCGATTCGGCCGCAAAGGCCTGGATGCTGTGGACGGACTCGGAACCCAGCGCATACACGCACTCGATGCCGCGCGTGGCCGCCCAGGCGCCGATCTCGGCATGGAACTGCGGCCCCTGGTTGCCCACCTCGCCCATGTCGCCCAGCACCAGCAGGTGCGGCGCAGGCAGCGCGGCCAGCACGTCGATGGCGGCGCGCATGGAGTCGGGGTTGGCGTTGTAGGTGTCGTCCACCAGCGTGAGCGGCTGGCCGTCGGCACGCGCGAGCACGCGGGCGTTGGAGCGCCCGCCCACCGGCCGGAACGACTCCAGGCCGCGGGCGATGTCAGCCAGCGAGACGCCCGCCGCGAGTGCGCAGGCCGTGGCCGCCGCGGCATTGAGCAGGTTGTGCCGCCCGGCGATATGCAGGCGGCATTGCACGTTGCCCAGCGGCGTGCGCAAGGTCAGCGCCCATGCCTCGCCGTGCCACGCGGCATCGACCAGCGACACATCGGCCTGGGCCTGCTCGCCGAAGCTCAGGCAGCGGCGTGGCGCGCTCTCGCGCGCCATCTGGGTCCAGAGCATGGTGAAGGCGTCGCCGTGCGGAAACACCGCGGTGCCGTCGGACGGGAGCGCTGCAAACACGGCGCCGTTCTCGCGCGCCACTGCTTCCACGGTGGCCATGAATTCCTGGTGCTCGCGCTGCGCGTTGTTGACCAGCGCGATGGTGGGCTGGGCAATGGCCGCCAGCCGCGCGATCTCGCCCGGATGGTTCATGCCCAGCTCGACCACGCCCAGCTGATGCTGGGGCGCCAGGCGCAGCAGCGTGAGCGGCAGGCCCACCTCGTTGTTGAAGTTGCCGCGCGTGGCCAGGGACCGCTCGGCCCCGGCGCTGGCCGCCAGGATCGCGGCGATCATCTGGGTGACGGTGGTCTTGCCGTTGCTGCCGGTCACGGCAATCAGCGGCAACTGATACTGCCGGCGCCAGCCGTTGGCCAGCGCGCCGAGCGCGGCCAGCGTGTCTGGCACCTCGAGCCCGGAAAGGCCCGCTTCTTCCAGCCCGCCATGGGCGATGGCGGCAATGGCGCCAGCCGCCTTGGCCTTGCCCAGGAACTGGTTGGCATCGAAACGCTCGCCCTTGAGCGCAACGAACAGGTCGCCCGCCGCGAGGCTGCGGGTATCGGTGTGCACGCGCTCAATGGCCGTTGCGGGGTCGCCCACCAGCCGGGCACCGGGCACCCAGGCCATGGCTTGCTCGAGCGTCATCATCGTCATGCAGCGCTCCTTTGGGTCAGCGCCTGTGCGGCATGGGCCCGGTCGGAGAAGGCAATGCGCTCGCCGCCCGCCACTTCCTGCCAGAGTTCGTGGCCACGGCCGGCCAGCAGCACCACGTCCTGCGGTGCCGCCTGCGCCACGACCTGCACGATGGCGCGGCCACGGTCGGGCTCGACCTGGGCGAGCTCGGGGCTCGTGAGGCCGCGCAGGATCTGGCTGATGATCGCGTCGGGCTTTTCGCTGCGCGGGTTGTCGCTGGTTACCAGCACGCAATCGGCCTGCGCCTCGGCCACCGCGCCCATCATGGGGCGCTTGATCGGGTCGCGGTCACCGCCGCAGCCGAACAGGCACCACAGGCGGCCGCCGCGCTGGCGGGCCAGCGGCTTCAGGCCTGCCAGTGCCTTGTCCAGCGCATCGGGCGTGTGGGCGTAGTCGACCACCACCATCGGCGCAGCGTCGTTGCCGGGCACGCGCTCCATGCGGCCGGGCACCGGCGTGAGGCACCCGCACGCCGCCACGGCGTCGGGCAGGCTCAGGCCCAGCGCGCGCAGCGCGCCGATCACGCCCAGCAGGTTGGAGACGTTGTACTGGCCGATGAGGCCGGTAGCCATGGAAATGGGCGTCGCACCGTTCTCGACCACGGTGAAACGCAAACCCTGCGCGTCGTAGCCGATGTCACGCGCCACAAGGCGCGCCGGCGTAGCGGCGGTCGAGAGGGTCCAGAGGTCGACGCCGTTCGTGGCGCCGCGCGAATGCAGTTCGGCCGCAAGGCTCGCGCCGTGCGGGTCGTCGATGTTGACCACCGCGGCGCGAAGGCCCGGCCAGGTGAAGAGCTGCGCCTTGGCCCGCCAGTAGGCGTCCATGCTGCCGTGGTAGTCGAGATGGTCCTGCGTGAAATTGGTGAACACCGCCACCGCGATGCGCGTGCCGTCCAGGCGCCGCTCGACGATGCCGATGGACGAGGCTTCGATTGCGCAGGCCGAATAGCCCTGGCCGACGAACTCGCGCAGGCTGCGCTGGAGCATCACCGGATCGGGGGTGGTCAGGCCGGTGTAGCTCAGCTCCGGCGGCCTGCCGATGCCCAGCGTGCCCACCACCGCGCACGGCCCGCGCCCCGGCACGCCGGAGATGGCTTCGGACAGCCACCATGCGGTCGACGTCTTGCCATTGGTGCCGGTGACGGCCAGCAGGTCGAGCTGGTCGGACGGTTGCTCGTAGTAGTGCGCCGCGATGGGGCCGGTCGCCGCCTTCAGGCCTGCATAGCTGGCCACGGCGTCGCCGGAGAAGCCGAAGGCGTCGACGCCCTCGTGCTCGACCAGGCACGCGGTGGCGCCCTTGGCCAATGCGTCGGCCACATGGCGGCGACCATCGGTCGCGGCGCCCGGCCAGGCCACGAAGCCGTCGCCCGCCAGCACCTTCCGGCTGTCGGCATGCAGGGCGCCGCGCACGCGCGCACGCAGCCACTGCGCGGCTTCGGCTGGGGTGTGGAGTTGCTGGAGGGCGGCCATGGCCTAGAAGCTCTCCTCCACGCCGGTGGTCACCACCAGCGGCTTGACCGCCAGGTCGGGTGGCACGTTCATCATGCGCAGGGTCTGCTGCACCACTTCGCTGAACACCGGCGCGGCCACCAGGCCGCCGAAATACTTGCCGGCACTGGGCTCGTCGACCATCACCGCGACGATGATGCGTGGCTTGCCGATGGGCGCCATGCCGGTGAACCAGGCGCGGTACTTGTTGCTGGCGTAGCCCTTGCCCACCTGCTTGTGCGCGGTGCCGGACTTGCCGCCCACCGAGTAGCCGATGGTCTGGGCCAGCGGGCCGGTGCCGCCAGGGCCGGCGGCCATCTGCAGCATCTTGCGCACCGCCGAGGCGGTTTGCGGCGAGAACACCTTCACGCCCACGGCCGCCTGGTTGTTCTTCAGGATGGTCAGCGGCAGCACCTCGCCGTCGTGCGCCAGCGCAGTGTACGAATGCGCCATCTGCAGCAGCGATGCCGACAGGCCGTAGCCGTAGGCCATGGTGGCCTGCTCCACCGGCTTCCAGCTCTTCCAGGGGCGCAGGCGGCCAGTCACGGCGCCGGGGAACTCCAGCTGCGGCTTGTGGCCGTAGCCCAGCGCGGTGTAGACGTCCCACATCTCCTGGGGCGACATGCGCGCGGAGATTTTCAGCGCGCCGATGTTGCTGGACTTCTGGATCACGCCCTCCACCGTCAGCGCGCCGTAGTTGTGCGTGTCGCTGATGGTGAAGCCACCCATGCTCATGCGGCCCGGGCTGGTGTCGATCACGGTCTGCGGCGTGATGCGCCCCGCCTCCAGCGCGGCGGCCACGGTGATGGGCTTCATGGTCGAGCCCGGCTCGAAGGAGTCGGTGAGCGCGCGGTTGCGCAGCTGCTCGCCCGAGAGGTTCTGCCGCTTGTCGGGCACGTAGCTGGGGTAGTTGGCTAGCGCCAATACTTCGCCGGTGACGGCGTCGAGCACCACCACGCTGCCTGCCTTGGCCTTGTTGGCCGTGACCGCGTCGCGCAGCTTCTGGTAGGCGAAGAACTGCACCTTGCTGTCGATGGACAACTGGATATCCTTGCCGTCGGTTGGCGGCACGGTCTCGCCCACGCCATCCACCACGCGGCCCAGGCGGTCCTTGATGACGCGGCGCGTGCCGGCCTTGCCCGAGAGCTGCTTGTTGAAGAAAAGCTCGATGCCTTCCTGGCCGCTGTCCTCCACGTTGGTGAAGCCCACCACGTGCGCGGCCGACTCGCCCTCGGGATACTCGCGCTTGTATTCGCGCCGCTGGTAGATGCCCTTGATGTTGAGCGCGGCAATCTGCTGCGCCACGGGCAGGTCGACCTGGCGCTTGATCCAGACGAAGGTCTTGTCCTCGTCGGCCAGCTTCTTGTCGAAGTCCTTTTGCGGCATGTCCAGCAGCTTGGCCACCTGCTTGAGCTTGGCGCGCACCTCGGGGTCGCTCTGCTCCACGTCTTCCGGGATGGCCCAGATGCTGGGCGCCACCACGCTGGAGGCCAGCAGCAGGCCGTTGCGGTCGAGAATGCGCCCGCGATTGGCCGGCAGCTCCAGGTTGCGCGCATAGCGCACTTCGCCCTGTCGCTGGAAGAAGGCGTTGCCGATCACCTGCACGTAGGCCGCGCGGGCAGCCAGGACCACGAAGCCCAGCGCAATGGCGGCCACGATGAACTTGCTGCGCCAGACAGGTGTCTTGCTCGCCAGCAGCGGGCTGGTGGTGTAGCGGACGCTGCGCCGGCTCATCGCTGGCTCCTTGCAGCCGAGCCGCCAGCGGCAGATGCCGGGCGGCCCGTGGGTGGCGTGGTGGGCGGTGGCGGCGCCACGGCGGGAATCACGCTGCCATCCGGACGCACATACTGGGTAATGGCCGGCGTGGCCGTTCGCATCTTCAGTTGCTCGCGCGCCAGCTTTTCCACGCGCAGCGGCGTGGCCTGGGCACGCTTTTCCAGCTGCAGGCGGTCGAAGTCGAGCTCGATGCGGCGCGTTTCCAGCTCGGCGCGGTGCATCTCGGTGTAGAGCTGGCGTGCGGTGTATTCGATGTGCACCAGGTACAGCGCGGAGCCGATCACCGCGATCAGCAAGAGCAGGTTCAGGCGGGTCAGCACGTGCCACCCCCCGAAACCGTCTTGGTGAAAGCGCGGACCAGGCTCATGCAGGCGCCCCCGTACGTTCGGCCACGCGCAGGATGGCGCTGCGCGCGCGCGGGTTGGCCTGCACCTCGGCCTCGCTGGGCTTGATGCGGCCGATGGAACGCAGCTTCATTTCAGGGGCCTGCGCAAAAGGCGCACGGCGATCGAACACCTCGCGCGAATGCTTGGCGATGAATTGCTTGACGATGCGGTCTTCCAGCGAATGGAAGCTGATCACCGCAAGGCGCCCCTGGGGTTTGAGCACGGAAAGACTCGCCTCTAGCGCCTGTTGCAGCTCTTCAAGCTCGGCGTTGATGAAAATCCGAAGAGCCTGAAATGTGCGCGTTGCAGGGTTCTGGCCCGGCTCGCGGGTTTTGACCGCGCCAGCCACGAGCTCGGCCAGCTCGGCGGTGGTTGAAACTGGGCCCCGTTCTTGTCGGCGAGCAGCAATCGCCTTTGCAATCTGAACAGCAAACCGTTCTTCGCCATAGTCACGGATGACCTCTGCTATTTGTTGAGGTTCGGCCGTTGCCAGCCAATCGGCCACGCTCTCCCCGCGCGATGTGTCCATGCGCATGTCGAGGGGGCCGTCGAAACGAAAAGAAAAACCCCGTGCGGGGTTGTCGATCTGGGGAGAGCTGATGCCAAGGTCCATCAGAAGGCCACCGACACTGGCCGGCGCCAACTCCCCCAGATGTCTGAAGCCCTGGTGCCGGATGGAAAAACGCGCATCCTCGATGCGCGCTGCTTCGGCCACCGCTTCCGCATCCTTGTCGTACGCGATGAGCCGCCCCTCGGGCGCCAACTGCTCCAGGATGGCGCGGGAGTGCCCGCCGCGCCCGAAGGTCGCGTCGACAAAAGTGTCGCGCGAGCCCTGCGCCTGCAGGGCATCGACCGCCTCTGCCAGGAGCACGGTGGTGTGGGTCCATGGGGTGTCCAACGCCAGCTCTCTTGTCTTCAGAAGGCCAGGTCCTGGAGGGACTCGCTCGCCAGGCCGGCCGCCAGGGCTTCGGCCTCCTTCGCGTCGTGCGTGGCCTTGTCCCACAGCTCGAAGTGGCTGCCCATGCCCAGCATGAGCGTCTCGCGCGAGATGCCGGCCGCAGCCCGCAATTCGGGAGAAATGAGGATACGACCGGTGGAATCCATCTCCACGTCCATGGCATTGCCCAGGAACAGGCGCTTGAGCCACTGGTCCTTCAGGGGCATGGCGGCAATGCGTTCGCGGAACTGCTCCCAGGCCGGGCGCGGGAAAATCATCAGGCAGCCGTGCGGATGGCGCGTGACCGTGAGTTGGCCGGCGGCGGTGGCGGTCAGCACGTCACGATGCCGGGTCGGCACCGATAGCCGCCCCTTGGCATCCAGACTCAGCGATGAAGCGCCTTGAAACACGACCGACGAAACCCTGTGATGACTGCCGGAATGGCCCCGGATTGGGCACTTGCCGACACTTTTTCCCACTTAAATGCACTTTTTTGCACTGTAGCAGGAAACGCCTACCGCGCAACGGGGGTGAGCTGTATTTTTTGTAATGGAATCAACGACTTAGCAGCGTTTCCCACAGTCATATCGATGTGGAAAAGTTGTTTAAAAGTAAGCACTTAGCAAAGGCATTGCATGTGCTTTATGAGACATGCGCACGCCGGACGGCATCGGCCGTCGCGCGCAGGGAGGTGAAAACTACCTGCACCAAACGCGCAAAAAGCACGCGGCGCCTCGAGGGCGCCGCGCAATGGGGAACATCAGATTTTCAGGCCGCCGGGGCGGCGCGTTGTCACAAGATGAAGCGCGACAGGTCTTCGTCGTGGCTCAAGGCCTTGAGCCGGTCGTCGACGTAGGCCGCATCGATGCGGATGGTCTGGCCGGCGAAGCGGGTGGCGTCGAAGCTGGCTTCGTCGAGCAGCCGCTCCATCACGGTCGACAGGCGCCGCGCGCCGATGTTCTCGGTGCGCTCGTTCACCTCGAAGGCGATGCTGGCCAGCCGGGTGATGCCCTCGGGCGTGAACTCGAGCGTGACGCCTTCGGTGGCCAGCAACGCCTGGTACTGCTTGACCAGCGAGGCGCGCGTCTGGGTGAGGATGCTCTCGAAGTCCGCCACCGACAGCGACTGCAATTCGACACGAATCGGAAAGCGCCCCTGCAGTTCGGGAATCAGGTCGCTGGGCTTGCTCAGGTGGAAGGCGCCGCTGGCCACGAACAGGATGTGGTCGGTGCGCACGGGGCCGTACTTGGTGCTGACCGATGTGCCTTCCACCAGCGGCAGCAGGTCGCGCTGCACGCCCTGGCGCGACACGTCGGAGCCCTGGGTGTCGCTGCGGGTGGCCACCTTGTCGATCTCGTCGATGAAGACGATGCCGTTCTGCTCGGCGTTGGAAATGGCCTGGGTGCGGATCTCGTCCTCGTTGACCAGCTTGGCCGCCTCTTCCTCGATCAAAAGGCCCATGGCCTCGCCGATCTTGAGCTTGCGTGTCTTGCGCTTGGTCTGGCCGAGCTGGCCGAACATGCCGCGCAGCTGCTCGGCCATTTCCTCCATGCCGGCCGGGCCCATGATTTCGAGCGGGGCCCGCGCCTCGGCCAGGTCGATCTCGATCTCCTTGTCGTCCAGCTGATTCTCACGCAGCTTCTTGCGAAAGGCCTGGCGGGTGGCGTTGCTGGTGTCGCCCGTGGCCGACGTGCCGTCGGCGGCGCGCGCCTGCGGCAGCAGCACGTCGAGGATGCGTTCCTCGGCGGCGTCCTCGGCGCGCATGCGCACCTTGGCGCTTTCGGCTTCGCGGGTCTGCTTCACGGCCACTTCGGCCAGGTCGCGGATGATGGAGTCGACGTCCTTGCCCACATAGCCCACCTCGGTGAACTTGGTGGCCTCCACCTTGATGAAGGGTGCATCGGCCAGGCGCGCCAGGCGCCGCGCGATCTCGGTCTTGCCCACGCCGGTGGGGCCGATCATGAGGATGTTCTTGGGCGTGATCTCGGCACGCAGCTTGGGGTCCACCTGCTGGCGGCGCCAGCGGTTGCGCAGCGCGATGGCAACGGCGCGTTTGGCGTCGAACTGGCCGACGATGTGGTTGTCGAGTTCGGAGACGATCTCCTGGGGCGTCATCGTCATGTCAACGCCCGCCCGGCCGCTCGCAGGGCGTTGAGTGCCCCGTCGGGGGGCAGCGATACACGGCAGTGATGAGCGTGGGGGTCATAGAACTTCGATGGTGTGATTCATGTTGGTGTAGATGCACAGCTCGCCGGCAATGGCCAGCGACTTGCGCACGATCTCCTCGGCCGACAGCTGCGTGTTCTCGAGCAGCGCCTTGGCAGCCGACTGGGCGTACACGCCGCCCGAGCCGATGGCCACGATGCCCTGTTCGGGCTCGAGCACGTCGCCGTTGCCGGTGATGATGAGCGACACGTTGGCATCGGCCACCGCCAGCATGGCCTCCAGGCGGCGCAGCACGCGGTCGGTGCGCCAGTCCTTGGTCAGCTCGATGGCTGCGCGCGCCAGTTGGCCCTGGTGCTTTTCCAGCTTGCCCTCGAAGCGCTCGAACAGCGTGAAGGCATCGGCCGTGGCGCCCGCAAAGCCAGCCAGCACCTTGCCGTTGTACAGGCGCCGCACCTTGCGTGCCGTGCCCTTGATGACGACATTGCCCAGCGTGACTTGGCCGTCGCCGCCGATGGCGACCTGGTCGCCGTTGGGCGTCTTGCGCCGCACGCTGACGATGGTGGTTCCGTGAAATTGTTCCATCGGAACAATTTGGGGGCGGTCAGGCAGAAATGCAAGACCGCTTGCGCCAACTTACGCCTAGTTGCTGCGAATGCTGACGCTGGCGTGGTCGGTGATGCCCACCACGTGGAAGAAGGTGGCCACCAGGCGATGCATGTCGACGAATTCGATTCGGCGCCCCTGCTCCTCGTGACCCGCCACCCAGTCGATGATGGCGCGAGCACCTTCCAGGTCCACCCGCACAAGCGCGGCACAGGAAACGATGGGCATCAGGGCGTGCATCAGCTGCGCGTCGAGCCGTTGCAGCATCGGCTTGCAGTCCCCGCCCAGGTTGCCGACCAGGGCGGCACCGCCCGAGTCCGCAGGGTAGTCGGGCACCGGCGGGGCGGCCTGGTCCAGGCACTCGTAACTGCCGCGCGGATCGCTCCAGGACGCCGGTGAGACCTCGAAGGTGATGCAGTAGTTGAGCGACGCCAGCTCATAGCTGTCGGGCTCGTGCACCGTACGCAGCACCGCCATGCGCAGCTGCCACCAGACCACGTCGATGCTCTTGTCGCCGGTAGGCGCGGCCTGTTCCAGCACATCCAGCAGCTGGCCGGCGCCGGTAAAGCGCAACTGCACCGGCGAATCGGCCCAGTGATTGAACAACGCACGCAAGGGGGCCGCGGCGTCGTGATCGATGGTCTTGAGGTTGCGCCAGTCCATGTGCCACACGGGACCGGCCGCGGCCAGCGAGCGGGTGAGTTCGGCCAGCCCTTCGCGGGTCAGCAGCGCGGGGCAGGTCCAGTCGGGGCGGCGCTGCTCCGGCGCCGCGCTGGCCTCTTGCGCCGGCATGGCGTCGAAGCCCGCCTGGGCGTCACGCGCCAGACTGCGCAGCGACACCCATTCCGGGCCAGGCCGCTTGAGGCGCTGCGCGTAGCGCGTGCTCGCGGCGCCGAATTTTTCGCCATCGCCCGTGGCACGGTAGAAGTCGAGCAGGGCCCGCCAGACCTCTGCATGCTCGGCATGCGGGCTGTCTGGCGCCGTCATCTGCAAGAGCACCGCTTCGGCACCGGCATCGTCGCTCTGGGCAAACCGGATGGCCGCGTCTTCCAGGCTGGCGGGAACAGCCCCTTCGCGCGACGCCATGATGCCGGCAGCACCTTGCGGCGTGGAAGGAGATACGCCGGGCTCGGTGTCGGCATAGGCCCGGGCACGATGGTCTTCCTGGGCCTGCGGTCCGGCTGGCACCTGGCCTGGCGCAGCAGGCGCGGTGGCGGAGCCGGGCCCCTCGGCGCCCTGGCCGCGGCCCTTCCACCACTGCTGCGACATCTGCTCTTCGATCTCGTCGATCTTCTTGAGCGTGAGCGCCCGACCCTCGGACTTGCCCGTGGTGCTGAGGTTGAAGGAGGAAATGGCGGCGGCGCCATCAGCCGTACCGCCGGCTGCTTCGCGCTGGCGCAGCTTACGCAGCATGTCGAACTCGCGACGGCGCACGAAATCGTTGCGCTGGCGCCGCTCGATCATCTCCTTGAGCATCTCGCGGCTGTAGCCGTTGTCCGCCGGGACGGACTCCTGGGTGTCCAGCTCGGACCAGTCCTTGAGCGGATTGCGGACGAACTTCGCCACCTTGGACAGGAGGCGACCGGTATCTTCCTTGCCCATGGCCTCAGCTCAACGCCTGCTCGCGTACGAAGGAGCGCAAGGGGATCTCAATCCCCGAACATCTTCTGCTTGAGCTCGCGGCGCTGCTGCGCTTCCAGCGACAGGGTGGCGGTGGGACGCGCCAGCAGGCGGCCCACGCCGATGGGTTCACCGGTTTCGTCGCAGTAACCGTAGTCGCCGGCGTCGATGCGCTGGATGGACTGCTCGATCTTCTTGAGCAGCTTGCGCTCGCGATCGCGCGTGCGCAGTTCCAGGGCGTGTTCTTCCTCAATGGTGGCGCGGTCGGCCGGATCGGGCACCACAACGGTGTCTTCGCGCAGGTGCTCGGTGGTCTCGCCGGCGTTGTCGAGGATGCCGCGTTTGAGCTGAACGAGCTTGTGGCGGAAGAAGGCCATCTGCTTGTCGTTCATGTATTCGGAGTCGGGCATGGCGATGACCTCGTCATCGCTGAGCTCCTCGGCCGATTTGGTCTTCCAGTTGTTGGCGAGCTTCGGGTCTTTCTTGATCGAGAGCGGCGGGGGGACGAGGACGGTGGACATGGTCTGCGTAAAACTGGACTTGGCGGCCGTGGAGGCCACCGCGGGGGGCATGGAAGGGACTGTCAGTGACGACAGCCTCGCCGAAACTCGGGTGCTGCGCACCGGCATGGCCGGGTCGGGCGCGGGGACGCTCGCCTTGGGGGCAGGTGCCGGTTCCGCGACCTTGGCAGGGCTCTTGGCAGCCGTCGCCTTCTTTGCCGCAGGCGCAGGCTGCTTGGTGGCCGGGGTCTTCTTGACGTCCGGCTTGGCAGCAGGCTTGGCCTTGGCGACGGCTTTGTTCACGGTGAGAGGCTCCTTTGTTGGACTCGAAATGCGCTTGCTCCACTGGCGGGCAACCCACCCGTGGATTCCGCAACGCTTTGAGGCAACTGCAGACCCCACGTTTATAGGGGCTCACCGGTAGCAATCGGTGGGGTTATACCCCCGATTGCGGGCCGCGAACGCGCCTTCGTGTATGCCGGAAGTCACACTAGGCCTCAATAGGCACAGTATGTGACCTCCAAACGGGGCGCGATTGTATAGAGAACTGGAGCGCCAGCCCGCCGGATTCAGCGCTGGTTTACACCAAGCACTGTTCCAGGCCCTGTTCCAGGATGTCGCGCGGCAGGTCGATGCCGATAAAGACCATGCGACTCTGGCGCGATTCGCCCTCGGCCCAGGCCGGGCCCAGGTCGCTGCCCATGAGCTGGTGCACGCCCTGGAAGATCACCTTGCGCTCAGTGCCCTGCATGTTCAGCACGCCCTTGTAGCGCAGCATGCGCGGGCCGTAGATGTTGACGATGGCGCCCAGGAAGTCTTCCAGGCGCGCCGGGTCGAACGGGCGGTCGGCCTTGTAGACAAAGCTCTTGACGTCGTCGTCCACGTGGTGATGGTGGCCATGACCTTCGTGGGCGTGCGAGGGGTGGTCGCAGTGCTCGCCGTGCTCGTGGTCATGGTCGTGATGGTGGTCGTGCTCGTCTTCCTTGAGGAAGTCGGGGTCGATGTCGAGCTTGGAGTTGAGGTTGAAGCCACGCAGGTCGAACACCTGCGACAGCGGCACCTCGCCGAAGTGCACCTTCTGCACCGGCGCGCGCGGGTTCATGTGCTTGACGCGGTGGATCAGGGCTTCGGCCTCCTGCTCGCTGACCAGGTCGGTTTTGCTTACGAAGAGCTGGTCGGCAAAGCCAATCTGGCGGCGCGCCTCCTGGCGGTCGTTGAGCTGCTGGGCTGCGTGCTTGGCGTCCACCAGGGTCAGGATGGAGTCAAGCAGGTAGGTCTCGGCGATCTCGTCGTCCATGAAGAAGGTCTGGGCGACGGGGCCGGGATCGGCCAGGCCGGTGGTCTCGATCACCACGCGCTCGAAGTCGAGCAGGCCCTTGCGCTTCTTGGCGGCCAGCAGCTGCAGCGTCTCGCGCAGGTCTTCGCGGATGGTGCAGCAGATGCAGCCGTTGCTCATCTGGATGATCTGCTCCTTGGACTCGGTCACCAGGATGTCGCTGTCGATGTTCTCTTCGCCGAATTCGTTCTCGATGACGGCGATCTTCTGGCCGTGGGCCTCGGTCAGCACCCGCTTGAGCAGCGTCGTCTTGCCCGAGCCTAGAAAGCCGGTGAGGATGGTGGCGGGGATGAGGGCCATGGGGTGCTCCGGGGTCCGATTGCGAATAAGAAAAGGCGAACAGGAAAGTTTAGCCAGCGGGCCATGGGCCCGCTGCCGCAGGGTTTAGGCCTTCTTGCGCACCACCGTCAGCCCCTTGAGGTACTCGCCCTCGGGAAACTCGATGGTCATGGGGTGGTCGGGCGCGCCGCCCAGCCGCTCGCTGATGTAGCCATCCACCCCGGCGTCGATGCCGGCCGAGGCCACGATCTTGTGGAACAGCTCTGCGCCGATGCCGCCCGAGCAGGAAAAGGTCAGCAGCACGCCGCCCGGCGCCAGCAGCTTCAGGCCCAGGCGGTTGATGTCCTTGTAGGCGCGTGCCGCACGTTCGGCATGGGCAACGGTGGGGGCGAACTTGGGCGGATCGAGCACGATCGCGTCGAAGGCCTGGCCCTGCTCGATGAAGCGGCGCAAGGTGGCGTTGACGTCGGCGTCGAGGAACTGGCAATCGGCACCTTCAAAGCCGTTGAGCTCCACATGGGCACGGGCCCGCTCCAGCGCCGGCAAGGACGAATCGACCGACACGACCTGCGCGTCTTCCAGTGCCCCAGCCGCGCGCAGGCCCCACAAGGCCGCCACGGTAAAGCCGCCGGTGTAGCAATAGCAGTTGAGCACGCGCCGAAAGCGCCTTTGCTGCGCCAGCTCGGAAAAGCGGCGGCGGCTGTCGCGCTGGTCCAGGTAGAAGCCGGTCTTGTGGCCGGTGGCCACGTCCAGCGTCAGCTTCCAGCCGTTCTCCTGGATGGTGAGCTCGGTGCCCTGCCCCTGTCCGCCGGCCAACCAGCCAGTGACGGGTGCCAGGCCTTCGCGCTCGCGGCCGCTGGCGTCCGAACGTTCGTAGAAATGCACGAGGCCGGTTTCGGCCAGGAGGGCATCGACCAGCACCTTCTTCCAGCGCTCCACGCCGGCCGAAAGAAACTGCGCCACCAGCACGTTGCCATAGCGGTCGACGATCAGGCCCGGCAGGCCGTCGGCCTCGCCATGCACCAGGCGCACCCCGTCGCTGGGCAGTGCAAACAGTTGCCTCGCCTGGACGGCCTGGGCAATCCGCTGGCGGAAAAAGGCGGCGTCGATGCGCTCGTCTTCGCGAAAACTCCAGGCACGCGCCCGGATCTTAGAGGCGGGACTGAATGCGGCCCAGCACAGGAAGCGGCCGTCGTCGGCTTCGACGCGCACCGTCTCGCCGGCATCGCCGCCGCCCTTGGCGATGGCGGAATCGAATATCCAGGGATGGCGCCGGAGCAAGGAACGCTCCTTGCCGGCGCGCAAGCGAAGTGTTTTCATTTGCGGATTTTCGCCGCCGGCGCCGGCAGGGCATCGCCGGTGCGGGGCTCGCCCTTGAGCTTGGCACGCGGATGTGCGGCGTCGTAGGCCCGGGCCAGGTGCTGGAAGTCCAGGCGCGTATAGACCTGGGTGGTGGCGATGTTGGCGTGGCCCAGCAGCTCCTGCACCGCGCGCAGGTCGCTGCTGGACTGCAGCACGTGGCTGGCGAAGGAGTGGCGCAGCATGTGCGGGTGCACCGGCGCTGCCAACCCGGCCTTCACGCCCCGCTGGCGCAGTTGCTTCCACACGGTTTGCGAGGACAGGCGCTTGCCGCTGCGGCCGATGAACAGGGCTGGCTCTTGCCGCGTGATGCCGGCGCGTTCATCCCGCACCGCCAGCCATGCGCGCAACGCCTGCATGGCCTTGCTGCCCACCGGCACGCTGCGACGCTTGCCGCCCTTGCCCAGCACGTGGGCCTCGGTACCGTCCAGGTCGATCCAGCCGAGCGACTCCTTGCCGGCGCGCACGTCCAGGCCGGTGAGCTCGCTCACGCGCAGGCCGCAGCCGTACAGCAGCTCGATCAAGGCGCGGTCGCGCGCGTCGGTCCAGGGGTCAGCATCGGCGTCGCTCAGCTCAGCCAGGCGCACGGCATCGTCCACGTCCAGCGCCTTGGGCAGGGGCCGGGCCGCCTTGGGGGCATGCACGTCCTGAACCGGGTTGGCCGGGATCTGCCCCTGCTGGCCCAGCCAGCGGTAGAAGCTGCGCCAGCAAGACAGCACCAGCGCAATGCCACGCGGCTCGCGACCGGCGCCATGCATCTGCGCCATCCAGCGGCGCACGTGCGCCGTGCTCACGCGCTCCAGCGGCAGCGCGGCGGCGGCGGCCAGGTCGGCCAGCGTGGCGAGGTGGATGGCATACAGCTCCACCGTGCGCGCCGCCAGCCGGCGCTCCACCCGCACGTGCTCCAGGTACTTGTCGATCCAGGGAGAGGTCGCGGGCGCGTCGGCGCTAGAGGTAGCCATTGAGCGCATTGTTCACGATGGCCAGAGGCTCGCGCAATGCGCTGCGCATAGCCTGCCAGCCGGGCCGGCCGCAGTCGGCGGGTGCTGCCGCGTACTGCACTTCGAAGGCGCCGTCGAAGCCGCTGGCCTTGGCCAGGCGCTCGACGCGCCACAGGTGGTAGGCATCGGACACCACGATCACGCGGCGCACGCCGGCCGCCTCCAGCAGCGGCCACGACATGGCCAGGTTCTCGCGGGTGGAAGACGAGAGCGATTCCTTCAGCAACACGCCGGAGTAGCCATCGGCGCGCGCATGCACGGCCATCACTTCGGCCTCGACGCGGCCGTCCTCGCGGTCGACGCCGCCCGAGAGGGTGATCAGGCGCACCCGCCCGTCACGCCAGAGCTGCACGCCGCGGTCGACGCGATTGGTCAGGCAGGGGTTGGGCCGCCCTTCGAGATAGGCGCGGTTGCCCAGCACCAGCGCCGCGTCGGCCGGCTGCAGCTGCGGCTGAGACAGGCGCTCCTGCGCGTGCTGCCAGACGTACAGGGCCAGCGCCGCCAGGAACAGGGCGAGGCCCAAGACCAGCCAGCCCAGGGCACGCCCCAACTTGTGCATCAGGGGCGCAGGCGAGAGAGCGCAGCCGACGACAGGTCGGCAATGCGCTCCAGGAAGTCGGTGCCCATGTCGGCGTGGAAGCGCTGGCCGTCGGGCGATGCCAGAATCAACAGGCCGAAGGCCGGCTCGGAGGGCTCGTTGCGCAGCGGGATCATGGCCACCGACACGGCCGCACGAGCATCGCCCAGCCAGTTGACGGCGTCGAAGCCGGTGTTGAGGCCGCAATAGGGCGTGGTGAGCGAGGTGGCCAGGGCGCGGACGTCTTCGCCGGCACCTTGGGCATAGCCTTCGCTCTCGTACTCGGGGCTCACTTCCCAGACCTTGATGGCAGCCTGTGGCACCAGGAAGATGGCCTGCAGGTCGGCCGCGATCTGCCACGGCAGGCCGCGCGGCTCGCGGGTGGTGAGCAGCCCGCGCGTCCAGCGCTGCAGGCGGTCGGCGGTGAGCACGTTCTCGGTGCCATGGCGCACCATGTCCATGATGCGGTGCTCCAGTGCCTTGATCTTCTCGCGCAGCATCTCGGCCTGACGCTCCTGCAGGCTCACGGCGCGATTGCCGTGCGGGCTCGTCAGCTGCACCTGGGCCAGCAGCTGGGCGTGGCGCTCGAAGAAGTCCGGCGTATTCGCCAGGTAGTTGGCGATGTCGTCTTCGGTGATGGGATTCATGGCGTCTTGTTGTGGGTGCGGATGGTTGGGAGTCATGGCTGCGCGGGCACGTCGATCTCGCCCTCGAACACGGTGACGGCCGGCCCGGTCATGAGCACCGGCTGGCCCAGGCCCCGCCATTCGATAGTGAGCAGGCCACCGCGCGTTTGAACGTCCACGCGCGAATCGAGCAGGCCCAGGCGGATGCCGGCCACCACCGCCGCACAGGCGCCGGTGCCGCAGGCCAGGGTTTCGCCGGCGCCGCGCTCGAACACGCGCAGGCGGACCTGGCTGCGGCTGACCACCTGCATGAAGCCGGCATTCACCCGCTGCGGAAAACGCGGGTGGTTCTCGATGAGCGGGCCTTGCTCGGCCACCGGTGCGGTGTCGACGTTGTCGACCAGCTGCACCGCATGGGGGTTGCCCATGGAAAGCACCGACGCCGCCACGATGGCGCTGTCGGCATGGGTGCCCAGGGCCAGGTGCCACTGGTACCAGTCGCCCGTGATGACCGGGCTCAGGCCGGCGGCGTCGAAAGGCACCCGCTCGTTCTCGAAGATGGGCGCGCCCATGTCGACCGTGACCCGGCCGTCTTCGCCCATGCGCGGCTCGATGACGCCCGACAGCGTCTGCACGCGCACGGCGTTCTTGACCGTGAGGCCGCGCTCGCGCACGAAGCGCATGAAGCAGCGCGCGCCATTGCCGCATTGCTCCACCTCGCCACCGTCGGCGTTGTGAATCACGTATTCGAAGTCCACGCCCTGCGCCGGCGAAGGCCGCACGCTGAGGACTTGGTCGGCACCCACGCCGAAGTGGCGGTTGGCCAGGAAGCGGTATTGATCGGCAGAAAGGCCCAGTTGTGCGGCCGTTTCGTCCAGCACGACGAAATCGTTGCCGGCGCCCTGCATCTTGGTGAAGTGAACACGCATGGCTTCGGATTATCCGTGCGCCGCGCAATGCTCGATGCTCACAGGCCCTTTTCCACCATGTCGAGCAGGCGCCGGCCCAGTGCCTGGGCCTCCTTGCGCGGCATGACGGCCAGCGGCCCGTCGATGACGAGCATGGCCAGCCCGTGCACGGCCGACCAGGCCAGGTACTCGGCGCCCGGTCGGCGCGAGGGCGCCAGCACGCCCGACTCCACCATGCGGTCCAGCACCGAGCCCAGCAGCAGGAAAGGATGGGGCAGCCCCGGCTGCGCCTTGGCCGGGCGCCCGCCCGGCTGCTCCGGCTCCTCCGGATCGGGCGGCACGAAGGCCGAGCGGAACAGGCCCGTCTCCTCCTGGGCAAAGCGCAAGTAGGCCGAACCTACCGCGCTGAGGCAGTCGCGCGCATAGGCCGCCGAGTTGCGCGCGCGGCGCACGCCGGCCACTTCCTTTTCCATGGCTTGGGCCAGTTCCGTCAGCGCGGCCAGGCGAACCGCGTCGAGCAGTGCCTGACGGCTCTCGAAGTGGCGATAGGCGGCGTTGGGCGCCACGCCAGCGCGGCGCGTGGCCTCGCGCAGCACCACCGCCTGAGGGCCGCCGGCACGCGCCAGCTCGATGCCTGCGTCGAGCAAGGCGCGGCGCAGGTCGCCATGGCGGTAGGTATCGCGCGCAGGCGGGCGCATGTCGGCAACGTGGTCTTGATCCTGCATTTCCTCTCCAAAGTGGACAGTGTCCATTATTGCTGTTATCGTTTGTGGACGGTGTACACAAATACCCGTGTCTTTCGTCTTTCTTTCATCCACAGGAGTTCACATGCTGGTTCAGCCCTATCTCTTTTTCGAAGGCCGTTGCGAAGAAGCGCTCGAGTTCTACAAGAAGGCCGTCGGCGCCGAAGTGACCATGCTGATGCGCAACAAGGAAAGCCCCGATCCCGAATCCGCGAAGATGAAGCTGCCTCCGGGCAGCGAGAACAAGGTGATGCACTGCGAGTTCAGGATCGGAACGACCGTGCTGCTGGCCTCGGACGGCTTTTGCCGCGGCGGGGACGCAGCCAAGTTCCAGGGCTTCTCGCTGACCATCGGCGTGGCCGACGCGGCCGCTGCGGGCAAGGTGGCCGCGGCGCTCAGCAGCGAAGGCGGCCGGGTCGAGATGCCGCAGGAAAAAACATTCTTCTCCGAAAGCTTCGGCATGCTCGTCGACAAGTTCGGCGTCAACTGGATCGTGATCGCGCAGCCCAAGTGATCGCGCTGCGGCGGGCCGGCGCAGCGCAGTACCACGTTACGTTTTCCGGACCGGCCGCACGCCTTCTGCAAACCAAGGTTTGAATGGCGCACCGCGGCGCGTTGGGCAATTGCCACGAAGACGTTACGAGTCGTTGGGCCCAACACGCCCTCCGGTTTAAGCTGCGCGGTTCGATAATCGCCGCATGGTCCGCCCTTCCCAACAGCTACACCCCTACCGAGAGCCGGCGCCCACGCGGCCCGCGGCTACGGTGCTGCTGCTTCGCGACGGCCCGGAGGGCCTCGAGGTCCTGATGACCCGGCGCTCGGAAAGAGCGAGCTTCGCCGCCGGTGCCTATGTGTTCCCCGGGGGCGCCATCGACGATGCAGACGCCCATGCGCGCGCCATCTCCACGCGCCGGCGCACCCAGAGCCGGGTGCAGCTGACGCAGGCCATCACGGCCGTGCGCGAGACCTTCGAGGAGCTGGGCGTGCTGCTGGCGCACCACGCGGACGGCACCCCGGTCAGCGCCGCCGAAGTGGCCGCCATGGACCGCAGCGCCGACAACGCCTTCGCCTTTGTCGAGCAATGCGCCGCCCGCGGCCTGCGCCTGGACACCGACCAGGTCTTCACCCTCGCCCACTGGATCACCGACCGCGACCTGCCCAAGCGCTTCGACGTCCCCTTCCTGGTGGCGCGCATGCCCGCCGACCAGGTGCCGGTGTCCGACGACGCCGAGCAGTTCGAGCCCGTGTGGGTGCGGCCGGCCGATGCCCTGGCGCGCCATGCCAAGGGGCGCTTCCACATGATCTTCCCGACCCTGCGCACGCTCAAGCGGCTCACGGTCTTTTCCAGCGTCGACTCGGTGCTGCAGCTGTGCGCGCAGGAAAAGCCGCTGTGGACCAGCTGCCCGCGCGGCGCCCACCTGGGCGGCGAAGACGTGCGCTACATGGAGCACGAAGCCCCCTACGGCGAGCTGGCCCTGGTCTGCCCCGACGGCCAGCTGCTGCATGCGCTGGACTGGCAGCACACCGAGCCGGTGCCCCTGCTCAAGAACGTGCTGCGCCTGACGGCCGGCAATTCATCGGCCATGACCGGCCCGGGTACCAACAGCTACGTGGTGGGCGATGCCAGCACCGGCTTCATCGTCATCGACCCCGGCCCCGCCGACTTCGACCATGTGGGTCGCCTGTGGCGCGTCACCAATGGCGACATCCGGCTGATCGTGTGCACGCATTCGCATGCCGACCACTCGCCGGGAGCGCAACCGCTGCAGGCGCTGTGCCCGCACAAGCCGGCCATCCTGGGCCTGCCCTCGGCGCCCACGGCCAGGCCGCCGGCGCGATTCACGCCTGAACGTGCGCTGGAGCATGGCGAGCGGCTGGTGCTCAGCGGCACCGACCCGGCCACCGGCGAGGGCGTGACCCACACGCTGCGCGTGATCCATACGCCGGGCCATGCGGCCAACCACCTGTGCCTGGTACTGGAGGAAGACGGGCTGCTGTTCTCGGGCGACCACGTGCTCAACGGCAGCACCACCGTGGTCGACCCGCCTGACGGCAACATGACCGAGTACCTCGAGTCGCTCGACCTGCTGGACGAAGCCTGTGCCGACGGCGGCATCGAATTCATCCTGCCCGCGCACGGCTACGTGCTGGGCGATGCGCGCGGCGCCATTTCCAAGCTCAAGACGCACCGGCTGCAGCGCGAGTCCAAGATCGCGCGCGCGATGCGCAAGTTGCCGGCCGGCACGCCGGAAGACTGGCTGGCCATGGCGTACGACGACGTGCCGCAGCAGTTGTGGCCGGTGGCCGCGCGCTCGCTGGCAGCGCACGTGGAGCGCATCCGCGAGCTGGCCTCGCGGCCGGGCGCCCTGCCCTCTGCACTGTCGACGCTATGACTTCGGAAGATTCGCAAGCGGTTCGCCTCGCCAAGCGCGTGGCGGCCCTGGCAGGGTGTTCGCGCCGCGAAGCCGAGCTGCTCATCGAGAACGGCGCAGTACGCGTCGACGGCACCGTCACGCTGCTGCCGCAAGCGCGAGTTCTGCCCGCGCAAGATGTCGCCATCGAACCTGGCGCACGTGCGGTGGAGGTGCCGCCCGTCACGCTGCTGCTGCACAAGCCGGCTGGGTTGCGCGCCGAAGACACGGCCGCGCTGCTGGTGCCGGCCAATCTCCATGTCGGCAGCGGCGCCATGGCCCGCCCGATGCTGCCGCGCCATGTGCTCGGCCAGCGCTGCGTGACGCCGCTGGACGCGCAGGCCAGCGGCCTGCTGGTGTTCACCCAGGAATGGCGGGTGGAGCGCAAGTTCACCGAAGACGCCGACTACATCGAGCATGAAGTGACGGTGGACGTGGCCGGCGCCGTGACGCCGCAGCAGCTGGCGCAGCTCAATCGCGCGCCGGTTCGGGTGAGCATCAGCCGCCAGGGCGCCGCCGGCACGGGCCTGCGCTTTGCAATGAAGGGGCTGGTGCCCGGGCAGATTCCGCACATGCTCGAACGCGTCGGCCTGGTGCCCGAAGCGATCAAGCGCATCCGCGTCGGGCGCGTGCCGCTGGCCGGACTGCCGAGCGGACAGTGGCGCTACCTGCAGCCGCACGAGCGGGTGCCGTGAGCAAGCGGGGCTAGAGCAGGCTGGCCGACGACAGCCGCGGCGTCGCCGCGATGTGCTGCGAGATGGCGCTGCACGCTGCCAGCAGCGGCTGGACATAGGCTGCCTGCACATCGTCCTTGCGCCGAAAGCGCAGCGTGGTCACGCTGATGGCCGCCAGCGGCAGGCCGTCCACGCCCAGCACGGCCGCCCCGTAGCACTGGATGCCGGGCTCGTGCTCCTCGTCGTCCATCGACCAGCCACGCTCGCGCGTGACGGCCAGCTGCTGGCGCAACGCGGGCAGCGTGGTCAGCGTGTGTTCTGTGAAGGCGGGCATCGCCAGGTCCCTGAGCATGCGTTCACGCGAAGGCTCGTCCAGCTGCGCCAGCCAGGCCTTGCCCACGGCCGTTGCATGCAGGCAAACCGTGGTGCCGATGCGCGAGCTCATCTGCACGGCAGAAGGGCTCTCGAGCTTCTCGATGTAGACCATGACCGAGCCGCTGGGCACCGCCAGGTGCACCGTCTCGCCGGTGATGTCGCGCAAGCGCTTGAGTTCGTCGCCCGCGGCCAGGCGCAGTTCGGAACGCCCCCAGCTGCGGCTGGCCAGTTGCAGGAGGCGCGGGCCCAGTGCGTAGCCCGTGCCCCCGGGGCGATCGACCACCAGACCCTCGGCCACCAGCGCCGCCACGATCCGATGGACCGTGGGCCGCGGATACCCGCTGGCCTGCACCAGGCGCGCCATGGGCATGGGCTCCGGCGCGTCGGCGACGAGCTGGAGCACATGCATGAACTTGGAGAAGGCAGCGGTGCCCGCCACGGCGGGCGGCACCTTGCCGGTGGCATCGCGAGAAGGCGGCATCGACTGGCGTTACGAGCGAAGAGATCGACCCGGAATTATCGGCCCGCGCGTCAGGCCACCAGGTAGCCGCCGTCCACCGGCAGGATCACGCCAGTGACGAACGAGGCCGCCGGGGAGCAAAGGAAGGTCACGGCCTGCGCCACGTCGTCCGGCTGGCCCCACCGGCCCATGGGCGTGCGGGCCAGGATGGAGTCGCTGCGGCCGGCGTCTTCCTGCAGCGCCTGGGTCAGCGGCGTGGCAATCCAGCCCGGCGCCACCGCGTTCACGCGGATGCGGTCTTGCGCATAGGCCAGCGCCAGCGACTTGGTCAGTTGCGCCACCCCGCCCTTGCTGGCCGAGTAGCCCGGCACCAGGCCGCCGCCGAAGAAGCTGAGCATCGAGGCCGTGTTGACGATGCAGCCTGCGCGCTTGCGCAGCGCGTCGCGCGCACCGGCGCACAGGCGCATGGTGCCGCCGAGGTTGACCGCCACCACGCGTTCGAACACCTCGGGGTCGTGCTCGGCGCCGCGGCGGATCATGCCGGCGCAGTTGACCAGGATGTCGAGCTCGTCGATGCCCTGCAGCATACCCTGCGCCGAGGTCGCGTCGGCCACGTCGCCGGTGCGCACCTCGATGCCGGCTGCCAGCGAGCCGTCGCCGCGATTCAGACCCACGGCCGTGACCTGGGCGCCCAGGGCCGCCAGCTGGTTGGCAATGGCCGCGCCGATGCCCTGGGTTGCCCCGGTCACCAGCGCGCGCTTGCCGCGAAAAAGTCCTGCGTCGTAAGTAGTCATTGATCCGTTCAGGTCTTGATGTTGAGCTTTTCGATGAGCTGCTTGAAGGCTGTCGCGTCCTGGCCCATGGCGGTGCGGAACTCGGGGCCGTCCAGGTAGGCGTAGCCTAGGTTCTGCTTGTCCAGCACTTCGCGCAGGGCGGGTTCCTTAGCGATGTTGCCGGCGGCGGTGCGCAGCACGGCCAGCACCTGCGGCGGCGTGTTCTTGGGCGCCGCAATGCCGCGCCAGGTGCCGATGGAAAGATCGACACCGCGCTCCTTGAGCGTGGGCACCTTCTCGAAGGCACCCTTGGAGCGCTGGTCGGCCATCACGGCCAGGGTCTTGAGCTTGCCGGCCTGCACGTAGGTCGTGACCTCGGCCGGGCTTACCGTGACCGCGTCGATGTGTCCACCCATCAGCGCCAGCACCGCAGGCGCCGCGCCCTGGAAGGGAATGTGGGCGATCTTGGCGCCGGTCTTTTCCTGCAGCGCGGCCGAGGCCAGGTGCCAGATGGAGCCGTTGCCGGCGTTGCCCACCTGGATCTCCTTGGCCTTGGCGGCAGCGAGGAACTCCTCCAGCGTGTTCCACGGCACATCTGCACGCACGGTGATGGCGGCCGGGTCGGCATTCAGGCGCGCGATGGGCGCCATGTCTTCGTAGGTGAACTTGGCCAGGCCCAGCGGCGGCAGCGTGACCAGCTCCACCGTGACCACTGCCAGCTTGTAGCCGTCGGGCTTGGCATTGATGACGTCGCTCCAGCCGATGGCGCCGCTGGCCCCCGGCTTGTTGTTCACCACGATGCTCTGCGGCAGGAACTTGCGGCCGGCGTCCGCAAAGGCGCGCGCCAGAGCGTCGGTGCCGCCCCCCGCCTGGAACGGCACGATCAGTTCGATGGGCTTGTTCGGAAAGTCCGCGCCCTGCGCAAAGGCGCGCGGAGCGGCCGCGGCGGCAAGGCCGGCCGCGACGGTGGCCGCGAACTGGCGGCGATTGAATTGGGCATTGTGCTTCATGTTGTCTCCAGTGTGATGGGATGGACTCTCTCTCGGGATCTTGATCAGTAGGTGGCGCGTCCGCCAGACAGGTCGAACACCGCGCCGGTGCTGAAGGTGCATACGTCCGAGCTCAGCCAGGCGGCCAGTTCGGCCACTTCGGCGGGCGTGCCCAGGCGCTTCATGGGACTCTTGTCGATCATGGTCTGCACGTGCTGCGCGGACATCTGCCGCAACAGTTCTGTCTCGACCGCTGCGGGCGCGATGGCGTTGACGCGCACACCGGTGGGGGCCAGTTCCTTGCCCAGCGACTTCGTCAGGGCCAGCACGCCGGCCTTGGCCGCGCTGTAGGCCGACGCATTGGGCGTGCCTTCCTTGCCGGCCAGCGAGGCGATGTTGACGATGCGCCCCGCATCGCCCTGGCGCAATGCAGGCACCAGGGCGCGGCACATGTTGAACACGCCGACCAGGTTGACGTCGACAATGCGTTGCCACACCTCGGGCGGGTATTCGTCCAGCGGCATGGTGGGCCCGGCGTAGCCCGCGTTGTTGACCAGGATGTCGACGCGGCCCCAGCGCGCCAGAGTGGCGGCTAGCGCGCGGTCGATGGCCGCGCGATCGGTCACGTCTGCTTCCTGCGCGGTGCCGGCCTGCAGATGCTCGCCTTGCAAGGCGCCGGGCAGGTCCCAGGCGACCACGGTGGCACCGTCGTGCGCGAGCCGCTGTGCAATGGCCCGGCCGATGCCGGTGGCCGCGCCCGTGACGATGGCGACGCGGCCGGCGAAGTCGAAGCGCGGCGTGCTCATCAGCGGATGAACTGCTTGACGTAATCCGCGCCCAGGCCCACCTCCTCGAAGTGCTTGCGGCACATGTCGATCTTGGTGAACACGTCCTCGTAGCCCATGCCCTTGCCCCATGGGTCGGTGTAGTACATGACGCCGTTGACCTGGAAGTAGGTGATCATTTCCTCGACATCGGGCGGGACGTAGAGCGTGTGCGTCTCGCCGGGCGGCTCGAACACGTAACTGCCTTCCACAGCTTCCCAGTCGTGCTCCAGGTACTTCCAGCGGCCCTTGAGCACGAAGCCGTGCACCGCCTGCGGATGGCGATGGCGGCTGAGCACGCCGGACTTGCGCACCTTCAGCAGGTTCATCCAGTAGCCCTGGCTGGCGTTGAGGCACAGCGGGCGGAACCACACATTTTCCGCCTGCGGCACCCACAGGCGCTCGTCGGTCGGGATGGCCTGGGAGACCACGATTTCCGGCAACGCGTCGGGCGGGTTGGGGTATTGGTAGGGGGTCAGCGGCTCGGCGTCTTTCTTTTCCAAGGGCATCGCGGGGCTCCGGTCGGTCTTGATGGGTGATTCGGTTTTGTCCACCATATGGACTGCTCGTCTACATAGTGGTCAATTCTACGGCCCGGCCTCGGGCGGCCCCTCAGGGTTTGCCAGGGGATCGCGAACGAATCGCGCAGGCAGGAACGCCTCGGCGCCGGGTGACGCCAACGCGTAGATGTCGATTTGGGGGGTGCTGCGGCCTCTGCAGAAGTGAGAGACGCGAAGAAGAAGAAAAGTGTGAAGCGCGCCTGTACGCCGGATTCTGTGCACCGGAGTTGCCCCCGGCGTGACCGCCATTACTCTGGGCCGCCGGTCACCCGGACGGCTCGATGCCACCTACCCGCCAGCTCAGCGGAACCACCTCGAAACTGGCCTACTTGGTGTTGCTGCGCGCAGAGATTGCCCGTTTCACCCCCAGCGACTTGCGTCGCCGGGACTCGTCTCTGTTGCTCTGATCCTCACCTCGCGGTGGAGAGCCGTTAGCTCCTGCGCTGTCCTGTGCAGTCCGGACGTTCCTCCAGTGCGGCCTTTCGGCGCTTGCACCAGCGGCGGTCCAGCGTGCTTCACGGACTGGATTATCCCCAATCGGGGCGAGCAAGCGGGCCGGCGAGCGGCCAAGCCCCTTCTACACTCCGGCCTGGTGAAGAGAAAAGCAAACATTTGTGACGGAGTGAGGGCAACACTTGAACACGAAGCTTGAGATCGCGGCGCACCCGCTGCGCTTCCACGGCCATGAAGGCCAGTACTTCCGCATCTGGATCGTCAACGTCCTGCTGGGCGTGCTGACCCTGGGCCTGTACACCCCCTGGGCGCGCCGGCGCACGGTGCAGTACTTCTATCAAAGCACCGAGGTAGCCGACGGCACCCTCGAGTTCACCGCGCCGATCAAGCGCATGCTGGTGGGCTTCCTGCTTTTCGGTGGCCTGTACCTGGCGCTGAACCTGGCCGGCAACTCGGACGACCGGTTTGCGCGCACCCTCGGCAACGTGTTCCTGGCCCTTGCCGTGCTGGGCGCGCCCTGGCTGTGGGCCAGCGCCATGCGCTTTCGGCTGCGGCACACGCGTTGGCGCGGCTTGCGGCTGAACTTCGCGCCCAGCGTCAAATCGCTTTACCTGGCCAGCTGGCCGATGCTGGCGCTGGCGGTGCTGCTGGTGTGCTTTGGCCTGAGCGCCGCCGGCGTGCGTTCCTATGGCCCCTTGATGAGCGGCGTGCTCATGCTGGCCATTGCACTGCTTGCTGCTCTGTGCTTGGCGCTGCTTCAATACAACTACAACCGGCTGCTCCTGTTGAACACGCGCATCGGCGCGCAGGCTGGGCGCTGGAAGGTGGAGCTCGGGCCCTACCTGCGCATCGCGCTGCAGGCCATCGGCATCGCGGTGCTACTGGGCGCGCTGATCGGCGCCGTATCGTCGATCATCTTCGCGGGCTACACGCTGGGCGTGAAGAACTTGCGCGGCTCCGTCCTGCTGGGCCTGGTTCTCGGCGGGGCGATGTGGTTCCTGGCCATCGTGCCGGCCATGGCCTGGCGCGAGGCGCGCACCTTCCAGTTGGTGTGGAACAACACTGGCGTCAGCCACTTGGCGCGCTTTCGCTGCAAGCTGCGCACCGGCGCCTTCATGGGCCTGCGCATCCGCAACGCACTGCTCAACCTCGTCACGCTGGGCCTCTACCGACCCTTTGCGCGGATCAAGGTCTACCGGATGAAGTGCGAGTCGGTCACGCTGCACCTGCGCGGCACCCCCGAGGGCCTGGTGGGCGAGCTGGCGCGCCAGCAGGACGAAGGCGGCTTCTCGGACGCGCTGGCCGACGGACTGGGGCTGGACATCGTCGGCGCCTGAGCGCATGGACGCCACCCTTCGCGCGCGCTGGTTCGATGGGCGCAGCAGCCAGGCGCGCCCCGTTCTGCTTCGGTTGGCTGGCGACAAGCGGGGCCGCGCCAGCCTGCGGCTGCATCCGCTCGATGTGGCGGACTCGACGCCCGTGGACGTGGCACCGGGCGAGTTCAACTGGCCCGACACCTGGGAGCCCACAGGCGCCTCGCCGCGCATGACGGTCGACCTCGGCCTGCACGGCAGCGTGGAAGTCGAAGGCCGCAAGTGGGAGCAGGCGCTGGGTGCCTGCGGCGCAAGCTCCAGCATGGCGCAGCGCCTGCAGCGGCGCTGGCTGCTGATCGTCGGCGCACTGCTGTGCGTCGCGCTGGTCATCTGGGCCTTCACGCGCTGGGCCGCACCGTGGGTCGCGGGTCAACTTGCCCGATTCGCACCCCTGTCGTGGGAGCGCACCGTGTCGCAAGACGCGCTGGACCAGCTGGAAAGACAGGGCGTGCTCAAGCCCAGCCGCATCGCACGGGCTCGCCAGTCCGAGCTGCAAATACGCTTTGCCGCGCTGAACGCCAAGGCCCCAGCCGCGCTGCGCCCGGACGCTGCCTACGCGCCCACCATGAACCTGCAATTTCGCTCCGGCATGGGCGCAAATGCCTTCGCCCTGCCCGGCGGCACCATCGTCATGACCGATGCCATGGTCGAGCTGGCCAGCCGCAACAGCCTGGGCGACGAGGCACTGATGGGCGTGCTGACCCACGAAGCAGGGCATGTGCTCTACCGCCACGGTACGCGGCGCGTGATCGAGTTGGGCATTCTCAACGTCGGCTCGGTGCTGGTTCTCGGCGACGCCTCGGGCCTGGCCGCCACGGGCGGAACGCTTCTGGCGGCACTGGCCTACAGCCGCGCCCACGAACGCGAGGCTGACTGCTTTGCAATGGCCATGATGCAGGCTACGGCCCAGCCCCTGCCGCCCATGGCCGCGTTGCTGCGGGCGGCGGACAAAGCGCATGCCCAGGCCAAGGGCGAAAAAGCGAACGACCTGCCCATCGAATGGCTGCAGACCCACCCCGACACGGCCGGACGCGCCGCGGCGATCGAAGCCGGCCAGCTCGCCAACTGCGCGCGCGGCTGAGCGGGGTCCCGCACGCCCTTTTCCGAAGCGGCCGCGCGCGGCCCCGCCGCCTTCGCCACAATGCCGACTGACTCAAGTCAGTCTCAACCCGGCACGAACGAAGAAGGAGCCCCGGCCCATGAAAGCGCAGAACGTTCTCGACACCATCGGCAACACGCCCCACATCCGCTTCCAGCGCCTGTTCAAGGGGGCCACGCAGCAGGTGTGGATCAAGTCCGAGCGCGCCAACCCGGGCGGCTCCGTAAAGGACCGCATCGCCTTGTCGATGGTGGAAGACGCCGAGCGCTCGGGCGCGCTCAAGCCCGGTGGCACCATCGTCGAGCCCACCTCGGGCAACACCGGCGTGGGCCTGGCCATGGTGGCCGCGGTCAAGGGCTACAAGCTCATCCTCGTGATGCCCGACAGCATGTCAGTCGAACGCCGCCGCCTGATGCTGGCCTATGGCGCGAGCTTCGAGCTGACGCCGCGCGAAAAAGGCATGAAGGGCTCCATCGCCCGCGCCGAGGAAATCGTGACCTCCACGCCCGGCGCCTGGATGCCCCAGCAGTTCAACAACCCGGCCAACGTGCAGGTGCATGTGCGCACCACGGCCGAGGAAATTGCCGCCGACTTTCCCGAAGGCGTGGACGTGCTGATCACCGGCGTGGGCACCGGTGGCCACATCACCGGCTGCGCGCAAGTTCTCAAGAAGAAGTGGCCCAAGCTGAAGGTGTTTGCGGTGGAGCCCACGGCTTCGCCAGTCATCTCCGGTGGCCAGCCCTCGCCGCACCCTATTCAGGGCATCGGCGCCGGCTTCATTCCGAAGAACCTGGAGACCAGCCTGCTGGACGGCGTGATCCAAGTCGAGGCCGAGGCGGCCCGCGAGATGGCGCGCCGCTGCGCCCGCGAAGAAGGCGTGCTGGTGGGCATCTCTTCCGGCGCCACGCTGCAGGCCATTGCGCAGAAGCTAAGCGAGCTTCCCGCCGACGCAGTGGTGCTGGGCTTCAACTACGACACCGGCGAGCGCTACCTGTCAGTGGACGGCTTCCTGCCGGCCTGAGTCCGATCACCAGAACTTTTCCGGCGCCACGTCCAGCACCTCGGCGCAGGCACTGACAGCCTAGGCGCGCTCCTCGCGAAGCACCTTCCAGTCGTCGGCCTGCCACCGGGTCTACGCGATCGGCTCGGCCTGGTAGCCGCACGCCTGCAGAGACCGCATGAGGCCTGCGTGGCCGAGTTCCGCGCCAAAGCGCAGGCGGGAGAGCTCGTCGTTGCCTTCTCGATCTCTTCGGGCGTGGAGCCGTCGGGGAGCGCTTCGGCGTGCGACTGCGCTGCGCGTGCGCTGTAGATCCTGGTGGCCACGTTGCCCAGCGCTTCGTTCAAGTCGCTGATCGCGGGGTTCACCGCCTAGCACCAGCATGATCACGTTCAGCGCCACCTGGCCGGCCACGTTGTGCATGGTCTGTTCGCGCCGCACCACGCGCAGGCTTTCGATGCCCGGCTTGGCGTAGCCGCGCTCGAATCGAAGCTTGGTCGTTGGCGCGGCCAGCGCCTGCGCGGCGGCGGGCGGCCCGACCGCCTCTTCTCCCCAGGCCAGCGCCTGAAACGCCAGCCCGCAACACACCCATGCGGCATGCGCCGTGATCACTCGTTCTTTCACTTTTCACTCCCCCTGATTGCCATCTGAGTGGCAGGACGGAATAATAGTAATTTACAAACCACAATGCGCCATCAATAGTCAACGAAAATAGACTTCGATTCGTGAAATAGACGAGCTTTTAGAATCCTGTCTTTGCCCGATGAATACGGGCCCATTCGTCATGATCCGCGTCTCCGAACTCAAGCTTCCGCTCGACCACGCGCCCGAAGCCCTTTTGCAGGGTGTAGCCGGCGTTCTGGGTCTCACTCCCGCCGACATTGCCGCGCACGCGGTCCACAAGCGCAGCTTCGACGCGCGCAAGGCCGAGCTCATCCAGGTCTACATCGTCGATGTGCAGCTAGCCGACCCTTCGCGCGAAGCCGCGGTGCTGGCCCGCAACAAGCCGCATGTGCAGGCCGCGCCCGACATGGCCTATCACTTCGTGGCGCAGGCGGGCGCAACGCCCGAACCTCGCCCCGTAGTGGTGGGGTTCGGCCCCTGCGGAATCTTTGCGGCGCTGCTGCTGGCGCAGATGGGCCTCAAGCCCATCGTGCTGGAGCGCGGCAAGGCCGTGCGCGAGCGCACCAAGGACACCTGGGGCCTGTGGCGCCGCAAGGAGCTGCAGCCCGAATCGAACGTGCAGTTCGGCGAAGGCGGCGCCGGCACCTTCTCCGACGGCAAGCTCTACAGCCAGATCAAGGACCCGCGCCACCTGGGCCGCAAGGTGCTCCAGGAATTCGTGAAGTCCGGTGCGCCCGAAGAAATCCTCTGGGAAGCGCACCCGCACATCGGCACCTTCCGCCTGGTGAAGATGGTGGAGAACATGCGCGCCGAGATCGAGTCGCTGGGCGGCGAGATCCGCTTCTCGCACAAAGTGACCGACATCCGGGTGGAGAACGGCCACCTGCGCGGCCTGACGGTGCTCGACCAGGCCACGGGGCGCACCGAAGAACTGCGCACCGACCACGCCGTCATTGCGCTGGGCCACAGCGCGCGAGACAGCTTTGCCATGCTGCACACGCGCGGCGCGCCCATCGAGGCCAAGCCTTTTTCCATCGGCTTTCGCGCCGAGCATCCGCAGGGCCTGATCGACCGGGCGCGCTGGGGCCGGCATGCAGGCCATCCTGCCCTGGGCGCGGCCGAGTACCGGCTGGTGCACCACGCCAGCAACGGGCGCTCGGTCTACAGCTTCTGCATGTGCCCGGGCGGCACGGTGGTGGCCGCCACCAGCGAGCCCAACCGCGTGGTGACCAACGGCATGAGCCAGTATTCGCGCAACGAGCGCAACGCCAACGCCGGCATCGTGGTTGGCATCGACCCAAGCGACTTTCCAACCGACTACCAGAACCTCGACCTGCCGCCCGAATTGCTCGAGCAGGCACAGGGCAAGCCGCATCCGCTGGGCGGCATCGAGCTGCAGCGCAGGCTCGAATCGCATGCCTTCGTGCTGGGCGGCGGCGACTACTGCGCACCGGGCCAGCTGGTGGGCGACTTCGTGGCCGGACGGCCGTCCAAGGAGTTCGGCCAGGTGCAGCCCAGCTACAAGCCCGGCGTGTTGCTGGGCGACCTGCACGGCGCCCTGCCCGACTACGCCATTGCCGCGATGCGCGAGGCATTCCCGGCCTTCGGCCGCAAGATCACCGGCTTTGACCGGCACGACGCGGTGCTGACGGGTGTTGAAACCCGCACCTCGTCGCCTATCCGCATTGCGCGCGACGGCGAAACGCTGCAATGCCCCGGCATCGCAGGCCTATACCCGGCTGGCGAAGGCGCCGGCTACGCGGGCGGCATCCTGTCGGCCGGCGTGGATGGCATCAAGGCGGCCGAGGCCGTGGCCCGGCAGATGCTGGGCGCGGGCATGGTCGAGGAAGCGGCGTGACGCAGGCCGTGCAGACCTTTGCACAACCGACCAAGGCCCAGTTCGGCCAGGGCATCGCGGCCATGGTGGCGGTGGTCCTGGCCTCCAACTACCTGGTGCAGTTTCCCATCAACGACTGGCTCACCTGGGGCGCGTTCAGCTACCCGGTGGCCTACCTGGTCAGCGACCTGCTCAACCGGCGCTTCGGCCCCGGCCTGGCGCGCCGCGTGGCCTGGCTGGGCTTTGCCGTGGCGGTGGCCGCTTCGCTGACGCTCGCGCCGGCACGCGTCGCGGCGGCCTCGGGCCTGGCCTTCATTGCATCGCAGCTGCTGGACATCGGCCTGTTTCACCGCCTGCGCCGCGGCGCCTGGTGGCGCGCGCCGCTGGTGGCCACGGTGATTGCGGCGGTGCTCGACAGCATCGTGTTCTGGGGCATCGCCTTTGCAGGCACCGAAGGCCCGTGGATCACCTGGGCGCTGGGCGACCTGGGCGTGAAACTGGCCGTGGGCGTGTTCATGCTGCTGCCCTTCCGGCTGCTCATCGGCCGCCTGCCAGCCGCCGACAGCAAGGCGCGCGCAGGCACGGCCTGAGCACAATCCGACCAACCCATTTCTTTTCCGTTTCTCCCTGGTACCCCGATGACCGACACCAACGAGATCGCCGCATCCAGCACCGCTGCGCCGGCCGCCCCCGAAGCAACGCAAGCGACGCCCGCCGCCGCACCTGACGCAATCGCCGAACAGGCATCGACCGATGCGGCATCCGCAGCGCCGGGCCAGGCGCGCAAGCCGCGCCGCCGTGGCGGCAAGAACAGGGGCGGCAACAAGGCTGGCGCCCAAGGTGGCACCCAGGCCGCGGCCGCGCCCGATGCAAACGCAGCCCCCGCCAAGACGGGCAAGGGCAAGGGCAAGGACCAGGGCAAGGCGCGCACGCCGCATCCGGTGCTGGAAAAACTCTTCGAGCTGTACCCCGGCCTGTTCGGTGCGCGCTTCCTGCCGCTCAAGCGCGGCGTGTACGAAGAGTTGGTAACGCGCCACCCGGACGTCTTCAAGCCCGAAGACCTGAAGCTGGCCATGGGCCTGCATGCGCGCTCCACCCGCTACCTGGAAAGCGTGGCCGCCGGCCACCCACGTCACGACCTGGAAGGCCAGGTGGTGGAGCCGATGGCGCCCGAGCATGTGCACCACGCCATTCTTGAACTGTACCGCCGCCGCCAGATGCGCACGCCCGAGGAAGCGCGCGACGACCTGCGCGCCCAGACCGTGACGCGCATTGCACGCGCCATCGACGCCTCGGGCCTGCCGCGCGAAGACTACGCGGTGCTGGTGCGCTCGCGCGATGCCGGCATCAACGCCATCGTCGACGAAGCGCTGGCCTCGCTGGCCGGCCAGGATGCCAAGGCCGAGGCCCTGCTGCGCGCCTTCGAGGCCAGCGGCAAGAGCGAGCAGGAATTTGCCGAGATGTATGGCATGAAGCACGGCGAGGTGGTGCGCACGCTGCAGCGCGCACGCACGGCGCGGCAAGTGCCGGCCGCGCAGGCCACGGCTTCGGCCGACTGACACCCGCGCAGCAGACGGGCAAGAAAAAAGCCGGCCTCGGGCCGGCTTTTCTTGCTTTGGGGCCCTGCCCCGATCAGCGTGCGTTTTGCAGCGCCGCAATGCGCTCTTCGATCGGCGGGTGCGTGGAGAACAGCTTGCCGATGCCGCCGGTGATGCCCATGGCTGCCACCGACTTTGGCAGTTCGCCCGCCGGCAGGCCGCCCAGACGCGCCAGGGCGTTGACCATGGGCTGGCGCTGGCCGCCCATGAGCTCGACCGAGCCGGCGTCGGCGCGGAACTCGCGCTGGCGGGAGAACCAGGCCACCACGATGGCGGCGGCAAAGCCCAGCACGATGTCCAGCACCACGGTGGTGATCATGTAGCCGATGCCGGGGCCGCTGCTGCGGTCGTCGCCACGGCGCAGGAAGCTGTCGACCGCGTAGCCGATCACGCGCGAGAGGAACACGACGAAGGTGTTCATCACGCCCTGGATCAGCGTCATGGTGACCATATCGCCGTTGGCGATGTGCGCAACCTCGTGGCCGATGACGGCCTCGACCTCGTCGCGCGTCATGTTCTGCAGCAGGCCGGTGGACACCGCGACCAGCGCCGAGTTCTTGAAGGCGCCTGTGGCGAAGGCGTTGGGCTCACCTTCGAAGATGCCCACCTCGGGCATGCCGATGCCGGCGCGGTCGGCGAACCTCTTGACCGTGCCAACGATCCAGGCCTCGTCGGGGGTCTGGGGGTTGTCGATCATGTGCAGGCCCGAGGTCCACTTGGCCATGGGCTTGCTGATGAGCAGCGAGATGATCGCGCCGCCAAAGCCCATGATCAGGGCAAAGCCCAGCAGCGCGCCGAGGTTCAACCCGTTGGCCGTCAGGTAGCGGTTGACGCCCAGCAGGCTGGCGACGATGCCCAGCACAGCGACCACCAGGACGTTGGTCAGGACGAACAGAAGAATGCGTTTCAAGTTGGAATCTCCGTGGAGCTGCTTGTGTGTGCCGCTCAGATGGGGGCCGGGCGGCCCGCTTCAAGCTGGGCGGGATTGCAGGACCGGGCGGGTTGTTCTTTCTTCTTCAAGTCCTGCGGAGGGCGAAATACCTCGGAATCATCATAAAAGGAAAAGTTCTCGCTTTCGGGGCTCCACCCGGGGATTCCCATGACCGGCAGCGGCGTGAAGGGCTTGCCGGCAAGCCACTCTGGCGCCAGGGCCTTTTCACTGGCCAGCCCGTCGAAGTCGGCACTCGCATCCCACATCCCTTGCGGCAGCACCAGCACATGCGCCGTCAGGTTCTTACGGGGCGAGACGGTCAACTTCTCGAGCAAGGCATGGCCGAAGACCACGACGCGTGCCCGCGCCCACAGCGACCTGTGCGTGACGAACAACGCCCGCCAGTCGTGCACCAGCAGCGCCCGCCAGATTTCCGGCGGCGCCGACAGCAACGCACCGTTCTCGTCGAGCAGCGTGAGCGCATCGCGCAACGGACCACGCCGCGCGCCGACGCCCTGGCTGGCGATCTGCTCGGCCTGCAGTTCGTTGAGCCGCCGCTTGATTTGCGCATGGCGCAGCCAGACCAAGCCATTGAACAGGTCGTGCAGGTTGTGGCGCGTGGGCACGCTGGCGGTACGCGCGATGAAGGCTTCGTAGGCCTCGCCCTCGGGCGCGCTGTTGCCGGGCACGAAGCGCAGCGCGCCGGCAGCCAGTTCGATGGGTGATGGCACGGAGCCCAGGGCTTCGTGTGCCAGCGCGCCGGCTTCAACACGCGCAAAGGGCCGCGAGGCGACGCCGGCATAGGGCGCCCACCACGGCGCGCCCAGGTCCGGCAACTGCAGGCTCATGGCAGCACGGGGCCGATGTACTGGACCTTGTTCGGCTGCTTCTCGGGGCTGAGCAGGAAGAGTTCGGGGTGCTTCTTGAAGAGCTTTTGCGAGCTGCCGCTCTTGCTCAGGAGCTTGGCGCCGCGCAGTCCTTTCACCGCCACGTTGAGCTCGATGCGCTGGCCGCCGCGAAGCGATGGCACCACCTCGAGGATGCGCAGCACTTCGTCCGGCAGGGCCGGCACGGGCGCCGGCGCAGGAGGCGCCGCGGGCGTGACCTTGCGCTTCTTCACCGCGGGCGCGCGCTTCTTGGCCGCTGCCTTCACGCCGGCACTGGCACCACCGCCGGCATGGTGCTGCAGGTCGGTGAACTGGTCGTACACGCCGCGCGTCTCGTCGCCCGTCTTGCCTTGCTGGCCGATGCCACAGACGCGGCAGCCCTTTTCGCGCAGCCGGATCACCAGCGGCGCGAAGTCGGAATCGGAAGAGACCAGGTAGATGAGCTGTGGGCGCTCGCTCACGGCCAGGTCCATCGCATCGACCGCGAGTGCAATGTCGGTGCTGTTCTTGCCCGCCGCCAGGTTGACCATGGGCCGCACGCCCAGGCGCTTGAACAGGCCCTGCTGCTTGAGTGCGGTCTCGGCATTGCAATAGGCGCGGCGCACGTGCAGGTGGCCATGCTCGGCCAGCACCTTGTGCACCGCCTGTTCGATCACGTCGGCCGAGACGTTGTCGGCGTCGATGAGCAGCATCACGCGTTCGGCGCGCAGCATGTTGTTCATGGCTGTACTCCGTTGCGGGCGCGCACAGCGACGCGCGAGGTGCCTTCTTCGCGCAGGTCGAAGGCCTCGGTGGCCGCCAGCAGCTTGCTGAGCGAGGCGTAGCCGTAGTTGCGCGGATCGAAGGACGTCTTGTTGGCGATCTGCGAGCCCAGTGCGCCGACGTTGGCCCAGCCGGCTTCGTCCTGCACGGCCTTCACGGCATTGCGCAGCAAGGTGAGCAGGCGCCGGTCTTGCCGCAGTTCTGCGGCAGGCACGCGCAAAGTGGCCGGTCGCGCCGGCACCCCAGGAGCGGCGGATTCCGCGGGAGGGGTTGCGGCTTGCTCCACCGGCTCGGCTGCAGGCGCTGGGCCATCGCTGTCGGCTTCGATCAGGCTCGGCGGATCGGTCTCGGCGCCCAGCGACTCCAGGTAGAGAAAGCGCGAGCAGGCATTGACGAAGGGCTTGGGCGTCTGCGCCGCGCCAAAGCCGTACACCGCGGCGCCCTTGGAGCGCAGGTGCATTACCAGCGGCGTGAAGTCGGCGTCGGACGACACGATGCCAAAGGCATCGGGCTTGTCGGTGTAGAGCAACTCCATGGCGTCCACCGTCATCGCCATGTCGCTGGCGTTCTTGCGCTTGGAGTAGTCGAACTGCTGCACCGGGCGAATGGCGTGCTCCAGCAGCCGGGCCTGCCAGCCCATCAGCGCGCCCTTGGTCCAGTTGCCGTACGCGCGGCGCACGTTGATCACGCCCAGCGTCGACAGTTCGGTGAGGATCTCGTCGATCTTGTCGGCCGGCGCGTTGTCCGCGTCGATCAGCAGGGCGATGCGCAGTGACTGCTCGGCGATCTTGGGCATGGGCACCGGTGCGTCCCTCTTCAGGCCACCAGCTTCCAGGTCATCTGCTCGCCTCCGGCCAGCGGCTTGACCGTGGTTTCGCCGTACGGGAGCGTCTCGGGCACGGTCCAGTCTTCGCGCTTGAGCGTGACGATGCCCTGGTTGCGCGGCAGGCCGTAGAAGTCGGCGCCGTGGAAGCTCGCGAAGCCTTCGAGCTTGTCCAGCTTGCCCACGCTATCGAAGGCCTGGGCATAAAGTTCCATGGCATGCAGCCCGGTGTAGCAGCCGGCGCAGCCCAGGGCGTGCTCCTTCAGGTGCGCGGCATGCGGTGCGCTGTCAGTGCCCAGGAAGAAACGCGGGCTTCCGCTGGTGGCCGCTTCGACCAGCGCCAGGCGGTGCCTCTCGCGCTTGAGCACCGGCAGGCAGTAGTAGTGCGGGCGGATGCCACCGGTGAAGATGGCGTTGCGGTTGTACAGCAGGTGGTGCGCGGTGATGGTGGCGCCGGTGAACTGACCCGCGTCGCGCACGTAGTGGGCACCTTCCTGGGTGGTGAGGTGCTCAAATACCACCTTCAGCTCCGGAAAGTCCCGGCGCAGCGGAATCATCACCCGCTCGATGAACACCGCCTCGCGATCGAACAGGTCCACAGTGGGATCGGTGACTTCGCCATGCACCAGCAGCAACAGGCCGTGCTTTTGCATGGCCTCGAGCGTGGCGTAGGTCTTGCGGATGTCGGTCACGCCGGCATCGCTGTTGGTGGTGGCACCGGCCGGGTAGAGCTTGAGTGCCTTCACGCCAGCCTGCGCAGCTCGGGCGATTTCCTCGGGCGGCAGTTTGTCGGTGAGGTAGAGCGACATCACCGGCTCGAACTTCGTGCCGGCAGGCACGGCATCCAGGATGCGCTGGCGATAGGCCAGGGCGTGCTCGGCGGTGGTCACCGGCGGCTTGAGGTTGGGCATGATGAGCGCGCGGGAGAACTGAGCGGCGCTGTGCGGCACCACGGCCTTGAGCGCGTCCCCGTCGCGCACGTGCAGGTGCCAGTCGTCGGGGCGGGTGATGGTGATGGAGTCAGTCATGGCCGGGAATTGTCTCACCCGGCCTACGGGGCCGAGGACCTCGCGTGTGTGGCTGAGCGGGCACACACTTGGTAAAGACCCGATGCACGTTGTGGACACCTCTCATTACCATGTGCCGCGTGCCTTCCGTGTCGCGGCGCCCCATCTTCGGGATCAGCGCCCGCCTTCCGTGGCGCAAACCCGCCATGGCCTCACCCATCCGTTCCTCTGCCACGCTTCATGCCCCACACTGAAACCGGTGCCAAGCTGGACGCTGCCAGCCCGCTGCCCGAAGAACTCCCAGGCGTCGACGAACCCACCCGCGTGCCCCTGGCCATCGAGGACTGGGCCACCGTGATCATCATGGGCCTACTGGCCTGCATCACCTTTGCAAATGTGGTGGTGCGCTATTTCACCGACTCGTCCTTTGCATGGACGGAAGAGTTCTCGGTGTTCCTCATGATCCTGCTGGCCATGGTGGCCGGCTCGGCCGCCGTCGCGCGCGACCGGCACATCCGCATCGAGTACTTTGCAGAAAGCGGCTCCATGGCCCGGCGCAAGCGCCTGGCGCAGTTTGGCGCGCTGATGGTGGCCGCCCTGTTCTTTCTCATCGCAGGCCTGAGCATCCGCGTGGTGTGGGACGACTACCGCTTTGAAGAAACCTCGCCGGGCATCGGCGTGCCGCAGTGGTGGTATTCGGTGTGGCTGCCCATCTGTTCGCTGGCCATTGCGCTGCGCGCGCTGGGCCTGTTCATTCGCCGCGGGCGCAAGGTCAACGAGAACAACGGCGGCGCACAAGCATGATTCCTACGCTTCTGTTCGTCGCCTTTCTGGCGATGATGCTCCTGGGCGTTCCGATTGGCGCGGCCCTCGGTCTTGCAGGCGCGGCCTGCATTGCGCTGGCCAATGCCGACGCCCAATGGTTCGGCCTGCTGGCCGTGCCGCAGAACTTCTACGCGGGCCTGGGCAAGTACCCGCTGCTGGCCATTCCGATGTTCGTGCTGGTGGGCTCGATCTTCGACCGCTCCGGCGTGGCCTCGCGGCTAGTGAACTTCGCCATTGCCATCGTCGGGCGCGGCCCGGGCATGTTGCCTATGGTGGCCATCCTGGTGGCGATGTTCCTCGGCGGCATCTCGGGCTCGGGCCCGGCCAACGCGGCCGCCGTGGGCGCGGTGATGATCACGGCGATGTCGCGCGCCGGCTATCCGGCGGCGTATTCGGCCAGCGTGGTGGGCGCGGCGGCGGCCACCGACATCCTGATTCCGCCCTCGGTTGCCTTCATCGTGTACTCGGTGCTGGTGCCCGGCGCCTCGGTACCGGCGCTGTTCGCCGCCGGCATGATCCCCGGCGTGCTGGCCGGCCTGGCGCTGATCGTGCCGGCTGTGTGGATGGCGCGCTCCAACAACATGGGCGCGCTCGAAGCCTCCCTGCCCCGCCCCGCTTTCTGGAAGAGCTTTCGCGAAGCCACCTGGGGCCTGGCGGCGCCGGTGCTCATCCTGGGCGGCATGCGCGCGGGCTGGTTCACCCCGACCGAGGCCGCCGTCGTCGCGGTGTTCTACGGACTGTTCGTGGGCATGGTGATCTACCGCACGATCAAGGTGCGCGACCTGTATGTGATCCTGCGCGAAGCGGGCGAGCTGTCCGCCGTCATCCTTCTGGTGGTGTCGCTGGCGGGCATCTTTGCCTACTCGCTCTCCACGCTGGGCGTGATCGACCCGGTGGCCAAGGCCATCGTCAACTCGGGCCTGGGCGAATACGGCGTGCTGGCGCTCTTGATCGTGCTGCTGATTACCGTGGGCATGTTCCTGGACGGTGTGTCGATCTTCCTGATCTTCGTGCCGCTGCTGTGGCCCATCGTGCAGCACTACAACTGGGACCCAGTGTGGTTCGGCGTGATCCTCACGTTGAAGGTGGCGCTGGGTCAGTTCACGCCGCCGCTGGCGGTGAACCTGATGGTGTCGTGCCGCATCGCCAACGTGCGCATGGAAGAAACCGTGCGCTGGGTCGGCTGGATGCTGTTCGCCATGTTCCTGGTGATGGTGGGCGTGATCATCTGGCCGCAGCTGGCGCTGTGGCTGCCCCACAAGCTGGGCTACTGATTTATCCAAAGAGAGGAGACCTGTCCCATGAAATTCCGTCGCACCCTGCTGGGCCTGGCTGCCGTGGCCACCGCGCTGGCCACCTTCTCGGCCAGCGCGCTGGCCCAGGGCAACTACAAGGCCGAATACAAGATGTCGCTGGTGCTGGGCCCGCCCACGCCCTGGGGCCAGGCCGGCAAGATCTGGGCCGACCTGGTGAAGGAGCGCACGCAGGGCCGCATCAACATCAAGCTGTACCCGGGCGTCTCGCTCATCCAGGGTGACCAGACGCGCGAGTTCAGCGCGCTACGCCAGGGCGTGATCGACATGGCCGTGGGCTCCACCATCAACTGGTCGCCGCAGGTCAAGCAGCTCAACCTGTTCTCCATGCCCTTCCTGATGCCCGACTACGCGGCCATCGATGCCCTCACGCAGGGCGAGGTGGGCAAGGACCTGTTCAAGATCGTCGAGAAGGCCGGCGTGGTGCCGCTGGCTTGGGGAGAGAACGGCTTCCGCGAAGTGACCAACTCGAAGAAGCCGATCAAGACGCCCGGAGACTTGAAGGGCATGAAGATCCGCGTGGTGGGCTCGCCCATCTACTCCGACATGTTCACCGCGCTGGGCGCCAACCCCACGCAGATGAGCTGGGCCGACGCGCAGCCCGCGCTGGCCAGTGGCGCGGTCGACGGCCAGGAGAACCCGCTGTTCCTGTTCACCGTGCTGAAGATGCACACCGTGGGCCAGAAGTACGTGACCACCTGGGGCTACGTGGCAGACCCGCTGATCTTCGTGGTGAACAAGGAGATCTGGGAATCGTGGACGCCGGCCGATCGCGAGATCGTGCGCCAGGCCGCAATCGATGCGGGCAAGCAGGAAGTCGCGATTGCGCGCAAGGGCCTGGTGGAGCCGGGCCAACCGGTACTCAAGGAGATCGAGGGCATGGGCGTGACGGTGACGCGCCTGACGCCTGACGAACGCGCCGCTTTCGTGAAGACCACCAAGCCGGTGTACGACAAGTGGAAGAGCACCGTGGGCGCCGACCTGGTGAGCAAAGCCGAGAAGGCAGTGGCAGCACGGTCGCACTGAGCATCGAGCTGCAAGGCTCGCGCCATGCATCGGGAACAAGGGGCCTTCGGGCCCCTTTCTCATGGGCGGACCTTACCTTTCAGCGAGCCTTCAAGCGTGCAGTTGTCGATCGCTGGAGCGCATGGCAAGACATAGCTCACCTCTAGGAGGGGTGATTCAAAATTCAGCTGAATTACAGCTGGCCATGCGCGATGATCCGTGCATGCGGTTGAGTACAAGGAGCAATCTATGTTCAGCCGACCTGCTGCCAGCGCACTTTGTGCCTTGACGCTCGTCATGGCAGCCGGCTCCTGTGTCGCCGCCAAGCACGGGCAGCACTGGAGCTATGGCGGTACAACCGGACCTGCTCATTGGCCCGCCCTCGAACATGAGTTCAGTACCTGCGGCACGGGTCGCGAGCAATCGCCGATCGACATCCGCCAGGATGCAGTGCAGAGGACGGACCTGCCGCCGATCCGGTTCGCATACCAAGCAGTGCCTCTCAGGCTCGTGGACAACGGCCATACCATCCAGGTCAACTACGCGCCGGGAAGCTTCATTGACGTCGCCGGGCATCGCTACCAACTGGTCCAGTTCCACTTTCACAAGCCCAGCGAAGAGCGCATCGATGGCAAGCGTGCCGCGATGGTGGTGCACCTGGTGCACCAGGACGCACAGGGACAACTTGCCGTGGTTGCAGTGCTGCTGACGCCTGGCAAAGTCAACCCGACCTTGGCCCTGCTCTGGAACAACGTGCCCGTTCGCAAGGGAGCCGAGATGCAGGCCAAGGGCGTGGAGGTGGACGCAGCCGAGCTGCTTCCGGCCGATCGTGCCTACTACACCTTCGACGGCTCACTCACGACGCCGCCGTGCAGCGAGAAGGTGACTTGGTTTGTGATCAAGCAACCGTCGACGCTCTCTTCCGGAGAAATCGAGCGCTTTGCCCATGCCTATCCGATGAACGCGCGTCCCACGCAGCCGCTCAACGGGCGCGTTGTTCGCGCATCGCAGTGAGCGCGATCCGCTTGAATGGGGAACAGCATGTTGGCCATTCGCGGAATCGGATTGACGCTCTTGCTGGCGGCCCTCGCGCCGCTGGAAGCCACCGCTGCACTGGGCGGCCTTGCGTCGTCCGTGGCAGAGGACCAGGCACAGATGAAAGCCATGCGCCAGGAGAAGGCTGGCGCGGCCTACACCGTTCATGAAATGACCACGCCCAGCGGGACCGTGGTGCGGGAGTTCGTATCTTCCGCGACCGGCCAGGTCTTCGCGGTGGCATGGGAGGGCCGCTTCATGCCTGACCTGAAGCAGCTGCTGGGCGATCACTTTGCCACCCTCGTGGACGCCACCGACAAGGTGCGGATCAGCCGCAGCCATGCCCTTGTGAGCCGGCCGGAAGTCGTCATCCATTCCGGTGGACACATGCGTGACTTTGCGGGCAAGGCGTATCTGCCCGGCCAACTGCCGCAAGGAGTCAGGGTTGACGACCTTCGCTAGCCGCCTGGGCATGCGCAGCCTGCGCCTTGTGTTCGCAGTGGGCCTCTGCTTCCTGCCGGGATGCGGTGGTGGCGGTGGTGGCGGTGGTGGCGGCGGTGGCGGCGGTGGCGGCGGTGGTGGTGGTGGGGCACGCGCCCCGGCCGTCATCACACCCGGGAGCGGGCCCAACGTCACGGCCATCACGCTCGATGCCGGGCCTGCTGGCGCCACGGGCGTTGCCAACATCCCCTACGTGAGTGTCAACGTGTGCATGCCGGGCACCTCTTCGTGCCAGACCATCGACCACGTCATCCTCGACACCGGATCGAGCGGCCTGCGGCTGCTCGCCTCGGCCATGAACAACCTCTCGGGCCTGAAGCAGCAAACCGACGCCTCCAACAACCCGGTCGCCGAATGCATGCAGTTCGTCAGCAGCTATTCCTGGGGTTCGGTCAGGGTGGCCGATGTCACCCTGGCAGGCGAGACGGCCGCATCCGTGCCGCTGCAGATCATTGCGGACCCCGCGTTCTCCACCGTGCCTGCCAGCTGCTCGAGCGCCGGCGCGGCAAACGACTCGGTCGCGAGCCTGGGCGGCAACGGGTTGCTCGGCGTGGGCTCATTCCGCCAGGACTGCGGCAGCGCCTGCGCTGCCAGAGCCATTCCCGGAATCTACTATGCGTGCCCTGGTGGTCAAGCTTGCTCGCCCACCGCACTCGCCCTGGCCAAGCAGGTGACGCAGCCGGTGGCGCTGCTCCCGTCGGACAACAACGGGGTGCTGATCCAGCTTCCCGCGATCGATCCCACCGGCGCGACGAACGTCGGGGGCGTTCTGGTGCTGGGCATCGGCACGCGGGCCAACAATGCGCTCGGTGGTGCGCAGGCCTACGGCCTCGACAACGCCGGGAATTTCACCACCGTGTTCAGCGGGCGCAACTACCCCCACAGCTTCGTCGACAGCGGCTCGAACTTTCTCTTCTTCGATTCCGCCGCGCTGCCCACATGCACCGACCCCGGCTTGACCGAGTTCTATTGCCCGGCATCGACACAGATGCTCGCCGCGGTGAACCAGGGGACCAACGGCGCGAACGGTGCGGTCAGTTTCACGGTCGCGAATGCACGCAGTCTGTTCGCGAACAACGCTGCGGCGACCGCATTCAATGACGTCGCCGGAACAGGCCCGTCGAACAACGGGTTCGACTGGGGCCTTCCCTTCTTCTTCGGGCGCAGCGTTTTCACGGCGATCGAAGGCGCCTCGACGCCTGCGGGCACCGGGCCGTACATCGCCTATTGATCCGGCGCGGACTAGGCCTTCAAGGCATTGGAAGCACGTGCCCCTCGGCCTGCGCGGGCGTGGCCACCCCCAGCCACTTGGCCAGCGTGGGTGCGATGTCCACCACCTGCACGGGTGCACTCACCTCGCCGCTGCGCACCCAGGAAGGCCCCCACATCAGGATCGGCACATGGGTGTCGTACTCGTAGGGCGAGCCGTGGGTCGTGCCAGTGGCTGCGGAGCTTGCCAGCCAGTAGGGCTTGAGTGCGAACTGCACGTCGCCCGAGCGCTCTTCGTACCAGCTGTTGCGCATGGCCTCGAAGTAGGGCGCGCCCTTGCGGCTTTCGTCCTTGAGCTCGCGCCGCGTGTAGGCCACCGCCACGGCCGGATCGGCCAGCAGCAGGCGGCGCGCCTCTTCGGTGACGGTGTCGAAATCCAGACTGCGCGCGGCGATCTGCTGGCGGTCGAGCATGAGGGCGGAGGCCGAGAAGAACTTGGCCAGCTTGTCCTGACCAAAGCGCGCCTTCAGGCCGACCTTGATGCGGCCCAGCATTTCGCCGGCATTGGCCCGGCCCGCTGGCTTGCCTTGCGCGGCGCTGTATTCAGGCGCGGGCATGAAGCCGTGGTCGGCGGTGAGCACCGCCACGTAGTTGCCCGCGCCCACGGTGCGGTCCAGGTCCTTGAAGAAGGCGGCAAGCATGCGGTCGAGCTGCAGGAAGTGGTCTTGCGACAGGCGCGATTCGGCGCTGAACGCATGGTTGACGTAGTCGTGCCCCGACAGGCTGATGGCCAGGATGTCCGGCACCCCGTCCTGCCCCAGGCCCTCGCCGGCGATGGCGGCGCGGGCAAAGTCCAGCGACATCTGGTCGACGAAGGGGCTGCGCAGCAGCGCGGCGTAGTAGGCGCCGTCGGGCTTGTCCTGTGCCTGCCCCATCACCATGGGCAGCTTGCCGCCTGGGGCGTACCAGGGCTGGTTGTCGGGCAGCGAGCGGGCATAGGCAGCGTCCGGCAGCAAGGGTTGCCAGGCCTTCTTGAAGTAGGCGTCGGCCGGCTTGGCCGCATTGAAGGCCTGGGCCCATGCGGGTTGCTGCTTCAGGTAGTACGTGCTGGTGGCGAAGCGGCCCGTGCTGCTCATGTACATGTAGGCCGTGCCCGACTTGCCCCCGGGCAGGATGGCGCCACGGTCCTTGCCCGAGATGGACATGACCTTGGCGCGCGGGTCGGCGCGCAACAGCACGTCGCCCACGGTCTCGGCGCGCAGGTTGGCGGGGCTGGTGCCGTCGAGCTTCTTGGTCGGGTTGTCGAGGTAGGTGTGGGCCTCGTCGCCGGTGCAATACACCTCCGCGCCCGAATCGCGTTCGCGCCATTCGTTGCCGATGATGCCGGTGCGGTGCGGGTAGGCACCGGTGAGCATGGTCGCGTGCCCCGCCGCCGTGACGGTGAAGGCGTGCCCGTAGTGGGCGTTGCTGTACCAGGTGCCCTGGTTCAGGAAGCGGGCAAAACCATCGGGGGCCAGCTGGTCGCGATAGGCCAGAACCTGGCGCTGCGGCAGGCCGTCGATGGCCATGAAGACCACCAGCTTGGGTGCCGTCGCGCTGGGGCCGCTGGACGCGGGCGGCGGCATGTTGCATGCCGTCAATGCCATGGCAGCCGCCAAGGCGGCCACGAATGCCGCCATGCGGCCGGTTGCTGTTGTTGCTGCTGTTGCGCGTGCCTTCACCGGGGCTTCCTCCACCAAGCTGATACAAGAAAGCCGGCAGATCCTGCCGGCCGCGCACGAGCATAACGGGCCACGCGCCGCCGGCCAACCACCTGCGACGCATGGGGCCCAGGGCGCCGCCGAAGCGGCACCCTGGCGGTCTCAGACCACGCCTTGCGCCAGCATGGCGTCGGCCACCTTGACGAAGCCCGCCACGTTGGCGCCTTGCACGTAGCTCACGCGCCCGCCGCCGGCGTCGCCGTGGTGCAGGCAGGCTGCGTGGATGCTCTTCATGATCTGCAGCAGGCGCGCGTCGACTTCCTCGCGCGGCCACGACAGGCGCAGCGCGTTCTGGCTCATTTCCAGGCCCGAGGTGGCCACGCCGCCGGCGTTGCTGGCCTTGCCCGGTGCGTATAGCACGTCGTGGTGCTCGAACACCTGGATCGCCTCCAGCGTGCTGGGCATGTTGGCGCCTTCGGCCACGCACAGCACGCCGTTCTTGACCAGTGCGCGGGCATCGTCGCCGTCCAGCTCGTTCTGGGTGGCGCTGGGCAGTGCCACCTGCACCGGCGTGAGCTGCCAGGGGCGGGCGCCTTCCACGTAGCGCGCGCCGGCCTGCGCTGCATATTCGCTCACGCGGCCATGCAGGTCGTTGCGGATGTGCATGAGCAGCTGCAGCTTCTCGGGCGTGAAGCCGGCTTCGTCCACCGCGGTGCCGCCGGAGTCGGACACGGTGACCACCTTGGCGCCCAGCGCCATGGCCTTCTCGATGGTGTATTGCGCGACGTTGCCCGCGCCGGACACCGCCACGCGCATGCCGTCGAAGGACAGACCCTTGCGCTGGAGCATTTCCTGCGCGAAGTAGACGTTGCCGTAGCCGGTGGCTTCGGGGCGGATCAGCGAGCCGCCGAAGCTCAGGCCCTTGCCGGTGAACACGCAGTCGGCGCGGTTGGTGAGCTTCTTGACCATGCCGGCCAGGAAGCCGACCTCGCGCGCACCCACGCCGATGTCACCGGCCGGCACGTCGGTGTCGGCGCCCACGTGGCGGAACAGCTCGGTGGCAAAGGCCTGGCAAAAGCGCATGACCTCGGCCGTGCTCTTGCCCTTGGGATCGAAGTCGGAGCCGCCCTTGCCGCCGCCCATGGGCAGCGTGGTCAGTGCGTTCTTGAAGGTCTGCTCGAAGGCCAGGAACTTCAGGATCGAGAGGTCGACCGAGGGGTGAAAGCGCAGGCCGCCCTTGTAGGGGCCGATGGCCAGGCTGTGCTGGATGCGGTAGCCACGGTTGACCTGCACTTCGCCCGCATCGTCCATCCATGAGACGCGGAACATGACCACGCGCTCTGGCTCCACCAGTCGCTCGAGCAGGCTGTAGCCCTGGTACTTGGGATGGCGCTGAATGAAGGGCCAGAGGCTGTGGATCACCTCGGTGACCGCCTGCAGGTACTCCCCTTGGCCGGGGTTGCGTTGCCCGATGTGGGCCAGGAAATCGTCAGCGCTGTTGTATTTCATGAGCGAATGTCTCTACTTGGGTCTCTGGTTTGCACGAAAACCGTGCATTTTCGCCCAAGCATGGAGCATGCAGGCACCGTCATGGCGCCTGCATGCAAGATTGCACCGAAATAGAGCGCGCGGACTTTCAGTCAGGGCGAGCCGCTCACACCTGCTCCCAACCACCACCCAGCGCCCGCACCAGCCCCACCGTGGCCTGGTATTGCAGCGCCTTCACCAGCAGGGCCTGCCTGCGGTTCTGCAGCTCGCTGCGGCGCGCGTCGAGCAGGTCGAGCTGGCTGATCGCGCCATTGCGATAGCGCACGTCCGACAGCGACGAGGCACGCCGCGCCGAGGCCACCGCCTGGTCCTGCACCGCCGATTGCTCGGCCAGCAGGCGCAGCGACGAGAGCTGGTCTTCCACGTCCTTGAAAGCAGCCAGCACCTGTTGGCGATAGGCCGCCATCTGCTCGTCGAACTGCGCGTTGGCACCTTGCAGGTCCGCATCGCGCCGGCCGCCATCAATGATGGGCAACGACAGCAGCGCACCCACGCCCCACGAGCGCGCGGACCACTTGAGCAGGTCGCTCAGGTCCGGCGACGCGAAGCCGCCCGAGGCGGTGAGCGCGATGGTCGGGAACCAAGCCGTCTGCGCCACGCCCACCCGTTCCTGCGCAGCCTGCGCGCGCCTTTGTGCGGCCAGCACATCGGGGCGGCGCGCCAGCATGGTCGAAGGCAGCCCGGCGGGAATGGCCGGCAACGCGGTCTTCCAGTCCTGCGCCGGCAGGCTGAAGTTGGAGGCAACCTCGCCCAGCACTACCGCCAGCGCGTGCTCCACCAGCGCGCGATTGCGCTCCACCGCCAGCGCATCGGCCTCGGTGGAGGCCAGCTCGGTGCGCACGCGGGCCACGTCCAGCTCGCCCAGGTCGCCGGCGCGGTTGCGGCGCTCGGTCAGCTCCAGCGTGCTGCGGTAGGCCTCGACCGTGTCGCGCATGATCTCGCGCTCGGCATCGAGCGCGCGCACCGCCAGGTACAGCTGCGCCACATCCGACTGCACCAGCAGCCGCGCACTTTGCAGCAGCGCCTCGCGCGAATCGGCATCGAGCGACGCAGCCCGGCTGGCGCCCGAGAGGCGGCCGAACAGGTCCAGCTCGTACGAAGCGCCCAGCCCCGCCGCGAAGATGTTCGACGGCTTGGTGGAACCCTGGGCCCGGTCGAAGCCGGCGCCGCGGTTGGCCGATGCGCCCAGGCCCACCTGGGGCGAGCGGTCGGCGTCCACCTGACGTGCCAGGGCACGGGCCTGTGCCAGGCGCGCCGCGGCCTGCTGCACGTCGGTGTTGTTCTGCGCGGCGCGCTCGATCAGGTTGTCCAGCACCGGGTCGTTGAAGCTGGCCCACCAGCGCCCGTCGGCGGGCACCGCAGCCGACGCCGCCGGTGCGGCGGCCTTGCCTGCATCCGTCTGGCGTGACTGCTCCTTGAACTGCACGGGTGTGTCCACCTTCAGTTCCATGGGTGGCGGCGTGGCACAGCCGGCCAGCACCAGGGCCGCGACCAGCGGCAGCCAGGTCCAGGAGATCTTCTTGTTCATGGTCTTCACTCCTTCACTTTCTTGTTCGTTCACTCGTCCATGCCGCGCGGCGCGGCCGGCTGCGGGTGCGCACCGCCACCACTTCCGTGCGACACATCGGCGGCCGGTGCAAACGCTTCTTCGTTGTGCACTTCCTTGCCGTGCAGCTTGAGCACGCGGTTGCCCGCCAGCTTGCGCAGGAGCACGTAGAACACCGGCGTGAGGAACAGGCCGAAGGCCGTCACGCCGATCATTCCGGCGAACACCGCCACGCCCATGGCGCTGCGCATCTCCGAGCCGGCGCCGGACGACAGCACCAGCGGCACCACGCCCATCACAAAAGCCAGCGAGGTCATGAGGATCGGGCGCAGGCGCAGCCGGCTGGCTTCCACCGCCGCCTGCCAAGGCGTGCGGCCGGCAAACTCCAGCTCTCGGGCGAACTCCACGATGAGAATCGCGTTCTTCGCCGACAGCCCCACGAGCACCATCAAACCGATCTGCGTGAACACGTTGCTGTCCCCGCCCGAGATCCACACGCCCGTCATCGCCGCCATGATCCCCATGGGCACGATCAGGATGATGGCCAGCGGCAGCGTCAGGCTTTCGTACTGCGCGGCCAGCACCAGGAACACCAGCAGGATGGCCAGCGGGAACACGATCACCGCCGAGTTGCCGGCCAGGATTTCCTGGTAGGTCAGGTCGGTCCACTCGAAGTCGATGCCCTTGGGCAGCGTCTCGGCCGCAATGCGCTTGATGGCGTCCTGCGCCTGGCCCGAGGAATAGCCCGGGGCCGGGCCGCCGTTGATGTCGGCGGTGAGATAGCCGTTGTAGCGCATGGCGCGCTCGGGGCCGAAGCTCGAATCCACCTTCATCAGCGCCGACAGCGGCACCATCTCGCCCGAGTTCGAGCGCACCTTCAGCATGCCGATGTCTTCGGCGCGGGCGCGATACGGCGCATCGGCCTGCACGCGCACGCTGTAGGTGCGGCCGAACTTGTTGAAGTCGTTCGCGTACAGGCTGCCCAGGTAGATCTGCATCGTGTCGAAGATGTCCTGCACCGGCACGCCCAGCTGGCGTGCCTTGGTGCGGTCGATGTCCGCGTACAGCTGCGGCACGTTGACCTGCCAGCTGGTGAACATGCCCGTGAGCTCCGGCGTCTGGTAGGCCTTGGCCATGAAGGCCTGCACCGCCTGGTCCATCACCGCATAGCCCACGCCGCCGCGGTCTTCCAGCTGCAGCTTGAAGCCGCCCGTGGTGCCCAGCCCTTCCACCGGAGGCGGCGGGAACATCACGATGAAGGCGTCCTGGATCTTGGAGAACTCGGCGTTGAGCTGCTGCGCCACCGCGCCGCCGCTCTGGTCCTTGCGCTTGCGCTCGTCAAAAGGCTTGAGCATGGCAAAGGCAATGCCCGAGTTCGAGCTGTTGGTAAAGCCGTTGATCGACAGGCCCGGGAAGGCCAGCGAGCCCTCGATGTTCGGGTTCTTGGCCATGATGTCGCCCATGCGGCGGATCACCTCGTCGGTGCGGTCCAGCGTGGCGCCGTCGGGCAGTTGGGCAAAACCGATCAGGTATTGCTTGTCCTGCGCCGGCACGAAACCGTTGGGCACCGCCTTGAACAGGCCGAAGGTCACGCCGATGAGCGCGAGGTACACCACCATCATCAGCGCCTTGCGCGACAGCACCCGCTTCACGCCGCCGCTGTAGGCCTCGGAGCCGCGGTGGAAGAAGCGGTTGAAGCCGTTGAACAGCCAGCCCAGCGTGCGGTCCATGCCGCGGGTGAGCGCGTCCTTGGGTTCGTCGTGGCCCTTGAGCAGCAGCGCAGCCAATGCGGGCGACAGCGTGAGCGAGTTGATCGCCGAGATCACGGTAGAGATCGCAATCGTCACCGCGAACTGCCTGTAGAACTGACCCGTGAGCCCTGAGATGAAGGCCAGCGGTACGAACACGGCCACCAGCGTGAGCGCGATGGCGATGATGGGCCCCGACACTTCACGCATGGCCCTGTAGGTGGCCTCGCGCGGGGCCAGGCCCGAAGCGATGTTGCGCTCCACGTTCTCCACCACCACGATGGCGTCGTCCACCACGATGCCGATGGCCAGCACCAGGCCGAACAGCGTCAGTGCGTTGATCGAGAAGCCCAGCAGGTGCAGCACCGCGAAGGTACCGATCACCGACACCGGCACGGCCAGCAGCGGAATGATCGAAGCACGCCACGTCTGCAGGAACAGGATCACCACCAGCACCACCAGCGCAATGGCTTCGAGCAGCGTGTGCACCACCGAGTCGATGGAGGCACGCACGAACTGCGTGGGGTCGTAGGCAATGCGGTACTCCAGGCCTTCGGGCATGAACTTGGCAAGCTCGTCCATGGTCTGGCGCACGTCGTGCGAGATCTGCAGCGAGTTGGAGCCCGGCGACTGGAACACGCCGATGCCCACGGCCTGCTTGTTGTCCAGCAGCGAGCGTAGCGCGTACTCCGATGCCCCCAGCTCGATGCGGCCGATGTCGCGCAGCCGGGTCACGGCGCCGTCACCACCGGTCTTGACGATGATGTCGCCGAACTCTTCCTCGCTCTGCAGGCGACCCTGCGCATTGATCGAGAGTTGCAGGTCCACGCCCGGCAGGCCGGGCGATGCGCCCACCACGCCGGCGGCGGCCTGGATGTTCTGGCCACGAATGGCCGCCACCACGTCGTTGGCCGAGAGGCCGCGCTGCGCCACCTTCTGCGGGTCGAGCCACACGCGCATGGCGTATTCGCCGCCGCCCCAGGCCTGCACCTGGCCCACGCCATTGATGCGCGCCAGCCGGTCCTTGACGTTGAGCACCGCGTAGTTGCGCAGGTAGTTCATGTCGTAGCGGCCGTTGGGCGACACCAGGTGCACCACCATCGTGATGTTGGGCGAGCTCTTGACCGTCGTCAGGCCCAGTCGGCGCACCTCTTCGGGCAGGCGCGGCTCGGCCTGCGAGACGCGGTTTTGCACCATCTGCTGTGCCTTGTCGGGGTCGGTGCCCAGCTTGAAGGTCACGGTCAGCGTCATCACGCCGTCGGTGGTGGCCTGGCTGCCCATGTAGAGCATGCCTTCCACGCCGTTGATGGATTCCTCCAGCGGCGTGGCCACCGTCTCGGCAATGACCTTGGGGTTGGCGCCCGGGTACTGGGCGCGCACCACCACCGAGGGCGGCGCCACTTCGGGGTATTCGGAAATCGGCAGGCCGCGCAGCGCGATCAGGCCGGCCAGCAACATCAGCACCGACAGCACGCCCGCGAAGATGGGCCGGTCAATGAAGAACTTGGACAGATTCATCTCTCTTCTCCTTTTTCGAGGGCGAGCGCATCCCCGGCGCCACTTGGGCGCCTATGCGCTGCACTCAGGATTCAGTCAGTCGCTCGTCGGGACGAGCGCCTTAGTTGGTGGCGACCTTGGTGTCCTTGCCCGCCGCACCCGCGGCTGCATCCATCGGCACGTCCTTGGGTTCGACCGCCGCACCAGGTCGCACGTGCTGCAGCCCGTTGACCACGATGCGCTCGCCGGGCTTGAGGCCCGAGGCCACCACGCGCAGACCCTGGGCAGGGGAGCCCAGCGTCACTTCGCGGTATTCGGTCTTGTTGTCAGCGCTCACCACCATCACGAACTTCTTGTTCTGGTCGGTGCCGATGGCACGCTCGCTCACCAGCAGCACGTTGGTGGCCTTGGCCTGTCCCATGCGGATGCGGGCGAACTGGCCCGGGATCAGGCTCCCGTCCTTGTTGTCGAAGGCGGCGCGCACCCGCACCGTGCCGCTCTTGGCGTCGACCTGGTTGTCGATCAGCTGCAGGCGGCCTTCGAAGGGCGTGCCGTTGGTGACTGCGGTACCCATCTGCACCGGAATCTGGTCGATCTGGTTGCGCGAGCCATTGCCCGGCAGGTCCTTCAGGGCCTTGGCAATGACCTGCTCGTCCGCATCGAAGCTGGCGTAGATGGGGCTCACCGACACCAGCGTGGTGAGCACGGGCGCCGCGGCGCCGGCACCTACCAGGTTGCCCACTGTGACTTCGAGCTTGCCGATGCGCCCGGCCACCGGCGCGCGCACCTGGGTGTAGCCCAGGTTCAGGCGCGCACTTTGCAGCGCAGCCTGGGCGGCGCGCAGGTTGGCCTCGGCCTCACGCTTGGCATTGCTGCGCTCGTCCAGTTCGCGCTGGGCAATGGCCTGCTCGCTCCACAGGCGCGTGGCACGCACCTGCTCGCTTTGCGTGTACGACAGGCGTGCCTGCGCGGCGGCCACCTGCGCTTCGGCCCGGTCCACTTCGGCGGCGTAGGGCGCGGGGTCGATGGTCACAAGCAGGTCGCCCTGCTTGACCAGCGCGCCCTCCTGGAAGTGCACGGCCTGCACCGCGCCGCCCACGCGAGGACGAATCTCCACGCGCTGCACGGCTTCGAGGCGTCCGGAGAACTCGTCCCACGCGGTGATCTCGGTGGCGGCGACGGTCGACACCGACACCGGGATGGCCGGAGGCGCAGCAGGCGCCGCGCTGGCTTCGGCGCGCTGGCTGTTCAGGCCGAACACGGCCGAGCCCAGCGCCAGGGCTGCCGTTAGGGCTGTGAGCGTGGGCCACAGGCTCTTGCGTGCGGCGGAGCGGATCTGTTGCTTGGTCATGGTCTTCTCTTCCTTATGGGTTCCATTCGAGATGCAACGGGCCTCCTGCGCGGGTCACGCGCTGGAAAGCTGGGTTTGTTTTTTTGGGAGCAGGCCGGCCGGTGGGCCGGTTTGCCGGTATCTCCGCCGGCAAGGGACTCAAGCTGGCGAAGCGTCAGTCCGCGGGCGGCGGCGCCGCGCTGAAGAACTCGCGAAAGTGCTGCTTCACTGTCACTGCGCAGGGACACTCGCCGCTGGCTCCCTGTGCCAGCGACTCTTCCCAACCGGCTGCACTGGGCAGCACGATGCTGGTGACCGTATTTCCCGCGTCACGCAGGCGGGCCGCGTAGGCCAGGCCTTCGTCGCGCATGGCATCGTCCTGGCCGACCACCACCAGGGTGGCGGCCAGTTGGCCCAGGCGCAGCGATGCGCTGGGAACCGCATAGGGATGCAGTGCATCCTTGGGCCGGCCGAGGTACTTGGCCCAGCCTTCGGCCCACTTGCAGTGCATGTTGTCCACCGCCGTGGCCTTGCGAAGCGACTCGGTGCCCGCGCACGGGTCGAGCATGGGCGAGAGCAGCAACTGGCCCGCCAACGGCGGATGGCCGCGATCGCGGGCGATCAGCGCCACGGCGGCCGCCAGGTTGCCACCGGCCTCCTCGCCCGCCAGGAAGATGCGGGCGCCCTTGCCTGCCAGCTTGGTGCGGTTCTTGAACAGCCACTCGAGCACGTCGAAACCCACTTCGATGGCACCCGGGAAGGGGTTCTGCGGCGCCAGCGGATAGGCCAGCGACACCACCACGGCCCCGCTGGCGGCCAGCAGGCGCGCCACCATCCGGCCGTCGTCGAGGTCGCCGCACACGAAGGTGCCGCCATGGAAGTGCAGCACCAGCGGCCCGCCTCCGGCCACCTTGTCGCCATAGATGCGCGCCTGCACCGGCTCGCGCTTGGGCAGCTCGATGAGGATGTCCTGCTCAGCCACGCCTGCCGCGGCTTGCTGCGCATTCGGGTTAGCGGTGGTTGGACGGGGCGACATAGGCGGAGTTGGAAAAGGGAATCGTCAAAGTGCGATGGTTCGAATATTAGGACGCTTCGTTGTGTTGAAAACCACTAATGCACATTCAAGTCTGTTTCCCCGATAGGAACAATTAGAGGTCGAACCGCGTGTGAGAATCCCGCTCCCCTGGGGTAACCCCCACCTCAGGGCCCTCCCCGGAGATTGAAAACAATGGACCCCATTCTTTCCATGCGCGCCTTCGTGCGCGTTGTCGAATCCGGCAACTTCACCCGTGCGGCCGAGTCGCTGGCCCTGCCCAAGGGTACGGTGACCAAGCAGATCCAGTCGCTGGAAGAGCGCGTGCAGAGCAAGCTGCTCAACCGCACCACCCGCCGCGTGACGGTCACGCCGGATGGCGCCGCGTACTACGAACGCGCCGCCCGCCTGCTCAACGACTTCGACGACCTCGAGTCGAGCATGACCAATGCGCAGGCCAGCCCGCAAGGGAAGCTGCGCATCGACGTGGGGTCGTCCACCGCGCAGTTGTTGATCATTCCGGCGCTGCAATCCTTTTGCGACAAGTACCCCGACATTCAGGTCGACCTGGGCGTGACCGACCGGCCAGTGGACCTGCTGGGCGAGAACGTGGACTGCGTGATCCGTGCCGGCCAGCTCACCGACCAGTCGCTGGTGGCGCGGCGCATTGCGATGCTGCCCTTCATCACGGTGGCCTCGCCTTCGTATATCAGGCGCTACGGGATGCCCGAGCATCCGCGCGACCTGGAAAAGCGGCACCACGTGGTGGCTTATTTCAACACCCGCACGCGGCGCAACTTTCCGCACGAGTTCAATAAGGGCGACGAGTACTACGAGCTCACCCTGCCCTACCGCGTGTCGGTGAACGAGGCCAACGCGCACTTCCGCTCGGTACTGGAGGGCTTCGGCATCTCGCAGTGCGTGAGCTTCCAGGCCCAGCCCTATATCGAGCGCGGCGAGTTGGTGCAGCTGCTGCCCGAATGGAGCGTGGAGCCGCTGCCGATGTACGTGGTGTATCCGCCCAACCGCCACCTCAGCCCCAAGGTGCGCGCCTTCGTTGACTGGACGGCCGAGCTGTTTGCCAACCACCCGCAACTGGGCACGCGCTCGCCGGCCTGAGCGGCGCGGCATACCGGCCGCGATCCAAATGAAAAACGAGCGCCGCGGCGCTCGTTTTTCGTTGGGTGCCTCTTGGCCGCAGGCTTAGTGCTGCAGGATCTTGTTGAGAAAGTCCTTGGTGCGCGGCTGGCGGTTTTCGGGGTGGCCGAAGAACTCGTCCTTGGAGCAGTCTTCCAGGATGCGGCCGCCCACGTCGATGAAGATCACGCGGCTGGCCACCTTGCGGGCAAAGCCCATTTCGTGCGTGACCACCATCATGGTCATGCCTTCCTTGGCCAGGCTCACCATCACGTCCAGCACTTCACCCACCATTTCGGGGTCGAGTGCCGAGGTGGGCTCGTCGAACAGCATCACGATCGGGTCCATCGACAGGGCGCGGGCAATGGCCACCCGCTGCTGCTGGCCGCCCGAGAGCTGGCCGGGGAACTTGTCCTTGTGCGCCATCAGGCCCACGCGGTCGAGCATCTTCAGGCCACGCACCTTGGCGTCGTCGAGGCTTCGGCCCAGCACCTTCACTTGCGCGATGGTGAGGTTTTCCGTCACCGACAGGTGCGGGAACAGCTCGAAGTGCTGGAACACCATGCCCACCTTGGAACGCAGCTTGGGCAGGTTGGTCTTGGGGTCGTGCAGCGGAATGCCGTTGACGGTGATCTCGCCCTTTTGGAAGGGCTCCAGCGCGTTCACCGTCTTGATAAGCGTGGACTTGCCCGAGCCCGAAGGGCCGCACACCACCACCACATCGCCCTTGTCGATGCTGACGGAGCAGTCGTTGAGCACCTGCACCGGCCCGTACCACTTGGAGACGTTCTTGATATTGATCATTTGTTCAGCCATGGCTTTTCCTTTTCGTAGTCAGGGCACGGGATTTATCGAATGATTGCGATCTTCTTGTGGATGCGTTTGACCACATAAGACAGCGAGTAGCAGATGATGAAGTAGATCACCGCGGCAAGCAGGTACGACTCCACCGGGCGGCCGAAGTTCTTGCCCGCGGTCTCGAAGCCCTTGAGCAGGTCATACGCGCCAATGGCATACACCAGCGAGGTGTCCTGGAACAGGATGATGGTCTGCGTGAGCAGCACCGGCAGCATGTTGCGGAAGGCCTGGGGCAGGATCACTAGCTTCATGTTCTGGGCATAGGACATGCCCACGGCCTGCCCGGCAAAGACCTGTCCACGCGGAATCGACTGAATGCCCGCGCGCATGATCTCGCTGAAGTAGGCCGCCTCGAAGGCGATGAAGGTGATGACGGCCGAATACTCCGCACCGATGGGCCGTCCGATGACGAAGGGCACCAGCAGGAAGAAGCCCAGGATCACCATCACCAGCGGAACGCTGCGCATGCCGTTGACGTAGATGGCGGCCGGTACATCGAGCCATTTCTTGCCCGACAGGCGCATCAGCGCCAGCAGCGTTCCGAAGAAGATGCCGCCAATGGTGGCAACCGCGGTCAGGAACACGCTGAAATAGAAGCCCTTGAGCACGAAGCTCGTGATGACGTCCCAGCTGTAGAAGCCAAAGTCGAGATTCATCATGTCAGTGTCCTCCCCCCGTACCGGCGGCAACGAAGCCCGGCACGCGCGACTTCTTCTCGATGTAGGCCATGATCCGGTTGATCACCAGCGCTGAGAAGATGTAGAGCAGCACCACGCCGATGTAGATCTCCATGTTGCGCGCGGTTTCCTCGCCCGCCTGCAGGTAGAACTGCGTCAGCTCGGCGATCGACACCGCAAAGGCCACCGACGAGTTCTTGAAGATGTTCATCGACTCGCTGGTCAGCGGCGGCAGGATGATGCGGTAGGCCATCGGCAGGATGACGTAGCGGTAGTACTGCGGCGTGGTAAAGCCCATGGCCATGCCGGCGTAGCGCTGCCCCTTGGGCAGGGCCTGGATGCCCGAGCGCACCTGCTCGGCTATACGCGCCGAAGTGAACAGGCCCAGCGCAACCACCACCAGCAGGAAGGGCGGCAGCGCCCGCGTGACCGGAAACAGAGCCGGCACCACGTGGTACCAGAGAAAGATCTGGACGAGCAGCGGAACGTTGCGGAAAAGTTCAACCCAGGCATTGCCGAATCGCACCAGCCACGGGTTGTCGGGGAGTGTGCGCAGAATGCCGATGATCGAGCCGACGATGAGGGCGATCGCCAGGCCGCACAGCGACACCGACACGGTCCAGCCCCAGGCCGACATCATCCAGTTGAGATAGGTGTAGGCGCCGCCAGAGCCGAAGCATCCGGGCACGAGCTCCCCATCGATTGTGTCTTTGCAGAAAACCTGCCAGTCCCATGCCATGAGGAACTCCTGTTGTTGTTTGGTCAATCAACAAACAAACGCCCGCCTCGAGGGGCGGGCGCTTGGTTGTGGGTCATGCCAGGGTTACTTCTTGGCGTAGTCTTCCATCGGCTTGTTGTTGGGGTTCGCCCAAGCGGCCTTGGTGGCATCCGACAGCGGCAGGTTCAAGGCCGTGTTGGTCGGGGGGATCGGCTGCATGAACCACTTGTCGTACAGCTTGGCCAGCGAGCCGTCCTTGATCTGGCGGTCGATGGAAGCGTCCACGGCCTTCAGGAAGGCTGCGTCACCCTTGCGCACCATGCAGGCGATCGGCTCGACCGACAGTTCGGGGCCGACGATAGCGAAGTCCTTGGGGTTCTTGGCCTTGGAGACGTTGGCCGCCAGGATCGAGCCGTCCATCACGAAGGCGTCGGCACGGCCGGATTCGAGGAGCAGGAAGCTGTCGGCGTGGTCCTTGCCCATGACTTCCTTGAAGTCGATGCCTTGGGCGCGTTCGTTCTTGCGCAGGGTCTGGACCGAGGTGGTACCGGTGGTGGTGGCCACGGTCTTGCCGTTGAGGTCCTTCAGGTCCTTGATGCCCGAGTTGGCGCGAACGGCGATGCGCACCACTTCCACGTAGGTGGTGTGGGCAAAGTCGACGTCCTTCTGGCGCGTGGCGTTGTTGGTGGTGGAGCCGCACTCCAGGTCCACGGTGCCGTTCTGCACCAGCGGAATGCGGTTCTGTGAGGTCACGGGTACGTAGTTGATGGCGACTTTCTTGCCCACGTCCTTGCTCAGGTCGTCGACGATGCGCTCGGCCATCTCGGTGTGGAAGCCCACGTACTTGCCATTGCCCAGCGTGAAGGAGAGCGCGGAGGAGTCGCGAACGCCCAGCGCGATCGAGCCGCTGGCCTTGATCTTGGCCAGCGTGTCGTTCGCCTGCGCAAAGGCGCTGCCCATGGCCAGCGCCGTGACGGCGAGAGCGACTATTTGTTTCTTCATGCGGATCACTCCTCAGTTAACGGATGGATACGAAAGCTAAATTCTAGACAACCGCCAAGTGGACCGTACAGGTACCAACCCGGTGCGCTGCTCGCCCAGCCAAAAGTCTAAGCAGTCTTCGTGCCTGCGGGTGCGATTTCGGGGTGCACGGGTGCGGCCAGGCGCACGGGCTGGGTGAGCTTCTCGGGCACCAGCAGCGCGTCCATTTCGGCGCGGGTCATGATGCCCAGGCGCTCGGCCACCTCGTCGATGGGCCCGCCACTGGCCAGTGCGGTCTTGGCAATGAGCGCTGCCTTTTCATAGCCGATGAGCGGATTGAGCGCGGTGACCAGCGTGACCGACTCGCGCACCCGTTTGGCCAGGAACTCGCGATTGGGCTCGATGCCCTCCACGCAGTTCTTCTGCAGGGTGTGGCAGGCGCGGCTGAGGTGCTGGATGCTCTTGAACAGGCTCCAGCCCATGATGGGCTCGAAGGCATTGAGCTGCAGTTGCCCCGCCTCGGAGGCCATGGTCACGGTGACGTCGTTGCCGATGACCTCGAAGGCCACCTGGTTCATCACTTCCGGGATCACCGGGTTGACCTTGCCCGGCATGATCGACGAGCCTGCTTGGCGCGCCGGCAGGCGGATCTCGCCGAAGCCCGCTTGAGGGCCGCTGGAGAGCAGGCGAAGGTCGTTGCAGGTCTTGCTGAGCTTGGCCGCCACGCGCTTGAGCACGCCCGACAGCTGCACGAAGGCGCCCGTGTCCTGCGTGGCTTCGACTAGGTTTGCAGCCTGCTTGAGCGGCACGCCGGTCTGCTCGGCCAGGTACTGGCAGGCCAGGTTGGCGTAGCCCTGCGGCGCGTTGATGCCGGTGCCGATGGCGGTGGCGCCCAGGTTGATTTCCTCGATGAGCGCGCGGGCCTCGCGCAGGCGCTGCTCGTCTTCCTCGATCATCACCGCGTAGGTGAGAAACTCCTGGCCCAGCGTCATGGGCACCGCGTCCTGCAGCTGGGTGCGGCCGATCTTGAGGATGTCCTTGAACTCGTGCGCCTTGGCTTCGAAGGCACCGCGCAGCTCGACCATGGCGTCGATGAGGCGGCCGATGGCAAACCACAAGGCCAGGCGCACGGCCGTGGGATACACGTCGTTGGTGCTCTGCGAGGCGTTGACGTGGTCGTTGGGGTGCAGCACTTCGTAGGCCGCCTTGGGGTGGCCCATTTTCTCGAGCGCCAGGTTGCAGATGACCTCGTTGGCGTTCATGTTGGTGGAGGTGCCGGCACCGCCTTGGATGACGTCGACCACGAACTCATCGAGCAGGTGGCCGGCCACAATGTCGTCGCAAGCCGCAAGGATGGCATCTGCGCGCTCCCGGCTGAGGGCGCCCAGGTCGGCGTTGGCGCGGGTGGCGGCCTTCTTCACATGGGCCAGCGCACGCACCAGGTCGGGCATGGCCGAGATGCGCGTGCCGGAAATGGGGAAGTTCTCGACCGCGCGGGCCGTGTGCACGCCCCAGTAGGCCGCGGCGGGGATCTTCCGCTCGCCCAGAAAGTCGTGCTCGATCCTGAATCGGGATTCCATGTGAGGGCGCTCCGTGTGGGTATAAAAAAGAGTGCACGCCCGAACGGCGTGCACTCAAGAAGCAAAACTGCGTGACAGCGAAAACCGGACGACTTTATGCCTGCCGCCCCGATCGCGCCAATGCTCTTTGTAAGCGAAGTTATGCTGCAGCCGCATAGTTGCTGCGGCGCACAAAAATCAGCGTAACGGTGCTGCTGGAGCCTGCGCGAGCAGGTAGTTCCACAGGGCCGCCGCAGAGCCCTTGGGCTGGGCGCCGTGGGCGCCCTTGCTGCCCGCGCCCGAGGGTACTGGCCGCTGCCGATAGGCGCGCACTTCCATGGTGGCCTCGAGCCGGTCGATCTCCGGCGGCAGCGCGCTCACCAGCTTGCGCGAGCGCACCTCCTTGCGCACCGCGCTTTGCGGCAGGAAGGCAATGCCGTGGCCCTCCAGCGCCATGGCCTTGAGGCCCTCGGCCATGTCGGTCTCGTAGACGCGGTCCAGGTGCATGGCCTGCGGCGAGCCCTTGAGCAGCTGGTCGACGATGCGCCCCAGGTAGGCCCCTGGTGCATAGCCCAGGTAGGGCAGCGGCTGGCCGGCTCGCCCCGGCAATCGGTAGCGGGGCATGCCCTGCGCATCGGGGCGCACCCAGGGCGAGACCACTTCCTGGCCGAGGCTGACCATCTCGTAGCGGGTCGCGTCCAGCTCCAGCGGTACCCAGGGGTGGTGGTAGGCAATGAGCAGGTCGCAGCCGCCCTCCACCAGCCGGTGCACCGCGTCGTGCACGTTCAGCGCAATGAGCCGGCTCTTGAGAGAGCCGAAGCCCTCTTCGCGCAGCTGCGTCACCCAGGCCGGAAAGAAGGTGAAGGCCAGGGTGTGCGGTACGGCGAACTCGATCACGTCCTGGCCCGCGCTTGAGTGGCCGCGCAGCATGGCCCGCGTGCTCTGCAGGCCCTGCAGGATCTCGATGGCCTGGGCGTACAGCGTCTGGCCGGCGGGCGTCAGGCGCGTGGGGTAGGAGCTGCGGTCCACCAGGTCGGCACCAGCCCACACTTCCAGAGCCTGGATGCGCCGCGAAAAGGCCGGCTGAGTGACGTGGCGCAACTGTGCCGAGCGGCTGAAGCTGCGGGTCTCGGCGAGGCTGACGAAGTCTTCAAGCCACTTGGTTTCCATGCGCGTTCTTGTGGTGTGCGAAGAAAGAGTGCAGCGGCCTGGTCATCTCGCCGGATCCCTCAGATCGGCGAGACCACGCCCCGGCCGGCGAAATGGCCCTCGGCGTTGGCCATGAAGCGGTCCACGCTGGCCTGCGTGGCCTCGGGCGACCAGCCGGCCAAGTGCGGGGTGATGAAGACGTTGTCCAGCCCAATGAGCGATTCGGGCCGGTGCGGCTCGCTCTCGTACACGTCGAGCCCAGCGCCGGCAAGACGCCCTTCGCGCAGGGCGCTGGCCAGGGCCTCGGTATCGACCACGCTGCCGCGCGAAATGTTGACGAGAAAGCCCTGTGGGCCCAGCGCGTCCAGCACCTGTGCGTTGACCACGTGGCGCGTGGCCGGGCCGCCCGGGGTGGCGCACATCAGGATGTCGCTCCACTTGGCCAGCGCCAGCAGGCTGTCAAAGTACTGGTGCGGCGCGCCCTCGCGGGGCTTGCGGTTGTGATAACCCACCGGCATGTCGAAGCCGGCCGCACGCTTTGCGATCTTCTGGCCGATGGTGCCCAGGCCGAAGATTCCCAGCTTCTTGCCCGAGACATTGGGCGGATGCGGAATCGATTCGCGCCAGACGCCGGCGCGGCACTGCATGTCGAGCGTGCGCATGCCCCGCACGATGCCGATCAACAGGCCGAAGGCATGGTCTGCCACGCAGTCGTCGTTGGTGCCGGCGCCGTTGGCCGTGGCAATGCCGCGCGCCTTGAGCAGATCGAGCGGCAGCCCTTCGTAGCCCGCGCCCATGCAGCACACCAACTCCACCTTCGGCATGGCGGCCACTTCCTCGGGCGTGAGGCCGATCACGCCGATGGTGAGCACGGCCCGAAAGCGAGCACCGTGCTGCGCCACGGCGGCCGCGCGGGCTTCGCGTGTGGGTGCATAGACGATGTCGTACACGGCGGCAATCTGCGCCTGGTGCGCCTCGGACAGGCTGTTGAGAATCAACAGGGGAATCTTGTCGGTCATTGAATTGAAGTTCTTGGGTTTCTTCTTCAGAGAATCTGCGGCGCCTCGATCTTCTGCAGCGCCCACATCTGCGCGTAGCGGCCCTGGGCCACCAACAGCTGGGCATGGGTGCCGCGCTCGACGATCTCGCCGGCCTCTAGCACCAGGATCTCGTGGGCGTCCACCACCGTGGACAGGCGGTGGGCGATCACCAGCGTGGTCTTGTTGCGCGAGGCGCTTTTCAGCTCGGCTTGGATGGCGCGCTCGTTGGCCGAATCCAGCGCCGAGGTGGCTTCGTCGAAGATCATCACTGGCGGATTCTTGAGCAAGGTGCGGGCAATGGCCACGCGCTGCTTCTCGCCACCCGAGAGCTTCAGGCCACGCTCGCCCACGGTGGTTTCGTAGCCCTTGGGCGTGGCCATGATGAAGTCGTGGATGCGCGCCGCCCTGGCCGCCGTCACCACCTCGTCATGCGTGGCGCCGGGGCGGCCGTAGGCGATGTTGTATTCGACGGTGTCGTTGAACAGCACCGTGTCCTGCGGCACGATGCCGATGGCCTGGCGCACGCTGCCCTGGGTCACTTCACGGATGTTCTCGCCGCCGATGAGGATGCAGCCCTGCTGCACGTCATAGAAGCGGTACAAGAGGCGCGCCAGCGTCGACTTGCCCGAGCCCGAGGGCCCCACCACCGCCACCGTCTTGCCAGCCGGAATCTCGAAGCTCACGTGCTTGAGGATGGGCCGCGCGGCCTCGTAGGCAAAGCTCACGTCCTCGAAGCGCACGGTGGCGTCGCCGCTGTCGTGCGCACGCAGGTCCTTGGCGCCGGGCGCGTCGGCCACTTCGCGCTCGCGCTCGAGCAGGCCGAACATCTTGTCCAGGTCGGTGAGGTTCTGCTTGATCTCGCGGTAGATCACGCCCAGGAAATTGAGCGGGATGTACAGCTGGATCATGAAGGCGTTGACCATGACCAGGTCGCCCAGCGTCATGCGCCCATCCACCACCCCTTGCGTGGCGCGCCAGAGCATGGCTACCAGGCTGAAGGCGATCAGCAGTTGCTGGCCGGTATTGAGCATCGACAGCGTCGCCTGACTCTTGACGGCGGCGCGGCGGTAGCGCTCCAAGTTCTCGTCGTAGCGTTTTGCCTCGAAGTCCTCGTTGTTGAAGTACTTGACGGTCTCGTAGTTCAGGAGCGAGTCGATGGCGCGGGTCTGCGCCTTGGAGCCCAGCTCGTTCATGGTGCGGCGGAAGTGCGTGCGCCATTCGGTCACCTTCACGGTGAACGTGATGTAGATCACCAGCGCCGCCCCCGTGATGACCGCAAACCACGGATCGAACTTCACCGCCAGAATCGAAAGCACCAGTCCCAGCTCGATGAGCGTGGGCACGATGCTGTAGAGCGAATACGAGATGAGCGAATGCACCGCCTGCGTGCCGCGCTCGATGTCGCGCGTCATGCCGCCGGTCTGGCGCTCCAGGTGAAAGCGCAGCGACAGCGCGTGCAGGTGCCGGAACACCTCCAGCGAGATGCGGCGCGAGGCGCCCTCGGTGGCCTTGGCAAAGATCAGCTCGCGCAGCTCGGTAAAGAGCGAAGTCGAGAAGCGCAGCAACCCATAGGCCAGCAGCAACGCCACCGGCACGACTAGCAGGGCCCGGGGGTCGCCCGGCGCGATGGTCATGGCGTCGACCAGGTGCTTGAGCAGCACCGGCACGCCCACGTTGGCCACCTTGGCGCCCACCATGAACAGCAGCGCGAAGATCACGCGCCACTTGTAGTGCCACAGGTAGGGAAAGAGCCGGGCCAGGGTGGCCGCGTCCGAGCGCTCGCCCGGCTGGGCGCCGGAAGAAGCTGCCGACCCGGCATGGGAGAGGGAGGAAAGGACTTCGCCGCTGCGACGCATGAGAGACAATCGTGGGTATTCGTTTTGCCTCCCGATTGTGCCCATGTCGACCATTTCCCGCGCCGAGCTGACCCCCACCCTCAAGAGCCTGCCCGCCGACATGGAGTTGGTGCTCAAGGTGATTCCCCTGCCCGCCGACTGCAACGCCAACGGCGACATCTTCGGCGGCTGGGTCATGGCCCAGGTGGACCTGGCCGGTTCGGTGATTCCGGCGCGCTACGCCAAGGGGCGCCAGGCCACGGTGGCGGTCAACGAATTCGTCTTCAAGCAGCCGGTGCGGCTGGGCGACATTCTTTCCTTCTACTCGTCGCTGGTGCGCATCGGGCGCACCTCGGTTACGGTCAAGGTCGAGGTCTTCGCCGAGCGCTTTCGCGCGCAGGGCGAGTACATCAAGGTAACCGAAGCCACCCTGACCTACGTGGCCATCGACGAGAACGGCCGGCCCAGGCCGATCGAGAAGGACTGAGCTCCAGCCGAGAGCCAGGGACGGCAGATGTCGTTTTCCGGAAAGTTCATCCGAAATCGCCCTGTTTCCGCGGGATACCTCCGGGCCTTCGAGGCGGTCGCGCGGCACCTGAACTTTCGGATGGCGGCCGAGGAACTCGCGCTCACGCAACCGGCCGTCAGCCGGCAGATCCAGGCGCTGGAAGATGAAGTCGGCGTGGCGCTGCTGCTGCGCCACACGCGCTCGGTCGAACTCACCAATGCGGGCGCACAGCTGCTGCTGGCGGCGCAGCAGATCCTGCCGCGGCTGGACAGCACGGTGCACCAGATCCGCCAAGCCGCGAAACGGCCCGTGGTGCGGCTGACCACCTTCGCATCGTTCGCGTCGCTGTGGCTGATTCCACGGCTGGATTCATTCCGGCGCCTGCACCCGGAACTGGACATCCACATCGACGCCACCGACACCCTGGTCGACCTGGACGTTGCCAATGCCGACGTCGCCCTGCGCTACACGCGCTCGGACGCTGCCCTGCCCAACGCCGAGCGCCTCTTCGACGAATACCTGACGCCAATGGCGAGCCCCGAGCTGCTGCGCGGCAAGCCGCCGGTGGAGACGCCCGAGGACGTCGCGCGCTTCACGCTCATCGAGGCGGGCGACTCGCACCCGGTCTATGTGGAGTGGTTGGCCTGGCGGCGCTGGTTCGCCGCGCAGGGCATCGACCGGGCCGAGCCGCAAGGCTGGCTCTACTTCAACTACGACCACCAGATCGTGCAGGCCGCCATCTCCGGCCAGGGCGTGATCCTGGCCAGAAGTCCGCTGGTGGCCGAAGCACGTGCCAACAGCAGCCTGGTCGAGCTGCTTCCGCAGCATCGGCTGGACTCGCCCATGGCCTACTGGCTACTCACCGGCCAGCGCAGCCGGGAGAGACCCGAAGTGCAGGCCTTCAATCGCTGGCTCCTGCAGGAAGGCGCCGCGACTCGCCAGGCGCTATCCGAAGCGGCCTGAGTCCGCCGCGGCGGACTTCAGACCTTGCTGAAGTCGGGCTTGCGCTTCTCCATGAACGCCGTGAAGGCCTCGCGCGCCGCCGGCTCGCGCAGCATGCGCGAGAAGCTCGCGCCCTCCTCGGCCATGCGCTCGGGCAGATGGGCCAGTTGCGACTTGCGCATCAGGCGCTTCGTTTCCACCAGGGCCGACAGGGGCTTGGCCGCCATCTTGCGCGCCAGGCCCTGGGCGATGGCATTGCATTCGGTGGGCGGCACCACGCGGTTGACCAGGCCCACCTCGAGCGCGGCCTCGGCCATGAAGGGCTCGCCCAGCAGCAGCGCCTCGGCAGCGCGGTGGTAGCCGAACATCTGCACCGCCAGCATGCTGGAGCCGAACTCGGGGCACAGGCCCAGGTTGACGAAAGGCATCGAGAAGGCCGCGTTGTCACCTGCCACCACGATGTCGCAATGGAACAGCAGCGTGGTGCCGATGCCCACCGCCGGGCCGCACACCGCAGCCACCACCGGCTTGCCGAAGGTGGACAGCGCACGCATGAAGCGGAACACCGGCGAGCCCTCGCCGGAGGGCGGCGCGTTCAGGAAGTCGCCCAGGTCGTTGCCCGCGCTGAAGATGGTGGCGTCGCCCTGGATCATCAGCACGCGCACCGCGTTGTCGGCGGCGGCCTGCTCCACGGCGTCGGCCATGGCCGCGTACATGGCGGAGCTGATCGAGTTCTTCTTCTCGACGCGGTTGAAGGTGATCGTGCTCACACCGGCTTCGGTGTGCACAAGGATGTCGCTGCTCATGATGAGGTGCTTTCTTGGTTTGAAACGAGGGCTTCGCGCACGAAGTCCAGGCGGTCCTGGCCCCAGAACATCTGGGTGCCGACGAACATGGTGGGCGCGCCGAACACGCCGCGCGCCACCGCCTCGTCGGTGAGCGCGCGAAGGCGGTCCTTCACGTCCTGCTGCTGGGTCAAGGCGAGGATTTTCGGCGCGTCGAAGCCGGCGCGCTGCAGCACGGCGCCCACGGTGGCCGGGTCGTTCATGTTCATCGCATCGACCCAGATGGCACGAAACACCGCTGCCACGTAGTCCGCAAAGCGCGCCGGCTCGTGCATCTGCATGCCGGCGGCGCCGCGCATCAGCAGCAGCGTGTTGATCGGGAAATGCGGGTTGTGGTTGAAGGCCATGTCATGGCGCCGGGCCCAGCGCTTGAGGTCTTCCATCACGTAGGGGCCCTTGGCGGGCACTTCCACCGGCGAGCGGTTGCCGGTGGCCTGGAACACGCCGCCCAGCAGCATGGGCTTCCACACCAGCTCGGCACCCGTCTCGGCGGCAATGCCCGGCAGGCGCACGTAGGCGATGTACGAGGCGGGACTGCCAAAGTCGAAGTAGAACTCGACGGTCTTGCTCACTTGTCGTCTCCTCTTTCGCTTTTGCTTTATTTCAGAATTTCTCGGACCACGGCCGCAGGTCCAGCTCGTGCGTCCACGCATCGCGCGGCTGGCGGTGCAGCATGGCGTAGCTGTCGGCAATGTGCTCGGGGTTCAGGATGCCATCTTGCGCCTTGAGTGCATAGCGCTCGGGGAAATTGCTGCGGATGAACTCGGTGTCGATGGCCCCGTCGACCACCACGTGCGCCACATGGATGCCCTGCGATCCCAACTCGCGCGCCATGCTCTGGGCCAGGGCGCGCAACGCCATCTTGGCGCCCGAGAAGGCGGCAAAGTTGGCGCCGCCGCGCAGCGATGCCGTGGCGCCGGTGAAGAGAATGGTGCCGCGGTGCCCGCTAGCCGGCATAGGCCGGGCGACCATGCGCTTGGCCACCTCGCGGGCGTTGAGGAAGCCGCCGAAGCAGGCCATCTCCCACACCTTGAAGTACTTGCGGGCCGATTCGGTGAGGATGCTCTCGGGCACGTTGGCGCCGATGTTAAACACCATCACCTCGATGGGCCCCACCTCGGCTTCGATCTGCTCGATCAGCGCCACCACTTCCTCTTCCTTGCGCGCGTCGCTGGCAAAGGCACGGGCGCGGCCGCCCTCGGCCTCGATCTGCGCGACCAGCGGCTGCAGCTTGTCGAGGCTGCGGCGCGTGACGCAGGCCACGTAGCCTTCGCGAGCGAAGCGCCGGGCAATGGCGCCGCCGGTGGCGTCGCCCGCGCCGATGATGAGGGCGGCCTTGGTTGTCTTGTCGGTGGTCACGGTGTCGCTCCTTGCCTGGCGAGTGCGGGGTGCGCGCTCATTCCTTGTAGTAGACGATCTGGTTGCTGCTGGCCAGCAGGTGCCCGTCCTCGCTCCACAGATGGGCGCTCTGGTCGAAGTAGCCGTTGAAGAACTGCTGCGCATGCGCGCGGCCCAGCAGGTAGCCGGTGCCCACCTCGGCTAACACGCGTGCGTCGGCATGGAAATAGGTGGTGATGGACACCGTGCCGGCCGGCACCCGCGTGGCACGGCGTAGCCACACGCGCGGAAAAAACATGTCGCTCATGGCCGCCAGCGAGGCAAAGTCCAGCGGACGCGGCGGCGCCTCGCGCAGCCACAGCCGGCTCTCGCTGTGTGTGCCGCTGCCATCCCAATCCGCAGGCGGCTTGCCGCTGATGGGGCGCATCTCGTAGTTGGCCAGCCAGGCCACGCCCTGCGGGCCGATGGCGATGGGCTGCACGTCGCTCGGTCGCGGCACCTCGGGCATTGGCAGGTCGCCAGCACCCCAGGTTTCGCGGCGCAGCGCGGTGAACACGGTGCCGGTGGTGTTGATCTCGCCGTTTTGCGAAATGCTCACCGTCCAGTGCTGGGTGGAGCGGTTGGTGCGCACCGGCGTGGCCTGAACCTCGAAGTTGCCTTCCGCAATGGCGGCAGCGAAGTTCACCGTCAGGGCCACCGGCTCGCCCAGCAGGTCGGGATGCTGCAGCACCGACTGCAGCACGATGGCCGCCGTGGCGCCACCGAAAGGGCCGACCATGTTCCAGTAGGCAGGGCTGGTCTGGCCGCTGAACTGGCCCGCGCGCAAGTCGCTGTGCGACAGGCGCAGGGCTTCGTCGAAGGGATGGGTGTTCGTCGTCATGCGCCGCAGTGTGCGTCCGGCCTGCGGGTCAGGCAGTCTTCTGCGCGACGCCGGTTTGCTGCGTCGCAGCGATGGACGCCAGGCGCTGCAGCTGCTCGACCAGTCGCGGCCACAGGCTCTGGCTGAACTGCTCGCGGAAAAAGCCGAAATGGCCGATGCGCCGCGCTTGCACATCGGCTGGCGCAATGCACTCCACCACGCTGGGCGCGCCGGCATACAGGCTCACCAGGCTGCGCGTGCCCGCCAGCGTCATCAGCTCGTCGTCGGTCATCGACAGGGCCAGCAGCGGAAAGCGAACACGCGCATAGCTTTGCGCGGCCAATTCGCCTTCGGCGCCCACGCTGTAGCGCGGGTTGAGGCACCACTTGCGCCACTGCAGGATCACGCCGCGCGGCAGGTCACCCACTTTGCGCAGCTTGCGCCCCGGAAAGTAGCCCCAGATGCGCGTGGCCAACGGCACCAGCACGTGCCAGAAATAGAGCACGCTGCGCTTGAGCTTCGGCGCGTTCTCGCGCCAGTAGCCGCTGCCCGCGGCGATGCTGACCAGGCCGTCGACCTGCTCCGGCTTTTGAAGAAAGCCCGGCAGCTGCGCGCCCAGGCTGTGCCCCAGGAGGTACAGCGGCTCGCCAGGCAGCGCGGCCTTGGCGGCATCGATCACCGCTTCGTAGTCGCGCGCCCAGTCGAACAGATCGGCCTTCACGCCGCGCAGTGGCGTACCGTCCAGCGAGTCGCCGCTGCCCCGGTAGTCGAAGGTCCAGACCACATGCCCCTGCTGTGCCAACCAGGTAGCGAAGGGCTCGTAGAAGGATTGGCGAACGCCCATGGCACCGCCGATGACGATGCTGGCGCGCGGTGCGCCTGGGCTCTGGTAGCGGCGCACGGCAATGCGTGCGCCGTCTTCCGTCTGCAATGTCTGTTGCGTCTGCATGCCGTCTCCTTATATGTCTCAGATCATGCAAACTTCAGTCGTCAAGGCAGTGAGG
>JAFEEG010000023.1 GCA_018241225.1 Pseudomonadota bacterium
AGTCATTCAAGATGGTTGCTGTCCTACGGCCCCGACTATGCAGCGATGTTCCGTCGCGTGGCAGAGATTGCGGTGCAGATACTCAATGGCGCGAAGCCCGGTGACCTGCCGATGGAGCAGCCGACAAAGCTCGAGTTCGTTGTCAATCTAAGGATCGCCAGAACCTTGGGCTTGACCATCCCGCGGAGCACTCTCCGTCGGGCTGACGAAGTCATATTGTGAGTCTCGGATCCTCGCGTGGTTCCGCCGCGCAGTGAACGTCGGCTACCTGGCGAATTCTGCGACGCGGCCGAGCGGCTCCTCCTGGCCGCTATGCCAGACCTCAATGGCGATGCCGCCCACGACGAGCGCCCCCGACGTCCGCTCCCGGCGCTTCTTCAATCACAGCGAAGGTCCGCTTCCGCGGTGGTCTATGCTGTGCGGGTGCCATTTTTTTCTGCCGCAATGGCTGCCAAAGGGGGAGCCATGCCTTTTTTCGAACGTATTTCGATTTACCTCGCAGTGGTGACCGTCATGCTGGCTTCTGTCCCCTCCATCGCTAGCGGTGGCGCACTGGAAAACCGTTTGCACGAGGCCGCCGAGCGCGGCAACGTCGCCGAAGTGAGGGCTGTGCTCGCACAGGGCGCCAGCGTGGACGCCAGAGACAGCAGCGGCGCCACCGCTTTGCTGGTGGCCACCCACCACAACCAGGTGGCAGCGGCCGAGGCACTGATCGCTGCCGGCGCCGATGTGAACGCCAAGGACCGCATCCAAGACAGCCCTTATCTCTATGCCGGCGCGCGTGGGCACAACGAGATCTTGAAGCTGACGCTGGCCCATGGCGCCGATCTGCAAAGCACCAACCGCTACGGCGGCACGGCGCTGATTCCGGCGGCGGAGCGCGGCCATGTCGAGACCGTGCGCCTGCTGATTGCGGCCGGCGTGGATGTGAACCATGTGAATCGCCTGCACTGGACGGCACTGCTCGAAGCGGTGTTGCTAGGCGACGGCGGGCCCGAGCATGTGGACATCGTGCGCCAGCTTGTCGCCGCCAAGGCCGATGTGAGTCTGGCCGATGCCCAGGGTGTGACGCCACTGCAGCATGCGCGCCAGCGCGGTTACCTGCAAATGGCCGAGCTGTTGGCCGCTGCAGGCGCCAAGAACTGAGCGTTTTTCCAGATGCGAGACCTGCTGACTGCCTATTTCTGGAGTGGCAGCGCCATCCGCAGTCGAAGCGTGAGTGACGTCGTGCTATGGGGCACGGTCGATGTCCCTGCGCCCCCTGCACGTCTGGTTGCTGATTGGGAAAGGGAGACATCTTCGCGCTTGGGCTTGGAGCCCGGAGACGTCGAGGAATTGCCTTTGGCGCGAGCTCGTGCGCGCTGGCCGGACTACAAGCACTGCGTGCAGGCAGCGGGCGATTGGACGCGCACGCTCGGACTGCCTGGGGTGCTTGCCTCCAGCGACGTCGCCCTCATGGCCTGCCGCGGCGCGAAGTACCACCACGACGGTGCGCAATATGGAGGTGCGGCCTTTTGCAATCTCTTCCTGAGCGAGGACAGAGGCCTGGACTTGCACTTTCCATCTGCAGGCCATCGGATTCCCCTGACCCGGGGCACGGCTGTGATTTTCGATACTGGCCAGCCTCACGCCGTAATTCAGCGTCGCAGCAGTGGCTTTCATGTGGCCGACTTCGCGTGCGGCCAGGATTGCACCCAGGTATTCCTGACCTGGGAGCTCTCCATCGAGGATGCCGATGTCGGGCGCGCACTTCGGGTCACCTTCGACAACGACCCCACGACCTCGTTGCAACTCGACGAAGGGCAAGTTTGGCTGAACGGCGCACCGGCCGATTTGTGCCCGGATTCCGGTCGGTGGCGCCATGCCGACTTGCGGTAAGGCTGCACCGCGGTGTGCCCTGGCAATGTGGTCGGCGCACTCAACAGAGTCGGCGTCTTGCTAGCATTGGCTGATTAGACGACCTGTAGACAGACCTGAAGCCATATGACGAAGACATCCAAACAAGCGGACAAGTTGAACAAGATGGTGCTTTGCGCTTCATGTGCCGGTGAATCCAGCGCGGCTGGCGCCGTGCGCCCGGGCACGCCGAGCTCGTTCAAATCTCCAGTCGCAAGGTAGAGCGCAGCGACGGCCACACGTTCACCGTGACGAGCTACCGTTGCGACGCTTGCGGCACGCGGTGGGAGTACGAAAACGACAGGGCGAACCAACAGGCTGGCTGGTCAGTCGTCGGGGGCTAGGCCTGCGGCCGCGCTCGCCAGGCCCTGGGGGTCGGGGTAGTGGCTATAGTCGCCCCGTTCAAGTCCGCTCCCGTGAGAGAAATCAAATGCCAAAAGCCTACTGGATCAGCACCTACCGCGCCGTCAACGACGCCGACAAACTCGCCGCCTATGCAAAGCTGGCCGGTCCGGCGCTCACTGCCCACGGCGCGCGCTTCCTGGCACGCGGCGAGCCGGCCAAGGTCTATGAACAGGGGTTGATGCAGCGCACGACGCTGATCGAATTCGACAGCGTCGCACAGGCCCTTGCCGCGCACGACAGCCCCGAATACCAGGTGGCGCTGGCGGCACTCGGCAACGGCGTCGAGCGCGAGATCCGCATCATCGAAGGCGCCTGACCTCCCCATTGTTTCCGTAAGCCGAACACTCCGGTTCCAACACCGGCGTTTTCGCCTGCGCGATTGGCTGCAAACTCCTCTCACACGGAGACAGCAATGAGTACGACATGGAGTTTCATCGGGGCCGGCGCAGTGGCGCTGGCCTGCGCGGCGGGGATCATCGGTGGCGAAGCGGCCAAGGGCGAGCTGCGCATTGCCGAGGCAGCCACATCCATCAGCGCAGGTTCGCAGGCGCTCGATCTTTTCGCGGCCCTGCCCGTTTCCCTCGAGTCCGCCCGATAGACAGTCCACGCCACCCCTGACGCCAACGCGCCACGGGTGTGAAGGGGCATGCCGCAGAATCCGTTTCTGCCGTGCCCACCTCCCCCCGCATACTCGAAACCAAGCTCACGCCCCCGGTCTTCCTGGCCACCCAGGTGCTTCGCAGCGCCATCCACGAGCAGATCTCGGGCTCGGCCGCACGGCTGGTGCTGGTGCGCGCGCCGGCCGGCTTCGGCAAGACCACCGCCATGGCGCAACTGCGCGAGCACATGGACGCCCAGGGCATCGCCACCGCCTGGCTCACGCTGGACCGGGCCGACAACGACGTCTCGCGCTTCCTGGGTGGCCTGGCCGAGGCCGTGCAGCGCCTGGGCATCGTCGAGGTTCCGGCCGGTCCCGCGCCCTTCGACGCCGTGGCGGCGCTGGCCGCGCATGACTCACCCTTCACGCTCTTCCTCGACGACTTCGAGGTGGTGCAGGAGCGCGCCGTACTCGGCGTTGTGCGCGAGCTGATCGACTACCTGCCGCGCCGCGGGCAGATCGTGCTGGGCTCGCGCAGCCTGCCCGACCTGGGCCTGGGGCGCCTGCGCGCGCGCGGCCAGCTGGTCGAGATCGACACCGACCGGCTGCGCTTCTCGCTGGAGGAAGCGCGCGATTTCTTCGGCCTGCGGCAAGCCCAGGCTTCGCGCTCCATGCACCAGCAACAGGCGCTGAACGCCGACCTGCTCTCGCGCCTGCACAGCAAGACCGAAGGCTGGCCGGCGGCACTGTGGCTGGCCTCGCTCGCGCTGGAGCGCCATGGCACCGAGACCACCGGCTTCATCGATCGCTTCTCCGGCTCCGACCGCGCGGTGGCCGACTACCTGGCCGAGGATGTTCTGGCCCACCAGCCCACGGAGATCCGCGAGTTCCTGTTGCGCACCAGCATCCTGCGCCAGCTTGACGCGTCGGTGTGCCAGGCCCTCAATCCGCATGCCGACAGCGCGGCCATCCTGGACCGGCTGGCCGCGGCCAACCTGTTCCTTACGCCGGTGCGCGTCGACAGCGGCAGCAGCGAGGAAGGGCCGGCCTGGCGCTACCACAGCCTGTTTGCCGACTTCCTGCGGGCGCAGCTGGCGCGCGAGCGGCCGCAGGAGCTGGCGCGCCTGCACCTGGCCGCCTCGGGCTGGTACGAATCTCGCGGCCGGCCAGTGCCCGCCATCGACCATGCCATCGAGGGCGGCGACCATCCCCACGCACTGGCCTTGCTCGAACAGTTTGCCGAGCAGTTCCTGGAACAGGGCCGCATGCGAATGCTGGCGCGCTGGTTCGCAGCCATCCCGCAGCCGCTGCTGCGCGAGCGGCCGATGCTGCAGCTCATTGCGCTGTGGGCCATCTGCTTCACGCACGGCCCGTGGGACGCCATGCGCATGCTGCAGGAATCGGGCAGCCTGGACAGCCCCGTGCCCCAGGTGCGCAGCAACGCCCACACGCTGATCCCGCTGCTGCTGGCCATGCAGGACAAGCACGACGACGCCTACGAGGCCGGCCGCCAGAGCCTGGCGCGCCTGCCCACCGGGCTGGCCTTTGCCGAGGTGGTGCTGCTCAACGTCATGGCCCACATCCTGGCGGTGCGCGGCGACCCGCACGAGGCGCAACGCCTGCTGGAGGCCGCGCGGCGCGAACAAGGCAACAGCACCTTCAACCGCATGTACACCGAGTCCCTGGCGGGCCTGTTCGACCTGCACGAGGGCCGCTTGCGCCAGGCCACCGCCCGGCTGCGCATGGCGGTGGACTCCACCCATGCCGTGACCTACAACCACAGCCACGGCAACGCCTGGGCCGGCGTGCTGTATGCCGGCGCGGTGTACGAGACCCATCAGTTGCTGCAGGCCGAGCACCTGCTCAACGCCTACCTGCCCCTGGCGCGCGACGTGGGCCTGCCCGACCACATGATCCTCAGCCACGTCATGCGCTCGCGCATTGCTTTTCACGCGGGCGACATCGACGCCGCGTTCCAGGCGCTGACCGAGCTCGAATACGTGGGCCACCAGCGGCAGCTGCCACGCGTGGTGTCGGCGGCCAAGCTGGAGCGCTCGCGCATGCTGCTGCTGCAGGGCAACGGCCCCGCATCGCGCGACGAGCTGCGGCGCGCCGACGACCCGCAGTTGTGGGAGCGCGAGCGCCGCCAGCAGTTGCCGGCGCACGACCTGGACTACTTCGCGCTCGCCCAGGCGCGCTGGGAAATCGCCTTTGGCGACGCCAGGGCCGCACTCGCGACCCTCGACGCCGAACTGCATGCCGCACTGGGTTCCAACCGCAACCGCCGTGCCCTCAAGCTGCGGGTGCTTCGGGCCCTGGCCCTGCAGCGCACAGGCGAGACGCAGGCCGCGCTGGACGAGATCGGCGCGGTGCTGCAGACGGCCAGCCAGGAAGGCTTTGTGCGGCTGATCCTCGACGAAGGGCCGGCGGCGGGCGCCCTGGTGCACCGCTACGCCAACGCCGCGCGCGCGCAGGGTGACAGCGGCGCCGGCAAGGCCCTGGGCAGCGACCCGATCCTGGCCGACTACCTGCAGCGACTGCTGCAGATCGTGGGCCCCATCGCACTGCCCGCCGAGGCCGAGGCGAGCCCCGGCCCCACCAGCACCGAGCCGCTCACGCTCAAGGAAATCCGCGTGCTGCAACTGCTGGCCGAGGGCTACTCGAACAATGCCATGGCCGAGAAGCTCTTCGTGTCCGACAGCACCGTGCGCACGCACCTGCGCAACATCAACACCAAGCTGGACGCCAGGAGCCGCACGCAGGCGGTGGCCATTGCCCGCAAGCTGGGCATGATCCGCTAGAGGTCATGCCCCAGCGGGGGCATGTGACATTACGTAACAGTCTTGGCGCAGTAAAGCTCCTCTGCGAGACTCCAGACGGCACAAACGTGTGTGCCCCAAGAAGGAGTTGGGATCTATGGTGGATTCGATTCGCGGCCAGGCAAGAGATTCGATCTTGCGGCCGCGCGCACATGCGCTGGCGCTGGAACCTCGCATCATGTTCGACGGTGCGGCTGCCACCGCTGCAGACCAGCATCACAACCAGGACACGCCGGCATCCACCGCCGGCGCAACGGCCGACCCCGCCACGCGCAGCGCCGAGTCCGCGGCACCTGCCGCAGCGGCCGGCAATGCGTCGGCGCCGGCAGCGCCCGCGCCAACGGCCCAGGCCCCCGCACTGAACCTGGTCGTGGTCGATTCGCGCGTCGAAGGGCGCGACGCGCTCACAGCCAACCTGCCGGCCAATTCACGGCTGCTGGTAATCGACACCCAGACCAATGGCCTCGCGGCCATTTCCGCGGCGCTGGCCGAACTGGGCCACGTCGATTCCATCCAGATCTTCTCGCACGGCACTTCAGGCCAGTTCACGCTGGGCAACGCCACGCTCACCGCCGACAGCCTGCAGGCCAATGCGGCCATGCTGACGGCCTGGCGCGGCGAGCTGAACGCAGGTGCCGACATCCAGCTCTACGGATGCGACATCGGTGCCGGCACGCCGGGGCGCGCGCTGGTCAACGAGCTGTCCTACCTCACCGGTGCGGACGTGGGTGCGTCCAGCGACGCCACCGGCAGCGCATCTGCCGGCGGCAACTGGAACCTGGAGGTCGTCAGCGGCGTCATCGACAAGCCGCTGGCACTGGGCGCCGAGGCGGCGGCCTCCTTCACCGGCCTGCTGGCCGACGCCGCGCCCACGGTCACGCTGGACAGCGGCGGCAGCGACGTGCTGCTGGGCAACCAGGCGCAGTTCACCGTCAATTTCACGAACGGGTCCACCCAGGTCGGCTACGCGCCTTTCATCGACGTCTTCCTGCCAGCCACCGGAAAGGACGGCAACGACGGCGTGACCTTTGCCTCGGCCAGCTATCTCGGCCAGACGCTCACGCCCAGCGTGGTCACCTTCGATGCCAACGGCAATGCCACCCATCCGCTGGCGCGCGACGCCAACGGCAATCCGGTGGTCATTACCGCGGCCAGCGTGGGCATGCGCGCGGGCGACCAGATGGTGGTGATCTCCCTGCCCTACGGCAGCGTGGCGAACGACCAGCCGGTGATTCCCATCAATGTGCGGGTCAACCTCAGCAACCTGGCCGACACCGCCTATTCCAACGGCAACCCGGACCTGGGCATTGCGGTGCGCGGCGGCTTCGAGTTCGGCAACGATGCGCTGAACAACCCCAAGCAGGACCCCAGCCTGATCGGCACGGGCCTGGTGAACTACAACGTGCACCCCACGGTGCTGACCTTCGACGAGACCATCAACGCGCCCGAGGGAGAAACGGCCACCGGCCCCAATTACGGGCGCACCCTCACCGTCACCGCCACGCCCGCACCGGGCCAGACGCTGACCAATGTGGTCGTCACGCAGAACCTGCCCGACACCATCCAGGTCACGGCCATCACGCCCGGCGCCGGCGGCACCCTCACCTCCATTACCCTGCACGACGGCACGGTGCTGACGGACCCGACCGACATTGCCAACGCCATTGCGGCAAACGACTTCATCGACTCGTTCTCGGTCACCTACGCCACGCTGTCGGGGGCGACCAGCACCGTGGTGTCGTTCTACGTTCCCGATGCCGATGCGCAAGGCGCCGCCATCCTCGACCCGCAGACCGGCGCCCCGCGCACCATCACCGTCGATGCGGCGCAGGCCACGGGCCAGTGGGTGCCGCTGGACCCGCGCGACCTGACGCCGCCGGCCACCTCGATCGACTTCAGCGCCACGGGCGACGACACCACGTTCGTGGCCAAGTCCATCGCGCTGATCAAGCAGAGCACGCTGCAGACCGACGTAGGCCACGCGGGGCTGACCCCCGGCGACACGCTGGCCTACCAGCTGGACATCACCATCTCGGACTTCTATGTCTTCGGGCGCAACCTGGTGCAGGAAGGCCAGTTCTTGGTGCGCGACCAGCTGGGCGACGGCCAGACGCTCAGCGGCACGCCCACGCTGACCATCTGGATCGGGAACACCCAGAGCACGATCACCCTGGTCACCAGCTCGACCGTCAACGGCGACGGCACCACCTCGCTGGTGTTCGACATCGCACAGTCGCTGGCCAACGTGGATGCGCTGCGCGCCTACCTCAACGGCGACCTGGCCATCGACGCCAACCAGCTGGGTGCCACCCGCGCCCGGATCAACTACAGCGCCGTCGTCGGCCAGAGCTACACGCCACCGGCGGGCGCGCCGCACAGCGCCATCAACGAGGGCGACTCGGTCGGCAACAACTCGGTGGTCACCGCCACCATCCTCGACGGCCCGGTCAGCGTCGCGGGCGACCAGACCGACGGATCGTCGTCCACCGCCACCGTTCCCACCAGCAACGTCGACATCCAGCTTGTATCGGTGAACAACGGCGCGCCGCCGCCCGACGTCGAGCTGCGCCCCGGCGACCTGGTGACCTTCCGCCTGAGCTACGACCTGGTCACCGGCGACTACGAATCCTTCAGCCTGAGCGCCTACCTGCCCCAGCCCCTGTTCAACCTGGGCGGCATCACCTGGGCCACCGGCAACCGCGACGGGCAATGGCAACTGGGCGCGGGCAACACCAATGCGGGCAGCGCGCCGACGGTCACCACGGGGCCCGGCAACTCGGTGCTCTTCACCTTTGCCGACTACAGCACCACGGTCAACGGCAGCCGAATCGAGGTGGAGTTCACCCTGCGCGTGGGCGACCAGCCCTTTGCCGACCAACGTTCGCTGAGCGTGCTGGGGCAGTCGAGCCAGCTCACCACGCTGACCGACCAGCGGCTGGTTTCCTCGGACGTGGCCAACATCGCCTCGGTGGCCGAGCCTGTGCTCGACATCAAGCACGGCGTGGTCTCCAGCAGCAACGGCACGGTGACGGGCACCACCGGCACCTGGGCCGCACCGGGCAGCGGCGGCGTGCCCTTCAGCGGCAGCGTGACCGACCTGCTGGCCATCGACGGCAACGTCTCGGGCATCGATGCGGGCGACATCGTTCGCCTGGCCACCGCCATCCAGAACACCGGTGGCGGCAATGCCTTCGACGTGGTCACCAGCATCACGCTGCCCACGGGCATCAGCTTCGTGGGCGGCAGCCTGGCCAGTGCCAACGTGCTGGTCTATCGCGGCGACGGCTCGCAACTGGTGCTGAACACCGACTACGCCATCTCGGGCAACACCATCACCTTCCTGGACGCCAACAACCAGGGCACCCTGCTGGCCGGGCGCACCGACACCACGGGCCGCAACCTGGTGGTGATCACCTACGACACGGTGGTGTCGCAGACCATCGAGGCCAGCCGCACGCTGCAGAGCACCGGCACCCTGAGCCACTACGCCAGCGTGGAGGGCGGGGCCGACTTCACCCCCACGGATCTGACCGACATCGCGGGCCAGCAGGTGGCCGCCCCGACGGTGACGAAGAACTACGCCGGCGGCTCGCTGGACGACGGCGACTCCAGCGCCTCGCACACCACGGGCTCGGACCTGGTCATCGGCGAGAGCATGCTCTACGACATCGTCGTGACCTTGCCCGAAGGCGTGACGCCCTCGCTGGTGCTCACCGACCTGATTCCCGCGGGCCTGCGGCTGGACATGAGCTTCAACAACAATTCGGGCTACATGCTGCTGCCCGGTGGGCTCAACGGCACGGTCACCGTTAGCGGCGTGGACACCGCCTCGGGCAACTTGGGCGACGACGGCGCGGACCCGCGCTTTCATTTCTCCACTGCCCAAGCCAACGGTGACAACCTCGCCACCAACAACAGCTTCGTGATCCGGGTGCGGCTGGTGGCCAGCAACACCCTGGCCAACCAGGCCGGCCAGGTGCGCTCCAACAGCGCCCAGCTGAACTATTCGGACCTGGACGGCGACACGCCCAACGGCGCCACACCCATTTCGCGCGACGTGGCGCTCAGTGGTGGCGCCCCCACCGTCACGGTGCGCGAACCCACCCTGCAGATCACGCAGACGCTGCTGACGCCGCCGGGCCTGGGCTTCGACGAAGGCGACGTCGTGGACTGGGACATCGTCATCAGCAACGGAACCGGCTCGAGCGATTTCAATGCCTTCGACATCAGCTTCCTGAACAACCTGCCCGCGCAGTTGTCGGGCATCACGCTGCTGGGCGTGGACTATGCCGGCGGCGCCACCAACAACGGCCAGGCTGACTTCGAGCTGAGCCCAACGTCGCTAGCCACCGTTACCGGGGCCAACATCGACATCGGCAAGGGTGGCAGCATCACGCTGCACCTGCGCGGCACCGTCAACGCCTCGGCGCCCGCGGTGCCCAACATCGTCAACAGCGCCACGGTGCAATGGACCAGCCTGGACGGCACCACCGGCGGCACCGCAGACCCGGCCGGCGAGCGTACCGGCGTGGACGGACCGCTGAACAGCAACGTGCTCAATGACTACCAGCGCACCAATGCGCTGAACATACCGGTCGCCTCGGGCGTGCGCTTCTCGCGCGTCGGCGGCATGGGCGACACCGCGGCACCCGCCCCCACCGACGCTCCGGTCGAGACAGTGGCGGTGGGCGAAATCATCCGCTACCGCGCGGCAGTGCTGGTGCCCGAAGGCAACACGCCCAACTACCAGCTGCAGATCGTGCTGGACGCGGGGCTTGAGTTCATCGAGCCCACCCAACTGCTCAACAACATCCGCATCGCGCTCATCTCCAACGGGCCGATCGCCGGCTGGCTGGTCAGCGACGCAGCGCTGACGGTCGGCGGCACGCTGCACGTGGACGGCAACGAGGACAGCCCGCAAGCCCAGCTGATCGACCCCAACCTGGCAGGGCCGGGGCCGCAAGGGATCTTCAACCCGAACCTGATCACGATCACCAGGGATGGGCAAGGCCGCCAGGTGATCACCTTCAACCTGGGCAACCTCAGCAACCCGCCACCGGACGACCCCGACCTGGAGGGCGTGGTGATCGAGTTCAACGTGCGGGTGACCAACGCGTCGGCCGTCGTGAACAATGCCCAGTTGGGCGCGCTGGTGCGCGAGTTCTCGGGCACCACGCAGCTCAGCCAGAGCGACACGCTCTTCGAACGGGTGGTGGAGCCCTCCTTCAACGGGCTGAGCAACCGCATCATCGACTTCGACCCCAACCCGTCGGGTGCCAGCGGCACGGCCACCTTCCAGCTGGACTTCACCCAGAACGGCACCCTGCCCGCATACGACGCGCGCCTGGCCGTCAACTACCCAGGCGCCTTGGGCTACACGCTGCAAAGCGTGACCATCGACGGTACGACGTACGGGCCGAACAACCTGCCGGCAGGCGTGACCGCAGTCGTGGGGCCGTCGGGCGTGGGGCTGGAATTTGCGCAAATCAACATCGGCTCGAGCATCCAGGTGGTGTACACGGCCGAGCTGCCCAACCTGCAGCCCGTGCAACCGGTCAACTCCATCCTGACCTGGACCAGCCTGCCCGAAACCTTCACCCAATGGGGTGGCGACACCGTCGGCGTCGACGGCGATGTCGAAGGCGAGCGCACCGGCTCGGGCATCGGGCCCAATACCTACATCCTCACCTCACCGGCCGGCCTCGGGCAGGTCACCGGGGTGCTGTGGAACGACACGGGCACCGCCACCACGTCCCCCATTCCGGACCTGGGTGCCCCCACGCTGGCCAACCAGCAGGTGGAGCTGATCTGGGGCGGGCTGGACAACGACCTGTCGACCGAGGCCGATAACCGTCACTTCTTCACCGTCACCAACGCGGCCGGCTTCTATCGCTTCTCGCTGCTGCCCTCTGGCGTGTTCCGCATCGTCATGCCCACTGGGCCGATCACCGACCCGAACGATCCGGCCGCCGGCCAGCTCGACGTGCGCATCGACACCGATGGCGGCGTGCTCGGGCAGGTGGACTTCACGCTCGACGTGACCAGCGGTGGGGTCATCAACGCCGTGGTCGCCAACGCCGGCTACGTCGAGCGCAACGACCCGCCCACGGTGGTCGTGCCCGGCACGCAGAACGGCCTGGAGGACGTGCCGCTGGCCATCCACGGCATCACCGTGGCCGATCCCGACGCCAACCGCAACCCCAATCCGCCAAGCCTGCTCACGGTGCGGCTGAATGTGGGGCAAGGCACGCTGTCGCTGTCGAGCGCGCAGGCCGGCGTGACTACCACCGGCGAAGGCTCCGCCACGATGTTCCTCACCGGCACGCTGGCCGACCTGAACCTGGCGCTGGACAAGCTCATGTACCTGGGCCGCCAGGACTACAACGGCAACGACCGCGTGTTCGTGGTCGTCACCGACAACGGCAATTTCGGTGATGCCGACGGCAACGGCTTCCCCGGCCAGCCCACCGACGCCCTGAGCGCCAATGCGGACTTCCAGATCGTGCTGGCACCGGTGAACGACCCGCCAGTGGCCGTGGACGACACCGCCGACGCGCTGGAAGCAGGCGGCACCGACAACCGGCAGTTCGGCGTGGACCCGCGCGGCGGCCTGCTGGGCAACGACATCGACCCGGACCTGAACGACACCGTGCCCGACGTGCTGCGCGTGACGGAGATCGGCCTGGCCGGCCAGACGCGGGCGCTGGTGCCGAGCACCGGCCTGCAATCCGTCGTGGGCAAGTACGGCACCCTTACGGTGGACCACAACGGCATCTTTCACTACATCGTCGACAACAACAATCCGCTGGTCGAAGCGCTGCGCACGGCCAACCAGACGCTGCAGGAAAGCTTCGCCTACGTGGTGAGCGACAAGGCCAATGCCTTCGACATCGGAACGCTCACCGTCACGATCCATGGCGCCAACGACGCGCCGCTTCCCGTCGACGACACCGGCATCGCCATCGAGGCCGGCGGCGTCAACAACGGTACGCCGGGCAGCGACGCCACGGGCAACGTGCTGACCAACGACCGCGACAAGGACGTGGTGGGCGAGGCGCTGCGCGTCACGGGCATCCGACTGGTCGACCGAAACGCCCCCGCCCCCATCACGCCGGTGGCGGACGGAACCACCAGCAGCAACGGCACCGTGCTGCTGGGCGTGTATGGCACCCTGACGATCGGCTCGGACGGCAGCTACCGCTACGTGGTCGACAACAACAACGCGGCCGTGCAGGCACTGTCGAACGACAGCGAGATCCTGGCGGACGTGTTCAGCTACCGCGTCACCGACGTGGGCAACCTCGATACCCTGGCCAACCTGACCATCATCATCCGCGGACGCAACGACAACCCGGTGGCCACCGACAACAGCGCCCTGGCGCAGGCTGCGCCCACCGACCTGAGCCAGCCGGAGATCAACCCCACTGGCAATGTCGTGACCGACGACAACGGTTTTGGCGTGGACAGCGACGTGGACCGGGCCGACCGGCCCAACACGGTGCTGCAGGTCAACGGCATCCGCACCGGCACCGAGGCCGCGGGCGGCGCGTTCACCGATGTGACGACTGGCAGCACCAGCACCGCCGGCGGCACGGTGGTGCGGGGCCTGTACGGCACACTGACCATCGGCGCCAACGGCAGCTATGTGTATGACGTGGACAGCGGCAATGCGGCGGTGCAGGCCCTGCCCGCCGGCGCCACCCTCAGCGAAACCTTCACCTACCGCCTGGTGGACACGGGCGACCTGACCGACCTGGCGCAACTGGTGGTGACGGTGCGCGGCGTCAACGACCCACCGGTGGCAGGCGACCTGACCACGGTGGCTATCGAGGCTGGCGGCATCAACAACGGTACGGCCGGCCTGGACCCGAGCGACACGGTGCAGCGCGCGGTGAGCGACCCCGACGGCGATGCCGTCACCGTCACCTTCATCCGCACCGGCGAGGAAGTGGCCGGCGGCACCGACCGGCCGGTTGGCGCCACGGGCGACACCGTCATCGTCGGCGCCTACGGCACGCTCACCATTCGCGCCGACGGCACCTTCAGCTACGTGGTCGACAACGCCAACGCCGCCGTGCAGGCCCTGCGCATCGACACCGACCGCCTGCAGGACGCCTTCACCTTCACGATCAACGACGGCCACGGCAAGAGCGACCGCGGGCAGATCACCATCGAGATCCACGGCCGCAACGACTATCCGGTGGCGCAGGACGACACGGCCGGCGCCGTGGAAGCCGGCGGCACGCTCAACACCACCCCCGGCATCGACCCGATCGGCAACGTGTTCGACAACGACACGGACGTGGACGCCAACGACCAGATGTTCGTGGTGGGCGCGCGCACCGGCACCGAGGGCGCCGGCGGCACCTTCACGGGCATGCTCACCGGCGCGAGCATCACGATCCAGGGCACCTACGGGCGGCTGCAGATCTTCGAGAACGGCAACTACCAGTACTTCGTGGACAACGACAACACCACGGTGCAGGGCCTGCGCCAGGGCCAGTCGCTTTCCGAAAGCTTCACCTACGCGATGCGGGACCTGTCGGGCGGCTCCGACTTCGCGCAGCTGGACGTGACCATCGGCGGCGCCTGGGATGCCCCCGTGGCGCGCGACAACGCCACCTACGCGGTGGCCGACAACCCGTTCCGCACGGGCGTCAACCCCAGCGGCAACCTGCTCACCGACGACAACTTCCTGGGTGTCATCTTCTTCGGCGCCGACAGCGACGTGGACAACGGCGACGTGCTGAGCGTGAATGCCGTGCGCGTGGGCCCCGAGTCGGCCGGATCGGGCGGCATGACGGCGGTGCCCGCGGGAAGCACGGCGGCCAACGGCGGCGTACGCATCACAGGCCAATACGGCTGGCTCAACGTGGGCGCGGACGGCAGCTACCTGTACGAGGTGGACAGCCTCAACCCCACCATCCTCGCCCTCGGCCCGCTGGGCTTCGTGACCGAGCAGTTCACCTATTCCGCGCAGGACCTCGGCAACCTGACCGACCTGGCCCAGCTCACCGTGGTCATCCGCGGCGTGAACCAGGCGCCCATCGCGCATCCGGACCAGGGCAACGCCATCGAGGCGGGCGGCTCGAACAACAGCGTGCCGGGCGTCGACCCCGGCGCCGCCGCCCCCGGCGTGCTGGGCAACGACACCGACATCGAGAGCGACCCGCTCCTGGTGGTGGGCATCCGCGCGGGCGGCATTGCGGGTGGCGCGGCGGCCGGCGGCCTGGGCACCGTCATCCAGGGCCAGTACGGCACCCTCACGATGCAGCGCAACGGCGCCTGGGAGTACACGGTGGACAACGACCTGCCCGAAGTGCAGGCGCTGCGCGAAAGCGGCCAGACGCTGACCGACGTGTTCACCTACACCATCACCGACTTCCCCTGGGGCGCGCGCTCCACGTCGGAGCTGCGCGTGGTGATCGACGGGCGCAACGACGACCCCATTGCGCACGACGACACGGCCACCGCGGTGGAGGCCGGTGGCGTGGCCAACGGCACGCCCGGGGTCGACCCGCGCGGCAACGTGCTGGACAACGACACCGACGTGGACAGCATCGCCAACGGCGAGACCAGGCAGGTGCTCAGCTTTACCAGCACCGGCACCGGCCAGGGCGCCAATGCGGGCGGCACGGTGCAGGGCACCTACGGCACGCTGGTCATCAACGCGGACGGCAGCTACACCTACCAGGTCGACAACGACAACCCCACGGTGCAGGCGCTGCGCCTGGCCGGCGAGACGCTGACCGAGCGCTTCCACTACGTCATGAGCGACAGGGCCGGCGCACAGTCCGAGGCCAACCTGATCGTGACCGTGCAGGGGGCCAACGACAACCCGGTGGCCCGCGACGACAGCACCGGCGCCACCGACCAGGTGCCGCCCCCGCAGACCTCGGGCAACGTGCTGCCCAACGACAGCGATGTGGACGGCGGCGACGCGCTGCACGTGGCCGGTATCCGTGCCGGCGCGGAAAACGGCAGCGGCGCTGCTGGCGCGGTGGGCCAGGCCGTTGCCGGGCGCTACGGCACGCTGGTGATCCACGCGGACGGCAGCTACACCTACACCATCGACCAGAGCAACCCCGAGGTGCTGGCGGCCGCCGGCCGAGGCCAGGTCCTGAACGACTTCTTCACCTACACCGTGGCCGACCGGCTGGGCGCCACCGACCAGGCGCAGCTGGTGGTGCACCTGGACATCGCGGCGCCTTTCGTCGCACCGGCCGGCGACCAGATCTTCAGCCGGGAGTTGCGCCCCGAGCACCCGACCCAGCCGCTGCCGCAGGTGCAGCCGGCCGTCTTCGTGCAGCCGGTGGTGGAGAACAGCGCGCGCGGCATGGAGATCGCGTCGTGGGGCTCCGACGGTACCCGTGTGTTCGCCCAGTTGCCGCATGCCGATGCCTTTTCCTCCATCGGGGCGGACCTGGGGCAGGTCGCCGGGCAGTTCGTGGCGCGGGCCGTGGCCGAAAGCCGGGTGGACCGCCAGTTCAGCATTGCACGCCTGCTGGGTCGCGAAGGCCGGGTCACCCTCAGCGCCGACGGCCTGCTGCCCGATCCGTCGCTGTTCACGCCCGACCCGCAGATGATCATCCCCGGCGGCGCAGGCGCCGACGCGGGCGAAGGTGCCGACTTGCTGCCACCGCCGCCGCGCACGGCCAGCAGTTTCAGCGACCAGTTGCGCGCCGCGGCCCGCCAGCGCCAAGGAGGAGACGCGGGCTAAAGTTTGGCCAGGAGGTGCCGATAACAAGGAAAAGCCCGATGCAAGCGTCACTTCGACGCCCCGCTTTTCCTTGCCATGAACGCCCCTACCTGTTGCATTGCCGCCCTGCTCCTCCTGTGCGCTGCCTCCCCGGCAAGCGCTTCCGAGATCCGTCCAACGCCTCCGGGCCCAGGCCGCGCCTGGACGCAGCCCGCCCAAGCCGGCGAGGCCGCCAGGCTGGACGAAGCGGGCGAGCGTGAGTTCGTCAGGCGCCGCTGGCTGGCGGGCTCCCCGATCGGCGCGAGGGACTTCTGCGCGTCTTCGGCAATCGTTGCCACGTCGCCAGGCACCCAGCCGCCACTGATCGACTGCTTCCACGGCAGCGCCGCGCTGGCGGAACTTCAGGCCTACGGCTGGGAGCTGACCGACGTGCAGCGGACCCTTCACAAGTATTCCCCGGGCTTCGAGGTCGAGGTGGTGAAGGCCGTGGCCGTCAAGAAGCAGTGCCTCAATCCGTCGCAAGGACAGGCCGAGGCCGAGAGCTTGCGCTCGGACTGCATCGAAGGCTCGCAAGGCGGCAAGAAGCGGGCCGGGCTGTTCTGGCAGCAGCCAAGCCCCTGATTTGTGCGACGGGCCCGGGCTTGGCATAGTCCCGTTCTGGCAGGGCCGATGCGGCGCTGCCAGACCCGACCATGCTCTTGCCCCTGCAGGCCTACCCGGCAACTTTCGTCATTGTCAGTACCGCATTGCTCTACGTTTCGCGTGGAGCCATCCTGCGGCCGCGCTCGCACGGCTTCTATCGCTTCTTCGCGGTGGAGTGCATCTTCGGCCTGATATGGATCAACCTGCCGGTGTGGGGCGACGACCCCGCGCTGGCACCCACCCAGTTCGTGGCGCTGGTGCTGCTGGCTGCGTCGGTCTGGCTGCCGCTGCATGCGGTGCGGCGCCTGCGGCGCCAGGGCCGGCCCAGCAGTGCCACCCGTGTCGACGACGCGCTGCTCGGCTTCGAGAAAACCACCCGGCTGGTGACCAGCGGGGCCTTCAAGTACATCCGCCACCCGATGTACACCTCGCTGATCTGCCTGGCCTGGGGCGTTTTCCTGCAGCGCTTTACCTGGCTGGGCCTGCTGCTGGTGCTGGCGACCACCGTGCTGCTGTTCATCACGGCCATGCGCGAGGAGACGGAGTGCCTGGCGCATTTTGGCGACGCCTACCGCGACTACATGCGCGCCACGCACCGCTTCGTGCCCTATCTCATCTAGCGCCCGGCGCCCTTGCTCGCTCGTACACTCCCTGTGTTTGATATCTGGTATTGCACATGGAAAACGAAGTCGACCCGAAGGTCCTGGCCGTCATTGAAGAAAAACGACTTTCAGGGCCACGCCTGAGCCCCGTCGACATCATCTCGAAGATGGGCGTGTTCGACGCACGCGAAAAACCTTTTGAATACGCCTGGCTGGCCTCGGGCGACAGCGTCATCGCGGCCCTGTGGGGCGAATACGTGAGCGTTGGCGCCAACGGCCGCTGGTTCTACCTGGAGTCGCTGAACGCCGAAGTGCGCCCCGGCGGCGATGCCCGCAGCGCAAGCCAGGCCCAGCGCGCGGAAGTTCGCCTGACCCTTCTCAAGCGCACCTTCGACGTGGGCCAGACCTTCCGGGTGGTCCTGCAGACCAACCGCATGGCCATCGAGGAAGCCGAGCGCAACAAGAACGCCAAGATTTCGGCGCGCGTGCGCGACGACGAGGAATGGCACGTGGCCAGTTGGCTGCCCGACACGCAGGTCGCGGTGCTGGTGCGCGGGCCGCGCGGCTGGTCGCCCTCCGACGAGGAGCTCAAGACGGCGCGCCGCTCGCATGTGCCGTCGGGCGCTGCTGGCACCGCCGGCCCGGCAGGCGAATCGGCAGCCGAAGACGTGGACGCAGCCGCCAAGGCCTACGTGCTGCGCCACTTCTCCAGCTACGGCTACCAGGCCGAAGACCTCGCCAGCCAGGACCTGGGCTACGACGTCGAGGTCAAGGACAAGAAAGGCGCAACGCTGCTGCGTGTTTGCGTTCGCGGTGCCTCGGTAGGCACGCCGCGCCGGCCCCTCACGGCCGCTGAAGAGCTCAGCGCCAAGGGCGAGAAGCTCTGGCGCCTGATCGTCGTGGCCGACCCGCTCAGCGGCGCGGCCCAGCACAAGATCTACAAGTCCAGCGAGATTCCTCAGGAATCCTGAGCCAGCGGGCGATAGCCCGGCGCATTGCCGGCCGGCCACCAGGCCCCTTCGCCCTGCGACGCAAAGGTGCCGCGTGCCACGTTGTGCGGATGGCGCGGCGCCTCGTCCAGGTCGAGCACGGGCGTCACGCATGCATCGGTCCCTGCAAACACCTGCTCCCATGCGTCGCGGCTTCGGGTTGCAACGCGCGCGGCAATGGCCTCGTGCAGCTCGGGCCAGCGCTTGCGGTCGTGCTGCCCGATCTCCAGCAGTTCGGGCGCGCCCAGCCGCTCGATGAACTGCGCGTAGAAGGGGCTTTCGATCGCGCCAACCGCGATCCATTTGTCGTCGGCACAGCGGTAGGTCCGGTAGAACGGTGCCCCGCCATCGAGCAGGTTGCTGCCGCGATCGTTGCCCCAAAGGCCCTGCGACTTGAAGCCGTAGATCATCGACATGAGCAGCGCGGCGCCGTCGGTCATGGCGGCATCCACCACGACGCCCTGCCCTGTGCACCGCGCCTGCAGGATGGCGCACACCAGCCCGAAGGCCAGCAGCATGCCGCCGCCGCCGAAGTCGCCCACCAGGTTCAGCGGCGGCACCGGTGCGCCACCCGGCACGCCCACGGCATGGAGCGCACCGCTCAGGGCGATGTAGTTGATGTCGTGGCCTGCGGTGTGCGCCAACGGGCCCGCCTGGCCCCAGCCGGTCATGCGGCCGTAGACCAGCGCCGGCTGCACGCGCCGGCACGCCTGCGGGCCCAGGCCCAGGCGCTCCATCACACCGGGCCTGAAACCCTCGATCAGCGCGTCAGCCCCGGCGATGCGGGCCAGCGCCGTCTCGATGCCCTCGGGCGTCTTCAGGTCCAGCGCCAGGTGCTCGCGGCGGCGCCCCAGCGGGCCGCGCCGTGCCTTGCCGTCGTTGCGGCCGATGCACACCACCTTCGCCCCCATCTGGGCCAGCAGCATGGCGCAAAAAGGTGCCGGGCCCAGCCCAGCGAATTCGATCACCGTCACGCCGTCGAGCGGTCCTGCCACACGAGTCTCCTCTTGGTCCTTGAACAAGAGGCATTGTTTCAACGCGGCGGCGTTCGCGCATGGTTCGTTCGAACGGTTTGCACGCGCAAATACAGGCACAGCGCCTGCGAAAGCTCCGTGTCCATGCGGCGGTCCGACAGGGTCAGCGGCCCCGGGTTGTTGATGGCCGCATTCACGATGGTGCCGAACATCATCTGGAAGCCGAAGCGGATGTGCAGGCGGCGCGCCTGCGCATCCGGCGCGTCGGCCCCCATCAAGCGTTCGATGCGCGGCACCAGGCCCTCGACGAACTCGTGGGTCATGCGCCGGAATGGCGCCCAGCCCGCGGCCTCGTCCTGGTGTTGCAGCAAGGTGGCGCGCAGCACGCCCTCGTGGCGCAGCACCCACAGGCGGGTGTTGCGCACCAGCACGGCCAGGGTGTCGTCCAGTGTCCAGTCGCCCTCGTCGAGTTCGGCCAGGCGCCGCTGCGAGGCCTGGCGGATGTCTTCCACGGCCAGTTTCTGCAGCGCGGCGAAGAACGCGTCCTTGCCCCGGAAGCGGCCGTAGAAGGCGCCTGTGGTGACCTCGGCCTGGGCGCACAGGTCCTGGATCGACATGGCCTCCAGCGGCCGCGTGCGCAGCAGCCTGCGGCCCGATTCGAGCAGGGCGTCGGCCGTGCGCTGCCCCTTCGAATAGCGGGGCGACAGGTAGCCGGCATGGCCCGCCAGCGCGGCCGGGCCGTTCGTTTTCTTCATGGTTTTCCCTTGCAATTTTGCGCCTTGCGGTCTTGTGCGCGGCTTCATAGCATCCGTCACAAGAAATGTAATGGCCATTACAAATCCAGCAAAGCACGAAGACCCGGAGACACACGCATGAAGCACACCGACACCGCAACGCCCGAGCGCCCCGCCGCCATGGCCAAGGCCACCGAACCCGCATCCTTCACGCTGGAGCGCATCACGCCCGCCATCGGCGCCGAAGTGGGCGACATCGACCTGCGCGAAACGCTGGACGAGGCCACCATCGCCGCCCTGCGCCGCGCGCTGGTGGCCCACAAGGTGCTGGTGTTTCGCGAGCAGGACATCACGCCCGCCCAGCACGTCGCGCTGGCGCGCCGCTTCGGCGAGCTGGAAGTCCACCCGGTGTTCCCGCACCACGCAGACCACCCGGAGCTGGTGCTGCTTGGCGGCGACAACGACCAGCGCGGCAAGGAAAATCTTTATCACACCGACGTGTCGTGGCGCGAAGTGCCTTCGATGGGCTCCACGCTGCGCTGCGTGGTCTGCCCCGAGGGTGGCGGCGGCGACACCATCTGGGTGAACATGGTGCGCGCCTACGAGTGCCTGCCCGAGCACCGCAAGCAGCAGATCCAGGACCTGCTGGCCGTGCACGACATCCTGCCGGCCTTCGGTTCGCGCATGACGCCCGAGCAGCGCGAGCAGGCTCGAAAGAAGTTTCCGCCGGTGGCCCACCCTGTGGTGCGCACGCACCCCGAAAGCGGCGAGAAGATCCTCTACGTCAACCCGGCCTTCACCACGCACCTGGCCAACTACATCGAGCACCACCAGCTGCGCGGTGGCTACGACTACCGCAGCGAGCAGACCGACCTGCTCGAATACCTGTACCGCCAGCCCGCCATTCCCGAATACCAGATGCGCCTGCGCTGGCGGCCCAACACCATCGCGTTCTGGGACAACCGCTCCACGCAGCACTACGCCATCCAGGACTACTTCCCGGCGGTGCGCCGGATGATGCGCGCCACCGTCATCGGTGATCGCCCCTTCTGAAGCCAGCCCGCGGAGACGACCGATCATGCGAAGCCTCAAGACAACGCTCACCAGCCTTGGCCTGGCCCTGGGATTGACCGCCGCTGCAGCAGCAGCCGACGCCTGGCCGAGCAAGCCCATCACCATGGTGCTGCCCTTCCCCGCCGGTGGCGCTGCCGACGTGGTGGCACGCTCGCTGGCCGAGGAAATGAGCCACAGGCTGGGCCAGCCGGTGCTCATCGACAACCGCGCGGGTGCCAGTGGCATCGTGGGCGCCAACCTGGTGGCCAAGGCGCCGGCAGACGGCTACACGCTGCTTTTCACCTCCACGCTGCCGATCATGACCAACCAGTTCATGTACAGCCGCCTGCCCTACGACCCGCGCAAGGACTTTGCATACATCTCGCAGGTCGCCACCGGCAACCTGGTACTGGCGGTCAACCCGTCGGTGCCAGCAAAGAGCGTGAAGGAGTTCGTGGCCTGGGCCGCGCAGAACAAGGGCAAGGTCAACTACGGCTCGTGGAGCGTGGGCTCGTACCCGCACCTGGCCGGCGCCTTCATGAGCAAATCCAAGGGCCTGGAGATGAACCACATCGCCTACAAGGGCGAGGCACCCATGCTGCAGGACCTGATCGGCGGCACGATCCCCATGGCCATCGGCACCTGGGGCTCGATGCGGGCCTATATCGAGACTGGCAAGCTGCGCGCCCTGGCCGTGACCGGCGACAGACGCCTGGACGCCCTGCCCGACACGCCCACCTTCGCACAGGCGGGCCTCACCGAGGCCGAATACAAGCCCATCGGCTGGCTGGTGCTGGCCGCGCCTGCGGCCACGCCTGCACCCATCGTGGCGCGCCTGGAGCGCGAAGCCATGGCGGCGGCCAATTCCACCGCCGTCAAGGCACGCCTGCAACTGGCGGGGCTGGAGCCCATTGCCGGTTCGGCCGCGCAGTTTCGCAGCGAATACGACGCGGCCATGCCAGTGCTCGAACGCGTGGTGCGCCTGGCCGGCGCGCGAGCGGAATAGCGAAGAAGACAGCACCGAAAAGCCGGCACCACGCCGGCTTTTTCATTTGGAGCGAGCGGCGCTAGTCCGTTCGAACCACCCGGGCGCGCCTTGCGATTACTCCATTCGACCGCAGACGCGCACGCCCCTCTTTTCGAGAATCCTTTCACCAACTCCAAGAACGCACGGAGACAACGCATGTACCTGACCCAAGGCCTGCATCGATCGCTGCAACTGCAGCCTGAACGCACCGCCACCCACTTCCGCGGCCGTTACCGCACCTATCGCGAGTTCGGCGACCGCGTGGCGCGCCTGGCCGGTGCCCTGCAGAAACTGGGCATGCGGGCCAACGAGCGCGTGAGCATGCTCGCCCTGAACTCCGACCACTACCTCGAATACATGATGGGCGTGTGGTGGGGCGGCGGCGTGCTCAACCCGGTCAACATCCGCTGGAGCGTGCCCGAGATCGTCTATTCGCTGGACGACTGCGACACCGGCATCCTCCTCATCGACGACCACTTCCTGCGCATGGCCGAGGGCATTGCGCAGCGCGCCCGGCGCAAGCCCGTGTTCATCTACGCTGGCGAGGGCCAGACCCCGGCCGGCATGCTGGGCTTGGAGGCGCTCATTGCCGAGACGGCGCCGGTGGAAGACGCCGGCCGCGGCGGCAACGACCTGGCGGCCATCATGTACACCGGCGGCACCACCGGCATGCCCAAGGGCGTGATGCAGTCGCACCTGAACCTGTGGGCCTCGGGTGTGCAGCGCGCGGCCGACTCGGCGCTGGTGCGCAATTCCATCACCCTGCATGCGGCACCGCTGTTCCACACCGCGGCCATGGCACGCGCGGTGATGCAGTTCGCCGCGGGAGAAGCGCATGCGGTGATCCCCATGTTCGATGCCCGCGAAGTGCTTGAGACCATCGAGCGCGAGAAGGTGGCCGAGCTGCTGCTGGTGCCCACCATGATCCATGCGCTGCTGATGCACCCGGACTTCGACAAGTACGACATCAGCAGCCTGCGCCGCATGGCCTACGGCGCCTCGCCCATCTCGGCCGCCGTGCTGGAGCTGGCCATGGACCGAATGCCGCAGGTGGAGTTCTTCCATGCCTACGGCCTGACCGAGGCATCGCCCGTGGTGTCGGTCAATCCGCCGGAGAACCACCGCGAGCAGGGTCGCGAAAGCGGCCTGTACCGCTCGGCCGGCAAGCCCTGCTTCGGCATCCACGTAAAGGTGGTGGACGACCACGGCCAGGAAGTGCCGCGCGGCGAAGTCGGCGAGATCATCCTGCGCGGCGCCAACGTGATGCAGGGCTACTGGAACAAGCCCGAGGAAACCGCGGCCGTGCTCAAGAAAGGCTGGCTGCACACCGGCGACGGCGCCTACATGAACGACGAGGGCTACCTGTTCATCGTCGACCGCATGAAGGACATGATCGTCTCGGGCGGCGAGAACGTGTTCTCCGCGGAAGTCGAGAACGCCCTGGCCCGCCACCCCGCCGTGGCCATGTGCGCCGTCATCGGCATCCCCGACGAGCGCTGGGGCGAGGCGGTGCATGCGCTGGTGGTCGCCAAGCCCGGCGCCTCGGCCACCGAGGAAGAGATCCGCGCCCACTGCCGCGAGCTCATCGCTGGCTACAAGTGCCCCAAGACCGTGGAGTTCCGCAGCGAGCTGCCGCTGTCGGGGGCCGGAAAGATCCTGAAGAAAGACCTGCGCGCGCCCTTCTGGCAAGGCCGCACGCGGGCCGTCAACTGACCCGGCCCGCGAGGGCTTCCCACCACCTCCCTCCTGGGATTCACAAGGAAATCAAGTCATGAGCAACAAAGTCGTCGTCGCCGGGGTCGGAATGATCCCTTTCACCAAGCCTGGCGCGAGCGAGGACTATCACGTCATGGGCGCGCAGGCCGCCAAGGCCGCGCTGGCCGACGCCGGCATCGACTACGCGCTGGTGCAGCAGGCCTACGTGGGCTATGTATTCGGCGACTCCACCTCGGGCCAGGCCGCCATCTACGGCGTGGGCCTCACGGGCATCCCGGTGGTCAACGTCAACAACAACTGCGCCACAGGCTCCACCGCCCTCTTCCTGGCACGCCAGGCGGTGGAAAGCGGCGCCGTCGAATGCGCCATTGCACTGGGCTTCGAGCAGATGGTGCCCGGTGCGCTCAAGGGTGCCTACACCGACCGCCCCGGTCCCATGGAGCGCTTTGCCAATGTGATGAGCGAGGTGCAGGGCTTCGACGAGCATGCCCCGCGCGCCGCCCAGTTCTTCGGCGGTGCCGGCCGCGCCTACATGCAGGAGCACGGCATTTCGCGCGAGACCTTCGCGCGCATCTCGGTCAAGGCGCGCCGCCATGCCGCCAACAACCCCTTCGCCGTGTTCCGCAACACCGTGACGCTGGACGAGGTGCTGGCCGCGCCCACCGTGTTCGATCCGCTCACCCGCCTGCAGTGCTGCCCGCCCACCTGCGGCGCAGCGGCGGCCATCATCTGCTCCGAGACCTTTGCCAAGCGCCACGGCCTGGACACCCGCGTGGTGATTGCCGCGCAGGCCATGACCACCGACCGCAACAGCAGCTTCGACGAAGCCGACATGCGCAAGGTAGTGGGCTACGACATGACCGCCGCCGCCAGGCTGGTGTACGAGAAGGCCGGCGTGGACCCGCGCGACATCAACGTGGTGGAACTGCACGACTGCTTCACCGCCAACGAACTGATCACCTACGAGGGCCTGGGCCTCACGCCCGAAGGCACGGCCGAGAAGTTCATCCTGGACGGAGACAACACCTACGGCGGCCGCGTGGTCACCAATCCCTCGGGCGGCCTGCTGTCCAAGGGCCACCCGCTGGGTGCCACCGGCCTGGCGCAGTGTGCCGAGCTGGTGTGGCAGTTGCGCGGCGCGGCCGAGAAGCGCCAGGTGGAAGGCGCACGCATGGCCCTGCAGCACAACCTGGGCCTGGGCGGCGCCTGCGTCGTCACGCTCTACCAGAAGCAGGCCGCCTGAACATGATCGACACCAAGCACATCGGCGCGGTGGTGGCGCGGCACAGCGTGGAGGTGGAGGCGGGTCGCCTTCGCTTCTTCGCCAAGGCCATCGGCCAGGGCGACCCGGTCTACAGCGACCTGGAGGCGGCCAAGGCCGCGGGGCACCCCGCCTTGCCGGTGCCGCCCACCTTCCTGTTCTGCCTGGACATGGACCAGCCCAACCCGCGCGCCACCATGGAGCTGCTGGGCATCGACATCGGCCGCGTGCTGCATGGCGAGCAGCGCTTCGACTACCACCGCATGGCCTACGCCGGCGAGCGCCTGACCTTCGAGACGCGCATTGCCGACATCTACGCCAAGAAAGGCGGCGCCATGGAATTCGTGGTGCGCGAGACCCGCGTGACCAACCAGGCCGGCCAGGCCGTGGCCGAGCTGCGCGGGACCATCGTCGTTCGCAATGCCTGAGGACACCGACATCATGCAAGCGCTTCACTACGAAACCATCGCGGTCGGCAGCGAGCTGCCCAACTTCACCACCCCGGCCCTGAGCCGACTCACGCTGGCCCTGTACGCCGGCGCCTCGGGCGACCACAACCCGATCCACGTCGACATCGACTTCGCCCGGCGCGCCGGCATGCCCGACGTGTTTGCGCACGGCATGTTGAGCATGGGCTACCTGGGCCGGCTGCTAACCAACTGGGTGCCCCAGCGCGCCATCCGCAGCTTTGCAGTGCGCTTTGTCGCCATCACCCACGTGGGCGACGCCGTGACCTGCAGCGGCCGCGTGGTCGAGAAGAACGATGCCAGGCGCGAGCTGCGCGTCGAAGTCACCACCCGCAATGCCGCGGGCGAAATCAAATTGTCCGGTGAGGCCCTGGTGGCCCTGGACGCCTGAACCACCCCAAAGAAGGAATCATCACCATGAAGCTCGAGAACAAAGTGGCCATCGTCAGCGGCTCCGGCCGCGGCATCGGCCGTGAAATCGCACTGAAGCTGGCCGCCGACGGCGCCGCCGTCGTCGTCAACGACCTGGACCCGGCGCCGGCCGAGGCCGTGGTGGCCGAGATCAATGCAGCCGGTGGCCGCGCAGTGGCCTGCATCGGCAGCGTGACCGAAGCCGACTTCGGCACCCGCTTCGTCGGCACCGCGCTGGAGAAGTTCGGCCGCCTCGACATCATCGTGAACAACGCCGGCTATACCTGGGACAACGTGATCCAGAAGATGAGCGACGAGCAGTGGAACGCCATCCTGGACGTGCACGTGACCGCCCCCTTCCGCATCCTGCGCGCGGCGGCCGACTACTTCAAGGAATGCGCCAAGTCCGAGGCCGGCGCGGCACCGGGCGAAGAGAGCTTCCGCAAGGTGGTGAACATCTCTTCCGTCTCGGGCGTGGCCGGCAATGCTGGCCAGGCCAACTACTCGGCCGCCAAGGCTGCCATCAACGGCCTGACGAAGGCGCTGGCCAAGGAATGGGGCCGCTACAAGGTCAACGTCAACAGCGTGGCCTTCGGCCTGATCAAGACCCGCCTGACCGAAGCCACGGCCGGTGAAGGCAACAGCGCCACCATCGACGTGGGCGGCAACCAGATCAAGGTGGGCGTGAACCCGCAGCTGATGAAGAACATCGAGAGCGCCATTCCGCTGGGCCGTGGCGGCACGCCGGCCGAGGCGGCCGGTGCGGTGTACCTGCTGTGCATTCCCGAGTCGAACTACGTCACCGGCCAGGTGCTGATCTGCGGCGGCGGCCGTCCCTGAGGTACTGAACGATGAGCGCCGCAGCCTTTCCCTGGATCAGCGGAGACCTGGAGCTCTTCCAGGATTCGATCCGTCGCTTCGTCGAGCGCGAGCTCGTGCCCAACGAGGACCGCTGGTGGAAGCAGCAGCACGTGGAGCGCGAGATCTGGCAGAAGGCCGGCGCCATCGGCATGCTGCTGCCCAGCATTCCCGAGGAATACGGGGGCGGCGGCGGCACCTTCGCGCACGACGCCATCGTGACGCTGGAGCAGTCTCGCGCAGGCACCACCAGCCTGGGCACCAACGTGCACAGCGGCATCGTGGCGCACTACATCCTGCGCTACGGCACGCACGAGCAGAAGATGCGCTGGCTGCCGCGCATGGCCAGCGGCGAGATGATCTCCGCCATCGCCATGTCGGAACCCGGCGCGGGCTCGGACCTGAAGAGCATCAAGGCGCGCGCACAGCGCGACGGCGAGCACTACGTCATCAACGGCTCCAAGACCTTCATCACCAACGGCTACCTGGCCGACCTGATCCTGGTGGTGGTCAAGACCGACCCCGACAAGGGCGCCAAGGGTGTCTCGATCGTGGTGGTGGAAACCGAGGGCCTGCAGGGTTTCCGGCGCGGCCGCATCCTGGAGAAGATCGGCCAGAAGGGCCAGGACACGGCCGAGCTGTTCTTCGACAACGTGCGCGTGCCCTGTGCCAACCTGCTGGGCACCGAGGAGGGCAAGGGCTTCTACCAGCTCATGCAGCAGTTGCCGCAGGAGCGGATGATCATCGCCCTGGGCGCGCTGGCCGCCATGGAGCGCGCCATCGACCTGACGGTGGACTACGTGCGCGAACGCAAGGTGTTCGGCGCCCCGCTGCTGGAGATGCAGAACACCCGCTTCAAGCTGGCCGAATGCAAGACCCACGCGACGGTGGCCCGCAGCTTCGTGAACGACTGCATGGCGCGCGTGCTGCGCGGCGAGCTCGACCCCGAGACCGCAGCCATGGCCAAGTGGTGGTGCACGCAGAAGAACACCGAGATCATCGACGAGTGCCTGCAGCTGCACGGCGGCTACGGCTACATGCTGGAGTACCCGATTGCCCGCATGTACGTCAACGCCCGCGTCGGAAAGATTTACGGCGGCTCCAACGAGATCATGAAGGAGCTGGTGGCGCGCACCCTCTGAGCGCACACGCCCCCCACACACGGCATGACAAGCAGCATCCATACCGCCATCGCGGATGGCGTGGCCACGCTCACGCTCGCGCGGTCCCAACTCAAGAACGCCCTGAATGCCCAGATGGGCGACGAGCTCGGCGAAGCGATTGCGGCCCTGCGCCGCAACCCCGAGGTGCGCGCCCTGGTGCTCACCGGCGCCGGTGGCGACTTCTGCTCGGGCGGCGACATCTCCAATATGCAGGGCTCGCGCGGCAGCGAAGCGGCGCAGGCCCGCATGGCCGAGCTGCATCGCGTGTACGACGCGCTGCTGGAGTTCGACAAGCCGGTGATCGCCGCGGTAGACGGCGTGGCCTTCGGCGCGGGCTTCAGCCTGGCGCTGGCGGCCGATTTCATCCTGGCTTCGCAGCGGGCTCGCTTTTGCCTGTCCTTTGCGCGCGTCGGGCTGCTGCCGGACCTGGGGGCGCTGCACATGCTGCCGCGGCTCATCGGGTTGCAGCGCACGCGAGAGCTGGCGCATTCGGCACGCGAGCTACCGGCGCAAGAGGCGCTGGCCCTGGGGTTGGTGCTCGAGGTGCTGCCGGCGACCGCACTGCACGAGCGCGCCCTGGCGCTGGCCACGGCCCTGGCCCAGGCCTCGCCTTTTGCATTCGCCAAGACCAAGCAATTGCTGGCCCGCACCTTCGAGACCGACCGGCGAACGCTGCTGGGCGCCGAATCCAGCGCGCAGGCCATCGCCCTGGAGAGCGACTACACGAAAGACGCCGTCGGCCGCTTCATGCGCCGTGAGCCCGCGCGCTTCCAGTGGCCCGGCAGCGAACAGAACAAGAAATCGACAAACGCCTGATTCCCAACAAACGAGGAGACAAGACCATGAGCGAGACATCATCGAAGCCGCAAGACCTGATTGCCAGCGAAACGGCACGCATTGCCGCGCTGGTCGACGCCCAGCGCGCTGCGCTGCGCAGCCAGGGAACGGCCAGCGCCGCGCAGCGCACCGATCGCATCGACCGCGCCATCGGGCTGCTGGTGGACCACGAGCGCGAGATCTGCGAGGCAGTGCGGGCCGATTTCGGCACGCGTAGCGCCGATTTCTCGCGTGTGACGGAAGTACTCTCGCCGCTGCTGGCCCTCAAGCATGCCCGCGCCCACCTGGCCGAGTGGATGAAACCCGAACCCCGCCAGGCACAGCGCGGCGAGGCCTGGGTGCAGTTCCAGCCGCGTGGCGTGGTGGGCATCATCAGTCCGTGGAACTTTCCGGTGAACCTGGCCTTCCTGCCGCTGGCCGGCGCGCTCGCCGCGGGCAACCGGGTACTCATCAAGCCTTCGGAGCTCACACCTGAAACCTCGGCACTGCTGGCACGCATGGTGGCCAGCGCCTTCGACCCGGCGGAGATCGCCGTCGTCACCGGCGGTGCCGAGACCGGCGTGGCCTTCAGCCAGCAGCGCTTCGACCACTTGCTGTTCACCGGCGCTACCTCGGTGGGCCGCGAGGTGATGCGCGCCGCCGCCCAGAACCTGGTCCCGGTGACCCTGGAGCTGGGCGGCAAGTCGCCCACGATCGTGTCACGCTCGGCTGACCTCGATGCGGCGGTGCGCAAGATCATGGCGGGCAAGCTGCACAACGCAGGCCAGGTCTGCCTGGCGCCGGACTATGTTTTCGTGCCCGAGGAACAGCTCGAAGCCTTCGTCGACGCCGCGCAGAAAGCGGTTGCCGCGCAGTTTCCCAGCCTGGGCGACAACCCCGACTACACCGCCATCATCACCCCTCGGCACCGGGCGCGCCTGGCGATGTACCTGGACGATGCGCGCGAGCGCGGCATCCGCGTGGTCTGGCTCGGAGCCGCAGACCCACAGCGGGCCGCCGATTCGCGCCAGATGCAACCCGCCCTGATCATCGACCCGGGCGACGACGCCAAGGTCATGCAGGACGAGATCTTCGGCCCGCTGCTGCCGGTCAAGCCCTACCGCGGCATGGACGAGGTGCTCGACCACATCGAGGCCCACCCGCGCCCGCTGGGCCTGTACTACTTCGGCAGCGACTCGGCCGAGGAGGCCGCGGTGCTCGAGCGTTCCTGCTCGGGCGGCGTCACGCTGGGCGACGTCATCAAGCATGTGGGCGTGGAAGACCTGCCCTTCGGCGGCGTGGGCCCCAGCGGCATGGGCGCCTACCACGGGCGCGATGGCTTCCTGGCCTTCAGCCATGCCCGTGCGGTGTACCGCCCCGCGGCGCAAGACCTGGACATGCTGCGCGTGCCGCACCCCGAGCCGATCCGCCAGGCGCTGGGGGCGCTCATCACGCGCTGACCGCGCGTTCTACATACGACCCAAGCAATTCGACAAACATGGACCTTCGCTTCACGACCGCGGAACTCGAGTTTCGCGAAGAGGTGCGCGCCTTCATGGCCGCCAACCTGCCAGCCGACATCCGCGACAAGGTGTTCGGCCACCTGCGCCTGGAAAAGGAAGACTACGTGCGCTGGCACCGCATCCTCGAGGCGCACGGCTGGGGAGCGCCCAGCTGGCCCAAGGAGCATGGCGGCACAGGCTGGAGCCCGCTGCAACGGCTGATCTTCGAGATCGAAACCATGAAGGCTGGCGCCCCGCGCCTGCTGCCCTTCGGCCTGACCATGATCGGGCCCGTGCTGATGAAGTACGCCAACGCGCAGCACAAGGCGCGCTTCCTGCCGCGCATTCCCAAGGTCCAAGACTTCTGGTGCCAGGGCTATTCGGAGCCCGGCTCCGGCTCCGATCTCGCTTCCCTCAAGACCCGCGCGGTGCGCAAGGGCGACGTCTACGTGGTCAACGGCCAGAAGACCTGGACCACCATGGCCCATTTCGCCGACTGGATCTTCTGCCTGGTGCGCACCGACACCGAGGCACGCCCGCAGCAAGGCATCTCGATGCTGCTCATCGACATGAAGGCGCCCGGCATCACCGTTCGCCCCATCAAGACGCTGGACGGTGGGCATGACGTGAACGAAACCTGGTTCGAGAACGTCGAGGTGCCGGTGGAGAACCTGCTGGGCGAAGAAAACAAGGGCTGGACCTACGCCAAGTACCTGCTGGGCCACGAGCGAACCGGCATTGCAGGCATCGGCGCCTGCCACCGCGAGCTTGCACGCCTGAAGCACTACGCCGCCAGCACCCGCGACGCCACGGGCCGGCGCCTGGCCGACGAGCCGCGCCTGCGCGACAAGATCCTGCGCATCGAGATGGACGTGATGGCGCTGGAGATGCTGCTGCTGCGCGTGGCCACGCAGGCGGCCGGCACGCCGGGGCCGGAGGCCTCGATCATCAAGATCCGCGGCTCGGAGATCCAGCAGGACCTGGCCATGCTGCAGATGGAATGCGCCGGCCCGCACGCCTGGCCCTACTCGCCCCAGTGGCTGGAACCCGGCGAGGCGAATGCCGGGCTTGGCGGCCCCGACTGGGCGCCACCGGCCTCCTCCACCTACTTCGACATGCGCAAGACCAGCATCTACGGCGGCGCCACCGAGGTTCAGAAAAACATCATCGCCAAGGCCCTGCTGGGCTTCTGAGGGCGCACACACCATCATGGACTTCAACTACAGCGAAGAGCAGCGGATGCTGGCCGACAGCCTGCGCCGCTTCATCGACAACGAATACAGCTTCGAACGCCGCCGCAAGGCATCGCGCAGCGGCAACGGTCGCGACCTGCAGGCCTGGCTCACGCTGGCCGGCATGGGCGTCACGGGGCTGCTGGTGCCCCAGGACTTTGGCGGATTCGGCGAAGGTGCCGCCAGCCTGCTGGCGGTGCAGCGCGAGCTGGGCCGAGGGCTCGTGTGCGAGCCGGTCACGCCCAGCGCGGTGATGACCACGGCCGTGGTGCGCGCCGCCGGCAACGCGGCCCAGCAGGCACGGTGGCTGCAGGCCCTGGCGAGTGGCGAGTGCATCGGCACGCTGGCCTATCTCGAATCGCATGGCCGCTTCGACCCGGCTGCCATTCGCACCCGTGCCGTGCACGACGGCAGCGGCTATGTGCTGGACGGGCGCAAGTGTCTGGTCTGGCATGGCGAGGCGGCGCATTTCCTGATTGTCAGCGCGCGGCTGGAGGGCACGCTCGGCCAGAGCCTGTTCGTGGTGCCCACTGCGGACACTGCCGGGCTGAGCATGGTCGCCTATCCCACCATGGATGGCCATCGCGCGGCGGACGTGCTGCTCAGCGGCGTACGGCTGGGGCCGGATGCGCTGCTGGGCCAGCCGGGCGAAGGCCTGGACGCCCTGCAGTCGGGCCTGGACTGGGGCACGCTGGCCCTGTGCGCGGAAGCGGCGGGCGCCATGGAAAAGCTCATCGAGATCACCGCCGACTACCTGCGCACCCGCCAGCAGTTCGGCGTGCCGCTGGGCAGCTTCCAGGCGCTGCAGCACCGCATGGCCGACATGCTGGTGCAAAAGGAACTGGCGCTTTCCATGGCCTACGTGGCCGTGCAGGCCATGGACGAAAACAACCCGGCGCAACGCCAGCGCATGCTGGCCGCGGCCAAGCACACCGTGGCCAAGGCCGGGCGCTACGTCGGCCAGCAGGCGGTGCAGTTGCACGGCGGCATGGGCATGACCGACGAGCTGGTCGTGGGCGACTACTTCAAGCGGCTGACCATGATCGACCCGCTGCTGGGCGACAGCGACTGGCAGCTCGAACGCTTCTCGGCAGTGGCCGAGCTTTGATGCAGGGATACGGAAGAAGGACGCAATGAAGGTACTGGTAGCAGTCAAGCGCGTGGTGGACGCGAACGTGAAGGTGCAGGTCAAGGGCGACGGCACGGGCGTCGATATCGCCAACGTCAAGATGAGCATGAACCCCTTCGACGAGATCGCGGTCGAAGAGGCGGTGCGCCTGAAGGAAAAGGGCGTGGTCACCGAGATCATTGCCGTCTCCTGCGGCGAAGCCAAGTGCCAGGAAACCCTGCGCACGGCCATGGCCATCGGTGCCGACCGCGGCATCCTGGTGGAAACCAACGAAGAGCTGCAGCCCCTGGCCGTGGCCAAGCTCCTGAAGGCCCTGGTGGACAAGGAGCAGCCTTCGCTGGTGATCCTGGGCAAGCAGGCCATCGACGACGACAACAACCAGACCGGCCAGATGCTGGCTGCGCTGACCGACCTGCCGCAAGCCACCTTCGCCTCCAAGGTGGAAGTGGCCGACGACAAGGCCACGGTCACCCGTGAAGTCGACGGCGGCCTGGAAACCATCGCCCTGAACCTGCCCGCGGTCATCACCACCGACCTGCGCCTGAACGAGCCGCGCTACGTGACGCTGCCCAACATCATGAAGGCCAAGAAGAAGCAGCTGGACACGGTGTCACCGGCCGACCTGGGTGTCGATGTGACCCCGCGCCTGAAGACCCTCAAGGTGAGCGAGCCTCCCAAGCGCGGCGCCGGCATCAAGGTGCCCGACGTGGCCACGCTGGTCGAGAAACTCAAGAACGAAGCGAAGGTGATCTGAAGATGGCTGCTCTTGTCATTGCCGAACACGATGGCGTGCTGCTCAAGGCGGCCACGCTCAATACCGTCACGGCCGCTGCAGCTTGCGGTGAAGTTCATGTGTTGGTTGTGGGCTTCAACGTTGAAGCGGCCGCAAAGGCCGCCTCGCAGGTGGCCGGCGTGGCCAAGGTCATGCTGGCCGATGGTGCAGCGCTGGCGGACCAACTGGCCGAGAACGTGGCAGCGCAGGTGCTGGCCATTTCAAGCAACTACAGCCACATCCTGTTTCCCGCCACCGCCAACGGCAAGAACGTCGCCCCGCGCGTGGCAGCCAAGCTGGACGTGGCGCAGATCAGCGACATCACCAAGGTGATCTCCCCCGACACCTTCGAGCGCCCGATCTACGCGGGCAACGCGATCGCCACGGTGCAAAGCGCCGATGCGACCAAGGTGATCACGGTGCGTACCACGGGCTTTGACGCCGCCGCTTCGGCCGGCGGCAGCGCCACCGTCGAAAACGCCGCTGGCGTGGCCGACAGCGGCAAGAGCAGCTTCGTGAGCCGCGAAGTGACCAAGAGCGCACGCCCCGAACTCACGGCCGCCAAGATCATCGTCTCCGGTGGCCGGGCCCTGGACAGCGCCGAGAAGTTCCAGGAAGTGATGGCGCCTCTGGCCGACAAGCTCAACGCGGGCCTGGGTGCCAGCCGCGCGGCAGTCGATGCGGGCTACGCCCCCAACGACCTGCAGGTAGGCCAGACGGGCAAGATCGTTGCGCCGCAGCTCTACATTGCAGCGGGCATCTCGGGCGCCATCCAGCACCTGGCGGGCATGAAGGATTCGAAGGTGATCGTGGCGATCAACAAGGACCCCGAGGCGCCCATCTTCAGCGTGGCCGACTACGGCCTGGAAGCGGACCTGTTCACGGCCGTGCCGGAACTGGTGAATGCGACCTGATCCCGTTGCGGGGGCGAAGACCTGCGGCCCTTGCCTCAGGCAATCAGCCCGCGCCGGCGCGCAATGGCCACGGCCGCCGTGCGGCTGTCGGCCGCCAGCTTGGCGTTGATGTTGCGCAGGTGCGACTTGACCGTGAACTCGGACAGGAAGAGCTTTTCCGCAATCGCCTTGTTGCGGTGCCCCTCGGCCAGCAGGCGCAGCACCTGGAACTCGCGTCCACTGAGGTTTTCCGCGCTGCCCGCCGCCTGCAGGCTCTCGGCATCGCCCGCAGGCAGCGGGTCTTCCAGGTCGGCCGGCAGGCCGCAGCGCACGCGCAGCGTATCGATGAAGCCCGACGACATGCCGGGCCTGTCTGCCTGCGCACCGCGCCGCGCGAGCCACACCGACAACAGGCTCGCGAAGGCCTCCCCTTCATCGAGGAAGCAGCGAGCAAAACCTTCATGGCCGCCCATGCGAAGGGCTTCGTCCAGGCTCTCCAGCGCCTCGTCCACGTGACCGAGGCGGTGCTCGCACAAGGCCAGCAACACCCGAAGCTTGAGCGCGCACCGGTGGCGCTGCACCGCGCCGGCCTTGTCGATGGCCAGGCGCAGGCGCTGGGGCAGGTCGGCGCAATCGCCCTGGGCCATGCGAAGGCGCGCGCGGGCGATGGAGGGCGTATCGACGTCATTCGCGTGCATCGACACGCCGGCTCGCTCCCAGTCGGCGCACAGCTCGGCCACCCGCAGAGACTGCTGCGCCGCATCGAAGCGCCCGTCCAGCGTGGCCAGGCGGCAGCGCTCCAGCCAGGCGCTGCACATCACGCGCGGCAGGCCGGCGTCGCGGCCCAGCTGCTCCAGTTCGGCCAGCAGGCGAAGGCTGAGATCGCCCTCGCCCCGCTCGTGCGCCATGCGCGCCAGCAGTGTGAAGCTGGTGATGACCGAATCGGCCGGCCCGGTTGCACGCACGGAAGGCAGCGCCCCCTGCAGCAGTGCTTCGGCTTCGGCCAAGGCGTCGGTTTCGTACAGCGCCCAGGCCAGCGACACGTCCACGGACGCCTTGGCGCCCGTGGCATCGCCGGTGCCCGGTGCGGGCCGCTCGGCGGCCGTCTGCAGCCGGGCCAGCGCATTGCCCAGGCGGCCCTGCAGCAGGTCGATGATGCCTTCCATCACGTCGGCCACGCTGCGCATGATGCCGTCGCGCCGCTGGGCCCCGCGCAGCATGGCGCGCGACAGCACCTGGCGCGCCTCGTCATAGCGGTAGGTCGAGACCAGGCCGTAGGCCAGCGAGTTGGTCATCACGCCGTACTGGAAGGAAGACTCGGCGGGAATGCGATCGAGCAGCGCCAGGCCGGATTCGCAGCATTCCTCGATTCGGTCGCTGGTGGCCAGCACCATGCAGCGTACCGTCTCGGCCTCTATCGACAGGCGCTGCGCCTGCGCGGGTGGCGCCGGTGCGGCCAGCGCGCGGTCGAGCGCATGCATGGCGTCATCCTGTCGCCTATGCAGCGCCAGGGCCCAGGCATGCACCACGCCCAGCGACGGGGCCTGCTCGAAAGCCTCCGGCGACAGGCGATCGAGCCAGCGCAGCAACAGGCGCACGCGCCCGGCTTCCTGCAGCGCTGGCGCACAGTGCGCAATGTGCGCAACGGCCTCGCGCTCGGCCCCGGCACGCAGCAGGTGTTCCACGCACGGCACGGCACGCCCCACCCCGAGGAACCACTGTGCGGCACGACGATGCAGCGCCCTGGGCTCGTCCGGGTGCAGGTGCCCCAGCCGGCTGCGCAGGAAACTCGCGAACAGGTTGTGGTAGCGGAACCAGCCGCCGTCGGCATCCAGGCGGTCGATGAACAGGTTGGCGCGCTCGAGCTCGTCGATCATCGCGGCCGAATCGCTGCGGCCGGTGATGGCATCGCACAGCGGCGCGCAGAATCGGTCGAGCACGCTGGTGCGCAGCAGGAACTCGCGGCAGGCCTCGCTCTGGCGCGCGAGGATGTCCTCCGCCAGGTACTGTGCCAGCTCGAGATTGCTGCCCGAAAAGGAAGCGACGAAGGACGCAGGGTCGCTACGCGTGTGCAGCGACAGCGTGGCCAGGTAGATGGCCGCCGCCCAGCCCTCGGTGCAGCGATGCAGCGTGGCCACATCGGCATCGCGCAGCTGCAAATGCTGCTGCTCGCGCAGGAAGCTGGCGGTCTCATCGAGCGAGAAACGCAGTGCCGCCGGCCCGAACTCCAGCACCTGGCCGCGCGCCCGCAGGCGCCCCAGGCCCAGCGCCGGTGCGCGGCGCGATGCCACCACCAGGCTGCCGTGGGCCGGCATGGCGTCCACCAGCTGCTGCACGAAGCCCAGCGCCGCCGCGCCCTGCAGCACCTCGAATTCGTCCAGCACGATGGCAAAGGGCTGGCCGTGCGCGCCCAGGCGCTGGCACAGGCCCTGGGCCATGCCCGCGCCCTCGACCACCAGCTCCACACCCGCGCCCAGTTGCTGGTCGACGCCCGCCTGCAGGTGCGCGACGAAGCGGCTCAGGTCGTTGTCGCCTTCGTCCAGGTTCAGCCAGAGCACGGCGCGGCCCTGCGCACGCGCGGCCGCCTGGTACTGCTGCAGCACCGAAGTCTTGCCGAAGCCGGCGGCGGCGCGCAACAGCACCAGCCGCGCCGGGTCGGCATCGAGCATGGCGCGGACGATGGCGCTGCGCGCAAGCTGCGCCTTGGGCACCACGGGCACCGCCAGCTTGGAAAACTGGACGGCGGGCAAGGAACGTTGAGCGCCGGCGGGCGCCATGAGGGGCGAGGCTGCCATGTATGCGCCTAGCGTATCGGCCGCCCCTACCTTCCTACAATGACCCAAGGGTGCGCGACAGGTGGTCAAAACGTTCAAAGGAGCGGCCAGAGGCATGCAATACCCGGTGGTGGAGACAGCGCAGGCGGAACCCGCCCGGCCGATCGACTTCAGGCCGACCATTCCCGTCTTCCTGGTTCACCAGATCCTGCTGGGCGCCAGACGCCTGGGCCTGCCGCTGGAGCCCGTGCTGCGGCGCGCAGGCATCTCCGGCGCCCTGCTCGATTCGCCCCATGCGCGGGTCACCCAGACGCAGTGCGCCAACCTCATGCGAATCCTGCGACGGCTGCTGCGCGACGAGTTCTGGGGCCTGCTCGGCCGGCCCGTGCGCCCCGGCGTATACGCCCAGGCCTGCCGTGCCATGGTGCGCGAGGCCACGCTGGGCCAGGCCATGCGCGCCGGGCTGGAACACTACAGGCTGCACATCGACGACTTCGTGCCACGCCTGCAGGTGCGCGGCGACCTGGCGAGCCTGCGCCTTTTCGTGCGCGCTCCGCTGTCCGAGCCGCTGGCCTTCGCGCAATCGACCTTCATCTACCAGGCCTTCGGCATCTCGAGCTGGCTCACGGGCCAGACCCTTCCCCTGCGCGGGGTGGACTTCATGCGCCCGCCGGTGCTGGGCATGGGCGAGGAGCTGCAGCGCATGTTCGACGCGCCGACCCATGCCTTGCAGCAGCACACGGCACTGCACTTCGATGCGCGGCTGCTGAGCCTGCCGGTGGTTCGCGACGTCGGCGCGCTCGCCACCTTCCTGTCGCAGGCGCCGGGCAACCTGGTGCTGCGCTACCGCGAAGACAACTCGCTGCGCGAGCAGGTGCGCAACCAGCTGCGCATGCGCCTGCGCAGCGAGCACGACGCCGATGCGACATCGCTCGAAACCGTGGCCGATGCGTTGGGCATGCCCGCGGCCACGCTGCGCCGCCGGCTCTGGGAGGAAGACAGCAGCTTCCAGGCGATCAAAGACACCATCCGCCGCGACGTTGCCATTCGCGACCTGGAGACCTCGGCCCTGTCGGTGCAGGAAATCGCGCAGCGGCTGGGCTTTTCCGAGCCCAGCGCCTTTCATCGCGCGTTCAAGAAATGGACCGGAGTGGCACCCGGCGAGTACCGGCGCCGCCACCGCGCTGCCGACGGCGACTGAAGCGCCCGCTCAGGCAGGCACGACGGCGGCGGCAGCGGCCAGCACGGCACGGGCCTTGAGCACCACCGGCCGGTCGATCATCCTTCCGTCGAGCGCCACCGCTGCGCCACCGCTGGCGGCATCGGCCTCGACGACGCGCCGGGCCCACGTAATGCGCTGCGCGTCCGGCATGAAGCCCTGGTGCACGCAAGCCACCTGGCGGGGATGGATGCACAGCTTGCCGCCAAAGCCCAGGCGCCTGGCCTGCCGCGCGTCGGCCTCGACGCGGGCGGCATCGTCGACGGCGGTGGTCACCCCATCCACCGGCGACTGCAGGCCGGCCACGCGCGAGGCCAGCACCATGCGCGAGCGGAAGTACAGCAAGGCCCGTCCGTCGTCGTCGACGTCATCACCCTCGTGCGACTCCATGCCCATGTCCGCCTGGAAATCGATGGTGCCGAAGACCAGGCGCTCCACCCGAGGCGCCGCCGCGATCTCATCCAGGCGGTGCATGCCGCGCGCGCTCTCGATCAACGGCCACAGCAATGCCGAGCCGCCCAGCGCGGCCCCGACGGCGCGCAGCACTACCGGATGCTGCACCTTGGGCAGCATCAGCCGCTGCAGCGCCGTTGCGGTGCTGCACATCTCCATGTCGTGCAGATGCCAAGGCGTGTCGGCCGCGTTCACGCGAACCGCCAGCAGCGGACCATTGGCGCCCAACGGCCCGCGGCCCGCGAGCCACTGGCCTACGGCGTCGCGCGCGGCGGCCTTGGCATCTGCAGGCACCGCGTCTTCCAGGTCCAGCACCACGGCGTCGGCGCCGCTGTGGCAGGCCTTGTCGAAGCGCTGCGGCTGGTGGCCGGGCACGAACAGGAGGCTTCTGGCCATCGCCCCCATCAGGCGGCTCGCAGGAAGCCGACCCGCGCAGCGTCAGCCAGCTTCCAGACCTGTTCGCAAAGCTGCCTCGCCTCGTGCGAACTGGCAGCGGCACCGTATTCGGCCAGGCACAGCATCTTGTCTTCCAGCTCCGGCCGAGACAGCGTGTTGCCCGGATCGCCCTTGGGCTCGTCGACCCGGCCATGCAGCACGCGGCCATCGGTGGTGGTGACCTCGACCTTGCCGATCCATCGCGCCGGGTAGGCGGCGTCCACTTCGGCATCGAGCACCATGCTCACCTTGTCGCGCACCGCCGCCACGTCGGGCGCGAGGTAGTCGCGGTCGAACTCGGTGAGGCCCGCGCGGCCATGCACGGCAATCAGGCCCAACACGGTCCCCATGGAGAACTTGCCCTGGTGCACGGTGGCGGGCACCGCCACCCGGCCCAGCACGTCGATGGCGCCCTGGTGCACCTGGGTGACCACCCGCGCCAGGTCGGTGTGCGCCAGGCGGTGCTCGCGCATCACCTGCTGCAGTGCATCGGCCGCAGGGTGCGTGTGGCGGCACGAGGCATGGAACTTGAACGAGGTCTCGGCCAGGGTCCAGCGCGAGCCCAGGCCGTCGACGAGACGGGCCGGGTCGGCATCGGTGGACATGCCCACGCCCAGGCCCTGCGCGCCTTCCAGCACGCGCCTGGCGCCAGTGAAGCCGTCCTGTGCGAGGTAGGCCGACATCAGGCCGGAGGCGGCTGCATGCGCGCAATGCAACTGCTTCGAATCGGCCGCGTCGCGCAGGAACTCCCACACGCCGGCCGATTGCGTGCCGGCCGAGCCGAAGGCATCGAGCATCTGCGCGGGTGAAAGGTCCAAAAGACGGCCCACGGCAGCGGCCGCCGCCAGCGTGCCGGCAGTGGCCGTCGTGTGGAAGGTGACGTAGTGCGATCGGCCCAGGAACTCGCCCACGCGGATGCCCACTTCATAGCCTGCCACCACGGCCGTCAGCAGTTGCGCGCCGCTGGCGCCCACCGCTTGCGCCACCGCCAACGCCGGCGCGAACACCACGGCGGCCGGGTGGAACACCGAGCCGTTGTGAACGTCGTCCTGTTCGACATAGTGCGAGGCAGCCGCGTTGACCAATGCGGCAAACAGGGGCGAGGTGCGGCGGCGCGAGCCCAGCAACTCGCTCGGGCCATCGGCCGGCCCCATCAGCTGCGCGAAATGCTCGATGCTGCGCACCGGCCGCGCCTGCGCCGCGGCCAGGACGGAGCCCAGCCAGTCGAGCAGCAGGTCTTCGGCGCGCCGCAGCACCGGCGCGGGAATCCTCTCGAACGCCAGTTCGGCGGCGAAGGTGGCCAGGGTCTGGCTGGGGTGCTTGTCGGGGTTCGTCATGGCTGGCGCGGTTCGCCCGCCTCCTTCTCGACGCGCTGCCAGATCTCGACGGCCATCGGATCTTCGGTTTCTTCCAGGATGTGGCCCACCAGGCCGACGGCGCGCGCCATCACGCCAAGACCGCGGATGATTCGCCACGGAAAGCCGAACTCCGCAGCAATGGCGCCGATGGCGCCCGTGGCGTTGATGGGCAGCGACTTGCCCGACACCCGCTCGGCCTCGGCCTGCACCGCCTGCATCAGCGCCACGTAGTGGCCCGACAGGCCGTTCTCGGCAGCGATCTGGAACAGCCGCGGCGTGCGCGGGTCGATGGGCTTGTGCAGCGGATGTCCCAGTCCCGGCACGATCTCCTTGCGGGCACGGTAGCTGGCCACGATCTCGGCTGCCATCTCGGTCAGCGCGCGCATAGGCTGGCTGCCCGGTGGGATGGCTTCGTAGAGCATGCGGGCCGCGCCCTCGGTGCTGCCCACGAACACGGTGCCCAGGCCGCACAGGCCGGCGGCCACGGCGGCCTGCAGCGCCTCGGGCGCGCCGGCATAGGTCAGGCGGGCCACCAGCGCACTGGGCGTGATGCCGTGCTCCACCAGCGTGACGACAATGGCGTTGAACACCATCGACTCCTGCGCGCTGGGCGTGCGGCCGGTGAGCTCCAGGAAGGCCATATCGCCCAGGTTGAGGTGGCCCAGGATCTCGCTGGGCAGGTCGCGCCCGCGCACCGTGATGCGGTCGGGCGTGCTGTGGCCCAGCGAGGTGTGAAGGGATTTCTTGATCTTGGTCATGTGCGAAAGGATGTGTGGATTCGGGTCAGGCCGCAACGGCCGCGATGGGTTCATGCCGACTGGGCGCGGGCCGGTCCAGCATCAGGTCGGCGGCCTTCTCGCCGATCATGATGGCCGGTGCATTGGTGTTGCCGCCGATGAGCGTGGGCATGACCGAGGCATCCACCACGCGCAGGCCCAGCACGCCACGTACCCTCAGTTGCGGATCGAGCACCGACTGCGCATCGCTGCCCATGCGGCAGGTGCCCACCGGATGGAACACGCTGTCGGTCCGCTCCATGATGAATTCGCGGATGGTGGCATCGTCGGCCAGGTGGTCGAAATGGGCATGCCCCAGCGCGGCACCGCCAAAGCGGGCCAGCGCGGGCTGGGCCAGGATGCGCTTGACAATGCGCACGCCCTCGACCAGCAACTGCATGTCGCGCTCGTCGCTGAGCATGCGCTGGTCGATCACGGGGGCATCGCGCATATCCGGCGAGGCCAGGCGCACTTCGCCGCGGCTGTAGGGGCGCAGTACGCAAACGTGCGTGGAGTGGCCGTGGCCGCGCTGCAGCCTGGGGCTGGCCAGGGCCTGTACGAAATGCAGCTGCAGGTCGGGGTCGAGCGCATCAGGACGGCTCTTGATGAAGCCGCCCGCCTCCGCCGGCGCGCTGGAGAGCATGCCGCTGCGCAAGCGCCGGTAGCGCGAGAACTCGCCCAGCATGCGCCATGCACCGCCCAGTGAAATGCCGAACAGGTCGGTGCTGTCCACCCGGGTGTTCAAGGCAATGTCCGGATGCTCCTGCAGGTTTCGCCCCACCCCTTCCAGCGCCGCGACCACCGGCACGCCCAGCTGCCGCAAGTGCTCGGCCGGCCCGATGCCCGAGGCCATCAGCAGCTGCGGCGAGTTGAATGCGCCGGCACTCAGCACGATCTCGCGGCGCGCCTGCAGCACCTGCACCTGGCCGTTGCCCTGCTGAAGCTCGACCGCCACGGCCCGACGGGCATCGTCGAACACGATGCGCAGAACCTGGCAATGCGTCAGCACATGCAGGTTTGCGCGGCCCTTGCTGGGCGACGACGGATCGCCGCCATGAAGGTAGGCGCGCGCGGCATTCCATCGCTCGCCGTTGCGCTGGGTGACCTGGTAGTGGCCCACGCCCTCCTGCCGCTCGCCGTTGAAGTCGTGGTTGTAGTCGTAGCCCACGCTTTCGGCGGCCTCCACGAAGGCCCGCGCAAACGGGTTGGGCGAGCGCGGGTCGACCACGCGCAAAGGCCCGGCGCCGCTGTGCAGGAGGTCGTCATTGCGGCCGGCAAAGCGCTCGTTGCCCTCGGAACGCCGGAAGTAAGGCAGCACGTCCTGCCACGCCCAGCCCTGGGCGCCCAGGGCGGCCCAGCCGTCGTAGTCGGACGGCGTGCCGCGCACGTAGACCATCCCGTTTATGGACGAGCTGCCACCCAGACCGCGGCCGCGCGGCTGGTGGCCGCGGCGCCCGTTCAGCGCAGGCTGCGGCTCGGTGCGGTAGGCATAGTTGTGGACATGCGGCCTGCGCGCCGTAATGGCGATGCCCATGGGCACGGTGACGATGCCGCCGTGGTCGGCACCACCGGCCTCCAGTACCGCCACGCTGGCACCGCTGTCCGCCAGTCGGCCCGCAACGGCGCATCCCGCCGAACCTGCGCCGATGACGATGTAGTCAAACGAAGTCTCCATTCTTGCTGCTCCGAGTCCATGGACGAAGAACCGGGGAGCATGCCGGGAGGGTGCAAGTCTTCACAATGACGAATCTGCTGGCGCGCCCTGACAAAAGTGTGCGCGCCGCGGCAGATTCCGCTGGTGCGCAAGTAGGCCGACGGGTCAGCCCGCCGGCCGGCGCACGGCGGTGCCCACGCGCTCCAGCAGCACGAAGCCGAGCATCCCCACAAGCATTGCGGCGACAAACACCACCGCCTTGCCCTGGCCTGCCGCCATCGAGACGATCGCCGGCCCGGGGCAAAAGCCGGCCAGGCCCCAGCCCGCACCGAAGATCAGCGAGCCGGCAACGAGCCGCTTGTCGATCTCGCTCGAAGACGGAAGACGGATTGCATCGCCAAGAAAGAAGGTGCTCGCGCGCTTTCTGGCCAGCGCGAAGGCGAAAACGCCCACGGCAATGGCCCCGCCCATGACGAGCGCCAGCGACGGGTCCCAATGCCCGAACAGGTCGAGAAAGCCCTGGACCTTTCCGGGGTCTGTCATGCCCGACAGCAGCAGGCCCCAGCCGAACAGGAGACCGACAAAGAATTCGATGGCGCGACGCATGGCCAGAGTCCTTACAGGTGACGGATCAGGAAGACGGTCAGGAAGCCCGCGCCCATGAAGGCCAGCGTGGCCACCAGCGAACGTGGTGAGAGGCGCGAGAGCCCGCACACGCCGTGGCCGCTGGTGCAGCCCGAGCCCAGGCGCGTGCCGAAGCCCACCAGCAGGCCGGCCACCACGATGGCGCCATGGCCGGCATCGATGCGCGGTGCGTCCAGCCACCCGGCGGGCGCCAACCATGCGAAGGTGGCCGGCGCGGCCAGCATGCCCAGCAGGAAGGCGATGCGCCAGCCGGTGTCTCCAGCGCGCGGCGCGAGCAAGCCGCCCACGATGCCGCTGATGCCCAGCACGCGGCCGTTGAACAGGATGAAGATGGCGGCCGCCAGCCCCAGCACCAAGCCGCCCGCCAAGGACGCCCAGGGCGTGAAATGAGTCCAGTCGATGGTCATGGTGCTTGCCTATTCTTTCTTGGCTTTTGCGGGGGCGCGCGGCCGGCGCCTGGCCGTTGCGGCGCCGGGCTTGCAGAACTGCGCGTACAGCGTCTGGATCACGGCCATGGCCTCGTCGCTGGCCAGCGAGTAGTAGATGTTCTTTCCGTCGCGCCGAGTGGTAACCAGCTCTTCTTCGCGAAGCACGGTGAGCTGCTGCGACAAGGTGGGCTGCACGATGCCCAGCCCTTCTTCCAGCTCGCCCACGCGGGCCTCGCCCTGGGAGAGGTAGCACAGGATGAGCAAGCGGTCGGGGTTGGACAGCACCTTCAGCAGGCCGCACGCCTCGCGCGCGGCCTCCTGCATCTGTTCGAGTGAAAGTGGCAAGCCGGTCATGGTGTCGGGTCGGATATCAGTTTCCGTGCAGATATTCTATTGAATAACAATCTATCATGCAATATATTATCTTCTAGAGAACTGAAGGAGAAAGACATGTCCAAGCCCCAGGTCCACGGCATCTTCGACCCCGCCACCTGGACCGTGACCTACGTGGTGCACGACGGCCCGGGCACGGCCTGCGCCGTCGTCGATTCCGTGCTCGACTACGACCCCAAGTCGGGCCGCACCCGCACCACGTCCGCCGACAAGGTCATCGACTACGTGCAGGCCCGGGGCCTGAAGGTCGAATGGATCCTGGAAACCCACGCGCATGCCGACCACCTGAGCGCGGCGCCCTATCTCAAGGCCCGCCTGGGTGGCCGCACCGGCATCGGCGAGCACATTTCGGCGGTGCAGAAGGTGTTCAAGGGCATCTTCAACCTGGAGCCCGGGTTCCGTCACGACGGCTCGCAGTTCGACCACCTGTTCCATGACGGCGAGGTGTTTGCGATCGGCGAGATGCAAGCCCAGGTGCTGCACGTGCCTGGCCACACACCCGCCGACGTGGCCTACCGCATCGGCGACGCGGTGTTTGTCGGCGACACCCTGTTCATGCCCGACGTGGGCACCGCGCGCTGCGACTTTCCCGGTGGCGATGCGCACACGCTCTACGCCTCGGTGCGAAAGATCCTGGCACTGCCGCCGCAGGCTCGCCTGTTCATGTGCCACGACTATCCGCCCGAGGGCCGGCCGGTTGCGTTCGAGACCACGGTGGCCGAGCAGCGCGCAAAGAACATCCACATCCGCGAAGGCGTTGCCGAAGAAGAGTTCGTCGCCATGCGCAACCGGCGCGATGCCACGCTGGAGATGCCGGTGCTGATCCTGCCGGCCGTACAGGTGAACGTGCGCGCCGGCGAAATGCCGCCCAAGGAAGACAACGGGGTCTCCTTCCTGAAGATTCCGATCAACGCACTTTGAAGCTCAGGCGCGAGGCGGCGCCTCGCCGACCAATACCGCGCCCGGAAAGTGCGTCAGCAGGTCGCACAGGGCCAGCTCCGTGCCCAACGCATGCGCCTGGCCCGTCAGGCAATCGGACACCTGCAGGCCCGCCAGCTCCACCGGCAGCCGCACGCAGGTGTCGCCCCAGGCCGGCCCGCGCCAGGATGGGTTTCGCGCTTGCGCATCGCCGGCCATGGCCGTGGCCAGCGCGGCGAACTGGCGCACCACGATCACCAGCACCACGCTGCCCTCGTGCCGGCGCAGGAAGGCCACCACGTAGGCGGCGTGCCGGCCCGTGGCTTCGAGCGCCTGGTAGCTGCCGCACTGGAACAGCGCCGGCATCCGCTCGCGCAGTTGCAGCAGCCGCCAGCTGGCCCATAGCTTGGCGCGACCGTCGGGCGCTTGCTCGACCAGGCCGCGCACGGCTTCGGGCAGGTCCTCGGCCTGCGCAAGTTGCTGCAGTTCGTCGAGCATGGCCATGCGCTGCGCGTAGTCCACCGGCCGCCGGTTGTCCGGGTCGACCAGGCTGCGCTCGATCAGCTCGCAGCCCTGGTAGACGTCGGGCACGCCCGGCGAGCTGAACTTGAGCAGGGCCAGGCTCAGGGACGACAGGGCCGCGAAGGCGTCCAGCGCATGCACGAAGTCCATCAGATCGGGAAGGAAGGCGTTGCCGCCCTCCTCCGCCAGCGCACCGCGCACCAGGCCCTCCAGCGCGGCTTCATAGCCGGCATCCGGCTGCGTCCAGCTGGTGCCGCGCTTGCTTTCGCGCACGGCCTTGCGCATGTAGGCCACCATGCGTTCGACAAAGTCCGCGGCGGGCTCGGGCCAAGCGGGCAATGCGCCCACCAGCGTCTGGTAGAACAGGTATTCGTGCGCCGGCTGCACAACGGCGCACAAGGGCGCATTCATCTTGCGCCAGCGCGTGACCGCGTCGCGCCAAGCGTCCACCCGCTCGGCCAGCAGGTCGATGCGCAGCCGCACGTCCTCCGAGCGCTTGCTGTCGTGCGTCGAGGTGGCCAGCATGGTGTGCGGCCAGCGGCGCTGGCGATCCAGGCTCGCCTCGTGAAAGGCTTGCACCGACAGGCCGATGCGGTCTGGCTCGCCACCCACCTCGTTGAGCGAACTCAAGGGAAAGTAACGGTAGAAGGCCGTGTCCTCCACGCCCTTGGCCGCCACCGGTGCGCTGTACTGCTGGAAGCGCCGCGCAAAGCGCCGCACGTCGGGCAGCAGTTGCGGCGAGGCGCCGGCCACGCACCGGCCCAGCAAGGCTTCACGCAAGAAGGTCCAAAGGCTCGGTTCAGGCTGGCCGAGCCGCTCGCGTGCCGCGGCAATGGCCTGGTCGACAAAGCGCACGTCCTGCTCGCTTGCCTCTTCGCCGTTGTAGGTGCGGTAGACCGGCATGCCGGCCGCCACGGCGGCAATTGCTTCGCGCAGGGCGTTGAGCGTGTGGTCGCGGGTGCGCCGGTCGGCCTTGGCAATGGCGTGCAGGGCCCGCGCCAGCACCTCCAGGTCGGATGCGAGCGTGCCGGTGGCCACCGACAGGCGCGCCTCGTAGGCCACCTCGGCAAAGTCCTGCGCGTCGCCGGTGAACGCATGCCACAGCGCCACCAGCGGCGCGGCACCCCGGGCGTCGACCAGCACGCCGTTGGCCACGTTGGCAAAGCGATAGCCCGTGGTGCCGTGGATGGACCAGGACACGGGCACGTCCTCACCCGCCCCGGCGATCTTCTCGGCCACCACGTACAGCGGCTTGACGGGCTTGCCCGCCGCCCGCAGCCGCGCCGCATGGCCAGCCTGCAGCCGCGCAAAGTAGGCGGCCGGGTCGAACAGGCCGTCGGGGTGATCGATGCGCAGGCCGTCGACGACGCCCGCTGCAGCCAGGTCCAGCGCGAGGCCGTGCGTGGCCTCGAACACGTCTTCGCGCTCGGTGCGCAGGGCGGCCAGCTCGTTCACGTCGAAGAAGCGCCGGTAGTTGATCTCGTCGGCCGCGCAGCGCCAGTGCGCGAGCCGCCAGGCTTGCGAGTCCATCAGCGCGTGCAGGCTGTCGCGGCCTTCGGGGCAATTGATGGCGTCGACTTCGCGCTGCAGGGCTGCCTCGTCGCCGCTGGCCAGCGCTGCCTGCAGCCGCATGAACAGGCTGTCGGGCGCAACCGGAAAGCGGTGCTCGAAGTAGCGCACGCTCCAGCGGTTGTGTTCGCGCTCGTAGGCCAGGCACAACTCGCCGCGCGCCAGCACCTCGCCGTAGGGCGCGCCCAGCACCGGCAGCAGCACCTTGCCGGCCAGGCCCGGCGTGGCGGACTGCCAGTCGATGTCGAAGAAGCCGGCATACACCGAGCCCGCGCCTTTTTCCAGCACGTCGTTCCACCAGGCGTTGTCGCCGCCGAGCACGCCCATGTGGTTGGGCACCAGGTCGATGAGCTGGCCCATGCCGTGGCGCTGCAGCGCTTCGCACAGGCGCCGGTAGGCTGGCATGCCGCCCAGCTCGGGGCTGATCTCGTCGTGGGCGACCACGTCGTAGCCGTGCAGGCTGCCGGGTCGCGCGCGGTGGATGGGCGAGCAGTACACATGGCTGATGCCCAGGCGCGCCAGGTACGGCACGATGGCCGCCGCCGCGTCGAAGCCGAAGTCCTTGTGCAGCTGAAGCCTGTAGGTGGCGCGCGGAATGCTCGCCGCGCTGCGCTGCGGACGGGCATCGGCCACCGCGGCCAGCACCTGCCGCAGGGGCTGCGACTGCCACAAGGCCTGCAGGCCTGCCGAATACTTGCGGCGCCAATTGGGGTGCTCGCTCACGGTGCCGGGCATGTTGGCCTGCTCGGCCTGGCCCAGCAGGTCTTCGAGCTGCACCGTCATCAGGCTGGACGGCGCGCGGGCCAGGTAGGCATGCACGGCGGCGTACAACCCGGCCGGTGGCGGCTCGCCCATGCGCTCGGGTGCCTCGAGCGGCATGCCCAGCGCTTCGGCCAGGCGCTCGCGCTCCTGCGCGCGCTGTGCCAGTCGCTCGTCCAGCGTCTGGCCGACGGGCAACTGGCCCAGCGCGTCCTGCGCGCGGATGTCGGCGGCAGACCACCAGCCGGCCAGCGTGGGCAGGTCGTGCGTGCTCAGTGCCACCATGGCCTGGCGCGGATAGTCCTGCGGCGGGGTGTAGGCACCCTGCGCATCGCGCTCGAAGTACAGGAGCCTGTACGACAGCACGCCGTGGCGCCGCATGGCCGCACGCATCTCGTCGGGTACGGTGCCCAGGTCCTCGCCCACCACCATGCAGCGGTGGCGGCGGCTTTCCAGCGCCAGGATGGCGAACAGCGCCTCGTGCGGATAGCGCAGGTAGGCCCCGTCGGTGGCCTTGGCGCCCGCGGGAATCCAGAACAGGCGCATCAGCATCATCACGTGGTCGATGCGCAGCGCACCGGCGCCGCGCATGTTGGCGCGCAGCGCCTCGATGAAAGGCGCGAAGCCGCCTGTGGCCAGGCGGTCGGGGCGCAGCGGCAGCAGGCCCCAGTCCTGGCCCTGGCGGTTGAGCAGGTCGGGTGGCGCGCCAACGCTGGCACCTGCGGCAAAGCATGCAGCATGGCGCCAGCTGTCGGCGCCGCCACGGTCCACCGACACGGCCAGGTCCAGGTACAGGCCAATGGGCATGCCCGCTGCGCTGCAGGCCTGCGCCACCTGCGCCAGTTGCCGGGCGGCCAGCCATTGCAGGTACTGGAAGAAGGCCACCTGGCGCGCATGACTTCGCTCGAAGGCGCGCACCCGTGCCCCGTGGCGATCGCGCCAGTCGGCCGGCCAGGCGGGCCAGCCCCAGGCTGCCGGGTCTTGTGCATGCAGGTGAGCCTGCAGCGCATCGAACAAGGCCTGCGCCTGCAGCGCCTCGCCGCCTTCGGCGCAGAACCGCGCGAAGTCGCGCATCGTTGCATCGTGCAGGCCACGATCGTGAATGTCGGCAAAAAGAAGCGCAAGGACCTCGCGCTTGGCGGCCCACACGCCGGCATGGTCCACCAGCGGCGCCTCGCGCAGCGCCGCCAGGCGCTGCTGGAACGCGGGCGATTGCACCAGCCGCCGCGCCGCAACGCAGCCCTCGAAGCCCGGCACCGCCTCGACGTCGATGTACATCACGTTGAGCCAGGAGCGCGACGAGGGACTGTACGGGCTGGCGTGCGCCGGGTTGTGCGGGAACAGCGCATGCAGCGGGTTGAGCCCGACAAAGGCCGCACCCTCGCCCGCCGCCTGCGCCACCAGTTGGCGCAGATCGCCAAGGTCGCCCATGCCCCAGTTGCGCTGCGAACGCAGGCCGTACAGCTGCACGGCAATGCCCCAAAGGCGCGCACCGTCGGCCAACGCGCTCGGCTCGTGGCAACGTTGCGGTGCGCAGATGAGCAGCGTGCTGCCCGCCAGGCCATCCACCGTCAGCCGGTGGTAGCCCCAGGGCAAGGGCAACGGCACGCGCAGGTGCGTGCCGCCCTCGCAGGACTGGGCCTGGCCGACATGCGCCGTGCCTGCCTCGTCCACCACGCGCCAATGCAGCCGCTGCGCGCAGGTGCCTGCGGCCAGCGGCACGCACAAGCCCGCGGCGCCCTCTTCCACCACCACGTACGGTGGCAGGGCCTGCGCCGGCGCTGGTGGGTCGAAGGCGCCCACGTCGCGCAGCAGGGCTTGCATGGCCTCGGACGAGATGGCGTGCCGCCGGCCCCAGATGTCGTCGTACTCGGGCTCGATGCCATGCGCCTCGCACAGCCGGCGCAGTTCGGCATCGCCCGACGACGCGATGTCAGTCATCGCGGTCGTCCTGGACGGCGGCCCACACGCCGCCGGGCAGCATGAGCAGGCGCTGCTCGTCGGGCGCCGGCAGGTTGGCGCCTTCGGCGTAGACCAGCCGCCCCGGCAGCCGGACCACCTCGCGCCCGGCCTGCCCGAAGTTGGCCAGCAGGTGCAGCAGGCTGTGGCTGCCCAGTTGCCAGGTGACGCGCAGCAGCCCTTCGTGCGCCGCGTGGTGCCACAGTGCGCTGCCGTGCGCCATGCGCGGCACGATGTGGGCGCGGCGCGCGGCCAGCAAGGCGCGCGTGCGCCGAAGCGCCGCCGCATGGGCCGGCACCTCGCGCTCTTCCCAGGCCAGCTTGGAAGCCATGAAAGTACCTTCGGCGTTGGGGTCCGGGATGGCGGCCTGCCCGTCCTGCCCCGCGAAGGCGGCAAAGCCCGCGAACTCGGCGCGCCGCCCGCGCGCCACCGCCTGGCCCAGGTCCGTGTCGCCGTAGTCGCAGAAGTAGAGAAAAGGCGTGTGCGCCGCAAACTCCTCACCCATGAAGAGCATGGGCACGTGCGGCGACAGCAGCAGGCAGGCGCGCGCCGCCTGCACCATCAGCGGGTCGGCCAGCATGTCGATGCGTTCGCCCAGCGCGCGGTTGCCGACCTGGTCGTGCGTCTGCAGGTGAGAGACGAAGGCCTCCAGCGGCAGGCCGTCGCAAGGCTCGCCGCGCGGCTGCCCGTTGCGGCAGGCCGAGGGCTCGCCGGCATAGACGAAGCCGCGCCCCAGGGCCAGCGCAAGGCGCTTGAGCGGATCGGCCGCAAAGTCCTGGTAGTAGCCCTCGGTCTCGCCGGTGAGCAGCACGTGGGCGGCATGGTGCAGGTCGTCATTCCATTGCGCGGTGGCCTGCAGCGGCCGGCCGTGCGCGTCGCGGGCGAGCCGGTGCGCCTGGTTGTTCTCGTTCTCCAGCACCACGTGCACCTGGCGCGATTGGCCCGGTCCCTGGTGCAGCGCGGTGCACAGCGCCTGCACGATGCAGGGCGTGGAGCTGTCGGCAATGGCATGCACCGCATCCAGCCGCAGGCCGTCGAAGCCGAATTCCTCCACCCAGTACAGCGCGTTGTGGATGAAGAACTCGCGCACGGTTTGCGAGTGCGGCCCGTCGAAGTTGATGGCCGGCCCCCACGCCGTCTGCCGCGAGGCATCGAAGAAGGCCGGGCAGTAGGCATGCAGGTAGTTGCCGTCCGGCCCGAAGTGGTTGTAGACCACGTCCAGCAGCACCATCAGGCCCAGGCCGTGCGCCGTGTCCACCAGATGCTTGAGCTCGTCGGGCGTGCCGTAGCTCGACTCGGGCGCAAAGGGCAGCACGCCGTCGTAGCCCCAGCCGCGCTGGCCGGAAAACTCCGCCAGCGGCATCAGCTCGATGGCGGTGATGCCCAGCGCCGCCAGCTCGGCCAGCCGGGCGCGCGCGGCGTTGAAGCTGCCTTCGGCGGTGAAGGTGCCCACGTGCAGCTCGTACACCACGGCCTCGTGCCACGGGCGGCCGGTCCATTCACCGTGCTGCCAGTCGTAGGCGCAGGGGTCGACCACGCGGCTTGCGCCGTGCACGTCGTGCGGGTTGGCGCGCGATGCCGGGTCGGGCACCACCAGGCCGTCGGCCGGGGCATCCGCCGGGCCATCGAGCAGGCGAAAACGGTAGTCGTCGGCCGCCTGTGCTTCGGGCAGCACCGCCTCGAACCAGCCGTCGCCCACCGATTCCATGGCCGCGGCGCGCCAGGCGGTGGCGGCCACAGGCAGGTGCTCGAGCACCAGCGTCGAGGCGGCCGGCGCCCACAGGCGAAAGCGCACGCCGCCTCCTTCCTGCAGCTGCGCGCCAAAGGGCATGCGGTGGTCGCGCTTCATGCAAGGTCCTCCCGCGTGTTGTGCAGCAGTGCCAGCGAGCGGCCTTGCAGGGCGTAGCGTTCCTCGCCCACCGTGGCTTCGCCGCCGAAGTCCAGGGCGGTGTCGATCAGCACGCGCCACGCGGCATTGCGTGCCGGCAGCACGAAGGGCACCAGCTCGTGGTGCGCGTTGAGCAGCAGCAGGAAGTCGTCGTCGCGCTCGGTCTGCCCGCGCTGGCCCACGTCGATGAGCCCGGTGCCCGAGAACAGCATGCCCAGGCAGCGCACGTGCTCGTCGTCCCAGTCGGGCTGCGCCATCTCGGGGCCGTCGGGGCGCAGCCAGACCACGTCCTTGGAATCGATCTCGTCGGCCAGCTTGCCGCGAAAGAAGCTGCGCCGCCGAAACGACGGATGTTGTCGCCGCAGCGCGATGAGCCTGGCCACGAAGTCGTGCAGCGCCTGCGCGTGCTCGCTGGGCGACCAGTCGATCCACGAGGTCGCGTTGTCCTGGCAGTAGACGTTGTTGTTGCCGCCCTGAGAGTTGCCGCGCTCGTCGCCGGCCAGCAGCATGGGCACGCCCTGCGACAGCAGCAGCGTGGCCAGCAGGTTGCGCTGTTGCCGCTCGCGCAGTGCCAGCACCTGGACGTCGCTCGTGGGGCCTTCCACGCCGCAGTTCCACGACAGGTTGTTGCTGCTGCCGTCGCGGTTGTCTTCGCCGTTGGCCTCGTTGTGCTTGTCGTTGTAGGAGACCAGGTCGGCCAGCGTGAAGCCGTCGTGCGCGGTCACGAAGTTGATGCTGGCATGGGGCCGCTTGCCCGACCAGCCGTAGATGTCCTGCGAGCCCGCCAGGCGCTTGGCCAGCTCGCCCACCGCGCCGGCGTCGCCCTTCCACCAGCTGCGCACGCTGTCGCGGTAGCGGTCGTTCCATTCGGCCCAGCCGGCCGGAAAGTTGCCCACCTGGTAGCCGCCGTGGCCCAGGTCCCAGGGCTCGGCGATGAGCTTGACGCCGCTGAGCACCGGGTCTTGCCGGATGGCCGCGAAGAAGGTGCCCAGGTTTTCCACCTTGCCGGCCTCGCGCGCCAGGGCCGAGGCCAGGTCGAAGCGAAAGCCGTCCACGTGCATCTCCAGCGCCCAGTAGCGCAGCGAGTCCATCACCAGCTGCAGGGCGCGCGGCGCCTCCAGGTTGATGGTGTTGCCGCAGCCGGTGAAGTCGTCGTAGTAGCGCCGCTCTGCGGCGTTGAGGATGTAGTAGCTGGCGTTGTCCACCCCGCGCATCGACAGCGTGGGGCCCAGGTGGTTGCCTTCGCAGGTGTGGTTGAAGACCACGTCCAGGATCACCTCGATGCCCGCCGAGTGCAGGCTCTTGACCATGGTCTTGAATTCCTTGACCTTGCCCGAGGCGCTGTAGCGCGTCTCGGGTGCAAAGTAGCCCAGCGTGTTGTAGCCCCAGTAGTTCTGCATGCCCTGCTCGGCCAGGTGCCTGTCGTTGAGGAAGGCATGCACCGGCAGCAACTCCACCGTGGTCACGCCCAGGCGCTGCAGGTAGTCGATGACGGGCAGCGAGCCCAGTGCGGCGTAGGTGCCGCGCAGCGCTTCTGGCACAAGGGGGCACTGCATGGTGAAGCCGCGCACATGCAGCTCGTAGATCACCATGTCCTGCCAGGCGATGTGCGGGCGCCGGTCGTCGTCCCAGGTAAAGGCCGGCTCCAGCACCCGGCTCTTGGGCATGAAGGCGGCACTGTCGCGCCGGTCGAAAGACAGGTCCAGCCGCTTGCTGCCCAGCGTGTAGCCGTACAGCGCGTCGCTCCAGCGCAGCTCGCCCACCATGTCCTTGGCATAGGGGTCGAGCAGCAGCTTGTTGGGGTTGAAGCGGTGCCCTTCTTCGGGCTTGTAGCGGCCGTGCACCCGCCAGCCGTAGGCCATGCCGGGCCGCGCCTGCGGCAGGTAGCAGTGCCACACGTCGTCGGTGCGCTCGCGCAGCTCGATGCGCTGGCGCTCGTGCCGGCCCTTGTCGTCGAACACGCACAGCTCCACCTTCTCGGCATGCCTGGAGAACACGGCAAAGTTCACCCCTTGCCCGTCCCACGTGGCTCCCAGCGGGTACGAGCGACCCGGCCAGACCGCGTCCAGCAGGACCGAGGCGTGTCGCGTCACGGGTGCGCCCGTTCTTGCGGATCGGCAGACGTGCGGCTCGGCCAAGCGCCAACCGGCGTGGGCCGCCAGGCTGGCGGCGCATCGGTTCGCGGTGGTGCGCCCGGCTGCTCTTGCGGCGGCATGTGCGCCGCTGGAGCCTCTGGCGCGATGCCGGCCATGCGCTCGGCCCTGCGCGCCCTGCGGCCGGTGCCGCCGCGCGGCCACCATTCCTCGATGCGCTCGGCTGCCCAGTCCTTGCCGGCCAAGCCAAAGGCCAGTGCCAGCGCGAACACGACGCCGCCCAGGATGATCAGGAAGCTCTGGCGCACGATGTCGCCGCCCACCTTGACCTGGTCCAGCGCGATGAGCATCACGAACAGCAGGATGGCGCCCTGCACCACCTTGCCCAGCAGCGGCGCGTCCTGCATGTGCTCGCTGCGCCCGTAGCCGGTGACCGCATCGCCCAGGAACTTGGCGAAGTAGGCGCCGAAGGCCAGGACGAGCAGCGCCACGAACACATTGGGCATGAACCACAGCACCCGGCCCACCAGGTCGGCCACGTAGGTCAGCCCCAGCGCGTTGATGGCCACCGTCAGGCCGATGAGGATCACCAGCCAGTAGGCCAGCGCGGCGAATACCGCGCTCGCATCCACCGCCATGCCGCCCTGGCGCAGGAAGTTGTCCATGCCCGAGCGCTCGGTGAGCACCTGGAAGTTGATGGCGTGCAGGCCGCGCACCACGGTGTAGCGAACCACCTTGGCCAGCAGCCAGGCCGCCAGCAGCACCGCCACGGCCAGCAGCACGCGCGGCATGTAGGCGCCGACCTGGACCAGGAAGGCGCGCAACGGCTCCAGTTGAATCGACAGGCTGTCCATATCCAAGTTCCTCCTCTTGCTGCCTGGTTAACGCGAGGCCCGCTCGACCATGGCCAAGATGCCCTGCAGCGGCACCGCCAGCCAGTCGGGCCTGTTTTCCATCTCGTAGCGCAGCTCGTAGTACGCCTTCTCCAGCTCGAACAGGGCCAGCAGCTGCGGGTCGACCGCTTCGGGCTTGAGTGCCAGCGCGGCGGTGTAGCCCTGCAGGAAGGCATGGTTGACCTGCTGCACCCAGTCCAGCGCCACGGCGCTCAGACGGGCCAGCTCGTCGGCGTTCTGCGCCTCGCGCCGCAAGGCGCTCCAGCGCGCGTAGTCGAACGAGCGCAGCATGCCGGCCACGTCGCGCAGCGGCGAGTGCTTGGCGCGGCGCTCGGCCAGCGGCCGCGCCGGCTCGCCCTCGAAGTCGATGATGAAGAAGTCGTTGAAGGCCACCAGCACCTGGCCCAGGTGGTAGTCGCCGTGGTAGCGCGAGCGGTAGTGGGCGCCGCCGGCATTGAAGCGCATCGCATCGACAAAGGCCTCGATGCGCTGGCCGCCGGCCAGCAGGCGTTCGATGTCCTGCTGCGCGGCCGTCGGCAAGGCGTCGGCCCGCTCGCGCAGCAGGGCCAGGGTGGCGCGGCCGTCTTCGCGCACCGCGCCGCGCACGGCTTCCAGGTCCTGCACGCTCATGGGCTCGGGGTCGAAGTCGGGGTTGCCGCTCTGGATGGCCAGCGCGTTGTGCAGCTGCGCCGTGCGCTGGCCCAGGATGTTGATGAGGGCCAGGAAGGCGCCGTGCGGATCGGGCCGCGCCGTGGTGTCGCCGTCGGTGTCGCGCGCCTCGGCCAGGTAGCGCTCCAGGTAGGCCAGCGTGTAGCTCCAGCCGTCGCCCTGGTTGACCACGTAGGCCTGCAGCAGGCCCAGCGTGCCCACGGTGCCGTCGGCCGCGTCGTACTCGATGGCGCCCAGCACTGGCACCGAATTGGCAAAGCCCGCCACCTCGGTCAAGAAGCGCCCCATCTCCAGCTCGGGGTTGATGCCGGGGCGGATCTGGCGGTAGCCCTTGAGGAAGAGGCTTTCGTCCAGCATCACGACGGTGTTGCTGCTCAGCGCCGTGGGCGGGCTGACCGGCAGCGCGTCGATGTCCGGGCCGGCCAGCTCGCGCACGCGCTGCGTTGCGCGAAAGTGCAGCTGGCCGTTGGCGGTGGGCAAGGTGGTGCCTTCGAGCATGGCCCGCACCAGGGCGCGGCAGAAGGCCTCGTCGAAGAAGGCATCGCCCATCAGGCCCACGTTGGCCTGCTGGCGGATCTTGGCGATGGCCGCGCGCTCCAGGCATTTCACGCGCTCTTCCTCGCCCTCTTCCCACGCGATGGCCAGCGGCATGAAGTAGGTGGCGGGCTCGGGCGGGCCTTCCAGGTCCAGCAGGGGCAGCATCCAGCGCTTGCCGTCGGCCTCGAAGATGGCGTGGTCGCGCAGCGCGGCGCGCTTGACGATGGAGCTCTTGTAGCCGTACCAGCGCTGCACCTGGATGTGCGGCGGCAGCGTGTCGCGCTCGAACTGCAGACGCAGGCGGTCGGCAAAGCCGATGCGCCAGGGCATCACCTTTTCCTTGAACAGGCTGGTCCAGCCGTCGAACAGCACCAGCACCGGCCGGTCGCGCAGGCCCACGCTTTCCTGGTGCCAGGTGGGCACCGGCGCTTCCTCGGCCAGGCGGAACCAGTAGAAGCCGTGCGAGGGCAAGGTCAGCAGGTACGGCAGCTCGCCGATGGGCGGGAACGAGGTGCGGCCGAGCATCTCCACCGGCACGCGGCCCTTGTAGGCCGAGAGGTCCAGCTCCACCGGCTGCGCCGCCCGCGAGAGGTTGAACACCGACAGGATCACGTCGTCGCCGTCTTCGCTCAGGTAGGCCAGGATCTTGCGGTTGCCCGGCTTGAGGAAGGTGCGCCGCCCCCGGCCGAAGGCGCGGCTGGTCTTGCGCACGGCCAGCATGCGGCGCGTCCAGTGCAGCTGCGAGCTCTTGTCGCGCAACTGCGCCTCGACGTTGAGCGCCTCGAAGCCGTAGATGGGGTCCATGATGGGCTGCAGGTACAGCCGCTGCGGGTCGGCGCGCGAGAAGCCGGCGTTGCGGTCGGGGCTCCACTGCATGGGGGTGCGCACGCCGTTGCGGTCGCCCACGAACACGTTGTCGCCCATGCCCAGTTCGTCGCCGTAGTAGATGATGGGCGAGCCGGGCATCGACAGCAGCATGCCGTTCATGAGCCGGATCGCCTCCTTGTTGTTTTCCATCAGCGGCGCCAGGCGCCGGCGAATGCCCAGGTTGATGCGCGCCTGCTGGTCGGCCGCGTAGGTGGTGTACATGTAGTCGCGCTCGCGGTTGGTCACCATCTCCAGCGTGAGCTCGTCGTGGTTGCGCAGGAAGATGGCCCACTGGCAGCCGTCGGGAATGTCGGGCGTCTGCTGCAGGATCTCGACAATGGGGTCGCGGTCTTCCTGGGCGATGGCCATGTACATGCGCGGCATGAGCGGGAAGTGGTAGGCCATGTGGCACTCGTCGCCTTCGCCGAAGTACTCGCGCACGTCTTCGGGCCACATGTTGGCCTCGGCCAGCAGGAAGCGGTTCTGGTAGTTGGCGTCGATGGCCGCGCGCAGCTTCTTGATGACGACGTGGGTTTCGGGCAGGTTCTCGTTGCTGGTGCCGTCGCGCTCGACCAGGTAGGGAATGGCGTCGAGCCGGAAGCCGTCCACGCCCATGTCCAGCCAGAAGCGCATGACCTTGAAGACGGCCTCCAGCACGGCCGGGTTGTCGAAGTTCAGGTCGGGCTGGTGACTGAAGAAGCGGTGCCAGAAGTACGCCTTGGCCACCGGGTCCCAGCTCCAGTTGGATTTCTCGGTGTCGGTGAAGATGATGCGGGTGCCCTGGTAGAGCTCGTCGGTGTCGCTCCACACGTAGAAGTCGCGCTCGGGCGAACCGGCCGGCGCCTTGCGCGCGGCCTGGAACCAGGGGTGCTGGTCGGAGGTGTGGTTGATGACCAGCTCGATGATCACGCGCAGCTCGCGCCGGTGCGCTACTTCGAGCATTTCGCGAAAGTCGTCGAGCGTGCCGTACTGGGGGTTGACCCCTTCGTAGGCGGCGATGTCGTAGCCGTCGTCCTTCAGCGGCGAGGGAAAGAAGGGCATGAGCCAGATGGTGTTGACGCCCAGGTCCTTCACGTAGTCGAGCTTGCTGGTCACGCCCTTGAAGTCGCCGATGCCGTCGCCGTTGGAGTCATAGAAGGCCTTGACGTTGAGCTGGTAGATCACCGCGTCGCGGTACCACGTGGGGTCGCCGCGGGTGTCGATCTCGGTGGTTTCCAGGGCAAGACGTGGCAGGGGTCCGCTCATGGGGGGCTCCTCTTCGTTGCATTGCGTCCTATTGAAAGTAGTCGAAGTCCCGTTCATCCCGCAGGCGCTGCCGCACCGACATCACATGCGCCGGCAACCGGTGCGGATCGAGCTGGATGTAGTGATGGCGCCCGCGCCACACAAAGCGCTGGTCGGTCAACAGGTCATGCATCTGGAACGGTTGGTCCTCCTCGATGCCCAACTCGCGCGGGTCCAGCGCCAGCCAGCCGGTCTGGGTGTTCCATGGGTCCAGGTTGACCACGGTCACGATCACGTTGGCGCCGTCTTCCGACTGCTTCATGTAGGCGACGAGATGGTCGTTGTCGATGCGCAGGAAAGTCAGGCCGCGGTTGTCCTGCAACGCCGCATTGCTGCGCCGGATCTCGTTGATGCGCGTGATGAGCGGCCGCAGGCCTGCGTCGCCCGACCAGTCCCAGCTGCGCAGTTCGTACTTCTCCGAGTCGAGGTATTCCTCGCTGGCCGTGCCGTTGCTCATGCGCGGCAGGTGCTCCATCAGCTCGTACGCCGGCCCGTAGATGCCGTAGTTGGCCGACAGCGTGGCCGCCAGCAGCAGCCGCGACTTGAACACCGCCTCCTGCCCGCCCTGCAGCGCGGCATGCAGGATGTCGGGCGTGTTGGGCCACGCGTTGGGGCGGAAGTAGTCCACCCCCGGCGCTTCGGTCAGTTCGGTGAAGTACCTGGTCAGCTCTTCCTTGCTGTTGCGCCAGGTGAAGTAGGTGTAGGACTGCGAATAGCCCAGCTTGGCCAGCCGGTGCATCACCTTGGGCCGGGTGAAGGCCTCGGCCAGGAAGATCGCGTCGGGGTGCTCGCGCTTGATCTCGCCGATGACCCACTCCCAGAAGGCGAAGGACTTGGTGTGCGGGTTGTCGACACGAAAGATCTTCACGCCTTGCGCGATCCAGAACTCGATCACGCTCTTCAGCTCTTCCCACAGGCCCTGCCAATCCTCGCTCTCGAAGTTGAAGGGGTAGATGTCCTGGTACTTCTTGGGCGGGTTCTCGGCGTACTGCACGCTGCCGTCGGGCCGCCAGCGGAACCAGGCCGGGTGCTCCTTCACATACGGGTGATCCGGCGCGCACTGGAAGGCGATGTCCATCGCCAGCTCCACGCCAAGCTGTAGCGCATCGGCCACCAGCGCCTGGAAGTCCTCCAGCGTGCCCAGCTCGGGCAGCAGCGCCTTGTGGCCGCCCTCCTGCGCACCAATCGCCCAGGGGCTGCCCACGTCGCCCGGCTCGGTCACCAAGGTGTTGTTGCGGCCCTTGCGCTGCACGCGTCCGATGGGATGGATGGGTGGCATGTACAGCACGTCGAAGCCCATGGCCGCCACCAGCGGCAGGCGCTGCGCCACGTCGCGAAGCGTGCCATGCGCACCCGGCGCGTCGCCGGCCGAGCGCGGAAACAGCTCGTACCAGCTGCCGAAGCGCGCGCGCAGGCGTTCCACCACCAGCGGCAGTTCGGCGGCAAAGCGCACTTGCAGCTGCCGGTCGGGAAAGCGGCGGACGGTGGCGGTGCGCTGCTCGTCCAGGGCCATGGCCTTGAGCGCGGCGGTGTCCATCTGCGCGTCGGCGGCGCCTTCTTCCAGCGCGCCGGCCCACTGCGTGAGCTCGTCGCGGTCCGAGCCGCTGGCGCGCGCCGCGGCGGCACGGATGTCCTGCGCGCCCACACGTGCAGCAATGCGGATGTCCTGCGGCTCCACGCGCCGCTGCATCTCGTGGTGCCACGACTCGAAGGCGTCGACCCACGCGAGCACGGTGTAGCGGTAGCGGCCCGGCGCGGGCGCCACGAAGCTGGCATGCCACTCGTCGTTGTTGCGCAGCTTCATCGGCAGCTCTTCGCGGCGCGTGCTGCCCTCCTTCCACCATTGCAGCATCACGCGCGGCACGTCGTGGCCGTCGGTGAAGACGTGGGCCTCGATGGTCACGCACTCGCCGGCCACCCGCTTGACGGCAAAGCGCCCGCCGTCCACCGCCGGCAATACGGCGTCGACCACGGCGCGCGCGCGGCCGTCCGGTGCGTCCAGTGCCTGGGGCGCCGTACGCCGGTCCTCATCGACCGCCACGTCGTCGTTGGGGCGGCCCACGATGGCCTCGCGAAGGAATGACAGGCCTTTAGACATCGCGGTCCTTCTTCATGTAGAGCACCGACAGCGGCGGCAGCGTGAGGCACAGCGCATGGCGTCGGCCCTGCGCGGTCATGGGCGCGGCGCGCACCGCCCCCAGGTTGCCCCAGCCCGCGCCACCGAAGGGCTCGGCATCGCTGTTGAGAATCTCGCGCCAGGTGCCGCCTCCGGGCACGCCCACGCAATGGTTCTGACGCGGCTGCGGCGTGAGGTTGCACACCACCAGCACCGGCTCGCCCCGGCGCGGCTTGCGCAGGAAGGCGATGACGCTGTGGGTGCGGTCGTTGGCATCGACCCACTCGAAGCCGTCGCCCTCGAAGTCGACCTCGTGCAGGGCCGGCTCGGTGCGCAGCAGGTGGTTGAGCTCGCCCACCAGGTGCTGCATGCCCGCATGCTCGGGCCGCTCGGTCACCCACCACTCCAGCTCGCCCTCGTGCGTCCATTCGCGACGCTGTGCGAATTCGCCACCCATGAACAGCAGCTTCTTGCCCGGGTGCGCCCACATGTAGGCCAGCAGCAGCCGCAGGTTGGCAAACTGCTGCCACGAATCGCCCGGCATCTTGCCGATGAGCGAACCCTTGCCGTAGACCACTTCGTCATGCGAGAGCGGCAGCACGAAGTTCTCGTGAAAGGCGTAGACCAGCGAGAAGGTCAGCCGGTCATGGTGATGAGTGCGGTACAGCGGGTCTTCACGCCAATAGTCGAGCGTGTCGTGCATCCAGCCCATGTTCCACTTCAGGCCGAACCCCAGGCCACCCATGTCGGTGGGGCGCGAGACCTTGGGCCACGCCGTCGATTCCTCGGCCACCGTGAAGGTGTCGGGGTGCTCGCGGTACACGGCGCGGTTGAGCTCCTGCAGGAAGTCGATGGCCTCCAGGTTCTCGCGCCCGCCGTGGCGGTTGGGAATCCACTCGCCGTGGCTGCGTGCGTAGTCCAGGTACAGCATCGAGGCCACCGCATCCACGCGGATGCCGTCCAGGTGGTAGAGGTCCAGCCAGAACAGCGCCGACGAGATGAGAAAGCTGCGCACCTCGTTGCGTCCGTAGTTGAAGATGGCCGAGTTCCATTCCGGGTGAAAGCCCTGGCGCGGGTCGGCATGCTCGTAGAGCTGCGTGCCGTCGAAGTTGGCCAGTCCATGCGCATCGGTCGGAAAGTGCGAGGGCACCCAGTCCAGCAGCACGCCGATGCCGCGCTGGTGCAGGTGGTCCACCAGGTACATGAAGTCCTGCGGCGTGCCGTAGCGAGAAGTGGGCGCGAAGTAGCCGGTGGTCTGGTAGCCCCACGAGCCGTAGAACGGGTGCTCGGTAATGGGCATCAGCTCCACGTGGGTGAAGCCCATGCGGGCCACGTAGTCGGCCAGCTCGTGCGCCAGCTCGCGGTAGTTCAGCGGCTCGCCGTCGCGCCGGCGCCACGAGCCGGCGTGCACCTCGTAGATGGAAACGGGCGCGTCCAGCGCGTTGGCCGCGCCGCGCCGCAGCATCCAGCCGCCATCGCCCCATTCGTAGTCCAGCGACCAGATGCGCGATGCGGTGTCCGGGGGGCGCTCGGCCAGCAGGGCCAGCGGGTCGGCCTTCTCCAGGATGCGCCCGCCCTGGGTGCGTATGCGGTACTTGTAGGCTTGGCCCAGGCGCGCCTGGCTGCAGTGCACCTGCCAGATGCCGGTGCCGTCCCAGCGCGGCGACAGGGATTCGGCCTCGTGCTGCCAGCTGTTCCAGTCGCCCATCACCCACACATGGGTGGCATTGGGTGCCCACACGCCGAAGGTGGCCCCCTCGCCGCTCGCGTCCAGCTGGCAGCCCAGGCAACGGTACAGGCCGGCGTGCGTGCCCTCCCGAAACAGATGGGCGTCTGTCTCGCCGAAGACCTCCGGCAGAACGGTGCTGTCATTCGCATTTGCCACACCGCTAGTTCTAGTGCCGCAGGCGCGCGGCGCGCGCAGGACGAAACCGCCGACATCGTGTCGGACACGGCTCACGCGGGGGCCATCGGTGCCGGCCTGCAGTGCGTGGGAGGAGATTGGGCGGCCGATGGGCGCACGGTGTGCGCCGCCGCGTCAGGAGCCCGTGGGAATCGCGTCGGTGTCGCCAGACTCGTGATCGGGTTCGGACCTTTGCAGGTAGTCGAAGATCCAGAAACGCGCCTTGTCGGCAAGCGCCGCCCGGGCCGCCGCTTCGTTACCGTCGGGGCGCACGACGGACAGGCGGCACATGACCTCTGCCGCGCGCTTGACCACGGCAGTGAACTGGTTGCCCTCCATCTGCACTTCCATCGTCCAATCCGATGGCGCAAGTGGCGCTTCGCTCGAAGCCGCGCTCGCTTTGTCGAGATTCACCCCAGGCCCTCTTTCTTCCGCTGTTTCGGCTCATTATTTCTCGATCGAATCGTGGAAACAACCTCGTTGCACGACCCGAGAAAGCATGTGAACTCCTCACAGCAAAACAGCGCCACGCGGCCGGCACACCTCCAGCACGATCTTGCGCAGCCAACGGTGCGCGGGGTCCTTGTCGAAGCGCGGATGCCACATCTGCGAGACAGTGATCTGCTGCGTGGGCATGGGCAGCTCGAACGCGCACAGGGAGCCCCGTGCCCGCAGGTGCTCGAAGTACGAAGACGGCATGAGCGCCACGAGTTGCGTTTCGGCCGCGAGCGACAAGGCGGTGCTGAAGCTGGGCACGATGACGGCGGCATGCCGCTGCAGGCCCAGTGGCGCAAGCGCCTCGTCCGCCGGCCCCTCGGTGCGGCCGTGGCGGGAGGTGACGACGTGGTCGCAGGCGGCATAGCGCTCGGGTGTCACGGGCCCTTGTTCGAGCAGCGGATGGCCCTTGCGCACCACGCCCACGAAGCGGTCGCGGTACAGCGCCTGCACGCGCACTTCCGGCCCTGACTCGCCCAGAACGCCCACGTCGAGATCGATCAGGCCTTCGCGCAGCGGGCGCACGTCCTTGTCGGGCTTGGGCGAGAAGCGCAGGCGAACGCCGGGCGCCTCTTGCGAAATGCGCATGACCAGGTGATGGGCAAAGGCCTCGATGAACCCGTCGTTGGCGCGAACGGCAAACCAGCGCTGCAGCACATGGGGATCGAAGCTCGCTGCCGCGGGTTGAAGGACCGCACGCGACTCGTGCACCAGCGCCTTCACGCGGTCATGCAGCGCCAGTGCGTGCGGCGTGGGCACCATCCCTCGGCCTGCGCGCACGAGCAGTTCATCGCCGGTTGCCTCCCGCAGCCGAGCCAGCGTGCGGCTCATGGCCGATTCGCTCAGGCCCATGCGCACGGCGGCACGGGCCACGTTTTGCTCGGAAAGCAGCGCGTCCAGCGCCGTCAGCAGGTTGAGGTCGGCATCGGCCATCGCCCGACGCTAGCACAGCCATGCGCAGCTTCGGCAGGCGCGCCGTGCAGGAACAAGGTGCGCGCGGCGCTCTGGGCCAGCGCGGCATGCCGACCTATTCTGGGTCGACGCTGTTCGAACGCTTCGCCCTCTCTACTACTACTTCTTCTTCGGATCACGCCCATGCTGCCTTCACCTGCACCACTTCGGGCCAGGCCCTGCCCGGCGCAGCCTCCCGCCAGCCAGGCCGAGGCCGCGAACGACGCCGACGGCTTGCCCTTGCCACGGCGACTCGCCGCCATTGCCGCGATCCTTGGGGCCGGCGTGCTGGTGGTGCTGGATGGCGCCATCGCCAATGTCGCACTGCCGAGCATCGCCGAGCAACTGCACACCACGGCCACCGATGCGGTCTGGGTCATCACCGCCTACCAGCTGGCGGTGGTCATGTTCCTGCTGCCGGCCTCGGCACTGGGGGCGCGGCTGGGCTATCGGCGTGTGTTCGCCTCGGGCGTGGCGCTGTTCACGTTGGCATCGGTGCTGTGCGCAGTGTCCGGTTCCCTGCCCTTGCTGCTGGCTGCCAGGTTCCTCCAGGGACTGGGCGCGGCCGCAGTGATGCCGCTGGGCCTGGCATTGCTGCGCTTTACCTGTCCGCGCCAGATGCTGGGGCGCGCCATCTCGTGGAACGCACTGGCCGTTGCAGGAGCGACGGCCGCCGGGCCGGCCACCGGCGCCTTCATTCTTTCGGTTTCAAGCTGGCCATGGCTGTTTGCAGTCAACCTGCCCATCGGCATGCTGGTGCTTGCCGCCTGCACGCGACTGCCGCAGGTGCCGCCCTCCAGGGACCGCATCGATGCGTGGAGCATTGCCCTGAACGCGACGATGTTTGCCTCGTTCGTGCTCGGCAGCGACTGGCTCGCGTCGAACCCGCTGCATGGCGGCGCGTTGCTCGGCCTGGCATTTGCATGCCTCATCCTGCTGGTGCGGCGCGAGATGCCCAAGGCCGCGCCCTTGATCCCGCTGGACCTGCTGCGCGGCCAGTCGTTTCGCATCTCCATCGTGGCCTCCGTGTGCTGCTACACCGCGCAGATGGCCGGCTTCGTGACGCTGCCCTTCTACCTCCAGCACGAGCTGGGCCTCGGCACTGCTGCTACTGGCCTGCTAATGACGCCCTGGCCGCTGGCCGTGATGCTGGCCGCGCCGCTGTCGGCGCGCCTGGCCGGGCGCGTTCCCACGGCATGGTTGTGCGCGGCCGGTGGCGCCTGCTTTGCCCTGGGCCTGGCAGTGTGCGCACTGTGGCCCTTGCAAGGCGGCAATCCGTCGCTGCCCATCGTGCTGTTCACCAGCCTCGCCGGCCTGGGTTTTGGCTTCTTTCAGACACCCAACAACCAGAATATGTTGCTTTCCGCTCCCAAGGAGCGCAGCGGCGCGGCCAGTGGTGCGCAAGGAACCGCGCGCCTGACCGGCATGACGCTGGGCAGCTTGCTCATCAGCCTGGGATTCGGCCTGCTGCCTGCGCACGCCGCGGTGCATGGGGGCCTGGCCCTGGCGGCATTGGCGGCGCTGGCCTCCGGCGCCGTGAGCCTGCTGAGAATCCGCTGAGTCGTGCCGGCCGCGCACAACCGGAAGGGATGTCGGCTGACGCCCGGCAATGGCCCGCAGGCCTACGATGAAGACTCTTCGGAGGCCGAACTTCGTGCTCTTGGCCTGGCCCAAACGCCGCTCCGTCTGGTCGTCGCACACTCCCGGAGGTGCGATGAACATCCACCCTACCCCTACTCAGGCGTGCCTGGCCCCGCCTGAATGGACCATGCAGTTGTGTTCCGAGCGTACTGGCGACACCTGCCAGCACATCTGCATCGTCTTGCGAAAACACGTCGAGATGTGCGGGCTGTCGATTGCCAGCAGCAGTGGCGAGCCCGAAGAAGTTCGGCTGGAAGCCGCGCAAAAGGCACGCGTGTGGATTGCCGACTACCTGGAGCGCACTGGCACACCCGCCCCTCGCGCGCAGGTGGCAGGCGAGCTGCTTTGACGATGTAGCCCACCGGGTCGAGCGGCTCGCCAAGCACCCCGCCCGGGCACGGGTTTGTACGGTTGTACAAGACATTTGTACAAGCGTTCAATACGCCCCGATGAACCCCCGATCGTCCGTCGCGACAACCCGCCCCGCACGCGCCGCCTCGCCCCCTGCGGACAGCGCCCGCGTCGACCGGCGCCAGGCGATCCTGCTGGCGGCCGAGCGGCTGTTTTCCAAGCACGGCTACCACGCGGTAAGCCTGCGCCAGATCGCCGATGAAGCCAGCGTGCCGCTGGCCCTGGTGGGCTACTACTTCGGCCCGAAGAACGCACTGTTCGAAGCCATCTTCGAGCAGTGGAACCACACCATCGAGCAGCGCCTGGCCGCCCTGGCGGCGGTGCGCATCGACCCGGCCAACGCGCAGACCCTGCCGCGCATCATCGAGGCCTTCATCGCCCCCGTGCTGCAGCTGCGTGCCAGCAGCGAGGGCGAGTACTACGCCCTGCTGGTGGCGCGCGAACTCTCGCATGCCACCGAAGAGGCCGACCGGGTGCTTCGCCGCTACTTCGATCCGCTGGCCGTGGCCTTCATCGACGCATTGCAGCGCGCCCTGCCCCATGCCACGCGCGGCCAGGTGGCCTGGTGCTACCAGTTTGCGCTGGGTGCCCTGCTGCACCACCTGACCGATACGCGCGTGGAGCGCCTCTCGGGCGGCGAAGACCACGCCGCCGACCCCGGCGCGGGCACGCTGCTGCGCAACTTCATCGTTGCTGGCTTGCGCGGCGCGCTGCCACGGCCACGCACATCTTCTTCCCCCACCAAGAGCAAAACCAGGAGACAAGCTTCATGACCCGCATCCAACGACGCACCCTGCTCACCGCCATGGGCGCCGCGGCCGCCGTGCACGCACTGCCGGTGCGCGCACAGGGCAGCAGCGAGATCGTCTTCGGCTACACGGCAGTGACCGATTTCGCTTCGGTCTTCGTCGCGGCCGAGGAAGGCTATTTCAAGAAGCGCAACCTGGACGTGGAGTGCAAGTTCATTCCGCTGAACTCCACCATTCCGGCCGCGATCCAGTCCGACTCGCTGCAGCTGGGCGGGCCCACGCCCTCGGTGTTTCTGCAGGCGGTGGATGGCGGGCTCGACCTGCAGGCGGTTGCCGGCGGCGGCCTCACCTCCAAGACGCTCACCGGCTTCGGCCTGGTGGCGCGTGCAGGCTCGGGCATCAAGACCGCGCAGGACTGCGTGGGCAAGAAGATCGGCGTGCCCGGCCTGGGCGCCTTCCTGCACGTCACCTTCCGCGCCTGGCTCAAGGACAGCGGCGTGGACTACCGCAAGGTCAACTTCATCGAGGCCGCCTTTCCGCAGCATGCCGACCTGCTGCGCGGCGGCTCGGTGGACGCGGTGGTGTCGGCCGACCCCTTCATGAGCCGCATCACCGACAGCGGCGCGGGCTACGTGGCCTCGTACTACTCGACCTTCCTGCCGGAGAACAAGCACACCATCGTGCATGTGGCCAAGCGCGAGTGGGTGCAGAAGAACCCGGCCGCCGCCAAGAGCTTTCGCGAGGCGGTGCAGGAAGGCGCGGCTTTCATGCAGCAGCCCAGGAACGACGCCAAGGTGCGCGCGGCCATCGGCAAGTACATCAAGCTGCCGGCCGACGTGCTGGCCAAGGTGCAGATCTCGCCCCCCGGCCCCACGGTAAGCGAGCAGCAGCTGGCCTACTGGGTGGGCTTGATGAAGGAGCAGGACATGCTCAAGACCTCGCTGGACATCTCCAAGCTGATCGCCTGAGATGAAGCCCAACGACCTGCCCGCGCATGTGGCGGTGGCCGAGCCCTTCCTGCGCTTTCAAGACGTGTCGATTCGCCTGGGCGGGCGCGAGATCCTCTCGCCCACCAGCTTTGACGTGGCGCGCGGCGAATTCGTCTGCATCGTGGGCCCCAGCGGCTGCGGCAAGACCACGCTGCTGCGCGCGGCCAGCGGCCTGGTGACGGCCAGCGCGGGCGAGGTGCGGCGCAAGGGCCGCGCCATGGTCGAGCCATCGCGCGAAGTGGCATTCGTGTTCCAGGACTACGGCCGCGCGCTGCTGCCCTGGCGCACCGTGGAAGGCAACGTGAGCCTGGCGCTGGAAGCCGCCGGCGTGCCCGTTGCCGAGCGTGCCGCGCGCATCGCCGACGTGCTGGGCAAGGTGGGCCTGGCGCGTCATGGGCAGAAGTTTCCGGTGCAGCTGTCGGGCGGCATGCAGCAGCGCGCGCAGATTGCCCGCTGCCTGGCGCAAAAGCCCGAGCTGATGATGATGGACGAGCCCTTCGGTGCGCTCGACGCCCTTACCCGCCAGAGCCTGCAGGACGAGCTGGCCCGCCTGGTGCGCGAGGACGGGCTCACGGTGCTGTTCGTCACGCACGACCTGGAAGAAGCCATCTACCTGGGCGACCGCGTGATTGCGCTGCAAGCCAACCCCGGCCCGGGCCGGCCCAGCCTGGCGCGCATGATCGAGGTGGACATTGCGCGTCCGCGCGACCAGCTCTCGACCAAGGAACACCCCGAGTTCCTGCGGCTGCGGCGCGAGCTGTTCAACTTCATCGAGCAAGGCCATGACTAGCGCCGCACTGTGGCGCGCCGTGCGCCCCTGGGTCTTTCCGCTGGTGCTGCTGGGCACCTACGAGGCTTATGCGCGGCGCGCCGCCGCATTGGGCAGCGATGCACTGGCACCCCCCAGCGCCGCGCTGCAGGCCTTTGCCGGCGCGGTCATCGATGGGTCGCTGTGGCAGGCCACCGGCTTCACGCTGGGCACCGCCGCACTGGGCCTGCTGCTGGGCGCGGGCCTGGGCACGGTGCTGGGCATCGTGCTGGGGCTGTCGCAGCGTGCGGCGGGCGTGAGCTTTCTCACCGTTGAAGTGTTCCGGCCCGTGCCTTCGGTGGCGCTCATTCCGCTGGCCATGCTGATGTTCGGCTTCGGCCTGCGCATGGAGCTGGCCATCGTCGCATTTGCCACCTTCTGGCCTTTGCTGCTGCTGGTGCAGGCGGCGGTGCAGCAGGTGGAGCCGCGCCTGCTGGAAGTCAGCCGCGTGCTGGGCCTGTCGCGCAGCGAACGCGCCTGGAAGATCGTGTTGCCGGCCATCGTGCCGCGCCTGTTCGTGGCGCTGCGCCTGGGCGTGGCGGTGGCGCTGGTGGTGGCCGTGACGGTGGAGATTGCCGCCAACCCCAACGGCATGGGCTACGCGATGATGATTGCGCAACAGAGCTTCGACCCCGCGCTCATGCTCGCGTGGCTGGGCTGGATCGGCGTGGTGGGCGTGGTGGTCAACGCGCTGATGCTGCAGTTGCAGCGCGTGGTCTCGCGCCGCATGGGAGTCGTGCTGTGAAGACCCATGCCCAATCGACCTGGCTGGGCTCGGTGGCCCTACTCGCCGCGCTCATCGCGCTGTGGTGGGTGGCCAGCAACGCCGGTTGGGTCAGCCGCGTGTTCCTGCCCACGCCGCAGGCCACGCTGGCCAGCCTGGCCGAAGGGCTGCGGGCCGACCTGCTCGACTTCACCTGGGCCACCGTCAGCCGCATGCTGCTGGGCTGGCTGCTGGCCTCGCTGGTGGGGGTGGCGCTGGGCGCCGCCATTGGCGTGTCGCCCACGGTGCGTGCCTGGGTGCAGCCCACGCTGGAGTTCATCCGGCCCCTGCCCGCCTCGGCGCTGTTGCCGCTGGCCATTTCCATCTTGGGCCTGAGCCCCGGCATGGTGCTGTTCGTGGTGGCCTTCGGCGCCATGTGGCCGGTGCTGCTGGCCACGGTGCACGGCTTTGCTTGCGTGGAGCCGCGCCTGGATGAAGTGGCACGCTGCCTGCAGATGTCGCGCTCGTCCTTCGTGTGGAAGGTGGGCCTGCCCAACGCCATGCCCGACATCCTGGCCGGCATGCGCCTGGCGCTGACCATCTCGCTCATCGTCGCGGTGGTGGGCGAAATGATCGCCTCGCAAAGCGGCCTGGGCCAGGCCATCTTGCTGGCGGCGCGCGCCTTTCGCGCCAGCGACCTGTTCGCCGGCATCGTGCTGCTGGGCCTGATCGGTTTCGTGAGCAATGCGCTGCTGGCCCTTGCCGAGAAGAAGCTGCTGCGCTGGCAGCGCCCCTGACAAGACAACAAACACAACCCCTGGAGAACAACATGCCCCGCAAATTCGTCGACCTGTCGATCTTTCTGGAAAACGACGTGCTGAGCGACCCGCCCGCCTTCGCACCCAAGATCCAGTACTTCACGCACGAGAACACCTTTGCGCAGATCGAGCCCTTCTTCCCCGGCTTGAAGAAGGAAGACCTGCCCGACGGCGAAGGCTGGGCGGTGGAGCTGGTGCAGCTGTCGACCCACAACGGCACGCACCTGGACGCGCCCTACCACTTCCACTCCACCATGGACGCGAAGAACGGGCAGAAGAAACCCGCCATCGCCATCCATGACGTGCCGCTGGAGTGGTGCTTCCAGCCCGGCGTGAAGCTGGACTTTCGCCACTTCGAGGACGGCTACGTGGTCACGGCCGACGACGTGGAGGCCGAACTCAAGCGCATCGGCCACACGCTGGCGCCGCTGGAGATCGTGGTCGTCAACACCCGCGCCGGCTCGCGCTACGGCAACAACGACTATGTGTCGGCCGGTTGCGGCATGGGCTACGAAGCCACCATGTACCTGCTGGAGCGCGGCGTGCGCCTGACCGGCACCGACGCCTGGAGCTGGGATGCGCCCTTTGTCCACACCGCCGTGAAGTACGGCGAGACGCACGACGCGTCGCTCATCTGGGAAGGCCACAAGGCCGGGCGCGACATCGGCTACTGCCACATCGAGAAGCTGCACAACCTGGAGTCGCTGCCGGCCGACGGCTTCTACATCAGCTGCTTTCCGCACAAGATCCGCGGCGCCTCGGCCGGCTGGACGCGGGCGGTGGCGATCTTCGACGATGCACTCATGAATGCATCTGCGAAATGAGCGCGCTCGACCACACCCATGACGTGAACGCGTGCAGCTGGCTGGATTCGGCCAATGCGGCGGGCGCGGACTTTCCGATCCAGAACCTGCCGTTCTCGGTGTTCCGGCGCGGCGGCACGCAAGAGACCTTTCGCGGCGGCGTGGCCATTGGCGACCAGGTGCTGGACCTGGCCGCACTGGCCGGCACCACCGCATTGCAAGGCACCGCGCTGCAGGCTGCACGCACGGCGGCGCAGCCGGCCCTGAACGACTTCTTCGCCCTCGGCCCCACCGCCTGGCGCGCATTGCGACATGGCCTGTTCGCCCTGCTGAAAGACGGCGCCACCGCCGCGCAGATGGCGTTGGTGCGCGACTGCCTGGTGCCGCAACGCGAGGTGGAACACACCGTGCCCGCCCGCATCGGCGACTACACCGACTTCTACACCTCGCTGGACCACGCGGTGAACTGCACGCGCCTCATGCTCGCCGATGGCGACGTGACGCCCAATTTCCGCTGGCTGCCCATTGCATACCACGGACGTGTCTCGACCATCGGCGTGAGCGGCCAGCAGTTTCGCCGGCCCATGGGCCAAGTGATGCCGCCGGGTGCCAAGTCACCCGTCTATCAGGCTTGCGCCCGCATGGACTACGAACTGGAGCTGGGCATCTGGATCGGCCAGGGCAACGCGGCGGGCGAGCCCATCGAGATGGCGCAGGCCGAGCAGCACATCTTCGGCATCTGCCTGCTCAACGACTGGTCGGCGCGCGACATCCAGGTGTGGGAGATGGCGCCGCTTGGCCCTTTCCTGGCCAAGAACTTCGCCACCACCATCTCGCCGTGGATCGTGACCATGGACGCCCTCGCGCCCTACCGCACCGCCTGGCCGCGCCCGGCTATGGACCCGCAGCCGCTGGACTACCTGGATGCGCCTGCCAACCGCGAAGCCGGCGCCATCGACATCCGCCTGGAGGTGTGGCTGGAGAGCGAGCGTGCCCGCAAGGAAGGCCGTGGCCCGGCGCGCCTGTCGTCCACGAGCTTCCGTCACCAGTACTGGAGCGTGGCGCAGATGGTGACGCACCATACCGTGGGCGGCTGCGCACTCAACCCCGGCGACCTGCTGGGCAGCGGCACCATCTCCGGCCCCGGGCCGGGCGAAGCGGGCGCGATGATCGAGCTGGCCTACGGCGGCACCAGGCCCGTGCCGCTGGGCGATGGCGGCGAGCGCGGCTTTCTGCAGGACGGCGACGCGGTGATGCTGCGCGGGTGGTGCGAGAAGCCCGGGTCGGCGCGCATTGGCTTTGGCGAGAGCCGGGGGCAGTTGCTGCCGGCGCGCCGGGAGTAAAGGACTGGCCGCGGTCACGTCCCATTCCGTGGTGTAGCTCCACAGCCCGGAGAAGGCTGAGCTGCACGGTACTCAGCGAGCCACTGCGGACAGCCGAGTGGGCGCAGTGTCGCTCAGGGTCTGCGGCCTTCAAGCTGCATGTATCGCCG
>JAFEEG010000024.1 GCA_018241225.1 Pseudomonadota bacterium
ATTAACGGGACAGGACACTAGCGCAGCGCAAACTCCACCACCTGCTGCAGCACCCGTTCGTCCTGCAGCAGCTTGCGGTGCCCCAGGCCGTCGGTGGCCACCAGGCGGGCATTGGCGATGGCGTGGGTGAAGGCCTCGCCGTCCGCAAAGCGGTTCACCGCATCGCCCCGGTCATGCACCACCAGGGTGGGCACGCCGATGCGGGGGCCGACCGCGGCGGGCTCGAAGCCTGCCATCAGGATGCCTTCGCGCGCCTCGATGCGGCGCTGCATGGCGGCGCGAATGCCCTCGCGCAGGCCGAACACATGGGCAAAGACGCGCGTGAATTCGAAAGGTGAGGCCGGCGGCGCCAGCAGCACCAGGCGCGGCGCGCCCAGGCCCCGGCTGGCGGCCTGCGCCAGGGCGTTGGCCCCCATCGAGTGGGCCGCTGCCAGTTGCAGCGCGTGACCTTGCTGCTGCAGTCGCGCGCCCACGTACTCGATGGCGCGGGCGAATTGCGGCAGGTTGCTGTGCGTTCCCGCGCTGCGGCCGTGCGCGGGCATCTCCACGATCACCGGCCGCAAGCCTCGGGCGATCAGGGCCTCGGCCAGCGGCCGCATCTGGCCCGCGTGGCCACCCCAGCCGTGCACCAGCAGGGCCGTGGGTGCGCCGGGTGCGTCCGGTGCATCGACGGGCGAGTAGAGCGTCAAGCCGTCGGACTCGAAGGGCCAGGACTCGATGCGCCAACGGCTCGGGTCCCAGGTGCTGGGCCCGCGCAGCCACCGCAGCGGCAGCGGGGTGGCGAACAGGCGATAGGCCGCGCGCACCGCCAGTGCGGGCCACAGCCGCTGTGCGGCGGCCAGGCCGAGGCGGAACACGCGAACGCCCGGGCTCGCGTCGTAGTAGCGCGAGGCGGCGGCTTGCAGGGCAGGTTGGGTCATCGGCAACTCCGTTTGCAGGTTTCAGTAGAAGAACCAGTCCTCATTGCTGCGGGGCAGGTCGTCCAGCGTGCGGAACAGCACGCGCAACACCGGCAGCACGACCAGCAACACGAAGACCAGCAGGCTCAGGTAGATCCACATGGCGGCATCCTTTCTTCGCACGTTCGTGCGAAATTGATCGAAGCAGAAACGAAGGGAAGGACATGCTCTTTCTTGGGAAGAGGGAGGGAGCGCCTCAGGCGCTGTAGCTTTTCGCCAGGCGCTGCCAGGTCGACACGGCGCGTTCGGCGGCGCGCGGGTCGCGCAGGAAGCGCGCGTCGTGCAGCAGGCCGATGGCCAGGCTGCTGACCTCGCTGACCAACTGCTCGGGGTCGGTGTCGGGCTTGAGGTGGCCGACCTCCACCGCCTGCGCCACGGTGCGGCGCAGCGCCGCGCGCCATCGCATGACTTCGGAGTGCAGCAGGTCGCGCAGTTCGCCCTCGCGGTCGTCCAGCTCGAAGGCGCCCGCGGTGTAGAGGCAGCCGGTGTGCACCTCGACATCGCGCATGCGCACGATCCAGCGCTGCATGATCTCGTCCAGCCGCGGCAGCCCCTTGGGCTTTTGCATGGCGGGCACGAACACGTCGGCCAGGAAACGCCGCCCGTACTCCTCGATCACCGCCTTCTGCAGCGCCTCGCGCGAGCCGACGCGCGAGAACACCCCGCTCTTGGACAGGCCGATGCGATCGGCCACCGCCTGCAGCGAGATGGATTCGAGCCCCTGGGCCGACGCCAGGTCGAGCGCGGCGCCGACGATGGCGGCGCGCGTGAGTTCGCTCTTCTGGGTCTTGGCGTCCATGGCGGCGCACTTTAGCACGCATGTGCGAAAGTGCAATGGCCTAGGCAGAGCCAGGGTTTTCAGGTCGCCAGCGTTCTTTCGTTGGGTGCGGTGCGCAGCGCCTCGAGAAAGCTGTTGCGCCACCAGTGCACATCGTGCTCGCGGATGCGGGTGAGCAGCTTCTGGTGCCGCAGGCGCCGCTCTTCGAGCGGCATGCGCAGGGCGTGCTGCAGGGTCTGGGCCGTGCCGTGCGTGTCGTAGGGGTTGACCAGCAGCGCTTCCTTGAGCTGCTCGGCGGCGCCGGCAAAGCGCGAGAGCACCAGCACGCCCGGGTCGGCCGGGTCTTGCGCGGCCACGTACTCCTTGGCCACCAGGTTCATGCCGTCGCGCAGCGGTGTCACCAGGCCCACGGCCGCGGCGCGGCACAGGCCCGGCACGCGCCGGCGCGCCACCACGCGGTGGATGTAGCGCACCGGCATCCAGTCGAGTTCGCCGAAGTCGCCGTTGATGGCGCCGCACATGGATTCGAGCTCGCGCCGGATGTCGGCATACGCATCGACCGTCTCTCGCGTGGGCGATGCGATCTGGATCAGCGTGGCGCTGCGCCGGTTCTCGGGGTAGTTGGCCAGCAGCTCGCGAAAGGCCCGAACGCGTTGCGGAATGCCCTTGGAGTAGTCGAGCCGGTCGATGCCCACCAGCAGGCGCCGGCTGGAATACTCGCGCTTCATGGTCTCGTACATGTCGCGCGATTCCTTGGCGTGGGTGAGGGCAGCGAATTCGTCCACGTCGATGCCGATGGGAAATGCGCCGGCGCGCACCGTGTGCCCGTACGCGCTGTACAGGCCGTTGCCCAGCACCTCGCCTTGCGCCTCGTTGATCACGTAGTGCTCGAAATGCCGCACGTCCTGCTGCGCCTGCAGCCCGATCAGGTCGTAGGCAAACAGCGAGCGCATGAGCCAGTCGTGCTGCGGAATGGCCGCGAAGATGATCTGCGGCGGCAGCGGAATGTGCAGGAAGAAGCCGATGCGGTTCTTGCAGCCCATGGCGCGCAGCTCGGCCGCCAGTGGAATCAGGTGGTAGTCGTGCACCCAGATGACATCGTCCTCGGCCAGGAGGGGCATCAGCTTGCGCGCAAAGAGCTGGTTCACGCGCCGGTACCCACCGATGAAGCCCGCGTCGAAATGCGCCAGGTCGAGCCGGTTGTGAAACACCGGCCACAGCACGTCGTTGCTGTAGCCCAGGTAGTAGCTGTCGTGGTCCTCGCGGCTGAGGTCGATGGTGGCCAGCGTGACCTTGCCGGCCTGCTGCCTGTGCAGCTCGCCCTCGCCGGTGGGGCCGTCCTGCACCACCGTGCCGCTCCAGCCGAACCACATGCCGCCGCTCTGGTTCAGCGATTCGCCCAGCGCCACGGCCAGGCCGCCCGCAGCCGCCTTGCGTGGGTCGGCCACGCGGTTGGAGACGACGACCAGGCGGCTCATGCGCTTTCCTTCAAATCGCCGAGTCCCAAGGCGCGGACAGGCGAACGGCAGCGTTGATGATCCCCACCATCGAGTAGGTCTGCGGGAAGTTGCCCCACATCTCGCCGGTGACCGGATGCGTGTCTTCCGACAAGAGGCCCAGCGGATTGCGCGCCGCGAGCATGGTCTCGAAGATCTGGCGCGCCTCGGCCTTGCGGCCGATCTTGGCCAGCGCGTCGATGCGCCAGAAGGTGCAGATGTTGAAGGCTGTCTCGGGCTTGCCGAAGTCGTCCGCCGCTTCGTAGCGGCGCATGTAGGGTCCGTCGCAAAGTGTTTTCTCCATGGCGTCCACGGTCGAGATGAAGCGCGGGTCGCGCGCCTCGATCAGGCCCACTTCCACCATCAGCAGGATGCTGGCGTCCAGCTCGTTGCCGCCAAAGCTCTCGGCAAAGGCCTGGCGCTCCTCGCTCCAGGACTTGGCCAATATCTCCTCGCGCATGCGCGCCGCATGGCCATGCCAGTAGGCGGCGCGCTCGGGCTTGCCGATGGCGCGGGCGATCTTTGCCAGGCGGTCGCAGGCCGCCCAGCTCATGAGGGCCGAGCTGGTGTGCACGCGTGCGCGCGTGCGCAGTTCCCACATGCCGGCATCGGGCGTGCCGTAGACGCGAATGGCCTGCTCGCCCACGGCCTCGAGGTGCGGAAACTCCGCTTCCCCCGCGCGGCGCAGCAGCCGGTGGTCGTGAAAGGCCTGGGCCGCGCCCAGCACGATGTTGCCGTACACGTCGTGCTGGAAATGCTCCTGCGCCTGGTTGCCCACGCGCACCGGCCCCATGCCGCGGTAGCCGGGCAGGAAGTCGACCAGGAATTCGGGCAGGTGCCGTTCAAGGCCGATGCCGTACAGCGGCTGAATGTGCTCGCCGCGCGAGCCCACCACCACGTTGGTGAGCCAGCGCAGGTAGTCCTCCATGGTGCCCACTTCGCTCAGTGAGTTGAGCGCGCGCACCACGAAGAAGGCGTCGCGCAGCCAGCAGTAGCGGTAGTCCCAGTTGCGCTGGCTGCCCGGCGCTTCCGGGATGCTCGTGGTCATGGCCGCGACGATGGCGCCCGTGTCCTCGTACAGCGACATCTTGAGCGTGATGGCCGCGCGGATCACCGCGTCCTGCCACTCGAAGGGAATGGCCAGCCGCTTGCTCCAGGTGCGCCAGTAGGAAATGGTCTCCTGCTCGAACTGGCGTACCGTGTCGGCGATGCCGTCGGTCAGGGTCTCGTCGGCGCCGAGAATGAAGTGGTAGTCGCGCGCCATCACGAAGGGCTGGCGCGACAGGATGTGCGACACCGGCGCATCGGTGGTCAGGCGCAGGGTGGTGTCGGGCCCCACGTAGCGGATGTGGTTGCTGCCCCGCGTGATGCTCGGCTTGGTCTCGCCCCATTGGAAGCGCGGGTCGAGCGAGATGCGGATGCGCGGCGCACCTGCGATCGGCCGAACCCGTCGCACGATGCTCAAGGGTCGGAAGTAGCGCGAGCGGCTGAAGAAGCGCGGCGCGAAGTCGGTGATCTCGATGCCCTGGCCCTTGCTGTCGTACAGGCGAGTGCGCAGCACGGCGGTGTTGGGCTCGTACTGCTGCTCGGAGGTGGCGAAGTCCTCCAGCTCGATGGCCCAGGCGCTGCCGTTGTCGCTCGAATCGAGCAGGGCGTTGAATACCGGCTCGCCATCGAAGCGGGGCAGGCAGCTCCATACGATGCGTGCGCGCTGGTCGACCAACGCGCTGAAGGCGCAGTTGCCGATGACCCCTAGCGACAGCGAGGCCGGCGCCGCCGCTGCGAACTCGGGCGGCGCTTCGGCGGGCGTGGCGATGGTGGCTTCGTCGATCAGGGCCTTGTTCGCCTCGTTGTTGTCCGTCATGCGGGCCTCCTGGGCTCGTTCGTGCTGATGTTGCCGGCGGGCGTTGGAAGGGGCTGCGAGCCGCGTGCGTTGGCCAGCCACTCGAAGACGGCCAGTGGCGATTCGAGCCGGTGCTGCGCCAGGCTGGGGCCGGCGCCGACCTTGATGGCCACGCCGCCGCGCGGTTGCACCACGGCAAAGCCGCTTTCGTCGGTGGTGTCGTCGCCCGCGAAAACCGGAACGCGGCCGGCAAAGGGCTGCTCGCGCATGAACTCGTCGATGGCGACGCCCTTGTTCACGCCCGCGGGCTTGACCTCGAACACGGCCTTGCCGTGCAGCAGCTCCAGCCGCGGCTCCTTGGCGATGATGCCCAGCATGGCATTGCGGCACAGCGATTCGAGCTGCGGCGCGCGTCGGTAGTGCAGCGCGACGGCGGCATGCTTGCGCTCGACCAGCAGGTCGGGGTAGTTGCCGGCCAGGTGGTTGGCCACGTCCAGCACCGCCTGCAGGTCGGGCGGCGACTGCTCGCGCATGTTGCCGCTCGCGTCGCGGCGCTGCACGCCGTGCTCGCCGGCGGCAGGCAGGCGCAAGGGGGCGAGGAATCGGTCGAGCACATCGATCTGGCGGCCCGAGACGACGGCCAGCGCGCCGCCGAGCCAGGCGTGCAGGTGGGTGAGCAGCGCGACCAGGCCTTGCGGCACCTCGATCGCTTCAGGCGTCTCGGCGATGCCGACCAGGGTGCCGTCGAAGTCCAGAAACAGCGCGGCGTCGGAGCCTAGGCGTGGGGGCATCTGCATCGCCACAAACCTTAGCAGACTCGCGCTGCATGCCGCGTCGGCCAATACCTACGAAGTCGATGGGGCTTCGGAGTTTTGCGCCAGTGCGTGCGCCACGGCCTGCGCGCGTGCGCGGCTGATGGCCGCGCCGATCTCCGGCCCCTTGGCGCCGCGCTGCAGCGCGGCTTGCGCAATGGGCTCGGTGGCCACGGCAAGCGCCGCTTGCAGCGCAAGCAGGAGGCGCTGGCGCGCCGGGTAGGGCTGGTCGTGCAGGCCCAGCCGCCCGCGCGCATCGCACTCGCAGGCCAGCAGCGCCTGCTCGAAACGCTCGGGCTTGCGGATGGCATCGCAGCGCTCCAGCAGGCGCAGCACCGCATCGGCGTTGAGGTCGGCGCTGCGGTGGATATTGCCGTGCTCGCGCGCCACCACGTCGGCCAGTTCGCGGATGTCCACCGGCACGCGCCAGCGTTCGCACACCTGCTTGAGCAGCTTCGCACTGCGCTGCTCGTGGCCGATGTGGCGCGGCAGCACGTCTTGCGGGGTGGTGCCCTTGCCCAGGTCGTGCGTGAGGCAGGCAAAGCGCACCGGCAGCGGGGCCTGCAGTTGCGCCGACATGTCCAGCACCATCATGAGGTGCACGCCGGTATCGATCTCCGGGTGGTGCGCCTGCGGTTGCGGCACGCCCCACAGCCGGTCGACTTCGGGCAGCAGCACCTTCAGCGCGCCGCACTCGCGCAGCACCTCGAACATGCGCGAGGGCTTGTCTTCCATCAAGCCGCGCGCGAGCTCCTGCCACACGCGCTCGGGCACCAGCGCATCGGCTTCGCCGTCCTGCACCATGCGGCGCATCAGCTCCATGGTTTCGGGCGCCACGGAAAATTCTGCAAAGCGCGCGGCAAAGCGGGCCAGGCGCAGGATGCGCACCGGGTCTTCGCGAAACGCATCGGTCACGTGGCGAAGCACCTTGGTGCGCAGGTCCGCAAGTCCGCCGTAGGGGTCGATCAGGTCCGTGTCGTCGAAGCGCTCCTTGTCGGCCAGTGCCTGCGCCACGGCAATCGCGTTGATGCTCAGGTCGCGCCTGGCCAGGTCTTCTTCCAGCGTCACGCCCGGGTCGGCATGGACCACGAAGCCGCGGTAGCCCGGCGCGCTCTTTCGCTCGGTGCGTGCCAGCGCATATTCCTCGCGCGTTTCGGGGTGCAGGAATACCGGAAAGTCGCGGCCCACCGGCAGGTAGCCCTGCCGGGTCATTTCTTCGGGGCTGGCGCCCACCACGACCCAGTCGCGGTCGGAGCCGGGCAAGCCCAACAAGCGGTCGCGCACCGCGCCGCCCACCAAGTACGTTTGCATGATGCGCCCGAGTGTAGGGGTGTGTGTCCCTCGGATGACAGGTCCTGCGGAACTCGCGCAGTGTGCGAGCGCTCGCACTGGGGCACTTCAACTCAACAACAACGGAGAATTTCTTGAAGAAGATCGCAAGAATCAACAAGACCAGGACGATGCAAGCCGCGGTGGCCACGGCCCTGCTGGCCGGTGGCGGCAGTGCCATGGCGCAGCAGGCCGGCGACTGGGTGCTTGGCGCAGGCTGGCTGCATTTCGCGCCTCAGGATTCGAGCCAGGGCCTGAACCTGACTTCGCCGGTGAACATGCATGTGCCGGGCTCGGACGCCACGGTCAGCAGCTCGGACACGCTGGGCCTGTCGGCCGCGTATTTCCTCGACAGCCACTGGGCCGTCGAAGGCGTGGTGGGCGTGCCGCCCAAGTTCAAGCTCGAAGGCGCCGGCACGCTGGGCCCCATCGGCGAACTCGGCGAAGCGCGCCAGTGGAGCCCCACGCTGCTGGGCAAGTACTACTTCAACGACGGCAATGCCGCCTTCCGTCCGTACGTGGGCGCGGGCCTGACCTACGTCTGGTACACCGACGTGCAGATGACGCCCGGCATGCAGAACGCCATGGGCGGCCTGCTGCGGCGCCCGCCGGGCTCCACCGTGACCACGGCCAAGCTCGACAGCTCGTTCGCACCGGTGTTCAACATCGGCGCGGCCTACCAGTTCGACAAGCACTGGGGCGTGTCGGCCTCGGTGTCCTATATCCCGTTGAAGACCACGGCCAAGCTCACCACCACCAGCGCAAGCACCGGCGCGCAGCTGGGCACCAGCGAAGCCAGCCTGAAGATCAACCCGATCGTGCCTTACGTGGCCGTGACGTACCGCTTCTGAGCGTTGCCGTCGTTGCCTGCACCGCCGCCGCCTCGCGCGCCGGTGCGGGCGAGGTGGACGCGAGGATCTGCGCCAGGTCGTTCTCGCGTTCGGCCCGGGCGCCGGCAATCACCCGCTGCTCCAGCTCGTCCAGGTGCTCCATGGCCAGGTCCAGCGCGCGTTGCAGTGACGGGCCGGCCAGCGCATCGATGATCTCCTCGTGCTCGCGCGGCGCGCAGCTGGCCGCTTCCACGCTGTCGAACAACGCCTTGTACAGCTCGGTGTTGCTCACCAGCCGCTGGATGTAGGTGAGCAGCTCTTCGCTGCCGGCCGTCTGCGCCAGCAGCAGGTGAAAGTCCCCGGCCAGGCGAAACGCGTCTTCGCGCCTGCCTTCCTTGAATGCCTTCTGCTCGGCCTGCACGTGCTTGTGCAGCGCGGCGCTCTGCTCGCGCGTGAGGCGGCCCCACAGCGTGCTGATCAGCCCTGCCTCGACGATGCGGCGCGCGCGGTAGATGCCGCGCATGTCTTCTTCCGACGGGTTGGGCACGAACGCACCGCGGTTGTGCTCCAGCACCAGCCGCTTTTCCGCGCCCATGCGCGTGAGCACCTTGCGCACCGCGCCACGCGTGCAGCCCAGGGCCTCGGCCAGCGCGCGCTCGCGCAGCGGCGCGCCGGGGCGCAGCTTGCCGCTGAGCAGCGCCCGGGACACCGCCTCGTAGACGCGCTGGTCCACCTCCGTGCCGTTGGCGGCCGGCGATGCGTCGGGATCTTCCGCGGCGCGGCGGCGGGTTGGGGCGGGACTGGAGGGGCGGCGACCGGTGGCTGTGGACATGAGGCTGGATGGAAAAAACGCCGCACATGTTAGGGCCGCGCCCGGTTCTTGTGGAAACCCCTGTTTTGGTTAACCAAAAAGTCGTGTATGGTTAACCAAACAACTCGGGAGCTATCCCATGAAATCCATCAGGTGGCTGGCGGCATTGCCGGTTATTGCTTTCTTCAGCGGCGGCTGGCTGTCGGGCCATGCGCCGACGTTCGTGCTGGGCCTGCCCTTTCTCATGGCCTGGAACGTGTCCTGGCTGGTGCTCACCTCGCTGATCCTGCTGGTCATCGACCGCAGCGAGCGCATCGAAGACGACGAGGATCTGCAATGAATGCCGCACTCGTGCTGATCGCGCTGTTCGTGGTGGGTGCGCTGGCGCTGGCCCTGCTGGCCCGCCGCGGGCGCAAGATGAGCCTGGAGCAATGGGCCCTGGGCGGCCGGGGCATGGGCACCGTCATGGTCTTCCTGCTGATGGCGGGCGAATCGTTCTCGACCTTCACCTTCCTGGGGGCCAGCGGCTGGTCGTACAGCAAGGGCGCGCCTGCCTTCTACATCCTTGCCTACGGCGGCCTGGCCTACCTCATGGCCTTCTGGATGCTGCCGGCCGTCTGGCGCTATGCCACGGCCAACAAGCTGGTGTCGTTCTCGGACTTCTGGGCCCACAAGTACAACAGCCGCGCACTGGGCGTGGTGGTGTCGGTGGTCGCGCTGGCGGGCATGGTGGCGCTGCTGACCATCCAGTTGCGCGGGCTGGGCATCATCGTCTCCGAAGCCTCGTACGGCTCCATCGCACCGCAGGTGTCGATCTGGATCGGTGCGGTGGTCATGGTCAGCTACATCCTGGTCTCGGGCATCCACGGTTCGGCCAACATTGCCATCGTGAAGGACCTGCTCATCCTGGGGCTGGCGGTGTTCCTGGGCATCTACCTGCCCTGGCACTACTACGGCGGCGTCACGCCGATGTTCGAGGCCATCCACGCGCAGCGGCCCGACTTCTTCAGCTTCCCGAAGGAAGGGCTGAACCTGGGCTGGTACAACTCGACCATCCTGCTCACCGCACTGGGCTACTACCTGTACCCGTTCAACCTGACCTCGGTCTACGCGGCCAAGAGTGCTAGCGCGGTGCGCCGCAACACCATCCTGATGCCGCTCTACCAGATCGTGATCGCCTTCCTGTTCATCGTGGGCTTCGCCGCCATCCTGAAGGTGCCGGGCCTGCAGGGTGCCGAGGTGGACCTCGCGCTGTTCGGGCTGGTCAAGGCCACCTTCGATCCGTGGTTCGTCGGGCTCATCGGCGGCACGGGCGTGCTGACGGCGCTGGTGCCCGGCTCGATGATCCTGCTGACGGCCTCCACCGTGATCGGCCGCAACGTCTACAAGGAAGGCTTCGCGCCGCAGGCCAGCGACCGCCAGGTGGCGCGCGTGGCGCGAGTGGCGCTGCCGCTGTTCGCACTGGTGGCGGTGTACTTCGTCATGCGCGGCGGCAGCACCATCGTGTCGATCGCCATCTTTGCCTCCAGCCTGCTCACGCAACTGCTGCCCTCGCTGCTGTTCAGCCTGATGCCCCGGCCCTTCGGCACGCGCCACGCCGCCTTCGCCGGCATTGCTGCCGGCGCCGCGGTGCTGGGGGCCAGCATGCTCAGCGGCGTGGGCCTGCCGCAATTGCTTCCCCACGCGCCGGCGGCCGTCAAGTCGATCAACCTGGGCCTGGTCGCGCTGGCATGCAACGCGCTCGCGTTCGTGCTGGTGGCTACGCTGGGGCCGCGCCCCGCCACGCCCCGGTTCGCCGGCCAGCCGGCCTGAAAACCATCACCGTCCAACAACCTCCGCAACTCATGACCGCACCCACCGACCTGCTCATTCGCAACGTTCGCCCGCTGGGCGAAAAAGCCACCGACGTGCTGCTGCGCGACGGGCGCATCTCGGCGCTCGGCGCCAACCTCGCGGTGCCCGCGGGCTGCGCGGTGGAAGAGGGCGGCGGCGCGCTGCTGCTGCCCGGCCTGGTGGAAAGCCACACCCACCTGGACAAGACCATGTGGGGGCTGGACTGGTACCGCAACGAGGTCGGCCCGCTGCTGACCGACAAGATCGACAACGAGCGTGCCTTCCGCGCGGCCAGCGGCCACGACGCGGGTGCGCAGTCGAAGGCGCTGGCGCTGGCCTTCCTGGCCCAGGGCACCACGCGCATCCGCACCCACGTGGACGTCGACACGCAAGCCGGCCTGCGCCATCTCGAAGGCGTGCTGCGCACGCGCGAGGCGCTGCGCGGGTTGCTGGAGATCCAGATCGTCGCCTTCCCGCAGTCGGGCCTGCTGGGCCGCCCGGGCACCGACGAGCTGCTCGACCAGGCGCTGGCCGCTGGTGCCGACGTGCTGGGCGGGCTGGACCCGTGCGCCATCGACAACGACCCGGCGCGCTCGCTCGATGTGCTCTTTGCCATTGCCAAGCGGCATGACAAGCCGGTGGACATCCACCTGCACGAGCCCGGCGCCATGGGCGCCTTCTCGCTCGGCCTGATCCTGGACCGCACCGAGGCACTGGGCCTGCAGGGCAAGGTCGTGATCAGCCACGGCTTCTGCCTGGGCGACGTGCTGCCCGCCGAGCGCGATGCGCTGCTGGCGCGCATGGCGCACCTGGGCGTGGCCCTGGTCACCAGCGCGCCGCCCTCGCGCATCGTCCCGCAGCTGGCGGCCTGCCGCGCGGCCGGCGTGGTGCTGGCCGGCGGCAACGACGGCATCCGCGACACCTGGTCGCCCTATGGCAAGCCCGACATGCTCGAGCGCGCGATGATCCTCGGCCTGCGCTACAACCTGCGCCGCGACGACGACCTGCTGCTGGCGCTGGACTGCGTGACCGACGCCGGTGCCCGCGCCTGCGGCTTTGCCGACTACGGCCTGGCACCGGGCGCGCGCGCCGACCTGGTGCTGGTGGACGCGCAAACGGTGGCGCAGGCCGTGGTGGATCGGCCGGTGCGCCGCCTGGTGGTGTCGGGCGGGCGCGTCGTGGCGCGCCAGGGCAGCCTGCTGCCGGGGCTGGTGCCGGCCTGAGCCTGCGCAGGCACTTGCCGGCTAGTGCAGGTGCCGCAGCTTGTCCGGGTTGCGCATCACGTAGATGGCGGCCACCTTGCCGTCCTCGATCTCCAGCGCCGTGGTCTGCAGTTCGCCGTCGGCCTCGAGCGTGACGAAGCCGGGCAGGCCGTTGATGAAGGCGGTGCGCACGAAGGTCGAGCCCACCTTCTGGAAGATGCCCGCCAGGTATTCGTGCAGCTTCATGACCTCGTCGAAGCCGAATGCCGGCTGGCCCAGCGCAGAACGCTTGCCGCCGCCGTCGGCATGCAGGCTCACGTCGGCGGCCAGCATGGCGCCCAGCGATGCCATGTCGCCCGTGCGCGATGCGTCGAAGAAAGCCTGCGCCAGCGCCAGGCCGCGTTCTTTCTCGACCTCGAAGCGCGGGCGAGATTCGCGCACGTGGGTGCGCGCCCGCGCCGCGAGCTGGCGGCAGGCGGCCGGCTCGCGCTGGATGGTCCTGGCCACTTCGTCGAACTCCAGCCCGAACACATCGTGCAGCAGGAAGGCCGCGCGCTCCAGCGGCGAGAGGCGTTCGAGCGCGAGCATCAGCGGCAGCGTGACGTCTTCCTGCGCCTCTTCCTCCACCACCGGCTCGGGCAGCCACGGGCCGATGTAGGTCTCGCGCTGGCTGCGCGCGGACTTGATCTGGTCCAGGCACATGCGCATGACCATGCGCCGCAGGAAGGCCTCGGCCACCCGCACCTCGCTGCGCTCGGCGTTGGCCCAGCGCAGGTACGCGTCCTGCACGATGTCCTCGGCATCGGCCACGGAGCCGAGCATCCGATAGGCCACGCGCACCAGCGTGCGGCGCAGCGGCTCGAAGCTGGCGGTGGCGTCGGCGAAGTTGGCGTCGCTCATCAGGCGGCGGCCTGCGCGGGCTTGGCCGCCGCCGGCTCGAACCACAGGCCGAAGCCGACCGCCAGGCGGTTCCAGCCGTTGATGATGTTGATCATGAGCGTGAGCTTCACCTGTTCTTCCTTGGAGAAGTAGTCGTTGAGTGCGGCGCGCGCGCGGTCGATCTCGGCATGGCCTTCGGACAGCTGGGTCAGCGCCTCGGTCCAGGCCAGCGCCGCGCGCTCGCGCTCGGTATAGCACGGCGCCTCGCGCCAGGCCGAGAGCAGGTACAGGCGCTGCTCGGTCTCGCCCTTCTGGCGCGCTTCCGTGGTGTGCATGTGCAGGCAGTTGGCGCAGGCGTTGATCTGCGAGGCGCGCACTTCCACCAGCGACACGAGGGTGGGCTCCAGGCTGCCTGCGATGGCCATCGAGGTGGTCATCCAGGACTTCATCTGGGCGGGAGCGGCGGCAAAGGGGTCGAACTTGGCGGTCATGGTCGTGTTTCCTTTCGGGTTTGTTTGGGAATACGACGACATGACGAGACAGCTCCCGGATATGTGACATGGGCGGCGAAAAATTTCTTCCGACCGCCCTGGCCGGTCCCTAGTCGCGCGAGACGCGGTAGGGCTCGTCCATGACCACGAACTGCTTTTCCAGCAGTGCGGCGTCGACCCAGGCCTGCACGCCCGGCAGCGCCTGCACCCGCTTCATGTAGGCCCGAACGACCTCGGGCACCGGGATCGCGTAGCCCACAAAGCGCATCACCACCGGTGCGTAGTAGGCGTCGGCGGCGGTGAAGCGGCCGAACAGCATGCCATCGGGGTGGCTGGCGGCGTTGGCGGCCAGCAGTTCGGTCCACATCTCGACAATGCGCTGCACCTCGGCGCGCACGCCGGCGTTGTCGCGCCAGATGATGGCGCCCTGCACCGACTGGTCGGCCTCGATGTTCATGGTGCAGGCGCTGCGCAGGGCGCGAAAGCCGCCGTGCATTTCGGCGCAGATGCTGCGCGCGTGCGCACGCTGCGCCACGGCCTCGGGCCAGATCTTCTTGTCGGGGAAGGTCTCGGCGACGTATTCGACGATGGACAGCGTGTCCCACACCTTGATGTCGCCATCGACCAGCAGCGGCACCAGGCCGGTGGGCGAGACGGCGCTCATGGCTTTCTTGAATTCCGAGGCTTCGCCGAAGTCTTCGCCGAAGCGCACCATGACTTCCTCGAACTCGATGCCAAGCTGCTTGAGCAGTACCCAGGGCCGCATCGACCACGACGAGTAGTTCTTGTTGGCTACGTAGAGCTTGCGCATGTCAGTCTTCTCCTTTTTTGCGGTTGTTTTCCTTGTGGAACCGCGCATGCTATGCGCGCGCGCCCCAGCCGGTGATGCCAAAGAGAGCGTTCATTGATGCGTGCGCCGCACCAGCGCGCGGACCGAGCCGTTCAGTCGCGCAGTTCGTCCTTGCTGCCGGGATCTTCCTTCGCGCCACCGATCATGCCTTGCAGGCCGCGCGAGAAATGAGGCACGAGCGCCAACACCGCCAGCGCCAGGACCGTGCTGAAGATGGCCGTGGCCTCGCGCCCCAGTCCGCAGGCCATGCCGATGGCGGCGGTCATCCACATGCCGGCGGCCGTGGTCAGTCCCTTGACGACGTGCTCGTCGCTGGTCTTGAGGATGGCGCCCGCACACAGGAAGCCGACGCCGGCCACCAGGCCCTGGATCACCCGGCTCATGTCGGCCATTTGCGCGCCGCCCGCCTGCGGCGCGAGCACGAACAGCGCCGAGCCCATGGCCACCAGCATGTGGGTGCGCGCACCGGCGGACTTGCCCTTGGCCTCGCGCTCGAAGCCCAGCGCAAAGCCAAGCGCACCGGCCAGCAGCAGGCGGATGGCCACGCGGGTGACGTGTGCCACGTCGTCCACGTCGCTGAATTCCGCGGCCGCTGTGCTCGCCACCTGGCTCCAGACACTGCTCATGGCAGGTCTTTGTTGGGTTCCGGCGTGGTGTCGTCGCGCGGGCCCACGGTGCCCAGGCGCGCCTTGATGGACTGCGGCCGGCCGCTGATGATGGCCGCGTAGTTGGTGGTGTTGGCCAGCACCTTCTTCACGTAGTCGCGCGTTTCGTTGAAGGGCACGTTCTCGGCCCAGATGGCCGCCTCGACGGTCGGGCCGTTGCGCCAGGCGCGCGGCCGGCCCGGGCCGGCGTTGTAGGCCGCGGCGGCCAGCGGCATGGAGCCGTCGAAGTCGTCCAGTGCCAGCTTGAGGTAGTTGGTGCCGATGGTGATGTTGGTCTCGCGGTCGTTGATCTGGTCGGGCGTGAAGCCGCCCAGGCCGATCTTGCGGGCCGTCCAGCGGGCGGTGGCCGGCATCACCTGCATCAGGCCCGACGCGCCGACGCCCGAGCGGGCGTCCATGATGAAGCGGCTTTCCTGGCGGATCAGGCCGTACACGTAGGCAGGTTCGAGGCCGATGTCGTTGCTCTTGCGGATGACCGTGTCGTGGAAGGGCATGGGAAAGCGCTGCTCCACGTCGATCACGCCCTTGGTGCGCTCGCTGGTGTTGATGCAGCGGTCCCACACCTCGCGCTGGCAGGCCAGGTCGGCGGCGGCCAGCAGTTCGCGGTCGCCCATGCCGCCCTTGTCGTGCAGGTTGGTGGCGTAGTTCCATTCGCGCACGCCTTCCGGACGCAGGCCGATGCCGATGGCCAGCAGCGCCCGCTGCAGCGAAGGGTTGTTGCGCGCGGCGGCCTTTTCCTCGGGCGTGAGCGGGGCCGGACGGGTGGGCACGCTGGCCTGCTGGCCCAACTCCTCCAGGGCCAGCAGCTCGTAGAAGCCCCGCGTGCCGGCAATGGATTCATACATCGTGCGGGCTTCGGCGCGGCGCTCGTCGCCGCCGCGCTGGGCCAGCGCGCGCGCCTTCCAGTAGACCCAGGTGGGGTCGCCCTGGGTGTCTTCGCTCATGGCGTCGATGGCGGGCGCGACTTCCTTCCACTGGCCCGTGCGCAGCGCGGCGCGCACCTTCCAGGCCAGCATGTCGTCGCTCAGGTCCTTCACGCGCGTGGCGTTGGCGAAATAGCCGCCGGCCATGGGCGAGAGCTTGCTGGCCGCCTGCTTGCCGATCAGGCCCCAGAGCCAGTTGCGCTCCTCGACGTTGAGCATGGGGCCCCATTTGCTGTCCAGCTGCACGGCGGCCGCGTCGGGGTCGGACATGGCGATCTTCACCAGCGCCAGCACCACGATTTCCTTCTTTGCCTTGGCGGCCACCACGGCGCGGCCCGTGAGGTACTTGATCGGGCTGGCGTTCATCTGGTCGAACAGCTGGATGTCGTCCGGCGCCACCAGGTTGACCGCGTTGCGCGCGGCGGTGGCGCGGTTGGCTTCCATCGACAGGCGGGCCTTGCGCCAGGCGTCGTTGGGCGACATGAGGTCGGCCGCGATGAGCCGTTCGGCCGCGGCCAGGCAGCCGTCGTCGGAGTCGCGCTGCGACAGCCAGTCGCGGCGCACCTCGCGGGCCTGCTCCTTGGTCACGCCATTGCGCTGCGCGCCGGCCAGCACCGCATAGCAGCGCACCTCGCGGTCGTCGCCCATGCGGTAGGCCGGGTGCAGGGCGCTGAAGTTGTCCCAGTCGCGCTGCTTGCCCAGCAGCAGCAGCCAGTCGTTGCGCAGCCGGTCTTCCTGGTAGGTGCCGGGATAGCGGGCGAAAAAGTCTTGCACTTCGAGCGGGCTGGCCTCCTGCAGGCGGGCCTTGAGCTCCCAGTAGGCTGCCCAGGGTTCCAGCGCATGGCCGCGCGCCATGGGCAGCAGGGCCGACAGGCGCGCCTTGTCGCCGCGCTGGAAGGCCTGCTTCATCTGCAGCAGGACGTCGTCGCCGTTGCCTTGGGCCGATGCGGCCTGGCTGATGGCGGCCAGAAGAACCAGGGAAATAAGACGGGCACGCCGCGGTGCCAAAATGCTGAGCCAACGCATCGGGGGATTATGGACAAGTCACGTGACGCAAAGTCGTCTGAAACGGCAAGTTTTCTCAAGAATCAGCTGCGCGCGGCGCTGGTGGAACAGCGCCTGAACATGCCCGACCGGTTGGCACGCTCCGACCTGCTGCAGCGTGTGATGCGCATCTGGCTGGTGGGCCGCCCCGACACGGTGATCGGCGCCTACTGGCCGATCAAGGGCGAGTTCGACCCGCTGCCGGCGCTGCACCGCTGGAAGGAAGACGGCGAGCTGCAGGGCGAGCCCAAGCGCCGGCGCATCGGCCTGCCGGTGATCAACAAGGTGCACAAGACGCTCACCTTCCATGCCTGGTACCCCGGCTGCCCCATGGAAGAAGACGCCTACGGCATTCCCAAGCCCAAGGACACCGAGTTGATCGTTCCCACGCTGCTGTTCGTGCCCTGCGTGGGCTACAGCGACGGCGGCTACCGCCTGGGCTATGGCGGCGGCTTCTACGACCGTACCCTGGCCGCGCTGCAACCCAAGCCCTTCACCGTGGGCCTGGGCTTTGCCAACGGCCTGCTCAGCGGCCACGAACCCGAGGCGCACGACGTGCCGCTGGACGCCATCCTGAACGAGGAAGGCGTGGTCTGGCCCGTGGGCTGAGTCTTCTTGTTGCTCAGGTGCCGGCCAGGCGATGGCCGCCCTGGGCGTCGAACAGGTGCACCGCGTCCAGCCGGGGGCGCAGGTGGATCGTCTCGCCGGGCTCGATGGCCAGGCGCTCGTGGAACAGCGCCACCACCTCGGCCTGGCCCAGGCGCAGGTTCAACTGGGTGTCCGAGCCGAGCGGCTCCACCCCCTGCACCAGGGCGGCGGTGCCCATGCCGGGTGCGCAGCGCTCGAAATGCTCCGGACGGATGCCGTAGCTCGCGGGCCCGTCGGTCACCCGGGTCCAGTCCAGCGCCGGCAGGGGCAGCAGCACGCCGCCCGGCGCCTCGAAGCCGCTGGGCATGCAGCGGCCCTCGATGAAGTTCATGGCCGGCGAGCCGATGAAGCCGGCCACGAAGCGGTTGGCCGGCCGGTCGAACAGTTCCAGCGGCGTGCCCACCTGCTCGATGCGTCCGCCGTTGAGCACCACGATGCGGTCGGCCATGGTCATGGCCTCGACCTGGTCGTGCGTGACGTACACCATGGTGGTGCCCAGCTTGCGGTGCAGCGCCTTGATCTCGCTGCGCATGGTGATGCGCAGCTTGGCGTCCAGGTTGGACAGCGGCTCGTCGAACAGGAACACCTGCGGGTTGCGCACGATGGCCCGGCCCATGGCCACACGCTGGCGCTGGCCGCCCGAGAGCTGGCGCGGATAGCGTGCAAGCAGCTCGTCCAGCCCCAGCACCTGCGCCGCCCAGTTGACGCGCTCGTCGATCTCGGCGCGCGGGCGGCCGCGGTGTTCCAGCGAAAACGCCATGTTGGCCGCCACCGTCATGTGCGGATACAGCGCGTAGTTCTGGAACACCATGGCGATGTCCCGGTCCTTGGGGTCCAGCTCGGTCACATTGCGCCCGCCAATGCCGATGCGCCCTTCCGACACCGGCTCCAGCCCCGCCAGCAGGCGCAGCAGCGTGGACTTGCCGCAGCCCGACGGACCCACGAGCACGATGAATTCGCCGTCCCCGATCGCCAGGTCGATGCCGTGCAGCACGGCATGGTTGCCAAAGCGTTTCTGGACCTTGGAGAACTCGACTGCGGCCATGCGTTGGAAATCTCGGGTGTGTCTCAGCCCTTGAGCCCGGTGTGGGCCAGGCCTTCGATGAACTGCTTTTGCGCCACCACGAACACCAGCAGCACCGGCAGCGCCGTCATGGTGGCGGCGGCCAGCTGAATGTTCCACATGGGCCCGCCATAGGCGTCGGTGAACTGGGTGAGCGCCTGCGGAAGCGTGAACAGCTGGGGCGTGGACAGGAACACGATCGGCTCCAGGTACAGATTCCAGCTGTGCAAGAAGGTGAAGATGGCCACCGACGCCAGCGCCGGCCGCGCCAGCGGCAGCGCAATGGTGCGAAAGATCTTGAAGCGGCCCAGGCCGTCCACCCGCGCCGCCTCTTCCAGCTCGGCCGGCAGCGTGATGAAGAACTGCCGCATGATGAAGGTGGCAAAAACGCAGGGCGCGCCGAAGATGGGAATGAGCACCAGCGGCCAGTGCGTGTTGACCAGGCCCAGCGCGCGAAACATCTGGAACAGCGGAACGATCGTCACTTCCGACGGAATCAACAGGCCCGTGAGCACCACCACGAACAGCGCGTCCGCCCCCGCAAAGCGGATGCGCGCAAAGGCATAGCCCGCCATCGAGGAAACGCCCAGCGTGCCCAGGGTGACGACGGCCGCGATCCAGGCCGAGTTCCAGTACTGCCGGGCAAAGGGCTGCAGCGAGAACACCTGCTGGTAGCTGCTCCAGTCCGCATGGGCCGGCCATAGCTGGGGCGGAAAGACGAAGATCTCGCTGATGGGCTTGACCGAGGAGGTCACCATCCACCAGGTGGGAAAGACAAAGGGCACAAGCAAAAGGCAAAGCAGCCCATAGAGGGCAACCTGGGTGCGCGCGGGAAGCCGGCCGTGCATGCCGCTCACTGCTCCTGGAAGACAAAGCGCCGCCGCAGCCGCCACTGCGCCAGCGTGAGCAGCGCCACGATGGCAAACAGCACGATCGCCAGCGTCGAGCCGTAGCCGAAGCGGTGGAACTGGAAGGTCTGCTGGTACAGGTAGTACACCAGCACCGTCGTCGAGTTGCCGGGGCCGCCCTGGGTGAGTACCGCGATCTGCGCGAACACCTGCAGCGCTCCCACCACCGTGATGATCGAGGTGAGCACGATGGTGGGGCTGATCAGCGGCAGCGTGATGCGGCGAAACTGCCGCCAGGCGCTGGCGCCGTCCAGCTGCGCGGCCTCGTACAACTCGCGCGGCACGCCCTGCAGCGCCGCCAGGAACAGCACCATGTTCAGCCCCACGTTCTTGAACACCTGCACCACGATCACCGAGGCCATGGCCGTGCCCGGCGAGCGCAGCCAGTTGGGCCCTTCGATGCCGGCCAGCTTCAGCAGGCCGTTGATGCCGCCGTTGTGCTGCAGCAGAAAGCCCCAGACGATGGTCCAGGCCACCAGCGACACCACCACCGGCGAGAAGAACAGTGTGCGAAAGGCGGTGATGCCTGCCAGCTTCTGGTTGAGCAGCACCGCCAGCAGCAGCGCCAGGCCCAGGTTGAACACCACCAGGCCCGTCGCGAACACACCCGAGGCAATCAGCACCGAGGGCAATGTCGTGTCGTCCAGCAAGGCCTGGTAGTTCTGCGCGCCGGTGAATTCGAAGGTGTTGGCCAGCACGTTCCACTCGTGCAGCGAATACCAGAACACCAGCGCCAGCGGCACCAGCACGAAGACCAGCACGCCCGCGAGTTGGGGTGCCACGAAAAGCCCGCCGGCCAGCGCCTCGCGCCGCGCCAGGGTCCAAAACGGCCGGGGCTGTTCTGTCGGCTTCTTGTGGCTGGGCATGCGGGCTTCGGCCTTACTTGGCGAGCAGCGGCCCGATCTGCGCGCAGATCGACTTCATGGCCGCCGGAATGTCGGCCTGCGGCTGCCACACCGGGTCGAGCCCGGCGCGCACCATCTGCTGCAGGCGTGCGAAGTCGGTGTGGCCGGGCATGAGCTTGCCGGTGGAGATGCCGGTCACCACCACCTTGTCCAGTTGCACCGGGTTCAGGCGCGCATTGGTCTTGCCCAGCGTTTCGGCGTTGAGCAGCGACTTGCGCGCAGAGGGGAAGAACTGCGCCAGCTTGGCCGAGTTCTCGGGGTTGGTCATGTAGGCCACGAACTTTGCCGCGACCTCGGCGTTCTTGCTCTGCTTGAGCACGCCCACGCCGGCCTGCCCGACGATGGCGTAGTCGCCCACCTGGCCGCGCGGCAGCGGCACCAGGTCCCACTCGAAGGGCTTGTCCTTGGGCAGCAACGAGGCGCGGCTGATCTGGGTGATGGTCATGGCCGCGTCGCCGGCGAAGAAGTCGACGTTCTGGCCGGGGCCGGGCATGGCCTTCTTGTTGAACACCGCGTCGTGCACGAAGCCCAGCGCATCGACCATGGGCTTGTCGGCGAAGGTGCAGCGCTTGCCGTCGGCGCTCCAGGGCGAGGCGCCCCAGCCGTAGTAGACCGAGGACAGGAACTGCCAGGCCTGGTAGTTGAAGTCGCGCACCACCAGCCCGCCCTTGCCGCTCTTGGCCGCCACGGCCTGCGCGGTGGCGATGGCGTTGGGCCAGGTCCACTGGTTGGCCGCGATCAGCTCGGAGGGCGTCTTGGCGCCGGACTGCCTGATCAGGTCGTTGTTGACGAACACGCCGAAGGGCGAGGTGGAGAAGGGATAGGCGTAGAGCGTGCCGTCCTTGGTCCAGCGTTCGGTGGCGCTGGCCGCCACCTCGTCCAGCGCGTAGCCGGGCGTGGCCGCCAAGGTCCTGGTCAGCGGCGAGAGCGCGCCCGAATTGACGAAGTCGTAGGCCGAGGTCTCGAAGATCCAGGCCATGTCGGGCGCATTGCCACCGGCGATCTGGGTGGTGAGGGCGGTGGTGTAGTTGTCGAAGGGCAGGGGCTCGAAGGCGACGCTCACGTTCGGCTGCTGGGCCTTGAAGCCATCGGCAATGCTGTTGAAGAGCTTCAGGTGCGCCTCGTTGGCGCTCCAGATGGTCATGCGCAGCTTGATGTCCTGCGCGGCGGCGTTGCCGGCAAAGGCCAGGCAAAGCACCAGGCAGCCCGCGGCGCGCAGCGCTTGGGGCAAGAGGCGGAATCGGCGAGGGCTCATGGTCGTCTCCTTCTTGGTCTGATGGGGTCGAACGCTCGGAACACTTCAGTACGCCTGCACCGCCGGCCAGTGCGTCTGCACGCCTTCGCGCACCAGCAGTGCCTGGAACTGCGACAGGTGCGCGTCGCTGGCTTGCACCTGGTGCGGCGTGCGGCCGGTGTTCAGGCAATGCGCGGCCAGCAGGCCCGCCACTTCGCCCACGTTCCACTCCACGGGGTGCAGGCGGTAGCAGCCGTTGGTGATGTGGGTGGTGGCCATGTTCTTGCCGCCGGCCAGCAGGTTGGTCATGCGGCGCGCAAGCAGCGCGCCCAGCGGGATCTGGAAGGGGCAGGAGGGCACGTCGATGTAGTTGTCGCCGCCGGTGGACGGATGCAGGTCGATGCGGTACATGCCAACGCCCACGCTGTCGCGGTAGTTCACCGCGCCCTGGTCGCCGCGCACTGCGTACGACATGTCCTGCTCCACCACGCGCGTGACGCCCAGGATGCGGCGGCCCTCGCGGATGTAGGGCGCCATGGCCAGCCCGTGCGAGGTGCCGGTGATGTCGCCGCGCAGGCGCAGGCCGCGAAAGCCCTGGCCGCCGTCGGCGCGCGGCGCCTCGGTCTGCAGCCAGTAGAACATCGCGTACGACAGGTCGGCGGCCCCTTGGAGGTGGCGCGCCTTCTCTTCTTCCGGCACGTCGAGGATGGAGCCTTCGAGGTAGTCGATCATCGGCCAGTTCACCAGGCAGATGTCCGATGCGTACGCGCCCGGCACGAAGTTGCGGCGCGCGGCAATGCGCCGGAAGGTCCACAGGTTCATGTCGCCGCCGCCCTTGCGCTGGTCGGCGTCCACCAGCAGCGGGTCGTCGTCGGGGTTGGGGGAGAAGGCGCGCTCCACGATCTCCAGCGTGCGCGGGTGCGGCGCCTTGAAGCTCAGCAGCGGCGCGCCCCAGAACCCGGGCTGGTAGCCGCGCCAGAAGTCGTAGTTGCGCGGTTTGTCGATGGTCTGGTCGCCATCCACATGGTCCACCGCGAAGCAGATCGACAGGGCCTGCACGTTGTGCGGCTGCGCTTGCGCTGGTGCGCTGGGTTCGCCGGTGTCGGCCTGGCTCTCGAAACCGATGACGTATTCGGTGCCGGTCAGCGGCAGCAGCTCGCCGGTTTCGGTGGCGTCGATGACGTAGGCGGCCTGCACCGTGAATTGCTCGCCGTTGTCGCGATGGCGCAGCGTGACGGCGCGCACGCGGTCGCCGTCCGTCTCGGCGGCCACCGGCCTGCAGGGCTGCAGCACGGTCAGGCGCCCGCCGCCGATGTGCGGAAGCAGCATGGCCTGCAGCACGGCCAGGGCCACGCGCGGCTCGGCGCACAGGCGGCTGACCCAGCCGGCGCCCGGATTCAGGTCGCCCCAGGCGCGAGCCCCTTCGGTGAGCGGGTAGTGGTCGCGATAGAACTGACGAATGCCGTTGCGCAGCGCCCGGTAGCGACGCGTGACGCCGAACTGCTCGACCCAGGTGTGCTCGTCCGGCGGTACGGCCTGCGAGGTGAGCTGGCCGCCGATCCAGTCGTATTCCTCGCTCATCACCACCGAGCGGCCGGCCGACAAGGCGCCCAGCGCAGCCGCCACGCCGCCCAAGCCACCGCCTACCACGAGGATGTCTGTCTTCAGTTCTTTCATGGGTTCTCTCGGCCTCTGTGATTCAGTCAGCGCTTGCGGGCGCCGGGCCCAGCGTTTCGCCTCGGATGGCCTCGCAGGGCAGCAGCACCTGCCGCACGGCTTCGCCGGCACCGTGCTCGATGCGGTGCACCAGGTTGGCCGTGGCCTGGCGCCCCATCTCCTCGCGCGGAATGACGAAGGAGGCAAAGCGGGTGGAATGGGCGTCGACGCGCACGTGCGAGCCCAGCGCAATCAGCGACAGGTCGGCCGGCAGCGAAAGACCGCGGGCACGGGCAGCGGCTTCCAGGGCGAGCGCGTCCACCAGTTCGACGCAGAAGATGGCGGTGGCGCCGCGCGCCAGCAGGGTCTCGAGCAACTGCGCCGCGGGCGTGCTCATGCTCGCTTCGGCCATCACCAACTGCAGATCGTCGCCCAGCGCGGATTGGAAGCCTGTCCAGCGGTCGGCCGTGGATTCGGCCGGACCGGTGGCGCCCAGGTAGGCCAGTCGCCGGTGGCCCAGCGCACGCGCCTGCTCCACCAGGGCGGCCGTGGCGGTGGCGTAGTCGGCCCCGACGTAGGGAACCGGGCCGCCCGCGTCGTTGCGCCGGCCGATGGCCACGAAGGGGAAGTTGCCGGCCATGAGGCGCGCCAGTTCCTCGTGGTCGAAGTTCTTGCCCAGCACGATGCAGCCGTCGGCAAGGCGCAGGCGGTTGTCTCCCGAAAAGATCTTTCTCTCGCCGGGAGCGCCGGCACCGGTGAGCAGCAGCAGGTCGTAGTGGCGCGCTTGCGCTTCTTCCTCGATGCCGAACAGGAAGGGCAGGAAGAAGTCGGCATGCGCGCTGGGAAAGGCCGGCTCGTAGGTGAACACGCCCAGGATGCGGTTGGAGCCCATCGCCATGCGCCGGGCGATGGGGTCGGGCACGTAGCCGGTTTCGCGGATGATTTTCTGCACCCGCTCGCGGGTTTCCAGCGGAATGCGCGCCTGGGCGGCGGCGTTGCCGTTGAGCACCAGCGATACCGTGGCCTGGCTCACGCCGGCCAGTCGGGCAATGTGCTGCTGCGTGAGCCGGGGCGTGCTGCTGGCCATGTCGCTATCAAATGCTGCAAATCGAGCTGCTTATGCGTATAAGCGAAATGCTAATACGTATGAGCAATCTCGCAAATGCAGAATCCGCTGGGACTTTCCCCAGTTTGGGAAATCAGTCGCGTGCCGGTGGTTTCAGTCCAGATCTTCCAGATCCGGATCCTTACCCTCGCCGATGGTCTGGCGCGTGATGGCCGCCTGCTCCTGCAGCCAGTCGGAGAAGGCCTGCACCTCGGGGCGCAAGGTGCTGCGCGGCCCGGCGAGCAGCCAGTACGACATGGGCGAATCCATGCGCTGCTGGGGCAGCACCTCCACCAGGTCGCCGTTGGCCAGGCTGTCCGACACCAGCGAACTGCGGGCCAGCACCACGCCTTGGCCGGTGAGGGCGGCCTGCACCATCTGGTAGGCGTAATTGAAATAGAGCCAGCGCTTGGGTTGCAGCCGGGCCAGGCCATGCAGTTCGAACCAGCGGCGCCAGGTGAGCCATTCGAGGTGGGTGCGATGCGCATCGCCCGCCTCGATGAGCGTGAAGTTGGCAATGTCGGCGGGCTTGGTGATGGAAGGGCTGCTCTTGAGCAGCCAGGGGCTGGCCACCGGCGTGAGCGTTTCGCCGAACAGGCGCACCGCGCCGGCCGGCATGTTGGCCGCCGGGGCGTAGCGCAGGGCGAGGTCCACGTCCGCCACGTCCAGGTCCACCGCCATGTCGCTGGCGTCGATGCGGATGTCGATATCGGGGTTGTCGCGCTGGAAGGCCTCCAGCCGCGGAATGAGCCACATCGAGGCGAAGGACGCAAAGGTGGTGACAGCCACGCTCTTGCGGCCGGCGCTCTGGCGAATCTGCCGCACGGCGCCATCGATGCGCGGCAGCGATTGCTGCACCGCCAGCAACAGCTGCGAGCCGGCACTGGTGAGCTCCACCGCCCGCGTGTGCCGCAGGAACAGCGCCACCCCCACTTCTTCTTCCAGCGACTGGATCTGCCGGCTCACGGCTGACTGGGTCAGCGCCATTTCTTCCGAGGCGGCGCGAAAGTTCAGGTGCCGCGCCACCGCCTCGAAGGCCCGCAGGTGGCCGGCGGAGATGGGGCGCGAACGCAGGTGGGTCTGGGAGTGCTGCACGGCTTGTTGAATTTGGGCGGGATTTGCGATTGATGCGAAAAGCGAATCAGTAGGCTAGCGCGTTTTCATTGGACCGAAAAGCGGGCAGGCGAGATCATTCATTCCCGAAACGCGCTATCTGCCCCTTTTGCAGCAGTGGCGACCAGGAGCCCAACATGACCGCCACTGTCCTTTCGTCGTCGATTTCCAGCCTGCGCCGGCCCGCATCGGTGCCGCCGGCCGTGCGCCGTGGTGCCTGGCAACTCGCAGCCGGGCAAGCCATGTCGCTGCGCGCCCAATCCGCCAGCGTGCTCAAGGTCCGCCAGGGCCGCGTGTGGGTCACCCGTGACGCCACCGCCCGCTCGGCCAGCGAAGACCTGGTGCTTGGCCCCGGCGAGAGCCTGAGCCTGGCCAAGGGCGAGCGTCTGGTGATGGAGCCGTGGGACGGCTTCGGCGCCACCTACACCTGGGACGCGGCCTGAGGCCCGATCCCCCAACCTGCCGCCGGTGCAATGCCGGCGGTGCGAATCTGCGGCGCCCGAGGGCGCCGCTTTTTCTTGGGCGCCCGCTGGCGCACCTTCCCCTGCCCAATATGAATTCCGGCCTCTGCCGTTTGGCTGGTGCAGCCATGGCCTCGCTTCGCGTATTCTTTTGTTTTAATTTGTGTACTATTCTGTAACGTTGTTTCTGAGGCAGGTCTCGCTAGGGCTCCTCGGTGCTCTTCGGCCTGGAGGAATGCTTTTCAAATGACCAGCGCAGGTGTTTCCGGGCCGACGACCGAGCCGCCCCTGTTGGAGGCGTTGACGGCGTCGTACAACTCGGCGGCCACGCTGCCCGAAACCATCACGTCCGCCTGGGAGACCAATCGCATCCCGGTGCTGCTCGTGGACGACGGCTCCACCGACCAATCCGCCGACGACGCGCAGCGCCGCGAGGGTGTGCGTGTCGTGCGTCAGCGCAATGCCGGCCCATCCGTTGCGCGCAACCGCGCCATCCTGGAAAGCCGGGCGCGCTTCGTGCTCTTTCTCGACAGCGACGACATGCTCGATGCCGGCTACCGGCTGGCATTCGAGGCTGCCTTGGCACAAGACCCGGATGCCGACGTGTTCGTCTGCGGCATGCAGGTCGTGGGCGGCGACGGGCAGCCCATCGCCCGCCACGCGGCGGCAAGCCTGCAGCCCACGCCGTTCCTGAGCCTGCTGGGAGGCGAGGCGGTGCCCACCAACGGCATCATCGTGCGCCGCGAGGTGCTGGCGCGCTGCGGTCTGTTCCGCCCGGGCCTTCACTACGCCGAGGACCTGGACCTGTGGCTGCGCATTGCGGCTGTGACCGACAAGTGGGTCCGCATGGACCACGACCTGGCTGTCTACCGCTTGCGCGGCGGATCGCTGAGCAAGAACGGCACGGCCATGTGGCGCGGCATCCGGCAGGTGGTGTCGGCCGCGTCGCGGCTGCCCGTGGGCTCGCCGGGCGAGCGGCGCGCGGCGGCGAACCGGGCCCTGGTCAACGGGGCCGGGTACGTGTGGGCGAACGCGCTGTGGCCGGCGCTGCGGCTCAAGGCGCGCTCGTCCATGGGCGATGCGCTGCGGGAGGCCGCCAGGCTGCCGCTGCGGTTCTGGCCCATGATGTTCCGTGACGGCCTGCAGGGGCTGAGCCGTCGGCGGCAAGGGGCGCTTTGATGCCGCAGTTCAGCGTCATCGTGCCTTGCTACAAGCAGGCGCACCTGCTGCCCAAGGCCATCGAGTCTGTGCTGGCGCAGGCGCAGGACGTCGAGCTGGAGCTGATCGTGGTGGACGACGGCTCGCCAGACAACGCCGCCGAAGTGGCAGCCGGTTATCCGGGTGTCATCGTGATACGGCAGGACAACGCAGGGCTGTGCGCGGCGCGCAACCGCGGCATCCTGCGCTCTACCGGCCGCTACCTGCTGTTTCTCGATTCGGACGACTACCTGCGCCCCGGCATGCTGGCCGCGGCCGCGCGCGCCTTTGCCAGTGAACCCGGGTTGGCCGTGGTGCACGGCCTGGCTGACGTGATCGACGAGAACGACCAGCAGGTGGTGGCCGAGTTCGGCGGCAGCGACCTCAGCGGCGATGCCTTTCACACCCTGCTTCGCAACAACATCGGCCCGCCCAACACCTTCGTGGTGCGCCGCGACGTACTGGCCGAGGTGGGCCTGTTCGACGTGTCGCTGCGCTCGTGCGAGGACTGGGACTTGTGGCTGCGCATTGCCGCCACAGGCGGGCGGTTTCGCCTGGCCCGCGACATGCGCAGCGTGTACCGCGTGGTGCCTGGCAGCATGAGCAAGAACGTCGAGACGATGTGGCGAAGCGCAAGCGCCGTGGTGGCCAAGAACAGCGAACTGCACCCCGGTTGCAGCACCTGCCGCGCCACGCGCAGGCTGTCGCTGGGCGGCTTCGCGCAAGGCATGCGGCCGCTGCTGCGCGAGGTGGTGCGCGGCCCCGGTGGCCCGAGTCGGGCAGCGGGCATCCTTCTGCGCAATCCGCGCCTGATCGGTTGGCAGGTGCTCTGGCAGCTGAGGCGGACTTTTCGCCCGAAGGCGTAGACAAGGTCCCCTGGGGGCCTCTAGCGCTTGCGATAGAAGCGCCCGATGACCGAGGCCAACTGCAGGCTCGCGCGCCGCAGGGCCAGGCGCCATGGCGCGTGGGGCCGTATCGGGTGGTTGGCGAACTCGTAGTAGGCCTTGGTGGCCAGCGTCGGCGGGTGGCCCTTGAGCGCAGAAAGGACGTGGTTGCGAACCCACGGCTTGGGCCAGCCGATAGCGTGCGACATGTGGTAGCCGCCGGGCTGGAAGTCCATGGCCTCGCCGCCCACCGTGTTGAGCGGTACGTCATAGGCGCACAGCGCGAAGTTGAGCGCGTCCTGGTCGGTCGAGTGGAACAGGTCCGTCGCCTCGCCGGCCTTGATGTGCTGGAGGCCGGCGTTGTAGTCGGCCACCAACTCGCACATCCAGCCCAGGAGCGTGAGGAACTCGACATGCTCGCGCGGCACTGCGATGAAACCGGCGTTGTAGTAGCGGTCGAGCAGGCGGTGTTGCACCACGCCGTGCGGCTCGAACCACTCGCGCCACATCAGGCGCTTGGGGTGGCGCGCCGGGAAGTTCCAGTTGACGTCCTCGACCAGGGCAATGCCGCCCTCGAACCACGGGTCCATCTCCTGCCACGGGCACTTCAAGACGATGTCGGGGTCGATGTAGGCCACGACCTCGGCCTGCGGCGCGTGCTTGTCCAGCACCAGCCGCATGAAGGTGGCCTTGTAGTAGGTGAAGAAGACCTGCGTGTCCAGCAGGAGGAAGTGCAGGCCGAACTTGTCGCTGAGCTGCAGGTGGCCGGTGGACGCGTTGTATTGGGGGTGACCGGTGATCCAGCCGGCCAGCTCCCCCCGGTAGCCTACCCAGAGCTCTCCCTCATAGCCATTGGCCAGAAGCGAATTGGCCAATGCAGCCACGCCGTAGTGGTAGTGGCCTTCGAACAAGGTGCAGAGGATGGTCTTCTTCATTCCGGATCGGGCGGCGCTGGGAAGTGGAGCGGGCAGTCCGAGTGTAATCAGAAGGCACTACAAGTAACAACCGGTCACATGGTCGATGTGCCTTTGGAGGAGCCGCCTGTCCCGGGTTCGCTTCACTGCGCCCCGAGCGCTCGCAGGTCGGCCTCGTAGCCGCGAAGCCGCCGTACCGCCTGTTCGCGCTGGGCAGGTGTGGTCATGTTGTGCAGCGTCGCGAAATTGCGGCAGCTCTCCTGCCACAGTGCCTGCTGCTGTTCGCGCCAGGGGCCCGGGGGTGGCTCGGCCACGGTGCTGACGTAGGCGTGGAGCACCTGCTGTGCCTCGCCGGCCGAAATTGCGCTTTCCGCGCTCAAGGCGCCCAGCGTGCGCAGGGTTCGCAACGCCACGGTCTGGCGGCGCTTGCGCTCGGCGTCGAAGAGGACGGGGTTGAACACCGATTCGGACACCATGGTGCGCAGCGCCTTCTTCTGGCGCTCGTCGAGGCTGCCGTAGAAGTCTTCGCTGCGGTCCAGCCATTGCTCGTAGCGCTTGTCCTGCTGGGCCTCGCGGCTCTTGTCGATCCAGTCGGCGCGGTACTCGTCGTTCTTTTCGGCGTACTTCTTCTGCAGGTGGTCCAGCTGCGCGCGGGTCAGGGTCAGGGCCAGCACGGCGCCGGCGGGCTCGGCCTGTTCAGCCACCGCCAGCAGGCGAAGGCGCATGGCATCGGCCAGTTCGCAGGCCTGGGCCGGCGTGTTGTCGTGGGGCGCCCGCGCCTGTGCCTTTTGCAGCAGCGCGATCCACTGCGGCAGCTCGTTGCGGCGGTGCCAGGCCAGCAGCCGGTCGAGCTCGCCGCGAACGCGCGGCGTCTGGCTGCTGTCGAAGTCGAGATAACCGTCGAGCCACCAGTAGGCCAGCTCGGGGAAGTTGTTGTAGGCCAGCTTGACGGTGCTGCACCCAGCCAGGCCCAGGGCCAGCATGGCCGCGAGCAGGGGCGCCGCGATAATCCGGCAGGCATATTTCCAACGAACGCAGATTTCAGCAGAGAAGGTAGGCATGGCACAGATTGCGCAACACGATTTCGGACCGGTGGACGTCGTCATCATGGCGGCCGGCAAAGGCACCCGCATGAAGAGCAGCCTGCCCAAAGTGTTGCACCGATTGGCCGGGCGCGCCCTGGTCTCCCATGTGGTGGACACGGCCCTGGGCATCCAGGCCCGCAAGGTGGTGGTGGTGACCGGCCACGGCGCACACGAGGTAGAGACGGCCCTGGGCGCCGCATTCGTCGATGCGCCGCTGGAGTTTGCCCGCCAGGTACCGCAATTGGGTACCGGACATGCGGTGCAGCAGGCAGAGACGCTGTTGGAGGACGACGGCACCACGGTCGTGCTGTCGGGCGACGTGCCGCTCATCGGTGCGCAGACCCTGCAGGCCCTGGTGGCGGCCAGCGCGGGCCGGCGGCTGGCGCTGTTGACCATCGACTTTGCCGACCCCACCGGCTATGGCCGAATCGTGCGTGACGCCGACGACGGAGTCCAGGCCATCGTCGAGCACAAGGACGCCACGCCCGAGCAGCGTCAGATCCGCGAGGTGTACAGCGGCGTGATGGCGGTGCCCACGCGCCTGCTCAAGCCCTGGCTGGCACGGCTGGACAACAAGAACGCGCAAGGCGAGTTCTACCTGACCGACATCGTGCGCATGGCCACCGTGGACGGTGTGGCCGTGGTGGCGCACCGCACCGACGACCCGCTTCAGGTGGCCGGCGTGAACGATCCGCTGCAGCTGGCCCAGCTCGAGCGGGCCTATCAGCTGCGCCAGGCCCAGGCCCTGATGGTGCAGGGCGTGCGCATGGCCGACCCGGCGCGCTTCGACCTGCGCGGCACGCTGGCCTGCGAGGCCGACGTGGAGATCGACGTCAACTGCGTCTTCGAGGGCGCGGTATCGCTGGGCGCGGGTGTGCGCATCGGCGCCAACTGCGTGATTGCCAATGCGCGCATCGAGAACGGCGCGGTGATCCACCCCTTTACCCATATCGACGGCGAGAAGACCGGCGTGACGGTGGGGCCGGCGGCGCTCATTGGGCCCTTTGCGCGGTTGCGCCCGGGTGCGCGACTGGGCGCGGAAGTGCACATCGGCAACTTCGTCGAGATCAAGAACAGCACGCTGGCCGCGGGCGCCAAGGCCAACCACCTGGCCTACATCGGCGATGCGTCGGTGGGCGCGCGCGTGAACTACGGCGCGGGCAGCATCACGGCCAACTACGACGGTGCCAACAAGCACCGCACCATCATCGGCGACGACGTGCACATCGGCAGCAACTGCGTGCTGGTGGCGCCCATCACCATTGGCGCAGGCGGCACGGTGGGCGGTGGCTCCACGGTCAACAAGAGCACCGAGCCGGGCGGCCTGACGGTGGCGCGTGCGCGGCAGGTGAGCTACGCGAACTGGCAGCGGCCGGTGAAGAAAAAGGCATGAGCAACTCCACGCCCCAACTGAGCGCGCGCGAACTCGAACTCCTGCGCGAAACCATCACCCTGTCGCAGGCGGTAAAGGCACGCGGGCGCCACCCCTTTGCGGCACTGGTGGCCGACGAGCACGGCAACATCGTCTCGCAGGCCGGCAACAACTCCATGCCGCCCGAGGGCGACCCGACACAGCACGCCGAACTGGTGGCCGCGGCCCTGGCCGCGCGCAAGCTCAGCCCCGAGCAACTGGCGCGCTGCACCCTCTACACCAGTGCCGAGCCCTGCTGCATGTGCGCCGGCGCCGTGTACTGGACGGGCATCGGCCGCGTGGTCTACGCGCTGTCTGAACACACGCTGCTGGGCCTCACGGGCGACCACCCCGAGAACCCCACCTTCTCGCTGCCCTGCCGCGAGGTGTTTGCGCGTGGCCAGCGCAAGGTGGAAGTGGTGGGGCCGCTGATCGAGGACGAGGCCGCGCAGCCGCACCACGGCTTCTGGCAACGCTAGCCCAGGGGGCGCGCGGCCTGCCAGTGCGCTCCTGCCAGCGCGTGCGACAGGTAGTCGATGAACGCACGCAGCTTGGGAAGCATGAACCTGCGACTGGGAAACACCGCATAGATGCCCAGCTCGATGGATTCGTAGTCGGGCAGCACTTGCACCAGGCGGCCGGCTTCCAGCTCGGCCGCGACCAGGAATGCCGGTTCGAGCGCAATGCCCGCGCCCATGGCTGCGGCGGCCACGTTCGTGTTGCCGTTGTTCGTGCGAAGCCGTGGCGAGATCCTGACCGTCACCGGGCCTGACGGACCTTCGAACTCCCACTGGTCTCCCATCGAGCCGAGGCTGTAGCCGATCACGTCGTGCCGAGACAACTGTGCGGGGTGCTGCGGCACGCCTCGCTCGTGCAGGTACGCAGCCGAGGCGCACAGGACCATTCGCGTGCTGGCCAGCTTGCGCGAGATCAACGAGGAATCGGGCAGGCGGGCAATGCGGATGGCGACATCGAATCCCTCGTCGACGAGGTCGACCACCCGGTCGGCCAGGTGAACATCCAGCGAAACGGCGGGATGGGCCGCCATGAAGCCGGCCCACAAGTGCGCAACGTGCGTGAGTCCGAAGCTCACCGGCACGCTGACCTTGAGCAGGCCACTGGCGCGTTCGGCATGGGTGGAGACTTCCGCCTCCGATTCGGCAATGCTGCCCAGGATCTCGCGGCAGCGGATGTTGAAGACCTCGCCCTCCTGGGTCAGCGAGAGGCGCCGGGTCGTGCGGTTCATCAGTCGCACGCCCAGGCGCTGTTCCAGGTCGGACACGTAGCGCGATGCGGCCGTCTTGGAGATGCCAAGCGTGTCCGCCGCCTTGACGAAGCTGCCCGCATCCACCACCGCGGCAAACACTCGCATCTCTTCGAATTTATCCATTGCCCCGATTTTCTGAACAATTTGTCCGTTCAGCGGGAATTTATCTTCTAGCTGGAGATTAATAAAGTACTCGCATCCCAAGGCCCCTTTCGAGACAGAAAGCCACATCATGCGAATGCCTGCCCTGTTCATTTCCCACGGTGCACCCACCTTTGCCATCGAGCCGGAGCTGGCCGGTGCCCAGTTGAAGGCGCTGGGCCGCGCGCTGGAAAAGCCACGGGCGGTGGTCATCGTGTCGCCGCACTGGATGACGCGCGGCATTCAAGTGGGGGCTGCGGCCAGGCCGGAAACCATCCATGACTTCGGCGGATTCCCGGCTGCGCTTTATCAGCTGGGCTATCCCGCGCCGGGTGCGCCCGAGCTGGCGCAGCGCATCGTCGAGCTGTTCGCGCAAGCCCAGGTCGTGGCTTCGCTGAACGAGCACCAGGGCCTGGACCACGGCGCCTGGGTTCCGCTGATGCATCTGTATCCCGATGCGGACATTCCGGTGGTGCAGGTCTCCATGCCGGCCGGCCTCGATCCGGCCAGGAGCTTCGAGCTTGGGCGCGTGCTGGCGCCCCTGGCGGACGACGGCGTGCTGATCGTCGGCTCGGGCAGCCTCACGCACAACCTCTACGAGTTTCGCGGCGGCGCGGTGCAGGAGGCGCCTTATGCGCGCGAATTCACCAACTGGATCCGGGCCGCCGTGCTTGCCGGCGACAAGGAGGCCTTGCTCCATGCCCTGGAGCGCGCACCTCATGCGAGCCGCGCGCACCCGACGGCCGAACACTTCCTGCCGCTTCTCGTGGCGCTGGGCGCTGCGCCGGACACCGTGCCGGTGACGGTGCTCGATGGCGGCATCCGCCATGGGGTGCTGGCCATGGAGTCCTACGCCTTCGGGCGCCAGGTCGAGGTCGGCACCGAGGAGCACAGCCAATGACCGACCGCTGCGTCGTCGTGGCCCGGCCCGAGCGGCCCACGGAACTCGTCTTGCTGTTTCACGGCGTCGGCGCCTCGGCGCAGAACCTTGTGCCGTTGGCGCAGTTCATTGCCGATGCGTTTCCAGATGCGATGGTGGTCAGCGTCGATGCGCCGCATCCGTCCGGCCTCGGTGCGGGGCGCGAGTGGTTCTCGGTGCTCGGCGTGACCGAGGCAGACCGGCCCGCACGCGTGGCCCAGGCCATGCCGATGTTCCTGGATGCGGTCGCGCGATGGCAGCATGAAGCCGGCCTGGCTGCGGACCGGACGACCCTCGTTGGTTTTTCCCAAGGGGCGATCATGTCGCTCGAATCGACGCAGGTGGATGCCGGGTCGCCGGCAGCCCGCGTGGTTTCGCTGGCGGGGCGCCTCGCCGCTGCCGCACGTCGTGCGCCGGCTGCCACGCGCTTTCATTTCATCCACGGCAGCCAGGACGGCGTCATTCCGCTTGCCCTGGGCGCCCAAGCCGCGCGCAGCCTCGAACAGCTGGGCGCGCACGTCACCCTGGATACCGTGGCCGGGCTCGGCCACCAGATCGACGGGCAGGCGGCCAGGCTGGTGGTGCAGCGCTTGCGCGAGCCGTCCTAGCGGCCCGGCTGCGGCGCCTTTGCGGTTGGCGGCAGCGCAAGCCGCGGCTGGAACTTGGCGCGCTTGACGCTGAAGAACGCCTTCACGTTGCGCACATTGGCATCGCCGGTGAACAGCCGCTGTGCGAGCGCCAGGTAGTCGGGCATGTCGCGCACGCCCACGATCAGCACGAAGTCGGGGCCGGGCGAGACGCGCCAGCACTGCTGCACCGCCTCGTCCTCGATCACGCGCGCCTCGAATTCATCGAGCGCCTCGGCGCTTTGCCGATCCAGCGACACCTCCACCACCGACTGCAAGCCATGCCCGAGCAAGGGCGCGAGCTTGTCGAGCGACAGCAGCGCCACCTCGCGCTCGATCACTCCCGCCTGACGCAGGCGCTGCACCCTGCGCAAGCAGGTGGGCGGCGACACATGGACCAGCGCCGCCAGCTGCTGGTTGGTGCGCGAAGCGTCTTCCTGCAAGGCTTGCAGCAGTCGAAGGTCCACAGAATCAATGATCAAAGATTCCACAAATACTACGCAAATGAAATATAAGAACGAACGTGGATGATGATGAAAGATTATTCCATGTGGAATGAAAACAAGAAAGCAATGGTCATTCGCATCCCCCTAGGATGAGCGCCTTCCATCCAAACACAGACACCAGAAAGAGGACACCCATGTGCGGCATCGTCGGCGCGGCTTCCCATCGCAACATCGTTCCCGTCCTGGTCCAGGGGCTGCAGCGCCTGGAATACCGTGGCTATGACTCCTGCGGCGTGGCGGTGCATGCCGGCGGCAGCCTCAGCCGCACCCGCACCACCTCGCGCGTGGCCGACCTGCTGGCGCAGGTGCAGGAAGACAAGGTCGAGGGCCTGACCGGCATCGCCCATACGCGCTGGGCCACGCACGGTGCGCCGGCGGTGCACAACGCCCATCCGCATTTCAGCCGCGGCCCGAACGAAGGCCCGGACAGCAGCAAGCCCGCTCGCGTGGCGCTGGTGCACAACGGCATCATCGAGAACCACGAAGCGCTGCGCGAAGCCCTCGAGGCGCGCGGCTACGTCTTTGCCAGCCAGACCGATACCGAGGTCATCGCGCACCTCATCGACAGCCACTACGACGGCGACCTGTTCGAGGCGGTGAAGGCCACCGTGAAGCAACTGCACGGCGCCTACGCCATTGCCGCCATCTGCCGCAACGAGCCGCACCGCGTGGTGGGCGCGCGCGCCGGCTCGCCACTCATTCTTGGCGTGGGCCAGGGCGGCGAGGGCGAGAACTTCCTGGCCAGCGACGCCATGGCCCTGGCCGGCGTGACCGACCAGATCATCTACCTGGAAGAGGGCGACGTGGTCGACCTGCAGCCAGGCAAGTACTGGATCGTCGACCGCGCGCACAAGAGCGTCACGCGCCCGGTGCGCCAGGTGGTGGCGCACAGCGGAGCGGCCGAGCTGGGGCCGTATCGCCACTACATGCAAAAGGAAATCTTCGAGCAGCCGCGTGCCATTGCCGACACGCTCGAAGGCGTGCATGGCGTGGTGCCCGAGTTGTTCGACGGCCTGCCGCAAGACGGCCAGAAAAGCAGCGCCGCCAACGCGCACCGCGTGTTCCAGAACATCGACAAGGTTCTCATCCTGGCTTGCGGCACCAGCTACTACAGCGGCTGCACCGCCAAGTACTGGCTCGAAGCCATTGCGAAGATTCCCACGCAAGTAGAAATCGCCAGCGAATACCGCTATCGCGAATCGGTGCCCGACCCCAGGACGCTGGTGGTGACCATCTCGCAGTCGGGCGAAACGGCCGACACGCTGGCCGCGCTCAAGCATGCGCGCAGCCTGGGCATGGAAGAGACGCTCACCATCTGCAACGTGGCCACCAGCGCCATGGTGCGCGAATGCAAGCTGGCCTACATCACGCGGGCCGGCGTGGAGATCGGCGTGGCCTCGACCAAGGCCTTCACCACGCAGCTCGCGGGCCTGTTCCTGCTCACGCTCGCACTGGCCCAGGCCAAGGGCCGCCTGTCGGCCGAGGAAGAAGCCTCATACCTCAAGCAGATGCGGCACCTGCCGGTGGCGCTGCAGTCGGTGCTGGCGCTGGAGCCGCAGATCATCAGCTGGGCCGAGGATTTTGCGCGCAAGGAAAACGCGCTGTTCCTGGGCCGTGGCCTGCACTATCCGATTGCGCTCGAAGGCGCGCTCAAGCTCAAGGAAGTGACCTACATCCACGCCGAGGCCTATGCCGCCGGCGAACTCAAGCACGGCCCGCTGGCGCTGGTGACCAGCGAGATGCCGGTGGTCACCGTGGCGCCCAACGACGCGCTGGTGGAAAAGCTCAAGAGCAACATGCAGGAAGTGCGCGCGCGCGGCGGCGTGCTGTACGTGCTGGCCGATGCCGACACGCACATCGAGAGCAGCGAAGGCATCCACGTGATCCGCATGCCCGAGCACTACGGCGCACTGAGCCCGCTGCTGCACGTGGTGCCGCTGCAGCTGCTGGCCTATCACACGGCATGCGCACGCGGCACCGACGTGGACAAGCCTCGCAACCTGGCCAAGAGCGTTACGGTGGAGTGAGGGCCGGCGTGCTCAAGGCAAGGGGTGGTCCTGGCGATTGACAAGCAGAAGCTGCTCCAACCGTTCGACCGCCGCGGCGGCCCCGCGTGTTGCTCTGATCAGCGCGCCCAGCGCATGTGCCTTGGATGCGCAAGCCGGGTTGGCGAGCACCTCGCCAACTGCGGCACCAATCTCCGTCGGCGTGGCCGCTTCGCCGTCCAGACAACGGCCGGCGCCCAATGCCTGCACTTGGGCAGCGAGGGCAGGCTGGTCGGCTGCGGGGTTCGGAAGGCAGACCAGCGGCACCCCGTAGCGCAACGAGGTCGCCACCGTGCCGTGGCCCGCGTGCGTCACAGTGAGTGCGGCTCTGGGCAGGACCCGCGTGTGCGGCAGTTCCGTCACCAGCCTCGCGTTCGAGGGCAGTTCGATTCCGCGAACGTCTGTGTTGCCCGGGGTGACCAGCACCCGAAACGGGCGCTCGGCCAATGCGCACAGGGTTCGCTCGATGCGCGAGCGCTGGTCCCAATAAGGGCCTGTGGAGAAGCTCACAAGGACAAGCGGCCGCTCGTCCCCAGGCGGCCAGGGTAGCTGCCAGTCTCCTGGTGTCGCGCGTTCGATGATGGGCCCGACAAAGTCGAACGACGGTGGCACCTCGGCGGCAAGAGGATCGAGTGCACGAATGCTGGTGCACAGCGTGGTGAAAGGCACCCAGGCATCCCAAAGCTCCTTCAACATTGGTCGCTGCGCTCGCGCACGCACGCTGTTCACTTGATCCAGTAGTCGCGCCTCGAACGGGCCGCCCGGTGGCAGCAGCGCACCTGGCGCGCTGTGCACGAGCACCATGGTCGGCACGTGCTCCGCCTCGAGGGCTGCCAGCGCGCCGAACATCAGGCAATCGACAAGCAGCACATCGGGCTTTTCCTGCGCCAGCAGCGCCGGTACGTCTTGCAGGTGTTCGCTGGCGGCCCAGGCCGCCCGCAGCTTGACCGCGAACATTCCCGCCGCCGGACCATCCTTCCACGCCGCTGCGGCACGCCGCAACGGCACGAACCGCAATCCCCGCGCAGCGAAGTAGTCTCGTTGGCCCGCGTAGCCGGCAATCACCACGTCGTGCCCGCTGTCGATCATTGCCTGCGCAATACCGGCGGCGGGAGGCTGGTTGCCCGCCCCATTCCAGGTAAGGATCGCAACGCGCGCCATCTCGGAAATACCTCAGGTGACTCGCAAGAGCGCCTCGACGATCGCGGTCATGGTGGCCTCGACATCAGCCCGGGTGCGGCGCATGTCGCGCCGCAGGATCTTCCACGTATAGACGTCGCAACTGCAGACCAGCGCGTCTGTCAGCGATCGACGGCGCGCCGCACTTATATCGGCCAACTGGGGCGCGAACTGGCGCTGCACCCATTTCCTGTGTCCGGAGCGACCGGTCTCGATCAACTCCAGATCAGCCTGCTGCGCAAGATTGCGGATGACCAAGTCGCCGAATCGCTCGTAGTGGTCCAGCAGCGCGGCCATGCCTGCGGCTGTGTCGCCCGGCTCGGCGCTCAATCGTTGCACCCTCAGCTCTGCGAGCCAACGCTCCACGGCCAGGTCCAGCAGCGCGTCCCGACCGCCGTACGCGTTGAGCACCGTCTGTACGCTGACCTCTGCGCCCGCCGCCACATCGTCGAGCCGGATCTCGGACCGAAAGCGCGCCCCGAGCAGGGCGACCGTGACGTCGAGGATCCGCTCCCGCGTTGCCTCCGCGGAGGCGGCGCGCGCACGCATGGTGTATGGGCGGGCGATTTCCATTTGGATTCAGATTAAATCCAAAGTTGACAAGTTTCAAGGCCTGGAGAATCACCACTCAACTTCAAACGCCCCCCTGGTGGCGCGTCGTCAACGAGAGCGCGCGCGCACTTGTCCTTGCGAAGCGGGATCACCATCGCTACGATCCGTTCGCTTGCGTTCGATCGGCGCCCCAGGAGGAGCGTATCGAGAACGCACTACCGCAGTCTGCCGTGGCATACCGAAGAACAAAGGAGCACCACGATGAAGTCTCGGGTCATCGGCCGTTGGGCAGCCTGGCGCTCGATCGCTGCAGCTGTGGCGATTGCGGGTGGCAGTGCAAGCATTTCCGCGCTCGCGCAACCGGGGGCGCAACAGCAGTCGGGGGCGATTCCATCGTTTCGCGAGGTCGATTCCATCGAAGCGCGCGTCCAGGGCTGCGTGACTTGCCATGGTCAAAGCGGCCAGGGCACGGACAACGGCTACTTTCCACGCATCGCCGGAAAGCCCGCGGGCTACCTCTACAACCAGCTCGTGGCTTTTCGCGACGGTACCCGGCACTACGCGCCGATGAACTACCTGGTTGCCTACCTGCCGGACGCCTACCTGAAGGAAATCGCCCAGCACTTTGCAGGCCAGCGCCCGCCGTTTGCACCCTCTGAAGCCATCAAGGCAGACCCGCAGACGCTGAGCAGGGGCGCCGCACTGGTGGCCGCAGGGGATTCTTCCAAGGGCATTCCCGCCTGCGTTGCCTGCCATGGCGGCGCACTGACCGGAATGGAGCCGGGCATTCCCGGCTTGGTGGGCCTGCGCCCGACCTACGTGGTCGCCCAGCTCACGCGCTGGCGCGTCGGCGAACGCCATGCGGCCGAGCCCGACTGCATGAAGCGCGTGGCCACGCGCCTGAGCGACGCGGACATGAATGCCGTCGCGGCCTGGCTGTCGCAGCAGGGCGCGCCCAAGGACCCGGCGCCGGAGGCGGCCAATCTCGTGCGCATGCCCTTGGCCTGCGGCAGCCAGCAGGTGCGACCATGAAACTGGTGCTTCGAATCTTCCTGGTGTTGGTGGCACTGGCTGCTGCGGGCGCGGCCGTGCTGTGGTGGCTGCGGCCCTCCGCCTTGCCCGAACCCAGTCGCCCCCAGGCGGTTGCCAAGGATGCCACCACCGAGATCATCAGCCGCGGCGAGTACCTGGCGCGCGCCGGCGACTGCGTGGCCTGCCACACTGCGTCCACGGGCAAGCCGTTTGCGGGGGGGCGGGCGATGCCCACGCCCTTCGGCGCCCTGTTCGTGCCCAACATCACGCCCGACGACGAGACCGGTATCGGGCAATGGACCCCCGACGACTTCTACCGGATGATGCACACGGGTGTCTCCAAGAACGGCACGCTGCTGTATCCGGCGATGCCGTTCGCCTCCTACACCAAGGTCACCCGCGCCGACAGCGATGCCATCTTCGCCTACCTGATGTCGGTGCCGCCGGTGCACCTGCCGAACCGCCCGCACGAACTCAAGTTCCCCTTCAACAACCGCGACTTGCTGATCGGCTGGCGCACGCTCTACTTCAAGGAAGGCGAGTTCACTCCCGACCCGAAGCAGAACGCCGAATGGAACCGCGGCGCATACCTGGTGCAGGGGCTGGGCCACTGCGCCATGTGCCACACCGCCATCAACGCGCTGGGCGGTTCGAGCGAATCGAAGGCCTTCGAAGGGGGCATGATTCCCAACCAGAACTGGTATGCGCCCTCGCTCACGTCGAACCGGGAAGCGGGATTGGGCAACTGGGAAATCAAGGACATCGCGGACCTCCTGCAGGTCGGCGTTTCGCACCGGGGCACCACCTACGGCCCGATGGCCGAGGTGGTCTACAACAGCCTGCAATACCTCAGCGACGAGGACGTGCGCGCCATGGCCGTCTACCTGAAGGCCTTGCCCCAGCGCGACTCGGAGCCGCCGCCCACCAGCCAGGCGCGCCTGGTGAGCCCCGACGTGATGGAGACCGGGCGCAAGATCTACGGCACGCAGTGCGCGATGTGCCACGGCGAAGAGGGCAAGGGGCATCCGCCCTCGTTCCCACCGCTGGCGGGCAACCAGTCCATCACGATGGCCTCGCCGGTCAACTCCATCCGCATGGTCCTCAATGGCGGCTACGCGCCCGGGACCGTCAAGAACCCGCGCCCGCACGGCATGCCGCCGTTCAGCCACATCCTCAACGACGAGGAAGTGGCTGCCGTGGTCACCTACATCCGCGTGGCGTGGGACAACAGCGGCACGCCGGTCGATACCCCCCAGATCAGCGAGCTTCGCAAATTGCTGCCCGAGTGAGGAAGCAAGGAAGGAAGGCATGTCCAGCATCGACGAGCAAGACGAAGACCGCCGCGTGGACGACATCGTGCGCCGCGGGCCGATGGGCGCTTTCGCGGTGGCGGGCATTGCCACCGCCATCGTGGTGGCGATCTACTTCATCTTCTATTTCGCGGTGTACCTGCCGCGTGGCGCCGTGCAATGAGCGCGACCATGCCTTCGCACGACGAGGCCGAGGCGATTGCCGTCGCCGCGGAGCGGCGCTGGGCCTGGATCGTGGGCGCGATCATCGCGATCCTGGTGCTGATCATGATCGCCACCGGCCTGCACTGGGCCTCCATGCCGCCCTCGCGCGTGGAGACGGTGGATGTGAAGACACTGCATCTGCGCGGCGAGTTCGTCGAGAGCAATCTCGGCACGGCCGTCGAGGCGGGCGACAAGGTCACGGTTCGGCTCATTGCGCAGCAGTACTCCTTCCAGCCGCAATGCATCGTGGTCCCGGCCGACACGCCGGTCACCTTTCGCGCCACGGCGACGGACGCCATCCACGGATTCATCATCGGCCGCACCAACGCCAACACGATGGTCGTGCCGGGCTTCGTGGCGACCTTCACCACATCGTTCAGCCGCACCGGCGAGCAACTGATGCCGTGCCACGAGTACTGCGGCACCGGTCACGAAGCGATGTGGGCGCGCGTGCAGGTGCTGCCGCGCAACGAGTTCCTGGCCAAGGCGCGGCCCGGTGAAAGGCTCAGTTGTGTTGAACGCTAGAAAACTCGTTCTGGCCCACTTCTGGGTGGCCTTCGTCGCCTTCCTCGGCGCGCTGGTGCTGGGGGCATGGCAGATGTATATCCGCAGCCCGCTTTCGACGTGGATCAACAACCCCGAGCACTACTACCGCTCGGTCACCGCGCACGGCACGGTCATGGCCTACGTGTTGCCTACGCTGGTTGCCATGGGGTTCGGCTATGCCATCTGCGAGCTTGCGCTGAAGAAGCCGCTGATCGGCCTGCGCTGGGGATGGGCCGGCTTCTGGCTCGTGGTTGCCGGAACGGCGCTCGCGGCCGTGACGATGGCCCTGGGCAAGGCCTCGGTGCTCTACACCTTCTACCCGCCCATGCTGGCCAGCCCGTTCTACTACCTGGGCGTTGTGCTCGTGGTCGTGGGCTCGTGGATCTGGGTGGCGCTCATGGCCATCAACCTGCACGCCTGGAAGAAGCAGAACCCGGGCGAGCCCGTGCCGCTGGCCATGTTCGGCAACATGGCCGGCGCCTACCTGTGGGCGTGGACATCGCTGGGCGCAGCCATCGAGGTGCTCGTGCTGATCCTGCCGGCTTCGCTGGGACTCACCGACACCATCAATGCCGGCCTGGCACGCGTGTTCTTCTCCTGGACGCTGCATGCCATCGTGTACTTCTGGCTGATGCCTACGTACATCGCGTTCTACACCATCGTGCCGCGTGCCATCGGCGGCCGGCTCTACAGCGACACCATGGGACGCGTGGCCTTCGTGCTGTTCCTGGTCTTCTCGATGCCCATCGGCATCCATCACCTGTTTGCCGACCCGCAGGTGGGCGCGGGCTTCAAGTTCGTGCATGCAGTGATGACGGCGATGGTGTCGGTCCCGACCTTGCTCACGGTGTTCACCATCGTGGCGTCGGTCGAGATCGCAGGGCGCCTGCGCGGTGGGCAGGGTACCTTCGGCTGGCTCAAGGCATTGCCCTGGGACAACCCGATGCTGCTGGCAGTCACCTTTTCCTTCGTCATGCTCGGGTTCGGCGGCGCCGGCGGCATCATCAACATGAGCTACCAGCTCAACGAGACCGTGCACAACACGCAGTGGGTCACGGGGCACTTCCACCTGATCTTCGCCGGCGCGATCGTGCTCATGTACTTCATGATCGCCTACGAGTTGTGGCCCCAGCTCACCGGGTGCGCGCCGCTGTCTGCCGGACTCATCAAGATCCAGATCTGGCTGTGGTTCATCGGGATGATGGTGCTCTCGATGCCATGGCACCTCGTCGGCCTGCTGGGCATGCCGCGGCGCATGGCCTACTACGACTACACCCATCCGGAGATACAGCCGCAGGCGTGGACGGTGACCATGTCGGCCATCGGCGGCTTCATCCTCCTGGTCTCGGGCATCCTCCTCGTGTACACGCTGGCCACGGCCCGCCGCAAGGAGAACGCGGTGGTTGAGCCCTTCACCTTCAGCCGTGCGGCGCATCCGGGCGCACACACGCCCGTCGCGCTGAACAGCTTCGGCCTCTGGCTGGCCATGATGATCGCCTTGACGGTCGTCAACTACGGCTATCCGATCGTGCAACTGGCGTCCCTCAAGGAAGCCTACGTGCCGGTCATACCCATCGGGAGCCGGTGATGAAAGTGCACGACACCCCCGGGTGGGGCAACCCCTGGTTCCGCAGGAGCATCATCTGGCTGGTCGTCCTGACGTTGGGGGCGTTCCTGGTCGGCTTCGTGCTGCTGCCTTCGGTGCATGGCGACTTCAGCGCCCAGGGCCTGTGGGCGAGCATCTGCCGGGCGGCGGGAGTGCCCGGCGATTGGTCGGTGCCCGGCACGACGCCGCGCCAGGCCGCCAGCGCCACCGACGTGGTCCTGGATCGCAACATGGCCAAGGCCGCCTCGCAGCAAGCCATCGGGCGCGGCGCCACGCTGGCGCTGAACTGCACCATGTGCCACGGCGCGCAGGGCATGAGCACGTCGGATGCGCCCAATCTCGCGGGCCAGTACCCCGAGGTGATCATCAAGCAGCTCATGGACTATCGCAGCGGCAAGCGCAGCAGTCCCATCATGGTCGCGCTCGCCAAGGGGCTGCCGGATGCGGACATTGCCGACCTGGCGGCCTACTACGCGTACCTGCCCAAGGCACGAACCGCGCCGACCACCTACGACGAGGCACTGCCCGCGCTGGTGCGGGTGGGGGCGCCGCTTCGCAACATCGCGCCTTGTGTCTCGTGCCACGGTGGCATCGACCAGAAATTCGGCGCGCCCTGGCTCGAAGGCATGCCCAAGGGCTATCTCGAGGCGCAGCTCAAGGCGTTTCGCTCGGGCGCGCGCGGCAACGATTCCGAAGCCCAGATGCGCAATGTGGTCCGGTCGATGACGGATCAGGAAATCGAGGAGGTGTCGCTGTTCTATGCGCGAAAGGCCGGCGCTCCCACCGAATGATCGCGCTGGCTAGTTTGCAGGCGCGCCGCCGCCGGACGAATGCGATGCCCGCAGCAACCACCATCTCCATTTGGGCACCGCATGGAAAGGCAGTGTGGGGCTGCTGCCGTCCGCCCGGACCACGGGACGACCCGAGGCCATCTGCAGCGTGATCGTGCGGGCTGCGTCCGGGCAGGGTTGACAGGTCCAGTTCCGGCCGTCGGTGATCGTGCAAGGGGCCAGCCTGCCCGAAGGCCCGGTGTTGCCAACCGTCCAGAACAGCACTTCGCCGTGCGGGCGCAAGGCGCGGAAGCGATAGCGCGGACCGGCAACGAGCTTGCCCTTGCAATCCGCGCCTTGCCAGGCGCCGCCTTGGCAATCGGCCGTGAAGATGGTTCGCTCGTTCTGCAGCGTGATCTGGTCGCCTGCCCAGAAGATTCCAGCGATGACCACAAGGGCTGCAATCGCGAAGAGCCATGACACCGCGCCCATGCCCGTGCGGCCCGCTTGCGCGGCGGATTCGGTGGCCTTGCCTTCTGGACTTTCCATCATCCGATCCACAAGACCACGATGGACGCGACCAGGCAATAGGCGCCAAACACGTGCCATCGCCCCTGTTCAAGCCAGCGGGACAGCCAGCGCAGCGCCAGCAGGCCGGCGACAAAGCTCAGCCCCATGCCCAACAGACTGGGCCACAAGAGCTGCCAGAAGGCGGGGGCGCCCGTCGCCGCGAGCGCATGTGCGTGGTACAGGCGGTACGCTTCCTTCACGATCACCGCGGGAGTGAGCACCACCGCCAATGCAAAGCTGAACTCCTCCGACCTGCGGCGTGCGACGCCCAGGGCCAGTCCCGTCGAGATCGTTGCGCCAGAGCGGGAAAAGCCGCGAAACGGAAGGCAGAGACCTTGCACGGCCCCGATCCAGGCGGCGCTGCGCAATGACACTTCTTCCTGGCGGGTGGTGGTCAAGCGCGAGGACACGATGATCAGTACGCCAGCCGCGGCCAACGCAGCCGCCATCAGCTTCGCATTGCCGAACAGGTGCTCGACCTCGAAGGCCGGATCGCCCCCCGCCACGAGATGCTTGAGCGCCTGGAGCAACGCCAGACCCACGACGCCCGTCGCAGCGGTGGCAACCGCCACATGCAGCGCGTTGACTCGAAACGCCTTCACGGAGTCGAAGTAGGTTGCCCACCACGAGCGCCAGAAGTAGACGATGACGGCGAACATGGTGCCCGTGTGCAGCATGACCAGCAGCAGGGTCATCTGCGGCGCGGTGGGGTCGAGCCCCATCAGTTTCTCTGCCGCGATGACATGCGCCGAACTGGACACCGGCAGCAGCTCGGCGGCGCCTTGGATGATGGCAAGAATGAAAATCTGCAGCAGATCCATGTGAAATCAGGTGAGTGAGCCTCGCGGGCGAAGATCGGGCCGCCGGGCAAGAAAATGACGCGCAACCATCGCGGCTCCACCTGAATTCATCATGAACCTCAAGGCTCACGTTGTCACGGCCGTCCTGCTTCATACGCGGTACAGGCAGCACGTCTAAGGTTGTCCCCGATGCGCATTCCTCGCCTGGTGGTCCACGAACTGAGTTCCCGTCGCGCGGGGCCATTCAGCTTTCAGCTCGGCGCTGGCGAGTGCCTTGTCGTCATGGGAAAGTCGGGATCTGGCAAGACCGTCCTGCTGCGCTTGCTGGCCGACCTGGACGCGTCCAGTTCGGGAACCGTGGTGCTGGACGGGACGTCCCGGGCTTCCTGGCCCGCTCCCGCCTGGAGGCGCAAGGTCGTCTACCAGGCAGCGGAGCCAGCCTGGTGGGCGCCCGTGGTCAGGATGCACTTCGATGGCTGCGACCTTGCAAGGGTCGAGCTGATGCTCGCCGCCGTTGGGTTGCCGCCTTCCATGCTCGACGCCGAAGTCATCCATCTTTCGACCGGGGAACGCCAGCGACTGGCACTGCTCAGGTCGCTCGCCCGAAATCCCAGCGTCCTCTTGCTGGACGAGCCCACCGCGGCGCTCGACCGGGAGACAACGCTTGCCTACGAAGACCTGGTTCGACAACAGCTGCAACAAGGGATGGCGGCCATCTGGGTCACGCATTCGCATGAACAGGCAACGCGGGTTGCGCATCGACAACTGGAAATGGCCAATCGTTCGCTGGAGGGCCAATGAACGTCGTCCACCTGGAGTTCACCGACATCGCCCTCGCGTCGCTGCTCGCGCTGGCCAGTGCCGTTGCATCGATCGCGCTGCGCCTGAACGTCCATCGGCAGGTGCTGTGGGCAGCCGGCCGCATGGTCGTGCAGTTGCTCCTCGTCGGGCTCGTCCTGAGGCTGGTGTTTGCGTCTCAATCGGCGGGCGCGACGCTCCTTGTTGCGCTCGTGATGGTTGCGGCAGCCTCGCGCGAGGTCGCGGTTCGTCCGGAGTGGCGCATTGCGGGTGGCGGCAACCATGTGATCGCGTCCATCACCGTGGCGCTGGCAAGCGCCGCCACGGTCGTACTGGCGCTGCTCACCGCGATTCGCCCGCAGCCCTGGCACGACCCGCGCTATGCAATTCCTCTCCTGGGCATTGTCCTGGGCAGTGTCCTCAACTCCACAAGCCTCGGGCTCGACAGCTTCCTGGAGGGCGTTGCGCTACGCCGAGGCGCCATCGAAGCGCAACTGGCGTTGGGCTCGTCCATTCAGCAGGCGTTGAGCGAGTTGATCCGAAGCTCGATCCGCCGCGGCTTCATCCCGATGATCAACCAGATGTCGGCCGCCGGGATCATCACCTTGCCGGGGATCATGACCGGCCAGCTTCTTGCCGGCATGGATCCGATGGAGGCGGCCAAGTACCAGATTCTGCTGTTGCTGCTGTTGACTGGTGCAGGCGGCATGGCATCGATCGGCGCGATCCTGCTGGCGGTTCGATGGGTCTCCGATGACCGCCAGAGACTGCGCATGGACCGCCTGCAACGCACCAGGTCAGCCGGTGCCGCGCGCTGACGGCTGGCCGGTGCTACAGCGCCCGCATCGCCACGCCTCTGGCCTCGCGCATCGGCTCGCGCCGGACCAGGAGCCGGAACATCAGCACATGCGTCATCAAGAGGAGCGGAACGCCTACGGTCGGGATGAAGAACGCCGCGCCAAACTGACTGGGCGACAGCCCGGACATGCCTGCCTGGTAGAACGCGTCCAGCAGGTCGAACGCTCCCCAGAGATTGAACGCCCAGGCAAAGGCGATGCCGAGCTTGGAGCGCAGTGTTGCCAAGGCCAGCAACGCGAGCACTGCGGCGGCGAGGTCGCCCCACGCCGCGCTGCGCGCGAAGGTCATCGGCAGATCCGGTGCGACGACACCGGGAACCAGGAACGACAGTCCGATATACCGGAATGCATGAATGACAAGCAAGGGGCGCAGGGCGTCGACGCGCGATCGGCCGTGCAGCCAGGGCCACAGGTACAGCGCGCCGAAAGTGCTGGACGCGACCAGGCCGAACACGACACTGATGCCGAATATCGATTGCACGTTCATCTCGGGGCCTCGTGAAAGTTGAGCACGCACCGGTGCGGTAGTGCCAATCTACGAGGCGGGACCTGTTTGATAAAGTGGCTCAATCTGGATGAACCGTGAAGCAGGACTACACAATCACGCGCGGTGCGTTCGACGGGGTCGAGGCATTCGTCCGCGTTGCCGAGATGCGCAGCTTTCGCCAGGCGGCAGCCAGGCTGGGCTTGACGCCATCGGCCGTCAGCCAGGCGGTGCGCGCCCTGGAAGCGCGCCTGGGTGTTGCGCTCTTCACGCGAACCACGCGCAGCGTGGGGCTCACGGAAGCCGGTGAGCGCTTCCTGGCGCAAGCGCGCCCTGCGTTGGAGGAGGTCATCGCGGCAAGCCGGGCGGCACACGGCCTGGGCGCCAGACCGTCCGGCCTGCTCAGGCTTGCGGTGCCGCGCGGCGTGGTGCCGTTGGTGCTTCAACCGGTGCTGGCATCGTTCTGCGCTGCTTATCCCGATGTCGTGCTCGAGATCGCCGCCAGCGAGCAACTCGTCGACCTTGCCAAGGATGGGTTCGACGCCGGCATCCGGTTCGGCGAACTCGTCGCTGCGGACATGGTCGCGGTTCGGCTCACGCCGCCGATTCGCCTGATCGTGGTGGGCAGCCCGGCCTACTTCGCACGATGTGGCGAGCCGCGTGCGCCGGGCGACCTGACGAATCATGCGTGCGTGCGGCAGCGCCTGTCGGACGGCTCGCTGGCGCATTGGCGGCTGCGAGGCACCGGCGGCCCGCTCGACCTGGCGGTGTCGGGCCCGCTGATCGTCAACGACGTTCCCACGATGCTGGCCGCAGCATTGAGCGGCGTCGCGCTTGCGCAGGTTCCGGCGCCGGCGGCGGCGCAGCACCTCGCCAAGGGCGAGTTGAAGGAGGTGCTGGCCGAGCATGCGTTGTCATCGCAAGGCGTGTTTCTCTACTTTCCCAGCCTCAAGCAGGTGATGCCCAAGCTGCGGGCCTTCATCGATCACGTGAAGGCGCATACCGCGGCCGTTGCGCCGAAGTCGCAAGCAAAGGCCCGTGCGGCGAATGGGCGCCGGTCTCGTTGAGCCGGGACTGGGAACGCAGTTGGCCTTCTGTCGGTGTGGATATTCCAGCCGCGCCAGCACGAACTAGGGTTAACCCTAAAATAGAGTCCTTCCGATCCAGAAGGCTCACATGATCACCCTCGCGCTTGTACTTGCTGCCGCAGTTGGCCTTGTTGCCCACGGCGTACTCACGTCCGACGGTGACCAGCAGCCCTGATCGACCAGTTGTCTCCTCAGGTCCCGCAAGGATCTGATTTGGGCCCCGCGCAGCGATGCACGGGGCCTTTTTCTTTGGGCGCGCGCAATTACCATCGGCGCGTGGCCGAAGTCAGGATTGACGCATGAACAGCAGCAGCAGCAAAGACGACATGCAGTTGCGACGCCAGATCGCGTTGCGCGACGGCACGCCCGCGATCATCCGGCCGATGCGCCCGGACGACCGGGGTCGCATCGTCGCGGCATTCGCGCAACTGGACCCGAGCTCGATCTACACGCGCTACTTCACGCACCTGAAGGCGCTGCCCGAGAGGGCCCTCGATCGTCTGGGCGACATCGACTTCGAACACCTGGCGGGCCTGGCCGTGACCATCGGTTCGGGCGACGACGAGGTGGTCATCGGCAGCAGCACCTACGTGGTGTTCGCCTCGCCAGACGGCGCGAAGGCCGCCGAGGTGGCCTTCACGGTGGAAGAGGACTACCAGGGCAACGGCCTGGCAAGACGCCTGCTCGAAACCATGATCGAGATCGCTCGTACGCACCACATCGTGCGCTTCGAAGCCGATGTGCTCGCCGACAACGCGGCCATGCTGGCGGTGTTCGGCCGTTGCGGGCTCCCGATGCGCAGGCGGCGCGACGGCGGCGTGACCCACATCGAGATGGATCTTGCAGCCCAGGCTTCACCCGACCACCAGTAGCATGCCCTCGCGCGACGTTCGCCGCGCTGACACATAAGAAACGTAGGCTGCCCCACTCCGCGAGCGCCACCAGATCAGGCGCCGAAAAATCCATACCGAGGGGGAAACCTGCGATGACGTTTCGAATGACGCCCGCGCGCGCCTGTGCGCGCCTGTTTGCGCTCCTGACCGCGATCGGCTGTGCGAGCGCTCTGCCCGCCAGTGCGGCAGTGGTGATCAGCCAGGTGTACGGAGGCGGTGGCAATTCCGGCGCCCCGCTGAACAACGACTACGTCGAGCTGTACAACAACGGAACCACGGCGGTCGACCTCAGTGGTTGGTCGGTGCAATATGCGGCGGCCTCGGGCACGACCTGGGGTGGCGCGCAATTGACGCCGCTGTCCGGGTCGATTGCCGCAGGCGGCTACTACCTGATCCAGTTGGGCGCTGGCGCCAATGCACCGGCGCCCTTGCCGACACCGGATGCGGTGGGCACCACGGCGATGAGTGCCACCGCGGGCAAGGTCGCCCTGGTCAACAACACCACCGCACTCAGCGGCAGCTGCGCGGTCGGGGGCGCGGTTGTCGACTTCGTGGGCTTCGGCTCCGCCAACTGCGCCGAAGGAACACCCGCACCGGCACCGTCGAACACCACGGCCATCATCCGCACCAGTGGCGCCGGGTGCCTCGATACGGGCGACAACAGCATCGACTTCATCACGGGTGCTCCGTCGCCGCACAACAGGGCTTCGCCGGCGCAGGCATGTGGCGGCGGCGGCCAGCCGGGACCGATTGCCGCGCGCATCTTCGAGATCCAGGGCGCTGCAGCGCAGAGCCCGCTCGCGGGCAAGCGCGTGACCACGTCGGGCGTCGTGACCCTGCGAACCAACAACGGCTTCTTCATGCAGGACCTGGCTGGCGACGGCAACGACGCCACCTCGGACGGCATCTTCGTGTTCACCGGCTCGACCGCATACCCGGACGCCGTGCGCGGCAACCTGGTCAACGTCACGGCCACGGTGGCGGAATTCAACACCGGCGCGGTGCCCACGGCGGCCTTGCCGACGCCCACGCTGACCCAGTTGACCTCGGTCAGCTCGGTGTCGCTGCAAGGCACCGGCTACGCGATCACGCCGATCAACGTGCGCCTGCCGCTGGCCAGGCAAAGCGACCTCGAGCGCTACGAAGGCATGCTCGTGACGCTGGCCGGCCCGTTCACGATCGCGCAGAACTACTTCCAGGGCCGCTACGGCCAGCTGACGCTGGGGGCGGGAGGCCGCCTCGAAACGCCGACCAACCGCTACCGCCCCGGGACATCGCAGGTACTGGCGCTTGCCGACGAGAATGCGCGCCGCCGCATCGTGCTGGACGACGGCAGCAGCCTGCAAAACCCGAACCCCACGCCTTACCTGGACGTGGCCAGCGGCCTGCCGCGCGCGGGAGACAACGTCGGCTCCATCACTGGCGTCATCGATTTCGGCCTGTCGAGCAGCAGCAACCCGGGGCCGGGGGACTACAAGATCCATCCGACGGTCGCTCCGGTCTTCGGTACGGCGAATCCTCGCACTGCCGCTCCCGCGCTTGTCGGGGGCAACGTGAAGGTGGCCAGCTTCAACGTCCTGAACTTCTTCACCACGTTCACCGACGGCAATACCGCCGACGGCCAGACCGGGCAGGGATGCACGCTGGGTTCGCAGACGAGCGCAAGCAACTGCCGCGGCGCCAACAACCTGACCGAGTTCGGGCGCCAGCGCGCCAAGATCGTCGCCGCCATGGCCGCGATCGGCGCCGACGCGTTCGGGCTGATGGAGATCCAGAACAACGGCAATACCGCCGCGCAGAATCTGGTCGACGCGCTCAACGAACGCGTGGGCGCCGGCACCTATGCGGTGCTTCCTGTTCCAGGCCAGGGGACCGGCACGGATGCCATCCGCGTCGCCATGATCTACAAGCCGTCCAAGCTGACGCCGGTCGGCGCGCCGGTGAGCGACACGGACCCGGTCAACAACCGTCCGACGCTGGCGCAGACCTTCGCGCACAAGGGCGAGCGCTTCACGCTGTTCGTGAATCACCTGAAGTCCAAGAGCAGTTGCCCCGCCGTCACCGACCCCGATGCCGCCGGCAACATCGACGCGGGCGACGGCCAGGGCTGCTGGAACGGGGCACGGCTGCGCCAGGCGCAGCGCCTGCGCACCTTCGTCGCGCAGATGCAGGCGGTCTCGGGCAGCAGCAATGCGCTGCTGATCGGCGACTTCAACGCGTACGCGAAGGAGGATCCGATTCAAGATCTCGCGAGCAGCGGCTATGTCGACACGGTCGACCGATTCGATTCCTTCGGCTACTCGTATGTCTTCGATGGCGCCGCGGGTCGCCTGGACCAGGCGATTGCCAGCCTGGCCTTCAGCGCCAAGGTCAGCGGCACGCATCACTGGCACATCAATGCCGACGAGACACTGCTGGAAGACTACAACCTGGAGTTCAAGGCGCCGGCCACGAACTGCGGCGGCGCGTGCCCAGCGGATCCGTACCGCGCCGACGCCTATCGCTCGTCGGACCACGATCCGGTGGTCGTCGGTGCGACGCTGCTGGCGGTTCCGGGCAGCATGGACGCATGCAAGTCGGACGGCTGGCAGTCGGTGTTCCGCCGCGACGAGAGCGGGTTCAAGAACCAGGGCGACTGCATCCAGTACGTGCAGACCGGCCGCTGAGCCTTGCCGTTCGGCACTTCGGAGCGCGCGCCGTGATGGTCACGCGCCAAGGTTTCCGGTTGCAGCGAGGCCGGCGCCGAGCGGCCCAGCAGGTTTCTTCGGGTCAAGTTCATGTGGGAAGCTCCTGGGGATGGTCGTCGTTCATCGAGGGGGAGCGGCCAATTTAGGAGTGACGCGTGACGCTCGGATGACCCCCGCGCCCTGCAGGCTGGCGCGTTGTCGGAGAAAATCCGGACGCTTGCGGCCGGGGCCTGACCCCGCCGCCGTGTCACCGCCTGTCCATGAGTCCCGTCTTGTCTTCTTCTTCCTCCGACCACCCCGTCCTCACCAACCGAAAGGTTGTCTTCCTGCTGGCCCTGTTGTGCTGCGTGCTCTGGGGCAGCTCCTACCCGGCGATCAAGGGCGGCTACGCGCTGTTCAACATCGCTGCGGCCGATGTGCCGTCCAAGCTGGTGTTCGCCGGCTGGCGCTTCGTGCTGGCCGGCGCCATCTTGCTGGTGTACGCGCTGGTCTCGGGCCAGCGGCTGGGTGGGTTTTCGCGGCGCGCCTGGGGGCAGATCGCGCTGCTCGGGCTGACGCAGACCACCCTGCAGTACGTGTTCTTCTACGTGGGCCTGGCCTACACCACGGGCGTGAAGAGCTCGATCATGACGGCCACCGGCACCTTCTTCAGCGTGCTGCTGGCGCACTTCATCTATCACAACGACCGCCTGAGCTTTGCCAAGGTGGCCGGCTGCGTGCTGGGCTTCGCCGGCGTCATGGTGGTGAACTTCGGCGCGGGCTGGGGGGGTGCGCCGTCCTTCGACTTCACGCTGGTGGGCGAAGGCTTCGTGATCATCGCGGCCCTGGTGCTGGCGGCCGCGAGCATCTACGGCAAGCGCATCTCCCAAGGCATCGACCCGATCATGATGACGGGGCTGCAACTGCTCGTGGGCGGCGCCGCCCTGCTCGCCGGCGGCTATGTCACCGGCGGCCACCTCTCGGGCTTCACGCCGGCCTCGGCCGCGCTGCTGGCCTACATGGCGGTGCTGTCGTCGCTCGCCATCTCCATCTGGAGCCTGCTGCTCAAGTACAACCGCGTGAGCATGGTCACGGCCTTCAACTTCATGGTCCCTGTGTTCGGCGTGGCGCTGTCGGCCCTGTTCCTGCACGAGAGCATCCTCGAATGGCGCTATGCCGTGGCGCTTGCGCTGGTGTGCTGGGGGATCTGGCTCGTGACGAAGGAGCCGGCGGCGCAGGTTCGCCAGGGCGCGGGCGAGGGCGTTGCGGCCTCAGGCTCTACCTGAGGCCGACTTCGCAAGATCCAGATTTTCCGCGTTGCTGCCGCTCAACAGAATGAGCGCATGAACGCGAATGAGCTCTTCTCCTCCTCTTCCTCGAACCTGCCACTGCTGTTGTCCGTTGCGGCGGTCTTCGTTCTGGCGGGTCTGGTCAAGGGCGTCATCGGGCTGGGCCTGCCGACGATCTCGATGGCGTTGCTCGCCTCGATGATGAATCCGGCCGAGGCCGCCGCCTTGCTGGTGGTGCCCTCTTTCATCACCAACGTCTGGCAACTGCAGCCGTGGCGCTCGCTGCGAGATGTGTCGTGGCGCATGGCACCCATGCAAGTGGGCGTGGTCGTCGGCACGCTGGGCGGTGCCTGGGTCATCGGCGCCCCGGTGGGCGCCTGGGCAGTCGTGTGCCTTGGCGCGATGCTGATCGTCTACGCCGCGTGGGTGCTGGCCGGCGCCCGCTTGTCGGTGGCGCCGGGCAGCGAGCGCTGGCTGGGGCCGGTGGTGGGCGCATCCACCGGCCTGGTCACCGCGGCAACGGGTGTGTTCGTGGTTCCCGCCGTGCCCTATCTGCAGGCGCTGGGCCTGCAAAAGGAGGCGCTGATCCAGGCCATGGGGTTGTCGTTCACGGTGTCCACCGTGGCCCTGGCCGCGGGCCTGTGCCTCAACGGCCACTTTCCATCGGCCACCGTGGGCGCATCGTTGCTGATGCTGCTGCCCGCACTCGCCGGCATGGCGCTGGGCACGCGCCTGCGCCAGCGCATTTCCCAGGATCGGTTTCGCAAGTGCTTCCTGGCCAGCCTGCTGCTGCTTGGAAGCTACATGATCGTGCGGGAAATGCTGCAGGCCTGACCTACTTCACCATCCGCACGAACAGCCCTGCCAGCCCCGAGACGGTGGCCAGCAGCACCACGGCCATCCAGCCCCAGTGCGCAAACACCAGCGCCCCGAGTGCCGAGCCGCCAGCCATGCCGATGAACATGCCGGTGAACAGCACGGCATTGAGGCGGCTGCGCGCGCCGGGGTCGATGCCGTAGACGATGGTCTGGTGCGCAATGAGCGTGCCCTGGAATCCCAGGTCGAAGCCGAGGGCGCTGAGTGCCAGCAGCGCCAGTTGCGCGTGCGTGTCCAGCATGGGCGCCAGGGCCAGCGCGGCAAAAGACACGACGAAGATGGCCGCGCCCAGGCGCGTGACCAGCTCCGGCCCCTTGCGATCGGCCACGCGGCCGGCCAGCGGAGCAGCGAGCGAGCCGGCCGCGCCGGCCAGGCCGAAGGCACCGGCCGCCGCGCTGCCCATGTGGAAGGGCTCGCCATGCATCAGGAGCGCGAGCGTGGACCAGAAGGCGCTGAAGCCGATGGCCAGCAGGCCTTGCGCCAGGGTGGCGCGGCGCAGCGCACCGTGCTGGCGCCACAGCGTGGCAAGCGATGCGAGCAGGGCCCCGTAGCGCATCTGCGTGCTGGGCCGAAAACGCGGAAGGCCGCGCCATGCCGCCACACCGGTCAGCGCCAGGCTGCCCGCCGCCAGCATGAACATCGTGCGCCAGCCGTAGTGCTCGGCCACGAAGCCGCTGAGCACGCGGGACAACAGAATGCCCAGCAGCAGCCCTGTCATGACCGTGCCCACCACCTTGCCGCGGTGCGCGTCGGGAGCCAGCGTGGCCGCGGCCGGCACGATGTCCTGCGCCATGGTTGCGGCCAGGCCGATCACCAGGCTGGCCACCAGCAGAAGGCCGATGCCCGGCGCCGTGGCGGCCGCCAGCAGCGCGGCGCACAGCACGGCGGCCTTGATCAGGATGATGCGGCGGCGGTCGAAGCGGTCGCCCAGCGGCGCCAGCAGCAGGATGCCCAGCGCGTAGCCCAGTTGCGTGAGCGTGGGCACCAGGCCCACCGCGCCGGCCGAGGCACCGATGTCGCTGCCCAGCACGCCCAGCATGGGCTGGCTGTAATAGAGCGAGGCGACCGACAGCCCGGCACTGGCGGCCAGCAGCAGCACCAGCGACCCCGGCAGCCGCCCCCGTTCGGCCGCTGGAGCGGCGCTGGCCACTCTGTCATGCGTTAATTGAATGGAAGACATAGCGTTAACCCTGTAATTCGAAGACTGGGCGCGAGTTTGACGGATCAAAGCTAGAGGTGGTAGTAGCACGGGGCGAACTACATCTATACGATGGATGCATAAAGCAAGCTGGAATTCGCCATATGAGAACCACTCGCCCGTCGACATCGGCCATCCCCCCTTCCGACCGCATCGAGCTGATGAACACCTTCGTTCAGATCGTCGAGGCGGGCAGCCTGTCGGCCGCGGCCACGCAGCTGCACACCACGCAGCCCACGGTGAGCCGGCGGCTGCAGGCGCTGGAAAAGCAGTTGGGGGTGCGGCTCATCCGCCGTTCCACGCACGCGCTCAAGCTCACGCAAGATGGCGAGCGCTGCTTTGCGCGCGCCAAGGAGCTGGTGCAGGACTGGGACGCCTTCGAGTCCGAGCTGCGCGGCGACGGCGAGCCCGAGGGCACGCTGCGCGTCATGGTGCCGCACGCCTTCGGCCAGGAGCTGCTGGTCAAGCCGCTGGCAGCCTACCTGCGCCAGCATCCGCGCGCGAACGTCGACTGGCTGCTCAACGACCGGCGGCCCGACTTCATCGGCGACGGGGCGGACTGCGCCATCCATGTTGGCGAGATCGACGACCCCGGCATCGTCGCCATCAAGCTGGCCGAGGTCCCGCGCATCGTGGTGGCGGCGCCTTCGGTGCTGCCCGAAGGCAAGCGGCCGCCGCGCCATGCGGCCGAACTGGCCAGCCTGCCGTGGCTGGCCATGCGCACCTACTACCGCACCGAGTTGACCCTGACGCGAACACGGGACGGCGAGGAGTGCCGCATCCCGATGACGCCGCGCATGTCCACCGACAGCCTGTACGCGCTGCGCACCGCGGCGCTCATGGGGCTGGGGGCTTGCGTGGGCTCGACCTGGCTACTGACCGAAGACCTCGCGGCCAAGCGCCTGGTGCAGCTCGTGCCCGAGTGGCACGCCTCGTCGCTGCCGTGCTACCTGATCTATCCGTACGCCCGGCTGTACCCGCCCAAGCTCAAGCGCTTTGTCGAGGCGATCCGCAGCGGCTGGCGCGACGGGTTCTGAACGCTTGCGGGCGCTCAGCCCTTGATCGCGCGCTCGATGGTCGCGATGTCGATCTTCTTCATGCCCATCATGGCCTCGAAGGCGCGCTTGGCCGCGGCGCGGTCGGGGCCGAACACCGCCTCGGTGAGTACGCGGGGCGAGATCTGCCACGACAGGCCCCACCTGTCCTTGCACCAGCCGCATTCGCTGGCCTGGCCGCCGTTGTCGATGATCGCGTTCCACAGCCGGTCGGTCTCGGCCTGGTCCTCGGTGGCTACCTGGAACGAGAAGGCCTCGCTGTGCTTGAAGAGCGGGCCGCCGTTCAGGCCGACACACGGGATGCCCATGACGGTGAATTCGACCGTGAGGATGCTGCCTTCCTTGCCATCGGGGTAGTCGCCCGGCGCGTGGGTGATGCGATCCACCTTGCTGTCGGGAAAGGTCTTTGCGTAGAACTGCGCGGCGTCGAGCGCGGTGCCGTCGTACCAGAGGCAAATCATGTTCTTGCTGGTCACTGTGCGTTCTCCAGGTCATGACAACGACGCGGCTTCGCGGGCGAGGGCTGGTTGCCTTCGCCCGCGAAGCCGTCCCAGGGGCGGCATGGTAGCGCCGGCCCGTGGGTTCGTTCTACCAGCGCTGCAGGGGCGCCGCTGTAGGACTCAGGCGCGCTGCGCGTGCGGCGGCGAGTCGTTCCTGGCCGCCATCTGGCCGAAGCGTCCGCTGTTGAAGTCGTTGACGGCCTGCCGGATCTCGTCTTCGGTGTTCATCACGAACGGCCCATAGCCCACCACCGGCTCGTCGATGGGTTCGCCCGACAGCCACAGCAGCGTCGCGTCGGTCTGCGCGTCGAGCTGCACACCGCTGCCGTCGCGCGCCAGGTGCACCAGCTGCCCTTCGCGCGCCAACTCGCTGCTGCCGTTGATGCGCACCGTGCCGCGCAGCACCACCAGCGCCAGCGTGTGGCCCTCGCGCGTGTCGAAGCGGGTGGACGCGCCCTGGCCCAGCCGGATGTCGAGCACGTCGATGGGCGTGAAGGTGCGGGCCGGGCCCTTCTTGCCTTCGTACTCGCCGGCAAACACCCGCACACGGCCTGCGCCCTGCGGCAGCTCGACGACCGGAATGTCCTGGTCCAGCAGCGTCTGGTAGCCGGGCGCGGTCATCTTGTCGCGCGCTGGCAGGTTCACCCACAGCTGCACCATCTCCAGCAGGCCGCCCTGGCGGGTGAAGGCCTCGGAATGGAATTCCTCGTGCAGGATGCCGCCGCCGGCCGTCATCCACTGAACGTCGCCCGGGCCGATGTGGCCGCCGGCACCGGTGGAGTCGCGATGGTCCACTTCGCCGTGGTAGACGATGGTCACGGTCTCGAAGCCGCGATGCGGATGCACGCCCACGCCGCGCCGGTGCGTGCTGGGCTCGAAGGTCGCGGGTGCCGCATGGTCCAGAAGCAGGAAAGGGCTCAGGTGCCGGCCCAGCCCGTCGTAGCCAAAGAGCGAGCGCACCGGAAAGCCGTCGCCCACCCAGTGCGGGCGAGGCGCGCTGTAGATGCCCAGGACCTTCTTCATGTCGATCTCCTTGTGTGTGAAGTGGATGGACAAAGAATATGGGCGCAACGCTGCGAGCGAAAGACGGCAAAATTCGCTCGCAGCGTTGCGCAGGTAGAACGATGAAAGACCTCAACGACCTTTTCTTCTATGCCCAGGTGGTGGAGCACGGCGGCTTTGCGCCGGCTGGGCGGGCGCTGGGCATTCCCAAGTCGCGCCTGTCGCGGCGCATCGCGCTGCTGGAAGAGCGCCTGGGCGTGCGCCTCCTCCAGCGCACCAGCCGGCGCTTTGCCGTGACCGAGGTGGGCCAGACCTACTACACGCATTGCCGCGCGATGCTGGTGGAAGCCAACGCGGCGGAAGAGGCGGTGGCCGTCACGCATGCCGAGCCCTGTGGCACCGTGCGCATGAGCTGCCCGGTGGCGCTGCTCGAAACGCTCGTCGGCCCCATGCTGGCCGACTTCATGGCGCGGTACCCGCGGGTCGAGGTGCACCTGGAAGACACCAACCGCCGCGTCGACGTGGTGGGCGAGGGGCTGGACCTGGCCATTCGCGTGCGGCCCCCTCCGCTGGAAGACAGCGACCTGGTGCTGCGCGTGCTGGCCGATCGCGGGCAATGCCTGCTGGTGGCGCCATCGCTGCTGGCCACGCGCGAGGGGCCGCAGGTGCCGGCCGACCTGGCCCCCTGGCCCAGCCTGGACCTGGGCGTGCCGCAGAACGAACACGTCTGGCGCCTGCAGGGGCCGGACGGTGCCCAGGCCGTGGTGGCGCATCGCCCGCGCTTCGTCACCCGCAGCATCAGCGCGCTGCGAACCGCGGCCGTTGCGGGTGTCGGGGTGGTGCAGTTGCCCAGCATGATGGTGGGCGACGAGCTTCGCAGCGGGCAACTGGTGCGGCTGCTGCCGGACTGGGCGCCGCGCCGCGAGGTGGTGCACGCCGTGTTCCCTTCGCGCCGCGGCCTGCTGCCGGCGGTGCGGGCGCTGGTGGACCACATGCACGAGCGATTCAGCACCACCCTGGACCAGGGCTGAACTTCCATCTCCGGCACGGGCCCCATCCCTGATTTCGGTGATGGTTTAAAACTGTATCGATACGTATCATCGCGGCCTTTTGGCCGCTTCGGCGGTGTGCAACTGCCGGAGCGCTGCGTCTTGAACCGTATCTATCGTCTTGTCTGGAACCGCGCGCTGGGCGTGCTGCAGGTTGTTTCCGAGACCGCCACCGGGCGGGGTGCCACGGCGGCAGCCGGCGGTGTCGTGTCCGGCATGCGACCCCGGCTGCGCGTGCTGGCCGCTGGCATCCTGGCCGCGCTGGCCGGGCCGATGGCCACGACCGCGTGGGCACTGCCTTCGTTCTTGACCACCTACGACATTTCAACGATGACTGTCGGGCCGTCGCTGATGATCGGCCAGGCGACCCCCCTCGGCTTCGCCACCGCAGGCACCTTCGATCTGGCGCTCAACGAGTCGGTCTTGATCAACCAGCCCAGTTCGGCGTCCGCCACGGCAATTGCCGCGTCCTCCAGCGTCATCGACGGCACGCTGTCCGCCAATGGCCAGGTGTTGTTGTCCGGCACCAGCGGCCTATTGTTCGGTGCCGGCGCGCAAATCAATGTCGGCGGCCTCGTGGCGGGCACGCTGCCGCCGACGTCCTGGATTGTCGATGGCAACGGCGCTCCCCTTGTCGTCAACGTGGCGGTTTCGGGTTCGACGCGCGCCGTCGTGAGCAACCAGGGCGGGGCCATCCAGGCGGCGGCAGACGGGTCGGTGACCTTGGTGGGCGCCGGGGTCATCAACAGCGGGTCGATCACCGTCGACCGCGGGTCCATCAACCTGGTCGCGGCAGACAGCGGCAGCGCGAGCCTGGCCAATGGCATCTTCACGATGGGCGGCCCATTGCAGGTGGCGATCTCACCGGCCGTGCACAACACCGGCGCCCTGACTTCGAACGGCGGCACCATCACGCTGCAGGCCGCTGGCGATTCCAAGCTGTTTGCCAACACGACCATGGTGCAGAACAGCGGCGTCGTGACGACCCATGGCGGCACCGTGCGGATGATTGCCGTGGGCGGGGACCTGTCCAACACCAACATCATCGACGTCTCGCCAGCGTCTGCCGCAGGCGCGGGCGGCCAAGTGTCCATGTTCACCGACGGCCGGGCAGTAGTTGGCGGTACCGTCAATGCCGTGAGCGGCGACGTGTCCATCGATGCGACCAGCATCTCGCTGAGCGCAGACGTCAGCGCCGATCGCGCGCAGCTCAAGGCCCGCGGCTCGGGCGGGATGGTCCAGAGCTCGGGCGCGTTGACGATTGGCAGCCTGAGCCTGGACAGCCAGGATGACGTCACGCTGATCTCCAGCGGCAACGCCATCGGCTCCCTGGCCACCAGCACCGTGGCCGGCAACCTGGCGCTTTCGACCACCACCGCCGCGCTGACGCAGACTGGCGCGCTGAGTGTGACCGGCGCCAGCAGCTTCACCGCCTCCAAGGGCGACCTGACGCTGACCCACGCGAGCAACCATTTCGGCGGCGCCGTGTCCGTCAACGCCGTGGGCAACGTGGCCCTGCGGTCCGCGGGCAACCTGGACATGGCCGGCGTGGGGACCGGTGGCTCGCTCAGCCTGGTGGCGGGCGGCGTGCTGAGCATGAGCGGCCAGTCCATCGACGTCGGCGCCCACGACATCAGTTTGGCGTCCAACGGCGGTGCGCTGTTGGTCGGGGGCGCGCTTTCCGGCAGCAGGGTGTCGTTGACGGGGTTGAACGCGATTACGCTGTCCAGCTCGGTCACGGCGAGCCAGCAACTCTCGCTCGACTCCAGCGGCGCCATCATCCAGGCCGCCGGAGGGCTGACGGCCGGCGTCCTGAACCTGAACGCGGGCGCCAGCGTGGCGCTTTCGTCCATCGCGAACAACTTCGGTTCCCTGGGGGACAGCACGGTGGTCGGCAGCCTGCACCTGGCCACCAGCGGCACGCTGGCTCAGACCGGCGCGCTGTCGGTGGGCGGCATGAGCACCTTCTACGCGGCGGGCTCGATCGACCTCGGCAACGCGCGGAACAACTTCGACGGCGCGGTCACCGTCAATGCCGGCGGCGGCGGCGTGACGCTGCGCTCGGCCGGCAACCTGAACGTATTGGGCCTGGCCGCCAACGGCGCGGTCAGCCTCGTCGCGGGCGGCACGCTGAGCCTGCCCGCCGCAGCCATCGACACCGGCAGCAACGACTTGACGCTGGCTTCCAACGGCGGCTCGCTGAGCGTGGGCCAGGCGTTGAGCGGGAACAACGTGTCGCTCATCGCCGGCAGCGGCATGACGGTCTCGGCACCGGTCACGGCAGCGCAGCAGCTCTTGCTGAGCCCCGGCGCGACACGGGTCGCCTACATCGACAGCAGGCTGCAGGCAACCACCACGCTCATCGATGGCGGCACGGTGCAAGTGGGCACGACTGGCGTGAACGGCGGCAGCATCGAAGGCAACATCATCAACAACGGAACGCTGGCCTACGCGCGCAGCGACAACGTGGTGGTGGGCGGAACCATCACCGGCTCGGGCCCCCTCGTGTACACGGGCGGCGGCCGGCTGGAACTGACGGCGGCCAACGGCTACCTCGGGCAGACGCAGATCGCCGCCGGCACGCTGGCATTGACGGGGGCGGGCAGCATTGCTTCGTCGTCGGGGGTCAACCTGGGATCGTCCGCGGCCGTCTTCGACGTGTCGGGCGCCAAGGCCGCCCAGGTGGCGGTGAGCGCGCTGAGCGGCGCGACTGGCGGCACCGTGCTGCTCGGCGCGAAGGCGCTGTCGGTGGGCGCGGGCAACGGCAACAGCGCTTTCTACGGCACCATCGGGGGCGTCGGCGGCAGCCTGGTCAAGACCGGCGCCGGCACGCTCACGCTCGGCGGCGCCAGCACCTATGACGGCGGCACCGAACTCAAGCAGGGCCGCATCGACCTGGGCAACGCCAATGCGCTGGGCACCGGCGCGCTGGCCATGGACGACGGCACCACGCTGGGCTTTGCGGCCAACGGCATCACGCTGGCCAACGACATCCGCATGATGGGCACGAACGACCCGGTCATCGACACCGGCAGCTTCGACGCCGCGCTCTCCGGTGCCATCAGCGGCGGTGGCTTTCTCACCAAGAACGGCAGCGGCACGCTCACGTTGAGCGGCGCCAACAACTACACCGGTGCCACCAACGTTGCAGCGGGCACGCTGCGCGCCGGCGCGGCCAACACCTTCAGCGCGGGCTCGGGGCATGTCGTGGCCACTGGCGCCGCGCTGGACCTGGCCGGCTTCAGCCAGCGCATTGCGGGGCTGAACAACAGCGGCACGGTGTCGCTGCCGGGCAGCGCACCAGGCACCACGCTGACGGTGACCGGTGCCTACGTGGGCAACAACGGCGTGCTGCGCCTGGGCACCGCGCTGGGCGACAGCGCCAGCGTGAGCGACCGGCTGGTGCTCAGCGGCGCGGCGGCATCGGCCAGCGGCCAGACCACCGTGCAGATCACCCGGCTGGGCGGGCTGGGTGCGCTGACCAGCGGCAACGGCATCGAGATCATCCGTGCCGAGAACGGCGCCACCACCACCGCGCAGACCAGCAAGAATGCCTTCACGCTTGCAGGCGGCCATGTGGATGCCGGCGCCTACGAATACCGGCTGCGTGCGGGCGACGCCAGCGGCGCGGGCGAGAACTGGTACCTGAGTTCGAACACGGACACAACGACGCCGACGACACCGACGACACCGACGACACCGACGACACCGACCACACCGACCACACCGACGACGCCCACCACGCCAACCACTCCGACCACGCCAACAACGCCAACAACGCCCACCGAGCCGGAACAGGCGACGCAACCGCAGGCGCCGGCGCCCGCCGCCATTCCCACCTACCGCGCCGAAGTGCCGCTGCTGGCCGCGCTGCCGTCGCAACTGCGCCAGGCCGACCTGGCCATGCTGGGCAACCTGCACCAGCGCATCGGCGACGACGACCCGCGCGACGTGTCGGCCGGTGCGCAGCGCCGCGCCTGGGCGCGCGTGCTGAGCAATGACATCGACATCCGCCAGGGCGGCGTGGCCAATGCGCAAAGCGACGGGCGCCTCAGCGGCCTGCAGGCCGGCACCGACCTGCTGGCCATGGCCAACTGGCGTGCGGGCCTGTACGTGGGCCAGCTCGACGGCAACGTGTCGGTCAACGGCTTTGCCAGCGGCGTGCAGAACCTGGCCGTGGGCTACAACGACGTGCGCAACCAGTACCTGGGCGTCTATGGCACCTTCGCGAATGCCGGCGGCTTCTATGCCGACGCGGTGCTGCAGGGCGCGCGCCAGCGCATCCAGGCCACGCCGACGACCAACGCGCGCAGCGAGGGCAAGGGCCACAGCATGCTGGCCTCCATCGAGCTGGGCCAGTCCCTGGCAGTGGGTGGCAGTTGGAAGGTCGAGCCGCAGGTGCAACTGGTCTATCGCAGCCTCAGCCTGGACGACATGAGCATTTCGGGCGCGCAGGTGCAGCAGAACAACGAGAGCGACTGGGTTGGCCGCGCCGGCGTGCGAATCCGCGGTGCCATCGGCACCGGCGCCGGCCTGCTGCAACCCTATGCGCGCGTGAACGCCTACCGCGCCTCCAGCGGCACCGATGTCGTTCGCTTCATCGGCCCGGCCGGCAGCACCGACATCAGCACGCCCACGGGCCACACCACCTGGGAACTGGCAGCCGGCGCCACCTTGGCGTTGAGCTCCGCGGTGGACCTGTACGGCGAAATGGGGCAGCTGCATGCCTCGGGCGGCAACGAGGACGTGAGCAGCAGCGTGCAGGGCAGCGTGGGCTTGCGCGTTCGCTGGTAAAGAACCTAGCGCTGCTCGCGCCGCCCCGCCTGCTTGGCTTTTTCCAGCATGAAGTCGATGAACGTGGTGATGGCCTTGGTGCGATGCCGCCCCGGCATGTAGAGCATGTACATGTGGGTGCCGAAGATCGACAGGCGCCATTCGGTCAGCGCGGCCACCACCTCGCCTTCGCGCAGCTCCTGGTCGAACACGTAGTCGGGCACGATGCCCACGCCCAGGCTGGCCAGCACCGACTGGCGCAGGAACAGGAAGTTCTCCGAGATGATGGTGGGCTCCAGCAGCACCTCGTGCCGCTCCTTGCCCAGGTAGGCCGACACGCGCAGCTGCCGTCCATGCACCGCCGAGGTGATCAGCGGTGCGTGCTTCAGGTCTTGCAGTTGCGCCGGCAGGCCGTGCTCGCGCACCCAGGCGCTGCTGGCGCAGGCCACGTAGTGCACCGGGCCCATGTCGCGCGCCACCAGGTTCTGCGGTGGCTCGGACATCACGCGCACCGCAATGTCCACTTCCTCGCGCATCAGGTCTTCCACGCGGTTCTCGAACATCACGTCCAGCACGATGCCCGGGTGGCTGCGCTTGAAGGCGATCAGCCAGTCGGACATCACCAACTGCCCGTAGCCCGACGGCACCGACAGGCGCACGCGCCCCTGCAGGCTGTGGCCCAGCGACGAGACCGACTCCTGCGCGGCCAGCAGCTCGTTGCGAATCGCCAGGCCGTGCTCGTACAGCCGCAGGCCGATCTCGGTGGGTTCGATGCGCCGCGTCGTGCGCCGCAGCAGCTCCTGCCCCAGGCTGCGCTCGAACTGGCCGAGCCGATGGCTCACGTTGGCGCGGCTCATGTGCAGGCGCCGCGCCGCTTCGCTGAGGTTGCCCGCGTCGACGATCTCGACGAACAGGGCGAGGGAATTGAGGTCCATGAATCGGGACGAGCCAGGTGCTTTGTCAAATATGGATTGACAGTCTGTCAATCTGTCTGCCAATTGTCTATCCAGAAGCCTCGAATGAGAATCGGGCCGAGGCCCATGCGCGGACTTGGGCCATCCACTCCTGGAGACATTCCCCCCATGACCACGACTTCCGTGGTGCGCACCGCCCTCGTGGGCCATGTGCTGCGCATCACCATCGACAACCCCCCCGTCAACGCCATTTCGTCCGCCGTGCGGCGCGAACTGAAGGCCGCCATCGAGGCCGCCGACGCCGATGCCGCCGCCCGTGCCATCTTGATCGTGGGCGAGGGCGCCAACTTCGTGGCGGGTGCGGACATCCGCGAATTCGGTCTGGCGCCGCAACCGCCTTCGCTGCCCGAGGTGTGCAACCGCATCGAGGACTGCAACAAGCCCGTGGTGGCCGCGCTTCGCGGCGCCACGCTGGGTGGCGGGCTGGAAATTGCGCTGGCCGCCCACTACCGCGTGACGCTGGGCGATGCCAAGCTGGGCCTGCCCGAAGTGCAGCTGGGCCTGATGCCCGGCGCCGGCGGCACGGTGCGTTCGCCGCGCCTGGCGGGTGCGCAGGCCGCGCTCGAGCTGATGCTCAGCGGCCGCCACATCAAGGCGAAGGAAGCGCTGGCGCTGGGCCTGGTCGACCGCATTGCCGAAGGCGAAGACGCCGCCGCCGCGGGCCTGGCCTATGCCAACGAACTGCTGGCACAAGGCGCGGGCGTGCGCCGCACCCGCGACGCCCAGGGCCTGGCCGACCGCACCGCCGCGCAGGCCGCCATCGATGCCGCCAAGGCGGACACCGCGAAGAAATCGCGCGGCCTGTTCTCGCCCATGAAGATCGTCGAAGCGGTGCAGAACGCGCTGGACAAGTCCTTTGAAGAAGCCGTGAAGCTCGAGCGCGAGGCCTTCCTGGCCTGCATCGAGAGCCCGCAGCGCGCCGGCCTCATCCACGCCTTCTTCGCCGAGCGCGAAGTGGCCAAGGTGCCCGAAGCAAAAGCCGCGCAGCCGCGCGCCTTGAACAGCGTGGGCATCGTCGGCGGCGGCACCATGGGTGCCGGCATTGCGGTGTCGGCGCTGGACGCCGGCTTTCCGGTGGTGATGGTGGAGCGCGACCAGGTGTCCATCGACCGCGGCCGCGCCAACGTCGAGAAGGTGTACGACGGCCTCATCGCCAAGGGCCGCATGACGGCTGAGGCCAAGGCCGCCGTCATGGCCCGCTACACCGGCAGCACCGACTACGCCGCGCTCAAGGACGTGGACCTGGTCATCGAGGCCGTGTTCGAGGACCTGGAGGTGAAGAAGGCTGTCTTCAAGGAACTGGACCGCGTGTGCAAGGCCGGCGCCGTGCTGGCCACCAACACCTCCTACCTCGACATCGACGCCATTGCCGCGAGCACCACGCGGGCGCAAGACGTGGTGGGCCTGCACTTCTTCAGCCCCGCCAACATCATGAAGCTGCTGGAGATCGTGGTGCCGGCCAAGGTGAGCGCCGACGTGGTGTCCACCGCCTTCGCGCTGGCCAAGCGCATGAAGAAGGTGCCGGTGCGCGCCGGCGTGTGCGATGGCTTCATCGGCAACCGCATCCTGGCCGTGTACAAGCAGGCGGCCGACTACATCATGGAAGACGGCGCCAGCCCGTACGAGATCGACGAGGCGGTGCGCGGCTTCGGCTACCCCATGGGGCCCTACCAGGTGACCGACCTGGCCGGCGGCGACATCGGCTGGGCCACGCGCAAGCGCCGCGCCGCAACGCGCGACCCCAAGGCCCGCTACGTCGAAGTGGCCGACCGCGTGTGCGAGCGCGGCTGGTTCGGCCAGAAGACGGGGCGAGGCTTCTACCTGTATCCGCAAGGTGCGCGCACGGGTCAGGGCGACCCCGAAGTGCTGGCCATCGTCGATGCCGAGCGCCAGAAGAAGGGCGTGGTGCCGCGCAAGTTCACACCCGAGGAAATCATGCGCCGCTACATGGCGTCCATGGTCAACGAAGGCGCCAAGGTGGTGGCAGAAGGCATTGCGCTGCGCCCGCTGGACGTGGACGTGACCTTCCTCTACGGCTACGGTTTTCCGCGCCACCGCGGCGGCCCGATGAAGTACGCCGACATGGTGGGCCTGCCCAGGATCCTGGAAGACATCCGCGCCTTCGCCAAGGAAGACCCGCTGTTCTGGAAGCCCGCGCCCCTGCTGGAAAAGCTGGTGGCCGAGGGCAAGGATTTTTCGAGCCTCAACCAGTCGCAAGGCTGAATTCCACACACGTCCGCACCGCATCCCCGAAGCAAGGGGAGGGCGGTGCTCAACCCCCAATCCTGACTGAACCCCCAAGGAGAGACACCATGCGCCAAGCCGTCATCGTTTCCACCGCACGCACCCCGCTGACCAAGTCGCACCGGGGCGAGCTCAACATCACGCCCGGCCCCACGCTGGCCAGCTTCGCGGTGCGCGCCGCGGTGGAGCGCTCGGGCATCGACCCCGCGCTCATCGAAGACGCGGTGCTGGGCTGCGGCTACCCCGAGGGCACCACCGGCCGCAACATCGCGCGCCAGGCCATCATCCGTTCGGAGTTGCCGCTGTCCATTGCCGGCACCACCGTCAACCGCTTCTGCGCATCGGGCCTGCAGGCCATCGCCATTGCCGCCGGCCGCATCGTGGTCGACGGCGCGCCGGCCATGATCGCGGGCGGCCTGGAAAGCATCTCGGGCATTCGCACGCGCGAAGACGGAAACTCGGGCATGGACCCGTGGATCGTGGAGCACAAGCCCGCGCTCTACATGGAGATGATCGACACGGCCGACATCGTGGCGCAGCGCTACGACATCAGCCGCGAGGCGCAGGACCGCTTCTCGGTGGAAAGCCAGCGCAAGACGGCCGAAGCGCAAGAGGCCGGCCGCTACAAGGAAGAAATCGTTTCCATCACCACCACCATGGCGGTGGCCAACAAGGAAACGGGCGAAGTGAGCAAGAAGCAGGTCACGGTCGACCATGACACCTGCAACCGCCCCGGCACCACCTACGAGTCGCTGGCCAAGCTGGCGCCGGTGAAGGGGGCCGACAAGTTCGTCACCGCGGGCAATGCCTCGCAACTGTCGGATGGCGCCAGCGCCTGCGTGCTGATGGAAGCCGCCGAGGCCGAGCGCCTGGGCCTGCAGCCGCTGGGCGCCTTCCGCGGCCTGGCCGTGGGCGGCTGCGAGCCCGACGAGATGGGCATCGGCCCGGTGTTCGCCGTGCCCAAGCTGCTGCAGCGCTTCGGCCTGAAGGTGCAGGACATCGACCTGTGGGAGCTGAACGAGGCCTTTGCCTCGCAGTCCATCTACTGCCAGCAGAAGCTGGGCATTCCGGACGAGCGCCTGAACGTGAACGGCGGCGCCATCTCCATCGGCCACCCCTTCGGCATGACGGGTGCGCGCCTGGCCGGCCACATCCTGCTGGAAGGCCGCCGCCGCAAGGCCGCGGGCCAGAAGGTGAAGTGGGGCGTGGTGACCATGTGCATCGCCGGCGGCATGGGCGCTGCGGGCCTGTTCGAAATCTTCTGATCGAAAGACACACAGGGAGCAAGCAATGGATCTCCAGTTCACCCCCGAAGAGCAGGCCTTTCGCCGCGAGGTGCTCCAGTTCCTGAAGGACAAGCTGCCCGAGCGCCTGTCGCACAAGGTCAGGAACGGGTTGCGCCTGACGCGCGCCGACATGGTGGAGTGGCACGCCATCCTCAACGAGCGTGGCTGGCTGGCCAACCACTGGCCCAGCCAGTACGGCGGCCCGGGCTGGGGCGCGGTGCAGAAGTTCATCTTCGAGAACGAGTGCGCGCTGGCGGGTGCGCCGCGCATCGTGCCCTTCGGCCTGAACATGCTGGGGCCGGTGCTCATCAAGTACGGCAACGAAGCGCAGCAGCAATACTGGCTGCCGCGCATCCTGAACGGCGACGACTGGTGGTGCCAGGGATATTCGGAGCCGGGCTCGGGCTCGGACCTGGCATCGGTGAAGACCACGGCGGTGCTGCAATCGGACGAGCAGGGCGACCACTACGTCGTCAACGGCCAGAAGACCTGGACCACGCTGGGCCACCACGCCAACATGATCTTCTGCCTGGTGCGCACCAACAAGGAAGCCAAGGCGCAGTCGGGCATCAGCTTCCTGCTGGTGGACATGAATTCGCCCGGCGTGGAAGTGCGCCCGATCATCACGCTGGACGGTGAGCACGAGGTCAACGAAGTCTTCTTCACCGACGTGCGTGTGCCGGCCAAGAACCTGGTGGGCGAGCAGGACAAGGGCTGGACCTACGCCAAGTACCTGCTGACCTACGAGCGCACCAACATCGCCGGCGTCGGCTTTTCGGTGGCGGCGCTGGAAAAGCTCAAGCGCATTGCGGCCAAGGTGCAGCGCAACGGCCGGCCGCTGGCGCAAGACCCGATGTTCGCCGCGCGCCTGGCCAAGGTCGAGATCGACCTGGAGAACATGAAGACCACCAACCTGCGCGTGATCGCCGCCGTGGCCGGTGGTGGCGTGCCGGGCGCGGAGAGCTCCATGCTCAAGATCCGCGGCACCGAGATCCGCCAGGAAATCTCTTCGCTCGCACGCCGCGCCATGGGCCCGTATGCGCAGCCCTTTATCGAGGCCGCGCTGCACGAGGGCCATGGCGAGGAAGCCGTGGGCCCGAGCGAAGCCGCGCCGCTGGCGTCGCAGTATTTCAACAACCGCAAGCTGTCGATCTTCGGCGGCAGCAACGAGATCCAGAAGAACATCATCTCCAAGATGATCCTGGGCCTCTAAGGGAGCGAACCAACATGAACTTCGAACATACCGAAGACCGCCGGATGCTGGCGGATTCGCTGGACCGCTTCATCGCCGAGCAATACAGCTTTGCCGCGCGTGACCGCATTGCTGCCAGTGAGGCGGGCTTCAGCCGCGAACACTGGTCGCAGTTGGCCGAGATCGGCGCGGTGGGCGCGCTGTTTCCCGAAGAAGTAGGTGGCTTCGGCGGCGCCGGCTTCGACGTGGCCGTTGTCTTCGAGAGCCTGGGCAAGGGCCTGGTGGTCGAGCCCTTCCTGGGCGCGCTCATCGTGGGCCGCGCTATCGCAAAGGCTGGCAGCGAAGCGCAGAAGCAAACCATCGCATCGCTGATCGACGGCAGCACGATCGCCGCACCGGCGCATGACGAGCCCGGTTCGCACTACGAACCCGCGCTGGTTCACACACGTGCCGAGCGTTCGGGCGACGGCTGGGTGCTGAGCGGCGCCAAGGCCGTGGTGCAGCATGGCGAGCAAGCGGGCCTGCTGCTGGTATCTGCGCGCACGTCGGGTGCGCAAGACGAAGCCGAAGGCATCTCGCTCTTCCTGGTGCCGGGCAATGCACAGGGCATCTCCTGGCGCGGCTACCAGAACATCGATGGCGGCCGCGCCGCCGAGTTGAAGCTGGACGGCGTGCGCGTCGGCGCCGATGCATTGCTGGGCACCCAAGGCGCTGGCGCCGCCGTGCTCGAACACGCCACCGGCTGGGGCCTACTGGCGCTGGCGGCCGAGTCGCTGGGCGCCATGGAAATCGCCAAGCGCGACACGCTCGAATACTTGCGCACGCGCAAGCAGTTCGGCGTGCCCATCGGCAGCTTCCAGGCGCTGCAACACCGCATGGCCGACCTGCTGCTCGAAGTGGAGCAGGCGCGCTCGGCGGTCATCAACGCCGCCGCAGCCATCGGCGACGAGAACCGCGTGGCGCGCGAGAAGGCGCTGTCGGCCGCCAAGTACAGCATCGGCCGCATCGGCACGCGCGTGGCCGAGGAAAGCATCCAGCTGCACGGCGGCATCGGCATGACCTGGGAGCTGCCGCTGTCGCACTACGCCAAGCGGCTGGTGATGATCGACCACCAGCTGGGCGACGAAGACCATCACCTGGCACGCTACGTGGCATTGGGAGCGCAGCCATGAGCCGCCTTCCCCTGACCGGCGTGCGCGTGCTGGACCTGTCGCGCGTTCTGGCCGGCCCCATGTGCGCACAGGCGCTGGGCGATCTGGGCGCCGAAGTCATCAAGATCGAGCACCCCGGCCGCGGCGACGACACGCGCGACTGGGGCATGCGCGTGGGCTCGCGCAACACCTCGTACTTCAACGCCGCCAACCGCAACAAGCAGTCGGTGGGCCTGGACCTGCAGACGGCCGAGGGCCAGCGCATTGCGCGCGAGCTGGCCGCCAAGAGCGACGTGGTCATCCAGAACTTCAAGTTCGGCGGCATCAGGAAGATGGGGCTGGACTACGAGTCGCTCAAGGCCATCAACCCCGGCCTCGTGTATTGCTCCATCACCGGCTACCGCACCGACGGCCCCGAGGCTGCTCGGCCCGGCTACGACCTGCTGGTGCAGGGCGAGGCGGGCCTCATGGCGCTCAATGGCGAGGAGGGCCAAGGCCCGCTGAAGTTCGGCGTGGCAGCGGTGGACATGTTCACCGGCATGTACTCGGCGCAGGCCATCCTGGCCGCGCTGTTCGACCGCCACCGCACCGGCCAAGGCCGGCACGTGGAGATGGCGCTGTACGACTGCGGCCTGATGATCACCTGCTACTACGGCATGGAGGCGCTGCTGCTGGGCGGCGACCCGCCCAAGTTCGGCAACGCGCATCCGTCCATCGTGCCCTATGGCGTGTTCGATGCGGCCGATGGCCCGCTGGTCATCACGGTGGGCAACAACGCCCAGTACCAGCGTTTTTGCATCGAAGTGATCGAGCGGCCCGACCTGGCCAGCGACGAGCGCTTTGCCACCAACATCGGCCGCTCGCAGAACCGGCACGAGCTGCTGCCCCAACTGCGCGCGGAACTCGGCAAGCGCCAGCGCGAGCAGCTGCTGCAGCGCCTGAGCGCCGCCAACATTCCCTGCGGCGAAGTGCTGGGGCTGCGCGAAGCGCTGCAGTCCGATCGCAGCGTGCAGGCCGGCCTGGTGACCGAAATGCCCAACCCCGAAACCGGCAGCATGCATGTGATGGCGCCGCCCTACCGCATCGACGGCGAGCGCATGCCCATTCGCAGCGTGCCGCCCATGCTCTCGCAGGACACCGACAAGGTGTTGGGCGAGGTGCTGGGCATGGACGCGCAAGCCATTGCGCAGCTGCGCCAGCAAGGCGTCGTGTAGCAACGCCTCGAATTTCTTGAATCGCAAAGGGAGACTTCTCGACATGACGACATCCGCCAACATCAGCCGACGCCTGGCCCTGGGCGCGGCCTTCGCTTCGCTGGCCATGCTGGCCGCAGCACCCGCCGCCGCGCAGGACTGGCCTGCCAAGCCCATCCGCCTGATCGTGCCCTTCCCGCCGGGCGGGCCCACCGACACCGCATCGCGCGTGGTCGGCCAGAAGCTGGCCGAGCGCCTGAAGCAGCCGGTGGTGGTGGAAAACCGCGCCGGTGCCTCCGGCACCATTGCCGCGCAGTTCGTGGCCAAGAGCGCACCTGACGGCTACACGCTGATGATGCTGGCCACGCCCACGCTGCTGGCGCCGCATTTGTACAAGAGCGCCGGCTACGACATGAACAAGGACTTCGCGCCGGTTGCCAGCGTGTACGACCTGCCCATCGTGGTGGTGGTCAACCCCACGGTGCTGCCGGACGTGAAGACCTTGCCCGACTTGATCGCCAAGGCCAAGGCCGAGGGCGGCAAGCTCAACTACACCAGCTCGGGCCCGGGCAGCTTCGGCCACCTGACCATGGAGATGCTCAAGAGCCTGGGCAACTTCGACATGCAGCACATCGCCTACAAGGGCGGCACCCCGGCCGTGACCGACCTGCTGGGCGGCCAGGTGCCGGTGATGTATGCCGACCTGGTGGCCGCGCTGCCGCACATCCAGGCCGGCAAGCTGCGCGCCATTGCGGTGGGCTCGCCGCAGCGCATCGTGCAGTTGCCCGATGTGAAGACCATTGCGGAGCAGGGCTTCAAGGGCTTCGACGCCGTGTCGTGGGGCGGCCTGCTGGCGCCCGCGGGCACGCCCAAGCCGGTGGTGGACCGGGTGAGCGCCGAGGTCAAGCAGATCCTGGCCGACAAGGACGTGCAGGACAAGCTGGTGAAGGCCGGCGCCGTGTCGGCCTATGGCGACCCGGCGCAGATGGCAACGCGCATCCGCACCGATTTCGACAAGTGGGGCAAGGTGATCCGCGACAAGCAGATCGTCGTCAACTGATATTCAAGCAAGGAGTCGTGACATGAAGGTACTGGTGGCAGTCAAGCGCGTGGTGGACGCGAACGTGAAGGTGCAGGTCAAGGGCGACGGCACGGGCGTCGACATCGCCAACGTCAAGATGAGC
>JAFEEG010000025.1 GCA_018241225.1 Pseudomonadota bacterium
CGCCCGATGGCCAACTACTGAGAAACGAGTCCGATGGCTGCGCTCGCATGCAGGCAGATGGCGGCGGCCGCAGCCACATTGAGCGATTCCTCGCCGCCAGGCTGGGCAATGCGGATCAACTTGGATGCACGCTGTTGCAACTGCGGCGAAACACCCTGCCCTTCGTGGCCCATCAACCAGGCGCACGGGCTGGGAATGGTCCTGTCCACCTGGGCTTCGTGCAGCCACTGGCCGCCGTGCGAGCTGGTGGCCAGCATTGGCACGTGCAGCGCATCGAGGGCATCGGCTGTCACGCCCTCGATCAGGCGCAGGCCGAAATGCGCGCCCATGCCGGCACGCAGAACCTTTGGCGCCCACAGCGCAGCGGTGCCCTTGAGGGCCACGACCTGCAGAAAACCGAAGGCCGCGGCGCTGCGCAAGATGGAGCCGACATTGCCGGCATCCTGCAGGCGGTCCAGCACCACGGTAGCTGCATGGGCCTGCAACTCGGCCCGCGCCGGCGTGTCGATCACAAAGCCCATCGGTGCCGGCGACTCGAGCCCGCTGATGCCGTGCAACAGCGCATCGGGCAGCACCACGGTCTTGGGGGCGCAGCCCTCCCACTCGAAGCGATGAGCCTGCCAGAACGACTCCGTGAAGACGCCAATGGCCGGCCGCACGCCACGCTCGCGCGCCGCCCGGCAAAGATGGTCGCCCTCCAGCCAGACCCGGCCCAGCTTGCGATAGGCGCCGGGGTCTTGCGCCAGCTTGCGCAAGTCCTTGAGCAGCGGGTTGTCGCGCGAGGTGATCGAGGTGACGTCAGGGCTGGTCATGGCGTCGCCGGCAGCATGACCGTCCCGCTGACCTGCACGTCGATGGCCATGCCCGAGGTGGGAATCACAGCCGCCACCGGGCTGAACGAGCGCCGGTGATGAACGCATGCACCGTGCGTTCGCAGGGCGTCCAGGTGCTCGGGGGTGCCGTAGCCCTTGTGGGCCGCAAAACCGTACAGCGGAAACTGCGCATGCAATTCCTCGCAGAGCCGGTCCCGATGGACCTTGGCAAGAATGGAGGCAGCGGAAATCGCCTTGACGCGTGCGTCTCCACCCACCACCGCTTCGGCCAGCACATCGAGCGTGGGCAGGCGGTTGCCGTCGACCAGCACCTTGGCCGGCTTCAGCCGCAGGCCCTCCACGGCGCGGCGCATGGCCAGCATGGTGGCTTGCAGGATGTTGTGCGTATCGATTTCCTCGACACTGGCCTGGGCCACCGAGCAACACAGGGACTTGGCCATGATCTGGTCGTACAGGCGCTCACGCTGCTTGGGGGTCAGGGCCTTGGAGTCGGCCAGGCCGCGAATCGGACGCATGTCGTCCAGGATCACCGCCGCGGCCACCACGGGGCCCGCCAGCGGACCACGGCCCGCCTCGTCCACGCCGGCCACCAGGCCCGGTACGTCCCAGACCAGCGGGGCCTGCTTAGCCTTCAAGAACTTGCTCGATCGCATCGGCACACAGTGTGGGCGTATCGCGCAGCAATTCGGCATGCAGCGCGGTGAATCTTTGTTGCAGTGCCTGCACCTTGTCAGGCGAGCGCAGCCAGGTCAATGTGGCTTGTGCCAGGGCCTGCGGGGTGGCTTCGTGCTGGATCAGCTCCGGCACGACGAATTCGCGGCACAGGATGTTGGGCAAGCCCACCCAGGGCTGCAGTTGCTTGCGGATCATGAGCCGCCAGGTCAGCGAGTTCATGTTGTAGGCGATGACCATCGGGCGCTTGAAAAGCGCCGCTTCCAGCGTGGCCGTGCCAGAGGCAATCAGCGTGGTGTCGCAGGCCGCCAGCACCGCGTGCGACTGGCCGTTGAGCAGCATCACGTGCTCGGCCATGCCGCTGGCCTGCAGCATCTGCTGTGCTTCGGCGCGAAGGGCCGCAAGGGTGGGCAGCACGAAACGGATGTTCGGATCTTCGCGGCGCATCAGCGCGGCGGCATCGAGAAAACGTGAAGCGATGTAGCGCAGTTCGGACTGGCGGCTGCCCGGAAGCAGCGCCACCACCGGCGCATCGGCCGGCAGGCCAAGGGCTGCACGCGCGGCGGCGCGGTCTGGCTCCATGGGAATCACCTGGGCCAGCGGGTGGCCCACGTAGCTGCCGGCCACGCCCTTCTCGGCCAGCAGCGCCGGCTCGAAGGGGAAGATGCACAGCACGCGGTCGGCCGCGGCGCGGATCTTGTCGATGCGCTCGGGGCGCCAGGCCCAGATCGAAGGGCAGACGAAATGCACCGTCTTCACGCCCTGGGCGCGCAGGCCCGCCTCAAGATCGAGATTGAAATCGGGCGCGTCGACGCCGATGAAGATATCTGGCCGCTCGCGCAGCAGGCGCGCCTTGAGTTGCCGCCGGATGCCGGCAATCTCGGGATAGTGGCGCAGCACCTCGATGTAGCCGCGCACCGCCAGCTTTTCCTGCGGCCACCAGCTCTGGAAGCCGCGCTCCAGCATGCGCGGCCCGCCGATGCCTGCCGCTTGCATGGCGGGCCAGCGGGCCTTCAAGCCGTCGAGCATGAGTCCGGCGAGAAGGTCGCCGGATGCCTCACCCGCGACGAGCGCGAACTGTCGCTGCTGCCCCGTGCTCACGGCGGCCTCAGCGCGCGATGCCGCGCGTGGCGTCGGCCAGGAAGGCGCTCATCAGGGCCACGTCCGGCGCGGCCTCGGGGGTTTGGGCGGCAAGCGCATCGATGGCGTCGCGCGCCTCCTGCAAGGTCTTGCCTTCACGGTACAGCAGCTTGTGCATCTGCTTGACGGCAGCCAGGCGCTGCGCCGAGAAGCCGTGGCGCTTGAGGCCCACCGTATTGAAACCCCGCACGGCCAGGGGATTGCCGTCCACCAGCATGAAGGGCGGCACGTCCTGCGTGACCGCGCTGGCAAAGCCCAGCATGGCGTGCGCGCCGACCTTGACGAACTGGTGGATGCCGGTGAGCCCGCCCACCGTGACCCAGTCGCCAATCAGCACATGGCCGGCCATCGTGGTGTTGTTCGACATCGTGGTGTGGCTGCCGACATGGCAGTCGTGCGCGATATGGCAGTAGGCCATGATCCAGTTGTCGTCACCGATGGTGGTGCGCCCACCGGCGCCCGGCACGCCACGATTGAAGGTGCAGAACTCGCGCACCGTGTTGCGGTCGCCAATGATGAGCTCGGTGTCCTCGCCCTTGTACTTCTTGTCCTGCGGATCGGCTCCGATGGAGTTGAACTGGTAGAAGCGATTGTCCCGGCCGATGGTGGTGCGGCCCTCGACCACGCAGTGCGCGCCAATGGAGGTACCCGCGCCGATGCGCACCTGCGGCCCGATCACAGCGTAAGGCCCGACCGTGACTGACGAATCGAGCTGTGCCTTGGGATCGACGATGGCCGTCTGGTGAATCTGCGTCATTCTCTGGCGGCCAGACTCAGCTGATCTGGCGCATCGCGCACATGAGTTGTGCTTCGCAAGCCAGCTCTTCGCCTACCAGGGCGCGACCACGGAACTTGGAAATGCCGGCCTTCATGCGCTCGATCTCCACTTCCAGGATGAGCTGGTCGCCCGGCTCCACCGGACGCTTGAAACGCGCGCCATCGATGGCGGCGAAGTAATAGATCATGTTCTCGTCGGGCACGATGTCCAGCGAACGGAACGAAAGCAGCGCCGCCGCCTGCGCCATGGCTTCGAGCATGAGCACGCCCGGCATCACGGGGCGGTGCGGAAAGTGGCCGTTGAAGAACGGCTCATTCATCGTCACGTTCTTCAAGGCCGTGATGCGCTTGCCCTTTTCCATGCCCACGACGCGGTCGACGAGCAGGAAGGGATAGCGATGCGGCAGCAGCTTGAGGATCTGATGAATATCGAGCGTGTTGTCAGTCATGATTTGTTGTCTTGCGCGAGGCCCTTCTCCAGCGCCTTGACGCGCTCGCGCAGTGAATGGAGGTGCCGCAGGGTCGCGGCATTCTTCTCCCAGGCCGCATTCTCGTCGATGGGAAACACGCCGGTGTATTGGCCGGGCTTGTGAATGGAGCGCGTGACCAGCGAGGCCGCCGACACGTGCACGCCCTCGGCCAGCGTGAGGTGCCCCAGCACCATGCCCGCACCCGCAATGGTGCAGTTGGGCCCAATGACCGCGCTGCCTGCCACTGCGGAGCAGCCGGCCATGGCGGTGTTGCGGCCGATGCGCACGTTGTGGCCGATCTGGATCAGGTTGTCGAGCTTCACGCCATCTTCGATGACGGTGTCTTCCAGCGCCCCCCGGTCGATGCAGGTGTTGGCGCCAATTTCAACGTCGTCACCGATGCGCACCGCGCCGAGTTGCTCGATCTTGACCCAGGTGCCCTGGTACGGTGCCAACCCGAAACCGTCGGCGCCGATGACGGCGCCCGGGTGAATCAGGCAACGCGCGCCGATCACGCAATCCTCGCTGATGGTGACGCGAGACTTGAGAACCGTGCCGGCTCCAATGCGGGCACCCCGCTCGACCACGCATTGGGGGCCGATTTCCGCCGTGGCGTCGACCATGGCTTCGGGGTGGATCACCGCGCTGGGGTGGATGCGTTCGCCCTTGGGCGGCGCGTGCTGCGCCTTCCACAGCTGGGTCAGGCGTGCAAAGTAAAGATACGGGTCGGGCGTCAGGATGAAATCGCCTCGCGCCGCAGCTGCTTCTTGCGCTGCGGGCGAGACGATCACGCAGCCCGCGCGCGAAGCCGCCAGGTCCTTGTGGAATTTGGGGTTCGAGAGAAAGCTGAGTTCGTTCTCGCCTGCGCTGTGCAGGGGTGCCAGCCGCTCGATGGCGCGGCCGCGGTCGCCATGCAGCTCTCCCCCGAGAGCGTCAACGATGGCTGCCAGTTGCAATGCCACGCCGATTCGCCAGCTCGCGCCGGGCCTACTTGCCGTTGGTGCCGGCAGGCGCCGCTGGTGACGGGGAGCCGGTCGGGCCAGACGCGTTGAGCGCCTTGATCACCTTGTCGGTGATGTCGTGCTTGGGGTTGATGTAGATCGCCTCTTGCAGGATGGCGTCGTACTTCTCGGCCTCGGCCACCTGCTTGACGACGCGGTTCGCCCGCTCGTAGACAGCCTGCAGCTCTTCGTTCTTGCGGGCGTTGAGGTCTTCCTGGAATTCGCGGCGCTTGCGCTGGAATTCGCGGTCCTGCTCGATCAACTGGCGCTGGCGCTGCGCGCGCTGGGTGTCCGACAGGGTGGGCGCCTCACGCTCGAAGCGCTCGGAAGCGGCCTTGAGCTCGGCACCCTGGGCCTGCAGGTCCTTGTCGCGCTTGCCGAACTCGGCCTCGAGCTTGGCCTGGGCAGCCTTGGCCGGCTGGGCCTCGCGCAGCACGCGATCGGGATTCACGAAGCCGACGCGAAAGGTCTCTTGCGCCTGAGCCGGCATTGCGCAAAGCGCAAACACCGGCACCAGCAGCGCAGCGGCGGCACGAAGCAAATGGTTCATTAAAACGAGGTTCCGATCTGGAATTGGATCCGCTGAATTCTATCCTTGGGGATGAATCCGGGCTGTCCCTCTACACCCACCTCTTCGTCCTGGTACTGGATCGGGAAGGCATAGGCCAGGCGCAGCGGGCCCAGCGGAGAGACCCAGCTGATGCCGATACCGACCGAGGAGCGCAGCTTCTTTTGCGCTTCCCACTGGGCGTCGGTCATGTCCGCGCTGCGGTCCGCGAAGACGTTACCGATATCGAAGAAGCTGTACAGGCGCAGCGTGCGGTCGTTGCCCGCTCCGGGGAACGGCGCGTTGATCTCGGCGTTGAAGATCGCCTTCTTGGTGCCGCCCAGCGACGCGCTGGTGACGCTGTCGCGCGGACCCAGCGAGTTCTGCTCGAAGCCGCGGATGGAACCCAGGCCACCGGCGTAGAAGTTCTTGAAGATCGGGTAGATGTTCTCGCCGTACGCCTTGCCGTAGCCCACTTCGGCGTTCATGGCAAAGGTGTACTGCTTGGACAGCGGGATGAACTGCTGGATCTGGTAGCTACCCTTGTAGTACTTCATGTCGCCACCGGAGCCGATTTCCAGGTTGGCGCGTTGCAGGCGACCACTCGTCGGGACCAGCGCGCTGTCGCGCCCGTCACGAGCCCAGCCCACGGTCAGCGGGATGCCCCAGACGCTGTCGTTGGTACATTCGCCCAGATACTGCGTGCCGTTCGAGGTAAAGGTCGGGCAGGCGAAGTAGTCGCGGTAGGCCTGCGGAATCTGCGAGGCCGCATTGGTGCCGGGGTCGAACTGATAGCGCTCCAGGCCCACGCCGAAGTAGACGGTATCCACCTCGCTGAACGGCACGCCGAAACGCAGGGTGCCGCCCTCGTTGACCAGGCGGTAGTCGCCGTCTGTCACGTAGTACGGACGCGTGGTGCGGTAGTACACGTCGAAGGTGCGCGAAATGCCGTCTTGCGTGAAGTACGGGTTGGTGCTGGTCAGCTGGATGACCCGGTTGTACTTGCTGGTGTTGAGTTGCAGGCCGAGATAGTTGCCCGAACCGAACACGTTCTCCTGCGAAATGCCGAAATTGAACGACACCTTTTCGGCTGACGAGTAGCCGGCACCCAGTTGCAGCGAGCCGGTGGGCTTTTCGACAACCGACATGGCCAGGTCGACCTGGTCGGGCGAACCGGGCACTTCCATTGTGTCGACGTTGACTTCGGTGAAGTACCCCAGCCGATCGACCCGGGCGCGCGAGAGCTTGATGCGGTCGCCGTCATACCAGGAAGCTTCGTACTGGCGCATCTCGCGGCGGATCACTTCGTCGCGGGTGCGGTTGTTGCCGCTCACGGCAATCCGGCGCACGTACACGCGTCGCGCAGGGTCTGCCTGCAGGGTCAGCGCCACGCGGTTGTTCACCCGGTCCACCTCGGGGCGCGCCTGGACGCGTGCGAACGCATAGCCGAAGGTGCCGAAGTAGTCGGTGAATGCCTTGGTGGTCTGGGTCACGCGCTCGCCGTTGTAGGGCTCGCCCGGCTCGATGGTCACCAGCGACTTGAATTCTTCCTCGCGACCCAGGAAGTTGCCTTCCAGCTTGACGCCGGACACCACGAACTTCTCGCCTTCGGTGATGTTCACCGTCACCGACAGGTCCTGCCGGTCGGGCGAGATGGCGACTTGCGTCGAATCGATGCGGAACTCGAGGTAGCCGCGCTGCAGGTAGTACGAGCGCAGGGTTTCGAGGTCGGCGTTGAGCTTGGAGCGCGAGTATTGGTTGGACTTGGTGTACCAGCTCAGCCAGCCACCGGTGTCCTGGTCGAACAGGCCCAGCAGGGTCGACTCGCTGAAAGCCTTGTTGCCCACGATGCGCATCTCGCGGATGCGGGCCGAATCGCCTTCGGTCACCGTGAAGGTCAGGTTGACGCGATTGCGCTCGATCGGCGTGACGGTCGTGACGACCTCGGCGTTGTAGAGGCTGCGGCTCACGTACTGGCGCTTGAGCTCCTGCTCGGCGCGATCGGCCAGCGCCTTGTCGAACGGGCGACCATCGGCCAGGCCGACGTCACGCAGGGACTTCTTGAGCGCGTCCTTGTCGAATTCCTTGGTGCCGACGAAGTCCACGTCGGCGATGGTCGGCCGCTCCTCGACGATCACCACCACCACGTTGCCGTTCACGTCGATGCGCACGTCCTTGAACAGGCCGAGGTCGAACAGCGAACGGATTGCGGCAGAGCCGCTTTCGTCGGTGTAGGTGTCGCCCACGCGAATGGGCATGGAGGCGAAGATGGTGCCAGGCTCGACCCGCTGCAAGCCTTCGACGCGAATGTCGCGAATGGTGAAAGGCTCGACCGCCCAAGCAGCCAGTGTCGAAATCGCGCCGGCAACAAGTACGACGACGCTGCGCAGGCGGAAGCTGCTGAATGTTTTTTTCATCAGAGATTGGGCCGGCGCGACGCGGCCGGGCGAAAGTTAACCAAAGAGCCGAGTCACGTCGTTGAAGAGCGCGATGGACATCATGATCAGCAACAGCGCAACGCCTCCGCGCTGCAGCCTTTCCATCCAAGCGTCGGACACGCTCTTACCCGTGAGGCCCTCCCAAAGATAATACATCAGGTGCCCTCCATCGAGGACCGGGAGCGGCATCAGGTTCAGCACGCCCAGGCTCACGCTGATCAGGGCCAGGAATGTTAGGTATTGGGTGAATCCCAGGCTGGCGGACTTGCCGGCATAGTCGGCAATGGTCAGCGGCCCGCTGATGTTCTTGAGCGAGGCTTCGCCGATGAGCATCTTGCCCATCATGCGAACGGTCAGGGCCGAGACCTCCCAGGTGCGCACCACGCCCGCCCAGACGCCATCCAGCGGCCCCTGGCGCACGGTCACCATTTCCGGTGGCGCGCCCACATAGGCGCCGATGCGCCCGACCTTGCCGGCCCCGTCGCTTCGCACGTCCGGCGCCACCTGCAACTCGACAATCTGGCCACCGCGCTGCACCCGCCAGGTCTGCCGGAGGGGTTGATCACCATCGACCGAGGCACGGATGACTTCGCGCAACTGCTGGCCGTCGATGACCGCGGTGGGTCCAACCGACAGCACCAGGTCACCGGGCCGCAGACCAGAGCGCTGCGCCGCGCCGTCCGCCATCACTTCGCCAATTTCGGGGCGGGTCAGGGGTACGACGATGCCGATGCGCCGGAACAGCTGGGCATCCGCATCCTTGGCCTCGACTTCGCTCAGCGGCAGCACCAGGGACTGCAGCCGCCCTCGCCCATCGGCATCGAGTTCGAGCGTGAGGTCACGGCCTTCGAGGGCGCCGCGAGTCAGTCGCCAACGCAGGTCGTCGAAGGACTGGACCGGCTCCAGTTCGCCGTCGAAACCGGCGCGAAGCACCTGCTCGCCGCCGCGCAGGCCGGCCTGCTCTGCAATGGAGCCCGCAACGGGGCGCGCCAGGCGCGCCACCGGTTCGTCGACGCCGATCCAGTTGACGGTGGCATACAGCGCCACGGCGAGCAGCAGATTGGCCAGCGGCCCCGCAGCCACGATGGCCGCGCGCGAGCGCAGCGGCTGGTTGTTGAAGGCGCGGTGGCGCTCGTGCGGCTCGACCGGCGCCTCGCGCTCGTCGAGCATGCGGACGTAGCCACCCAGCGGAAAGGCGCCGATGACGAATTCGGTTTCCTGCCCCGGATGCTGCCGCTTGGGCTGCCACCGATACAGCGTATGGCCGAAGCCGATGGAAAAGCGCAGCACCTTGACGCCACAAGCCACCGCCACGCGGTAGTGGCCCCATTCGTGCACGGCAATGAGAACGGCCAGGGCGACGATGAAGGCGATGACGGTGAGCATGGTGGCCAGCAGGTCGAAGGGTTGCGTCTCAGGCCATCAGGCGCAGCGCGGCCGTGCGGGCCGCACGGCGCGCGCTGGCATCCAGATCCAGCAGGTCGGCCAGCGATGACGGCTTGGAGGGCTGCACCGCCTCCAAAGTTTCCAGGTTGACCGCATGAATCCGGTCAAAGCGCAGCCGGCCGTCCAGGAATGCCTCGACGGCTATCTCGTTTGCGGCATTGAGCACGGCGGTCGTGCCGGGCGCCGCGCGCAGCGCCTGCCATGCCAGTTGCAGCCCCGGAAATCGCTTGGCGTCAGCGTCCTCGAAGGTCAAGGCGGACAGGCTGCGGAAATCCAGCCGCGTTGCGCCGCTTTCAAGGCGCTCCGGCCAGGCCAGCCCACAGGCGATGGGCACGCGCATGTCGGGCGTGCCCAACTGCGCAATCACCGAGGCATCGGTGAACTGCACCATCGAGTGGATGACGCTTTGCGGATGAATGACCACCTCGATCTGCTCTGGCGAGACGCCGAACAGGTAGCGCGCCTCGATCACTTCGAGCGCCTTGTTCATCATGGTGGCCGAATCGACCGAGATCTTGCGCCCCATCACCCAGTTGGGATGCGCACACGCCTCGTCCGGCGTCACGTCGCGCAGGCTCGCGGGATCCCGCGTACGGAACGGGCCGCCCGAGGCGGTCAGGATGATCTTGTCGATGCGGCGCGGCCAGGTGGACGGGTCTTCAGGCAGCGACTGGAAGATGGCCGAATGCTCGCTGTCGATGGGCAGCAGCGCGGCACCGCCTTCGCGCACCGCGGCCATGAACAAATCCGCGCCCACGACGAGCGCTTCCTTGTTGGCCAGCAGCAGGCGCTTGCCCGCGCGCGCAGCTGCCAGGCAGGGCGGCAGCCCCGCCGCCCCGACGATGGCGGCCATGACGGCGTCCACGTCTTCGTGAGCGGCAATGCGCTCCAGCGCATCGGCTGAATCCAGGACCTGGGTCGGGATGTCGTTGCGACGCAGCTTGTCGGCCAACTGCGCCGCGTGGGGGGCGCTGGCCATGACGGCAAAGCGAGGCTTGAAGCGCTGGCACTGCGCCAGCAGTTCGTCCACGCGGGTGGCGGCGGACAGGGCAAAGACTTCGAATTGCTCAGGGTGACGTGCAATCACGTCGAGCGTGCTCGCGCCCACCGAGCCCGTCGAGCCCAGCACCGTGACGCGTGTTTTGGAATTCGGATTCACAGAAAGGCCAGCATCATCGCTAGAGGCAGGGTTGGCAACAGTGCATCCACCCGGTCGAGAACGCCGCCATGGCCGGGCAGCAGGTTGCTGCTGTCCTTGGCGCCCGCGCTGCGCTTGACCAGCGATTCGATCAAGTCGCCCACCACGCTCATCATGGAAAGGAACACCACGCCCAGCGGCAACTGCCACCAGCCGCGTTCTGCCAGCCGCGTGTAGAGGCTGGCCACGTCGGCGCGCGCAGCGTCGTCGGCCCAGACCCAGGCCAGCGCCAGCACCAGCACGCCGATGACGCCGCCCCACACGCCCTCCCAGCTCTTGCCAGGACTGATGGAGGGCGCCAGCTTGGCACGGGTAAAGCGCAGGCCGAAGGCACGACCGGCGAAATAGGCGAACACGTCGGCCACCCAGACCAGCACCAGCAGCGACAGCAGGAAATTGATGCCGACCACGCGCGCCTGAACGGCAGCAAGCCAGGCCACCCAAAGGGCCAGCAGTCCACCGACCAGGCGCAGCGCGCGCGGCACCGTCGGCCAGCCCGAGACACCTGTACGCAGCAAGAGTCCGCCACACAGGACCCAGGCGCCGCCGGCAACGATCCAGACCAGTGGCAGGCGCTGCTGAAGCAGACCCAGCCACCACGAGAGCCCGCACAGGGCCACTGCTTCGAGCCCCAGGAAAACCGACAGGCGCGCACTGCAACCGTTCAGGCGCCCCCACTCCCAGGCGGCGGCACCGATCAGCACCAGCATCACCACCGCGAACGGCACATAGGACGGATAGAAGAGCGCAGGCAGCAGGATGGCCAGCAGAACGACGGCCGTGATGATGCGTTGCTTGAGCATGGTTTCCGGCTCAGGCCGTACGCAGGGTATGCGTCGCCAATTGCTCCGAGGTCTTGCCGAATCGGCGCTCCCGGCCCTGGTAGGTGGCAAAGGCCTGGTCCAGCGCGGCCTCGTCGAAATCGGGCCACAAGCGGTCGCTGAAGAAGAGTTCGGAGTAGGCGCTCTGCCAGAGCAGGAAGTTGGACAGGCGCTGCTCGCCGCCAGTGCGAATGAACAAGTCCGGATCAGGCACGTGCGCCAATGCCAGCTCGCGGTTCAGCGTGTCCTCGGTGATGGCCTCGCCGCGGTTGGCCAGTTGCTGCGCGGCATGGGCAATGTCCCAGCGGCCACCGTAGTTGAAGCACACGTTGAGTACCAGGCGGGAGTTGTGCGCCGTGGCGCCCTCTGCCTCTTCGATGCCGCGGGCGATCCTGTCGCTCCAGCCTTCGCGCGCCCCGACGAAGTGCAGGCGCACCCCGTCGTCGCGCAGACGCGGGACTTCGCGCCCCAAGGCCATCACCATCAACTCCATGAGCCCGGACACTTCCTCGGCAGGACGGCTCCAGTTCTCGGAAGAGAAGGCGAACACCGTGAGCACACCCACGCCGCGGTCGGCACACGCCTTGACGCAACGGCGCAGCGACTCCACGCCCTGCTTGTGCCCCGCAACGCGCGGCAGAAAGCGCTTGGTCGCCCAGCGACCGTTGCCATCCATGACGACGGCAACGTGGTGAGGTACGGCTGCCCGGGTTGAACTGCTCATGAACGTGGCCTAGACGGCCATGATCTCCGCTTCCTTGGCCGCGACCATCTTGTCGATCTCGGCGATGTGGCGGTCGGTCACCTTCTGGATCTCGCCTTCGGCTCGCTTCTGGTCGTCTTCGGAGGCCAGCTTGTCCTTGACCAGCTTCTTGACCGATTCGTTGGCGTCGCGGCGCAGGTTGCGCGTGGCGATCTTGGCGTTCTCGCCTTCGGAGCGGACCAGCTTGGTCATTTCCTTGCGGCGCTCTTCGCTCATGGGCGGCATCGGCACGCGGATGAGGTCGCCCATGCTGGCCGGATTCAGGCCCAGGTCGCTTTCGCGAATGGCCTTCTCGATCTTGGCGCCCATGCCCTTTTCCCAGGGCTGGACGCTGATGGTGCGCGCGTCGAGCAGCGCCACGTTGGCCACCTGGCTCAGCGGCACTTGGGAGCCGTAGTACTCGACATGGATCGTGTCCAGCAACGCCGGGTTGGCACGGCCGGTGCGGATCTTCGTCAGGTTGTTCTGGAATGCCGCCAGCGACTGGTTCATCTTGGCGTCAGTGGCGCTGCGGATCTCGGCAATAGTGGTCATTTCTAGCGTTCCTGAAAGACGGCAGCCCCGCCACCAACAACAAGGTGGCGCGGGTGCGTCATTGTGTCAAGCATGCACCAGCGTGCCTTCGTCTTCGCCCATCACGACGCGGCGCAGCGCACCGTTCTTGAAGATCGAAAACACCTTGATCGGCAGCTTCTGGTCGCGGCATAGCGCGAAAGCGGTTGCATCCATGATGCCCAGGTTCTGGGCAATGGCTTCGTCGAAGCTCAGCGTGGAATAGCGCGTGGCTTCCGGGTCCTTCTTGGGATCGGCGGTGTAGACGCCATCGACCTTGGTGGCCTTCAGGACCAGTTCGGCACCGATCTCGGCGCCGCGCAGTGCGGCCGCGGTGTCGGTCGTGAAGAAGGGATTGCCCGTGCCGGCGGCAAACACCACGACCTTGCCCTCTTCGAGGTACTGCAAGGCCTTGGGGCGCACATAGGGCTCGACCACCTGCTCGATGGCAATGGCGGACATCACCCGCGCGGTCAGGCCCTGCTTGTCCATGGCATCAGCCAGTGCCAGCGAGTTCATGACCGTGGCCAGCATGCCCATGTAGTCGGCCGTGGCGCGATCCATGCCGACGGAGCCGCCAGCCACGCCACGGAAGATGTTGCCGCCGCCGATGACGACGGCGACCTGTACGCCCATGTTCACCACTTCGGCCACCTCTTCGACCATGCGAACGATGGTGGCGCGGTTGATACCGAAGGCGTCATCCCCCATCAGCGCCTCACCCGACAGCTTCAACAAGATGCGCTTGTGGGCTGGGCGGGTCTGGAGCATGGGCATTTCCTTCAATGTGGCGGGCGGAGTGTAAGGGGTGGTGTGGAGGGTTGTCGCGGACACCCGCTCGGGCGCCGCGACAATTCCAGGATCAGGCCTGGGCCTTGGCAGCAGCGACCTGGGCGGCAACTTCGGCAGCGAAGTCGTCGACCTTCTTCTCGATGCCTTCGCCCACGATGTACATCGTGAAGCCCTTGATCGAGGTGTTGGCGCCCTTGAGCATGGCTTCGACGGTCTGCTTGTCGTTCTTCACGAAGGCCTGGTTGTACAGGGACACTTCCTTGAGGAACTTCTGCACCGCGCCTTCGACACGCTTGGCGACGATTTCGGCCGACTGGGCCGGCTTGCCAGCCGCTTCGGCGGTCTTGCGGTCTTCTTCGGCCTTGCCGGCAGCAACGGCGCGTTCTTTTTCGATCAGGTCGGTCGAGACGTCGGCGGTGGACAGCGCCACCGGCTTCATGGCAGCGATGTGCATGGCCACGTCCTTGGCGGCCACGTCGTCACCTTCGTACTCGACCAGCACGCCGATGCGGGTGCCGTGCAGGTACGAAGCCAGCTTGGCGCCCGATGCGAAGCGCTTGAAGCGGCGGAAGGTCATGTTCTCGCCGATCTTGCCGATCAGGCCCTTGCGCACGTCTTCCAACGTGGGGCCGAAACCGTCCTGCTCGTAGGGCAGCGCGCCCAGGGCAGCCAGGTCGGCCGGGTTGCTCTTGGCCACCAGCTCGGCAGCCTTGTTGGCGAAAGCCAGGAAGCTGTCGTTCTTGCTGACGAAGTCGGTTTCGCAGTTGATTTCGATCAGGCCACCGGTGGTGCCATCGACATACGCCGCCACCACGCCTTCAGCGGTGATACGCGACGAGGCCTTGCCAGCCTTGTTGCCCAGCTTGATGCGCAGCAGCTCTTCGGCCTTTTCCATGTTGCCGTCGGCCTCGGTCAGCGCCTTCTTGCACTCCATCATGGGCGCGTCGGTCTTTGCGCGAAGTTCGCCAACCATGCTTGCGGTGATTGCTGCCATTTCTAAATCTCCGTATCCGTTCAGTATTCAGGTTAAAAAAAAGGGGCAACCAAGCCCCTTTCTTCAGGCTCCAGGGGGAGCAGATCAGGCGGACGCGCCCTCTTCGACTTCGACGAACTCGTCGTCGGCGCCTTCGGCCACGGCCTTGGCGACGTCGGCCACGGCGTTGGCACGGCCTTCGATGATGGCGTCGGCGATGCCGCGGGCATACAGCGTGACGGCCTTGGACGAGTCATCGTTGCCGGGGATCACGTAGTCGATGCCTTCGGGCGAGTGGTTGGAGTCCACAACGCCGATCAGCGGGATGCCCAGCTTCTTGGCTTCGGCCACGGCGATCTTGTGGAAGCCCACGTCGATCACGAAGATGGCGTCGGGCAGCGCAGCCATGTCCTGGATGCCGCCGATGTCCTTCTCGAGCTTCTCGATTTCACGGGTGAAGACGAGCTGTTCCTTCTTGCTCAGGCTGTCCAGGCCAGCTTCTTGCTGGGCCTTCATGTCCTTGAGGCGCTTGATGGAGGTCTTGACCGTCTTGAAGTTGGTCAGCATGCCGCCGAGCCAACGGGTGTCGACGAAGGGAACGCCGGCACGGCGAGCTTCGGCGGCGACGATTTCGCGAGCCTGGCGCTTGGTGCCCACCATCAGGATGGTGCCGCGGTTGGCGGTGAGTTGCTTGGCGTACTTCATCGCGTCCTGGAACATCGGGAGCGACTTTTCCAGGTTGATGATGTGAATCTTGTTGCGGCTGCCGAAGATGAAGGGGGCCATCTTCGGGTTCCAGAAGCGGGTTTGGTGGCCGAAATGGACACCGGCTTCCAGCATTTCGCGCATGGTGGTCGACATGTGAATGAACTCCAAAGGTTATGTCTAAAATCCGGCCCGTTTTTGCACCCCGCCTGCGTTTGCACGGGACGCAACACCTTGAGTGGGCCGGTTTGCGGATACGTTTCCAACTGCTGCTTGCGTCTGCCACGAAATGTGGCCGGCGCGCAATCAGCGAAACCCAGAGAGTATAGCACGCGCCCCTTGACTTTCCTCAGCCTTGTACCCTCCGTGGCTATGCATCAAGACCTCATCCAAGTCCGCGACGGCATTCGAGCCGGCACCCACAGCGCCAGCACCGAAATGGAGCGCGCCGTCGGCATCGCGCGCTCCCCGGACTGCGAGCATGTTTTCACCCGGACCATGTTCGAGCACGCCCAGGCCCAAGCCGACGCGACGGGTCCGGACCAGCCCCTGGCCGGACTGTCCGTCTCGATCAAGGACCTGTTCGACATCGCCGGCCAGCCCACCCCGGCCGGCTCGGTGGTCCTGTCGCATGCCCCTGCCGCCATCGAGGACGCCCCAGCCGTGGCCCGCTTGCGCGCTGCGGGCGGCGTGGTGATCGGGCGCACGAACATGACCGAATTTGCATTCTCGGGCGTTGGCGTCAATCCCCATCACGGCACCCCGGCCAATGCGGCCGTGAAGAGCGACCGCGGGCCGCATGTGCCCGGCGGCTCCTCCTCGGGCGCCGCGGTTTCGGTTGCAACCGGGGCAGCCTTTGTAGGACTGGGCTCGGATACCGGTGGCTCGATCCGCATCCCGGCAGCCCTCAACGGCATCGTGGGCTTCAAGAACACGGCGCGGCTTGTGCCCACCCGCGGCGCCCTGCCCCTGTCGACCACGCTGGACACCGCCTGCGCCATGACCCGGTCGGTGCGCGATGCAGTCCTGGTGCATGAGATCCTGTCTGCCCGTACGGTCACGCCCACCGCAAAACCGCTGGCGCAGTGCCGCTTTGCCGTGGTCAAGGAGCTGTTTCAGGACGCACTCGAACCCGCCGTGGCCAGCGCCTTCGAAGATGCGTTGCGCAGCCTGCGCGATGCGGGCGCCAGCATCGAGGAAATCTCCCTGCCACCGCTGGCCGACCTGCCCGCCATCAATGCTACCGGCGGCTTTTCAGCGGCCGAAAGCTATGCGTGGCACCGTCAATTGCTGGAGCGCAGTTTTGCCGGCTACGACCCGCGCGTGGCGCAGCGCATCGTCAAGGGCGCCGACATGCGCGCCTTCGAGTATCTCGATCTCGTGCAGGCACGCGCCCACTGGATCCGCCGCATGGAGACGGCCCTCCAGGAATTCGACGCGGTGTTGTCTCCCACCGTGCCAGTCACCGCGCCGCCCGTGGCCGACGTAGCCCCTGGCATCGAGCGCGATGACGCCTTCTTCCGCCTGAATGGCTTGCTGCTGCGCAACCCGTCCGTGGTCAACATGCTGGACGGCTGCGCCATCTCCCTGCCCTGCCAGGCGCCAGGCGCAGCGCCGGTGGGCCTGATGCTCTGGCACGCGGCGCTGCACGACGACAGCATCCTGGGCATTGCCCTGCAGACCGAGGCGCTGCTCAAGCGCAGCTGACCCCTCCGGCATCCGGGCGGCGCTCAAGCGCCATTTGATTTCAATCGATATAATTTCACATGAAACTATATCGATTGAAATGACGCAGCCTTCCCGTCTCGATCGTCTCCTGGCCGGCCGCCCGCCCGAGCTGGCGAACGCCATTGCGGCCTCGCGCATGCTTTTTCGCGTGGCGCACCTGCTCGAGGCGCACATCAACTCCGCCCTGGAGCCCTTTGGCATCGACATGCGCGAGTACCTCGCCCTGGTGCTCATTGCCGACCATGCCGTCGAGCCGTTGCGGCCGTCCGACCTGGGCACCACGCTCGATGCCACGCGCACGCAGATCACCCGACTGCTGGACGGCCTGGAGAAAAAAGGCCTGGCGCAGCGCCTGCCCGGCGCCGGCGACCGACGCAGCTTCCATCTGGCGCAGACCGAAGCCGCACGCGAGTTGCTGCAGCGCGTCGCCCCGGTGGTGCATGCCGCCTATCAATCCGGCTGGGCCGCGGTGGGCACCGACGGCACGGCCCGCGCGCTGCAGGTACTCAAGCGCCTTCACAAGGACCTGGCGCCGCCCGAGACGCCATGAACCCGATGTCCTGGAACTGGCACGCCGACAAGAAGCGACTGCTGATGCTTCTGCTGGGCCTGACGGTGGGCGTGGAGTTTCTCGAGAACGGCATGTTCGTCTTTGCCGCCAGCCACATCGTGGGCGGCATCGACGCGGCGCCGCGCGAGTTTGCGCAGGTACAAGCCGCCTACGCCATCGGAAGCATGACCATGATCGTGCTGCAGCAATGGCTTTCGCGCCATTTCGGCTACCGGCGCTACCTCACCGTGGCGCTTGGCCTGTTCATGGCGGGCGGCTTCGCCTGCGCAGCGGCGCAAGACCTGTCGATGCTCACCTTCGCGCGCCTGCTGCAGGGCTTTGGCGGTGGCGCCCTCTTCACCAGCTGCCGGGTGCTGGTGCCCATGCTGTTTGCTCCGCGCGACCGGCCCCAGGCTCTGAAGGACTTCATGCTGGTGGCATTCGCGATGTCGGCCGCCTCGCCGCTGTTGGCCGCGGCCCTGGTCGAGCATTGGGGCTGGCGCTGGGTCTTCCTGGCTGCACAGCCCCTGGCAGCCCTTGCGCTTGCCGGTGCCTGGACCTTGCTGCCCGACGCAGTGGGCCGCGGCGGCGAGCCGGTGCGCTGGGCTGCAGGTCCGCTGCTGCTGTTCGCACTGGCCGTGACCCTGGTGCAGATGGGCCTGGCACAGGCGCGGTTCGAAATGTTCGCCCACCCTGCCCGGCTGGCGATCACCGCGCTATGCGGACTGGGCCTGCTGGGCTGGTTCTTCGCTCACCAGCTCAAGCATGACGAACCCCTGGTGCGGCTGCGCGAGCTGGGCCATCCGGTCTACCTGGCCGGCCTGGGCCTGTATTTCGTCCACTACTGCCTGGCCGGCGTGACGGGCTACGTGTTTCCGATCTACGCCGAGCGCGGCCTGGGCATGCCGCTGACCACCGCCGGCTGGCTCAACACCTTCTCCGCCCTGGTGACGCTCGCGGCGGCCTACGCCTACATCAAGCGGGGCGCGCGGCTGCCACGCAAGAAGCCGCTGATGGCCGCGGGCGCCCTTGCGCTGGCGCTGGCCGCCTGGCTGTTTGCCAGCATGCCGCCGCAGGCACCGGCAGGTGCGCTGCTGCTTGCGCTGGCGGCCAAAGGCGTGTTCGGCGCGCTGCTGGTGCTTCCAGTGGCCGGCCTCACCTTCCGCGACCTGGGCGACGAGCGCTTCGCCCACGGCTACCAAAGCAAGAACCTGATGCGCCAGGTGGCCGGCACCTTCGCCTCGGCACTGGCCGCCATCACGCTGCAGGACCGGCAATTTGCCAACTACGCGCAGATCGCGGGGAACATCGACGTGTCGAGCCCGCAGGCCAGCAGCTGGATCAACGGCCTGCAAGCCTCCCTGGCCGCACAGGGCATGTCGGGCGAGGACGCCCGGCACACTGCGCTGTCCACCCTCTCCCGTCTTGTCGACCAGCAGGCACTGCTCATGTCCTGCGAAGACCTCTATCGCCTGCTCGCCGTACTGGCGCTGGCCGCGGCCCTGATCATTGTGGTGCAACGCCGGCTGAAGTAAGCCCCTTGGCGCCGGCACGCGCCTTGCGCTCGTCTATGCTCACGGGAGTTCATCGGCGAGTGAAGAAAGAGTGCTCGCCCCTTCTGCAATCGAAGCATCCAAGAATGAAAATCGCGATCGTGGGCGCCGGTATCGTCGGCATCACCACCGCCTGGGAGTTGACCGTCGACGGCCACGAGGTGTCGGTATTCGACCGACGCAACTCGGCCGCCGAGGAATCCAGCTTTGCCAACGCCGGCGTGGTGGCGCCCGGCTATGTCACGCCATGGGCTGCACCGGGCATGCGCGGCAAGGTGTTGCGCTCCGTGTTTTCCACGCACGGCGCAGTCAAGCTGCGCTGGCCGCTGTCCTTGCGGGACGTGAGGTGGATGTCGCGCTTCCAGCGGGCCTGCACGCTCGAGGCCTACCTCCAGAACCGTGCGCGCATGCAGCGCCTGGCCTTCTACAGCCGGCTGCGGCTGCACGACATCGTGGCCGCGCGTGAACTCGAATACGACCGGGGCGACGGCTACATGGTGCTCTTGCGCGGCAAGCGCGAGGCCCAAATGGCGCAGCCCGGCCTGGAGGTGCTGCGCGCCGCCGGCTCCAAGTTCCGCGAGATCAATGCCGACGAGGCGCGACAGATCGAGCCGGCACTCAATGCCGACACGGAACTGGCCGGCGCCATCTATCTGCCCGACGACGAGGTCGGCAACTGTCGCCAATTCGCCCTGCTGCTCAAGCGGGAGGCCGAATCGCTCGGGGCGCAGTTCCACTTCGGCTGCGATATCGCGCCGCTGACCCGATCGGCGCCGCGTTCGCTCACGCTGATTGGCGGCTCGCCCGCACTGGATTTCGATGCCGTCATCGTCTGTGCGGGCCTGGCTTCGGCGCAACTGCTCAAGCCCCTGGGCTTGCGCATTCCGCTGACGCCCGTGTATGGCCATTCGGTCAGCGCGCACATCAAGGAATCGCTGCACGCACCGCGCGGCGCCGTGATGGACGAGCGCTTCAAGGTCGCCATCTCCCGCCTGGGCATGCGGGTGCGCGTGGCTGGGGGCGCGGAGCTCGGCGGCCCGGCCGACCGCATCAACCCGGCCGCATTGAAAACGCTCTACAAGGTGCTGCACGACTGGTTTCCTGGCGCCGTCACGCTTCAACAGGGCGTGCAACAGTGGAAGGGTGCGCGCCCGATGCTGCCGGACGGCCCGCCGGTCATCGGCCCCAGTGGCATTCCGGGCGTGTGGCTCAACCTCGGGCATGGCTCCAGTGGCTGGGCCCTGTCCTGCGGCAGCGCGCGCGTGCTGGCCGATCTGGTGGCGGGGCAAGATCCGGGCATCGACCTCGAAGGCTTCGGCGTCGAGCGCCTGCTGGGCGACTAGAAGGAGGCATCCAGACCATGCGCCGCATCACCTCCCACAGCCGTGACGAGTTGTTCGATGTGGCTGCCAGCAGGCGCATCGAGCAAGCGGCGGCCGCGCAGCTTGCGGCCCACACCCTGATGCGGCGCGCCGGCCTGGCCGTGGCGCGGCTGGCGGCTGCCATCGCACCAGACTCGCGCTGCATCTGGATCGCCTGCGGCCCCGGCAACAACGGTGGCGACGGCTTCGAGGCGGCAGCTCAATTGCACACGCGCGGTTTCGGCGTGCATGTGAGCTTTGCGGGCGAAGAGAGCAAGCTCCCCGCTGACGCGCTCGATGCCCTGCAGCGTGCGCGCCAGGCAGGCGTGCCCGTCGCCGCAGAGCCGCCCAGGCACTACGACCTGGCCATCGACGCCCTGCTGGGCCTGGGTGCCACGCGCGGGCCGGCTGGCGTGATGGCCCAGTGGCTCGATCGGATGTATCGCCAAGACCGCCCCGTGCTCAGTGTCGACCTGCCGTCCAGCCTGGATGCCGACACCGGCGTGGCGGCCTTCGACTTCGGGCACGCCCAAGACCGGCATTGCCTGAGCCTGCTGACGCTCAAGCCCGGCCTGTTCACCGCGCAGGGCCGCGATGCGGCGGGACAGGTCTGGTTCGACGACCTGGGCTGCAGCCCGGGCGCGGAGAGCCCGGCGGCACTTCTCAATGCGCCGCCTCCCGACGAGGCGCGCGCCCATGCCACGCACAAGGGCAGCTACGGCGACGTTGCCGTGCTCGCAGGGGCACCTGGCATGGCCGGCGCAGCGCTGCTGGCTGCCAGCGCCGCCCTGCACGGTGGCGCTGGCCGCGTCTTCGTGGCCTTGCTCGACAGGACGCAGCCGGCTCTTTCGGCCATTCAGCCGGAGTTGATGTTCCGCGACCCCGCATCGCTCGACTGGTCGCACTTGACCACCGTCTGCGGCTGCGGCGGCGGCACCGAAGTGCAGGCATGGCTGCCGCGACTGCTGGGCCTAGCGCCGCGCATCGTGCTCGATGCCGACGCGCTCAACGCCATCGCAGCCGATGGCGCACTGCAGGCCCAGGTGGCCGCGCGCAAGAACAAAGGCCAGCAGACGGTTCTGACGCCGCATCCGCTGGAAGCCGCTCGCTTGCTGGGCTGCGACACGGCCACCATCCAGCGCGACAGACTGGCCGCCGCGCAATCGCTGGCGCAGCGCTTTCAGGCGGTGGTGGTTCTCAAGGGGTCCGGCTCGATCATCGCTGCGCCCGATGCAACCCCGTTCATCAACCTGAGCGGCAACGCGCGCCTCGCAACGGGCGGCACGGGCGATGTGCTGGCCGGAATGATCGGCGCCAGGCTGGCGGGCGGCCAGGACGCGATGGCCAGCGCACGCGCCGCCGTCTGGCGGCACGGCGCATTGGCCGACGGCTGGCCGCAAGACCAGCCCCTCAGTGCCAGCGCCCTTGCAGCCGCTGGCTGAGAAGCAGCTTCTTCAGCCGCGGCCCACGAAGGGCATCTTGGTGGCCATCACCGTATGGAACAGGATGTTGGCTTCCAGCGGCAGGTTGGCCATGTAGAGCACCGACTGGCCGACGATCTTCACGTCGATCAGCGGTTCGATCGCGATCTCGCCGTTGGCCTGCGGCACGCCCTTGGCCATCTTGGAGGCCAGCTCGGTCATGGCATTGCCCACGTCGACCTGCCCCACGGCGATGTCGTACTTGCGGCCATCGAGCGACGCCGTCTTGGTCAGGCCCTGCACGGCGTGCTTGGTCGAGGTGTAGGCCAGCGAGTTGGGCCGCGGCGCGTGCGCCGAGATGGAGCCGTTGTTGATGATGCGGCCGCCGCGCGGGCTTTGCCTGGACATCACCCGGAACGCCTGCTGGATGCAATAGAACATGCCGTTCAGGTTGATGTCCACCACGCCCCGCCATTGCTCGGGCGTCCAGTCCATCATGTCGCCGGGCGGGTTGCCCACGCCGGCGTTGTTGAACAGCAGGTCCACGCGGCCGAACTTGGCCACGGCCGCGGCGAACAGCGCCTCGACCGACTTGGGGTCGGCCACGTCGGTGGGCACAGCCAGCACGCGCTCGCCGGCGCCCGATTCCTTGGCCACGGCTTCCAGCGGCTCGGCGCGGCGCCCGGCCAGCGCCACGCTCCAGCCGTCGCCCAGCAGGGCCAGGGCGGCAGCACGGCCGATGCCGGAGCCGGCACCCGTCACGATCGCAATGCGGCTCGTCGATTCACTCATCTGTCTTGATCTCCTTGTTGTGGTTCATCGGCGCGCGGTGCGCCCCTTGCCCTTCATCTTGCTCGTGGCCTTCTTGACCGCCGAGCGCAGGGCCTGGATGGGCGATTGTGCCGAACGCGAGCTTTCGCTCTTCTTGCGGCCCGAACGCTTGTCGGCGGCCTTGGCCGGCACGCCGGTCGGACCACCGGGCAGGCCCTTGTCCTTGAGCGCGCGATTGGTGAGCTCTTCGCCTTCGCGCACCAGGCGGAAGTCGATCTTGCGGCCGTCCAGGTCGACGCGGCTGACCTGCACCCGCACGCGCGAGCCGATGGCGTAGCGGATGCCGGTGCGCTCGCCGCGCAGTTCCTGCCGGGCCTCGTCGAACTTGAAGTACTCGCCACCCAGCTCGGTGATGTGCACCAGGCCTTCGACATACATGGCGTCGAGCGTGACGAAGATGCCGAAGGTGGTGGCCGCAGTGACCACGCCGCCGTATTCCTCGCCCAGGTGCTCGCGCATGTACTTGCACTTCAGCCATGCCTCGACGTCGCGGCTGGCCTCGTCGGCGCGCCGCTCGTTGGCACTGCAATGCAGGCCGGCGGCCTCCCAGGCCATGACTTCCTTGCTGGGCGCCACGCTGGCCTTCTGCGGCTTGGCGCTGGGCGCCTTCACCCGCGAAGCCAGGCGCTTGGCCAGCTTGGCATGCGCCTCGCCCGGCGTGGGCAGCATCGGCAACTGGTACTTGGTCTTGCCCAGGATGGCCTTGATGACCCGGTGCACCAGCAGGTCGGGGTAACGGCGGATCGGGCTGGTGAAGTGCGTGTAGGCCTCGTACGCCAGGCCGAAGTGGCCGCTGTTGATTGGCGTATAGATGGCCTGCTGCATCGAGCGCAGCAGCATGGTGTGGATCTGCTGCGCGTCGGGCCGGTCCTTGGTGGCCTCGGCCACCGCCTGGAACTCGGCAGGACGCGGATCGTCGCTGATCGACATGCCCACGCCCATGGCCTTGAGGTAGTTGCGCAGGATTTCCTTCTTCTCGGGCGTGGGGCCTTCGTGCACGCGGAACAGGCCCGGGTGCTTGCCTTCGGCGATGAAGTCGGCGCTGCACACGTTGGCCGCGAGCATGGCCTCTTCGATGAGGCGGTGCGCCTCGGTGCGCACGCGCGGCACGATCTTCTCGATGCGTCCGGCGTCGTCGCAGATGATCTGCGTCTCGGTGGTCTCGAAGTCCACCGCGCCGCGCACCGAGCGCGCCTTGAGCAGCGCGCGGTACACGTCGTGCAGGTTCAGCAGGTCCTTCACGCGCTCCTTGCGCTTGCCGGCCTCGGGGCCGCGCGTGTTGGCAAGAATGGCCGCCACCTCGGTGTAGGTGAAGCGGGCGTGGCTGAACATCACGGCCGGATAGAACTGGTAGGCGTAGATCTCGCCGGCATTGGTCACCAGCATGTCGCACACCATGCACAGGCGTTCCACCTCGGGGTTGAGCGAGCACAAGCCGTTGGAGAGCTTCTCCGGCAGCATCGGGATCACCCGGCGCGGAAAGTACACGCTGGTGGCGCGGTCGTAGGCGTCGATGTCGATGTCGCTGCCGGTCTGCACATAGTGGCTCACGTCGGCAATGGCCACCAGCAGGCGCCAGCCCTTGGTGCGGCCGACCTTGGCAGGTTCGCAGTACACCGCGTCGTCGAAATCGCGGGCATCTTCGCCGTCGATGGTGACCAGCGGGATGTCGGTCAGGTCGACGCGGCCGCGCTTGTCGGTGGCGCGCACCTTGTCGGGCAGCGCCTTCGCCTGCGTCAGGCAGGCTTCAGAGAATTCGTGCGGCACGCCGTACTTGCGCACCGCAATTTCGATCTCCATGCCGGGGTCGTCGATTTCGCCCAGCACTTCCTTCACGCGGCCCACGGGCTGGCCGAACAGGGCCGGCGGCTCGGTGAGCTGCACCACCACCACCTGCCCGACCTTGGCCGGACCCGTGGCGCCCTTGGGAATGAGTACGTCCTGGCCGTAGCGCTTGTCCTCGGGCGCCACCAGCCACACGCCGCCTTCATGCAGCAGGCGGCCGATGATGGGCTGCTCGGGGCGCTCGACGATTTCCACCACGCGCCCCTCGGGGCGACCGCGACGGTCTTGCCGCACAACGCGCGCTTTCACGCGGTCCTTGTGCAGGACGGCACGCATCTCGTTGGGGGGCAGATAGATGTCCGCGTCGCCGTCATCACGCAACACAAAACCGTGTCCGTCGCGGTGTCCTTGGACAATTCCTTCAACTTCTTCCGACAGAACGCCGGAGTGGCCTAAATTTTTGATATGATTCCTCTCGTTCCTGAAAAACAAAACACGTTGCAGGGAAGACCAACAGGTTAACTCAGCAGCGTGTGGGCCCAGATGGCGGAATTGGTAGACGCACTAGTTTCAGGTACTAGCGAGTAACATCGTGGAGGTTCGAGTCCTCTTCTGGGCACCAACAAACAAGATCCCCTGCAAATGAAGATTTGCAGGGGATTTTTGTTTTGGGGTTGGGCCGGCATGTGTACGGAGTGCGTCGTCTGTTCTCTTCGGGGCGCGAAGCACTTTTATCAAGGGCTACGCGCAGCCATCATGACACACACGGCTGACACTTCGGGCCCCACTTTTGCGAATGAGGCCCTTGATCGCATTCCGGTGCGGCTCAGATGGGCAGCGCAATCAGATCGTGGCCCTGCGTGTCCACGATGCGCGCCTTGGTGAATTCGCCCACCTTGAGCTGCTTGCTGATCTTTTCGGGCGGCAACAGCCGCACGATGCCGTCGATTTCCGGTGCATCTGCATAGCTGCGCCCCACTCCGCCCTTGCGGCCCATGGCCGGCGCCGAGTCCACCAGCACCTGCATCGTTGCGCCGATGCGACGGCGCAGGCGCGCAATCGACACTTCTTCCGCAACCTCCATGAAGCGCGAACGCCGCGCCTCGCGCTCGGCCTCGGGCAGCATGCCGGGAATATCGTTGGCGGTGGCGCCCTCCACAGGGCTGTAAGCAAAGCACCCGGCGCGATCGATCTCGGCCTCGCGGATGAAGTTCAGCAGATGCTCGAACTCTTCTTCCGTCTCGCCCGGGAAGCCTGCGATGAAGGTACTGCGGATCACCAGCTCGGGGCACATCTCGCGCCACCTGGCGATGCGCTCCAGATTTTTCTCGCCGCTGGCCGGGCGCTTCATGCGCTTGAGCACGTCGGGGTGGCTGTGCTGCAGCGGCACGTCCAGGTAGGGAAGCACGCGGCCTTCGGCCATCAGCGGAATCACCTCGTCCACGCTGGGATACGGGTACACGTAGTGCAGCCGCACCCAGGCGCCATAGGGCTCGGCGATCTCGCCCAGCGTGCGCACCAGGTCGAGCATGCGGGTCTTGACCGGCTTGCCGTCCCAGAAGCCCGTGCGGTACTTGATGTCCACGCCGTAGGCAGAGGTGTCCTGGCTGATGACCAGAAGCTCCTTCACGCCGCCTTCGAACAGTGCCTTGGCTTCCTTGAGCACATCGCCCACCGGCCGCGACACGAGGTCGCCGCGCATCGAGGGAATGATGCAGAAGGTGCAGCGGTGGTTGCAGCCCTCGCTGATCTTCAGGTAGGCGTAGTGCTTGGGCGTGAGCTTGATGCCCATGGGCGGCACCAGGTCCACGAAGGGGTCGTGCGGCTTGGGCAGGTTGGCGTGCACCGCATCCATCACTTCCTGCGTGGCATGCGGGCCCGTGACGGCCAGCACGCTGGGGTGCATCTGGCGAACCAGGTTGCCACCGCTGTCGCCGCTCTTGGCGCCCAGGCAGCCGGTGACGATCACGCGGCCGTTCTCGGCCAGCGCCTCGCCGATGGTGTCCAGGCTTTCCTTCACGGCATCGTCGATGAAGCCGCAGGTGTTGACGATAACGAGGTCGGCGCCCTCGAAGGTCTTGGAGGTCTGGTAGCCCTCGGCGCTCAGTTGCGTAAGGATCAGTTCGGAGTCGGTCAGGGCCTTGGGGCAACCCAGGCTGACAAAGCCCACTTTGGGCGCGGTGGCGGGGTTTTCAAGACGTTCGGGGGAGGCTGCTTCGCTCATCCCCGTATTGTCCCAGGGAACGCCCTGCCCGGCCCGCACGGGGCCTTGGCAGCCTCAAGGCACCCCCTTTTCAGCTGCGCTAGGGCCGCTTGATGCCGAACGCGGCCAGCGCCTGTTCGGCGTTCTTCTGCATCTGCTCCTGCAGCTGCTTGAAGGCGTTTTGCGACTGCTCGGCGTAGCTGCCCATCATGAAGCGCGACCACATCTCGGGCGAGAGCGTTTCGGCGTTCTCGGCCATGCGCGTCTGCAGCTCGGTCATGGCCTGGATATTCTTCTCGAGGTAGGGCCCCATGTAGCCCTGCATGGCCTGGCCGTAGAAGCGGATGATGCTGGCCAGCGCCTGCTCGCTGAACATGGGCGCGCCGCCCGCTTCTTCTTCCAGGATGATCTGCAGCAGGATGCTGCGGGTGAGGTCGTCGCCGCTCTTGGCATCCCGCACCACGAAGGCAGCCTTGGACATCACCAGTTGCTTGACCTCGGCCAGCGTGATGTAGGAGGAGGTTTCCGTGTCGTAGAGCCTGCGGTTCGGATACTTCTTGATCACTCGCTGCGCCGGCTTGCCGGCGGCCTTCTTGCTCTGCACTTGGGAAATCTCCTTGTCGGGACGGTCGGGTTGGACGCCAATAGCGCCCGGGCCATTCTAGGGAGCGGGTTTGCTGCACCGCGCCAAGGTTTACCCTCTTCGGGATTCCCTCAATCCACGACGCAGGCGTATTCGGCTCCGCAGACTTTGCATGATGCCGTCTCGGGCCGCTCCTCGTCGCCTTCCTTAAACACCAGCAGGTTCTTCACGCCGTTGAAGACCCAGCAGCGCGGGCAATGCTCGTGGCCGCCCACCGGCAGGTAGGCCCGCGCGCGCTGCTCGGCCCGCTCGCGCGTGACCGGCATGCCGTGTCGCTCGCTGCGCGCCACATCCTCGGCCGCCATGGTTTCCGCCCGGCCGCTGGCCCGATCGTTCAGGCCATAGACCACGCGAGCGAACTCCAACGGCGCCTGTCGCATCAAGGCGGCCAGCCGCAGTTCGTTCGGCAAGGGGTCCAGGTCGTTGGGCAGGGTGTTCATTCGCGCGATTTCGGACATTGGAAATGCATGTTCACTCAAGTTAACACAAGCGGCGTGCGACGGAACTCCATCAAGCGGATGATGGCTGCCGCTCATCCTGTGGCACTGGACATGTGTACAGTTCGCGGGTGCCCGATATCCCGCCCCCGCCAGCGTCCGACGCCACGCCAGAAATGACGGTGTCGGTGCGCCGCCTGTGCGCATTCGCTGCCCAGGCGGGCGACCTGGATCTGCGCTTCACGCCCGCGCCCACTGCCCTGGAAGGCATGGCGGGACATCGGCAAGTGCAGTCCCGGCGCGGGAGCAGCTACGAGTGCGAACTGCCCTTGGCGTGGTGCTTCGAGGGCCTGCGCGTGCGCGGCCGAGCCGACGGCTTCGACCCCCAGGCACTGCGGCTGGAGGAAATCAAGACTTGCCGCGGGCCGGTCGAATCCATCAAGCCCAACCAGCGGGCGCTGCACCAGGCCCAGGCCCGGGTCTACGCCGCCATGCTGTGCCAGGAACGACAGCTGCCTTCGCTGCGGGTGGCCGTGGTCTATTTCGACCTGGGCACCGAAAGCGAAACGGTGCTGGAAGAAGAGCTGGATGCCGCCACGCTGCGCGCCCAACTGGAAGCCATGGCGCGCGCCTACTTGCAATGGGCCCGCTTGCAGGCCCAGCGGGGCCAAAGCCTGGTGCGTTTGCTCCAGGCACTGCCTTTTCCGCGGCCCGCCTTTCGGGCCGGGCAGAAGGAACTGTCGCGCCGCATCTACCAGACCAGTGCAGCACGGCGCTGCCTGCTGGCGCAGGCGCCCACGGGCATCGGCAAGACGCTCGCCTCGCTCTACCCCCTGCTCAAGGCCAAGGCCGGGCATCGGATCGACCGGGTCTTCTTCCTGACCGCGAAGACGCCCGGGCGCACCGTGGCGCTGGAGGCGCTGCACGAGCTGCAGTGCAAGGGTGCGCAAGACCTGCGCGTGCTGGAAATCGAAGCAAGGGAGTCGGCATGCCGTCATCCAGGTGCCGCGTGCCACGGTGAGTCGTGTCCGCTGGCGCGCGGCTTCTACGACCGGCTGCCCGCGGCACGCGAAGCCGCCAGCGCCGTTCCCCTTCTCGACCGAAGGCACCTGGGTGCCATCGCGGGCGAACACCAGGTCTGCCCCTACTTCCTCGCCCAGGAAATGGCGCACTGGTGCGACGTGGTGGTGGCCGACTACAACTACTACTTCCATCCCAGCGCCTTTCTCCACGTGCTGGCACAGGAGCAGGAATGGCAGGTCGCGCTGCTGGTGGACGAAGCCCACAACCTGCTGGAGCGGGCGCGTGGCATGTACTCGGCGGTGTTGTCAGAAGGCAGCTTCGCGCGTGCCAGGGGCATGGTGCCGGCAACCGCAGCCGGCGCGTTGCGACTGCTGCGCGCCCAGTGGGACCGGGCCGAAGGCGCGTGCGGCCCCGACGCACTGCTCGACGCATTGCCCGAGGAATTGGAGCGCGCCATCCGCGATGCGGCGGGCACCCTGGCCGAGTACTTCAGCGCGCATCCGCAACTGGCCAAGGGACCACTGCAGGACTTGTTCTTCGAGATCCTCCAATGCGCGCGCCTGGCCGAATCGTTCGACAGCGCGCATTCGGTGCTCGATTTCTCGCCTGCACCCGACGGAGCCCGGCAGATCGCCGTGCGCAACCTGATTCCCGCCACCTTCCTGCGGCCGCGCTTTGCACTCTCGCGCAGCGCGGTGTGCTTTTCGGGAACCCTCTCGCCGTTCGAGTTCTATCGCGACACGCTGGGCCTGCCGCCTGACACCGCCATGGTCGACATCGCATCGCCCTTCTCCGCGCAGCAGTTGCAAGTGAAGCTCGCGCGCAACCTCTCCACGAGGCTGCAGGACAGGCCGCAAACACTGGAAAGGCTGGTCCAGCTCGTCTCGACGCAGTTCGAGCAGCGGCCGGGCAACTACCTGGCCTTCTTCAGCAGTTTCGACTACCTGGAGATGGCCGCGAACGAGCTTGGCCGGCTCAGCCCGCACATCGACGTGTGGCGCCAGAAGCGCGGCGGCGCGGCGGATGAACGCTCGGCCTTTCTCGATCGCTTCCAGCCCGGCGGGCGCGGCATCGGCTTTGCGGTGCTGGGCGGTGTTTTCGGCGAAGGCGTCGACCTGCCGGGCGACCGATTGGTGGGTGCGTTTGTCGCGACCCTGGGCCTGCCTCAGCACGACGCACTGAACGAGCGGATGCGCCAGCGCATGGAAGAGCGCTTCGGCGACGGCTACGCCTACACGTACCTGTATCCGGGCATTCGCAAGGTGGTGCAGGCCGGTGGCCGCGTCATTCGCAGCGAAAGCGACGAGGGCGTGCTGTGGCTGCTGGACCAGCGCTTTGCGCGGCCCGAAGTTGCGCGGCTGCTTCCCCCATGGTGGACACCGGCCGCGGTGCGCGCCTGATTCAACCGAGTTCGCGCGCGGGCAACAAAAAAGGACTCGGCATTGAATGCGGAGTCCTTGATCGATTCTTCTGAAAAGGCTTTGGTAGGCGCGAGTGGATTCGAACCACCGACCCCCACCATGTCAAGGTTCAGGGGCAGTCCCGGAAGGCCCTATTCATGCGGGTTTCGGGCTTGTATGCCCGCCTGCTATGCCCACCCCAATCGAAGGAAAATTGAGGCCATGAAGCTGCCCGAACTTCCCTACCCAGACGAAGACATCTGCCAGGTCGTTGTCGAGCGCTCGTTGCCGCCTGGCGATGAAGTATGGCACTTGGCCGTCGTGGGCGACCCCTCAGTGGACGGTGGGTTTTGCCGACGGCGCATCGTACGCGACCATCTGGACCGCAGCACAGCCGTCACGGTTGCCATCGCCCTGCGCAAGCGCATCCGCACCGTCCGCCGGCTTCTAGGTCGCGGCGTTGAGGCGCTGGCGGTATGACGCCCCGCGACCCGTACTTCAGCCTGGAGCACTACCTGGGCGCCACCATCTTGACCACCGCCGGCATGCACCGGGTCTTCCTACGGTACGACGTTGGGTCCTGGCCGAAGGGCCAGACGCCCGAGCTGGTACATCACGGCGGCATGGAGTTCATCCTCCGCACCGAGACCCGGCACGAGGCCGTCGACTTCGGCAGGGCGTTGGAGACGCAGGTCAAGTCGGTGCGCCGGCTGCTCGGCTTCAAGGTGGAAACATGAAGCTCAACCACCCACCCGAGCGCTACACCGAGGTGCGGCTCGAAAGCAGCCTCTGCAACAGCTGGGGCGGGCCTTGGTACGTCGCCGCATACACAGAGGATCTGTCGGAGCGCCAGATATCGGCACTCATCGACAACTTTCGAACCGCCTGGCAGCTGCAGCAGGAGCTCCAAGCGACCTGCTACGCCGCACGTCGCCTGCTAGGCCTGCCAACACCGTTGCTCAACCGACCATGAACCTCGACGACTACCCGCTGCCGCTGCCGTACGAGGACTACTGGCTCGTGACAGTCGCGGGCACCTCGGCAGGGAACAAATGGAGCGTAGTGCTGTGGCCGGACCCCTACAGAAGCTTCACGAGCGCACCGGCGTCTTCCGCAACCACCATCGCGGGGCTTGGGCGAATTGAAGCCCTTGCACTCGCGCAAGCACTGCGGGCGCGCATCCGGCCTATCCGTCGACTCATGGGCAGGACGACGCGCGATCTGGACGCCGCCAATCTATAAGTCGTAAGCGCCTTTTCCCTCTGTATTACTCTACTTATTACATTCTTATATTCCTTCCAAATTAGAAGTAAAAAAGTAAGTAGGTAAGTAGTAGATATATAGAGGAAGAGTTTCACAGGTTCGTAATGGAATTTCGAAGGCCACCACCGGAGCCAACGTGCACGCAAACTTTCTTCTCGGCTCACTTTCCTACACCGAAGCTGCCATCAAGGCGCTGGGGCGTGTCCCCCTCGACCTCATCGCCCGGCATGCTGTGAACGACCACGGCAAGCTGTACCTGCATGAGGTCCGCGCGAATCGAGAGTCCATGGTCACGTGCGGCCAGATCATCTCGCGCTACCCGATCGACCCCTGCGACCTGACGCAGGGCAATGTGATGGTCATCACCCCGAAGGGTTGGGGTGAGACCGTCGTCCAACTGGAGAATGAATGAGCCTCTTCTTTCTGATCGCGCGCTGTGTGCGCGTTGCCTACAAGGCGCTGCGCGCCGCCGCCGGCATCCTGGTGCTGAGCCACGGCGTGTACCGCTGGGTGAAGAACGGCGCCGAACGCGAGCGCCGTCGCAAGGTGCTGGCGTAGGGTTGTCAAACGACAGCCGTAAGGTTGTCAAAGCCAAGGGCCCCGAGGGGCCCTTTTCTTTTGCCGGCAGGCCTTTATGGGGCGCGGGGTCAGCGCAGCGCTTCTCGGTACAGCCCGTGCAGCGGCAGCGCACGGATCGTCGAATCCGCCAGCGGGTCGCGAAGCGCATCGATCGCCTGCTCCACCGCCGGCCCGGCCAGGCTGGAGATGTCCGCGTTGGCGTCCACGCCCAGCTGCCCGACGCCCAGCAGGCCAGCGCGCTGCGCGCCGTGCATCACCCAGTCGCCCAGGTCGTAGCCCTTCATGTACGCCGGCAGGCTGCCGCCGCCCTGCAGCAGGCCCTTGGTCACGTCCGCCGCGATCATGGTGGGGATGTACCAGGCGAACACGCCCATGGGTGCCAGGTTGCCGTACTCGAGCTCCTTCACCGCGCGCTTGAGCACCGTCTGGTGGAAGCTGTAGGTGAACTGCTTGAGATGGAACAGCACGCTGTAGCGCGGGTCGCTCGACCAGCTCGGGCGCTGCGCGGCGTTGGGCGTGAGCACTGCGCCCTCCACCCAGCGGTTGATGGCGTAGTGGATCGCGCGCACGTCCTCGGTGGCCTGCTCCAGGCTCACGCCCTTCTGCTTGGCCAGGACGTGCCGGTCAGTCACCAGGCGCCCGTCAGCATCCAGGGTGATGTCCTGCGGCGAGAGGCCCAGCTCGCTCAGCCAGCGCTTGCTGTGCTCGGTCGGCAGGCTCTTGTGCTTGGTGATGAACTCAGTCGCCGCCTTGGTCGCCGCCACGCGCATCGAGCGGTTCCAGGCCTCCATGCCGTTGAGCACGAACATCTTGTCGTTGATGCGCTTGGCCAGCGGGGTCATGTACTCGCTGCTGTATTCCTCGCTGATGTGGTGGCTGAAGACCTCGCTGTCGATCGCGCCGACGAACTCGGCCAGCTGCTCCCACTCGCTCTTCTTGCGCTCGGCCGGCTCGTCGCGGAAGGCGTTGCCCCAGGCGCGGAATACCTCCTTCATGCCGTCCAGGAAAGCGTTGTAGGCGTCCTTCATCTCGCCGCCGCGAGCGATGAGGGCGAGGGGGTCGACGAAGCTGCTGAACAGCGACAGCGGCAGCAGCCGCACGTTCTGGTAGACCGTCATGTAGCTGTTGAACTTGCGCAGCGTGGGCGAGATGTCCTTGCCCAGCGTGCCCTCCATGGCCCCCACGGCGTGGCGCACGTCGCGCATCTGACGGGCCTGCCACTTCTCCATGGCCTTGCGGTCCAGCTCGCCGCGCTTGACCATCGCGCGCCCTTCGGTCCAGAGCTCGTCGTCGATCTGCTCGAGCGCCGAGTTCAGCTGCTCACCCTTCTGCCCGAAGCGCTTGGCGTATTCCGCGGCGCGCGCGCCCTGGTGGAAGTAGCGGCTCATCTGGCCGACCAAGTCCTTCTCCAGGAACGGCTCGCGGTGCTCGGGCTTGATCCAGTCCAGCGTGCGGCCCTCGCCGCTCTCGAAGAAAGGCACCAGCACGCCGTCCTCACGGTCGGGGGCGATCTTGTTGGCGCCCTGGTTCTGCACGAGCGCAGCCCAGATGCGCTCGGCCACGTCCGCCTGGCTCATGCCCTTCACGCTGGAGGTGTCGGCGCCGCGCTGCAGCACGTCGGCATAGTTGGTAGTCAGCATGTCGACGAAGGCCTGCTTCTGCTCGATCAGCCGCTGCGAGCTCCACATCACCGGGAAATACTTCTCGATGTAGCCCACGTCCAGGCCCGACTCCTTCATGTAGTCGTAAAAGCGGTCCAGCGACGCACGGATGCCCTTGACGGCCTTGGCGTGCGGCGCGTAGGGGATGGCTTCGGGCCCGACCGCCGACTGCAGGTAGGCCGACACGGTCTTGAGGTCGCGGTCAGACAGGCCCTCGATCGCGTCGGCGAACAGGTTCTTGTACTTGCGCGCCTCGCGCGAGCGGGCGTTCAGATAGCCCTCGCCCGTGCGGCCGGCGGCCTCTTCGCCGGGATTGGCGTAGAACTCACGGCCCAACATGCGCGCCCGCTCGCTCTTGCTGCCCAGCAGGATCTCGTTGGCCGGCAGGGTCGCTGCCGCCGCAGCCTGGAGTAGGCCGTCGAGCTTGCGCCGCGCGCGCAGGGTCATGGTGCCCTGTGCCAACGTCTTGGCAATAACTTGGCCGGCGGCCGAGGGCTCGGCCAGCTGGCCGGCGTGGAAGGCCTCGAACAGCTCCGTGGCACGTTCGGAGTCACTGACGGTGCCCAGGACACGGCGGAAGAACTTGCCGAGCTTCTGGAGCCACGTGCGGCCCTTGCTGGTGGGCAGATCCAGGGCGCCAGCGGCCCAGAACTGGTAGATGTAGGCCAGACGCTCCTCGCCGTCCTTGAGCTGCTCCTGGGCCTTGGGGAAGCCGTCCAGGAGGGCATGCACGCGCTCCAGGATCTTCTGGTTCTCGGCCAGGCTCTTCATCACCTCCAGCACGCGCGGCTCGCCCTTGACGTAGCGGCTGAAGAAGGCGTGCAGCGCCTCGTGGTACGCGGTGGACAGCGTGCCGGCCGCAGCCGTGGTGCTGATCTTGATGACGTTCTCGTGGTCGAGCCACTCGCCCGAGTGGCCGGTGAGCTTCTCGAAGTCGACCTTGATCTTCGGGCCCAGCACCTTCTCGACGTAGGCCTTGGCGTCGTCCATGTCCTTCTGGCTGGCCACCGCCGAGTTGCCGTCGCGTGCGTCCTGCTGGTTGAAGTGGACGTAGTTCGTGTGGATCTTGCTGTCGTCGAAGATCACGTAGTTCGGCGTCTTGCCGCCATCGCGGCCATTGGAGGCAGCGTAGGTCAGTCCAGGCAGGCCGATGGCCTGGAGATAGTTCGAGGTCTCGGCCTTGTCGTCGCCGAACTCCTTCGTGAGCGCCTGGTAGATCTCCTTGCCGGTCATCTCCTCGCGCCCCTTCAAGGCGCTGGTGATGGGCTCGTCGCTCAGCACGTTCTGCACGTGGGCGCTCTGCTCAGACAGGGGCTTGTTCCAGTCCAGCAACTCGTCGCGCGGGATGTCGACGCTCACCTGGTAGGTCGGCGACGTGCTCTCTGTCAGCGGCAGGTCCCCATCCATCAGGAGTTGGTCGGGGTCCTGCTCCGTCTGTGCCGCGAACATGCTCTTGTAGAACTTGTGCGTCACGTCCCCGGTGGACAGGTACGTGCCGGCGCCGTAGGCCTCGACGCCCTCGCCCTTGCCGCGATGCTCGCGCCAGTTGAACTTGCCCTCGTGCTTGATGGGCGAGTCGTGCGTGGCAGCGAAGCCCGGCTTGCCGAGATCCGCGTGGATCTCGTTGGCTTGGGCATTGAGCTTGCGGCCCTTGCCGCTCCAGTCAGCGGCCCCAGCGGGCTTCGACTGGGACGTTGCCGATTTTGGGGATTCCTTGGCCGCCACCTCCGGGGCAGCCTTGGCTTCACGTTCACGCTTTGCGGAGCCGACGAAGTTGCCCTTCTTCACGGGCGCGTTGGCCTCGCGGTTGGGCTGCGCACGCGAGGCGTTGCGCGTTCGGAACTGCTGGTCAGCGAACTCGTCCGGCGCGCCGGTCAGAGTGGCGTTCGGGTCGGTCTTGCCGAAGCTGTCCAGCGGCGTGACGCCCTTCTCATCCGCGCCGGTGCCGCGCTCGTTCAAGTTGAACAGGGCGCCGTTGATGTTGTTCAGGGCCAGGTCGGTGAGGAACGCCTGGCGCTCGTCCGGGTCTTCGATCTTGGCCGCGATGCCCTCCAGGAAGCTGCGCGCCTCCTTGCGGTTCATGCCCTGCAGCTGGACCTTCTCGGCACGGGTGAGCGCGCTGTCCAGCTGCAGCCGCGGCTTGCGCTCATCCGGCGGGCTGTCGTCAGGCGTGAAGAAGTCCTTGTCCTGCTCGTTGGCCACGGCCTCCTGGTGCCCCTCGCTCTCGCGAGCGTCGCCGCCCTTCTCTTGGTGACCGGCCAGCTTCTTCAGCCGGCTCTCGGCCGCCGCGACGGTCGCGCGCTGGCCGCGCAGGTTGTCGAATTCGGCAAACGAGCTCGTGGCCAGGCGCAGGCTGGGCGGGATGCCGTCCTTGAACGACTCGGCCTGGCCCTGGGCGTTCATCTTCGACGGCAGCTCGCCGTCCACCGCGCCGCTGGCCATCACCAGCGCGATGCCTTCGGCCAGGTCGGACAGGTAGCGCTCGTTTTTCGTGCGGGCCGAGCCGCCGGTGTCGTTCTCGCCGCGCTGCTTCTTCACCCAGCCCACCAGGCTGTTGGCGCTGATGTGCAGATCGCGGTTCTTGCCGCCGGGGCGGGCCATCACGTCGGACTTGAACGTGAGGATGTTCTTCTCGTCCAGCTGTTTGTAGTAAGCGGCCTCGTTCTCGGCCTCCGACAGCGACGGGTCCGGCTTGGGCGGTGCGAAGGCACGGTCGCCCTGGCGGCCCAGGTCCATGAGCTCGGTGCGCGAGATCTGCGACGGGTCGCGGTCGCTCAGCTGCTCGGCCGTCACCACGAAGCGCTCGTCGAAGTAGGCCTGCGCGTCCTTCAGGATCTGGCGGCGCTCCTTGGGGGTCAGACGGTACTGCTGGCCCTTGCCCTGGTCCATGGCGTCGAGCACGGCCTTGTTCACCTGGTTGACCTGCTCGCGCGCGGCGCGGCGCTCGGCCATCGGCGCTTTTTCAGCGTCCTGGCGCAGGTAGTCGCGATACAGGGACAGCGCCTTGGCGTTGCCGTAGCCCAGATCCTTCATCACTTCGCGCGCGCTCTTGGCGCTCACGACGTACGAGCCGTTGTCCTCGGACACGCCCATGGCGCGCTCCATGTCGGCGACCTTCTTGTTGATGGCGTTCTCGCCGCTGTGCAGCACGTCGTCCTTCTTGAACAGCGCCGGGCGCTTCACCGGCGTGCCGGCCAGCGGCTCCAGGCCCTCCGCTTCGCGCTGGCGGTTCTCGTTCTCGAACTCCAGGCGCTGCTTGTCGCTCATGCGCTCCAGGGGCGAGAACGGATCGCGCCGCTCGTTGCTGCCGCGCAGCGTGGGCGTGCGCGCGAAGCCGTAGACCTTCGGGCCGGTGTTCTTGGCTGAGGTCTTCTCGGCCTGGCGCTTCTCGAAGTCGTCCACGCCCTCGACGGTCTCGCCCTCATCGTTGACCGCCGACGTTTCCTCGATGCCGCGGTCGTCAACCGTGCGCCCTGCCTCGACCTTCTCCTGCACCAGGCCGTTGACGGCCTCGAGCACCCTGTCGAAGTTCTTGCCGAACATCTCCTGCAGCAGCTGGCGCTGGTGCAGCGTGCCCTGGCCGTCCGCCACGCGCTCCACGGTGTCCAGCAGCCACTGGCGGTTCATCGGGGCGCCAGCGCCGTCCGAGGCCATCAGCACGCTCTGGTGCTCGCGCGGCAGCATGGTCACAAGCTGGTTGGCCACGTCGCGGCGCATCTCCTCGCGTGCGCGGCGCCCGGCTGGCGTGTTGGCAGCAGCGGTCTGCTCAGCGATGTAGTCGAAGAGCTTGTGGGTCTCCTTCGGCGCCACGGCCTTCATCTCGGCCAGCACCTGGGGGGCCTGGTCCCCCAGACCCACGCGCAGATCCTCGGCCATCTGCCCCAGCTGCATCTCCTGGCCGGTGGTCAGGCTCTTGGCCTTGAACTTGGGCGCGACCGTCGCGATCTTCAGCGCCGTCTGGCGCACGAGCTCGGGGACTGGGGCGCGCTGGAAGCGGGTGCCTTGAAGGCGCTGCGCGGCGGCGTTCTCGGCGATCGAGGCGGCCTGGTTCATGCGCGCGTCGAACTCTTCCATCGACTCGTTGCTCTGCTCGTTCTTCTTGGCGCCAGCCTTGGCGCCTTCGAAGATGGCCTTGCCGAACTTCACCGCCACCCCGCCGGCAGCCTTCGCCCCCTTGCCGAGGGCGGTACCGGCCTTGCCAGCCACCTCACCGGCCACGGAGGCAGCGCGCTCGGCGCGCGTCACCAGGCGCTCGAGCTCGTTGTTCTGCAGCACATGGGCGGCGCCTTCGTCGATCGCTGCCTGCTGGTCGGTCACGTCGGCGGGCTCGGTGATGCGCTGCAGCAGCTGCGCGGCGGTCTGGTCGGTCTCGGCCATGTCCGCCAGGCGGTCAGCGACGAGCTGGTTGCGCTTGCCGTCGTTGTTCTGTACCCAGGCGGCCAGCGCTGCGTCGTCGCCCAGGACGTTCTCGGGCACGTCCTGGTTCAGGATCGCCTGCTCCTCGCGGCTCACGTTGAAGCGGTTCACCGCCTCGCCGGCAGCGGTCTGCACCTGGTCGAAGGCCTTGCCCAGATCCAGCTTGCCGTCTTCGTCGCGCGCCAGGTCGATGGTCTCGCCGGCCTTGTTCTTCAGTGCGCCGATCCAGCCGCGGCCTTTGGCTGCTGCCTGTTCAACCGAGGGCGCGACAGCGTCCTTGGCCAGGTCGAACACCTCGCCGGCCTTCGCGCCCAGCTGGTCGGCGGTGTGACCCACACGGCGGAAGCCCGTATCGGCCGCCACGCCCGCAGCTGCGAACGGGCCGCCGCCGGCCGCGCCGCCAGCGAAGGCGTTCAGGTTCTCGCTGAAGTCGCCGCTGGTGTCGCGCTCGGGGTTGAGCATGCCCTGCACGGCATGGCTGCCGGCCGTCTGGGCAAGTTCGGTCCCGCCCTCGCCCAGCATCTCCAGGCCCACGCGCGGCAGGGGGCTGAGGCTGTGCAGGCCCTTGCGCAGGCCGGCGCCGGTCAGCTGGCGGCCGACCACGGCGGGCAGCGCGGTGTCCAGCAGGCCAGCACCTGCGCCGTAGAGCTCGGCGGTGCGGTTCAGGTCCTGCGGGGAGGTGCGCGCCATCAGCGCCTTGTCGTTGACCGCGTCGTTGACGAACTCGCCCTTGAGCTGGCGCTGGTTGATACCGAAGGCTGCCAGGGGCGCAGCGATGTCGCCGGCCAGACCCAGCGCCTTGCCGGCCGCGCCCGGCGCCATGCGCCCCAGACGGCCGACTGCGCCGAGCGCCGTGGCGGCGCCCACCGGCTCGACCATGGAGGCGGTCCCCTGCCCCACTTGGCCGCCAGCCCAGTCCAACGCGTCGCCGACGCCATGAACGTCTTCCACACGGCCCACGCGCGGCGCAAAAGCGGCCTGGCGCTGCTGGTTGGCAGTGATCTGGGCGCGCAGCGCGTCTGCGCCGGCCACGTCGCCAGCAGCGCGAAGGGCTGCTTCGTCAGCAGCCCAGGCGTTGGCGTCGGAGGCCAAGCGGCCGACCTGGAAGCCGCGCCGCAGAGAGCCCATGCCCTCCGCGGTGGCGGCGTCGGTGATCGGGGTAACGTCCAGCGGAGCCGCTACATCGAAATCGCTACGCAGATCACTCATCTCGGCCCCACTTCCCGGTCTTGATGTTTCGTTCAATCAGCTCTTGCTGCTTGTCTGACAGGTCGCCCAGCGGGTGCTCCACCCCCTTTGCGTCGCGCACGAAGAAACCGTTCACGCTGCCGCCAGGGGTCAGCGCACCGCCCACCAGGCCTTGACGCACCAGCTTGCCGCCCTTGAAGTCTGGGAGCGACGTCATCTCAGGAGCGCGGGGGTTCGTCGGGTCGAGCTTGGCGAAGCCCATCTGGCGACCGTCAGCCACCTTGCCGAAGATGCCGGCCAGCGCCTGAGCGTGCGGCATGGCCTTCTCGCGCTCGGCTTCGGACATGTTGGAGAAGCCCGGCAGGATCTTGTTGACCATGTCGTAAGCGGCGGCGGATTTCTGCTCGTCCACCTTGCCGTCCGGCCCGAACTGGCGCAGCGCGTTACGCGTGTTGTCGATCGCCTTGTCCTGCACGGTCTGGGTGCTGGCGGTGCGCTGCTGTGCGGCACCAGCCATGTCGTTGAACTGCTTTGCGTCCCCGCCGTTGGCGGCAGCGATCGACGCGGCTTTCACCGGGTCGCCGCCGGCCGCTCGAAAGGCGGCTGCGTTGATGGCGCGCTGCTGGAGGTCGAAGGAGTTGCGCAGACTGGCCGCGCCCAGCGTCGCGTTGGCTTGCGCGCGATCGCCGGCCAGACGGTTCTCGGAGGCGTAGCGCACGGCATCGGCGCCGGTGCGCGAGTTCTCCATGCTGGCGTCTGCCGTGATGCCGATCTCTCGCAGGCGCTGGCGCTGGGCGATGGGCGCCATGGCAGCCGCTACGGCGCCTTCGTCGCCCTGGTACCCCTTGCGCGGAGACCAGGAGCCCTTGGCAGCGGCGCTGCGCAGGGTCGCGCCGTCGAAGAATTCCTGGCGCTGTTGGCTCGGGTCGATGATGCCCAGGCCGCCGCGACGGCTCGCCTCAGCTGCGCCAGCCGCGTTGCGCCACGCCTGCATTTGCTCTGGCGTATCCAGCCCTTTGGTGCTGGTGCTGACGATGCCGACACCGTCGTTCTGTACACCCAGCGCCGCCCGCTGAGCCGGCGTCAGGTCGCCGGGCATGGCCGAGCCGTCGCTGTAGGCGTTGCCCAGGCGAGTCAAGGTGGTGGGTGGCGGACTCGGGGGCGCAGGGGTGTCGTTGGTGTAGTCCGGGATGCTCGAGGTTGGGGCGGCGACGGATGCGGGCGCAGCCGGCGCGGCGGCAACCTCAGCCGGCGAGCGGGGGTCGACGCCTGCCATTTTTCGGCCGCCTTCGATGGCCATGTCCGCCGACTTGTAGCCGGCCCAGCCACCGGCCAGGCCGCCCAGGACGGCCCCGGCCGGCACAGTGATGGGAGCCAGGGGGCCGCCAAGTGCGCCGATCGACGCGCCCAGCTGCGCGCCGCCGATGCCGCCGGCAGTGGCGGCAGCTGCGCGGCCGGTGCCCTGGGCGACTTGCGAGGCCACGTCGATGGGCGTGGCGTTGGGGTTGCGGACCACCTTAGCCACATCGGGGCCTTCGGCGGCAGCCGCGGCGAGCGGGCCGGCTGCCGGCAGCACTGCGGCGCCGAAGTTGCGGATCGAGGGCATCAGCCCACCGGCTGCGGGGTTGGTCGGCGGCGAGCCGGCGGGCGCTCCCGCCGTGGGGTTCGGTGGCGCGCCGTAGCGGCCATCGCCGTGAAAGGAAGGGTCTGCCGGCGTCGCGACGACGGGGCGCTGACCAAGCTGCTGCGCAGTCCAGCCTGCGCCGTTTGGTGCCGCCGGGGGCGGCACTGCGGCCGGCGCGCCGGGCGCGACGGAGGTGCGGATGTTGTCGAAAGCGCCGGCTGCGGGGGTCTTGGTCGGCGCGGCCGAACCGTCGAAAGTGCCCTGCAGTCCGAACACCTTGGACTGCTGCGCCGTCATGGGCGCCTCGCGAACTACGACGCCGGGGTTGTTCGCTGCCGCTGCAGCATCACCGAAGCTGTTCGGTCGTGTGACGAACGGATCGTCGCGGAGATTGGCCATAGAAGGGCTCCAGGTTGGAGCGCCTTCACAGCCACGTCTGGCTCAGGTGCGGAGTGGGGCTATTTTAGACGGGTTCCGAGGGCGTACAAGACGCCCGCACCCAGTGCCAGGCTCAGCCCCCAACCGATGGTGTAACCCATGCTGACGCCCAGGTTGAAGAGGTAGTCGCCCGACGAACCGCGCACGTCGCCCAGGCAATACGCAAACCACAGCACGAGCACCAGGCCCGCTGCACCGAGGAAGTCCTTCGCAAACTGTCGCACCCTTCTCTCCTATTCGGTCCAGGTGTCGGGATGTTACCGCTTACAGCGAAGAGACGTCTTGGCCGGACACCGAGGCCTGGGCGTTGATGGCGTTCAGGCCGGCGGCTGCTTGCTGCGCGACCATCTGGGCGCCAGCGATCGCTGCCTTGACTTTCGCGTCCATACTCTGCTCCTTGGCCGCCAGATTGGCCTTCTCGCCTTCGATCTTGAGTTGGGCATCGGTGATGGCCAGGCGCACCTTGGGGTCCAGCGCGGTGACCTGGGCGGTATATAGCGCCACCAGGTTGCGCGACAGCTCGCTGCGGATGTTTGCGAGGCCCGTGGCCAGCTGCATGGCCGTCTGGGGGCCCAGCATGATGGTGCGGATGTAGTCGCCAGCGCTGTCCAGTGCGACCTTGCGTTGATCGATCACCTCCTTCACCGCAAAGCGCACGTTCTCGATCTCGGTGTCGAAGCTCTTAATCGAGATGTCGCGCGATTGTTCGGCGAGCTTGCGGCCGGCGTCCAGGCGGATCTGGTTGATCTGGTTCGTGAGCGCGCCCGGCGGCACGGGCCAGCGCTTGTTGGCCCAGCTCGCCATCGCCTCCTCTTCCGTGCGCTCGGTGTCCGCCAGGATGCGCGCTCGGCCACGCTCCCACAGCTGCTGCTCCACCGCCGGGCTGAGGCCCGAGCCACCCTGCTGGATGGCGCGGTCGCACCAATCCATCGCGTGGTTGAAGTATTGCGGGTTGGGAAAGTAGGTGCTGATGAAACCAGCGAACTGGTTTTCGATCAGCGTGATCATCTCGTCCTTGTGGGCATTGTAGATCGCCTCCCCGTCCATCGGGTTGTCCTCGGGCAGGATGGGCGCCACCGGCGGCAAGTAGCTGTCGTCAAGCGTGGGCGTGAGCAGCTGCGGCGCGGGGTCGGCCAGGCCGATGGCGTTGTTCACCCACTCCAGACCGGCGTCGCTCTTAGACTGCGCGTTCTTCCACATCGCGTTCACGATGTTGGCGGTCATCACTGGCGCGCCAGCGCCGCCAGTGATCGGGTCGGGTACGGGGACGATGTCGCCGGAACCAGTGTCGATGGGCATATCTGCTCCTTAGATCTTTCGCGAGAGGTCCGCAACTTCGAAGGTCACGGTGTCGAGCTCGAAGTCCGCACCGTCTTCGTTGTAGAGGATGGGCTGCACGTAATTCGTGCGCAGGCCCTTGCCGAAGGTCACACGCTGTTGCTGCATGTCGGTCGAGTAGCTGCGGGTCTTGTAGACGTACTCTTTACCCTCGGCCACGATCTTCACGAACAGATTGCCCTTCGCGCTCACGCCGAGGTAGCACTGACCCCAGGTCTTCTTCTGCTGGTTGTCTGCATCGCGCAGGCCGAAGTCGATCATGGCGCGGATCGGTGCGTTGCCGTCGTCACGATCGCCGTCGAGTTCGAAGAGGCCGGCATTGTTGGCGCCGCAGTACACGCCATTGATGAAGGCGTAGCTGTTGAAGTTGTAGTTCGTGTACTCGGTCGAGCCCAGGCTGTCGACGTTCAGCACCCAGGTTTCAGTGTCGCTGCCGGCGCCAGTGGGGATACCCAGCACAGAGCCCGAGCGCGCCAGCGAATTCATCACCGCCTCGAGCACGGAGCTGATCGCCCATGACGAGCCCAGCTGCGCCTGGCTGAGCATCTCGGCCGACAGCGTGATCTCGGGCGCCATGCCGGAAGATATCTGGCCAGCGCTGTTCATCGTGACCACCAGCGTCTTGAACGCAGTCATGGTCGAGCCGATGGCGCCGTAGCCAGCCATCGAGGCGTTACCCATACCCTCATAGGCGTGCGCGTAGGTCTCCAGCGGCTTGAGCTGCGCGCCGACGATCTCGCCGTAGGCGTGGTCCGCCGCCAGCATGTCCAGAGGGGCGAGGCTGGCGGTGATCGAGCCGATCTCGCCAGTCAGGCCGTACACCGCCGAGGCCAGCGGCGCGAAGGTCGCTCCCATCACGGCGAACGCCGGCTCGGCAAGCCCGGCGCTCATGTCCGAGGTCACGGTGGCCATCGTGGCGTTGATCGCGCCGTAGGCGTAAGACGAGGCGAAGATCTCCATGGGCTTCATGGACACGGCCATCGTACCGGTGCCCGCCGTCAGATCCGCCGCGCTGACCTGCGTGATCGAGGGGTCGAACACCTCGTCCATGGCCGAGTACATGGCTGCTTCCAGCCACGCGGCGGTGGTCGGCGCGCCCGTAGTGGTCTTGACCGTGGTGCCGTCTTTCTTATATGTGATCGTGGTGCCCGTGCGGTTCACCTCGAAGACGGTGGCATCGGTGTAGGTGCCCACGGTGGCCACCACGACGCCGTTCTCGACGACGCGCGCATAGCCGCGCGCCAGCGAGAAGCCGAAGTTGATGGTGTTGCCGTTGTAGGTCACGCGTGTGCCGTCATCCACGTTCAGCCCGGCGATCACGCCCACCGCGCTGGCGCGCACCTTGAAACGCGCGTAGCCGTCGTTGGTGATGAAGTCGATCGAGCGCGCGCCGGCGTTCCAGCCCAAGTTGTAGCCAGTCACGTAGTTGGTCGTGGTGGCCGTGTAGCCGGGCGTGGCGGGCACCGCGGGCGTGCCGGGGTAGGTGACCTTGACGTTCTCTTTCCAGCAAGTGTAGGAGCCGATCAGTTGCAGTCCGGGTTGCGGGTTCGTCGGCACGAACAGCACCACGGTGTTGCCGTTGTCGTCCGTCACGTACGTGTAGTTGCCCGGTACGTTGTAGCGCATGCCGCACACCGTGCGGTTCTCGTAGACCGTGCGCGGCGGCGTGGCCGGCACATACGGCGTGCCGGGAATCGTCTCGTAACCGACGACAGTCTCGGTCGTGGTGTTCTTGATGAGCGAATTCGTCATAGCGGCGGTGGGTCGTCGTAGTGGCTATCCCGGAACCACGGCGTGGCTGGCGAAGAGTTAGCGGGCAGAGATTTCTCGCGCAGGTACGTGATGATCCCGAACTCGTTGAGGCGAACGCCGGTCGTCGGCGGCGCGATACCCACCTTGGAGATTGTGCATCGCTTGTGCCAGGAAAGACCGAAGTCTTTGGATTCGTACAACGTGTGCTCGCCGTCGTACATCGGGCACACGAGCGTCTTGGTATCGAAGCCGGTGATGCCGCCAGTCAAGTACATGGGGAAGGGCATGGCGGCGCGAAACGTTCGCGTGACACCGTCCGTCGTCAGATAGATATGAGCGGGCACCGTGGAGTCGCCGCCAGGGCGCATGATGATCAGCACGCCGATCTTCGTGGCGAGAAGCTGATTCACCTGGAGGTCCGCTTGCGCCGGGTCGCCATCGAACAGGACTTCGCTCTCCGTGATGGAGCATCCCGCACTGGAGTTGATGACGCCCATCTTGACCCTCGTCTTCACGACCTTCGCTGCTCCACCGCCGGGGTCGTGAATGTACGGCACCTCCGAGACGATGACGCTTTTGGTGCGCGAAAGCGGCGCCGCGATGCAGTTCTGCCAGATCATGGCGCCGTTGAACAGTTCGTTATCGCTGTCGTGGCCGGCGATCCGATCGTTCGAGTTGCTCAGGCTCGTCAGCGTCAGCAGTTCCGTGGCGTGCAGCGAGGAAGTGAAGACCGTCCAGGTGGCCCCCGCGTCCGTGGAGTACTGGAAAATCAGGCCGGGGCAAGCCAGCACGTCGATGGTCGTGTCCGGGTACGTCGGGCGCACGTATCGGTCCATCTTCATGAGCTTGCCGGGGCCGAGGTCGACGGGTGTAGCCCACCAGCCCAGCTGGTTGATAGCATAGTGCGTCGCTCCAGCGCTTTGCGTGGCGCCGTCGTCAGTGATGAAGCCCTGCACGTTCTGGCCGCTGATCAGTACGCTAGCCGTGGAGCCACTGTAGAACGTGTCCTTGCCGCCCACTTTGCGGTACCCGCCAGACATGTAGAAAGCCAGCGAGCGCACGCCGACGGGGACGATCGTCTCGAGCACCCCGTAAAACGTCTTCAGCGTGCGTCCGTTGAAGGTCAGGTAGCTCTGCGTGAAGTGCTGAGGGCACACCAGACCGTCGAAGTTGGCCTCCGAGCCGGTGTTCCAGCTGTCGACAATGCGGCCCTTGCCCTTGCCGTAGTAGGCCATGAGCGCGAAGATGAAACCGCCGTTCGAGGGCGCCGGGCCGCGGTCGGTGAACGCGCCGCGAGCTGTGGGCGAGCCGACGATGCGCGTGCCACCGCCCTGGACCTTGCCCAGCGAGTAGTAGCCGTCAAAGACCTGCTGGCTGTGGAAACTCTGCGTGAAGTCACCACTGCGCCGCGTGAGCACGTCGCCGCGGTGCTTCTGGCTGTGCTCGGGCATCGAGTCGAGCCAGCGCGCGGCGCGCGCGCCCAGCGCTGTCCAGCCGTCGCGGTGTTTGATGAAGTCGGTCATAGCGCCTCGTGACTACCGATGAAGGCAGTCCAGAACGGCGGTGTCACCGGGGCAGCGAACATGCCGCCTTCGATGTAGTCCATCTGGCCGCCATAGGTGCTGTTGTAGACGTAGATACCCTGACCGCTGACAACTTCGCTCAGGTCGGTGTACCAGGTCTGGCGCACCGGCACGCCGTTGAGGAAGATCGTGATGAACTTGCCCACCAGCTCTAAACGCGCAACGATGCTGTTGGCGTTGGGCACCGTAAAGGACTGCCAGCCAGTCTCTTTCACAACGATGCCGGGCACGTAGATGTCCACCCGCGTCGCGTTGACCGGTTGAACGATGACGTACTGTCCGGTAGCCAGTGGCGAGCCGTGCCAGTCGTCCAGGTTGTAGCGCAGGCCTAGACGAAGTTGGCAGCCTGTGTAGCCGCCCGTGTGCGTGAGTCGGGTTTCGGCATACACGTCGGTCGCTGGCTGGGTCATCACGGCCTTGGCGTCCCAGTCCAGGGAGTTACTCAGCGCGAGCGTGCCGCTGGCGACCGTGGCAGGCGTCGCGTCGCCCGCCCAAAAGACGTTGATCCAATTGCCGCCGTCGGCCCCGTCTGGCGATCGACCAACCACGCTGCCCGACCCCGTAAAGTCATCTCGCAAGGTCACTGTCGCGGCGCTATGGTTCTCGTATTCCAGCGTGCCGTAAATGAACTTGTTGGGCGAACCATAGCGGGTGCTATCGAAATAGGTGCGCCCGGCAATGGAGCGCCCCGCATCGGTGTTGGTGTAGTCGAACGCCACGCCCGTTGCGGTCGTAGTAGGCGCCGCCCACGTCGCGCCGTCGGCACTGACTTCCAGGACGCTGGAGCGCAAGCGGATGAATACCCCGTTGGATACGCCCAGGATCTTGGAGGCCTGCGTACCGGCGGCGGCCCATGTGGCGCCGTCCGCGCTGATCTTGTCGGGGTTGTCCGTATCGGTTGTGCCCTGGATAAGGAAGACCGAACCGTTGTAGTAGATCCCCGCCTGGTTATATGCGCTGGCGCCCGAGCCGCGCAGCGTCCAGGTCGTGCCGGTGGCGTTGCTCTGGTACACAGCCCAGCCGAATGGCGAGGCCTCGCGGTTCACGAGCGCCCAATAGGTAGCGCCGTCCCAGAGGACGCTGATCACGCTGCCTTTGCCGACGGCCACGTTGTATACGGTCCACGCAACGCCGTCGGTACTGACCATCACGTCGGTGCCGGTGCCGGTGGTACTGGCCAAGCCGACGCACCACGTGCCGCTGCTATTGGCTACGCACAGCTTGTCGCGAGCCGTGGGGTACGTGCCCGTGGTCCACGTGGCGCCATCCGTGGTGACGCGCGAGCCCTCGACGAAGATGAAGTTGAAGTACGAGCCGTTGAAACCGGCGTGCGTGCACGGCGTGGTGGGGGCCGGCGAGTGCGCGACCGTGGACCAGGTAGAGCCTCCATCTGTCGAGCGGAAGTAATTCGTGCTCTTGATGTTCGCCGAGTCATACGCACTGACGAGGGCGAGCCCTATCCCGCCCGCCGCGGTCGTGGTGGAGTACGCCTCGTCCGGCAGATTCGAGGCGAAGACCTTGAGCTGCGCCACAGCTTAGTACGTCGGCAGCGTGAAGTTGGCCGCGTCGATCGTCTGATCAGCACCGCTGGTCAGGTTCACGCTCGAGAGGTTCAGGTCCGCTGCCGCCGTCGCCACCGTGCCTTGCAGGCGCGCCTGGGTCGTGCTCAGCGCACCCGTGTCACCCACGGCCACGAAGCGGAAGTAGCCAGCGGTGCCGCTGGCCGCGTTCACGCCCTTCCACACCTCGGAGGCCTTCTTGGGCAGCGTGCCGCTGGCAGCCGCGTCGAAAGTCAGCCCCGTGGCGGTGGCGTTGTTGGAGATCGTGCACAGCAGCGTGCCGGTGACGGCGGCGTCGGCAGTGGCCGGCGGTGCGCCGCTGTAGATCTTGATGAAGCCCAGATTGAGCTGCTCGGACAGGCCCGAGTTGCCCAGCATGGCGGTGCGCAGACCGGTGGAGGCTTGGAGTGCCATGGTGTTTTTCCTTTATGCGGAGACGAGGGCGTTGCCGGCGACCACGCGCAGGACTGCGCCGACCTCCAGAACCTTGGGTGATGCGAAACGGACGGCGCTGATCAACAGGCCAGTCGTCGCGCCTTTGGCTGACGCTGAGGTCAGCACGCCGCCGTACACGGTCTTCGCGGCGGTGAAGGTGAACTCGGCCTTGGCGGCGCTGTTGTCCACCGATCCGCCGACAACGGAGCCTTCCACCCACTCGACGCGCGAGGTGGGGGTGTAGGTGGTGCACTCGGTCGCCAGCGCCGGGAACTGCGCGGCGGTGATGTCGTTGGTGGGCGTGTAGTTGCCCTCGTACAGCGCGATGTACCAGGTGGCCACCTGGGCGCTCTGCTTGAAGGTCACGCCCATCATGTGCGCGACACCTTCGTCGGGGATCAGGTTGTGCAGCACCTCGCGCTGCGAAACGGTGCCATCGGGAGCGACGACTTCAGCGATCCACGTGAAGCCGAACTCAGCTTTGGAGTTCATCGGACAGTTCCTTTCTGAATGACTTCGGCGTCCATGAAGCTCGTCGCGACTGCGATCGAGGGTTCCACGCCGTGGCGCGTCGACACGACCGCGTGCATGCCGTCACGCTGTCGGTACAAGGTGGCTGCGCTTGCCGCATTGCCGAACTCGAGTGCGTCCTCCTGCACGGCCTTCACGTCGGCGTTCTTGCCGGCGCGGATCAAGCCCATAGGGGACTGCCAGAACACGAATTGGTCGTCGATGGAACGCGCGACGGAGCCAGGGATGGCGCCGTAGGGCGCGAGGGTCTGCAGCGTTCCGCCGAAGAGATCGGCGATCCAATAGGTCTGGTCGGCGCAGATGTAGAGACCGTTCTCCATCGGCTCGACTACGGTGATGGGAGCGGGGAACGGGAAGTACGCGCTGCTGGGGTCGTAGATGCCGAAGTTGTAGGGATTGCTCGCGAAGAGCACCTGCCCTGCCGCCACCAACATGCGTCCGTTGTAGTGACGTACGATGGAGCCGGCGGGCATGAGTGCGGTGTTTAGGGTCTCGCAGCGTCGGCCGCCATCAGCGTGGCTCGTGAGCGCTACCGAAGCACCGGCGGCCTGGAAGGTCGGAACGTCGCCATTGGGGCCCGAGACAAACCATTGCGCGGTTTCGGCGGCAGTGAGCTGCAGTCCGCCGCCATCCGGCACATCGATCTGCTGGACAGGTGCCGCCGGGCTCTCACCGTCCGCACCCAACACGGTGGCGGTGATCAGGTAGCGCCCTTCGCGCAGCGCGCCGGTCGTCAGCGTTACGGTGAAGCCAGCGGCGAGCGGCGACGTGGCGACGGGGCGATCCGCATCACTGGTGATGCGGCGGATGAGCTGTCCGTTGCTCCAGTAAATGTCGTTGTCGGCGCCGGCCGAGAAGGACACGGGCAGCCGCGGCATGCCGGCGCGGATGGGCACCTGACCGAAGTTCGCGTCGAAGCGCACCAACGTGTCGTTCACGACGCCGTAGCCGGTGCCGCGGTCGCTCCACAGTGAGTGCGTGTCGCCGGCGATACGCTTGGTGACGCCGCGCCGGCGTTTGATGAAGCCATCGGCCGTCAGGTCGATGTTTTCGCCGCCGTAGAGATAGGTGCCTCGGCTGCGATCAGGCAGCGTAGTGGCGAGCTTGGTCGGCTCCAGCCGGTTATTCACGCCGGGGGCGAAAGAGCCGAGCTTGACTGACCGGATTGACACGTGACGTCCACCTTTTGCGATGAACGGCAGCGTCAAATCGTTAGATCAGCGACCGTCTAAGTTAGATCTGAAGTGTACCAGCAGCACACTTTCACGGAAATGGGTGCGCCGCGCCTCCTCCCAAGTAAGTCGGCGCGGCGCTGCGGCGGGTTGGGTAGGGACGCCATGAGCACGCCCCGAATGATGCTCACCCACCGCTGGAGTTGCGTCTAGACGCCCATCATTGTTCTTTGCGCAGCTTCAACGCGTCGGCGCGGCAGCTGGCGTAGGCGTTGTTGATTCGATCGGCTTCGTAGGCATCGTCATCAGCCTCTTCATCCGGCGTTGCTGGAACCAGCCGATAGGCTTGGGCTCCGTCTCGAGCACCAGCGTCGGTACCGGCGGCAGCTTCACCTTGTCGGGCTCCGCCACCAGGCCTACGTCCGGCGTCGTCGGCTGCGTTGAGCACCCCGCGAGCAGCAGCGCGCATGCGGCGCAGATCAGCGCGCAGGCCATCGATCGTTGCGCTGTTGGTTGCATCGGCTTTCTCCTGTTGTTCGTGCGCGGCGTCGAGCCGCTTCTGCTGCGCCAGCACGCTGGCGTTGAGGGTGCGCAGGCGTTCGGCGGCCTCGGTCTTCTGGCGCCCGATTCGCTCGCCCTGCTCTTTCAGTGCGTCCTTGGTCTGCTTCAGTGACTTGCGCGTCGAGTCCAGCAGCATGCTGTTCGTGTACGCGGTGATGCCCAGCAGCACGCAGGCGCCGAGCAATACGTAGATGGCGAGCGAGCGGAAATCAGGCATCGGTCGTCTTGGCCGTGGCCTTCTGGATCACGTTGGCCGTCAGGTACAGCGCCACCGCAGAGCCGGCGAGCACCTTGTAGGTCTCCTCGCTGATCGAGTTGGCAGCCAGCAGCGCGGTGAACGTCGAGAAGACGTAGACGGCAAACCAGAGCTTGCGGGACTTCCAGTTGGTCATTGGGCCTCCATGCACTGCTTGTGCTTGTTCAGGCGGTCGGTCCAGAGGCCGGCGCAGCGCCGGTTGCCGGGCGTCGAGCAGTCGTATCCAGCCGCCTTCTTCCACATCAGGATGGCGTCGCACGCGCCGGCGTAGTCACCAGCGTTCAGGCGCTTGACGATGGTGGAGCTGCAGAACGCGGCCGAGCCGATGTTGTAGGAGAGGTCGACGTAGACGTCGTATTCAGCCTGGTGCAGCGGCGCATTCACGCAGCTCTTGAGCGCCCCCTCGAACTTCTGGCTGTCGGCCAGCGCGCGCTGCGCCGCCTGCACGGGCGTGGTGCGGTCGCCCATCTTCACGCCCTCGGTCGTACCGAAGCCGTACGTCGGCACATCGCCCTTTGTCGGGATGACGGCTTGGTCGGTGTAGCCCTCACGGGTGAGGATACCGACGAATGCGGCGGCGCTCAGCGACAGAGCGGCGACGGTGACGCGGACCTTATTCATCGAGCTCATCGCGTTCGGTATCGGCGTCCAGGCCTTGGCGCAGGCGCGCCACGCGCAGTTCGTGGACGAGCTCGCTGCGCCTGTCGGCCTTGGCCTTGTAGTACCAGTTCACGACGAAGCCGCCGACCGCGATCAGCAGGCCGAGGATGATCGTGACCTCGCTGGAGGCGAGCCAGCCCACGATGGCCCCCGCCGTACCGTAGGGGGTGACTTTGGCAGCGACAGTAGCAGCGGCTGCTTCGGCGGCTTCTCGATCGATGTTCATGGGTTGTCTCTAGCGCTCGATGATCTTGAGGAAGATGGACCGGTCGTCGATGCGGCCTTCCGTGGTCGTGATGCGGCAGGTCACGCGCAACTCGTTGGGGCCCGTCGCCGGTGCAACACCGCCGGAAATCCACGCAGTGGCCGTCGTCGTGTCGAACGAAGAGCTTTCGATCGTCAGGGACGGGTCGACGATGAACTCCGCATCGATCAGCGTGTCCGTCACGTCCGCCAGGTACGCCCCCCAATTGAAGGCGTAGTCCAGCGTGGCGTTCGGATCTTTCTCGATCACTGCGCGCCCGTTGGACTTGTAGGTGTAGGTTTCGGTAGTTGCAGTGGCCATTTACAGCTCCACGATGAAAAGACGCTCTTGCGGGGCGACATCAAAACCGCGCCCCTGGATCTGCACGACGTACGTGCGCCCGTTGAAAGAAAAGACGTAGTTGCCCAGGTGCGCCGCTGCGCTCGTCGCCTCGGCGATCTGCGCAGCGCTCAGCCCGACCTGCGCAAGTAGAGTCGCCAGCTGGCTGGTTGGTTGCGCAAGCTGCGCGGCGCCCAGCGCCAGCTCCAGCATGCCCAGGCGCGCGACCTGCGTCGTCGGACCAGCAGCCTGCGCGGCCGTGACCGCGGACGTGGTGCGCAGCGTGGCCGCCTGGCTGGCTTCGGCGACCAGCTGGCTTGAGATCAGCGCTGCGCGCGCAGCCAGCAGCGCGCTCTGGCTCGTGCCCGCCGCCGTCTGGCTGGACTGCACGCGCGCCAGCAGCGCCGCCGTGACCACCTGGCTGGTCGCCGCCGCCACTTGCGCGGCCACTATCGAGGCCTGCGTGGTCGAAGCGAGCGTAGCGCCTTGCGTGGTGGCCTCGGCCATCTGCGCGGCCGCTGCGTTGATGGGCGCGGCGAGCGTAACGCCTTGCGTGGTAGCGCCAGCCGTCTGCGCCGCCGAAATCTCCAGCGCCGCCACGCCGCCTTCGCCGAACAGGAACTGCACGGGCGAGACGCGGGGGTGCGGCGTTCCTTTGAACAGGAAGCCGATGGGGCTGGTGGGCGGCGTGTAGCTCATGAAGCCAGCACTCCGTCCCAGATAAGTGCCGGGTAGGTCTGCGTGTAGTCGTAGGCGATGACCGTGAAGGGCATGCCCATGGGCAGGTTGGAGAAGGTGAAGGCACCCGTCACGGGGTCGCTCCACATCTCGCGCAAAGGGCGGATGCTCTTTTCAATGAAGAGGCACACGCGCCGCGACACCGGAATGTCGGGCGAGCTGTCAATCTTGGTGGTGCCGTAGACAGTGCCAGGGCCGCCATCGTAGAAATAAAGCGGTCCGGGGGCCACCGACTTCGTAGTGGCCGGGATCGACATGACCCCGCCGGTCGGCCACTGCACCGCCGAACGGTCGCGCCAAGTGATGACGTAGTCAGTCATCAGCGCCACGGCCCTGTCACGTCGATGAGCACGGTGCCGCCGCTACCACCAGGCGCGCCGGTGTTTCCGCCACGCACTACGTAGAGCTTCTTGCCGGTGAACGGCCCACTGCCGGTGAACGTGTCGCCGGTGTTGTAGCCGTAGCCAATGTCGCCCTCGATGTGCTGGATACCGGGAAAACGGGCGCGGTTCAGCAGCCCGGCGGCGGTGTTCTCCACCGCGATGAGCGGCACCAGCGGCAGCACGCCGTCATTGGCGTTCGGTACCTTGGTCATAGTATTCGCGCTCCCAGAGAAGACCGAGGTGTTGAACCAGGTGTGTGCTCCGAAGCGCCCCAGCATGATGGAGCCGGCCAGTTGCGTATATGAGCGCGCGACCGCGTAGTTGTTATACGTCGCATACGAAACAGATAGGGTCAGATCGATCTGCGCCTGCGACGTACTGCCACTAGTCGAGTTGCCCGCCGCCACCACGCAGGCTGCCGCATCGCCCGCTGCCGTGAAGGTCAGATCGCCAAAATATGTGACGGTCCTGAGCAAATAAGTGGAGCTAGACGAGAGCAGCACCGGAATGCACAGGAAGAAGCCGCGCGCGTCCCCGATGATTTCCCACGGGACGGCTGTTGCCATCGCCGCGTTGGTCTTAGGCATATAGCCGCCGCCCGAGATCATGGCGTCGGTCGGAAATGGGTTCACATGCGTGTCCACGTCGGTGAAGGATTCTCCGCCGCGCACACGCATGTACAACGCATTGGTGTCGTCAAAGCGCAGCGCGAATCCCGTCGAGGCCGGATGGATGAGCTTGTAGACGGCTTTGTTGGTGCCAGTGAACTGGGTCTGGTAGCCCAGCCCTGCCATCTTGATGGTGATCGTGCCGGTGGCCGTGCCGTTGGAAACTGTGGGACATGCAAAGGTGCAGCTCGTGCTGGCCTTGCTCACCACCTTCTGCTCGCCATTCATGTCGGTGGCGTTGGTCATCCCCCCGGTGACGCCAGCCACCTCGATCACGGTGTCGGGGAGGCACGAGTGTGATCCGCTCCAAGAAACAGTCGCCACGCCACCGGACACCACAATGGTGGCGCTCTTGCTGTCGAAGCCATCTACGCAGGCCTGAATGATGGGAAGCAACAGACCTGCCGCGTTGGTCAGCAGGCTATTCGGCAAATTCATGGCCGAGGTGAAGTACTTGACGCTGGTATCAACGGGCGATGTCATGGGTTCACCTGGAAGGTTCGCTCCTGCGGCACCGGCACCGTCGTGCGCTGCTGGCTGCGCAGGAGATAAGAGCGGTCCTGCGCGGCGATGAACATCGTGCGCACGTTCTCTTCGTAGACGTACTCGCGGCTCAGCCGCGCGATCTGGGTCGTAGTCGCTGCGGCTTGGGCTGCAGCGATGGCCAGCACAGCGCGAGCCATCGCTGCAGCCTGGCTGGTGGCATCGGCCGTCTGCGCCGCACTGACGGAGCCGGCAGGCAGGCCAATGATGGCGCTCTGACTGGTAGCTTGCGCGGTCTGCGCGGCGCTAAGGCGCGAGAGCATCGCCAGCACTGCGGCCTGGGTCGTGACCTGTGCAGTCTGCGCGGCGGACACGCCTGCGCGCGCGCCGAACGTGGCAACCTGGCTGGTGGGCGCTGCGGTCTGGTTGGCCACCACGCCGGTAAGCGCCTGCAGCACCAGGGTGGCCAGCTGCGTGGTCGGGCTGGCGGTCTGCGCGGCTGCGATCGCGGCGCGCGCGGCCAGGGCTGCGGCCTGCGCGGTGGCCGCTGCCGTCTGGCTGGCCAAGAAGCCGGACGCCGGTTGCGCCAGCGTGGCCGCCTGTGTGGTGGGTGCAGCCGTCTGCTGATTGGCCGCATCTGCATACGGCGCAGCCGGCGGGGTGTAGGACGAGCCGGTGTAGAGCGCCACGCCTTTGGTGACGCGGAACTCATCGATGTTGCCGATCAGTCCCTGATTCGCCGTCGCGGACGAGCCCAGCAAGATGCCCTGCTGCGTGCCGTAGTCGCGCGCGTCAGTCGTGGTGAATTGCAGCGCGCCGTTGGCATAGCCGCGCACCGTGCCACCCTGGCGCGTGATGGCGATGTGCATCCAGGCGCCAGTGCCCAGCGCGCCGCTGCCCACGACAAAGCCCGTGCCGCCCTCGTTGCTCCAGCACAGTTTTCCGGGGTTCGCGGACTGCGACACCCACAGCATCCACGAGTTGCCACTGGTCGCGCGCGCGTCAAAGATGAAGCGGTTACCAGAGGGCGCCGTGGAGAACCGAGCGAAGCACTCAACCGTGAAGTCGCCGGTACCGAAGCCGAAGCGCGGAGATACCGGACTGAGGGCGTAGTCGCCGTCGCCGTCCAGCAGAAGGCTGGCCCCGCCAGCCATGGACTGCGCGGTGCTGATCTGGGCATTGCCCATGGCCGTCCATGGCGTGCCCTTCGCGTCTGCGATGGCCGTGCTGCCGTTCGCGCCATCGAGGTGCAGCACAGAGACCGTGTTCGCGTCGCCGGGGATTGATGCGACCGCAGTGACCGTGGCCACCTGTGTGGTCGAGGCTGCGAGCTGATACGGAACATCAAAGGCGAAGGCCGGGGGCTCGAAGCTCGCAGCGTATCGGCCGCTGCCCTTCGTGATGCGAACTTCGTCTATATAGCCCTGGAACGCACGCGATGAGTTGCTGGGGTCGTAGCCGATGCGCAGTGGCGTGCCCGTGCCGCACGTGCCCGTCGCTGTGACGCTGGCAACCGTGATGCCGTTCAGGGCCATGCGGAAGGTGCTGCCCGTGCGCGTGTAGGCCCAGTGGAACCACGTATTCGCGGGGACCGCACCGCCAAAGCCGGTATCGGCAAAGGCCGCTGCCGATGTGTTGCCACAGAAGCCACGGATCTGCCCGGCCTGCACCATGACAGCCGGGCCCCAGTCCTGGCCGGTCGCATTGCGCGTGCACAGCAGGAACTGCAAGGCCGCCGAGCTGGTGCAGTACGCAAAGCCCTCGTAGCAGAAGTCCCCGCTGCCCGGCTCCCACGCGGTGTCTGCCACGCCAGTTGCGCCACCGCCGCCAGCCGGCAGCAGCGATGCGGAACCGAACCTGGCTTGCGCTGTGCTCAGGGCCGCCGTGCCGGCGACACTGAATGCGTGGCCATTGTCGTCGGTGATCGTGGTCGAGCCGTTCGAGCCGTTGAAGTGCAGGTTGGCGACGACACTCGCAATCAGGGCATCGCCACCAGCAGCAAAGCCGGCAGTCGATGTGGCAGCGGCTACCTGCGCGGTGGCCGCGGCCGTCTGCGTGGCCACAATTTCCGCCGTGGCGCCCGTGGTCGGCGCAGCGCTCTTGTACGGGTGCCCGCTGGGCAGATTGCCCTGCAGGCCCCACTGCCAGGCCAGATACCCCTCGATCTTCTGGCGGTCGGTGTCGGAGATGTTGCCCTCCACCGCCACCGCCTCGGCCCAGTCCTGCACCCAGCTGTCGTCGATCGACGCGCCGGTGTAGTTGCCCACCGCGAGGGTGAGCACCTCGGCGCTGGTGCTGGGGTCGGCGCTCATGGTGCCGCTGGCCACCTGCGTACCGTCGACCCAGATGGCGCCCGTGTCGCCCGCGAAGTTGCGGTTGCACCCGAGCTGCATCCAGCCGGTGCCGTAGTCCGTGCCGCTGCCAATCTCCACCCCGCCCGCGCCCGACGTGGGGCGCGTGCGCATGCTCACCGAGCCCGCTGACCAGCCCGTGCCCGACTCCGAGCGCATCAGCGCCACGTGGATGGCGTTGCTCGCAGTGAAGCAGGTGCCGATGGGCGCGGGGAAGCTCGAAGACGAGTTGACCAGCTTGTGGACGATGAAGAACGAGATGCCGTCGTTGTTCGCGCCCAGGTCCAGGCCGGCGTCCGAAGACGTGAACACCCCGCCGCCGTAGTCCGAGCGCAGGGTGCTGCGGCTGTTCAGCGTGGTGGCGCTGCTGCCGCCCGCGTGAGAGGCAGTACCGTGGTTCCCTCGCCCCGTCTTATCCGCAACGACGGTCGTGACACCGCCAGACGACGTGTTCGACGAGTCGTCTGCGATGTACCACGCCGCTGCGGTGGTAAGGCTGGCGGGGGTCCAGAGCGCCATGCTCGAGCTTTAAGCGCCCGGCTCGGTGACGGTCCAGCCGGTGATGTTCACGGCCTGGCCGCTGGCGATCACCGCGTTGTCGATGGTCACGTCGCCGCCGCCGCCCGTGGCCGTCACGCTGCCCTGCTCGTGGCAGGTGGTACCGGCGCTGTCCACGATGCGGTAGTGACCCGCCGTGCCGGCCGCCGACGCGGTGCCGCTGATGGGGGTGGAATTGAAGGACTTGCTGCCGCTCGATGCGGCTGCAGCCCAGTCAGAGGCCAGGGCGTATTCCACCAGCAGCGTGCCCGTGGCAGCGGCTGCGCAGTTGGCCGGCTGGCCGCCCGTGTAGATGCGGACCTTGGCCGAAGTGCCGACGGTGGTCTCGACGGCGTCGAGGCGCGCGTTGCGCACGGCGGTAGAGCGTTGAACGGTCATGCTGCCTCCTGGCGCAGTTCGCCGATCGCTTCGGCCAGCTCGGCCGGCACATCGCCGCCCACAGCGGTGATGCGCTGCTCGACGGAATCGGCCTTGGCGAGCGCCCAGGCCTTCTGGTTCTTCAACTGGGCCGTCGCGTTGCGGACGAAATCCAGCGGCGTGTCGGGGGCGTTCTCTTCGTCCATGCTTTATCCGATCTACGTTAGACCTTAGATTCCGCCGTAAGCGACGGTCCGGGGTTTGTGTGCCTTGCGGCGTTCTTCTTCCTTCACCTCAGCGCAGTAGCCGAGGAAGCGCTGCTCGTGCTCGGCTGCCTTCGTCTTGTTGAAGGTGTCGGCGTCCTCCTTGAGGTACGCCATGCGCTTGGACCAGTCCAAAAGATGGAGGTGATGCACCTCATCGACCTCCATCTCCTGGTCGTCTTCGACCTTCACGAGCGGCAGACGGAACACCAAGAGGTTCAGCGTCACGGTCTCGTTGGACACAGGCCAGGTGCGAGCCTTGTGGTTCTCCTCGCCGATCACCAGCGCACGCACACGCCCGGTGTTGCCGTCGTAGCGCATGCACTTGGCGGCCAGGTCTTCGTAGTTCACGACTTCCACAGGGCGACCGTCGTCGGCGCGCGAAACGCCGCGAATCTTGAGGATCGCCTTGTGGACGGCCTGGTAGGAGTTGCCGGGGGCGACGGCCAGCTGCGTTACCGCCGGCGTCGTAGCGTCGGGTAGCCCATCGGTCTTGCGGCAGAACATCTTCTGCGCGTCGTCGATGTAGCTATAGAGCTCCTCGTCCGACCACAGCTGCGGCTCCTCGAGGTCGTCGAGATCCAGGCGCAGTCGGTCGAGCAGCTCCCCCGAGGTCACGATCAGTCCTTCTTGGCGGCCTGGAACGCGGCCCAGGCAGCGTCGCGCTCGTCGGCGGCCACGTCGAAGCCCACCTTGGCCGAGATGACCTTGGTGTGCGGCATGCCGGCGGCGGTGAATTCCTTCGGGTCGTTCTTCAGCACGATCTCTTCGATCGCGGTGACGATCAGCACCTTGCGGTCTTCGGCCGACAGCTTCGGCTGCGGCTTCTCGTCCTCGGCCAGCTCTTCCTCGGGCACAGCGCCGGCCGACATCACCTCTTCGTAGAGGGCCGGGGGCACGTGGGTGGGCTGACCCTTCTTGAATTCGATCGCGTGGCCCAGCACCGAGTTGACGATGCGGTCGCGGTTCATGACGAACTTCATGATTGGATTCCTTGGAGTGGGTGGTTAAAAGGCAGGGCCCCGTGGGGCCCTGCTTTCGGGGAACCCGATCAGTTCGGGTTGACCTCTTCGGCTCGGCCGTCGATCGTGTACTGCACACGCACGCGGAACTTGCCGGCCGTGGCGTTGGCCACGGTCGAGGCGATCGCGATCTGCACGTTCTTGCCGCCGGCGACCGTGAGGCCCAGGCCGGTGAGCGCCGTGCGGCCAGCGGCCAGCAGCGAGGTGGCAGCCAGCAGCGAGGTCAGCGCGCCGGCCGTACCGACCGACATGGTGTAGGCCGTGGGGCCTGCACCCTGCGTCTCGACGATCAGCTCGCCGCCGACCACGGTGGCGCCTTCGGGGAGGTTGATGACCTCGAAGGTGCCGGCGTCGCCGAACACGGAACCGAACGTCTTGAGGACGCCGTTGATGTCGACCATCGTGTCGTTGAAGTTCGCGACGAACTCCGCGAACATGACCTTCTGCGCGGTGCGGGTCTTGATGAGCTTGGCCATGTTCAGCTCCTTAGTTGGCCACGTAGCACGAGATCACACCGAAGTCTTCGGTGGAGCCCGACTCGTAGATGTTTCCGAACTTGGGCTTCAGGAAGCCCAGGATCTTTCCGACCGCGATGCCTTGCGAGTTCTCGTAGTCGAAGCCCTTCTCGTTCCACTCGGGCGACTTGATGTCGGCCATGGCGAGAGCCTGGGCGCCGCAGAACAGCACCTGGCAGCCGTCCACCGTGCCGGCCGCGCCGTACTTCGAGCCCGAAGCCGAGTCGCGGGTGTTGGGCACATGGCGGAACTCGTGCAGGTAGATGCCGTCGATCTTCACGCTCGAGCCGCTGAACAGCGGGTTCTCCTTGTCGCGCTGTTGGGCGTGACGCAGGTTGAGCATGTAGTTCTGGTCCATCTTCAGCTTGGCCATCGCGTCGGGGGTCAGGAAGGCGTGGAAGGTTTCCTCGCCGCCGTCTTCCTTGATGCCGCGGATGTAGCGGTTCTTCGCGTAGGCCTTGAGCTGCACGAACATTTCCCACATGGGCAGGTCCGTGGCGGCGACGCCGGTGGTGGCTGCGTTGGCCACCAGGGTCTTGGTGGCCGAGGTGCCGTCCCAGCGCAGGCGGCGGGCGTTCGACGGGGCCGACACGTCGGCGGCGAACTCGAGGTTCTTCAGGTCCGAGCCGATGCGGGTGGCGCCGTTGGGGGTCAGCGTGTAGCTGCGGCCAGCCAGCGTCAGGAACGCCATCTGGTCGATGCGGTCGGCCAGCCAGTAGGCCAGCACGTCACGGCTGTTGCCGCGGAACTCCACCACCGACTTCTGGTCGGCCATGCGGCCTTCGTGGCGGTTGGCGTGGCGCAGCTGGTCGATGCGGATGACCTGGTCGAAGGTCTGCATCGCTTCTTCGTTGCCTTCCAGCGTGCGGTCGCCTGCGACGCCGTCGCCGGTCAGGTCGGCCAGCAGCGTGATCACTGCGCGAGCGCCCTTCTCGGACTGCTTGAGCTCGGTGATGTGCTGGATGAGGCTGTTCGGACCCTTCCCGAGGAAGCGGTTCACGAAAGACATGTTGCGGGCCTGCTTCCACAGGTCCAGCGACCAGATGGTCTTCTGTTCCGTGGTGAGCGCCGCGAAGTTGGTCAATGCCATGATGGCACTCCTTTGCGAATCGAACTTAGAAACCGGGCCGAAACCCACTGCTTCCGTTGATTTCGCTCAAGGAGGGCGACATTGGTGCGGACGCTATCGCGGTCCGCAGGTCGAATTGCGATCTATGTTAGATCAAAAGAAAAGCCGGCGCAAGGCCGGCTCCGTTTCGCGTGCGCCTGGTCAGCGCCCGGTCTGGTTCTGGATCGTGCGCACGACGGCGCGGAACAGGTAGTCCTTCACCTTCTGCTCGGCCGGCAGCTGCTCGTACGGCACGAAGCACGGGTGCGTCTTGGCCACCTCGTCCTTCACCTCGCCGTACTTCCAGCCGGTGCGGCGCTTCTCCTCCATCCAGAGCGAGTGGCTCTGTTCGGGGGTGAGGTTGCTGGTCAGGTGCGCGGCCACGCCCTTGGAGGCGCTCAGCTTCTGCCAGTCAGGCGCGTCGGCCCAGGGCTTCTGGCTGGTGTCGCCCAGCGCTTCGCAGTAGGCGCGGTTTACTTCGTGGCAGAGCTCTGCCAGGGCGTCGACGAGGTTCATGCAGCTCTCCAGGTCAAGGCCTTCACGGCGCGCATCTGTGCGTCCTCGAACGCGGTGATGGCCAGCGCCGCGTGGCGGGCCTGTTCGGGGCTGTTGGCGCTCGCGCGCAGATCGTTCATCTGGTCGATCAGCGCCGCGCAGCGCGCCTTGCACCAGTGCGCGCCCTGGTCGCCGCTGGGGTTGAAGTCCAGACCAACGGCTTTTTCGCCGAAGGACTGCTTGCGTTGTTCGCTCATGTTTGTGGCTCCTCAGATCTCGAGGCAGCCGCTCGCGGTCGCCACGATGGACGTAAGGATGGCCACACGCGCCTCCATGTTGCCCAGGCTCTGACCGAGCGCCGATGAGCAGATAGGCGGACCGTCCTTGGCCTTCTCGCCCTGCGGTGGGTTGGGACGGCGCACGGCGACGGTCGCGTCCAGGTAGCGCATCACGGTCGATTCGAGGTTGTCCAAAGCGAAGCTCATTTCGGACAGACGGGTAGAGATCTCGCCGATGCGCACATCGGAAGTGGCGTCGCGCGCCTGGCAGGCGGCGTAGTTCGCGTTCATGGTTCAGTCCTTGGTTTCGAGTGGTGGGTAGTCCGCGACTCGCGCCGCTTCAACGTCTTGGGGAGAAACGCCGTGGTGATCCACGTCGACCAGGCGCGCGACGACCTTGCGGCCCTCGAGCACCGTGTAGCTGCAGCCCTCAATGAGGACCAGGCGAAGGGGCGGCTTCACGCAATCACGTCGCCGCGCATGCGGGCGAGCACCTTCTCATCGAGCTTGGAGAACTCCTCGTGGTTCAGCTTGACGGCGTCCTTGGCCGTGAGCGAGCCGCCGGCCTTGTCGCTGTCCATGCCGGTCTTGGAGAGGTCCGGCGGCTGCTTGCCCTGCACTTCCAGGTTGCGCTTGACCGCTTCCTTCTTGCGCTCCTCTTCCTTGGCCTTGGCCACGTCCGCCTTGTCCACCTTCACGTCGGTGTCCACGGCGCGCTCCTGCTTCTTCGTGGCGGCGCCCAGGATGTCCTTGGCCGCGGCCTGCAGCGCATCCGCCGGGGCGTAGCCCTCGGACTGGTACGCCTTCTTCATGCGCAGCACCTTGTTGACGACGGTCGCGTCGTACTCGTCGCTGCCCTCGACCAGCACGGGGTAGGCTTCCTCCAGGCGGTCGACGATGTTGTCGTAGCGCACGCGCTCGTAGGCGCGCGCTTCGGCCGCCTGCGCCTTCATGTCGGCCTTCTGGTCGGCCACGTCGTTGGACAGCTTGCGGATCTGCGCCATCGTGGCGCTGGCCTTGTCCAGGTCGCCGTCCGCCAGGTGCTTGTTGTATTCCTTCTCCAGACCGGTGATCTTGTCCTCGATCTTGGAGATCTCCTCGTTCGTGGCCACCACCGCCTGGCCCTTCTTGAAGGCCTCGACCTGGCGCTCGAGCTCGGCGCGCGCGTTGCGCTCCTTTTCCAGGATCTCCTTGTGGCGCGCAAGCGGAATACGCGAGTCCTTGCGCGGCTTCTTGTCGTCGTCCTTTTCCTCTTCGGACTCGGTCTTTTCGGTCTTTTCGCCCTTCTTTTCCTCGCCCTCCTCTTCCTCTTCCTCGTCGTCGGCGAGCTTGGACTTGCCCTTGGCGTCGGCTTCGGCCTTCGCTTCCTCGGCGGCCTTGTCCGCAGCCTCCTTCGCAGCGGCTTCCTCGCGCTTCGCAGCGTCCTCGGCGTCGCTCGTGGGCGTGAAATCGTCGCCGCGATCGCCGCCCAGGTCGGCGCCGTCGTCGGCAGGGGCCATGAGGCGCGCGCGGTGCATCAATTTCATCAGGAGGAGGCTCATAGTCAGTTTCCTTGGGAGGTGGGTTGCGGTTGCGGGTTGTTGGCGGCGGCGACAGCGGCGATTCGGTCGCTGGCGGCCTTGTCGGCCTGGTCCTTGGCCTTGATCCAGGTCTCGTCCTTCTGTTTCTGGCGCTCCATGGACAACTTGGCGAAGTCCAGCTGCTTCTGGTGCTCGAATTCGCGCTCCTGGAGGTCGATGTCGGCCGCCGTCTTGGCCAGCGCAGCGCCGCCGTCGCCCTGCTCCTGCTCGATGGGCGTCATGGCGTCCTTCTGGGCCTTCACGCCCGTCTCCTGGGCCTTGGCCTGCTTCAGGACGGCGTCGGCCTCCTTCTGGCGGGTCTCGGCCTGGGTCTTGGCGACTTCGGCCTGCGCGCCGGCGGTCTGCAGCTGCTTGGCGGCCTGCGCTTCGGGCGAATTGGCCTGCGCGGCCATCTTTTCGATGATTTCCTTCTTGTCCAGCAGTCGGCTGGAGGCGATGAGCACGTCGTCGGGGAGCATGATTCCCGCCTCGCGCAGGGCCATGGCCTGCTCGAACTGGCTGTCCTCAAGCGTTTCGCGCTGCGGCACGCTGGTCACGACCACGTCGTACTCGCCGAGGGTCAGGTCATTGACGATCAGGCCCTCGGGGGTGGGCTGGTTGATGCCCACGGTCTCACTCTCGCCGGTGATCTTGTCCTTGGTGATCGTCAGCAGGCGCGACTCCGTGTAGAACTTCTGCACCAGGCACAGGACGTTGCGCGCCAGGATGTGGTCCGAGCGCGTCAGGCTGTCCAGCGGCTTGGCCAGGTTCGTCGTGCCGGCCTGGCGCTTGGCCTGGATCGCCTTGGCGGCCACGTCCTCGCGGTCGAACCCCTGCATCGAGTCCGACACGCCCGAAATGCCCTTGATGTGCTCCTCGGCCTTGTAGCTGGCGCGGTCCAGGCCGGTCGGGTAGGCGTTGGGGGTGATCTTTTCGAGGCCGTCGATCTCATTGACCTCGACCACCAGGCCGGTCTCGCCGCCGCGCTGCTCCAGCTCCTGGATGGACATGTTGGTCAGCGCGCCGGCCTTGACCTTCCAGCCCGAGTTCGCCGTGGTGTTGACCACGTGCAGCTCCTGGCTCAGCACCTTGTTGAGCATCTCCTGGCTGCCCATCAGGTTCTCTACCAGGCCGATGGTCTGGCCGTGGCGGAAGTACGGGAAGAACGGGACCACCGTGAAGTGGTCGTAGGGGCTCCACTCGTCGTGCAGCACCACCGAGTCGGCAATCACGATCCAGCGGATGCGCCGCACGGGCTTCTCGATCACCTTGAAGCCGATCTTGTCGACGTAGAAGGCGATCTTGTCGCGGCTCCAGTCCTCGGGGACGGGGCGCGTGTCGCCCGTGTCCGGCACGACGAAGTGCTTCTGGCGGTCCAGCTTGCGGTACTGGCGCTCGATCAGGCGGATGTTGCGCGTCACGTTCGGGCTCGTGCCGGCCTGGTCGTAGCCGACCGTGAAGCGCTCGCCGAAGCGGTCGCGATTGGCCTCGATCGAGTCGTAGCCGTAGGGGAAGTAGCTGCCGCGATTGCGCAGGTAGTCGGCGTCCGCCCGGTTGTAGAGCACGGCGATGTCGTCGGCCGTGACCCACTTGGTCGTGAAGACCTCGCTCCAGGTGTCGGGGTCGTAGGCCTCGGCGTCGGGGTCGACGATCACGTTTTTGGGGTTCAGCAGCTCGATGGCCACCTCGCCCTGCATGGAGTCGTCGAACTTGATGCGCGCGTCCAGGAAGCCGCGGCTGGTGATGACCCCGTCAGCGAACATGTCGCTGCGCTTCCAGTCGAGCTGGGTGTTGTCCGAGATCTGCTTGAACACCTTGGCCAGCGCCCGAGCGATGCCCTCGGGGGCGCCCGAGCGGGGCTGGAAGCCGATCTCGGCGCGGTTGTAGATCTGCTCGCCCATCACGTTGGCGATGGTGGGCAGGATCTTGTTGACGGTCAGGGCCGGGCGGCGGGCCTGGCGGAGGATGATCTTGTCCTCCTCGCGCCATTGGTCGCCACGGAACATGGCGTCGCAGGCGTCGGCCTTCTCGACGTACTGGGCGTGGCCGTTGTCACGGGCCCAGCAGTAGCGGTTCCAGACTTCAGTGGCTTTGGAGGTGTCGACGGGCATCTGTTTCGTCCGAAGAGTTCGGGAAACAGGTCGTCGCCACGGTGGGCTCGCTGCTGGTGGCGTTGTCGCCTTGGGTGTGTTGTGCGATGGCGCGCGCGGCCATCTCGCGGAAGGGGTCGTTGAAGAAGTCGCCGCGGTCAGCGCGCAGCATGAAATCGGCGTCGGCCTCAGCCGGGTGATCGTGGGCCGCCTGGCGAGCCCGGACGTAGAAGTCGGCTTCGATCATGCTGACATGTGCGACCCGCCGGTCGCTCCGAAGAGCTTGTCGCGCCAGGATTTGGGCTTTTTCACCTCGGGGCGGCGAGGCGGCTCGCGGCCGATGGCCATTTGCGTGGCCCATGCGAGCGAGTCGACCTGGTCGTCATGCGAAGCAGCCGGAAAACGCAGCATTTCGGTCCTCAGCGAGTCGTACCACTCGGCCTTGTCGCAGAAGCTCACCATCCCCTGCTGCATCCGGCCCTGCAGAGGCCGCGCGCGCGCCAGTTTGTCGGTGATGGGCTTCAGGACCACGATGGACGGGTAGATCCGCCGCTCCTTCATGCGCTTTTTGAGAAGCGACTCGATCGCACGCCAGATCTGACCGTCTTCGAAGCCGAGAACTAGGCCGGGACTATACCATTTCGAAGTTAGATTCAGAATAGATTCGACGATGAAGAAGGCGTCGCCCGACTTGAAACGCACCTGGTCGGCCACGTGCAGCACGTCGTCGAAGTCCTGCAGCGTCACCGTGCCCACGGTGTAGTCGTTGGTCTTTTTCTCACTGATGGCGAAGTCCCAGGCGATCGACACGTTCGCGTTCTTGACCGTGGGCACCGTGCCGCGGCGGAACTGGTCCTTCGTGAAGTAGTCGCCGTCGTCAGGGACCGGGTTCTGCTGGTACAGCGCCGACCAGAAGCGGGGGCTGATCGTCTTCTTGATCTGGTTGAGCTTGACGATGTCGTAGCGCTCGGGGTGCAGCGCCTCGCCCTTCGCGCGCTGGTAGCGCATGTTCGTCGTGTCGATGCCCTGGGCGGCGGCGCGCGCCGTGGCGCGCATGAGGTTCGCCACCGGATCGACCGTGAAGGTCGCCGGGTCGCTGTAGGTCAGCGGCTCGCCGTGGCTCACGTACTCGACCAGATCGGTGGACAGGTCCAGCCACTCGTCGTGCTCGGCGATCGCCGGGTACTTCACGACCACGTACTGGTCGGCGTACGGGTCGTCCTTCATGGCCAGCTGCAGCCGGCCTGCCAGGTCGTCGTCGTGCCACCAGGTCTGGGTGATCAGCACCCCGCCGCCGGGGGCCAGGCGGGTGTAGGCGGTCGAGCCGAACCAGTCCCAGAGCTTTTCGCGCACGTCGGGGCTGTCGGCCTCCTCGGCGTTCTTGATCGGGTCGTCGATGCCCAGGATGTGGGCGCCCTTGCCGGTAATACCGCCGCCCACGCCGGCCGCCACGTAGCCGCCGCGCCCGTTGGCCAGGCCCCACTCCTCGTTCGACTGGAAATTAGGGTTCAGACGCGTCGCGAAGACGTTCTTGTAGCCCGGGTCTTCCATCACCTCCTTCACCTTGCGGCTGAAGGACATGGCCAGGCTCACGTTGTACGAGCAGTTGATGATTTCGTGGTCGGGGAAGCGCCCCAGGTGCCAGGCGGGGAAGTTCCGGGAGCTCAGCTCAGACTTCCCCGCCCGTGGCGGCATCAGCAGCATCAGCCGGGGGCTGAGGCCCTTGGCCACGTCGTCACTGAACTTCTCCAGGCGCCGGCAAATGTCCGCGTGCACCCAGCCGGCCAGGTAGCGGGGGTTGATCCGCTGCACGAACGGCAGCAGCCGGCGCTGGCAGAGCACGCGCTGCGCCAGCTCCAGCTGAGCGGCGGTGAGCGGGGTCGGGCTAGAAGGGAGAGTCGTCGAGCGGGCAGGCGGGGCCTTCGCCTGAACGGTAGAGCGGGCTGCCGGACTCGAAGAACTCGGCCGTGACGGCTTCGATGTGGGCGTCGACGTGGGGGTAGTCGGCGTTGCTTTTGATGTACGCGAGCGCGTAGGTTTCGATGAAGAGCTCGCTGCGACCCGTTTTGCGGAAGTGGTCGATCGTTTGGCAGAGCGCGCCTTTGTCGCAGCGACGCCCGCAGAGGCGGTCCGCGACGCTTTCGTAGACGTAGCCGCCTTTGACGTAGAACGGGCCATCAGGTGTCGTCATCGGTCACCTTCAGTGCGTCGCACGTCAAACGGTGGAGCTTGGCCCAGTCGTCCAGGTTCTGGAGGTCGAGGGTCTCGGATTGGCTGGGCTCGACGGTGTCGCGGATGACCGTGAACGTCTTGCCGCAGCAGGCCATGTGCCGCTGCACGCGCAGGTAGCGCTCGGGGGCTTCGGTCATTGGTTGAACCCTCGCTGCTGGTGCATCCACGGCAGATCGGAGCGGCCTACCTCACGGATAGCGTTCTGGTGCACGAGTTGCTGCAGGGTGTTCTGGACGCGCAGCGCCGTGTTCAGGCCCTCCGGGTCGTCCGCCCAGGGGCAGTCCTCGCGCTCGTGGCCGTGCGAGCCGCAGAGAGTGCAGCCGCCGATGGGGCGGGTCATTCCCCTGCCCTCCCGGTGCTCACCTGGGCGTTCTGCCACATGGCATTGATGATTCCGGCGGAAAGCGAGGGGGCCTGGGGGTCGCCAATACGGAGATCGGCCGGATTGAGGCGCTGGCCGAGGACGATCGTGGGCGCCGTGCGGCTCTCCAGCACGGCCACGCGCTCGCGCAGCTGGGCCAGCTCCTCGCGCAGGGCGCGGAGCTCGTCAGCGGCGCTCATCGTCCTTCTCCACGGACATCTCGATGCCCCACAGGAGCAGGCAGATGCCGGCGATCACGCACGTGAATACGCCGACGACTTGGAAAAAGATTGCCATTTCGACTCCTATCCGATGGGGTGCATGCGCAGCGCCGGCAGGACGTCGATGTCTTTGCCCTGGCGCACTGCCTGGTTGGCGGCGTGCCGGAAAGCACGCTCGTACGTCTTCATCTCGCGCTGACCGGTCTTGCTCGCCTTGCTCCAGGTGCATTGGCGGCAGTGGCAGGACTTAGGCGTCGACTTCATCGTCTTCCTCCTGGGTCAGCAGGGGCTGAGAGGCTGCGGCGGCCTGGACGGCGGCCTTCTGGATCATTTCTTCCAGCTGCTCGGTGGACATGGCGTTCAGCTGGGCCATGGAGCCGGTCAGGTTGACGTTGATCTCGCGCTTCTGGGGCTCGTAGTAGCCGGCCATCTTCCCGATCTCACGGGCGGCGGCGACCATGGAGGCCGGTTCGGAGGTCAGCTTGGCCATGTCGTAGGCCTCCTTGAGCATCTCGAACACGTCCTTGCGCGTGAGGTCGTTGGCCGCTTCGAACTTCGCCCGCTCCGTGGCGATGGCCGCCTGGATGTTGGGCATCTGGACCAGGCGGTAGCCGTAGGACGTGGAGGTGTTGTCGTAGCCGGCACGCACCAGGGCGTTGGGGATGGAGTCACCCTGCGCGTGGAACTGGGCGAACAGCTTTTGCTGCTGGGTCAGCGGCTTATTCACGTCGACCGTGGCCGCGCCGGCGCTCGTGTTTGTGCGGTTGGACTCGCGCAGCTTGGCGACGGGGTCGACGCCGCGCTTGGCGACGTTGGCCGTCTTGCTACGTTTCTGCGTGGTCGTGGTTCCCATTCGATCTATTTTAGATCTAAGAGTCCAGGTTTCGCAATTTCCTAAAAATTTTGGAAGTTGTGCAGGGGAACAGGGGGTGGGGGTCTGGGTTTTTCTGGGGTACGGCGGCACGAGTCTCCCCTCCCCTCTCTCCTCATCACTACCCCCACTTCGGATTCGACTCCGCATCCACGAATAAGGAGTCTCTTTGTCTCCTCCACCCACCGCAACGCAGCAGCAAGCTGCTGCGAAGTCCCGCGCTGCGTGAGCAAGCTCGCTCAGCCTCGTATCTATCTACCTAGGAGATCACCATGACCCAAGTCACCAAGTCCATCGGCTTCACCCTCGGCTCGGCCCTCGGCAAGGGCGCTGCGTACGCAGGCCACGCCGCCATCCGCACCGCCCAGGGCACTGGGCGCTTCGGCCAGGACGTCCTGTCTGGCACGACCGCCGGCTACGCCGAGAAGAGCGCCCAGCTCGCCGCTGCTCGCCAGCAGATCCTGGAGAGCCGCCAAGCGCCCGTGTCGATCAAGCCGCGCGCCAAGAAGCTCGCCACCGCGTAACGCAGCAGGCCAAGCCCCTCGGGGCTTGGCCTTTGCCCTGGTGCACACGGGCAAGCGAGGGCCCGAGCAACAAGTTGCTCGGCTGTCCCGCAGCTCATGAACCAACCCACCAAGGAGTACGCACCATGGCTTCCCTGCAATCTCTCACCAAGGACAAGCTGATCGCGCACATCGCCAAGCTCGATGCGCAGCTCATCGCGCAAGGCCGCACGATCGAGGCGCTGCGCATGCGCGTGGCGCAGCAACCCCTCGGCCACGGGCTGAGCGGCTCGGTCGCCGAGCACCGCGCCTACCACGCCTACGTTGCACGCTGCAAGGAGCAGCAGCGCGGCGCCAAGGTGGTGGGCTACAAGACCTTCGCGCAGTGGCTGGACGTCCAGCGCGCAGCGCAGCAGCAGGTCGACGACGCCTACCTGCCCGGCGAGCGCGAGTACCTCACGCGCGAAGCCGAGCAGGGCAACGGGAGCATGCCGCTGTGATCGACGCAGTCCTGCTCTTCGGGCTCATGAACGTTGCGTTCGAGTTCGTGCTGCTGTGCATGGTCAAGCCTCGCACGAGGCTGCGCGTGCTCGGCAGCAAGGCGGCGACGCATGCGATGCATATCGTTTTCCTTATGGTTAACCTCATGATCCATTGGGGAACACTTATAGGAACGATGAGCGCAGTGCTCGCGTTCATCAGCTCCCTGTTCACCGTGTTCATCGCGCAGCGCCTGTTCGGCACTGTCGTGGGCACCACCTACACCACCGGCCTCATCCGCTATTCAGCACAGGAGTTGAGATGAACCACTACGCCTCGCGCGCTGAACAGCGCGCCATCGAAGCACACGCCATTCGCGTGCACCGCCGCCACGCACGCATCACGCGCGCCAACTCGCACACGTGGTACGCACGCCTGTGGCGCTATCTCACGGACGTGATCTGTTGATACGCCGACCGAGCAGCAAGCTGCTCGGTTGTCCTGCTCTTTATGAAAGGAGCAACCCATGAGCATCAGCACTCGATTCACCGGCACCACGGTGCATGACCTTCAACTCCACATCGTCGGCTTGCTTGATCAAGCCGGCGAAGAGTTACGAGCGCACGACGCCATCGACACGACTGGCTGGGACGAAGAAGCGCTCGACCAGCACCAATGCGACCGCAACGAGATCGTCCATCGCTACGAGCGCGCCGACGACACCTGGAACTACATCAACTCCATTACTTAGGAGCAGCCATGCCCAAGCTCACCATCCGCAAGCGCGTAAGCGCTATCCAGATCGAGCGCATCACGCTCTTCACGGACCTCACCATCGACGAGCTGCACGAGGTCGAGTACACGCTCGCGGCGCCCGACCCTTACGCCGTACTGCGCGCCAAGACCGTCGCCGTCGCTGAACTGCTCGGCTGCGACGAAGGCGAAGCCGAGCGGATCATCTTCGAACGTGCCGGGCACTACTGATGTTCCGTTCCACAGCCGACGAGGCAAAGCACATCGCTCGCTGCATGGCTGCACCAACCCTCGTGGTTGCAGCGCCACCGCCACGCCCTGCATTCCGCATGGCTCCCGAACACAGCGATCGCGTTGATCCGCGCCGCTACATCGGCAGCGACATCCCACTGTCAATAGAACGCGCGCTACGCGAGGCAATCAACGCCCAGCGTCCGTTCACGTTCTACTGAATTGGAGGATATGGAGGACTTCATGTTAATTCGCGTTGCTGGCTACGCCGAAAGACCAGCGCTCACAGGCTGAAAGCGCCCGTGCCCTTGCCTTCCCAGCTCGCTTGAACACCACGCGAGCAGTGCCCGACAGGATCACACGCACCACGACAAGCCAACCGACAGCGGCCATGCGCCAGCTCGACTGGTCGACAGGCTCGCATCGGCTCTCACCGGCACACGTCACAACTCCTGAGTCCGCGTAGCAGGTCAAGCGCATACCTGCATCTCTCAACTTCACAGGAAACACACCATGAGCAACGATCGCACCTTCTCCGTCTCCCACTTCGACCTGCTGGACTACGTCCGCACGTTCCCGCAAGCTGACATCGCAGCTGAGATGGCGCAAGGCCTCGCCTTCCGCATCGACGTGGGCATTCAGCAAGCCAGTCGCGAGATCTTCAAGGCAGTACGCCAGGACCTGTTCGACAAGGGCGTGGACGGCCTGTCCGAACTCACCATCGCGCTGCGCGAGTCCGACTTCGCCGGTCAGTCGTTTGCCGACTGCGGCATCGACACCACCAATTGGGTGCAGCAGATCGGCGACCTTTGGACCTTCCGTGAAGCTGCGCACAACATGGCGGCAGAACTCGCACCGCTCACCCTGGACTTCCGCGGTCAGCCGCTGAAGTACATGATCCCGGACATCGAGGACGTGTTCATGGGTGAAGTGAAGCTCAAGCTGAACAACGACACACGTCGCCGCCTGGTCAAGAACGTCGAGCGCCGTGCCAAGGCCCTGGACATGGACGAGGACATCGTCAAGCAGGTCGTGGCCAAGAAGCTGGAACGCAAGGAAGACCGTCTGAAGGACATCGGCATCACGCTGGAAGAACAAGCCAGCGCCGTGTACGAACTGTTCCGCCAAGCGCTGCTCAAGTCGCCACACACCGCAGGAGACGACTTCCGCTTCTACCAGCTCGACATGCAGGTCCAGCGCACGCTCATCGAACAGGCCACGACCAACGCAGGTCGTGCAGAAGAGCGTGCCGAGGACAATCGCTTCATCAGTGACGCCCAGGCGGACGAGATCTCCATGTTCGCTATCAAGGCCGAGAAGGAACTGAAGTCGGTGCTCAAGTCTGACCGCTTCGTCACGGCTGCGCGCATCGCCGAAGCCGGCACCATCTGACGCTGCACGCCACCCAGCCGAAAGGTTGGGTGGCACGTTGCACGGCCTGGCCTGATGGGCCTTTCAAATTCCATTACGGTCCTGAGAATAACTTCCTCTATATACAACTACTCTCTATCTATCTACTTTTACTTCTAACTTTTCTAGATTGTAAGTAAGAATATAAGAATAAGTAGATAAATAGGGTAGTACAGAGGGAAAACGGGCCTCTTTCACTGTCCGCATAGACTTCCATCTTTTTGCGTGATCTAATCTCGAACTTCGATCTAACAACGGTCCATTACATGAAGATGAATTTCATGCAGGCCTCCGTCCCCCTCACCAAGGCCTATTTCGTTGATTCCGCAGGCACCGTTTCCAAGACTCCTTACCCCTTCGTTTGGGAGTTCACGAGCATCGAGGCAGCCTGCTCCAACCTCACCCAACTCACCCAGCTCCTGAAGCTCCACGCGTCCAAAGGTCACTGCCTGCTCAAGGGCACGGCTGCCCGACCCCTGGTCAACGAGTCCCGTGCAGGCAGCACCAACACCAACGACTCGACCGAGTTCCTGGTGCTCGACCTGGATGGGCTGCCTGACACCCACGCCGGCAAGCCGCTGACCGTCGATCTCTTCCTGGCTGCCATGGGCCTGTCCGACATCTCCTATGTCATCCAGTGGTCGGCCAGCTATGGCATCGAGAACAAGAAGCTGCGCGCTCACATCTTCATGCTCCTGGACAAGCCCTACCCTGCCCCTGTGCTCAAGCAGTGGCTCATCCAGAAGAACTTCGAAGTCCCGCTGCTGGAGACCAACCTCGGACTCACCAAGACCGGCAATGCCCTGTCCTGGCCCCTGGACATCTCGGCTTGCCAGAACGACAAGCTCATCTACATCGCGCCCCCGACCCTCAAGGGCATCAAAGACCCCCTTGGTACGGCTGCCCGAATTAACCTCGTGAAGCGCAAGCGCGACACCTTCGCCCTCAATGGCCAGGTCCACAACATCGAAAAGAACAAGGCGCTCATCCACGCCAAGATCGCTGAACTGCGCAAGAACGCAGGCCTGCCGCCCAAGAAGGTCACCTACAAGGTCATCGGCAGCACCGAGGTCATGCTCAAGCCTGACGAGGGCACGATCTCCGAGATGAAGACCGAACGCGGCTTCGTCTACTTCAACCTCAACGGCGGGGACAGCTGGGCCTACTACCACCCCGAGAACAACCCGGACTACATCCTCAACTTCAAGGGTGAGCCGGCCTACCTCACCAAGGAGCTCCTGCCTGACTACTGGGCGCAGATCACCGCAGCGCCCACACGCACCAGCTCCACGGGCCTGATGTACCTGGCCTTCTGCGACCCGTCCACATCCGCCTACTGGCGTGGCACCTACGACAGCGCCACCGATTACCTGGACATCAAGACCGCCAGATCCGAAACGCAGCTGCGCGACTTCGCCAAGCAGTACGGCCTGCGCCTGGGCGACTTCGTGCCGGAATGGGACCTGTCCTTCGACCCCCACGACAACGTGCGCGTCGACCCGAGCAACCGCACAATCAACATGTTCCAGCCCAGCGCTTACATGAAGGCGACCCCGAAGAAGGGCGTCAAGTGCCCCAAGACCATCTACAAGGTGATCGATAACGCACTGGGTAGCGACAAGGCGATCACCGACCACTTCATCAACTGGCTGGCCTTCATCGTCCAGCAGCGCGACCGCACCAAGACCGCCTGGATCTTGCACGGCGTGCCAGGCACGGGCAAGGGCATCATGATGAACAACATCCTGCGCCCCATCTTCGGCCAGGCCCATACCGCGGCGCGGCGCATGGAGGAGCTGGACGAGAAGTACAACCAGTTCATGGGTCAGTCCTTCATCGTGTTCGTCGACGAGGTGCAGACCAAGGCACTGAGGAACGAGCGCGGCGTCATGGCCAAGCTCAAGAACTTCATCACCGAGGAGTACGTCCCGGTGCGTGAGATGTACGCCACCGCCAAGGAGGCACGCAACTACACGAACTGGATCTTCGCCTCGAACATGGCCGACCCCGTGGCCATCGACAAGGACGACCGGCGTTTCAACGTCGCCAAGTACCAGAAGAACAAGCTCATCATCACCGACGCTGAACTTGACGCCATCGAGAAAGAGCTGCAGGCATTCCACGACTATCTGCTGTACTACCCGATGGACATGGACAAGGCCCGCACGGTGCTGCAGACCGAGGACCGCGAGACGCTCATCAGCATTTCCGAAAGCTCAGTGGACACCGTGGCCAACGCCATGCTGCAAGGCGACTTCAGTTTCTTCTTGGACCAGCTGCCAGCCGACAAAGCCCACGAGCGCAACGCGCTGATGAAGAACAAGGTCGAGGACTATCGCGACACGCTCAAGACCTTGATGACACGCACGGACCCGAACGGCCGCTGCAACGCCAGCCGCGAGGAACTGCGCACCGTGTTTGACTTCGTGGTGGGCAACATGCCGACATCCCCGAACAAGTTCACCAGCCTCCTGAAGCACCACCGCATCCACATGGAAGCGGTGTGGATCGCCGACCCGCTGCACCCCAAGACAGCGCGCGGCATCAAGCTCGAGTGGCAGGACGTCAAATACTTTGCCAAGTACAGCGCGGAGCACTTCCCGGAGACCACGCCCACGGCAGCGCCCAAGCCGCTAGCCAAGATCAAGAAAGAGAAGGCTCTCGCATGAAATACCTCCTCGTCCCGGCGCTGTGCATCTCGGTCACCGCAGTCGCATTCTTCGCCGTTGGTTATTCCGTCAGCCAGGCCAACACTGCCAAAAAGATCACGCCGCAGCACGCATGCCTCGTGGTCTAATCTAACGTCGAACGACGATCTAAGGAACGAAGCCCATGGCTGACCTTGACCCCCGCCTCCTGACGCTGGAGCCCAGCGCCGATCTGATCCCCGCACTCGTTGCTGCCAAGGACTGGCCTGCCCTGGCCTTCGTGCTCATGGCGCTGGTGCGCACCATGCACTACCGCGAGGCCAACGAACTTCTCCGCCCCGTCCTCACGGACAACCCAGACTTCTGTACCTGGGCCCTCAAGCCCGAGCAGCGCGAGATGGTCGATGCGATATTCGAGGCCGCCAAGGCCAGGCATCCGCAGAGGGTTGCACGGTGACTGAGCTCACCACGCTCGAGGTCCCTATGCCCGAGCGCGACGGCGAACTCGTCTGGTCACCACTCGCAAGCATGGACCTCATGACTGTGGCTCGCGGCGAAAACGAATGCCGCGCCGGTGCAGTGTGGTGCATCTTCGCGTTTCCGCCAGGCACCCCCAAGAACCAACTCGCACATAAATGCGGCCAGCACGAGTGCGGCACTGTCGACAAAAGAACCGGCACCCTCAGCCGCATCGTCATCTGGCTGCGCCCCGAAGACTATCCACTCGCGAGGCTGACACGATGAACCACCCCTACACGCGCACCGTCGATGGCAACATCGCCATGCCTGAAGTCGGCGAGTTCATCATCGACCCATATACGAAGACCGAACTCACCGTCTGGCCCCACATTGGATGCGACGGTGCGATCGTGAAGTGCGTCTTCAGCAGCGGTATCAACCACGACTTCTGCCATCAGTGCACTGTCGTCGCCCGCAACGGCGACCTAACGCATCCCGTCATCTGGGTTGATCGCGAGACCTACGCCCTCGCGCGTCTGACGGGAGCGCATAAATGATCTACCCCAAAGAAGGCGAGATCGCCGCCGTGCCCGACACCGACAGGAAGGTCATCACAATACGCGCAAGGCGAGGCTACTGCAACGTGGACGGTATGTATTGCGCGTTCTACCACGTACCTCGCGGCGACCTCTGCAACGAGCGCGCTTGTTCCTCCACATACCACGACGGCCCCGAGCACGACCTGGCATTCATCGACGTCGACGTCTGGGCGACGTATCGCCTCACGGGAGCGCACAAATGATCTACCCCAAACTCAACGAGTGGGTCTACTCCCCCGAGCTGGGCCGCGAGATCACGGCGCTCAAGGCCCGCAGCGGCTCATGCTACGCGCAAGGTTCACACCGGCCTTGCATGTTCCAAGACACCACCCAGCAAGACCGTCACCACGGTTTCTGCGATGTGTTCAGCTGCTCGCCGAACGGTAGCAACGCTTTCCACCTCATCTTCCTGGACCGCGCACGCTGGGCCGAGATGCAGCTGCTGCGAGGCGTCAAATGACCGAACGCATCGACGTATACATTTCCGCCCCGGTCGCTAGCGGCGTACCTGTCGATTCGCCGGCCGGCCCCGTTACGTGTGTCAAGGACGACGACGGTAGATGTTCCGTCGGCGACAAAGTGGATTGCGTATTCAACGACGATCAATTTCGATGCACGACTGTGTACTGCTCAGGCGTCATTTGGATCAAACAAGAGGACTACCCCACTCTTCGACTCCTGGGTCACGTCGAACCCTTCACACCATGAACGTCATCCTCGGCAAACATTTCACCGGCGAGCCCCAGGGCTACGCCGACACGCGTACCGGCGAGTTCTGGCAAGTCCTGCCGCCGGTGAACTCCATCATCCAGCAGGCGCTGATCAAGTCGCCGCCGAACAAGGGCGAGCACGCTCGCATGCTTGCACTGAGCAGAAAGAAGCTGTCGTGACCGATATTCCAATCCCCACCCTGTCCACTGGGCAGCCCAGCACGATCGGCAACTGGCTGGACCTGTGCAAAGCCTTTGGTTTCAAAGAAGGTGTGATCTTCTTCGAGGATCAACTGGCCAAAGCCGGCGGCAACCGCGACGAAGGAATCATCCAGCACGAATCGCAAGTGATGTACCTCATCGCCACCCTGGAATCCAAGGCACGGAAGGACACAGCATGAAGACCGCCGACCTCACCGGCGCCGCGCTCGACTGGGCGGTCTGCAAATCTGCGGGACTCATCGACGCCTACCCAAAACACGTCGGCACCGGAAAGAAATTCCTCAAAGAGTGGAAAGCCGACATACAGCCTTGGCTACGACCTTCCACCAACTGGGCACAAAGCGGCCCGATCATCGAGCGCGAGGGCATCGAGCTTCATCAGCTTGCCGATGCTGTGGCTGTCGAACTGCACCCGACCTATAAGCCGGGCGACAGGTGGGAGTGCAACGTGTGGCCCGCCGATGAAGACCTCATCAGCATCTGTGGCCCCACCCCGCTCATCGCCGCCATGCGCTGCTACGTTGCCTCGAAGCTGGGCGATGAGGTAGATGTGCCGGAGGAGCTGCTGTGAACATCCGCAAACTCAAACGCCGCGCCATGCAACGCATGAACGGCAAGGTCGTCGAACTGCGTGTCGACGGCGGCCTCTGGTTTCGCCTACACGGCCTCACGCACATTCAGCGCGAAAACCTTACTCGCGACGCCATTCGCTCCTATATCACCGAACGTGAGCGCCGCTAAGCGCCAAGAATTCTCCACCCCGCAGCTCTAAGCTGTGTTCTAATCTAATCTCTTACTTCGATCTAAGCTGACTCCATGAAGCTACGCCTCTTCGCTCTGCGCGACACCCGCACCAACAAAACGGTGCCCGAGCTCCACTTCCCCAACAAGCCCGAAGCGCGCGCTGAGCGCGACGCTCGCAACCGCCAGCTCGGCGAAGGCCTCACGTACGTTGTCACGTACGGCCCCGATCACCGTCACTACCGCTGAGCATGTGCCATGCAGGCCGAGCTCGAGCTCGATGGCCACTGCTGCGGACCACTGTTCGCCCCGATCGTCAAGGTACGCCCCAACCCACGGCTGCGCATGTCTGGCGGTGCCGAGGTGTGGATCAAGTACCGCCGCGCTCGGCCGGCTTGGGCCAACCGCTCCGCGTTGCGTGCCTTCTGGGAACGCTCACGCGAGATGACGGCGGCCACGGGCATCCAGCACAGCGTCGATCACATCGTGCCCTTGATCCATCCGCACGTCTGCGGGCTGCACGTGGAGGACAACCTCCGCATCATCCCGCTCGCGGACAACATCCGGAAATCGAACAACACATGGCCCGACATGTGGGCACCACAGGAGGAGCTGCCATGGTGAGATGCCCCGGCTGCAGAACCCGCCGCGCCACCTGGCAGTCGATGCTCAAGCACGTCGCTGCCACTGGCCACAGCGCCTGCACCTGTGGCCACGTCGCCTACACAGGCCATGCCTTCCCCCATCGCCCCGGTACCCGTGGATGCGTCCACGAGCGCTGGGACGACGTGTTCAACGAACCCCTCGCACCGGTCGCCAAGGCCGAAGCGCCCTGTCCCTTTTAACCCGTTCTCTAACCTCTAAGGTGGATCTAACCATGAAGCCAAGCCAAGTCTCCTCTGCCCTCAAGCACCTCGTCGCCAAGCAACGCCCCGTCTTCGTCTGGGGCCCGCCCGGCGCCGGCAAGTCCGACGTGGTGCGCCAGGTCGCCAATGACCTCGAAATGAACCTGCGCGACGTGCGTCTGTCGCTCCTGGACCCGATCGACCTGAAGGGCTTCCCCGTGGTCGACAAGGAGAACGACCAGATGGCCTGGGTACCGGCCAACTTCCTGCCGCCCATGATGGTCAAGGGCAAGAACGGCAAGATGGTGCCCAACGAAGAGCACGGCATCCTGTTCCTGGACGAGATGAACAGCGCCCCACAGGCGGTGCAGGCAGCGGCCTATCAGCTGATCCTCAATCGCTGCATCGGCGACTACGTACTGCCCAAGAACATCGCCATGATCGCGGCCGGCAACCGCTCGGGCGATCGCGCCGTGACGCACCAGATGCCCTCGCCGCTGGCCAACCGCTTCGTGCACATCGACTACGACGTGCACATGGACGACTGGTACAACTGGGCGACCGAGAACAACATCTCGCCGATGGTGCGTGCGTTCATCCGCTTCCGCCCGAACCTGCTGCACAGTTTCGACCCGAAGGAGAACCCGCGCGCGTTCCCCTCGCCGCGTTCCTGGACCTTCGTCAACGACATCGTCGGCTCGAACCTGGACTCGGCCGTCGAGATGGAGCTGATCAAAGGCACGGTCGGTGAAGGCCCGATGACCGAGTACATCGCGTTCGCCAACATCGCCAAGGATCTGCCGACCGTCGATCAGATCTTGATGGCGCCCGAGAAGACCGAGGTGCCCAGCTCGCCAGCGGCCAAGTACGCCCTGTGCACGGCACTGGACAAGAAGGCCACCAAGGACAACCTGGAGCGCGTGCTCAAGTACGTCGGCCGCATGGAGACCGAGTACCAGGTGCTGTTCCTGCGCTCGGTGCTGCTGAACGACCGCGCGCTGTCCCAGACCAAGGCGTTCACGGAATGGGCCGCAAAGAACCAAGCCGTGCTGATGTAACGCGCCTGGAAGCCGAGATCCAACGCCGACTTCCAGAGATCCTGGCCAAAGACTGGGTTCTCTGGATGAAGGTGCAGGGCCCCACCTGGCACAACCCATACCACATGGTGCGTACAGAGATCCTCATGGAGCTCGGCGACAAGGAGGCGATCAAACGATGGAACAAGTTCCTGACAACGAGAGCGTTGCATCGGCTGACGGGCTGAAGGTCAAGCTCAACATCCTCGACGAGTGCCTGAAGGCTCTAAAGGATGGGGAGTTCACACCCGAGATGTGCATTGCCTGGCGCAACTACACCGGCACGAGCCCCACAGCCGGGTTCGAACTGGCTGTGGTGCGCGCCTACGCCCGCCGCGGCGAACCCAAACACGTCGCGCAATGGGAAGGGTTCCTGCGCTTCTACGCCGAACGGCGGCTGACGAAATGAGCGACCAACCGACACCAAGAGACCCGAAGGGGTATCTCTCGAAGCGTACTGAATATCAGTATTGGGCGCGGATGCGTACGGCGCAGATTCGTCACATGCAGCCGTCCTCCCTCGTTCCGCCAGATTCGTACTGGTTCCTTGAAAAGTACCCCGACAACTTTCGACAGTGGAGAGACGAGTTCGACCTGCACTGGGCCGTGAAGAGGCTGACGCGATGAACGACGCAGAAGAAACGCTATGGGCGCAGGTAGCTATATGGCTCGAGTTCTCCAACCAGAAACCCTGTCGCTTCAAGTCACTCAACGACTGCAAGATGCACGCGCACTTCAAGCAAGATCCCGAGGCCATCGCGCTGCTCGAGGAGTGGAAAACCTTCCAGGCCTACAAGAGACTGACTCGATGAACCCATTCGCCAAACTTTTCAAGCAGCAGCCGACAAACAACGACCTGCTGAACAAGATCCAACAAGCCAACGAGCAAATCGCAAAGGTGGCTGGCGTCAAACAAGAGCCACCCGTCCCTTACGGTGCAGACAAATCGTTCGTGGACCCGATCGAGTATCAACGCTTCATTGACGAGTTTCGTCGAATGCAATACGCGCAGGAGATCGAGGCCAAACAACGGGCACATGCCGAAGCCGTTGCCTGGGAGGACTTCATGGTCCACGCTCACGAGTGGCCGTCGCATCTCACGAAGCGTGAACACCTCGAACAAGCCGCTCGATCCGGCAACGAAGGCGCTAAGCAGATCCTGGCCAACTTCACCGCCTACAAGACGGCCAAGAGGATGACGAAGTGAAGGACGACGTGATCGACGATGTAGGCAACGTCACCCCCGAGGAAGCACTGCGCGTCGCCAAACGCTGGTTCCCGGCGAGCGAATCGAGCAAACGCGAGTTCATGCTCGCCTTCCACTGGGGCAAGTTCTGCATGGACTACGCCGCCAGCGGCCAACGCACCGAAGCCGATTACACGGTCTGCCGCAAGCTCGCTGAGAAAGGGAACGCCGCCTGCTTCGACCAATGGGAAGCTTGGCTCATCTACTGGGCACCGTACCGAATGACGCAATCATGATGAAGCGACCGATCAAATGGAGCGACGGTATGTCTGCGGCCTTCGTGAAGTGGCGTCAGACCAACCAGCGCGCGTACACGTACGGTTTCGTCGACTGCCTCTACAACGACGAGATCCTCACCGAGTTCGAGCAGTGGTACGCCACCCAGCGCCTGCTCGGCGCTCCGCTGCCGAAGGTGAAGGAATGAACGAGAGCGAATACTTCAAGCTGTCCACCGCAGAGCAGCAGCAATGGCAGAACTTCATTACCGCCTGGTTTGAAACCACCAGCCCCCAAATGGGGTATCGCAACTACGACTGGTGCAAGCAGTCGGCTGAGCAGCACATCTACCGCGTAGCCGACGAGCAGTGGGCCGCCTGGCTCGTACACCGCGCCGCCTGGAGGCTGACGCGATGACCGGCGCAGCCAACGAGTTCGGCGTCTTCCCCAGATCACCCTATTTCAGGTGGTCGCAGGAGAAGTGGAGCGCCTACTTGAAATGGCTCGGCAAGACAGGTCGTATCACGTCGACCCACAGCGAACAGCAAAACATCAAGGCCTTCGAACTCCACTGGACCACCCAACGACTTCTAGGAGAAATCAAGTGACCATCATCCAGAACAAAGCGATGCTCGTGGACCTGTCCATCTCCATGTGGACCGCCACCAAGCACGACAAGACCGTCTCGGCCGAGGTCGAGCGCGCCCACGGTGCCAAGGACGCCGGGCGCTACAACAAGGCGCTCATCGACAAGAGCTACCTGGAGCCCATCTCCAAGATCGCCAACGCCGCGCGCCAGTACCACTACTCGCGCACTCTGCCTTGGACCGACAAGGGCCAGCGCCTGCTGCCCTCGATCCTCTTCACCGACTACTCGGCCGAGCTACGCAAGCTCAAGGCCGAGTTCAGCAAGGCCGTCGACGCCTTCCTGCAGGTCTATCCTGATCTGCGTGACAAGGCACGCACGCGCCTGGGCACCATGTTCAATCCCGAGGACTACCCGCAGGGCTGGGAGCTGCGCGACAAGTTCGCCATCGACACCGAGATCTTCCCGGTGCCCGATGCGCAGGACTTTCGCGTCGACCTGGCTAACGAACAGCGCGATGAGATTCAGGCCTCGATCACCAAGGCCGTAACCTCACGCCAGGCCAAGGCCGTGAAGGACTGCTACCAGCGCGTGCGCGAAGTCGTGGCCCGCATCAGCGAGCAGTGCGGCAAGGAAAAGGGCCGCATCCACGACTCGCTCATGGACAACGCGCGCGACCTGTGCGGCGTGCTCAGTGGTCTGAATATCACCGATGACCCCGACATCAAGCAGCTGGAGCGTGACATCGCCACGATGCTGGTTGACCCGCAAGCCCTGCGCGACTCGCCCGTCGAGCGCAAGAAAGCGGCGGACGCGGCCGACGAGATTCTGAAGAAGCTGGGGGTGTTGTGAGCGCAGCATTCGCAATCAGCACACGGAATATGCAGAACCTGCGTTCCTTCGAGGCTTGCAAGAACTTCTTCGAGAAGACCGCCAAACCGAACAGCACCCAGTGGCGAGACAACGAACGCCCGTTGGATTCACCGCGCATGCATCACAAGCGCTTGGTCAAGCACATTTCGGGGGCTGAAGGCTACGCCTGCACGTTCTACGAGACCGCCATGGTGACCTACTACGAAGACGGCATCGCGGTGTGCTGCGACGAGCGCATGTCTTCGCGCCTCTTCCTGAACTGCGTCCTGCCCAACGAACTTCATAGTTTCGCGCACAAGAACGCAACCTGGCTGCAACTGGGCGACAAGTTCTACACCGGCCTCAAGGTGCAGTTCGACCTGGTCGACGGACGCGCCGTCTACGCATGCGGCGCGCAGGAACACGTTATCGAGGTGACCGACCTCAAGAAGGCCGCTCAGGTGCGTAAGCAGCTCAAGCCATTCATGGAGTGGCACCGGGCCGTCTCCCGCCTGGCACCGCAGCGCGAGGGCGTCTGGTCGACGCCTGTGACATACATCGCAGCGGCCAAGGACCTTCTTGACGGAGCCGGCCTGGAGCACTTCGACAAGATCCGAACGCATGTTGCCGACCACAAGGAGTTGCTCAAGCATGCATACCAGGTCTCCGGTGCGCGCACCAGCCAACCTATTCCTATCGGAAAGCTACCCTGAACATGGCCCAGCACTTCCGCACCGTCAGCCTCTACCCCACGCCGGCTGAGCTTTTCGAGCTGGCCGCCGAGCTCAAGCTCGCCAACCCTGACTGGACCGACGCACGCTGCAAGCAACGCGCCGTCGTGGTGTGGCATCTTCGCTTGACCTCTAACGTCTAACTACGATCTAATCATTTCCCCGGCAACGGCAGCGGGCCTACTTTCAAATCGCTGCCACTTCCCTCCTAGGAAATTCATGACCATCACCGCAATCGAATCCAAGCTGTCCGAGTACGACTTCATCGTCGTGATCGACACGTCCGGCTCCATGGGCGAGCCCCTGAAGGCCGGCTCCTCGCGCAGCCGCTGGGAAGCCATGCAGGAAAGCGTTGGCGTCTTCGTGCGCGACATCGAGAAGCTCGACAGCGACGGCATCGACGTGGTGCAGCTGGGTGGCTCGGTGAACTCCTGGCACGGCGTCACCAGCGCCAAGGTCAGCGAGCTGTTCGCCTCCCTGTCGCCGCGTGGCAGCACGCCCCTGGCCGAAGCCCTGACCACCGCCTTCGCCGCCGCCGGCAAATCGGACAAGAAGGACTTCATCATCGTCTTCACGGACGGTGTGCCGGACGACCAGGGCGCTGCCAAGCAAGTCATCCTGAACCAGGCCAACAAGCAGACCAACGACGACGACTGCACCGTGCTGTTCGTCCAGGTGGGCGACGACGCACGCGCCACGGCCTACCTGCGCGGCCTGGACGATGACCTGCGCGGCGCCAAGTTCGACATCGTGGACGCCAAGACCATGATCGAGGCCGAAGCCTTCGCCACCACCTCCGAGCTGGTGCTGGCCGCCATCAACGACTGATCGGTTCCGCGTTGATCTGAGGAACCCGCGCTAGATCCTGGCGCGGGTTTTTCGACTGAAACCTCACAGGACTTCCATGGTCGACATCATCCTCCTCACCTTCACCGTCTGCGTGTTCACTGGTGGCATCTACGTCGGCAAGACGTACGGCGGTTTCACCGCCTGGATACGCGCTGTCAGGACGCACATCAAGGGCTACTTCTAATGGCCGCGCTGACTGAGATTCAAATCAAAGAAGTCATGCGCCTAGCCAGCATCCTGGCCACCAAGCGCGTGCGCCGCTACGCCGCCGAGAAGTTCGCCACCAGCGACCCAGTCGAAGCGAAGCGCCAGGTCATGAAGGTCGAGCAGGCGCTGCGCAACTATCTGGAGGGCATCGGTCGTGAGTAAAGACGATTACCCCGACGCAGATTCCTCGCCCGTCGATCCGCCCCCTCACGCAGGCTTCAACACCTACGTCTTCCCTGACGAAGCAATCCACTTCCGCGGCCTGAGCTGCGGCATCAGCGAGTTCCCTTTCGTCGACGGCTTCTTCCTCACGGAGCTGATCGTCACCGGCACCATCAAAGACAACTGCACTCGCGTCCTCTCCGGGCCTTTCGAGACCTTCGGGGCCGCTGCGGCGGCACAGCGTCTCTTTGGCACTCAAATCTAATGTCTAACGTTTCACGTGAAACGATCTAAGGAAGATCATCAGATGAACCAAGCAGCTCTCGACAAACTGACCTTGGCCCGCAGCCAGCTGATCCTGGACCACGGCTTCTTCGGCATGCTCGCCCTGCGCCTGAAGCTCAAGGAGATGCCCGAGGTCCAGCGCCAGGCCATGATCGCGCGCGGCATGCGCCCCACCCTGGCGGTGAACGGCAAGGAAGTCTTCTACGACCCGGACTTCATCCTCACCCTGACCGCGCCGCTGGCCAAGGCGGCGCTGGCCCACGAGGTGATGCACTGCGTCTTCGAACACATCGGCCGGCGCGGTGAGCGCAACCCGATGAAGTGGAACAAGGCTGGCGACTACGTCATCAACCAGGTGCTCAAGGATTCCGGCTTCGAGCTGGGCGAAGGCTGGCTGTTCGAGCCGGCATTCAACAACATGACTGCCGACCATATCTACAACCTCCTGGACGACGACCAGGACGGCGGCGGTGGTGGTGGCAGCGGCGATCCGCTGTGCGACATCATGGACGGCGACCCCGGCGACATGGCGCAGCAAGAGGTCGAGTGGAAGGTGGCCACCGTCCAGGCCGCCCAGGCGGCCAAGATGCAGGGCAACCTGCCCGCTTCGATGAAGCGCTTCGTCGAAGACCTCACCGCGCCCCAGGTGAACTGGCGCGAGCAGCTGCAGCGCTTCGTGACCCAGATCTCGAAGAACGACTACAGCTGGATGCGCCCGAACAAGCGCTTCCTGGAACGCGGCTTCTACCTGCCGACGCTCTACAGCGAGAGCATGGGCACGATGTTCATCGGCATCGACACCTCGGGTTCGATCGACCAGCCGACGCTCAACGCCTTCGGCGCCGAGATCAAGGCGATCCATGCGGCGGTGCGCCCCGAACGCCTGGTTGTCGCCTACTGCGACGCGGCCATCAACCATGTCGACGAGTTCGGCCCGAACGATGAGCTGCACTTCGACATGCACGGCGGCGGTGGTACCGACATGCGCAAGCTGTTCGAGTACGTCGAAGAGAACGCCCTCAACCCCGAGTGCATGGCGGTGCTGACTGATCTCTACACGCCATTTCCTGACCACATCGACCACCCGACGCTGTGGGTCGCAACCACTGACGGCACGGCTCCTGTTGGCGAGACGATCCGCATCAAGGTATGAGCAAGTTATTCGCTGGGGTCATCCTGACCGTGGTCGGCCTGGTTGGGATCGGCCTCGATGTCCAGGACAGTGGCTGGGTACTCGCCATCGGCCTCTTCGTCGTGTTCTGCGAGGTGTAGATGAGCATTCCCAAGATCAGCCTGGTCGCGTTCAAGGAACGCCAGGGCGGCTTCATCTTCGTGGCCATCCCGAACGAGCGGGGCCGTTACGTGCGCACGGATGCGTCCGTCGCGCATGTGGCCTGCCCTCAATGCCGCGCCACTGTTGGCGAGCCGTGCAAGGGCCGACATGGCACCTACAACAGCGGTACGCACTACGGCCGGCGCAACGACTTCACCCACAGCGGCCTGCGCCGCGTCGAGACCGCTGACGTGGTCGTCGAGTCGAACGGCCTGGTGTTCCCCGAAATCGCATTCCCGGAGGAAGTATGAGAACCCTTCGCGTCACCGTCGTGGAAGAACTGGTCGAGCGCCAGACCATCGACGTCGAGGTCGAGGACGACTTCGAACTAGACGATAACGAGGCCTTACAGGAGGCACTCGAAGAGGTATGAGTGAATGGCGACTACGCCGCCGTGCCCAACACCAACGACATCGAGATCAATGAACGCTACTTCACGCAGCCGGAGCTAGTGCTATGAAGCTCGTGCGCAAGGACAACCACGCCATCGCCATCACCGGCACGCTCGAAAAACTGCTCGGCACTTGCGACATCGCTGATGCCGAGATGGTCGACGGCGAACTGGAGCTCACCTACGGCGGTTACACCGAAGTCGACTGGGACTCTCAGGAGACGTTCATGCACGACGGCCAGCGCATTTTCATCGACGAAGGCGGCTCTCAGGTTCTCGAGAGCGAAGTCGAACTGATCGACGACGAGGACCACGAAGCATGACCCCCGCTCGTCTCGCCCGCCTGGAAAGCAGCCTGAACGGCACAGCGCGCAAGGTGCTCAGCGCCGTGCCGCTGCAGGAGCCCTGGAGCAAGGAACAGATCATGTCCGAGCTGCGCCGTGTGGGCTCCTCCCTCAGCCCCGACGCCATGGTCGGTTCTCTCAACTTCATGACCGACCGCGGCCTCGTCAAAGAGGCTGAGCGCGGCAAGTTCATCCGCATCCAAGCGCGTTTGATCGAAAACCAACCCGAGCCCGAAGAAATGCAGACCGTCACTCTCAAGCAAGTACCCAAACAAGGCGTCCCTAAGACCGACGTGCTCACGCGCCTGGCAGGCCTGGCCTCCGATCTGCGCACCATCGCCACCGAGATCGACGCCGTTGCGCTCGATGTGGAAGAGCGCTTCGCCGCGATCCAGAAGGACAGCGAGAAGCTGCGCCAGTTCACGGAGCTGCTCAAGAGCCTGGGAACGTAGCTCGTCTTTTCGCGCCTCGTAATCTACAATCTAACTTCGATCTAACGAAGGCAATCTGATGCTTCCACCGAAGTCCTGGTCATTCTCGAAGCACTCGGACTTCGAGACGTGCAAGAAGATGTTCTTCCTCAAGCACGTTGACCGCATCCCCGAGCCCGAACGCCCCCTCCCCCCAGGCAAGTCTGAGCAAGCAAACGATCGTGGCACCCGTGTGCACACGAGCTGCGAGCTCTTCGTGAACGGCACGGAAGACGTGCTCTGCCCCGAGGCCGACAAGTTTTTCGGCTGGCAGTTGGAGCTGATGCGCCTGCAGCATGCCGAAGGCCTCGTGTCGCTCGAAGGCGAGTGGGGTATGAGCAAGGACTGGGAGATTGCCGACTGGAAGACCGCCTGGCTGCGCCTGAAGCTGGACAGCCTGGTCTTCCACTCTTCCACCGAAGCGACGGTCATTGACTACAAGACCGGCAAGAAGTTCGGCAACGAGGTGAAGCACTCGCAGCAGCTGATCCTCTACATCCTGACCAGCTTCCTGCGCTACCCGCAGCTGGAGCGCGTCACCGGCGAGCTCTGGTACCTCGACCAGAACGAAGTCACACGTCAGACCATGACGCGCGACCAAGCGCTTCGCTTCAAGAAGAACTGGGACATGAAGGGCAACGCCATCACGAGCTGCGTTGATTTCCCCGCGAACCCTTCTGTCTTCACATGTAAGTGGTGTGCCTACGGCACCCACGCCGCTTCCCACTACGCGGCTGCTGGCACAGGCCACTGCCTCGTAGGAGTTCGCAAATGACCACCACGAACCACTGAGCCGGGCCGCTGCTGACTGGGGTGGACGCGGTGCGTCGCCGAAACCTCAGGGGGATCGTTCGCCCGGCCGCGCGACCACCGTGTGACTTTCAGGACACCCCTACCTCCATACCTTGCGGCCGGCAAGGAACGCATGCCCGGCCACCCCAACACCTCTTTGCTCGGACTCCATGAACAGCAAACAACGCCGCCAACTCACTCGCCAGTTCAAGGCCGAGATCGAAAGCCGTCGCGCCGCCGCTCGCCTCATCGGCCGTCGTGCCGATCTCGACTTCAACACGAACTACGGCCCCTATCACGAGCACCTCAATGCCCTCCAACTCCGCACTGAAAAGAGCCTCTCCGGTTTCGTCGATGCTCAAGCCGCGTTCGAAGCCGCAGCCGATCAAGCCGTTTGTGCACCAGGCGCTGTCGCTCAAGTTCTCGGAATCGACGCCGATCGTTTTTGACACCAGTGACCCCGGCACAGGCAAGACCTACGTGCGCATCATGGCGTTCGCCAAGCGCCGCGCCAAGGGCGGCAAGTGCATGCTGGTGCTGTGCCAGAAGTCGCTCATGGAGAGCGTCTGGGCCAATGACTTCCGCAAGTTCGCCCCGCATCTGAAGGTCGTGGTGGCATCCGCCGACAACCGCGCCCAGGCTTTCGCCGAGGACGCGGACGTCTACATCACCAACCACGACGCGGTGAAGTGGCTGACGGCACAGAAGGACAAGAAGTTCTTCGATCGCTTCGACACGCTCGACGTGGACGAGTCGACGGCCTACAAGCACCACACCAGCCAGCGCAGCAAGGCCGCCGCCAAGCTCTGCAAGAACAAGAATTTCGTCTACATCTGCTGCATGACGGGCACGCCCAACGGGCGCTCGATCACCGACGTGTGGCACCAGGTCTATCTGCTGGACGGCGGCAAACGCCTGGGCGACAGCTTCTTCGGATTCCGCGGCAGCGTCTGCACGCCCCATCAGAAGAGCCGCTTCAACCGCAATGCGGTGGAGTGGGTCGACAAGGACGGCGCCGAGGAGGCCGTGTTCGGCCTGCTCTCGGACATCGTAATCCGGCACAAGTTCGAGGACTGCGTCGACATCCCCGCGATGCACCAGTACACGGTGCCCTACCAACTTACGGCCAAACAGATGAAGGCCTACGCGGAGATGGAGGTCACCCAGGTGCTCACCCTGGCGCCGAAGACTGCAGCGAATGCGGCGGCACGTCTCACGGGCGCTCCGCTGCAGAAGACCAACATCACCGCCATCAACGCCGCCGCCGTGGCCACCAAGTTGCTGCAGGTTGCGTCCGGCGCGGTGTACGAGTCGGACGACAAGTACCACCTGGTCGACACCGGGCGCTACGAGATGATCCTCGACCTGGTCGAGCAGCGCCAGCACAGCCTTTGCTTCTTCTTCTGGAAGCACCAGCGCGACTTCCTGATGAAGGAGGCCGAGAAGCGCGGCATCACGTTCGCCCTGATCGACGGCTCGGTGCCCGAGCACGAGCGCGCGCGCATCGTGACCGAGTACCAGGCGGGCAAGTACCAGGTGCTGTTCGCCCACCCCAAGAGCGCAGCCCACGGCCTGACGCTCACGCGCGGCACCACCACGATCTGGGCCTCGCCCACCTACGACCTGGAGATCTTCAAGCAAGGCTCCAAGCGCCAGCACCGCATGGGCCAGACGCAGAAGACCGAAAACATCATCGTCATCGCGCCCGGCACGATCGAAGAGCGCGTCTACGAGACGCTGCTCGCCAAGGACGTGCGCATGACCAACCTGCTGGACCTGTTCAGCACCGTCGTGAAGGACATGCGCTGATGAAGAAGGGCGCCCATCAGCCGACGTATCGCAGTTGGCAAATGATGAAGAACCGTTGCGGCAACCCGAACTGCAAGGACTATGAACGTTATGGCGGAAGAGGCATTTTTTATCCGCATGCCTGGGAGACCTACGAAGGGTTCGTCGCGGACATGGGCCAACGTCCCGAAGGTCTGACTCTCGAGCGTATCAAAGGCGATCTCGGTTACTCCAAATCGAACTGCCGCTGGGCTTCACGGCTCGACCAATCGCGCAATCGCGAATACACCCGCGACCTTACTTTCCACGATCGCACGATGAAGGTGTGGGAGTGGGCGGCCGAATTGAATCTCTCCCCAAAGACTATGCACCATCGCCTTTGGCAACTCGACAACGCCATGATGACCGTCGAGCAAGTCTTCCGCCCACGCATTAAGGGTCGCCGCCATGGGATGGAGTAGCGCGCTCAAACGTTCCCCTGTTGCGGTGGCTGCCGCCCAGGCAGCGAACGAACCTTTCTATCCGACGATCAATCTCTACCCAGTCGATTGGACCCGTTTGGTCACAATTGATATGGAAACGTACTTCGACGACGACTACACACTCAAGAAGCTGTCCACGTCCGAGTACGTGCGCGACCCGCGCTTCAAACCGCAGATGATGGCGCTGAAGGTGGGAAGCAAGCCCACGCGCATCGTGCGCGGCAACCGCATCGGAGCCGAACTCAAGAAGATCAATTGGGCCACCCATGCGGTGCTGTGCCACAACACCCAGTTCGACGGCTTTATCCTCAGCCATCACTACGGGGTCGTGCCGGCCTTCTACTACGACACCTTGTCGATGGCGCGCGGCCTGCACTCCAACGAGATCGGCGCTGGCCTGGACGAGGTGGCCAAGTTCTACGGGGGCCGCGGCAAGATCGACGGCATCCTGGAGCTCACCAAGGGTGTGCTCGAATGGCCCAAGGCTCTGTACGACCAGGCAGCCGTCTACTGCGGCCAGGACAACGACGAATGCTTTCGCATCTTCAAGGAGATGCATGCCAAATACCCAGCCGACGAGATCGAACTCATCGACCTCACCGTGCGCATGTTCTGCGACCCGGTCCTCAAGGTCGACATTCCGCGCGTCCAGGCTGAACTGGACCGTGAGCTGCAGCATCGCGAGAAGCTCTTCTTCGACGCCGTCAACCCGCTCGACTACGCGGCCGACAAGCTCCTGAAGGGCAAGGAGAAGCTCCTGCCGCCCAAAGAGGCGGACATGCTCACCATCAAGCGCGTGCTCGGCTCCAACGAGCGCTTCGCTGAGCTGCTGCGTGCCGAGGGCATCGAGCCACCCCGCAAGATCTCGCCGGCTTGGATGAAGAAGGACAAGGCCGAGCGGCGCGACGAGGACAAGTACACGTACGCCTTCGCCAAGGACGACCTGGCATTCAAGCAGCTGCCCGAGAACATCGAGATGTGGGGCAAGGATCTCGACCTGAACAACAAGGCCGACATCAAAGAAGCCGCCAAGCGCCAGGCGCGTATCCAGACGCTGGTCGATTGCCGCATCGCGGTCAAATCCACCACCAACATCACACGCGCGCAGCGTTTCCTCACGGCCGGCGCGCGTGGCATGTCCCTGCCCTGCGGCTACGCCTACTTCCGCGCTCACACCGGGCGCTGGGGCGGCAACAACAAGATGAACATGCAGAACCTCACCCGTGGTGGTGAGCTGCGCCTGTCCATCCTGGCCGCGAAGGGGCACCAGATTGCTGTGGCGGACTCGGGCCAGATCGAAGCGCGCGTCAACGGCTGGCTCTGGGGCCAGCAGGATCTGCTGGACCGCTTCCTGGCAGCGGACAACGACAAGAACGCCCTGGACAACTACTGCCACATGGCCACCAGCATCTATGGCCGCGCGATCACCAAGGCGGACAAGGACGAGCGCCACGTCGGCAAGGTGTGCGTGCTGGGTCTGGGCTTCCAGATGGGCGCCCCCAAGCTGCAGATGACGCTGGCCAAAGGCGCGCTGGGCGGTCCGCCCGTTTTCTTCACGCTCGATCAGTGCAAGGCGATTGTCAACACGTACCGTCGCCTGAACTACAAGATCGAGCAGGGCTGGAAGAAATGCAACCAGATCATTGAGGACATGGCTGCCGGCGTCGCTGGCCGTCACAAGTGCATCAGCTGGGAAGCCGACACGATTTGGCTGCCCAACGGCATGTCGCTCAAGTACCCCGACCTCAAGAAGGGCATCAACGAAGAAAGCGGCTATGACGAATGGACGTACGCCGCCGGCGCGGATGGTGCGCGCAAGAAGATCTACGGCGGTCTGCTGTGCGAGAACATTGTGCAGGCCCTAGCTCGCATCATCGTCGGCTCGCAGATGCTGACCATCAGCCGCAAGCATCGCGTCGTGATGACCACGCACGACGAAGTCGTCGCGCACCCCAAGACCGCGCAGGCCCAGCGCTGCTACGAGTTCATGGAGAAGACCATGAAGACGCCGCTGGCCTGGTGCATGGATCTGCCCTTGAACGCTGAAGGCGGCTTCGCCGCGAACTATTCCAAGTGAGGAACAGATGAAGCTAAACGTACGCGAAACCACGTTCGTCCTGGCGGGGCTGCGCTCCCTCCAAGTGCTGATCAGCCGCAGCGACCTGCCAGACGCCATCGTGCAGATCCTCAACGACTGCGACAGCATCGACGGTGATCGGGTCAACCTCGAAGAGATCGACTCGCTCTGCGAAAAGCTCAACGGCTGCCCGTACTCCGAATAGCTATGGCCAAACCACGTCAAGCCGTTCACGACCATGCGCGAGCACGAGAACTGGAACGCATGTTTCTAGCAGCACACCCCCAATTCGCGCGCCATCTCCAGCTGGGTGTTGTCGTGCGCGTGAAGCGCGGATTCAAAGGGCCGTACATGTGGATCTACGCGCTGCATCATGCTGGCGGACGCTCCACTTCGGCCGATTCAATCGGCTTGTGCATTGAGCGCTTTGTGGCAGTTTGTACTGCCGCCCGTCTCACCGGGTGGGTGCCGTCCGAGACCGCACCCGAAACTGTTGCGCGCTACCGCAGCGCCTATACCCTCCCTTACCGCCTCTCGGACCTCAAGGGCCTCATCACACCATGACCGCACTCGAAGACCCGCTCTGGACAGGCCTCAGCCAGCAGCGGCGAGACAAGCTCCTGGAGGAGTACCGTGGCGTGAACGTCGAGTGGGGCGACTGGTGGGGATCTACCTACGAGGCTGCCATCGAGCACCTGGGTGAGATTGGTATCGACACTGATGCCGAGCGCATGTTCTTCAGCGGTTTTTGCAGTCAAGGCGACGGCGCATGCTTTCAAGGCTACGTGGTTGACTGGGCCCTTTTCCTGAAGCATGCGGGCGAAGAAGGTCTGATGCTGCATCGCGTCATCGCAGGGGAATTCGGAATGGGTAATACGGCCCAGTTCGGCTCTAGCAGGCCACGAGGTCACAACGTGCACGAGCACAGTGTCTCGATCGGCTTTCACGACTACCCCGACAACCCTTTCGACCCAGACGAAGACCCACTCCGTTATGCCGCTGCCGATGTTGAACTGCAGCGAATGGAGGAACTGGAAAAGAAGTTCGCCGAGCTCTTCCGCGACCAGATGCGCAAGCTCTACCGCGACCTGGAAAAGGAGTACGACTACCTCACCAGCGATGAGCAGGTCGTCGACTACATCCTGAACAACTGCCAGGACGAGCTGGTCGAAGACGAAGAGGAGGAAACGCTCGACTCGTAATCTAACTTCTAATTGCGATCTATCTTAGATTGCTGTACATTCCATTCAACCAAAGGAAATGCACATGTCCGCTGTTCTCCCCCTGGACAAGACCGTGAAGGTACAGCGCGCCGCCAAGCGCCTCCTCGGCGAACCCACGATCGGCTCCGACATCGACTCGATGTGGAACCTGCGCGAGAAGAAGCGCGGCCTGGAGGCCGAGGCTTCGAAGATCGAAAAAGAGATCGCTGAGATCGAAGAGCGCCTCATGAAAAACATGAGCGAGCAAGGCGTGGAGAAGTCCACCGGCTCCAAGGCCAGCGTCTCGATCACCGAATCCATCGTGGCCGACGTCACCGACTGGGACAAGTTCTACGCCTACATCGGCAAGAACAAGGCCTGGCAGTTGCTGCAGCGCCGCGTCTCCGACCCCGCCTGGCGCGAACTGGCCAAGGACGGCGACAAGCCGCTGCCTGGCACCCAACCCTTCAAGAAGCGTCGCCTGAACCTGCGCACGCTGTCCTCCTGATCCCCTCCCCTCCCGAAAAGGAATCCACCATGGCTACTGCCAAGAAGACCCCTGCTGCCGCGGCCACCAAGCCCGGCACCGCTGTCGCCGTCAAGAAGGCCAGCAACGTCGTCAACATCCAGGAGCTGCTGAAGAAGCAGGCCGAGGAGATGGCGGGCCGTACTCAAGGCCCCGGCGGCAACTCCATCCGCATCTCCCAGGACAAGAACTTCCTGCTGCCCGATGGCAGCAAGACGCCCGGCCCCCTGCAGCTGGTGATCGTCGACTTCATCTCGCGCAACGAGTTCTACGCCGGCCAGTACGACAAGGACAACATCGTCCCGCCGGACTGCTTCGCCATCGGCGTGGACCCCAAGGGCCTGGTGCCCAGCAACAGCTCGCCGGCCAAGCAGTCGGACGAAGGCTGCAATGCCTGCCCCATGAACGTGTTTGGCTCGGCTGGCAACGGCAAGGCCTGCAAGAACACCCGCATGATGGCCGTGCTGCCGCCCGACGCCGATGCCGAGACCGAGCTGTGGACCCTCAAGGTCTCGCCCACGGGCCTCAAGAGCTTCGACGGCTACGTGAACAACGTGGCGCGCACCTTCGGCGCCCCGCCGGTGGCTGTCGTGACCGAAGTGTCGTTCGATCCGAACAGCGACTGGCCGTCGCTGCGCTTCGCTGACCCGCAGCCCAACGAGAACGTCGGCACGCACTTCGCCCGCCAGGCCGAAGCCAAGGAGCTGCTCGAACGCGAGCCCGACCTGACCCAGCGCGCGGCTGCCCCGGCCAAGCCGGCTCGCCCGCAAGCGCGCGGTCGCGTGGCTGCCGGCGCCCGCCGCTAAGGCCTAAGACGTGACCGTCAAGGCGTCCTGGCTGGTCACACGAGCGCTGGATTCCTATCCGGCGCTCGTGGCAGTGCTGAACGAATTGACGCACGCAGATGTGATCGCCGCACTCGAGCTCGAGAGCAGCACACGACGACGGCACTCATTCATTGAGCGCCTGATCTCCCGAGCCGTCCGGCTCAATGAGCTTTCCTACAAACGCCAACTACAGGAGCAATTCCATGGCACGCACCCCCAAGCAAGCACCCGTTCTGACCCCGGCCGAAAAGAAGGCAAAAAAGGCTGACCTGAAGGTCGCCCTGAAGGTGATCAACGACGAGCACGCCAAGTACGTCAGCGACTCCAAGGCTGCCGACAAGGCACTCAAGGATCTCCTGAAGGAGCAGGCCAAGGCCGTCAACGCCCAGTCCAAGGTGGTGAACGACGCCGCCAAGAAGCTGGCCAAGGCCACCGAAGCCGCCGAGAAGGGCCGCGCCAAGATCCAGGCACAGCTGGCCGACCTCGAGCCGGCCAAAGACCCGGTGAACGCCGCCGTCTGAAGTCACGACGGGCAACTGCACGTAGAGACGCCACGCCCTCAGCGGCGTGGCTTTTTTCGAACCCTCGTTGGGATGGCGCGTAAATGATGAAGCATGTGATGGTTGATTTGGAAACCCTCGGCACGACAGCGAGCGCTGTGATCATGTCCGTTGGTGCCGTCAAGTTCGACCTGACAACGAATGAGATCGATGAGACCGGCTTCTACGCCAGCATCTCAATCGACAGCAACCTGGACCTCGGCCGCCGCATCCAAGAAGACACCCTCATGTGGTGGTTCAAGCAGGATGCCGCCGCGCAGAAGGTCTTCAACGAACCCAAGGTGTCGCTCGAATCGGCCCTTGTCGACCTCTCCGACTGGATCGGCACCACCGACTACCTCGTGTGGAGCAACGGCGCCGACTTCGACATCCCAATGCTGGCACATGCCTACAGCCAGATCATGGTCGAGGTGCCCTGGAAGCCGTACAGCGCGCGCTGCATGCGCACCTACAAGAACCTGCCTGGCGCCGACCGCGTGCGCATCGAGAAGGCCGGTATCTCCCACAACGCACTCGCCGACGCCATCAACCAAGTGCGCCAGCTGCAGGCCATTCACGCCGCCCTGTTCGGCAAGAAGAAGGTGACCGCATGAAGACCCCCGCCGCCAAACCCGCCGCAGCCGACATCACCTCCACGCTGGAGGAGCGCGGCAAGCGCTACGGCAAGTTCACGGGGCATGCCGAGATCACCCAGGGCCTGAAGGATCTGATGCGCTGCTGCGACAAGTGGAATGTCCTGGCCGCTGACCAGAAGGAAGCGCTCGAGATGGTGGCCCACAAGATCGGCCGCATCCTCAACGGCGACCCGAACTACGACGACAGCTGGGTGGACATCGCCGGCTACAGCAAGCTCGTCGCTGACCGCCTGCAAGGCACCGTGCGATGAGCACTGGACCCGAGAACACCTTCATCAAGTCGGTACACGGACATCTGCCCGCTGCCGTCTACCACATGAAGAACCACAACGAGTACATCGCCGGGCCCGCTGATGTCTGGTACAGCGGCGCTGCCGGCGATGTGTGGATCGAATACAAGTTCATCAACGTTCCCGCACGCCCCGACACCGTGATCGATCTAATCACGCCGAAGGGCAAAGGTGACGCGATCATCACCACGCTTCAGCAGGACTGGTTGCGTGCACGCGACCGTGAAGGCCGACGCGTGGGTGTGATCGTCGGCAGTAAAGACGGCGGCATCTGGCTGCCGGGAGTGGACTGGAGTTGCCGCTTTACTGCCGCTGAGTTTCTCAAGCGCCTCAAGTCTCGCAAACAGCTGGCGGACACCATTCGCAATATTGTCCTGACGCCAGGAATGTGAAGAATGGACGAACGCTTTCTAGAGCAGGCTGAGGAGCTGACCAACCTCCAAGTCGAAGCCGCTATAGCGGCTGCACGTCGCAGGGAGTCTGCGCCCCTTAACTTCGACGGAACGTGCAATTGTGGGGAGTCTGTCCCTCAAGAGCGCGTTCGACTTGGGTACTATCGCTGTTTGGACTGCCAAACGGCGCTGGAGAAAAAAGGGCGCCTGGCACGCTAAAAACTCCCGGAGAAACGCCTTGGCACAAAACGAAGACGGACTGTTTCCAGTCCTGAGTTCCATCCTAAAAGCATCAAGCACACCGCTTGATTGCAATCAGCTCTACGACTTGCCAGAAGTAAAAGAGCATGCCGCCTCCCCTAACCGTGTATCGGACTACCTAGGGAATTTGTGGCGGAAAGGCTTTGTAGTTAGACACGTCCAGGCGCGCACCGAAAGCTCTCGTGCGCGCTTTTCCTATGAGTGGAAAGACAAGAAATCTAAGGTCGGCGCGGGAGCTAAAGCTTCCACAGCTAAGGAAGGTATTGAGTACGCTCCTCGCGTCTTAGCTGATAGGCCTTCGATGGTGATTACTGAGGAAGGCAACACCGTCAGCATTGAGTTGCCGAACTTGATCATCGTCATCAAGCAGAAGACCTAAACAACTTTGAGTAGGCCTCGACTCCGAGGCCTTTTTTCGCCCATCAAATCTAATGTCTAAGTTCGATCTACTAACGCCAAAAGAGAAGAGCATTGCCACTTCGCAGGGCTGGCAACTCGTACGCGTGTTCGACAGCGGAAAGAACTTTCTGGCTGTCTTGCCGCTGGCCTTCGAGATGCCCTTCCCTACGGCCCAGAGCGCGCATCGCGCTGTCACGCACCGCGCCATGAACGGCGACGTGGTGTGCATCAAGGCGCTCTCGGCGATCGCTGCGGATGCCGTGGGCCCGGTCATCAAGACCAAGTCCCCTAAGAAGGCCAAGGCATGAACTCGCGTCCTGAGTACGTGGCTGGCGGCGAGGAGTTTCTCTACCCAGGCGCCGGCGACGAGAAGCCGCCCGGCGGCGCCAAGGTGCTGCTGCTCACACGTGGCGGCGTTTGCATCGTTGGCACGTGGAGCGATGGCGGCTTCTTCACCGGGTGGCGTCCGCTGCCCAAACGCAACAAAGACAAGGAAGCACTCCTATGAACCTGTATGTCACCGTGGGTGAGCCGTACGAAGGCGACACCCTCATCAGCTGGAAGACCTCGCAGACCGAGGCGTCCAAGGCCGCCACCGCCATGAAGCAGGCCTTCAAAGAGAGCGGCGCAGGCGTGAAGAGCGTGACCTGGCACGCCGTCGACGTGCCCACCAAGAAGGAGGAGCTGCTGCAGTTCCTCAACACGCTGTCGGTGAAGTGCCATCTCGAAGGCATCAACGCGGTGGTGGCTTCGCAGCGCCTGGTCAAGAAGTAGCGCATGCAGAAGCACGAGCGCCTGGTCATGCGGGCCCTGCGGCAAGAAGGCTACGGGGTCAGCATCGATCGCTCCACCGCCGGGCACTCTCGCCTGACGCTCATCAAGAGTGGGTGCACGCGCTTGATCCTTCTGTCGTGCTCCCCCAGCGTCGACGACGTGACCGTCGTCAACAACATCCTTCAATGCGCCCGCAGGGCTTTCAAACGATGACCACAACTCTCGACATTTCTACCACGCTCACCCAGATCGACTGCGGCGTGTGCGGTGGTGTCTACGCCATCAACGAGCGCTACCACTCGCACGCGCGCCAAAAGGGCACGTCCTGGACCTGCCCGTACTGCAAAACCGGCTGGGGCTTTCAAGGCATCGGTACGGAAGAGAAGCTCAAGCGCGACCTGGCCGCCGCCGAGGAGCGCGCACGCAATGCGCAGCGCGAACGCGACCAGGCCGAAACCCGAGCCTCGCGCGCCAAGACCGAGCTCAAGCGCACCCAGACGCGCATCCACAACGGCGTGTGCCCGTGCTGCAACCGCTCGTTCGTGAAGCTGGCCACGCACATGACCCGCATGCACCCGGAGTACTCGAAATGAGCGACGCCGTCTTCAACCAAGCCTGCGCGGAGTTGATCCGTGTCACCGCTGCAGCATGGCTCGCTGAATGAGTCTGCTCGCACACGCAACCTTCGGGGCGCGCGGCTTTCAGGCTGAGCGTCGGGCGCTGGATGCGCGAATCCAGGCCGAGATCGTGGAGGCCAAGCGCCTCCAGCGCGAACTCGGCTGTACCTGGTCTGAAGCCCTGCGCCTGGCCAAGAAGTGAACGAACCCCAAACCCCCCGCTCGCTCGGCCTCGTTGAGGCCGCTGCTCTGCTGCGTATTCACAAAGACACGTTGCGCATGCGCGCCGCGACGGGGGCGATTCCTGGAGCAAAGATTGGTCGGTCGTGGGTCTTCCTGGAGGCGGATCTGCTCGCCTTCATGCGTGGGCTCTATGCCGATCAGGAGCACAACCCATGCACATCCCTGGCCTCTACAAGCAAAAGAACAGCAGCATCTGGTGGGCCAAAGTTACCCACCAAGGGCATGTCGTACGCCGATCAACTGGCACAGATGATCAGCAAGAGGCGAAGCGCTTCCTCGACGAGCTCAAAGCAGAACTCTGGAAAGCGCCTCCCAGCCTGAAGGGCCACACCTGGGGCAAGGCCGTCATCCACTGGTGCAGCCTGGAGACACGTTCGGATTCCGAGCTGCTGTCGCTGGGCAAGTTCGCCCGCCACTTCCCTGACCGCCGCCTGTCTGACGTGACGCGCGAAGCCGTCGACCAGGCGCTGCAGAAATTCTGCACGACCGCAGGCACGTACACGCGCTACCGCACGATGATCGCGGCGATCTTGAACGCGGCAAAAGAAGAAAAATGGCTTACCACCCTACCAAAGTTGATAGTTCGGCGCGATAAAAAGAAAAAGGAAGCCGTGTGGATTACTTCCGCGCAGTGGGAAGTTCTATATTCCGAGATGCCCGCTCACATGAAACCGATGGCAGAGTTCTCTGTCGAAACGGGGCTGCGGCAGGACAACGTCCTGCAGCTGCGTTGGGAAAGGGTGGATCTGGAGCGCCAATGCGTTTGGGTTGAGGCGCATGACACGAAAGGCGACAGCGCAATCGCGGTGCCGCTCTCAAGGAGAGCAGTGGAAGTCCTGAAGGGACAGGTTGGGGGCAATGCCGAGTACGTGTTCACGTACCAGGGACGCCCTATCAAGGAAGTGAAGACCGCCTGGCAGGCCGCCTGTGTGCGCGCCAAGCTCGGGCGGTACGTCGTAGATGAGAACAAGAAGTCTCATTACGAAGGGTTCAAGTGGCACGGCCTGCGTCACACGTGGGCAACATGGCACGTGCAGAACGGAACCCCGATCGAGGTGCTGCAAAAGCTCGGGGGTTGGAAGGATCTGCGCATGGTCATGCGCTACGCCCACCACTCGCCTGGCTACCTCGCAAATTTCGCTAACAACACCAGGCCCAAATAAAGGCCATGTCATCCGAGAAGAGTAATGCAATCGTCACGACAAGTCGTCCCCATATCATCGTTTAGCGAACCCGGCACCGATGCCGATCAAATCTTCGTCGACCCGATCGAACTCCACGATCGCGACGTTCATCTGCGCGGCGTCGCTGAGGAGAACTGCATCACACTCTTCTTCAAGACTGACGGCGTCATCAGCGAGCTGAAGATGGAGTTCACGATCGAGGCGGCACGCGAGTACCGCGACTGGCTCAACAAGGTGCTCGACGCGCACGACGCGCGGCCCTGAGTCCCTGAACGTCGCAATCGAGCCCGGCTCTGCCGGGCTTTTCTTTTGGAGCAGGCATGCCGATACCGGATCTCTCCCGCCATACCTTCAAGGCCCTCGAGGTCAGCACGGGCAACATCACCAAGCACACCGCTGATGCGCTCAACGACGAAAAGGGTGATGCGATCCACACGCACCTTTCGGTGGTTCCGTTCATCGACTACGGCTGGTTGATCTATTGCACAGGCGACGCTGGAGCTCTGGCCGCGTTGTCGATGCTGGGCCACCGCGAACTTGTGCATCTGATGGAGCGGGCCAAGGGCCTCGGCTTCACTTGGGTCAAGCTCGACTGCGACGGCGAGGCCTTGGAAGGTTCACCGACGTTCGAGTGGTGAATCTGATCTAACAGAACTATGCCCGTGCGATCCGCGGCCCCGAGGGAGACTATGCCCGAGCACTATGCCTACGAGTGCTCGTTCTAAGCCTTTTGTGGCCGTTCTAAGGGGGATCGAAGGGTGATCGAAGCGACTTGTCGAGAGGTCTAAGTCGTTGATCTACCAGAGAATTCTGGTAGGCGCGAGTGGATTCGAACCACCGACCCCCACCATGTCAAGGTGGTGCTCTAACCAACTGAGCTACGCGCCTAAGCGTTTTCGGAAGACCGCGATTGTAGCAAACTTTTTTGGGCCACTTGAATTTGGTCGATCAACGACGACGCGCGGAGCGCACACCGGTGACCGCCTTCACCACCTGCAGCACCTGCGACAACCGCGTGGCGTCGGCAATCTCGATGGTGAAGGTCATCCACGCCGTGCCCTTGACCGACTGCGTCTGCACGCCGATCACGTTCATCTTCTCGCGCGCGAACACGTCGGAAATGTCGCGCAGCAGGCCCTGGCGGTCGGCCGCTTCCACCGACACATCCACCGCGTAGACCGCATCCTGCCCGCCCTTGGGCGTGCCCCACTCCACCTCGATGGCGCGCTCGGGCTGCGCGGCCGCCATGGTGCGGTAGTTGCTGCAGTCGGCACGGTGCACGCTCACGCCGTGCCCCCGCGTGACGAAGCCACCAATGGGGTCCGGCGGCGCGGGGCGGCAGCACTTGGCCAACTGCGTCATGAGCGAGGAAACGCCCACCACCAGCACGCCGCTCTTGGAGGCCTTGCCGCTGCCTTTGGACTTCTTGATGAGCACGCCTTCGTCGTCGGGCGACGGCGCCTCCACGGGCGGGCGCAGCAGGTTCTCGATGTTGCGCAGCGAGAACTCGTCCTTGCCCACCACCTCGAACAGGTTGTCGGCCGACTTGAAGCCCAGGCGCGCAGCCAGGTCGCCCTGCTTGAGCGCCGTCTTGCCTTCGCGCTGCAGCAGCTTTTCAACCGCCTCGCGGCCGCGTGCAATGGTCTCGTGCGTGATCTGCGCGTTGAACCAGGCGCGCACCTTGGCGCGCGCGCGGTTGCTGGCCAGATAGCCCAGTTCGGCGTTGAGCCAGTCGCGCGAGGGGCCGCCGTCCTTCACCGCGATGACTTCCACCGTCTGGCCGTTTTGCAGCGGCGTGTTCAGCGGCACCATGGCGCCGTCCACCCGCGCGCCACGGCAGCGGTGGCCCAGGCTCGTGTGCACGCTGTAGGCAAAGTCCACCGGGGTGGCGCCTTGCGGCAGTTCGACGATGGCCGCGTCGGGCGTGAGCACGTAGATGCGATCGTCGAACAGGCCCTTGCCCTGCTCGCCGCCCGACAAGTCGCGCTCCCACGCCAGCAGTTGGCGAAGCACTGCAATCTTGGCGTCGTATTCGCCACCGGCCCACACGCCCGCATAGCCCTTGGTGCCCGCTTCCTTGTAGGCCCAGTGCGCGGCCACGCCATGCTCGGCGTGCTCGTGCATTTCCTCGGTGCGGATCTGGATCTCGATGGGCTTGCCGGCGACGCTGCCGTTCAGGCGCTCGCGCACCACCGTATGCAGCGACTGGTAGCCGTTGGGCTTGGGCCGCGCGATGTAGTCGTCGAACTCCTCGTCGATGGGCTGGAAGTTGGAATGCACCCACGCCAGGGCCGCATAGCAGTCCTTCACGTCGGGCACGATCACGCGCAGCGCCATGATGTCGAACACCTGCGCAAAGTCGAGCGACTTACCGCGCATCTTCTTGACGATGCTGTAGATGTTCTTTGGCCGGCCCTGCACATTGGCCTGGATGCCTTCTGCGCGCAGCTGCGTCTCCAGCCGCAGGCGCAGCTGCTCCACATAGCCTTCGCGCTCGGCGCGCTTTTCCTCCAGCAACTGGGCAATGAGCTTGTAGGTCTCGGGCTCCAGGAAGCGGAAGGAGAGGTCTTCGATCTCCCACTTGACCTGCCAGATGCCCAGCCGGTTGGCCAGCGGCGCAAACACCTGCAAGGACTCGCGCGCAACGCTTTCGGACACCGGCTTTTTCACCTGGGCCGCATAGCGCAGGGTCTGCAGGCGCGAAGCCAGGCGCAGCATGACCACGCGCAGGTCGCGCGAGAAGGCCAGCAGCATCTTGCGGACGTTTTCCGTCTGCGTGCCCGCGCCTTCCAGCAGGTGGCCGGAGCCGGTGGCCGAACGGGCCTGCTCCTGCACCTGCACCAGCTTGGTGGTCTCGACCGCCAGCAGCGCGAAGTTCTGGCCGAAGACCTTGGCGATGACCTCCAGCGGCCGGTTCAGGTGCTGGCAGGAATACACCAGGTAGCTGGCGGCCTGCATGGCCTCGGAGCCGCCCATGCGCTCGACGATGGCGGCCACCGCGTCGGCGTGGGCCAGTGTGTTCTCGCCGGTCTTGAGTGTTTCGCCGGCAATCAGCGGCTCGGCAAATGCGCGAGCGCGCGCCAGCATGTTCTCCATGGCCGGAGAACTGTCTGCCGTGGCGGCCGACAACGCGGTTTTCTCATTGACGTCGGCGCCAGCGGTGGAACGCTGTTGCGAAGAGACTGCTACCAAGATCCGTCTTACCTAGTTCTTTATTCAATCCAACAGAAAGTCGACCACCACGCCATGCTGCGCCGGCGACACCAGCGTCGGTGCATGGCCGACATTCTCGAACTCGACCAGGCGCGCACCGGGGCCGCGCCGCGTCATGGCTTGCGCGGTTTCGGGCGTGAGCAGATCCGACTGCGCGCCGCGCAGCAGCAATGTGCGGGCGGTGATGGCGTCATACAAGCCCCACATGATTTTTTCGCCCTGGGCCGTCACCTCGGCCGTGACCGCGCGGATCGGCGCGCCGATGGCCGGGTCGTAGTGCAGCACGACCGGGCCTTCGACCTGCGCGGAATCGACCTTGGCGCTGCCATCGGGGCTGCGCTGCGCCGCCGGCACCACCATGTGGCGCGACAGCTCGAGCCACTGCTCGCGAGTGTGCGGACCAAAGGAGGTGGACAGCAGCCACATGGCATCGGCGGCCGCCTCCATGCTCGGGAACGCGCCGCTCTTGCCCACGTAGGCGCCAATGCGCTCCACCGCCGCCTGGCTGATGGAAGGCCCCACGTCGTTGAGCACCAGGCGCCGCACCGGCGCGGCCAATGGCAGTTGCGGGCTGCCCGCCACGGCCATGCCGATCAGCCCGCCCATGCTGGTGCCCACCCAATCGAGCGACACGATGGGCGCCTGCGCCTGCAGTTGCGCCACCAGCGCCAGCATGTCGGCCACGTAGGTCGGGAGCTGGTAGCCCTGCGGGTCTTGCAGCCACTCGCTGCGCCCGCGCCCCACCACGTCGGGACACACCACGCGGATGTTTCCCTTTGCGCGCTCGAGCAATGCCCGGGCCAGCACATCGAAATCGCGTCCCTGCCGGGTCAGGCCATGCACGCACAACACGACGTGCGGTGCATCGGGCTGGCCCCATTCCCAATAGGCCATGCGGTGGCTGCCCTGGGTGTCTGCGCAGGTCACGAAGCGAAGGGAGGGTTCTGTCATTCTGTGGCCTTGCAACGTGTGCCCATAATGTTCGTTGAATCGTAATTCATCCGGAGATTGCTCAACATGCTCAAAGGCAAAACTGCCCTCGTCACTGGATCCACCAGCGGCATCGGCCTGGGAATCGCAACCGCGCTGGCGCAGCAAGGCGCCAACATCATGCTCAACGGCTTTGGCGACCACGAGGGTCCCAAGGCGCAGATCGAGGCGCTCGGCGTGCAGGTGGACTACCACGGCGCCGACATGAGCAAGCCCGACCAGATCGAGGACATGATGAAGCAGGCCGCGGCGCGCTTCGGCAAGGTCGACATCCTGGTCAACAACGCGGGCATCCAGCACGTGGCCAAGGTGGAGGACTTTCCGCCCGAGCGTTGGGACGCGATCATCGCGATCAACCTGACCAGCGCCTTTCACACCACCCGCCTGGCCATTCCGGCCATGCGTGCGGCCAACTGGGGCCGCGTGATCAACATCGCTTCGGCGCATGGCCTGGTGGCTTCGGCCCAGAAGTCGGCCTATGTGGCCGCCAAGCACGGCATCGTGGGCCTGACCAAGACCGTGGCGCTGGAAACGGCCACCACCGGCGTGACCTGCAACGCCATCTGCCCCGGCTGGGTGCTTACGCCGCTGGTGCAAAAGCAGATCGACGATCGCTCGGCACGCGAAGGCATTCCGGTGTCGCAGGCGCAGAACGAGTTGCTGGGTGAGAAGCAGCCTTCGCTGCAGTTCACCACGGTGGAGCAACTGGGCGGCCTGGCCGTGTTCCTGAGCTCGCCCGCAGCCGACCAGGTGCGCGGCGTGGCCTGGCAGGTCGATGGGGGCTGGACGGCGCAATAAGAGCCCCCGGCCTTTCACTCCCTTCGGCCCTTGTAACTCCACCCCCCGAGGGGGGCCCCCACCTGAGGCCCGGCGAAGCCGGTTCCTCGGTGCGGGGCTGGAACCAGGCCCTGCTCGCTCGGGGCTTGCGGATCTACTTCAGCTGTACCGAGCCGGATACGTTGACGACTACGCTGGCCTTGCCGGGCTCGACCGGGACGGCTGCGTCGGCGGCTGCGCCGGGCGCGCTGGCCTTCATGGCCATCACGCGGGGCATGGGGCCGGCATGGTCGGCGTTGACCGACACCTCGCGCAAGGTGTAGCCCATGAAGCCGAAGTCCTTGGCCAGCGCGGTGGCCTTCTGCTTGAAGGCTTCGATGGCCAGGGTCTGCGCTTCGCCTTCCGCCTTGGCGCGCGTCTCGCGGCTCAAGCCGTACGACATGTTGCCCACCGTGAGCGTATCCAGGCGCCCCGCCACTTGCGAAACACGGGCGAAGTCACGCCCTTCCAGCACCAGCTCGGCCGTGCCTTGCCAGCCGTTGGTCTTGCCGTCGCGCGTATAGCGCGGGTGCACGTTGAAGTTGCCGGTGCGCACATCCAGTTGCCCCGGTTGCGCACTCTTGCGCGCCTCGGTCAGCGCCGCATCCATCACCTGCTTGACCTGCGCCTGCACCGCAGCGGCGTCGGCGCCTTCCTTCGTGGCCACCAGGGTGATGCTCAGCAGGTCCTGCACCACCTCGAACGTGCCATTGGCCGACAGTTGCAGCACGTTCTGCGGTGGCGCCCATGCGCCCGGCGACGGTTGCGCCATGGCCAGGCCGGCCACGGCCAGCGCGCTGCAGGAAACGACAAGCTTGATCGCGTTTTTCAAAACGAAAGACTCCCTTCAATAGTGAGGTGATTGAAACCTGGCGGACACAAGCCCGCCAGCATTTCAGGGCGCCAGGCGGCGCGCGTCCGGCGACGCGGCCGGTCCCGGCGCGACGCTTCCCAGCGCATCGTCGGCGGCCCTGGTACCACCCAGCGACTTGCTGGGCAGCAGCCATTGGTAGCGAATCTGCTCGCGCAGTTCCGCCCGCTCTGCCGGGGTCAGGCGGCGGCCTACTTCGGCTTCTTCCCGGCGGATGTCGTCGCGCTCCTGGGCCCGATGGGCCTCCACGGCGCGCCGCACCTCCTTGCGCACCTGCTCGGCCGTCGGCGCGGCCCCCGCCCCCGCCGTTCCGTTGGCGGCCCAGACGGTCGAGGCCGCAAGAGCCACGGGAACAAACACGGACAAGACACAACGCATGAGGCGGGGTTCTACAAACGCGCAAAGTGTGGGACTTTGCCATTCGTTGGCGTCCACTTCGCAATCAAGACGCGAGCGGTCGCAAGTTTTGTAACTTTGTGTCAATGTGAGGCGAAAACGGGCTCAACGCCCCTGCAACCGATCCAGAATCGGCGCTGTTACAAATTCAGTGTTGTTGAAATGACTCAAACACCTGCCCGTACAGACAAGATCGTCATCGTCGACGACGACGCCCGGATCCGTGATCTGCTGCGCCGCTACCTTACCCAGGAAGGTTTCGAGGTCATCGTTGCAGAAGACGGCAAGGCGCTGAATCGCATTTTGCTGCGCGACACGGTCGACCTGATCGTGCTGGACCTGATGATGCCAGGTGAAGACGGCCTGTCGGTGTGCCGGCGCCTGCGCGCGGCCAATGACCGCACCCCCATCATCATGCTCACCGCCAAGGGCGAGGACGTGGACCGCATCGTCGGCCTGGAAGTCGGCGCCGACGACTACCTGGGCAAGCCCTTCAACCCGCGCGAGCTGCTGGCCCGCGTGCACGCCGTGCTGCGCCGCCGCCCGCCGCTGGAAGCGCCGGGTGCGCCCTCCACCGACAACGAGACCGTCACCTTCGGCCCGTTCAGCTTCGACCTCGGCTCGCGCACGCTGCGCAAGGACGGCGAGGAGCTGTCGCTGACCACCGGCGAATTCGCCATGCTCAAGGCCCTGGTGCGCCACCCGCGCCAGCCGCTGTCGCGCGAAAAGCTGGCCCAGCTGGCGCGCGGGCGCGAGTTCGAGCCCTTTGACCGCAGCCTGGACGTGCAGATCTCGCGCCTGCGCAAGCTGGTCGAGTCCGATGCTGCTGCACCGCGCTACATCCAGACGGTCTGGGGCGTGGGCTACGTGTTCGTGCCGGACGGCACGACTTGAGTTACGTGGCCGCCAGCGGCCCCCCCACGACCCAGTCGGGCGCCCTGGAGGACGGCTCCTCGGTGACCGTGTCCAGCCCGCTGGAGGGCGGGCCGCCGAACCGTGCGCGCAAGAGCCGCCTGGGCCTGAGCCTGTTCTGGCGGACCTTCTTCCTGCTGGCACTGCTGCTGGTGGGCAGCACCGTGGCCTGGCTGCAGACCTTCAGGCAGCTGGAGTACGAGCCGCGCGCCATCCAGACGGCCCACCAGATCGCCTCGCTGGTCAACCTGACGCGCGCTGCGCTGGTGTATTCGGACGCGATCACCCGCCTGTCCCTCATCAAGACCCTGGCCGAGCAGGAAGGCGTGCGCATCGTCCCGCGCGAACCCGAAGACCGCTACGCCCCCTACACCGGCGGCGAGCTGGACTCCCGGGTCACCGACGAGCTGATGGCCCGCCTGGGTGCGGGCACCACGGTGGCCAGCGTCGTCAATGACGAGCCGGGCCTGTGGATCGGCTTTGCCATCGAGAGCGACAACTACTGGCTGCTGCTCGATCCGGCCCGCTTCACCCGCGTGGGCGGGCGCACCTGGCTGGTCTGGCTCGTGACGGCCATGGCGCTGTCGCTTACCGGCGCAGCGCTGATCACCAGTTTCATCAACCGGCCGCTGTCGCAGCTTTCGCGCGCGGCGCGCCAGGTGCGCGAAGGCGAATATGCGGCGCATCGGCTGGACGAAGGCGCGCGCACCACCGAAATCCGCGCGGTGAACATCGGCTTCAACCGCATGGCCGACCAATTGGCCAAGATCGAGCAGGACCGGGCCGTGATGCTGGCCGGCATCTCGCACGACCTGCGCACGCCGCTGGCCCGGCTGCGGCTGGAAACCGAGATGAGCGTGGCCGACGAAGATGCCCGCGCCCACATGGCGGCCGACATTGCCCAGCTGGACGCCATCATCGACAAGTTCCTCGATTACGCGCGGCCCGACCACGTGGAGTTCAAGCCGGTGCTGCTGCGCGACGTGATCGACGCCTGCACCTACGCCGTGCAGGACCACGAGGACGTGCACATCGCCTCCGAGATTCCGTCGGACCTGCGAGTGATGGCCGACGAGGTGGAGCTGATCCGCGTGATCTCCAACCTGGTGGAAAACGCCCGCCGCTACGGCAAGACGCCAGGCACCGAGGTGGCACGCATCAACATCCAGGCGCAAGCGCACAACGACGCGGTGCTGATCAAGGTGCGCGACCACGGCGCGGGCGTGGCGCCGGCCATGCTGTCGCAGCTGACCAAGCCGTTCTTCCGAGGCGACCAGGCGCGCACGTCGGCGGCCGGAGCCGGCCTGGGCCTATCGATCGTGGCGAAGAACATCGAGCGCATGGGCGGCACCTTTGCACTGACCAGCACGCCGGGGCGCGGCCTCGCGGCGCACATCCGGCTGCCGCGCGCGGCCTCGATCCGGCCCGGGTCAGCCACCAGCAACGGCACCAAGGGCCCTGCCCCGCGCACCGCGGGCGTCACCAAGTAGGGGCCTTGCCGGGGGCGTTCAGCCGCCGGCGGAACGCACCAGCAGCACGACGGCCCTGGCCTCCATGGCGCGGCCCTCGCCCACCGGGCCCATCTTCTCGGCCGTCTTGGCCTTGACATTGACGCGCTCGGGCGCCAGGCCCAGGCCGGCGGCGATGCGCTCGCGCATGGCGGGAATGTGCGGCGCAAGCTTGGGCGCCTGGGCAATCACGGTGCTGTCGACGTTGCCGATGTCCCAGCCGGCGGCGCGAACGCGGCGCACCGCCTCGGTCAGCAGCACCATCGAATCGGCGCCGCGAAACTGCTCGTCGGTATCGGGAAAGTGCCGGCCGATGTCGCCCAGGCCCGCCGCGCCGAACAGCGCATCGGTAATGGCGTGCAGCAGCGCGTCGGCGTCGGAGTGGCCCAGCAGGCCTGCCGTGTGCGGGATCTCCACCCCGCCCAGGATGAGCTTGCGCCCCGCCACCAGCTGATGCACGTCCCAGCCTTCGCCCACGCGAATGTCGATGCCAGCGCTCATTGCTTGCTCCTTTCGCGGGCCCGCAGCACCGCCTCGGCAAGCGCGAAGTCTTCCGGGTAGGTCACCTTGAAGTTCTGCGCATTGCCGGGCACCAGGAGCGGGGCCAGGCCGATGGCCTCGATGGCGCTGGCCTCGTCGGTGACGACGTCGCCCACCCGCTCCAGCGCATCCAGCAGCAGGCCCAGGCGGAACATCTGCGGCGTCTGGGCCAGCCACTTGTCGGCGCGCGACAGCGTGCCGTGCACGCGGCCATCGCCGCTGGCGGTCTTCAGCGTGTCCGCCAGGCGCTGCGCCAGCAGGCCGCCGACGGCATCGTGCTCGCAGGCGGCAATCAGCGCCTCGATCTGCGTGGGCGTGACCAGGCAGCGGGCCGCGTCGTGCACCAGCACCCAGTCGCTGGCCTTGGCGCCTTGCTGGCGCAATGCGGCCAGGCCGTTTCGCACAGACGCCGCGCGGGTGGCGCCGCCCACCTGCAGCAATCGCTCCCCGACATTCTTCGGAAAGGCCGGCAAGGCGGCGGAGATCTCGCGGTCGTCGGGCGCCACCACCAGGGCGATGGTGGCAAACCTGTCGGCCAGCGCACGAAAGGCTTCGACGGTGTGGGCCACCATGGGCCGGCCCGCGAGTCGCTCGTACTGCTTGGGCCCGCCGGCACCCGCGCGGCTGCCGCTGCCGGCGCAAGGAATCAGGGCGTGAAGATGGGGAGGATGGGACGAATGCATCGAAAGGGGTGCTCTTGTTGAGGCCATTCTAGAATTGCCGTACTGCACACCCCGCTCCGAACCCGGCGCGGGGTGTTCTGCTTTGCTTTTGCACCGCCCATGGATCTGCCCAACCTCAGCCCCGGCAAGCGCTTTACCTTGCCACGCCCTCCCCTGTCGGCCGATGCGCTGCTGCTGGCACGTCTAGCTGAGCGCGAGAAGGCCGCCGGCCGCGCCACCGCCGTCTTCACCGCCGATGCCAACGATGCGCAGCGCCTGATCGACGAGATGCGCTTCTTCGCGCCCGAGCTGCGCTGCGCGCTCTTTCCCGACTGGGAAACGCTGCCCTACGACAGCTTCTCGCCGCACCAGGACCTGATCAGCGAGCGGCTGGCCACGCTGTGGCGCATCAGCCAGCGCGAAGCCGACGTGGTGCTGGTGCCGGCCACCACCGCGCTGTACCGCCTGGCGCCACCGGGCTTCCTGGCCGGCTACACCTTCCACTTCAAGACCAAGCAGAAGCTGGACGAGGCCAAGCTCAAGGCCCAACTCACGCTGGCCGGCTACAGCCACGTCACGCAGGTGGTGAGCCCCGGCGAGTACGCGGTGCGCGGCGGGCTGATCGACCTCTTCCCCATGGGCTCGCCGCAGCCCTACCGGGTGGACCTGTTCGACGACGAGATCGACTCCATCCGCACCTTCGACCCCGACACGCAGCGCAGCCTGTACCCCGTGCCCGAGGTGCGCCTGCTGCCCGGGCGCGAATTCCCGATGGACGACGACGCCCGTGCGCGCTTTCGCCACCGCTGGCGCGAGCTGCTCGAGGGCGACCCCACCAAGAGCCGCATCTACAAGGACATGGGCAACGGCGTGGCCACGGCGGGCATCGAGTACTACCTGCCGCTGTTCTTCGACGAGACGGCCACGGTGTTCGACTACCTGGGCGCCGACCCGGCACAGGCCACGGTGGTGCTGCATGGCGACCTGGAGCCGGCCTTCCAGCACTTCTGGCAGGACACCAGCGAGCGCTTTCGCCTGGTGCGCGGCGACCCGGAGCGCCCCGCCCTGCCACCCGAGGCGCTGTTTCTTTCGGCCGAGCAGTTCTATGCACGTGCCAAGTCGCATGCGCAGCTGGCTATTCGCGGCGGTGCCGAGGGCGCCGCTCCCGCGTTTGCCGAGTTCGAGCAGCTGCCCGACGTGTCGGTGGTGCGCGGCGCCGAAGAACCGCTGGCGCGGCTGAAGTCGCACCTGGGCACCAGCAAGCACCGCCTGCTGGTGCTCGCAGAAAGCGACGGCCGGCGCGAAAGCCTGCTGGACTTCCTGCGCGCCAGCGGCATCAGCCCGCCCGCCTTCGATTCGCTGGCCGAGTTCGAAGCCGACGCGGCGGAAAAGATCGGCATCGCCACCGCCGCGCTCGCCGCCGGCTTTGCGTGGCGCGAGACGGGCATCGACTTCGTCACCGAGACCGAGCTGTTCGCCACCGCCCCAAGCACGCGCCGACGCAACCGCCGCCAGGAACAGGTGAGCGACGTCGAGGCGCTCATCAAGGACTTGTCCGAACTCAACGTGGGCGACCCGGTGGTGCACAGCGCGCACGGCATCGGCCGCTACCGCGGGCTGGTGAACATGGACCTGGGCTCGAAGAACCCGGACGGCACCCCCGCGCTGCAGGAGATGCTGCACCTGGAATATGCCGACAAGGCCACGCTGTACGTGCCGGTCTCTCAGCTTCACCTGGTCAGCCGCTACACCGGCGTGTCTGCCGACGAGGCGCCGCTGCACAAGCTGGGCAGTGGCCAATGGGAAAAGGCCAAGCGCAAGGCGGCCGAGCAGGTACGCGACTCCGCGGCCGAGCTGCTCAACATCTACGCCCGCCGCGCAGCGCGCGAGGGCTTTGCGTTCCGTTTTGCGGCGCAGGACTACGAGACATTTGCCAACGACTTCGGCTTCCAGGAAACGGCAGACCAGCAGGCCGCCATCCATGCCGTCATCCAGGACATGATTTCGCCTCGTCCCATGGACCGGCTCGTGTGCGGCGACGTGGGCTTCGGCAAGACCGAGGTCGCGTTGCGCGCGGCTTTTGTCGCCGTCACCGGCGGCAAGCAGGTGGCCTTTCTCGCGCCCACCACGCTGCTGGCCGAGCAGCACTTCCAGACGCTGGTGGACCGCTTTTCCAAGTGGCCGGTGAAAGTGGCGGAAATGAGCCGCTTCCGCTCCGCCAAGGAAATCACCGCCGCCGCCAAGGGCCTGGCCGACGGCACGGTGGACATCGTGGTGGGCACGCACAAGCTGCTTTCCGAAAGCGTCAAGTTCAAGAACCTGGGCCTGCTCATCATCGACGAGGAGCACCGCTTCGGCGTGCGCCACAAGGAGGCGATGAAAGCCATGCGCGCCGAGGTGGACGTGCTCACGCTCACCGCCACGCCCATTCCCCGCACGCTGGGCATGGCGCTGGAAGGCCTGCGCGACCTGAGCGTGATCGCCACCGCGCCGCAGCGACGCCTGGCCATCAAGACTTTCGTGCGCAGCGAAGGCAACGGCGTGATCCGCGAGGCCGTGCTGCGTGAATTGAAGCGCGGCGGCCAGGTCTACTTCCTGCACAACGAGGTGGAGACCATCGAGAACCGCCGCCAGAAGCTCGAAGAGATATTGCCCGAAGCCCGCATTGCCGTGGCCCATGGCCAGATGCCGGAGCGCGAGCTCGAACGCGTGATGCGCGACTTCGTGGGCCAGCGCTACAACATGCTGCTGTGCTCGACCATCATCGAGACCGGCATCGACGTGCCCACGGCCAACACCATCGTCATCAGCCGCGCCGACAAGTTCGGCCTGGCGCAGCTGCACCAGCTGCGCGGTCGCGTGGGGCGCAGCCACCACCAGGCCTATGCCTACCTCATGGTGCCGGACGTGGACGGCCTGACCAAGCACGCCGAGCAGCGCCTGGACGCCATCCAGCAAATGGAAGAACTCGGCTCGGGCTTCTACCTGGCCATGCACGACCTGGAGATCCGCGGCACCGGCGAGGTGCTGGGCGAGAACCAGAGCGGCAACATGATGGAGATCGGCTTCCAGCTCTACAACGAGATGCTGTCGGAGGCGGTGCGCTCGCTCAAGGCGGGCAAGGAGCCCGACCTGCTCTCGCCACTGTCGGTCACCACCGAGATCAACCTGCACGCGCCGGCGCTGCTGCCCGACGACTACTGCGGCGATGTGCATCTGCGCCTGTCGTTCTACAAGAAGCTGGCCACCGCCAAGACGCCCGCGCAGATCGATTCGCTGCTGGAAGAAATCGTGGACCGCTTCGGCAAGCTGCCGCCGCAGGCGCAGACGCTGATCGACGTGCACCGCCTGCGCGTGCTGGCACGGCCCTACGGCGTGACCAAGGTCGATGCGGCGCCGGGCGTGATCAACATCGTGTTCAAGAAAGACCCGCCGGTGGACCCGATGGCCATCATCCAGCTCATCCAGAAGAACCGCCATATCAAGCTGGCGGGCAACGAGAAGCTGCGCATCGAGCGCGAACTGAAAGAACCCAAGGACCGGGCCCAGATGGTGCGCGACGTGCTGCGCAGCCTGGGCCAGCCCACCAACAAGGAAGAAAGCATTCCCGCATGAGCATGCCAGCCGCTTCGCAAGAGATCGCCCCGGGCCTGATCGTCCAGCGCTTTTCCCCCCCGCTGTACCTTGCCGACTTCAAGCTGATCGCGTTCGACATGGACTCGACGCTGATCAACATCGAGTGCATCGACGAGATCGCCGACGCGGTGGGCAAGAAGGCCGAGGTAGCCGCCATCACCGAAGCCACCATGCGCGGCGAGATCAAGGACTTCAAGGAAAGCCTGCGACGGCGCGTGGCCCTGCTCAAGGGCGTGCCGGTGGCCTCGTTGCAGCAGGTGTACGACCAGCGCCTGCGCCTGAATCCCGGCGCCGAGCAACTCGTGGCTGCCTGCAAGGCCGCCGGCATGAAGGTGCTGCTGGTCTCCGGCGGCTTCACCTTCTTTGCCAACCGGGTGAAGGATCGCCTGGGCATCGACTTCGCCCGCTCCAACCTGCTGGACGAGGCCGATGGCCATCTCACGGGCCAGGTCGTGCAGCAAAGCTGGGGCGACATCTGCGACGGGGCCGAGAAGCGCCGCACGCTGCTGGAAGTGGCCTCGCTCATGGGCATCTCCCCGGCCGAGTGCATTGCGGTGGGCGATGGCGCCAACGACCTGCCCATGATGGGCGAGGCCGGCCTGTCGGTGGCCTATCACGCCAAGCCCAAGGTGCGCGAGCAGGCGATGGTCGCCATCAACGAGGGCGGGTTGGATCGCCTGCTCGAAGTGCTGCGCTGAAGGCGGCCGCCCCAAAAAAAGGCCAGCGCCGGGTTGCTCCGGCGCTGGCCTTTCTTGCATGGGGAGGGGCGCAAGCGCCCTTCCTGTTCAGTTCTTCTTCGGCAAGGCGTACGCAATGATGTAGTCGCCCCGGTCCGGCGAACCGCGCGCACCGCCCACCGAGATCACGACGTACTGGCGGCCGCTGTCCGGCGAGACGTAGGTCATTGGCGTGGCCTGCGCGCCGACGGGCAGCCGCCCCTTCCACAGTTCATCGCCGGTGGCGGTGTCCAGCGCGCGCAGGTAGTAGTCCTGCGTGCCGGCATAGAACACCAGGCCGCCCTGGGTGGAGACCGGGCCGCCGAGCGTGGGCATGCCCACCGGCAGGTTCAGGCGCGTGGGCATGCCCACCGGGCCGGTGTCATGCACGGTGCCCATGGGCACCTGCCACACGATCTGGCGCGTGTTCAGGTCGACGGCGGTCATCGCGCCGAAGGGCGGCTTGTGGCAGGGCACGCCGAGCACCGACATGAACATGTTCTTGTCGGCGCCAAAGGGCGTGCCTTCCTGCGACGCCAGGCCGGCATGGCCGTCCTGGCCGGCCTTCTTGGCCGCCAGGCGTGCCTCGGTCTCGTCGCGCGGGATGAGCTGCACCACCTGCGGGATGCGCATGTCGTTCACGATGAGCCAGCCGCGCTGCTCGTCGATGGAGGCGCTGCCCCAGTTCATGCCGCCGTAGAAGCCCGGATACTGCAGGCTCTTGGTGGTGTTGGGCGGCGTGAACTCGCCCTCGTAGCGCAGGCCCTTGAAGGCGATGCGGCACATCAGCTGGTCGAAGGGGGTGATGCCCCACATGTCGGCCTCGGTCAGCGTGTTGGCGCCGATGGCCGGCATGCCCACCGAATACGGCTGCGTGGGCGAGAGGAAGTCGCCCTGCGCGGCGCCCTGGGGCACCGGCTTTTCTTCCACTTGCGCAATCGGCGTGCCGTCGCGGCGGTCGAGCATGAAGATCTGGCCGCGCTTGGTGATCTGCACCAGTGCCGGCACGCTCTGGCCGTCCTTGCTCTTCACGTCGTACAGCGCGGGTTGCGCGGGCACGTCGTAGTCCCACACGTCGTGGTGCGTGGTCTGGAACTTCCAGCGCTCGCGGCCGGTGGCAATGTCCAGCGCCACCACCGAGGCGGAAAACTCTTCCGCCGCCTTGCTGCGCTTGCCGCCCCAGAAGTCGGGCGTCTCGTTGCCGGTGGGCAGGTAGATCAGGCCCAGCTTCTCATCGAAGGCAGGCGTGGACCACACGTTGGGCGTGCCGCGCGTGTAGCTCTGGCCCGGGGGCGGCTCGGCGGTGATGGCGGGGTTGCCCATGTCCCAGGCCCACACCAGCGCACCGGTGCTGGCATTGAAGGCACGCACCACGCCCGAGGGCTCGCCCACCTTGACGTTGTCCCACACCCAGCCGCCGACCACGATCAGGTCGCGCACCACGGTGGGTGCCGAGGTCTGGAAGTAGAAGCCGGGGTCGACCTGGCCCATGCCGGCCTTCAGGTCGACGGTGCCGTTGTTGCCGAAGCCCGCGCAGGGCTGGCCGGTGGCGGCATCCAGCTCGATCAGGCGGGTGTCGATGGTGGTCATGACGATGCGCTGCGCGCAGCTCGCGGAGGCACCGGGCGCCGCCGGCGTCGAGGGCGCAGCGCTTGCCTTCGAGGCGTCGTAATAGCTCACGCCACGGCAACGCTGCCACAGCGGCGACTTGGCCTGCGGGTCGAACTTCCAGCGCTGCTCGCCAGTGTCGGCATTGAGCGCGAAGACCACGTTGTGCGGCGTGCACGCATACAGCGTGTTGCCCACTTGCAGCGGCGTGTTCTGGTCTTCGGTCATGCCCTTGGTGTCGCGGCCGGTGCGGAAGGTCCATGCCACCTCGAGCTGCTTCACGTTGCCGGCGTTGATCTGGTCCACCGGGGCATAGCGGGTGCCGTGGGGCGTGCGGCCGTAGTACTTCCAGTCTTCGGCCGGGCCCTTGGCTGCTTCGCTCGCAACGGCGGCCTGGGCAGCGCCCGAGGGGCGGGTCACGCCATGCGGAACGAAGGCTGCGGCCAGCGTGGCCAGCAGCGCGACAAACAGAACGCCCGCGCCCGAATACGAACCGCGCGAGCCGAAGCCGATGCGCGGGGCCAGCAGCAGGCCGAACATCATGAGCACCGCCAGCAGCACCAGGCGCGGCAGCAGTTGCCAGAAGTCCAGCCCGACCTCGGCCAGTGCCCAAGCCACGGAAGCGATGAAGACCAGCGCCAGCCACGCCAGGCCCGACGGGCGGCGCCGCGCGTACTGCACGCCCGCCAGCACCAGGCCCACGCCGGCTGGCAGGTAGTACCAGGAACCGCCCAGGCTGATCAGCTTTGCGCCGCCCAGCGCCAGGGCGGCGCCGCACAGCAGCAGGATCACCCCGAACAGCACCAGGGCCCATCCCAGGCCGGCCGCGCGCGGTGGCGAGTGCGTATCTCTCATGTCGTTTTCTCCTTCGGTTGAATTCGGTTTGCGCTGGTGCCGTCGGGGCGCAGCGGTGGCGGCAGGTCTGCCGGCGACAGCCCCAGGCGTTCGCGCAAGGTGGCGAACACCCGCAGCGTGGCGGCGATGTCCGCGTCGGGAATGCCGGCATACAGCTGCGTGCGCAGCTCGATCAGCGCGGCTTCGATGTGGGCGCAGGCCTGCGCACCGGCGGCCGTGAGGTACAGCGTCTTGGCGCGGCGGTCGGCTGGGTCTTCGCGGCGCTCGATGAAGCCGGCCTTGGCCAGTTGCTCGACAGATCGCGCAAGCGACGGCCCCTCGATGTGCAGGATGTCGGCCAGCACGCCCTGGCGCAGGCCGTCGCCATGGCGGCCGATGGTCACCAGCGGCCAGGCCAGCGCCTGCGACAGGCCGACATGCCCCACCGCCAGGTTGGCCGCAGCGCGGTAGGCGCGCTCCAGCGTGGCCAGCGAGGTGCCAATCACCATCAGCGCGGCTTCGCGCTGACGGGCCGGGGAACGACGGGTGGTGCTCATGATGAACCTGCCTTGCAACGCGCCTGGTATTCAATTAGCAAGCTGCCTAACTATTCTAGCCCCGTATGAAAATCCGGAATGGCATGCCTGCACTGGGCCCAGAATCGAAGCCCTCTTCCCAAGTCCGAACACAAGGCAAGCCCATGCAAGAACAAGCACCCCATGCCGCCCCCACCTACGACGCCGCCGCGCTGGTGGACTTTGCCGACGCACTGCTCACGAAAAGCGGCATGGCCGCACCTCAGGCCCGCAGCGTCGCGCAGACGCTGGTGGACGGCGACCTGCTGGGCCACGACACGCATGGCCTGGCGCTGCTGGCTGGCTACGTGAAGGAAGTCGAAGGCGGCACCATGCGCCGCGAAGGCGCGCCGCTGGTCGTCTCCGACAAACCGGCGGCCGTGCTGTGGGACGGCCAGCGCCTGCCCGGTCCGTGGCTGGTGCACCAGGGCATCGACCTGCTGCTGCCGCGCGCCCGGCAACTGGGCAGCGCCACGCTGGTCATCCGCCGCAGCCACCACATCGCCTGCCTGGCGGTCTACATGATGCGTGCGCTGGAAGAAGGCATGCTGGCGGTGCTGGCCTGCTCCGACCCCAACACTGCCAGCGTCGCGCCCTTTGGCGGCACGCAGGCGGTGTTCACGCCCAATCCGCTGGCGCTGGGCCTTCCGTTGACGAATGGCGGGGTCATGGTGGACATCTCCGCGTCCATCACCACCAACGGCATGAGCAACCGCAAGCGCGCGGCAGGTGAACAGTTCGACGCCGACCGGCTCATCGACGCGCAGGGCCGACCCGGGCGCGATCCGCAACTGCTGTTCGACGAGCCGCCCGGCACGCTGCTGCCGGTGGGCGGGCTGGACCACGGCCACAAGGGCTATGGGTTGGCGCTGCTGGTCGAGTCGCTCACCGCGGGCCTGGCCGGCCATGGCCGCGCCGACCCCAAGGAAGGCTGGGGCGCGACGGTGTACCTCACCCTGCACGATCTCGAAGCCTTCGGCGGCAAGAGCGAGTTCCTGCGTCAGATGGATCATGTTGCCGACGCCTGCCGAAGCAACCGCCCCATCGATGCCGCGCGGCCCGTGCGCCTGCCGGGCGAACAGGGTCTGGCACGACGTGCACGTCAGTTGAAGGAAGGCGTGCGGCTGCATCCGGGCATTGCACCCGCGCTGGAGCCGCTGGCTCGAAAGTACGGTCTGGAACTGCCCAAGCCACGGCGCTGAGGCCATGAAGGCGGCACGGCCCGCCTCGCATTAGTTCCAAAGTTCCAGTGAGTGCGCGGACGCAACGCTTGCGCTTTCACAGGTAACAGGACGTGTGCTCAAATTTGCGCCCCGCTGCATTCAAAGCAAGAGAGCACTCATGGGCAAAGACCTGGCGCTTGTCTGTGCGACGGCGCTGCTGTGCGGCTGCGCCACGCAACCCGCGACCACGCCGGGCACTGGCTCCGGCGCAGGCTATGCGCCCCTGGTCGACATGCAGGGCGTGGACCCGGATGCTCTGGCCACCGACGTGGCCGACTGCCGCAGTGCCGCATCCAACGTGCGCGTCATCCGCGCCAGGGAGCGAAGCGACGTCGAGGATGTCGTGGTGCTGGGCGTGGGCATGGTCGTGCCCTTCGGACTGGTCGGCATCGCCGTGCTGTCGGGCCTTGGCATCGCGCTGACCGACGACGGCAGGCCCAGGCCCGCCGATGACGCCTTGCAGCAGAAGACCCTGGTCAACTGCATGGCGCGACGGGGCTATCGCAACCTCGACCCCAACGTGGCCGTGGCCTACGTGCCGCGGCCGCAGGCAGCGCTGGAGGCAAGGCCGCTGGCCGGCGGACGCGATACCTACGTTGCCGAAAGCTATGCCAAGGCGAACTTCTGCCAAGGCCCGGCCAAGGCGCAACTCGAAAGCAAGGGGCCCGGCTTCGAGCGCTACAGCGTGGTCTGCGGCAACGGGCAGCGCATCGTGCTGCGCTGCGAGTTCGGGCACTGCGTGCCACAGGCGCTGGAAGTGGCGCTGGGCGAGTAGCGCGGAATCGACAGCGCGCTGCTGGACCGGCGCGCCGGGACTGCCGGCGGCCGTTTCTCTTGGGCCCTGCAAGCCCGCGTCAGAGCGCCTGCGCGAGGCGGGCGATGCCCTCCTCGATCTTCTCCACGTTGGCCGTCGCAAAGCTCAGGCGCAGCGTGGCCAGGTCGGGCTTTTCCGCGAAGAAAGGTGCACCGGGAACAAAGGCCACGAGCTTCTCGATGGCGCGCTTGGCGAACACGTTGGCATCGGCAATGCGGCCGCCCGCACCGGTCAGGCGCGCCCAGAAGAACAGGCCGCCACCGGGCTGCGTGAACTCGATCGCATCGCCCAGCTCACGCTTGAGCGCCGCGCCCATGGCCTGGGCACGCTGGCCATAGACCTCACGCACCGTGGCCAGCGTGGCCGGCATGCGGCCGCTCTTGAGGTACTGCGCGGCGGTGGCCTGGGCAAAGGTGCTGGTGTGCGCGTCGCTGAACTGCTTGCACATGGTGGCCTTGGCCAGCAGCTCGGCCGGGCCGATCATCCAGCCGATGCGCAGGCCCGGGCTCAGCACCTTCGACAGGCTGCCGCAATGCACCACCAGCTCGCGGCTGCCGGGCACCTGGGCGGTGAGCGACATCAGCGAGGGCGGCGGTGCGTTGCCGCCGAAGTAGAGGTCGCCATAGGGGTCGTCTTCGACGACCAGCGTGTTGTGCTTGACCGCCAGCTCCAGCACCTTCTTGCGGCGCTCCAGGGTGAGCGTGGCCCCGCTGGGGTTGCCGAAGGTGGGAATCAGGTAGACGAACTTGGGGCGGTGCTCGGTGATGAGCTGCTCCAGCTCGTCCACCTTCACGCCGTTGGCATCGATGGGCGCGCTGATGACCTGCGCGCCATAAAGGCGGAAGCACTGGATGGTGGCCAGGAAGGTCGGCCCTTCGACGATGACCTTGTCGCCGGGCGAGACCAGCGTCTTGCCCAGAAGGTCGAGTGCCTGCTGGCTGCCGGTGGTGACGATCAGGCCGCTGGGCTCCACCGTCACGCCCTTGGCCTGCATGAAGGATGCGAGCTGCTGGCGCAGCGGGTCGTAGCCTTCGGTGGCGCCGTACTGCAGCGCGCCGCCCGGCTCCTGCTCCAATGCCAGGCGGCTGGCTTCGGCGAGGCCCTCGACGTCGAACATTGCGCTGTCGGGAAAGCCGCCGGCAAAGCTGATGATGCCGGGCTTGCCCAGCAGCTTGAACAGCTCGCGGATGGCGGAGGTTTCGACGTTGTCCAGGCGGGAGGCGAATTGCATGCGGTACTCACTGGCAAGGGATTGGCAAGGCCGCTATTGTCTACCGCCTTGGAAAAGCGCCGCCCGCCCCGGAGAATGCATGCCATGAAACCCCGCATCACCGTCATCACCATCGGCGTGGACGACCTGGAGCGTTCACTGCATTTCTACCGCGACGGGCTGGGCCTGGAGACCGAGGGCATCATCGGCCAGGAGTTCGAGCACGGCGCCGTGGTCTTCATCAAGTTGCACGGCGGCCTTCGCCTGGCCCTGTGGCCGCGCGCAAGCGTTGCCCACGACACCGGCCTGCCCGCCGGCGCACCCAATGCGACCGAGTTCACCCTGGGCCACAACGTCGCCTCGAAGGCCGAGGCCGATGCCGTGATGGCGCAGGCCAGCGCTGCCGGCGCTCGCATCGTCAAGCCGGCGCACGACACCTTCTGGGGCGGCTACGCCGGCTACTTCCAGGACCCCGACGGGCACCTGTGGGAAGTGGCATGGAACCCCGCCTGGACAGCAACCATCTTGAATGACGAGCTCAAAGACGCTCAGCGAAGTCATCGCGCCAAGGCGCCCTGGTGCGACCGATCGCGCTCA
>JAFEEG010000026.1 GCA_018241225.1 Pseudomonadota bacterium
CGGTGAATCTGGGGGCTATCTCATCAATGGAAGAGGTCGCCGCACGGTTCGTCATGAAGCACCGACCAAGTTCGATTCTTCAAAGAGCGGCCACCGTTGAAGAGGTCGCGAATCTCGTCGTGTATGTGGCGTCGAACCAAGCCTCTGCAACCACCGGAGCGGCGCTTCGTGTTGACGGGGGCGTGGTCGAGACCATCGCCTGACTGAAATCTCTTGCCATCAAGGGGCGCTGGCTCAGGTGCTTACCTGGTCACCCCATCTGGCTCAACCCCATCCGTGCCCAGCTGGGCACATCCCAAGGGAAGAATCGTGTACCGCTCAAATGACGGCCAGAGCGCCGCAACACCGACCACGCAGTCGGCCCTATCGCCCACCACTCGACGTGGAGTGCTCCACGCCGGGTTGATGACCTTGGCGGCCAGCCTCCTGCCCGCCACCGACCTGTTCGCAGCAGCGGACCGCACTGCGGCTTCGGATGCAATCGTGCCGTTTCGCATCCAGATTCCCGAGTCCATTCTGACGGACTTGCGTCAGCGACTTGCGAACACGCGCTGGCCTGAAAGGGAAACTGTGTCGGACGACACGCAAGGGGCGCAGCTCGCCAAGGTCCAGACTTTGGTCGAATACTGGCGTACGAAGTACGACTGGCGCCGCCTGGAATCGCGCATCAACGGGTATCCGCAGTTCAAGACCACCATCGATGGTCTCGGCATCCACTACCTGCACATTCGGTCTCGCCATGCCGAGGCCACGCCGCTCATCATGACGCATGGCTGGCCTGGCTCCCTCGTCGAATTCCTCGACGTCATCGAGCCGCTGGTCAATCCCACTGCGCACGGCGGCAAGGCCTCGGACGCGTTCCACGTGGTTCTTCCCTCGCTTCCCGGCTATGGCTTCAGCGACAAGCCCACGGCGAAGGGCTGGGACCGCCGGCACATCGCCAAGGCGTGGGGGACTCTCATGTACCGACTGGGCTATGAGCACTATGTTGCCCAAGGCGGTGACTGGGGCAGCGTCGTCACCACAGAAATGGCGCGCCAGCAGCTTCCCGGCTTGGCCGCGGTGCACGTCAACCTGCCGTTCGTCGTCCCGGCGAAGTTCCCCGACCAGCCCACGGCCGAGGAGAAGCTTGCCATCGCCCAGGTCAACAAATTCGCGACCGACGGCTCAAGCTACCACTACCTGCAGGTGACTCGCCCTCAGACGATTGGGTATTCCCTTGCGGACTCGCCGGTCGGCCAGGCGGCGTGGATTTACGAGAAGCTCTCGGCGTGGACCGACAGCAAGGGCAATCCCGAAAGTGTGTTGAGCTACGACCAGATGCTCGACGACATCATGATGTACTGGGTCACGAACTCAGGTGCAGCGTCGGCTCGTATGTACGCAGAGAACTTCGACCTGTCCTTCGCGGCGGTCCCTCTCGACATCCCGGTTGCCGTCACAGTGTTTCCGGGCGAAATCTTCACGCCTCCGCGCGCATGGGCGGAGCAGACGTATCGCAAGCTTTACTACTGGAACCGCGCGCCCAAGGGTGGCCACTTCGCGGCCTTCGAGCAGCCGACCATCTTCGTCGCGGAAATGCGCAAGGCCTTCGCGACGATGGGCAGGGCCTCGGGCAAAGTGGTACTCGCAGCAGGGCAGTAAGGGGAGGGGGCGGGACGCTGGGCCGGCAGGCAAGTTCCGGTCTCCGCCGTGGCCGCCGAGAAAGCGAAGCCCTTTGCCAGTCAACCCCTGATACGCAACTCGGTCCACTCAGACAACTTCAGTTGACTAGAGAAGACCAACAGTTGATTTCAGTAAATAGGCGCCTCCGGCGCTTGTTTGGATTGTTTATCTGCAATCCTGTCGGATTGATTGTACACAGTACTGCAGTTGCGCAGTTGCGCAGTTGCGCAGTTCAGCGTTCAGTTCGGCATTCTGAAAGGACCTGAAATGAGTGACTGGGCTGACTTTTGTGAGGGCGTAGGCATTGACCCAAACGCCCCCAACCAGTTTGATGAATGGCTCTACAAGGAGAGCACGGCGCAAGCAGGGGCGCGAGGGCGCTCGGGTTTAGTCAACCACCGCAAGCGACTGGCCAACTTGGCGGACCCTGGTTGCGATAGATGCGGTGGTACGGGCTACCTTGGCAAATATCGCTGGAACTGCGGCGGTCGGTGCTTCCGGTGCCTGCCCGATGAGAGATGGGGCCAATAGGCTACTCTCTCCCGTGGCCTCACCTCGCAAACTGCTTGCAAGGCGCGCCGCGCGGCCCTTGCGCCGGAGCAATCCATCAGGCTTGCAACCTTGCGCGTGACAGCCTCCTCCACTGTTGGGCTCGCGAGGCAATTTAAGTCCTGAGCAACTGAAGCCGTTCTGCGGCCAATTCAGTAGCCGGCAGGGCGACAAGCCCGGTACGGGTGCGAAACCTTCGTCGAAGGGGTTCAAGCCCCAGCGACACCTCAATCGCCCGCCTCGTAGCATCCTACGCCGCCTTCTTCAGCGCTATGACGCGACGCTGAAGCGCCGCAAGGAGCACCTCCTCCTGCTTACGGGCAGCTGTGATTGCGCGCGCTCTGATGTGGCCGTATCCGCGGATACCGTCCGGCAGTTCCGCCAGCTTAACCGCCACGTCGTACTGGCCGGCGTCGCGCGTGGTGGCGATGACCGACAACGCTTGGTCGACGTTTGACTTGTACTGCGCAATCAGAGCACGCTCAATCCGGCGCTCTTCCGTGCGGCCAAAGAAATCCAGGGCAGTCCCTCGAAGAAAGCGCAGTTTCGCCAGCAGGCGGAACGCAGGAACGACCCACGGCCCAAACTCGCGCTTCTTGAGCTCACCAGTCGCGGGGTCATGCTTCGAAAGAATCGGCGGGGCAAGGTTGAACACCAGCTTGAAATCGCCTTCGAACTTACGCTCCACGCTCTGGAGGAAGCCTGTTTCGGTGTAGAGCCGCGCCACTTCGTATTCGTCCTTGATGGCCATCAGCTTGAAGTAGTAATTCGCTACGGCGCGAGTCAAGGTGGTGCGACCAGGGAAGCTGCTGTGTTCGACGGCTCGAACATGCGCCACGTAGTCGGCGTACTGCGCGGCATACGCCTCGTTCTGATACTCCGTCAGGAAGCGCCTGCGCCACTCGATGGCCTCGTCCAAGTCCTCGATGGCTGCAGGCGAGAGTCCCTTGTCATGGTTGGCCTGGAGGTTCGCCAACATGCGCTCGACCGCGTTCGGGTCCACGACCGTACGACGCCCCCACACGAAGGCATCCCGGTTCATCTGCTGCTGCGCGCCATTGAGTTCAATCGCCTTCTCAATCGCCTCGGCCGTAACTGGAATCAAGCCGCGCTGGTACGCAAAGCCCAGCATGAACATGTTCGCCGCAATGCCATCCCCCATCAGTGCAGTTGCAATGCGCCCAGCCTCCACGAAGTCTGAGCTCTCGGCGCCGACCGCCTCTACGATGTTGCGGTGCAGGCTGCCCCGCGGGTACTGCATGTCAGCCTTGCGAGTGAACTCTCCCGGCATCGTCTCCTGGGTGTTGACGACCATGCGCGTGCGTCCCTTGCGCGTAGCAGCCAGCGTCTTTGAGTTGCCGGCCACAATCATGTCGCACCCCAGAACAAGATTCGCACCTCCGGCGGCAATGCGGATGGTCTTGATGGCGTCAGGCGATTTGCCGAACCGCAGGTGACTCCACACCGAACCGCCTTTCTGGGCCAAGCCAGCCATGTCCAGGATGCCGCATCCCAGGCCTTGAAGGTGGGCAGCCATTCCCAAAATCGCGCCGATGGTGACCACGCCGGTGCCGCCCATGCCCGTGACGAGGATGCTGTAGACGCCGCCGTCGAGCGACGGCAGCTCGGGCTCTGCCAGCGCAACGAACAGGCCGCCGGATTCGGCGACCCGCTCGGGTTTGCGCAGCGAACCGCCAAGCACAGTGACGAAGCTGGGGCAAAAGCCCTTCACGCACGAGTAGTCCTTGTTGCAGGACGACTGGTCGATGGTTCTCTTGCGGCCGAGCTCGGTCTCGAGCGGCTGGACCGACACACAATTGGACTTCACGCCGCAGTCTCCGCACCCTTCGCAGACTAGGTCGTTGATGAGCAGGCGCTTGGCTGGGTCAGGGAACTTGCCGCGTTTGCGCCGGCGGCGCTTCTCCGCGGCGCAGGTCTGGTCATAAATTAGGGCGGTGGTTCCCTCAATCTCCCGTAGTTCCTTCTGGACGACGTTGATGTCGTCTCGATGGTGAACGGTCAAGCCCGCAGGCCAGTTGATGCCAGCTGGGTACTTCTCGGGTTCGTCGCTGACGACCACGATGCGTTTGACGCCCTCGGCGTGGACCTGGTGCGCGATGGTGGGAACGTCTAGGGGGCCGTCGTGGCGTTGTCCGCCCGTCATGGCCACGGCGTCATTGAAGAGAATCTTGTAGGTGATGTTGGTCTTCGCAGCGACCGCGGCTCGGATAGCCAGCAGGCCCGAATGGAAGTAGGTGCCGTCGCCGATGTTCTGGAACATGTGCTGGCGCTTGGAGAACGGAGCCTCGCCAACCCACGACATGCCCTCGGCGCCCATCTGGGTGTATCCGGTGGTGGAGCGGTCCATCGCCTGGGCCATCCAGCTGCATCCGATGCCTGCGTAGCCCTTGCTGCCCTCCGGAAGCACCGTCGACGAATTGTGGGGGCAGCCGCTGCAGAAATAGAAGCTGCGAGACAAGATGTCGATGACACCCTTGGGCGCCCGCATGGCCCGAATCTCCTCGAGGCGCTGGCGCAGGGCTTCGAGCTTGCCGTCGTGAAGCTGGAGAAGGCGTTCTGCGATGGCGACTGCGATTTGGTTCGAGTCGAGTGCCATTTCGGATTGAAAGAGGCTCGCTCCCTCCTCGTCGAGCTTCCCGACGATGGCAGGCGCGCCGGCCTTCCCGTAGAGCTGCTCCTTGAGTTGGGTCTCCAGGAGGCTGCGCTTTTCCTCCACCACGATGACCTTCTGCAGTCCCTCGACGAACCGTGCGGCACCGATGGGCTCAAGTGGCCAGGTCATGCCGACCTTGTAGATGCGAAGCCCCAGGTCGCCCGCCTGGTCTTCTGTGAGGTCCAGGTCGTGGAGTGCCTGCAGCACGTCGAGGTAGCTCTTCCCGTGCGTGGCGATGCCCAGCTTCGCCGAGGCACCATTCACTACGACCCGGTCGATGGCATTGACCCGCGCGAAGGCCTTCACCGCTTCGAGCTTGTGCCGATGCAACCTGGCTTCTTGGGCGTGCGGCGTGTCCGGCTGGCGGAGGTTCAATCCGCCAGTCGGCATTTCCACGCTGTCCGGCAGGACGACACTAACGCGGTCTACGTCGACGTCGATGGACGCGGTAGCCTCCACGGTGTCCTTGACGCATTTCATGCCGACCCAGCAGCCGCTGTAGCGCGACAGTGCCCAGCCGATGAGTCCGAAGTCGAGGATTTCCTGGACGCCGGCGGGACTTAGGACCGGAATCATGGCGTCCACCATCGCGAACTCGCTTTGATGGCAGGTCGTCGAAGATTCGCAGGTATGGTCGTCCCCCATGAGGACTAGGACGCCGCCGTGCTTCGATGAGCCCGCCAGGTTCCCGTGCCGGAAAGCGTCACCTGTGCGGTCGACACCAGGACCCTTGCCGTACCACATGGCAAACACGCCGTCGTACTTCCCCTCGCCGCTGGCCTCGGCCTGCTGTGAACCCCAGACGGCGGTGGCCGCCAGGTCTTCGTTGACGCCAGGGACGAACACGACGTTGTGGCCGGCGAGAGGTTTGGCAGCCTTGCTTAGCTGCTCGTCGAAGGTGCCCAGTGGCGACCCGCGGTAGCCGGAGATATACCCCGCGGTGTTGAGCCCCCGCGCCTGGTCGCGCATGTGCTGAGTCATCGGCAGGCGAACCAGAGCCTGGGTGCCTGATATGAAGACCCGGCCGTGGGTTAAAGAGTACTTGTCGTCGAGGCTGACTTGGCGAAGGCTCATTGGGAACTCTCATGAGTGGGACCAAACCGGCGCATCTCCTAAGAGCAGCAAGGCCTAACGCCAGGACGCTGCTGCCATAGGGAAAGCTCGCAGTTGAAGCAAGCCGGTCAAAGTTCTATAACTCTATGTCGGTACAAGTGTCGACACTTATCTTTTGGGCTCATGAATGTGCAGGCAGCGTCATGGAAATCCCTTGGTAGAGACTCGCAGCGCTCGAGACTCGCAGCGCTCGAGAGTCGACGCGCACTGTTTCGCGCCGGCTCGGCTGAGCACCGCGGCGTCGCACTGGTCCACCTTATGAAGCACGCCAAGACCAAGCAGACACGGCCTGCAAAGGTTGCGACAGTCCGGGACGAAAGCAACGTGCAGCGGCTTTACTACGAGCTGCGCGACCGGGCGATGCGGTACGACTTCAAACCTGGCGCCCGCATCAACGAAAAGCAACTCGGCGAGCAGTTTGGCGTCGCACGGGCCACTCTCCGGGAAGCTCTGAATCGCCTCGCCGCGGAAGGGCTGCTCGAGTTCGTCTTGAACAAGGGGTTCTTCCGCAAGGCCATCAGCGTCGATGAGGTCTTTGACCTCTACCAGGTCCGCATCGCCCTTGAGCGTCGAGCAGTGATGCTGGCCATCCAGCGGGCATCGGACGGCGAAATCGCCTCAGTCAAGGATTTCTGGGTCGACGTGATGAAGCGGTCCGCGACGATGACCACAGGAGACATGGTGCTTGCCGACGAGGAATTTCACCGCCGGCTCGTCGCCCTCTCGCACAACAAAGAAATCGTGTCCTTCATGGAAATCGTCACGCGTCGAATCCATGTTGCTCGCCATGTCGACATCGAGCAACTTTCCTCGTGGAACCTCACGTCGTTCGATGCGCACATGAACATCATCGACTTCATAGCGCTGCGAAAGACCGAGGAAGCGCTACGAGCGCTCGCCGACCACATCGACATGAGCCTCAAACGGGCAATCGAAATCACGAAGGAAATGGTTGCCCGCTTCTTCTTAGTTGAAGCATCCCCATCGCTCCAGGCCGCCGACCGCTCTTCCGGGGCTCGAACAATCACGGCGGAGCAAGGCCTGGCGTAGCGGTGACCGCGGTTTGAGTCCTTCGGGAGATTTCGATGTCCGACCCTCTACGCATCATCCATGGCCGGTTTGGGAGAGCCGTACTCGTGCGCCTCGACCATTCCATGGTCGTCCACGCACACAGGGAATGTCACATCGTCTTCAAGATAGGCGGGGCGGACATCCAGTTTGGCGTCGGTGCCAAGGAGTATCCGGTCACGGCGCATAGCGCACTCATGATTAACGCGTGGGAGCCTCACTACTACCACTACCGAGAAACAGAGGCCAAGACTGTCCTGCTTGCCTTCTACCTCAACCCTCATTGGTTGAAGGAGGTCGACCGGCGCTTCGCGGGAAGCACCCATCCCAAGTTCTTCGAGCGTCCAGTGGAGGTTCTGACCTCCCGCCTTGCACGAGGACGTGACGACGTGCTGGACGCGCTCGGGCAGCTCGAGCCGCCGAACGTACAGGACATGGAGAACCTCATCGCATCCATCTTCTCGGAGATTCTCACGCTGTCTCCTCCTAGAACGCTCCCTCAGCTCGCGAGCGAACGGGTTGAGCGCGACTACGATGCGCGGATTCGAAAAATTGTTGAACGGATGCTCGGCGACGGTGACTTGCTCAGCCGTCCCGAGGACCTGGCTGCGTCGGCCGGGCTGTCACGCGCGCAGTTCTTCAGGCTTTTCAAGAAGTCGACCGGACTACCGCCCACCCTGTTCCTGAGCATGTTGAAGATGGAAGCGAGCCTGGCGAAGGTTGCTCAGCGTGACATCTCCCTGCAGGACATTGCCTTTGACCTGGGATTCGACACGGCCGGAAACTTCACCCGCTTCTTCGTTGGCATGCAGGGCTTTGCGCCCAGCAAGTACCGGAAGCTACTTGAGGTAGTTTGAATGCTCGAGCCACTCGAGACATCGCTCGGAAGTTGCGGCGTGCGCTAGGAGGGGACGCGCCCCAAGCTAGCGACCGGGCGTCGAGATGACGCTCCGCAGACTACTTCCACTCGACCAGTATCTCGCGGTAGGTCTCGGTACCCACGTTCTTTGCCTTGTGCTTTGCCGGTACCTTGACACCCTTCCCGATGTCCGACATCACCTCAATCGTTCCATCTTGCACCTTGAGTTCGAAGATGCCGTCCGTCGGGACCGGGAAAAGGCCTACGTCGTTGCCATGCTCATCGTAGATTTGAAGAGGGGCTCCCTGGACGGCAAACCACATGTACGAGTGGTCATGCGTATGCACAGGGGTTTCTTCTCCAGCCGGCAGGACAAAGTCCCACACAATGATTTTGTCGTTCTCGAAAAGCTTCTTGCTTCCGACTCCGGCCTCTTTGGTCACTTCAATTGTCTCCATTCTTTGCCTCGCTTAGTAGTTGAGTAACCACGCTTTCACTGCGGCATCGTGGCACTTCCGTCGGAACCGTGTATCAGCGCCACATAGTGGCACGGCTAAAACCGCGAATCCGAGGCTCCATATTGATGCAGTAATACGAGAAGGCCTTATCAAGTACCTGCGTTACTTATCAGTACGTCTCAACACTTGGCGGAGCGGCTCACGAGTTGAACTGTCCGAGGGCCACCGTTTAGCCACGTATCACTGCGAGGCTGACCGCCGGTTGCGCTGGCAAACTTGCCCGCAGCCAGTAGCAATCGGGCCTAGGCCTGTTAGCTGTAGGCGACAAGACGGGGCCTGTCCCGAAAGGTCGCCTCCTCACATAGCACCTCACTGCACGGGACTTCCTTGGTCCGGGATGCGTGCGAATTGCGAGGGGCGGGCCAAACGACGGGACTAGTCGAAGCAGATTTCAGCTGGGCTACCCGTTTGAGCGAACTCACTGCGAACTCGGTACTGGATGTCACGTCTGTCAGAAGTTGGGGACGGGGCTCGTGACGAAATATCCGCGCTGCCGCGAATGCCGACATCGCGGCTAGGTCCGCTAGGTTGCGGAGGCCTGCGGTTCCCGGTGGGCTTGAGAAGTCCGCACCGGCGACGAAGCCGCGATGCGCTTCGAAAGTCCGCTTTCCCCTTCGGCGCTAGTTCCGCTCAGGGCCCAAACGTGCCCTTCCTGAAACTCGGAAGAGCGGCTCCTGGCCCTCGCGGGTCAGGGGCCAAAGTCGCGGCCGGATGGGAGAGCACGCGCCGAGGGGAGAACTACCTGGTACAGGTCGGGGCCTACTTCTTGCCCCAGACCTTGAAGTCGATGTCCCACAACTGCTGGTCGTACGTGAATCGCTGGCGATAGAGGCGAGGCCGGGCAGCCAGCACGCCCGATCGCATCTTGCTGCGCAGGCGCCGCAGCGCCCACGCGATGGTGCGGTTCTTGTAGGCCGCGTAGCCGAAGACGGCGCACACGACCAGGGCAATGCCCACCGTCCACCACGAGAAGTGAAAGAGCGCGAGCACCATGGGGGCGCCGGCCTGCGGAGGCAGCGGCGTGCCGGGGATCCGATAGGTCCGGCCGGTTCGTGGCCAGTACGAGTTCATGCGCCGGCCTCCTCAGCCTCTTCGATTGCGACCGCGCTCGGGAGCGAGACCATGGTGCGGTCGGCGTCCGGCTTGAAGCCGCGTGCCTCGCAGTACTCGTGTGCTTCGCGCATGGTCATGGAAGCGACTTCCACAAAGGTCTCGAAGCTGATCAGATCATCGGCCAGGGCACCGAAGGCCTTCGACTCGAAGTCGTTGCAGCGCTCGGCCACCAGGCGGCGCACCGCCAGGCCCCACTCGTGCGTTGGCTTGTCCTCCAGGCTGCGCTTGACCTCGCGGTCGAACACGCACCAGGAGCGAAAGGCGATCACCTTGCCGTCATTGCGCCGCGCGAGCTTCTGCGCAATGACCAGGCGGGTCTGCTCGATGAACTCGTTGGCCACACGCGCATGCTCCACCGGTGGGAAGAGCTGCAGCGTGCGCGACAAGGCGCGATCGGGCGTCTCAGTGTGCATGGTCGCATAGGCGGCGTGACCAGTGGCGCCCAACTCGAAGCCGGCGCGCGCACTGTCGGTGTCGCGGATTTCGCCCATCTGGATCACCTGGCCCTTGCGGCGCATCGCGTTGGGGCCAACCATGTCCATCGAGCGCAGCTGCGCGCCCAGGCCCACTTCCGTCTGGGTCGGCTCAGGCATGTGGCCCTGGGCATAGCCCTTGAGCAGGTACTCGACGGGCTGCTCATAGGTGAGGATGTGCACGGGATCGTGCCGGCGCTCCTCGAGGCGGTACCGATGGGTTGCAGCCAAGAGGGTGGACTTGCCCGAGCCGGTCGTACCCACGATCAGGATCATTCCGTAGCGTGGGAACAGGTTCTCCATCAGCTCGGGCTCCAGGCCCAGCTGCGCACAGGTGGGGATTTCCTGGGGCATTGCGCGCAGGGTGATGTTCACCCCCGCGGTCGTGGTGCCGACCGAGCAGCCCGTGGCGTTCAGGCGGAAGGACAGGACCATGTCTCGGCTGACCACAGCGTCCACCCGCGAATCGATGGCCTTGGCCGCGCCGATCTCGGTCGTGCCGCTCTGGTTGAAGAGAAGGCCCAGGATCGTGTTGACCTCGGAATCGTCCAGGCGCCGGTCGGTCACCGGGCGCCACACTCGGTTCACTTCGGCCCAGACGAAGTCCGTCGATGAGAACTTGATGTCCGAGCAGCCAAGGGCATAGACCCTGGAGAGGAGCTCGTTGAGGTCCTCTCGGCGGATGTTGCCGATCGGCAGAGTGAACCGCGGGGTTTCGGTGACGTTGACGTCGAGCATGCCCCGCCCTACTCCAGCGGCTTCCAGCGGCTCGTGTCCGCGAAGCCTGCTTGCTGGGTGATGCGGAACATCGTGTTGCCGACGGCGATGGTGTTCGGGTTCTCGCGGTCGACCATGGTCTGCGCACTGGCCACCACCGGCACGGTCACCATGCCGCGCTTCCACAGGTCGTAGAACAGGCGCATGCCGAAGTAGGTCTTCTCCAGCGTTGCGACGTTCAGGTCGAAGATCTGCTGCGCCTGGGACCGACCGGCGGCCACGGCCTGCGCCACTTCCCTCTTCCAGAAGGCTTGCTCCGCAGCGTCACGCGGCAGGAGGCTCTTCACCGCGGTCATGTCGGCAGCGTCTTCGGTGGGCAAGCCCATCAGCAACCAGTCACGCCAAGTCGGGGAAATCGCCACGAAACGCGCTGGCTCGTCGATCTTGTAGATCGCGTTTGACACGCGCATCGTCGTCGCCTCCAGCGAGATCGCGTCGGTGTTTTCCATGATGACGGGGGGCAGGACGCCCGGGCCCATCATCAGCCCGCCGAAATCGAAGCGCTTGTCGAGCTCGCGATCGCGCTTGGCCACCTCGACCGCGATCTCGCGCGAGCGCTGCAACAGGCCCAGGCGGGTGCCCAGGCCGTAGGCGGTCTCGCGAAGCGCCGTCTCGCGAACCATGCTCAGGCGCGGCTCGGACTCGGCAGAGCCCCGGGCGGCATTCATGAGCGAGTCGATGGTGAGCGCCTCAGCGGACTGAGCGCTGGTGCTTGATGCGCCAAGGAGTGCGGCGGCCGCCAGGACCGATACGCTCGCGAATCTGCGTGTGAAGGGAGGCTTCATCGGATCAGAACGCGCGGTAGCGGATTTCGACGCCCGCAGGCGTCAGCACCAGGTCCGCGCGCTGGCCCAGTTGGTAGCCGATGTCACGCATGACTTCGTCCACCGGAACGCCTTGAGCATGCACCTGGACATACAGCGGCAGCCGCGGCGTGGGCCCGGCCACGCTGTACTTCTGACCCGTGACGGGCTCGAGGTTCTTGAGGAGATCGTTCGCATCGCCCCGCCAGCTCACCCACAGCTTTCCGTCAGCGAGCCTGGGCGCCGGTGCCACTGCGTCGGCGCTGCGGGTGAAGCCGGGCTGGTTGGCCGACTTCTGGAAGAGAAGGTCGAGCTTCGCGCCTGCAGGATCCGTCAAAGGCGCCGGCGCCGTGGGCGTGGTGCAAGCTGAGAGTGCGAGGAGCGCGGTTGCCACTGCGCTGGCGGTGAAGATCCGCGAAAGGTTGTTCATGGGTGCCGGACCGGGTGGTGTTCGATGCGATTCGGGTAGAGCATCAATACTATTGATTCGTGCAGATGCTATCGTGCGGCGCAATCACCGGCAACGAAGTTGACCACTACAGCATCATCGAATACTTGAAGATGTCGAGTGCACGCGACGCAGGCACTAAACGTTCCCTCGCGATCGCGCCAACGCGAAAAGGGCGGGCTGCCATGGACAGCGCCGCCCTTGCCAATCGAGGTTACCCCCTATGCGGCCATTCGCTCGCCTGGGCCGTGATTGACCTCCACCGCTCGCAGCCAGTGATGGCGAACCTCGCGGGCCTTGGCCATCTCGCCGCTGCGCAGGGCCTGGAAGATGGCCTCGGTCGTCGGTGACTTTTCACCGGAAAGGCGCATAGCCAGCCAGCGGCCGCAGTCCTTGAGCACCGAGAGCACCCATTGGAAGAGGCCCCTCGGCTCGGGCTCGGTGATCTCCATTGCGCCCGTGCTCCAGAGCGCGAAGGCATGCGCCGCGCACTCCTCCGGGTGAGCGCATTGGCGCGCGGCGTCGATCTCCCCCAGCTCGATCAGGGTCTGCTGGGTGCGACGCGCTACGGACTTGTGGGCCGCGAACTCGCGTTGCATGAAGACGCGCTCCTCGGGCGTCAGCATGCTTTCGGCGGCGAAGTGCCAGGCCTCGTGCCGTGCGGCGCGATCCAGGTTCTGGGCGTGAAGGTTCAGCAGGATGCCGTTGTTGATGTACTTGCCGGCCACCTGGCGCTGGGTGGCGATGTCGTACAGCGAGTTCATTAGCTTCACATGGCGCTTGGTGCCCATCATGAGCTCGCACTCGGCGAGTACGTGGTTCACCTCCTCCTCGCCGTTGCGCGCTCCCTTCCACACGGGCGACAGGCTGTAGAGCGGCATAGGCCCGCGCAGGGCTTCCTTGATCTGCGGAGTCATCTTGAAAGTGGGCACGTCGTACGTCCGGCCGTCGAGAGTCACCTTCCCCATCGACATCTTTGCCCCAAGCGGCTTGAGCAGCTTGTCGGCCAGTTTGGGCAGGATGTTCGTGTAGAAGTCGTCCAGGCTGGCGCCGCCGCCTGTCTGGCCGCCGTTGCGCATGGCCTGGGTGATCCAGGCGAACTGGTCGACCGCCGGCAGCATGGCGGCGCGCTGCATGTGGCGGCGCAGGATCAGGCCAGACCATTCCTCGGTGTTGGTGACGAAGGGGGCGGCGGGCAGTCTGTCGCTCCAGGCCTGCTTGCGACCTTCCTCGGCGGCGGCCAGCATCTCCGGGTCGTTGGGCTGATAGGCCACGCCACGCAGTTCGATGCTGGCCTTCGCCTTGATCGCGCCGAGCATCAATTCGCGCTCGGCGGGACTCACGGTGCCGCCCAGCTTCTGGATAAGAAGCTTGGCCACCTCCGCGCGCGCAGCCGCACGGCTGGCCTTTCCGCCGGCCTGCGCCCAGTCGGATTGGATCTCCTCGACGAAGTAGAGGGGCCCGCGCTCAGTGATCCGTGCGTGCGCCATGACGTTCTTGTCGATCGTGCCGTCCAGAGCGTCACTAAAGTGCGCCGTCGTGAAGTCCCAAGCCTTGGGCAGCAACTCGCGCAGCGCCTTCATCTGGGCCTGCATCTTCTCGGGAAGCGTGGGGTCGTCCATCAGCGCTTGCAGGCTGAACGCGAGGTCCGCGGCGTCGTACCGCACGCACTCCAGGCGGTATTCCAACTCGCTGAGCTCGTCCTCGACGTTGTCCCGCTGGGAGTTCAAGACGTAGAGAAACTCCTTGTACGCTCCACCTGCATATCGAAATCGGTCGTAGCGCGGCTGCGCGAGCTGAATCTCCTTGATCGTGGGCAGGCCGGAAAGCACCAGGCCTGCAACCTCTTCCTTGGTGAGCGACTTGGCGTTGGTCGCCGTCAGTTGCTCAAGGATCCGGCTGTCCTCGAGCTCCGAGCGCTTGAGGCCCTTGGTCTGCAGAGCCGCGATCATCGACGCCCACTGCTTGGGCGGCGCCTTCCCCTGGTTGCCCTTCAGGAGCATCTGGTGGAGCTTCGAGAAGAAGCCGGCGTCCGAGACCGCAGCGGCCACCTCGACCGTGTGCCTGGCATTCAAGTAGCAGTAGATGTCGCCCTTGGAATTAATCATTCGTAAGTAGGTATTTCTGCCATGCAAATACTGCGAGCGAGTATAGGTTGCGCGGATGCAACGACGCGGAATGATTTCTTTGCCACCCAGGCGAGGACCTGCACGAGGCCCCTCAAGGGATCAAGTCCGGCCAGGGGATCGTTGATCTGCTTGGACTCAAGGCTCACCGACTTGGTAGAGCCCTGGCCGAAGGCTCTACCAAGCGTGCTTTCGTTCGCTTCGTACAACCCTAGGCCGAACCTTCTACCAAGTAGGCCCGAGCAGCGCCTGGGCAACTGGCCGCGCCCTCAGCGTGGTAGAGACTTCGGCTAAGGCTCTACCAAGTCCAGCCAGCCCAGTTGCCAGGGCCTTCACCTCGCTCAACAGACTTGCGCCAACCTTCGGCTGACCTTCATCCATCTCTAAGCCAACTCTGACTTAACCGAAGTCTGGGCTTGGACTATGCCATCCATCGGCTAATCCTGGCACGACCACCTACCAACTTCTTTGTCCTGACCTTGACCGTTTGTTCGACGTCGTGAGATTCTTTCGCTCAGATATATGTATGCCAACCAAATAAAGAATCGCACATGAGCAGCAACGCAGGCGCACCGGTGGTGGCGGCCATCGATCTTGGCTACGGCCTGACCAAGTACACGCGCCTGGCGCGCGGCGAAGGCCGCGCCACTGGGATCGAGTACGACATCTTCCCCTCGATCGCCCTGGGCGTGGACCGTCGCCGCTACGAGCTCGAGGAGCGCCGCAGCGAGAACGTGAAAGTCGTCACCTACAACGGCGAGTCGTTCGTCGTCGGCCCCGATGTCATGAACCGGGTCGCCTCCAGCTCGGATTTTGGCCGCCACCTGGACGAAAAATACTACGACAGCGCCCCGTATCACGCCCTCATGCGTGGCGCGCTCTCCTATATCGACGAGGACCACATCGACGTGCTGGCCCTGGGCCTGCCGGTCAGCCACTTCCGCGATCCGGCCAAGCCGGCCGCACTCAAGGCGTCCTACACGGGCGAGGTGAGCCTGGACGGCGAACGCACCATCACCATCGGCAAGGTGGTGGTCCGGCCCCAGCCTATGGGCGGTTTCTACAGCCTGGATCGCCACATCGAGGGCATCAACAAGACCATCGCCAAGTACCCCCATTCGGGCCTGAAGCCCCTGCGGGACTGGGACCACCTGGTGGAGACCATGACCATCGTGACCGTCGATCCGGGCGAATACACGCTGGACTGGCTCCTGGTGAACCAGGGCAAGCCGAACACGGGCGTCTCCGGCGCCGCTGGTGACGCTGGCCGCCACCGCGTCATGACCTCGGTCAAGGAGCACCTGGAGGCGAAGATCGGCCGCGCGATCGCGCCCTCGAACCTGCAGCGCCTGAACAATTCGCTGCGCACCGGCGCCGTCTTCAAGCTGGACGGCCGCGCCATCGACATGGCAGATCCGGAGATCCTGGACGCTGCGCGCCGCGCCGTGCGCGATCCGGTGGGAATCATGATGAACGGCATCAAGGGTGCCTGGGACTACACCGACATGATCGTCATGGTCGGTGGCCATCCCGCCCACTACGCCGAGGAGATCGCCTCGCGCATGCCCGACATGCCCATCTACGTGCCCAAGCACTCCGTGTTCAGCAACGTCGAGGGCCTGCAGCTGATCGGTGAAGGCGTGGCCGAAGCGGATGCCCTGGCCGCCGCGCAAGCAGTCTGAGGGCGTCCATGAGCAGCAGCGACGACGTCATCGACATTCGGATTCGGTTCACCCGCGGCGCGAACCCCATCCTCTTCAAGGCCATCGAAGGATTCGAGAACAGGGCTGGCGTCCGTACGCGTAACGACTTCCTCAAGCAACTCGCCGAGATGGGCTTGGTGGTCCACGAAGAGCGCATGCGGCGCGATCACCAGGTCGGCCTTTCGACCCGGATCTCGGGCGGCCTGGTCGACTCCGTGGCCAGCTCGATCGCCACCACACCGACCAGCGCACCCGCAGCTACGGCTCCCCAGCCGCTGGCCCGGGCCGCCGCAGATCAGACTGTCGAGCATTCGGTAATTGCCCCGCTCGCGCCGCGCGCTGAACAGGCCGCTGCGCCGGCGGTCGAACCGAGCGACACGCCGAGCGCCGAACTGGTGCCATCGCATTTCGGGGCAGCAGATGACGATCGGCCCCCTCCGCGAATCGCCGGTCAACGTGCTCGACGGCTGCTCGCCGGCGACACGGGGGAATGAGCCGCGACACGTGCACAAGGCACGGCTACCAACTGCCAGTTACCACGGTAACTCGCAGTTGGTGCGCCAAATTGGCTCCTTTCAAGCGAACGTCCCGGCAGCGGACTGCGAGTTACCTGGGTAATTCGCAGTTGGCGGGCGCCATCTCTACTTTTCTGGTGCGCCGCGAACTGCCAGTTACCTCGGTAATTCGCAGTTCGGAAGCAACCCTCCAAATCGGGCCTTGGAGGCCTCAGACCGGCATCGAAAGTCCATCAACCGCGAGTTACCACGGTAATCAGCGGTTGGGCGCGGGCCCGGTTTCGGGCCCCTTTTTCCCGGTGTTTTCCTATTTGTAACCAGGATCCTTCGCAGTTATCAGCCATTCGGGGGAAAGCAGCCCTTTGGGACCAGCTCCAGGGGAACGCAAGTCGCTGTGGGCCATGCCCTCCACGAACTCTAGCCCCGGACAGATCTAGCCCAAGGTGGGTCGAAGTCAGGCCCAACCCCCTCCCATTCGCGGTCCGGCCCTCCAGCGATCCAGCTCCAGCCCCTGCCGGCCCAGAACAGCCCCTCCATGAACCAGTCCCCAAACGAATTCAGTTCCCCCGAGATTCAGCAGCCCGGCGAAGAGACCGCCCACTCGGACGAGCTCGGGCGCAACCAAGCCCCAGTTATGGGCGGCCCCAACTCGGACACGCCCACCATAGGGAGCGACGTGCCCGCCCTGAGCACCTGGTTCGAAAGGGCAACCCAGCAAGTGGCGGATCGCACGGCGTCCAAATACCACCAGAGCTTCGTCATGCTCATCAACCGGACCGCCCGCGCGCTCAACGTCGACCCGGACTTCGTGACTCCGGCGCAGGTGGTCCGACATCTGGAGTCCGACCCGACCTTGAGGCTGGGGAGCAGGATCGCCTACCGGGCTGCCATCGTCTGGGCGCTGGACCAGTCATTCTTTGAGTTCGACGAGCAGGTCCGAGAAGAAGGTCTTGCCGCGGTGCGCAGCTTCAACCCGCGTCGCAGCAGCTCGATCGAAGATGTCCCTGACCTGATCTTCCGGAACACCCGCACGAAGGGCCGCTCAATCCCTCAGGACGATCTGGGCCCGCTGCTCAACTCCCTGCTCGCCGCCAAGTTGAGCAAGCTCGGCTGGGCCACGAAGACTACCGCCTGGCTCAACGCGGGGATCGCCACCGGCGCCAGGCCAGGCGAATGGGAGACCGCCTTCTGGCTGGATCGGGATCGCCGGATCCTGCGTCTGCCGAACTCCAAGCTCAAGAAGCAGGCGCCGGTCAGTTGGGCTCACATCCCCCAGCGGCTGCTCACACGCGCCGAGGCAGACCTCATGGCCATGGCCGATGCGGACTCGACCAGCGTCACGGCCTTGCTCGACGCCGCGCAGCGCCAGACCGAGTTAGTCGCGCGCAACCTCGCCTTCTTCGATGAGGTGGAAGCCCAAACGGACCTGACCAACGAGATCGCGCTGGATTCGCTGCGCCGGCTGCGCGCCTGGGAGCTGCGCAACGCGGGCCTGGCCTGGCGCGACATCGAAGTGCCCTCGCGCTGGGTCAACGCCGTCGACACCCAGATCGCGAACGTCCAGGAGTACCTGGTCGGCGGCGGCGATCAGACCTTCCAGAAACTCTACAACGGCTGTCGCGCCGCGCTGACCGCGGCCTGCAAGCGAGCGTTTCCCGACGGGCGCCTTTATTCCCTCTACGACACCCGCTCGACAGCAGCTGCCAACCTGCAGGCCACCATCGGTCCCGAGGTCGCCGCGATGGTGATGGGCCACTACATGAAGCGCAAGCGGACGATCCGGGACCACTACGCCGGCGCGGATCGGGCGTTCCGCTCGGCCGGAAAGTTCACGCCATCGCTCGCCGACACCCAGAACCAGCGCGACCAGGCAGAGCGCAGCGCAGACCAGGCTCCCGCGCAGGCCCAGGACCATTCCGTGCCAAGCAGCTCGCAGCCCGATGGCCAGGTGCTGCAGTCGGGTCCGGCGGCGTGAGCCATGGTTCGATTTCTGTTTCGCTGGGAAACAACGAGCGAATCAGGCTGAGCTGCCCAGCCCGGCCTCTCGTTGACTACTCGATGGGACGAAAGCCACGGCTGGCCACGATGCAGGAATTGGCGATTGACGACTAAGGCATGCTCATCAGGCTGCTGAACGAGGCAGGGCTGCCGCTTCCGATGGTCCCGCTGGGCCAGCGGGAAGCAATGGCCGATCAACTCGTTGGAGCTCTCTAGGCAGCAGGGGAAGAGCCGGGGTCCGCCCATCTCCGTGACGCACAACAACCTGCCACCGAAAGTTCATGTGCTTTCGAGTATTTGGTACCGATAGTTACCTATCCGGTCATTTCCATATGTTTCACGGCTTTTGAGCCCGGGAGATTTTCTTGTTTCGCGACAATGAGTTAGGCGTAAACGCCTGTCGAAATTGGCGAAATGTTCCACGGAAACAATGAGTTGACGAGGATTTCTGCAGCGATAGACTCATATCCATCGATAATTCAGTTATTCGGTAACCAAATCTAAACCCATGGCCGACGAACCCTCGAGCGCCCTTCCCTCCGATCCTTCCCAGGAGCCGTCCGGCGAGCGCAGTTGGCCGCCCTTCACCACTCTGGCCGAACTCGCGCGCATCCTGACGCTGATGCATGGCGCCCATGCGCCCACGGAGTCGTCGCTCAAGAAGTGGAACCTCAATGGCGTCTTTGCCGACTGCCAGGTCACCGAAGCTGATCTGGCGAGCGTCAGCGCCGGATTGCCCTCCTCTTCCTTCACGCGCGAGGCGCTGCTGCGGCCGCGGCGCGCCGGACGCCCGGGTCTGATGCTGGATACCCGGCGCGCGATCGGCAAGGTTCACGAACAATGGCCGCACCTGGCGAACTCCAGTCCCCAGGCCGTGCTCGACCTGGCCGTCGCCCAGACCGCCGACCGACTCCAGGAAGCAGTTAAAGCCCTGGTGCCGATCGCCGCGCCGGCGGCGGCCGCAGGTCCAGCAGCTGGTGCCCCGAGCGTGCCCGACGCCCTCCTCGCCAAGATCGAGCGGCGGCTGGACCAACTGGACCAACTCCACGAAGAGGTGGTGGCGCTGCGCCGCGAGATCGCCCAGTTCTCTGCCCTGCGGAACAACCTGATCACCAAGATGGACGATGCCGTGCTCCGCGCTCAGGAGGCCCTGTCCGGCAACGTGGCGCGCGCGGCCGGCGGCATCGATCCGCTCGTGGAGGCCAGGCGCGATCGGGACATGGGCGTGCTGAAGTCCACGATGTCCGAGATCCTGGAGACACTGAGGACCCTCCAACCCTCGCCTCAGTGAAAGTTCGCTCCTGCCGGCGCGCAGCACCATTGGCGTCCATCGTCCCTGGGGCTCTAGCGCAATGACTTGGCGCTTCGCTGGCTTTGGCCGGCCTGTCCGACCAACCGCAGGGCTCGCTTTTTAGCGGGTGTTCTACCGTAGAACACCCCGTTTTCTTGGCCCCGCGGCGGTCGGGCTGGCGCGGCTGCTCCTCGTCCTCGAAAGGGTGTTCTACCGTAGAACACCCTATTTCTTGGCCTCCCGGCGGTCGAGCTGGCGCAGCTCCTCCTCGTCCTCGGAAGGGGTGTTCTACCGTAGAACACCCTATTTCTTGGCCTCCCGGCGGTCGAGCTGGCGCAGCTGCTCCTCGTCCTCGAAAGGGTGTTCTACCGTAGAACACCCTATTTCTTGGCCTCACGGCGGTCGGGCTGGCGCGGCTGCTCCTCGTCTTCGAAAGGGGTGTTCTACCGTAGAACACCCTGTTTCTTGGCCCCGCGGCGGTCGGGCTGGCGCGGCTGCTCCTCGTCTTCGAAAGGGGTGTTCTACCGTAGAACACCCAATGTGCCATGGGACCAAACATCGCAGCGCAAAAGAAACGGCCCTCACAAGCGCCGCACTACAACGCTCATGAGGGCCGGCTTCGGCCGTTAAGAGCCGGTCTACCCGAGCAACTTCTCGACTGCGTCCACCAGGTCCTTGTACTGCTGATCCGTTAGCGGCTTGAGGAAGGAAAGCTTCGCCCTTCCCTTCGAATCGACCACGATGCGGGCCGTTGCCTTGCCATTGACATCAATCCACTCCTTGCCGGCTGGAATCGCGGGAGCGTCCGTCTTGGCGACCAGTCGCTTGAAAACTTCACCGGCCGTGGGCCGACGAGGAAGCTCAGCGATGGTCTTCGCCTTGGCAATGAGCCCGTCAGGATCTCGCTGTTGGGCATCACGCAGCGGCGCTGCCCAACGAAACTGGATATCGATGGGTGACGAGAAGGCAGCCACGACGACCTCCGGCAACTGCCCGATGGAGATCGACGCCGAAACATTACCGACTTGCAGGTCCAGCGCTTCCGCAAGCTTTCGCATGGACGGATACAAGCCCGCTTCCAACGCCCGTGCGTACGAACGACCTTGCTCCCAGGCGGAAAGGTCCACACGATTGCGGTTCTCCCGGTCCATCTCGGCGTATAGCTCAAGATCCTCCATAGAGTCGACAATGATCGCCAACACCGGGATGCCCAGTTCGAGACAAGCCCTGTGGCGTCTGTGGCCGAAGACGATCTCAAACTCCGCGCCCTGCTCCGGCTTCGCCAAACGGCGAACCTTGATTGGTTGGACGTTTCCGCCGGCCTTGAGAATCTCTTCTTTTAGTGCAGCGTATTGAGCTGACAAGAAGGATTGATCCGATCGGTTCGCCCAACTCGATGCTTTGATCTTCACCGGGTCGACTTTTCGCGCGACGGACGCCCCTTCAAATTCCTGGAGCTTCGCCTTCGCATCCTCCAGTTCACGGTGCACGGTCGAGCGCTCGACCATGAAATTCATCATGACGCCCGGGGCGGTCTTTGCTTTGGCTTGTGCCGAGGGATCCCCTGGTACGTCCGCCGCCTCGCCGCCGGGCTTGGTCTCCGGGGAAGTTTGAAGCGGGGAAACGCTCATCGCGCGGGCAAGAATGTCTCGCTTTGCCATGTATTACTCCCACATGTGAGTGGTGTTCAAATCAAGCAGAGGTGTCGTCATGCCGCCACCCTGTTCTGCTCCATAACCTGACGCCGCCACGCGGTAGCGATCTGTCGCTCCACGTGCTCGACAAACTGGTCGTAGGCCTCCCTCGCGCGCTTGTAGGTCCGGTCCTTGAGGTCGTCCGGGGTGGCGTCATAGACGGTGCCAAACTCCGCAGACTTCAACGAAGTAGTGGCCGTACGAGGAATTTCCAGCGGAAGCACCTTCGCACCATAGGTCTGGGAAATCCACTGCCTGACCACGTCCGTCGTGACGGACTTCGACACCTTCGACAGCAGCACGTTCTGGAACTCGAACACCTTACTCGAGCCTCGCTTTTGAAGAAGGCTGCCGGTCAATTGCGAAAACAGCTGCCAGAACTGGCTCAGCGACGCAAAGTCCAGGGTTTCGGGCGGCAGCGGGATGATCAGTCCGTTGGCGGCGAAAAGAGAGTTGATAGTCAGGTAGGACAGGGCAGGGGGGCTGTCGATGATGATGACGTCGTAATCGCCGCGGACATCGTCGATCCCCATGTCCAGGACCGACCAGAACTCGAACTCAGGGTTTGACTGCTGCAGGGAAGGGAGCATGAATTCAGCCGCAAACAAGCCACTGCATGCTGGGACAAGGTCCAAGCCATCCCAGTAGGTCTTGCGGATCATGGGGCGCACGCTGTGTTGGCTGCCGTCCACAAGCGGGAGAATCGTCTGTTCCTCTTCAACCTCCAGGTCAGGCAGGATCCCGAAGAGGGTGGTGAGTGAGCCCTGGGGATCCGTGTCGATCACCAGAACCTTGTGCCCCTGGATCGACAGACCCTGGGCCAGCGTCATCGACGTCGTGGTCTTGGTGGTCCCGCCCTTGAAGTTGGCCACGGTGATCGTAATTGCCTCCGCGCCCGCGGGGCGCAGCTTCTCTTTCTGAAACTCTCGAACCCAGACCCGCGCCTCGGACAGGCCGAAGTGTCGCTTTCGGCCCGTCGTAGTCAGCATGCCGGAGGGCAGGTCCGGACGTTCCTTGATGTAGTGCGCGACGGCTCCACGACCAGACAGGCCACAAAGGTCCGAGAGTTCATCGGCCCCGAAGACCGGCTCCTTCTTGGCCGCTCGGGGCATCAACATGGTCGAGCGAATAGAGCTCATCATGCCGGCAGCGATCTCGGCCTGCTTGTTGATGTCGTCCAGCGAGATAACCGGAGGCATGGCCAGTTGTGGCGAAAGGTAGTCCATTGTCGTTCCGACTTATGTAGTTGCGCGCTCTCATGCGCGGATCGTCGGATGGTACCGCAGCACAGCTTCTTGACGAAACTCGTCGTGCCGAACATCTTTCTCCCCAAATCTTCTCCAAGAATCACTGGAGTTCTTCTATTCCTTTAACCTCTTTAATACCTTTACGTCTAAAAACTCTAATTAAATCAATGACTTACAGCCTATTTTGGAGGGAACTTGGGGGTGTCTGGAGACCTTTTGGGGCCAGTGGCGGGGGATTTGGGTCTAGATGGAGGAATGGTGGGCACGGCTGGAGCCAATTTGGGTCGCATGCTCAGGTGGAGTGGATTTGGGGAGGGCGCCTTGCCATGGGGTAGTCCAACTGGAGGGAATTTGGGGCCAGCACTCGACCGTCAGGCCCGGTGGTACGGAGGAAATTTGGGGAAGCACCCTTCGGTGGCGCGCCACGAGTGGGCGGGCTCCCCAAAAAGTCTCACGTGAAAGACTCATCACGTCGAGCACCGGAAGGAGCACAGAGATATGTGAAAGTCACTTCACATGAACTAGACTCACCCCATGTCCAGCCGCGATCTTGAATTGAAGGCCTCGGCGCCTGCGATCCTGCGCAAGGCGGCCAGTGCGATCTCCATGGTGCCCACCAAGGGGAAGATCACCGTATTGGGCCGCAAGAGCTGGAACGTTCTGCTGCATCTGGCACAGGACCAGGCCGCCCTCGAGGAAAAAGAGACCTTCCGGGCGCCGCTCGCGGACGTGGTGGCTGGGTTTGATTTCAATTCGAAGAACCTGCAGATCATCAAGACCCATCTGCGGTCGATGATGTCCACGACTGTGGAATGGCAGAGCCCGACGCAAGGGGAGGGCGTGCGCTGGGACGCGTGCAGCATGCTTGCCCATGCTGCGATCTATCCACAGCGGGGCCAGGCGTGGGTGGAGTGGAGCTACGCGCCGAACATTCGGGCGGAGCTGCTGAACCCGAGCATCTTTGGGCGCTGCAACCTGGACGTCATCGCCGACCTGCGAACCGTGGCTGGTGTCGCGTTGTACGAGGCCTGCGCGCGCTACAAAGCGGTGGGCCGCACGGGCCGCAACCCCTGGCGCTGGTGGGCTCCGGTCCTGCTGGGCAGGCCTGACGATGAGCGCATGCAGCGACTGGAGTACCGCATCTTCAAGCGCGACACATTGCGCCCGGCCATGGCAGAGATCAACGCTGTCTCTGACTTGCAGGTCGAGATGATCGAGCACAAGGAAGGTCGTTTCGTAAGCGACCTGCAGTTCGAAGTTCACCCCAAGCGCCAACACGTGGCCCGTGCGATTTCCATTCCGCGTCGACCAGTCGACATGGCGCTGATCGCGCGCGCGACCGCGTTGGACATCGAGCAGGACAAGTTCGAGCGCCTCCTCGACGAATATGGCGAGGAGGCCTTGACCCGCTGCATGGAGCAAGTTGAAAAGCGAGCGCAGTCAGGTTTCCCAACCCCAGTGCGCGACGCTCATCGCTATCTGAAGGCAGTTCTGGAGAGTGCGAGCCCGGCGACAGGGCACGAACACCACCGCGAGAGCGCTGATGAAGGCGACCAGGTCGCCATAGTTCCTTCAACGCAGGCAATTCCAACTCAGCCAACTCAGACACGCGGCCTCATGCCGGTGGCATCCGCCCAAGAGGAGGCCCGCCTCGCCTGGGTCGCGGAACGATCTCGCGCCGTCGTGGCGGAGATCGATGCACTGTCTGTTGCTCAACAAAAGGAGCTGGAGCAGGATCTGCAACAGGATCTGCTCGCCAAGAACCGCCACCCAACTCTGCGCAGTCGACTCGAAAAGAGTGGATGGCGCCACCAGCTCGTGCGCCAGCTCATGGTGGACTTCTACGCTAGCGCGAAATACGGGGAAGGTTGGAATCGCCCGAGCGCCGATCAGCTGCGGGAAGTTTCGCCGGCCTGACCTCGCCAGCTCACTCGAGTTTCGCGCAGCGTTCAGCCCCGGGGACCGGTCGATCCCCTTGTTTCGCTTTCTATTCCTCAACGAAACATTAATCGAACTGGTAGCAAGTCTGCGACCGACACTCTTGACCCCTTCAGGTTTCTTTTCGAAGAGGGGGCGCCATTTCCTTGGAAGTCTGATTCCCATCGAAGACAGTCCAAGCACTTCAAATTTCCTTTGTCTTGAATGTAGATCCCCGAGGGGATAGATCCCTCCTGGAATCCACTTCGGACCACCAATCCAGCCCCAAATAGATCCCGCGGAGAGCGGGCGGCCCGCCGGCGGCGCGATTCGCGCACCGAAAACTCGCTGCGGAGCGTCTGAGCAGCCGGGCCTTCGCACATCAAGAGAGAAGGGTGCACAACCCGCTCCATGAGCTGCCGCGGCCTGGCGGGGCGGGGAAGTGCGACACCCAGCCAAACATTTCCCCGATTTCCGATCCTTTCGGGTATGTTCTAGATAATTGCAACGCACAAGAACATGTTTGCGAAATAACTTGCTTGCTGATGTCCAGTGCAAGCACAGCAGATCGGGTCAGAGTCGAATGGCAACCAACCTCCCTCCGCCGCCAGGCTCTGCGCGGCCAGCCCTGCAACCGGCGACGGCCGCGGCCCTCGAGCGCGCTCGCGCATTGCGCACCCAGTTCCAGCAGACCTCGCGCGCCCAGGCCTTCTCATTCAATGTGCAGCGCCTCACCGGTGCAGCGCCTGCCGAGCCAAGCTCCCTTGCGCCAACGATCAAGTACGACGAGAGCCAGAAGGAGCTGATCGCAGCGGAGGGGAAGGTCGTGATCGGTGAGGCGGTAGCAGGCGCGGGGAAGACCACGACTGCGATCGGCTTCGCGGCAGCGCGGCCTTCCGCCAACATCCTCTACATGAGCTTCGGCCGGGCGAACGCCGAGGAAGCCAAGCGCCGCTTCGGCTCGAACGTCAGCGCGATCACCTCGCACGGCCTGGCGTACCGGGCCGTCGGCCACAAGTACCAAGATCGGCTGGTGGGCTCATGGCGTCCCCGGGACATCGCTGAGGCATTGGGCGTGGACAACCGCATCGCCGGCTGTATCGGCAAGACTCTCGGCGCCTTCTACTCGAGCATCGACACCGACATCAACGAGTCTCACCTTGCGGCCGTGCGCGATTGGGGCCTGTCGCCGCCCGAGGAGAGCTACGTGCTCGAGCATTCCCGCGCTGCCTGGAAAAAGATCATCGCGCCAGGATCGACCCTGCCTGTCACGCACGACACCTACCTGAAGCTGTGGTCGATGCAGGACCCCAAGCTCAACTACGACTACATCATCCTGGACGAGGCCCAGGACACGAATCCGCTGACCGAGCAAATCGTTGTCGCCCAGCTGGCACACGCCAAGCTCCTGGCCATCGGTGACCGGCACCAGTCAATCTACGGATTCCGCGGAGCAACGAACGCAATGCAGAACCTGCGCGCGATCGACGGCAGCCGCGTGGTCACCATGCCGCGCACCTGGCGGTTCGGGCAGCGAACGGCAGATCTGGCCAACACGCTGCTGCAGAACCTCAAGGGCGAGTCGATCTCGATCATCGGCATGGGCAAGGACACCGGCTGGGGCCGCCAGTCGACGCTGCTCACCCGTACGAACGCGGGCCTCTTCGACGAGGCCTTCGCGCGCAACGGCCGCGGCCTGCATTGGGTGGGCGGGGTGCGCAACTACAACATCGAGCTGATCCTCGACGCCTACCACCTCTGGGCCCGCTCGCCATCGAAGGTCAAGCAGCCATTCATGAAGCGCTTCCGCTCGTGGGGCGAGTTCCTCGACTATGGCGAGGCCTCGCGCGACAGCGAGACGCGCATGCTGATCCGAGTGGTCGAGCGCTACGAGGACAAGATTCCCCAGCTGGTCGACCAGGTCGTGCGCAACGAGATCCAGGACGCCTCGCGCGCCGAGCTCGTCCTCACCACCGCGCACAAAGCGAAGGGCATGGAGTACGACTGCGTGCGCATCGGCAATGACTTCGAGTTTCTCTTCGAGGCAGAGGCGGAGATCTGCGAGACCGGCGAGCTGTCGGCCGCGACCGAGCAAGAGGTGCACCTGCTTTATGTGGGCATCACCCGCGCCCGCGGCATGTGCCAGCTCAACGACGAGACGGCTCTGTGGCTCCAGGAGCTGCCCCAGCTGCAGGCCGAGCGCATGCGCGCCCTGGAGATCCTCAACAACGCACATACCCGCCCGGCAGCCTGACCAGGCCGTACCGTCACATGACCGAATTCATCGAATCCATCAGCCTTGACGGAGGCAAGGACACGCTGCAGCTGTCCCAGGCTGGCTGCCAGACCAAGTTCGAGGCGCTGCGCAACGGGGAACCCTGGCGCGACATGTCCTCGGACGGCGACAAGCTGATGCTGGCGATGTTCCACCAGTTGCGCGAGCAGCAGGCGCGTATCGACGAGCTCGAGGCCGCAGCAGCCGACTCGGCGCAGCGAACCGAACGGATCGCGCGACGCTACAAGGTGGAGGAGGGCAGCGAGCCCGCGCTCGAAGCCGAGCCCACCTACATCATGAAGATGGACGCCAGTAGCCGCTTCATCGACGTGCGGCCGCAGGGCATTGCGCAGGACCAGCTGCGCGAGGTGCCCCACCCCTTTGCGGCCGTGGAGATCAACAAGGGCGCCCGGGTCCTGGCCGCGCAGCAGAGCGCTGAAGCGGCAGACGAGCAGCAAGCGTCGCGGGCCTGGGCCTCATTCATCCCTTTTATCCACCACTGGCAAGAAGCCATCACCCAGGAGCGACAAGCACCATGACGACCCAGGCCACCTCGACTGCGCGCCCCTTCGGATTCGGCTTCAACCGAGCACCCGCTGCAGCACCGGCTCAACCGACCGCGGCCCCCGCGCCGGCCTGGGCAGCTCCCCTCGAGGCGAGCAGCCAGGGGCAGGTGCCCGCCGCTGATGTGGCCACCACGCGAGAGCCGACGGGCGAGATCGAGCGTCTGACGATCATGCTGCCCAGCGGTGGCCGCGAAGGCCAGGTCTTCGGGGGCGTGTTCGGCAAGATGGTGGGCACCAAGTTCCAGACCGACGAGCTGCTCAAGCGCATCTACCTGCTGCAGCTGGTCGACGGCTCGGAGCCGGGCGAAGGCATCGATCAGGCTCGTCGCGACGTCATGGCTGCCACGGGCGGCATGCCGGAGACCGTCACCATCTCGGTCCCGGTCGAGATCCTGCCCGCGATGAAGGCCACCTTGGCCCACCTGAGCGGCGCGCGCTGGGAGCAGCTGTTCGAGCGGGTGATCGAGACCTCGAACCCCATGACCAAGTTCGCCCTGGCCAACGAGGCGCGCATCGCAAAGGAAGCGGTGGCCCAGATCACCCAGACCGGCGGCGAGCTCTTCACCGTGCAGATCGCAGCTCCCAGCGGCGTGCGCTTCACCGCAGCCCAAGGCGACTACGACTACGAGGACGACGAGTACTTCCACGACTCGGGTCTGGTGGCCCTGCCTCATGCGGTCGAAGGTGACATCGTCACGAGCGCGGCCGCCGGCTACGTGGCACCGCAAGCCTCGGGCCATGACGTGCTCGCCGCGGCTTACCAGGGGCGCCAGGCGGGTGACAACGTCGCTTTCCAGAACGTGCAGCTGTTCACGGTGATCGCCGGCGATGCTGTGACAGCGCAGCGCGTGCTGGCCCTGATCCCCACATCCCTCAAGCAGCCCACGGCCCAGACCGTGACCGACGTGTTCGTCAACGGCCAAGCCTTCGTGCACACGCAGCCGCTGCTTGACGACGAAGGTGGCGCCGGCGACGTCCCGCGCTGAGGGTAGGTCGATAGTGGTGGCGGCACGGAGCAACGAACGGTGCACGAGACAGGGACACTATTCGAAGACGACCTGCTCCTTGAGCAGGATGGACGCGCAAGCCTCGCGATCCCGACCCTTCCCGGCACGATCATCGGCGGTGTATGCGAGGCGGAGCGCTCACTGGGCATCGAGAGTCTTTCGGGGCAGGAGCGCGCGGTGCGAGGCTTCTTCGCCGTGCTTCGCTCATTGGGCGATGGTCGCAAGCAGCAGAAGATCTTCCATCTTGGCCTGCTGAGGGAAGTCGTCTCGGCCATCGAGTCGACCCGCACAGCCGACATTTACCTGGGCAATGCCACCTATGCGTCGGCCCGCTCGCGCCGGGTCACCAATGTCCGCGCGCTGCAGGTGGCCTGGGTGGACGTGGACTGCTACAACCAGGGCCTGACGCCGACTCCCGAGCTGGTCGACCGCCTGGTGGAGCGCGCGCGCTTCGCTGGGGTGCCAGCTCCGACCCACATCATCTGCTCGGGCCGAGGCCTCTATTTGAAGTGGCTACTGGACGCCCCGGTGCGCGATTCTGGCCTGAGGGCCTGGGGCTCGCTCCAAGCCGGCCTGAGCGCGCTGTACCGCGATGTCGGAGCCGACTTCGCCGCCATCGACCAGGCCCGCGTGCTGCGCTTGGTCGGCAGCATCAACAGCAAGGTCGCCCAAAACAATCGCCGCGCCGATCCAGCCATGGTGGGCGTAGTCTGGGATTGCGGCCGCCGCTACACCTTCACCGAACTGTGCTTGGCCGTGTCCCAGCTGGACGTGGGGCATGCACCTCAGCAGAACGCCTCGCGCGCCAAGGCTTTTCACCAGGTGGGGGCCGAGAGAGCAGGGAACTTCCTGCTGCCGCCCGAGCTGCGCGGCAACCTCCAAGTCCTGCACCACTACGGCATCGAACGTAACCCGAACCTGGACCTGGAGCTAAAGGCGAAGGCCGAGGGCAAGAGCGGCATGTCCGCTGCCACCCTCAACTGGTGCCGATTCCTGGATCTGCGCGACCTGTTCCTGCGTCGGGCTGAAGCCTCAGGCGCAACCGGCATTGAAGAGGGGGCGCGCGACCTGGCGATGCTCTGGATGGTGAACTTCCTGGCGCACGCGCGCATGGTTCGTTCGAGCAACGTGTTCCAGGAGGTCGAAGAGCTCCTCCCTGCGTTCTCCGGCGTCGGCCTCGACGGGCCGCGGGGCTTCGAGTCTCCCCGGACCTCCGGAAGCCTGAGCACCCTCATCTGCAAGATGAAAGCCAGCGAGGCCGGCAAGCGGGTGCGATTCGGTGGCCAGCTATTTGATACCAAGTACACGCCCTCCAACGACTACCTGATCAACCTCTTTCGCATCTCCTCGGACGAAATGAAGGGCATGCGCACCATCATCGACTCTGGGGAGAAGCAGTGCAGGGCGGACAGCAAGGTGCCTGGGCGCAGCGAGCGGCGCCAGGCGCGCCAATCCTGGAATGAGAAGGCGCTGCAGATGCGGGCTGAGAACGCCCAGGCGGCGGACGCCGGCGAAGCCTCAATTCCTCCCAGAAAACTCGTTTCCCACATCGCGCAGGCCGTAGGCGTGGACCCCAAGCAGCTGCGCCAGTTCTTCACCAGGCACGACGCGTCGGCGGCTCTGAAGGAACAGCGCAAGCTCGAAGGCACCCCAGCCCGCAAGTCCCGAATGGTGCCCGCCCCGTTCGGTGACCAAGCCACTGAACATCTCCATGCGCAGCCGAACTCTTCCCTGAATGAGCTGAACCAGCAAACGGTCATTCGCGTCGCCCACGCCGCCCAGGCCGAGGAGGAAGCGCTTTTGAAGGGCTCGGACGCATACAAGGAGGTCATGGCCAGGTTCGCACGCCGGATCGCTGATGCCCCCGAACGGCCTGCCGATTCGGTGCTCAAGGATCCGCCGGGCGACCAACTGCCCGCGACCGCAGTTGGGAAGGATCCTGCCGCGCAAGGCAGCTTGGAGGTAACGCGCGAAATAATTCGCCGAATGATATGTATGCGCGACAACTTGTCGTCCAAAGGAGCCACCATGCCGCCTGCCTCGTCCACAGCCGAACCGTTGAGCAGCCCCACAGGGGGCGCAGTCGCCGTCGTTGCTGCCCCGCCCAAGCCCTCGAAGCGGGATCTGCTGAACAGAGCGCGAATCGCGGTGAGCAAAACGCCGGCGGCGACCCCGCCGAGCGTTCCCGGTGAGACCAGCGCCGGCCCCGCGCCGGCGGCCCCGACTCCTCAGGTCACGCACCAGGCGGGATCCGAGCCGATCGCGACGAACGTCATTCCGGCTGACATTGGCGAAGCCTGGGGCGGATTCGCGCTGGAGGAGGGCATTCCGGCGGGCATGCCCGATCTCGACGATGGCTATCTGGATTCGCTCGATCCCGGGCGGGACAGCATGTCCAGGAGCCATAAGGACTCGGCATCGACATTCCCCGCCCCCGAAGTACATGCCGCCGCGGCGCCCGCGCCGGTGCTGGGCTTTGGCCGGCCTCGCGAGGGCAGGGCAGTGGGCCAGGTGCCGTCGAGCCCGACTGGCCTCAGCGCCAAGGCTCCTGCGCCGGCCGCGCCCCAAGGATCTGCGCCACTGGCATTCAAGCCGGCGGCAGCCGGCGCTGGAACCGGGTTTGGCCTCTCCCCCCTGCAGGCACGCGCACATGGCCAGGCGCTGGACTTCGCCAAGCTCTTCAACGATCCGACCTACGACGCTCAGGGTGTCCAGGTGGGGTACCCCACGCGCGACGCCTGGCCGCAGGACGATGTCGCCGCGGGCAGCTGGTTTCCCAGCGCCGAGTGGGCCCAGGCCCGGCAGCCCGATCGTGAGCTCCCTCATGGCCACATCGTGATCGAGCTGCAGGTTGGCAATCCGATCACCTCGGCGCTGTTCAAGATCCCGCGCGTCGCCACCGCGGCCCCGCAGCACGCTGCACCGCAGGTGGTGAACGGCAAGGTGGTCAAGAAGGAGGCGTGGCAGGGCCTGGATGACGCCATGAACGATGCGCTGGCGGACACCATCGTCGTGTCGCGCAAGAGCCCGGTGGACGACGCATGGCGAGGCGCCGTTGAAGGCGGCATCGAAATCCTACGAGGCGGCGTCAGCAGCTACTTCCGCATCATCCGCCCACGTGCGCACTACACCGACCCGGACAAGTTCATCTTCATCAACGCCAAGCTGCAGCTGCGCGGATCGCTCGGCCAGAAGGGCGCGCGTGCCGTGCCGCTGGAGGCCGGGCACGTCCAAGAAGTCGAAGAGGACGCCGACGGCGTGGCCGCAGAGGGAGTACCCCATGCGTGATCAGAGCCCGATCGGCCAGGCAGCCACCGATCAGTTCGATCTCGGCACCCGCCCATGGTCGCGGAGGATGAGATCGCCTACACCGGAGCAGCGCTTGAGTGCCAGCTGCAGGCCCGCAGAGCAGGGCGTGTCTTCGCCGCGCCCGCCGGCACCGAGCGGCAAGCTTCGCAAGCGCGTGTCACCTTGAGCTATCGAGACCTGCTCCAGGCGCTTTCAATTGCTGCAGCGGATCAGCGTGGGGGCGGCCTCGCCGCGGCACTAGGCCGGCGCGTAGGCCGATGCGTTCGCCACCCGCCCGCGTAGACATTTCGACCACAGGAGCCGCTGCAACTCGGGCGGCACCTCCTTCCACGAGACCAACTGGATGCCAGCTGCTTCATAGTCGCCCTTCGCCGACATGGCCGCGTAGTTCTCGTGAAAGGTGACAAGGTGGACCTCTTCGCAGTCCACGATCGTGGACAAGAACTCCTCGGGGTCGTTGATCTCCTCGGCCAGGTGCCGCTCCACCAGTTGGGTCAAGGTGGTCTGTATCCGCTTGAAGTGCTCCAGACGCCAGGTCACGCCTTCCTCCTCAATCGCTGCCTTCGACGCCAGGCCCGAGAAGAGGCGCAGCTTGGTGGCCAGGCGCACGCCAGCGACGTGTGCGTACCAGGCCCTGGCCATTGAGGACGTTGTGTTGGGCCGTCGCGCGAGCCACATCACTTCCTCGTAGATCGAGTGCAGCCTCGCTTTAACCTCTTGGGGCAGGACCGGCTTCTGGGTGTTGAGTGAGTTGTTCATGGGCTCCACTCCGGGTATCACCGCGAGTGTGTCACTTGTCACCAGCCGGACGCGCGCGCAAAATCACGCCCGCAATGGCAATTGCCGGCCGCGAGGCCAATGAGAACGAAGGGCGCGAGCGCCGAGAAGCGAAAAGCACCGGCGACTCGCCTGCCCGCAACGCGCACTGCCGCTGCGCCGTTCACGCAATAGCTCTTCTGACCTTGCGCGCTTCCTTCTCGCGCAGATATTCTGGTGCGGAACATTCCTGTCGCGATTCGCGATCTGCATGGCTACCGCATCGACACTCCTCTCCCGCCTGAAGCTCACTGACCCGGACCTCGCGCTCCTGTGCGTGCCGTCCGAGTACGTGGACTGCGGCCGCTCGATCACGCGCCTGCGAGATGCGGACACCTCGGGGAAGGTCTCGCAGCTTCTGAGTCTGGCCGTCACGGGTGAAGTGAAGGCTGTGCGGCGCGACAAGCGCACGGTGATGTCCCACGGGAAGATCGTGCAGTCGCTCGAGGAGTTGCAGGACGAGCCGTTTGCTGTGTGGAAGAACATCGGGCGCCTGCAGCTCGAGCTGGTGGACCAGGCAGGACAGACCGCCAAGCTGAGCTCGTTCCAGCCGCTCGGCTGGCGTTCCATCCGAGTGGGCCAGACGCTGCACTTCATCGGCACGACCAAGTGGTTCGGCGACGAGCTGTGCATCTCGTCGGAGCTGGAGCCTCCGAGCGAGGCGATCGGCGGAATCTGGACGCGCTACGCCGGCATCCCAGGCCAGATCTCCGCCGAGAGCATCGCTGAGATGGTGCACGCGGTGCGCTACAAGGACGCTGCCTACCTGAAGGCCGCGCGCGAGATCGTCTCGGCCATGCAGCTGGATGAGGTGGCGGTGCTCGAGCTCGTGCAGTACGACCAGACCGAGCAGCCGGCCAGCGTGCCGAAGTTCGAACGCCTGGGCGATCTCCTTGGGGCACTTCATCTGCCGCGAACAGTGCAGGGGGGCGCGCGCGCGCTCCAGCTTGCGCAGCGCATTTCCGCAGCTTCGATCCGCACCGCGGCGCGTTCGCAAAGCATCCGGCATGCTCACCGGGACGCCCCTCTTATCGTTCCAGACCAGCAAGTGCTGGACCTGGCGGCAACTCAGCCCGAGACGCTGTCGCAGGACCAGAAGGTGGCCATCCTGGGCATCGCTAACGGGCTGCGCTCGCCGGTGCCAATGAACGCGCTGCTCTCTGGCGATGTCGGTACCGGCAAGACACTGGCCTTCCTGCTTCCGGCGGTGGTCGCTCATCAGAACGGCGCTCTGGTGGCCATCGTGGCGCCCACCATCATCCTGGCCAACCAGATTGCCAAGCAGATCGCACGGCGCTTCGGCGCCGTGATCCGTGGCGTGGAGCGCGTTGAGGCTGGCAAGAAGATCCAGAACCCTGGCCACATCCTGATAGGCACGAGTGGCCTCACCGGAGCATGCGCGAAGGCGAACCTGGTGCCCAACCTGGTGATCCTGGACGAGCAGCACAAGTTGTCGGTGCAGACCCGCAGCGCACTGGTTGGGCCGGCCACGCACGTGCTCGAGGCGACGGCCACGCCGATTCCCCGTTCGCTGGCCACCGTGTTCTTCGATGGCCTGGACGTGTTCTCCCTGCGCCAGGCGCCCGTGGAGCGGCAGATCACGAGCCACGTAATCGATGTGGCCAACCGCGGTCAGGTCAGCCGCGCCATTCGCGACACCATCGCTGGTGGGCGCCGCGTGCTGGTGGTCTACCCCCGCCTGGACACCGTAGAGATCACGAAGAAGTCCAAGACGAAGAAGGGCGAGCAGCTGGATCTGAACAGCGCGCCGGCGCCGGCGCTGACCCGCGCCGCGCAGGGCGTGCTGGAAGCGGCAGCGACCTTCGAGCAGGCCTTCCCCGGCAAGGTCGCGGTGCTGCACGGCGAGCTTTCCGACGAGGACAAGGAAAGGGAAATCGAGCAGGTGCGCAGGCTGGAGAAGCCCCTGGCAGTCGCTTCGGTGGTGGTCGAGACCGGCATCGACATTCCCGACATCGGGCTGGTCGTCGTGCGCGACGCGGACCAGCTCGGGCTGTCGCAGCTGCACCAGTTGCGCGGCCGCCTGGTGCGCAACGGCGGCGCCGCCGACTTCTTCATGATGGTCGAGTCGATCGACAACCTCGAGGACGCCGCTCTGGAGCGCCTGGTGGCCTGCCGCCTCACCACCGACGGCTATCGACTGGCCGAGATAGACATGCGGCAGCGCGGCTTCGGCTCCTACGTGGATGACAGCCAGACGGGCAACACTCAGGGTGTCTTTCGCCTCACGAAGATCGCTCCGGCGGACTTCTTGGGCATGGCCAACGAGACCGCGACGGGGTCGTCCGTAGATGCCGAGGAGCTGCGCGACATCAAGGAGGCCGAGGCGCTCATGAAGCGTGTGGTTCGCGAGGCCCAGGAACTGCGCCAGCGGCTCGCTGCGCCTGGTGGGTTCGGCGAGACGAGCGCGGCTGCAGTTGTGCCTGCAGTTCGTTGCGCCCCGCACGGATCTGTGCTGACCCGCCCGCCGGCGCGCCCGGCTCCGCGCCCACTTGTGCCGGCTCCAGTTCCAGTGCCTGGCCAGCCTCTCGGATTCCGGGCGCTCCCCAGCACCCCGAAGCCGCCCGTGGCGCCGCCGCGCGCGCTGCCGGCCGGCGCCCTGGAGCGGATGCAGGCGGGCTTCAACTTCGAAGCAGCCGAGCCGCGGCCGGAAGCCGCACCGCCGGCGAATCCTTCGGTGATTCCGGGCTTCCCGCCGCGGCGCACCGCTCCAACTCGCTCTTGATCACTTCACGGACCACGGCCTCAACCTTCCATCCTATGACCGCTCACATCCACAGCTCCTGCCCCATCGCGCCCCGCTCCCAGGAGACCTTCGTGGAGTAGTCCACGATCGGCGGTGAGCGCCGCCGGTTCGAATTCAACCGAGAGGTTCTGTGGCTACAGGAGTCCGAGTCGCAGGCGCCTTGTGCACGGCGGCCAGGTGCTCACGGAGTGCTCGACCTACAACGACTGCTACGGCTACCGCGCATCTGCTGACAGCCTGGAGAAGGAAGCGGCGCGCGAGGCGCAGGCCTACGGCATCACCCGGCAGAGCACGCTGGTCCTGGAGGTCGTGGCGCGGGTGTATCAGGTGCCGGTGATCGAGGCCGAGGAGGCAGCCCTGCACAACCGGACCAAGCCTGCCAAAGCCAAGGCCCCGTGGGCCCATGTGCCCGACCACTGGGGCAAGGAGGTCTTCGAAGACGGACAGAAGCCTTCTCTAGCTCATTTGAGCATGGAAGAAGAGGTGTCTGGTCCTCCAAGATGAGGCGCTGCGTTGAGAGCAGCCGATGGAGGGGCGCAGCGGCTCTGCCGCTGCGGTTTTAACTCGTGACCTCATGCAACGTCACGCTGCCCGGGCGACTTGTCAGTTCAACGTGATGTTGGCCTGCTTGATGGTTTTTCGCCAGCGGTCCATGTCGCCACGCAGCAATTCCTCGAACTGAGCTGGAGTGCCACCTGCAGTGGAGACCTCATCCTGCGCGAGGCGCGCCTTGACCTCAGGTACCAGCCGCAACTTCAGCGCGTGCACGGAGCTCTTCCCCGGCAAGATTCCCTCCGACGTCCGCTCGGTCAACGCCGACTGGAAGCCGACCGCGCGGTGCGCCAACCATTACGCCGTCCTCTATTCAGCGCTCAGCAAGAGCCCCCTGGTGGTGGTCGAACGCCTGAGCCGTGCGCACATCAGCGACGCAGGTGAAGCTCCCATGGGCTACGCGGCATTCGCGAAGCGCACTGGATGGTCGCTCCCGGGCGCCGCCGGCGGCCAGCGCCACGCAGCGGGTGAGTTCTGATGGCCGAGAAGGACGTTCTGGTCGATATCGAGGAGAGTCAGCCGCAGGCAGCAGTTCCGTTCGGGTCTGCAGGCGGTCGTTCATTTGCACTTATGCACCTTGGTGGCGCCGGGGGAGGGCAGGGCAACGGGCTTGGAGTCGCCGGCGTGCCCCGGCTCGGCCCTGGCCCTGCGGGGCTTGGCCGGGGTGAACGTGATCGTCTCGCCGGCAGGGCACAGCTCGATCTTGCCGGTGCGCGGGTTGTGGCGGTTGCGGGCCTTGAACTCGGTGCGCTTGAACGAGCCGATGCCAGGCACCCAGCAGGTGCCGTTCACCATGGCGCAGTTGAGCACGCTGTTCATCATCCCGGTGAAGAAGGCGACGCTGAACTCAGGGGAGAGGTTCATGGCTTCCGCCTCCTTTCGGATGACGGCATTGGCGCTGTAGCGCAGCGACGCGCGACGCGGCGCGCTCATATGAAGTGATCCTCGTAGGTCGACGCTGCCAGCTGGTGCGCGAGCTTGATGGTACCGGTCGCACCTTCGCGCTGCTTGGCCACGATTACCTCAGTGATGCCGGGCTCGGTCGTCTCCGGGTTGTAGACCTCGTCGCGGTATAGGAACATGATCACGTCCGCGTCCTGCTCGATCTGGCCCGACTCGCGCAGGTCGGACATCATCGGCCGCTTGTTCGCGCGCTGCTCCACCGAGCGGCTGAGCTGGGCCAGGGCGATGACGGGGCACTTGAGCTCGCGGGCGAGCTGCTTGAGCCCCTTGGAGGCCTCGCCCACAACGATGCGGGACTCGACACCGGGCTTGGCCGACGCGCCGGCGGCAATCAGCTGCAGGTAATCCACCGCGATCATGATCTTGCGACCTGAGTGCTGGGCCTGGAACAGGCGCGAGCGCGCGCGGATCTCGGCCAGCGAGAGGCCGGGCTGCTCGTCGATGTAGATGTCTGAGGCGCCAAGGGCCTGGGCTGCTTCATAGAGCGACTCCAGGCGCTCGCCCAGCTCCTGGGTGTTGGCGAAAACAGAACCGGGAATGCGTCCCTTCTTGGAGATCGCACGCTTGGCGATCGAGGTGCCGCGCATTTCCATGGAATAAAGGACCGCTGCACGGTTCTCCGTCGCCGCAGCATCCAAGAAGTTGACGGTGATGGCGGTCTTGCCCATGGAGGGGCGGGCTGCCACAACGATCAGGTCTTCGTCCATGAACCCGCCACCGAGCAACCGGTCCAGGTTCGGGAAGCCCGTGCTTGCGCCAGTCTCTACGGCGTTGCCGTCCAGGCGCTGCTCTACTTGCTCCAGGATGGTCGAGATGAAGCCACGAATGTGCTCAGGGCCAGAGCGCGCCGACTTGGCCGAGGTGCGAGCGTTGCCGGCCGTGTCCTCGAGCATGGTGGTTAGAGATTCGAGGGTGGCTGTACCCGCCTTCGCCTGGTCGAGGCACAGGCTGATTGACTTGACCATCGTGCGCGTGCCGCTCAGCTCCTTGATGCGGGTGGCCGCGGCCTGGATCGCTTCCTCGCTCGCGGCCAGGTAGGTCGGATTCGTGGCGAGGTTGATGAGGTACTCGTCACCGCCAGTGAAGAGGTTGTGCGAGCGCGAGGCGTCGATGAGCGCCATCAAGTCGTGCGCATGGCCTGCCTCGGACAGCGTCTGCCAAAGACGAAACAGGTTCGAGTGGACCTCTTCGCCGAAGTCGCCGGAGTTGAGGATCGTGGTGATCTGACCCACCAGAGCCTCGCGGCCCTCTTGCAGCAACGTGCTGAGCACGGTGCGTTCACTGATCTGGGAGATGAGCGGGTCGTTCGCTGCAGCTGGCGCTGCGCTCGCTTCGTTTGCAGCTGGGTCGCGAGTGGGCTCAGCAGCCGCACGCGAGAAGCCAAAAGCTGCATTTGTTGTCGATGTCACTGAATTTCTACCCTCAACTTTTCTAAAGCGAAACCTATAGGTTCTTGTTTTCGCTGAGTTGACCTTACGGATTGCGTTTCCTGTCGATATTCTGAAGACAGTTCGCAGCTACCGTCAATGTCAAACAAAAAAGATTCTTGGTTTGCACCGCCAACGAATAACATCGCAACGGAAATAACATGACAATATCAGTTCAATCAGCGCACATCGATATACGTTGGATGACAGAGACCACTTGGTTCGCCTCCGACGATGCCGCACTCGTCCGTGCGGGAGTCGTTCTTCTCGAGGCCGCCTCGCGTGCCACCGTGCCTGCGACGCTGCCGGCCGACCCGGCGATCCTCGCGCGTTTGAGCGGATTAGGCGCAAATGTTTGGGCCGAGAAGGGGCCGCTTGCCCTGGAGGGTTTCGAGCAGGTCGAGGGCGGGGCATGGCGCCACCGGGCCATGGCCGATCTGGTCGCGGCAGTGAACGAGCGATTCGGCGCCCAGCTGCAAGAGCTGGCCGCCTCTTCGGTGCTGGCCTCCAAGGCGGTCGACGAGTTCCCGTTAGTCGGCGAGATCAAGCCAGCGGGCCGCAGCAAGGGCCTCAAGGCGCTGCCCAAGGACTACACGTTCTCGCACAAGCTTCTCGAGGAGGCCGATCGCGCCGGCTACATCACGCAAGACCACCAGCAATGGCTACTCACCAAGTTTCAGGACTTCGCCTCGTCCAAGACCCGCCTCTATAAGAACTGGGATGCGGCTGCGCGCAACTACTTCACCAGCGCCATCACGGCGAAGGACTTCCATACCGCCTTCGGCTACTGGCCCCGCGAAAGCCGCCAGCGCATGGCCCTTTCTCACAGTGGCACGCCCACCCCGGTTCGAAGTGGTCTTCAGACCTTCGAGGGCGCGGCTCTGCGCAACAGCACGGACACGATGGAAAAGGTGCTGGCTGCGCGGTTCGGCAAGCGCGATGACGTCCAGGACGTGAAGCCACGCCCTGCGGCCACTAGCAGCCGCCCCATGGGGTTCGGATTCGGCCTCTCCGCTACCGGAGGTGCGGCTTGAACTCGGCGAACGAATCCATGACAGCCGCTGAGCTTGTCGAGTGCACCCTGCGGATGGTGAACCAGGCCTGCGCGGCCGCGCGGCACGAGCTCAACGAGCTGGAGATGACCGCGTGGATCGCCGTAATCGAGACCTTCGGGCCGGACCCGACGACTCGTTTCCTCATGGACTGGGTGTCCACCAACAGCCGCAAGGCTCCGACCGTGGCTGATCTGCGCAAGGCGCTGGACCCGACCTTCGTGGAAGAGGAGTCCGCCCTGGAGCGGCTCTACAAGCTGGTGGTGCGCATCGGTCCCTACACGGCGCCAACGGCCGAGACGGCAGGGCCCACGCTCTGCCGTGTTATCGAGAACATGGGTGGTTGGGCGAAGATCAACGAGATCATGCCCGAGCGCGGCGAGGATCGGTTCGCCTGGAAGGCTTTCGCCGAGCGCTTCTCGGCAGCCTTTGGCACTGCACGCGCCCAGGAATTCCAAGCCTCCCTGCTGCCGGCAGATCGTCGCCCAGCGCTGGCCGCGCCAGTCGGGCTGCACGAGATGGCTGCGGCTGCCCGTGGCCTGGCACAACCTGCCCTGGAGCTTCTGACGAACGAGGCCGGCGCCGCGCCGGGGCCTCGGCCGTGAGCACGCTGAATCCAGCGGGGTCAGATGCGGTAGCACTGGCCAACGTGGTTGCGCCGCGCGCGAGCCGGGTGCTGCTGCGCGTGTCAGAGGGCGTCGGGATCATCGTGGTCCTTCTCTCGGCGGCGCTGCTTGCGACCGTGGTGATGGCCACCCAACTGGACCACGAGATCGTGGCTGTCGCGCCCGGGGGCGCAATGCTTCCCCTGGTGCAGCTGGACAAGAAGAACGAGCAGGCCCAGCGCGCCCTGCTTCGCGCAGACACGTCGGCCGGCACGGCCCCGGCCAATCCCCCATCGACACCCTCGGCCCCGCAGGCGACGCCCGGGCCGCGCAACCCCGCACCGAAGCAATGAGCACAGCAGCGATCAAGAAGGGAGTTCGCTCCCAGGTAGACAGGGTGGCCTCGGCAGCCATTCCGGCTCCCCTTGGTGGCGCCGATGCAGCGCAGGTGAGCCAGCTCACTCGCCTGATCGTCTGGCTCGGCCTGGCCATCGTGCTGCTGGTGATCGCGCTGATCATCACGATCGTGTTTGTCACCCGGACCCATCGGGAGGTGATCGCGGCGACGAACGACGGCCGTGTGGTACCCATCATTCCCCTGGACCAGCCCTACGTGAGCGACGCCCGCGTGCTCGGTTATGTGGACGAGTGCGCCCGCCAGGTCTTCAGCCACGACTTCCTGCACTGGCGCACGACGCTGCAGAACTCCAAGACCTGCTTTACCGAAAAGGGCGGCGATGCCGTCGAAGAAGCGCTGGCGCCCTGGGTCAAGGACATCGTGCAGCGCGAGCTGACGATGTCGGTGAGCATGGCCGACACGCCGGTGATCGCCAAGCGCGGCGAGTTCAACGGCAACTTCGCCTGGCGCGTGCAGGCGCCCATCTCCCTCTTTCGTCGCGGCACCAAGGTCAGCGACATCCCCCGTCCCTTCATCTTGCAGGTGGTCGTTCGCCGCGTAGGCCTTGACCAGAACCCGCGAGGAATCGCCATCGACAGTCTTCAGCTCGTTCCGGATCCATCGCGGAACTGAAGGGAACTGAAGGCGCCCATGAGAACCGGGGGAGATTCGACTCCTCTGCCGATCCCCAACCAAGAACCAATAGGTGTGAGAAACCAAATGAGCGATCAAGCGACCCAGCAAGCACGCGACCGAGAGAACGAGGCGCTCGGCATGGCCGAGGCAGCCCGGCACATGGACGAGATCCAGCGCAAGTACCCCGACTGGTATGCCATGTACGACCTGGTGATGCCCGATAGCCTCGCCTCGCGCTCGGAGATGGCCGAGCTCTGGGCGACGGCGCCCACCCCCTGGGCCCAGGCGCTGATCTACGGAAAGTTCACCATTCGCCAGGAGATTGCGGCGCACACCGGAATCCCCTTCGTCTAAATCTCGCCACGAATGCAAGGTGGTTGCGACGCGCTATTTGGGTCCGTTGCAGCACTCTAGGAATATGAAGCAAAACACCTCATCGCTCAGCGAGCTTGCGACGGCCATGATTGGCGTCGATGCATGCCTCAGTCGTTGCGCAAAGGCGCTTGCGTTGGCTCTGGGTGTTGTCTGCGGCGTGGCTCACGCGCAGGGCGTCTCCCGAGTGACCAACCCCACCGCTGCCCAGGCTGCGCCCGCGAGCGCTGCCCCCGCACCGGCCGGCGCCTTGCCGCAAAACGGCCCAAGCCCCCAGGGCGCACTGCCTTCTCCCGCCGTGGCGCCGAGCCCGCAAGGGACCAACGCCGCAATGCCCACGCCTTATGTGGCGACGACCCAAGCTGTGTTGGACAAGATCTCCCCGCTCACGCCCAAGGAGATCGTCCACCTGCGCAAGCAGATCGATGAGCGCAAGGACGCCTTCACCGAGAACATCTCGGGCAGGCCGCCCGCTCGGCCCACTAGCACGCAGACCACGGTCGATCTCTCGCCTGGTGGCACCCCGCCAGTTCTTCGCCTGACGCCTCGGCAGGGCGCGACAATCATGTTCGTTGACGCTGCCGGCCGCCCGTGGCCCGTCGAGGCCGCGGACAACTTCAACGATGCTGGCTATGCGGTGGCGCAAATGGCCGAGCACGTGTTCTCTGTGGGCATGAAGCAGCCCCAGATCGGCAACATCGCCTTCAAGCTTAAGGACATCGCCCGGCCGGTTTCGGTGACGGTTATGCCCGCTCAGGACCAGACCGACTACAACCTGGACTTGGTGGTGCCGAAGTTCGTGGGTGGCGTGCCTCCCACTGCGATGGCCAGCGCTGCGCCGGCGCCGAGCCACCTGTCCGACGATCTGATGGCGTACCTGTACCGCACGCCTCCGCGCGATGCGCGCCGGCTGAACGTGGGCGGCAGTGGCACCGACGAGATCATGGCCTGGCAGATCTCGCCCACCAGCATGGCGGTGCGCACCTCTGCTCAGATCCTGTCGCCCGCCTGGATGCGCCGGCAAGGCTCCTCCGATGGCGTCTTCGTCTATCAGTTGCCCCTCACGCCAGTGGTGGTCATCTCGCAGGGTGGTGAGTTGCGAAACGTTGCCCTCAGTGGCATCAGCGTTGAGCCGGCTGGCTCGAATGCCAACTCCGTCTCCAGCGCCATCCTCTCGAATGCGCGCCTCCAAGGCTCCACCAAGTGACATTCGCGCACATGAACGAAGAACAGCAGCACCACGACCCCGCTGGTAGCGAGGTCGACCATGACCAGGTGGAGTCGAACGCCATTGCTCAAGGCCAAGGCGCCAAGGGTGCGACTCGTCTGGATCCTGACGCCAAGCGCGTGATCAAGTGGGTGGCGATCGCTTTTGGCGCAGCCGCAGTCGTTGTGATCGGTCTGGTGTTCGCCGCTTCCTCGAAGAAGGAAATGCGTGCGAACGTGAGTCTTCCGGCCAACGCCGGCACGGGTCAGCAGACCGATGTGGTGCAGACCGACTACGAGAAGGGCCGCCTTGCTGAGCTTCAGCGCCAGAAGGCCGAAGAGAGCAAGGCCCAGGGTGGCGTGTACGTGCCGCCCCCGGCCGGCGCGCCGATGACTCAGGAGAAGCTGGCCGGCCTGAACGGTCCGACTGGCCCCGGCCCAGGCTCGTACAACACCTACGTAGCGCCGGCGCAGGTTGTCATCCAGCCGGGTTCGATGCAGGACCCGGCACGCCAGCAGGCGATCCAGGAAGGTCTGAACCGCCAGCTCGCGCAGCTGCTGGCTGACCAGCCCGCGGGCGCCGCCATTGCAAAGGTCCAGATGCTGGAGAACAAGCAGGCGGCGGCTGCACAGGCGGCTGGGCAAGGCGCCGGCACCCAGGCCAGAACCAGCAGCGCCGCAGTCGAGGACCCGGACCTCCCGGGCCCGCTGACGATCCATGCCGCGCGCACCACGTCGCCGATCGACACGAGCCGCTCGAGCTACGTCTCGGCCGAGGTCGTGGGCGGCAAGTACGCGGGCGCCTTCCTCAAAGGCACCGCTGTCCTGAACCAGGGCGAAGGCCTGCAGATCACGTTCACCGACATCCGCATTAACGGCAAGGTGTCCAAGATCAACGCAGTGGCGCTGGACGAGCAGACTTCTGCTGACGCGCTGGCCGGCAACATCGACCGGCACATCCTGACCAAGTACGTCCTCCCGGTCGCCTTCGCCTCGTTCAGCGGCGCGGCGAGCGCGATCGCGCAGCGCAGCTCAGAGGTCGTGACCAACGGCCTGACCTCCTCGGTGGTCGTTCCCGAAGCAACGAGCCGCCAGGCGGCCGCGGCAGGCATCGCCTCGGGCACCCAGATCGGCCAGCAGATTGTCCAGAGCCTTCAGCAGCAGCCGAACACGGCAACGCTTCCCTCAGGGACGCTGATCGGCGTGCTCTTCAACACCGTGCAGGCCGCCAGTTCCACGGCAGCCGCGCCGGCGAACCAGCAGCAGCAACAGCAGCGCAATGCCCAGCGCAATGCCCAGCCGGCCACCTACGTCCAGCCGCAGGCCACACCGCAGTTCAACCTCGCTACCAGCATGAACTACGGCACGTTCGTGGCGCCGGTGGTTCCCTACAACAACCAGACGCAGGTGCGCTACTGATGAGCAGCTTCGACAGCGACAAGTGCCCCGAAGGCGCGCCCCTGGAGGACGCGCTCTGGACGGGGGACGGCGACGGCGATTCGGTGGTCCATCCGCAGGTGAACCCGGGCTTCAACAACGCCGAGGCGGACGATGTCCTGCACGACTCGTTCGAAGGGCCAACCGATGTCGATCCCCGGGAGCCGGGGGAGACGCAAGCGCCGAAGAAGAAGTCCAACATGGGCTTCTACGCGGCGGTGGGCGGCTTCGTGATCGCCGCCGTCGGCCTTGTCGGCTACAAGTCCGGCCTGCTGACCAGCAGCAGCAAGAAGCCGATCGAGCCGAACTCCATGGCGGCCATGCCGGACGAGGCGCCCAAAAAGACCGATTCGCTGATGGTGGCCGCGGCCCCCGGCGGCGCCGCATCCGGGGACGTCCTTGGCAGCGCTGGTGCGCAGGCCGCTGGCAGCAAGAAGCCGAGCTCGAGCTTCGAAGCTGAAGCAGATCTGCTCGCCGAGCGTCCGGCCGCGCCGGCCACGCCAGCGCCTGCCGCACTGGCGCCCACACCTGCAGCCACTCACGAACCGGCAGCACCGGTGGCCGCGCCGGCGATGCCCGTGGCAACTGCGGCTCCTGCGGCAGCACCAGGTCCAGCAGCACCAGGTCCAGCAGCACCAGCTCCAGCTCCAGCAGCACCGACCAAGGTGGCAGAGGCTCCGGCCGCTCCAGTGGTGGCTGAGAAACCGGTCGTAGGAGATGCACCCGCCGTGGAGCCCGAGCCGAAAGCGGCCGAGCCCAAGGCAGCCGCTGCACCTGAGGCGGCGCCGCGCAAGGCCGTGAAGACCGCGACGAGCCAGCCAACCACCACTGGCGTGGCCACCAAGCAGACGAAGGCCTCCAAGCCCCTTGTGGTGGCCAAGGCGAGCAAGCCAGCGAAGCCCAAACGAATCGAGAAGGACGCAACTCCCGACGGCAAGGAAGTCCTCGCCGGCTGGAAGCTGCGCGGCACCTGGCCGTCCCAGGGTCCGCACCAACTGGCCTGGGTCACCGATGAACAAGGTCGCCTGATGACGGTGACCGTCGGCCAGCGTATCTCCGGCGCGCGAGTCCTCTCCATCGGCAAACGTGGCGAAGTCGTGCAGACGAGCGCCGGTCAGATCCTTCCCTAAGCGAGCGTGGATGCCCGACTTTGCAGCCTTCCTCAACGAGTTCGCCGCCCTGGGCAAGGCCCTGGTGCCGCTCGTGTACTGGGGCGCCTTGCTCATCGGCGTCTTCTTCGCCGGCTCGGCGCTCATGAAGATCGTCAAGATGGGCAAGGACTCGCCCGGCGGCCAGCCTGCCACGTGGGGCGGCGTCGGAGGCAACCTGCTCGCCACCCTAGGCTGCACCGTGCTGAGCTCTTGGGTGGAGTCCCTGACCAAGGACCTCGGAGGCCTGGGCGAGGGCGTCGCATCGCAGATGGCCTACCTGCGCGACAACAGCGCCGGCTCGCTACAACCTTTTTGGAACGCGATCTACGCCTGGATCTTCCTGCTCGGCGTCGTCGCCATCTTCCGTGCCTTCCTTCTGTTCAACCGCGCAGCGCAGGGCAACGCACAGGAGGGTGATGGCTTCTGGCGCGGCTTCTGGCACATCGTCGGCGGCGCCATCTTGGTCAACATCGCGACGCGTTAGGTTCGCGAAATTTCCACCACTTCTTCTTCTTCCACCACCACCAGCACCACCATTTTCATACCGAGTTTCCCAACCACCAATTCACAGATACCTCAGGAGAAATTGTGAAGAAGCTGATGTCCCACGCTCACTCCCGTCTCGCCATGGGTTGCGCCTTCTGCTCGCCGGCCGTCGTTCGCGGCACGGCCATCGCGCTGGCCTCTGCCCTCGTCACCACCCACGCTTTCGCCATCGACGCCAACACGTCGGTCAACGGCATGATCAACCTAATCAAGCTGGGCGTCACGCTCGTGCAGTGGGCTCTCGTCCTCGTGGGCATGGGCTCCATTGGCTACGGCCTGATGAAGTGGAAGAAGAAGGGCCAAGAAAACGGCGGCGACCAGGTCGAGGCCCGCCAGATCTGGATGCCGATCGCAGCTGGCGCCGCAATGATCTGTATCTGGGCTGTGGTCGAGTTCGTCGTGACGGCCGCCGGCGGCAGCTCGTCAGATATTGGACGAGTGCAGGGCCTGTAGCGACTCGATAAATTACGCAAAACGATAGCTCTACGACGCTAAACTGTTGCGGAGCACTGCGAAGACCCGCATTCATTGCGAAGGCGTGGATGCCGGTCGACGTCGGGAGGGCGCCTCGCTCTCCTGAGCGTCGGCCATATTTTTTGCGGTGCCTGACTCATCGACATGTTCAAGCTGATCCCTGGCATCAAGCGTAGCGTCTTTCGAGACAACGACCCGCGGGCCACCCAGGCCGACGCGGTCTTCGTGGTGCGCCGTCCGCGGGTGCTCGAGCGCTCGCGCTACACGTGCCAGGCCTGCCAGTACCGTTCGATGCAGACGCCCTGGAAGGGCACGAAGCTGCAGGTCCACCACAAGGATGACGATCATCACAACAACGACGATCCGAACCTGGTGCCGATCTGCAGCCTGTGCCACGGGTACCCGCACCTGGGCTGCAAGACCTCCTCGACCGGTGGTGGCGGCGGCCTGGCGTCCGAGGCGCAACTGGCGGCGATCCCGGAGCTGAGCGCCGCCGACCTGAACAACCTGCTGCGCGCGATCGGCGCGGCCATGTCCGACCCGAACGAGGCCGAGGCGGCCTGCACGATGTACGACATGCTGTGCGAGCGCGTGCGCCCGGTGCGCCAGGCATTCGGCACGTCGAAGGCGCTGGACTTTGCCGGCGCCCTGGCCAAGCTGAACTCGGGCGAGTACGCCAACCGAGGCGATGTCCTGTTCGATCTGCGCCTGGTCTGGAAGGCCGACGTGCTGAAGAGGGCCGGGCAGGACATGCTCGAGGACTTCCCGTCGCTGAAGCCGGGTAGTTGGATGGCCTCGTACGGCGATCTGGTGGACGAATCGCTCGCGAGCGCGTGAAGGATCAGATGGTCATCGCCGCTCACGCTTCGCGCCATTCCTCTCATGTCCAGGATGACTTGCCCATGGCGCAAGCTTCGATCCCCGACTTTGGCGTCGCGCACTTCGACCTGAACGACGTGAGTTCGGGCGGCGTCTGCTACTCGACGAGAAGCGGCTTCCGGCGCTTCCAGTCCGGCGGTGACCTGATGAACGACATCTGGATCACCAACCTGGACAAGGTGCCGCGCCAGCTGCCTAGCCTGCGCTCGAACAAGTTCCTCCAGACCAAGCTGACCACGCTCGCGGAGGATCTTGGCGTGGAGCTCACCGGCTTCAAGCAGGTCAACGGCATCGACAAGGGTGGCATGGCCGACGTCGCGCGCGTGCTGAACCACACGCGCGACTTGGTCGCGACCGCCTACCCCTGGAAGGCCCCGGACCGCGATTGGTCCAAGCCGAACCTGGGCGCATGCATCGCCGAGGTACTGCCGGTCGTGGAGCGCGCGGCGCCTCAGGTCGAGGTCGCTCTGCAGGGTGCCTACCAGTCGTGGAGCAGCCCTCAGATGCAGCCCAAGCTCACCTACGATCGCGGCTCCCGGATGATCTACCTGCGGCGCAACCGCCTGCAGCATGCGTTGGACATCATGCGTACGCCCTTGCCGACGCACGGCTGGGCCTCGGCGAAGACCGACCTGGATTTGCTGCTCGATCCGAGCTTGCCCTCCCTGGTGGAGGTGGCCATCGAGTGGCGCCACGCCGATGCCCAGCTGGTGTCCCTCATCGCCTTCGGCGCGGAGGCCGGCGAGTCGAAGATCCGCCGGTGGGTCTCGCAGATCGAGTTGACCTGGCTGCTCAAGTACGCCCGGATCACGGTGCTTTCTGCCTACTCGGCCAACGCCGCAGCGCCCCTGCCTGCGCAGCTGCAGCTACCGAAGGTCGTCGCCGGCGACCCGATTTACCAGCTGTCGATCCCGCACGGCCTGTTGGCCGAGGCGCATTGGGCCGGTCTCGCGCGGCCGGTCTTCAACCAGAAGACCCGCCGCGGCGACATCACGACTACCTCTGTGTGGTTCAGGGCGATGGATCGCGCCATCGGCTTCCAGATGGCCCTGGCGGCCAAGGAACTGGGCGGCAACGTCATGGGCTACGGCTCGGGCGGGGTCCAGGTCCGTCTCGAAAATCTTTCTGTCCAGCAACTGCTGGAGGTGGCCGACGCAGTAGGCGCAAGCCACCCATGTCTGGCGTCCGAGGTGGTCGGGCGCGAAAGGGGGGACTCTTGAGTGCAAGATTGAGCGCGAAAGCAGACGGCGGCTTCTCGCACATCCTGACCCAGGCGCCGGCTTCGCCCGGTCCCGACTACGCCTCGTGGCTTTCCATGTGGTGCCGCAGCGGCGCGCGCGACGTAGCGAGCGACGCACCTACGGTGGTCGCCTTCAAGCCGCGCGCGCAGCGCGAGCCGAGCGAGTACCTGGACGACGACAACATGCACCCGATGCGAAAGCTCCTGGCCCGTCATCCTGGCGCGCCCATGGCCTTCGCGGAAATGTGCCGCAACCCCTCGGGGTTCCAGCGTCTGCGCTACCTGATCGAGTACATGAAGGTGCAGTCCGAAAACCCGAGCGTGACGAACGCCAGCGACCAGGGCTCGACGACTGCCTATGTCAGCCCCCTGCATGTCGACGAGGTGATGCGGGGCTTCCAGGTCGAGGACGAGGAGGCGGCCGAGCAGGAGATCGCCCGGATTCGTCAGGTCGCCCGGGATCACGTCCTGCGCGACCTGCTGTCGATTGCCTCGAGCGCTTGCGAAGAGGCATTCACGGCCGCGATGGGCACGTGGATCCGCAAGGAGTACGGGCGCCGTCAGTCCGCCGAGAACGTGGCAAACGTGGCCACTGCTGGCGCGGCCGCCGTCAGCCGCGGCGCGGGGAAGGGTGGCACTCCCGGCCAGGACCTGCCGGCGCAGGCCCGCGAGACTGCCCCGCGCGGAGCGGCGCCGGCGAGCACCGCCCCGGCCAAGCGCGCCCTTGGCTTTGGTTTCGCGCGCCGCCCTGGCGCATAGGTCGAGGCATAGCCGAAGCAAGCCAGGCCGCACCGAACGCGCACAGCTGCGCTACCCCATCAGGACACCCATGTTCATCCAGGCAATCGAATCGTTCATCTACTGGGCCGGCTCCCAGATCTCGCTCGGGGACAGCGCGCTGGCCTGCGACTGGCGCGCGCCTATCCAGCTGGACACTGATGTACCCGCCGAGATCATGGCCCTGCAAAGCGGCAGCGTCGTTTCCTTCATCGAGATCAAGGGCATCCGGCGCTATATCGGTGCCCACGAGTTCGAGAAGCTCGCCGGGAACCTGGCGGCCATCCTGTCCAGCCGCATGAAGGCGGGCAACGGTCGCAACCACAGCATGAGCTTCTGCTTTCGAAGCGACCCGGCCGGCTCAGTGCGCCTGGCGCGCGACCTGATCTCGCCCATGGCCACCACCGCCAAACGCCTGGGCATGACGAAGACGGCCTTCTTCGATGCGCGGGTGGAGGAGCTGGCGCGCTCGAGCACGGACGAGACGGTCTACCTGGCGGTCTTCACGCACCGTGCCGGCATGAGCGCCAACGAGGCGACGACCCAGGCGCAGCGCCAGAAGAAGGTCTCTGCCGAGCTGCGCAAGCGCAAGGTCTCGATCGCCTACAGCGACATGCACTCCCAGTCGATGGCGCAGCCGTCGTCGCTGCTGGTGACCCGGCACAGGTCCATGGTCGACAACCTGGTGAAGGATCTTTCCATGGAGATCACCGCCGGCGGCACCTACCTGCTGGCGAACGTGATGCCGGTGAAGGAGGCGGCGAACATGGTGCGCCGCGTGTTCGACCATTCGGATTTCCCGTCCACCTGGACGCCTCGGTTCCTCGGGGACAAGAAGGCGATGGCCGCCAGCGCGATCAAGCGAAGCACCGACGAAGCCGCGGTGATGCCCATGGCCCTCGCGCGCCAGATGATCCCGGCCAGTTTCCAGGAGAACTTCGGCGCCTTCGAATACGCCCGCCAGGGCTCGAACCTGAGTGCCAGCGTGGTAGTGGAAGTGCTGCCCGAGGATGGCTCGGAGCCCTTCAACAAGCTGATGGACAAGCTGGGACGCACGATCCCGCTGGCCTACATGCAGGACATCCTGCCCAACGGGCTGGACTTCCGCAAAGCCGACCAGTTCTTCGGCAGCTTCATGGCGGCCACCAGCGACTTCAACAAGGGCATCAAGCGCGGCTGGGACGAGCTCAAGGAGATCGAGAAGCGCGGCGGCTACGTCGCGGCCACCCGCATGATTCTGACCACCTGGGCCAAGACCGAGGAAAAGCTGCAGTTCCAGCTCGAATTCCTGCGCAGCTCGATCGAGTCGTGGGGCTCGACGGTGTGCACGAACGAGACCGGTGAGCCGGCCATGACCGCGATCGCCACGGCGGCTGGCTTCGCCCGCGGCGGCGTCGCGAGCTACCTTCCGTCGCCGGTCGAGGAGATCACCCGCATGTCCCCAGTCGTGCGCGCGGCGTCCATCTGGAAGACCGGCCAGCTGATCGCATCGACGCTCGAGGGCCGGCCTTACCCGATCGCCCTCGGCTCCAACCTCCAGACCTCCTGGGCGACCGTGGGCTTCGCGCCAACGGGCTCGGGCAAGTCCTTCTTCATGAACCTGCTTAACTCGGGCCTCCTCATGGCGCCGGGCGCGCAGGACGTGCCCTACGTGACCATCGTCGACGTGGGCCCGAGCTCGAAGCTGATCATGGACCTGTACCGGTCGATGCTGCCGGCAAGCAAGCGCGACCAGGTCGTCTCCATCCGCATCAAGAACTCCCCCGAGTACACGGTCAACCCGTTCGACACCTTCCCTGGCCTGGACCAGTGCACGGAGCAGGACCGGGACTTCATCACGGCGGTGCTGGGCACCATCGCCCCGGGTCTGGGCGCCGAGAGCGACAAGTTCTTCCAGAAGCTGATCGCTGCGGCCTACGAGAAGTTCTCGCGCGCGAGCGCGGACGCCAAGCCGTGGCAGAACGCCATGGATACGGAAGTCGGCGCGCTGTACCAGCGGTTGGGCAACGAGGTGATCGAAGGCCGCACCCGGGTCTGGGATGTCGTGGACACCCTCTTCAGGGAAGGCCACACCGTGATGGCCGAGCGGGCGCAGCGCTACGCGATGCCGATCCTCAAGGATCTCTCCAAGGTTGCTCAGCAGGCCGACATCACACTGATGTACGGCAATGCCCTGGCCGCCAACGGCGTGGAGAAACTCATCGACGTATTCCTGCGCAACCTGAGCGCGGCTTCCACAGGCACCTACATGCTTCTGAGCAGCTACACGCAGGCAAACCTGGGCTCAGCCCGTGCGATCTCGATCGACCTGGAAGAGGTGGTGGGGTCGACGACCTCGGAGGAGGGCCGCCGCCGCTCGGCGCTGATGTTCCTCTTCGCGCGCCGCCTCGGCGCCCGGAACTACTTCGCCCGCTGGGATGAGGTGGCGCCCCTTTGCCCAGATCTGTATCGCCGGTACCTCAAGGATCGCGTCGAGAAGATGTGGGAGCAGATGAAGTACCTCGAGTACGATGAAATTCACTACGCATCGGGCGCTGAGTCCTTCCAGATGCTGCTGCAGCAGGATCTGCGCGTGGGTCGCAAGTTCAACCTGGTTACCATGATGCTGAGCCAGCTCGTCTCCGACTTCCCGGAGGCGATCATGGCCAACGCGACGAACTTCTACGTGTTCGGCATGGGTGATGGCAGCATGGCCAGCCAGGTGCAGGCTGCCTTCAAGCTGAGCGACGCGGAGATGCAGGCGATCAACACGCACTGCCGCCGGCCGGGCACGCTGTTCGCTCGGTTCGCGACCACAGAAGGCGTGCTCGCCCAAGTACTGAAGACGACGGCCAGCCCACTGGACAAGTGGGCTTTCACGACCAACGCTGCCGACGCTCCGGTCCGGGCAGCGCTGGCGCTGCGCCTGGGCGGTACTGACGACAGCTACTGGCAGGCCCTGACCCTGTTGGCCAAGATGCTGCCCTCCGGCACGGCCAAGCCGATGATCGCAGCCATCATGGCGGAGAAGGGCGAGTTCGACGTCACCGACGACTCAGTCTCGATGGACGTGGCCACCCGCCTGATCGCGCGCGCGCATCGGGAAGGGCTACTGTCGAGCGATGGCACGCCGCAGGAGGCGGAGGTGGCACAGGCGTAGCGAACACCAGCGCTTCGCGCCAAGCATTCATCAGCCGTTGGGCCTCAGTCGTTGGCCTTCACCTCGCCCAAGGCCTGAGTTCCGGCCGGATGAGCGACGGGTGTCCCGCGTGGGGAGGCCATGTACTGGGGCGGGCGCGCGCCGATGCTGTATATTCATACAGTTTTCCAGATTTGCGATGTTCTGTGCCGTCTATCGTCTGCGCTATCGGGGAGAACGACTTGAGCGGGAGGCTATACGCGGCAGTCGCTCCCTGGGCGAACTCGTGTTTACCGAGCGTGTGCACGACCCCCGTCCTGGTCGCAGTCTGATGGTCGCCATGTTGCTGGCCACGGACGGCGAGTCGTATGTCTTGCCGGTCCTGGACCACGCCCGCGTCGTTCGCATCCGCGGCAGAGGGACGCTGATCGCAGGCACGGAGGTCATTGCGTTGGGTCGTGGCATCAAGAACATCCGGGCTGAGCGCTACAGGCAGACCTGGTGGTGCATTCCCGCTTTGCCTGAAGCCGTTCGCCTGATTCTCGCCAACGGCGCGGATGAGGGCGGCCTGGCCCAGCCCCAGTGAAACTCAAGACTTCATGCGTGATTCCTGCCGACTTGCCATCCTGCACCTGACCTTGGTCGCCACGGTCACTTTTTCTTCCAGCGCCCTCGCTGAAACCTTGTATGGGGAAGTGGTCGGTCTGGCCGACGGCGACACAGTGACCGTCCTGGATGCGCGCAAGGTTCAGCATCGCATCCGATTGGCAGGAATTGACGCGCCAGAGAAGAAGCAAGCCTTCGGCGAGCGCTCACGTCAAAGCCTGTCCGACCTCGTGTTTGGCAAGCGCGTGACCGTCGAATACGCCAAGACGGACCGGTACGGCCGCATTGTGGGCAAGGTGCTTGCGGACGGCCGGGACGTGGGCCTGGTGCAGGTCCAGCGTGGCTTGGCCTGGCACTACAAAGCGTATGAGCGAGACCAGAGCCTCCCCGACCGCGTCACCTATGCGCGGGCGCAGGACGCCGCACGCGATGCGCATGTCGGTCTTTGGCGTGACCGGCATCCAACCGCGCCCTGGGACTATCGCAAGTGCGAACGTCCCAAGGGCGCGTGCAGCACCGCCGAGGCGACCACCGGCAGTGCACACGCAACTTCGGCACAGCAAAGATAGGGCCCAAGAGGCCTATCCAGGAGCACCCATCATGCACAGCGCCGGGACGAGAATCGCTTGTGGCTGCTCCACTACCTTTGGCTCCTGTGGTTCCCACTGAAATTCAGGGTTTCATCCTCACTCGCCACTGGCGTGACGTCGCGGCAGGGACCGAGATCGAGTACTGGCTGGCGACCGATGAGGGGCCGAGGAAAGTGGTCCTGACCTCCCAGACCTCGGTGGCATTCGTCGAAGCGAAGCACAGCGCGCTGCTCGAGGAGCACCTGGCCGCGATCCCAGGGTTGGAAGTGCGTGAACTCGACCTGAAGACCTTTCACCAGGCGCCGGTCGTCGGCGTCTATGCAAAGCAATTCCGGCACCTGGGCCAACTGGCACGCGCTCTGAATCCCAGGAACGTTCCTCTGCTCGAAGCCGACGTCCGCCCCCAAGACCGCTTCCTGATGGAGCGCTTCATCACCGCCGGCGTGCTGGTGGAAGGAGGGCGGGTGGAGCAGTCCACCATCGTCAACTGCAAGCTCAAGCCTGCGCCCGACTACCGGCCGGTGCTGAAGGTGGTGTCGCTGGACATCGAGACGAGCCAGGACGAGGAGCTGTACTCCATCGCGCTGGACGGGACGGGTGAACGCGTTGTCCTTATGCTCGGCGAGCCGCCACCTGAGCCGGGCGAGCCGGCGGACTACTCCCTCATCTATTGCCCGACCCGACGGGCGATGCTGGGGCAGCTCCACGAGTGGTTCGAGCGCAACGACCCCGACGTCATCATCGGATGGAGCGTTGTCCAGTTCGACCTGCGCGTTCTGCAAAAGGGCGCCGACGCGTCTGGTACGAAGCTTCTTCTTGGCCGTGAGCGTCGGCCCATTGATTGGCGCACTCACCCGGGAAAGCAGGGTTACCTGTTCGCGGCCGTGCCCGGCCGGGTGGTCATCGACGGCATCGAGGCACTCAGAGCCGCGTCCAAGAGCTTTCCTTCCTTCAGCCTGGAAGCCGTTTCTCAGGACCTGTTGGGCGAGGGTAAGGCCATCGGCGACGAGTACGACAAGATGGCAGAGATTGAGCGGCGCTACCAGGAGGACAAGCCTGCGCTCGCCAACTACAACATCCGCGATTGCGAGCTGGTCCTGCGCATCTTCGACAAAGCGAAACTGCTGCAGTTCATGATGGAACGTGCCCACACCACGGGTCTTCAAATGGACCACTTCGGTGGCTCCATTGCCGCGTTCAGCCATCACTACCTGCCGCGAATGCATCGTCTGGGCTACGTCGCGCCGAACGTGGGCGAGATTCAGAGCAAAGCGTTCCCGGGTGGGTATGTCATGGATTCGAAGCCAGGGTTCTATGACTCGGTCGTGGTCCTGGACTACAAGAGCCTCTACCCCTCGATTATTCGGACGTTCTTGGTCGACCCTGTCGGCTTTGTGGAAGGTTCGAGCGCAAGCGATCCGGCCAGGCTCGTAAAGGGGCCCAATGGCACCCTGTTCTCGCGCGAGAAGCATGGCCTGCCAGAAATCGTGACGACCCTCTGGCGGGCCCGGGACGAGGCCAAGCTTGCCAAGAACGAGTCGCTGTCCCAAGCCTTGAAGCTGCTCATGAACTCCTTCGCCGGCGTGCTGGGCGCCTCCGAGTGCCGCTTCTTCAATCCTCAGGTCGTTTCCGCCATCACGCTGCGGGGGCACGAGATGATGAAGCTCACGCGCACGTTCGTGGAAAAGCGGGGTTACGAAGCCATCTACGGCGACACCGATTCCATCTTCATCTGGCTCAAGCGCACCCACACGAACGAAGAAGCGCACGCCATTGCGGCCAACCTGGTGAAGGACATCAACGACTGGTGGACGCGCAGCCTGCGCGAGGAACAGGGCCTGGCGAATTTCCTGGAAATTGAATTCGATACGCACTACAAGAAGTTCTTCATGCCCACCATTCGCGGCTCAGACTTGGGCAGCAAGAAGCGCTACGCGGGCCTGAGCGTGGACGCCGCGGGCAGGGAGGAGATGGTCTACCGCGGCCTGGAGATGGCCCGAAGCGACTGGACGCCGCTGGCACGCCAGTTTCAAGAGGGCTTGCTTTCGCGCATCTTCCACGGCGAGCCCTACAAGGATTTCGTGGCCGACTATGCGAAGTCGACGCTCGCGGGGCGAAAGGATGGCCTTCTCATCTACCGCAAGCGCCTGCGCCATCGTCTCGATGACTACAAGGTCAACGTGCCGCCTCAGGTCCGTGCCGCGCGCATAGCCGACGAATACAACGCTCGGATCAATCGACCGCCGCAATACCAGAAGGGCGGGTGGATTCACTACGTCATGACACGAAACGGTCCGGAGCCGCTGGAGACGCGCCATTCCCGCATCGACTACGAACACTATTTGTCCAAGCAACTCCAGCCGATCGCTGACGCCATCCTCCAGCCGATGGGAGAGAGCTTCATGGCGCTGACGAGCTCACAGCAAGGCCTTTTTTAGACGTCCTCCAAGCTCGCGACCCCACTGTTTTGAGGCCAGATCTTCTGGGCGCGCGTGGCGAGGTGTGCCATGAAGCCAAGACGGCGGCACAGCCGGCTAGGTCTACGTTGCAGCGGAAGCGGTAGTTCTGCGGTGCATCTCGGGCCGACTGGTCAGTGCCCTTTGCAGACCATTCCGAACTTGCTTGAATCGGCAGATTTCGGCCAACGGGCGGTCCTAGGCGTCAAAGACGGTATTCGCCGCGAAGCGGCGACGACGTTACGAATGGCTTATGGCGTGAGCAGCGCATCGACTCAGCTCCAACTGCTCACGCAACGGCTCGTTAACCCCACGAGCGTGGTGAACGACGGATCAGCGATCCTGAACTGGCGCCCGTCAAAGCCTGCCTTCGTGTCGACAGGCCTCCATGAGCAGGCGCAATTGCACCTACTGCACAGAGATAGCCTTGGCGGTCAGCGTCGCGTTGAACACCAGCGTCGACGGCCACTGCGGCCAGTTCACGCCCAGTGACGGATCGTTTGGATCGCCATTGCGCGCGAAGGCCCCGATGCTGCGCATCATCGCGTCCGATAGCGCAAGGCGGCCCGGCTTGTTGGCATTGCTGTTCACGAAGTTGGAGAACAGCGAGGGCCCGAAGTTGCCGAACACGAAGGGCAGATCGAAGGCATGTGCGGCGCCAAACACTTCGTTGAAGGGTTCGGGCTCCTGAGCCCAGTCGAAGCGGTAGTACCAGATCTTCTGGCCCGGGTTGGCCTGCAGCGCCGCCAGCGCGCTATCGCGGCCGGGAATGAACCAGTGCTGGTTGATGTAGTCCGTGGTCGCAGAAAAGCCGGGGTAGGGTGCCGTAGTCGGCAGGAACTGCGCCGGAATCCAGTCCGCCACTGTCATGGTCGGTGTGGCATTCGGGTCGTAGCTGTAGGCCTTGGCAAACACGACCGGGTCGGTCAGCGTCGACACGCGTCCGGGTGCCAGGCCCAGCCAGGGGAAGGTCGCGACAGGGAATAGCTTGATCTCGTCGCGTGCGTTGCCGGCCAGGACAGGCACCTTCAGGTAACGCCCCTCGCGGATTTCGGTGGTGGGGTTCAGGGGCAACACCACGCCATCCGGAATGGGGTTGGCGCCGCCCTGTCCCGCGGGCGCCAGCTTGGTCACCACGGTGTCCAGCACCTGGTCGGCGCTCTTGCTGCGCATGTAGTCGGCGATCTGCGCTTCGCTCAGTGTGGCGATGAAGGCCGCCGCTGCGGTGGTGTTGGCGGCCGTGCCGTCGGACACCATCAGGTTGGCCAGCAGCGAATTTGCACGAGTGGCCCACACCGACTTGTCTTCCAGTGTCGGAATGAACCAGTTCTGCCCGCCGGTCTGGGCGGCCAACGCAGGCGGCACGTCCGCGTCTCTCGCAATGCCGCCGCTGATGGGAACGACGCGGTGCACCAGCGACGGGCTTGCATTGACGACCAGGGGCATGGTCATGAGTGCCCACACGTTGACCGCACCGGCCGACTGGCCCATGAGCGTGACGTTGCCAGCATCGCCGCCAAAGCTGGCAATGTTCTTGTTGATGAACTGCAGCGACTTGAGCAAGTCCAGCAATGCGAAGTTGCCCGAGTCGTCCAGCGCGTCGCCGGTCTTGAGGTGCGGCGAATTCAGGAAGCCCAGCACGCCCAGCCGGTAGTTGACGGTCACAACCACGGCATTGGCGGTGCGGGCGAGGTTGGCGCCGTCGTACACCGGGTCGGCGGTGTAGCCGGTGATGTTGCTGCCGCCATGCACGAAGACGATAACGGGCAACTTCTCGCTCGTGGTGGCGGGGCGCCACACGTTGAGGAACAAGCAGTCTTCAGACCCCACCGTGCTGTTGAAGCTGGTGCCAATGGTCGCGTCGTAGGTGTTGTTCAGGCCAGGGCCGTAGTTGCGGCTCGACGAGGCGCAGGCGTTGCCAAACTTCTGGGTGCTGCGAACGCTGGTCCAGGGCTCCATGTCGGTCGGTGCTTTCCAGCGCAGCGCACCCACGGGAGCCTTGGCGTAGGGAATGCCTTTCCACGAATAGGTGCCGCTGGCCGTCGAGTCATCGTTGCCCTCCACAGTGCCCAGCGTCGTCTTGCGCTGGGTGGGCGGCGGCGGTGGGGCATCGTTGCCGGTGGCCGGCGGGGTGGGCTGAGCCGGCGGCGGTGCGTCGCTGCTGCTGCCGCCGCCGCCGCAAGCCGACAGGGTGAGGGCGGCAGCAGCGGTACATGCGGCAGCCAGGTGGATAAGTCGAGCCATGTTGTCTCCGGATTCTTGTAGGGGCGCGGCGCAGTCTCCGTCGGCGACTGGCCGCCTTCAATGTGCGGCGCACATATCCAAGGCGGCCGCGCGGTGTGCTCGGCCACCATCGCGCAATCCCGGATTGAAGGAAGCATCGATGCGGCGCGGGCCCCGATGGCCGAAGACCACATAGCACGCCGCGCGGAGGTATCGGGCATGCACATTGGATCTTCTTTGCCCTGTGCACAGACTGGCCGGCGTCCTGACGACCCGCAGGCGCGAGCGCCAGGACACCTGTCCAAAAACCCAAGGAGAAAAGCAACATGGCGACCTTCAAGTCCGGCCTGCTGGCCGGTGCGCTCTGCCTCTCGAACTTCGCGGCCCATGCAGTGGTGGTTTCCCTGCCCGCGCTGAACGTGGACACCACCAACATCACCGTGTCAGGGCTTTCGTCCGGCGCAGTGATGGCGGTGAACCTGGGCTGGGCCTACTCGGCCACCTTCCGCGGGGTGGGCGTGTTTGCCGGCACGCCCTACTTGTGCCAATACAACTACGCCTACACCGCCTGTCAGAACAACAACACCATCAGCACCGCCATGCTGAACAACATGCAGGACGACATCGACAGCTTCAGCAACGCTGGCACCATCGACAACAAGGCCAACGTGCAGACGCAGGAGATCTATCTCTTCACCGGCACCAAGGACACGACGGTGGGCCCCAAGCCCATGCAGGCGGTGCAGACGCAGTACGCCAACAACGGTGCGCCCACCGTGAGCTTGATCCAGCGGGCCAATACGGCGCACGTGTTTCCCACCGACTTCAACGCCACGGGCAATAACCCCTGCACGGTGTCGCTGTCGCCTTACATCTCCAACTGCAGCTATGACGGAGCCAAGGCAGTTCTCAGCCAGTTCTACGGCACCCTGGTGGCGCGCAACAACACACCCTCGGCCTCCAACTACCTGGAATTCAACCAGCGCGAGTTCACCTCCAACCTGGGCATGGCCAACACGGGCTGGACCTATGTGCCGGCCGCCTGTGCCGCGGGCACCAAGTGCAAGCTGCATGTGGCATTTCACGGTTGCGCGCAGAACTACGGCACCATCGGCGACAAGTTCGTGAAGAACACGGGCTACACGCGCTGGGCCGACACCAACAACATCATCGTGCTGTTCCCACAGGCACAGGCCGACAACAACCTCTACCCCACGCCGGCCAACGGCACCGTGGGCAATCCCAACGCCTGCTGGGACACCGTGGGCTTCTACGGCGCCAACTACGCACAGAAGGCTGGCGCACAGCTGTCGGCCATCAAGGCGATGGTCGATCGCCTTGCTTCGGCGAGCCAGTAGCAGGGCCTACACAGGCAGGGGCGACGGGATTGTCCGGCGCTCCTGCTGTTGCCTTCGAAACTGCGCAGGCGTCATGCCGGTCCAGCGCAGGAATGCGCGCCGGAAGTTGGCAGAGTCCGAAAAGCCCGTGATGAGTGCGATCTGCTCGACGCTGGTCCCCGGCCGCTGAAGTTGCTGAGTCGCCACGCTGCGGCGGACCTGGTCGGCGATATTCGAGAAGGAGGTGCCCTCGACAGCAAGGCGCCGACGTAGTGTGCGTTCTGTCATCTTGAAGGTCGAGGCTACCGTCTTCATGCCGACACCCGGGTCAGGAAGCAGCTGCAAGGTTTGATAGACCTTGCCCGCAAAGCCAAGCGAATCTTCGAACTCTGCCAGCAAGCCCTCGCAGGCCGTCTGAAGTGCGACGGCAGTGAAGTGGTTGGCCAGCCGGGGTCGCATCGAAAGGATCTCGCCGTCGAATCGAAGCTCGTTGCGGTGCCATCCGAATACGCAAGGGCACTGCAACTGCTGCGTGTACATCGAACTATGCGGCGGGGCGGGATACGCAAACCTTGCAAGCGTAGGGCGGACCTCAGAGCCCAGGAGGTCATGGACCTGAGTGGCGAGTTGTGCCATCTGCTGCTCGATCAGGAAGACACGCAAGGTGTCAGGCAACTCCCGCACGGCACCTTCGCCGAGTAGCCAGAGCGTGTCACGTCCCTCGGTGCGGGCTTCCAGGGTCAGGGTGCCGGCTATCAGGCCTTGGTAGGCCTGAGCCAGGCGGAAGTAGTCGTTCATCGACCCGGAAGACAGCAACATCAGGCCGCAAGTGCCATGGTCTGGCAGGTGCAGGCTGCGGCCAAGCTGGAACGAGAGATCCGACCTGACGCCAAGGTCCAGGGCGTTGCGCCAAGCCCCAAGGTGCTGGAGCAACGACGTGCGGCAGGCGACGTCGTCCAGTTGCCCGGTGTCCAGGCCGGTGCCCGCAAGCACCGCGCCAGGCGGCTGCCCTCTGGTTTCGAGGAGCCGGACCAAGGCAGCAATCTGATAAGGAGGGTAGTGCCGCCCCCAGGGCGGCGGTATCCGGTGTGACATGCTTCGGACTCGCCAGGGCTATCAATCCTGGCTGGAGTCTCTGGCGCCGGGGGCGCGATGCCTATGTCGTCATGTCACACAGATGAGGCCCGGGCGATGTGAGCTCACCGCAGGGCCCGCGGGGAGTCAGAAGGTCGCGCAGGTATAGGAACCGGCAGCATTGACGTCGCCCGCCCCCTTGTACTTCGGCCATGCGGGGTAGTCGCACAGCGGACGCGTGCGGCCCGGCACACCCGCCGTGTCGGTGGTGATCTGTGCCTTGGGGGCCGTGCCGTTCTCAGCCCATTGCTCCAGCGCCGTGAGCGAATCCCAGGTGGCGTTGAACACTGTGCTCACGGCGTGGCCGTAGCCCGCAACTTCGTAGTAGCGCGCAAAGCCGTCGACGTAGCTCGGGCCGAACTGCGCTTGCAGGCGCTGGTAAAACTGCTCGGTGGCTCGGGTGCTCACCAGGACATCCGACAGGCCGTGCGCGAGCAACAGCTTGCCGCCATGTGCTGCGAATTCCGACAGGTCGCTGCTGACGTCGAGCATCGTGCTGATCTCGCTCAGGCGAGCGCCCCATGGGCCGGGGTTCTCGGGGTCGAGGGACAACGAGTCGAACTGCAGGTCGCGCGTGACACCGTACTTGATCGTCTGGTCGAGCTGCTTGGTGATGTACGGCGCGCCGGCCGGCACCGGCATCGCTGGCTGCTCGGTCCCGAAGTTCAGGAAAGTCACGGTCGGCTGCAGGGGCGACGGGTTGCTGGTGATGCCCAGGTCAGCGCCCCAGACGTTGTACCCCGGGTAGCCGGTCGAGCCGCTGGCCACGAAGAAGTTGAAGCTCGTCGCGGTATTGATTGTCTTGAGCGCGTTGATCTGCGCGTCCGACAGGCAGTCGTCGCCGGTGTCGGCGCCATTCACGCATCGCAGCGGCGCGCCGGCCACCGTGGCTACCGACGGATCGAAGACGCTGTTGCACTTGAGTTGATTGCTCACCAGGCCGTCGGCCACGCCGTCCAGCGTGTCACAGGCTTCCAGCACGGCCTTGCGCAGGAGCGCGCGCTTGGGCGTGTTCGGGTAGGCGCCCGGCTGAGCCAGGGCGCGGCTCATGCGATGGCCGCCCAGCATCGCCGAGAGTTGATTCCACGCGGGGTACCAGGCGATGACGCCATCCCAGTCCTGCGGCCAACGCTGTGCCACGGATACGGCTTCGCGTCCACCGGTCGAGCCGCCGGCGAAGTAAGACTTTACTGGGGCGCCGGCGGCATAGCGCGCCTGGATCAGATAGACGGCTGCATCTCGCGTCTTCTTGAGTGCATGGCCGCCAAAGTTGCGGAAGGCCTCGTCGTTGAGCTGGAACTGCCCGTCCAGCGAGCCTGCTGCGTTGGCCTGGTGCCCCGAGTCGCTGGCAAACACGGCGTAGCCACGTCCCAGCGGTGTGAGCTGATCAGCCGGGCCAGCGGGCACGTTGCCTGCTACGTTGGGCAGCGTGCCATCAAAGCCGCCGCCGCCGAACATCATCGCCTTCTTGTTCCAGTTGGCGGGCAACGCCAGGCGGAAATTGATGCTGGGCGCAGTGGGGTCCACCGACGCGATGCTACCCAGCACGTTGCAGTACTCGGGCAGCGCCGCGGCGCCGCTACCCGCAGCCGGGGTGACCGTCGCAGCCGTCACCTTGGCACCGGTGGTCGGCAGGCCGATGGCCGCCGCCGGGATCTCCATGCCAACCAGATCGGCGCAGGCCTTGGGCGATGCAGCCACGGGGGGCGTGGTGGGGCTACCGGTGCCGCCATTGCCACCTCCGCCGCCATTGCCGGCACTGCCGGCACTGCCATCGTTGCCGCCACCACCGCAGGCCGCGAGCGTGATCACGCTCAGGCAACCAGCCAGGAACAAATGCTGTTTCTTCACTCGGGTCTCCAATGCTTCTTGGGATGAGGCGCCGTGGTCGGTGACCACATTCAGCGCCCTGGCGGCGGATGTTGATGCGCGTCAACGCGGCCCGAAAGGTCGTGTGCGGAACGCAAGGAGTCATTTGCGGACAGCGCGGGAAAGCCCCAGGTCGGGTTTCTCAGGGGCGTGCGGATGCCGGCGAGTCGATGACATCGAAGCACGTGCAAATGTGTGTGTGAGGCACATAGGGTGCCCCGCAGCGATTGCAGAGACTTCCGCAGCACCGCGCAGAAGCTGTTCGTACTTCAACAAGCCTGCTGTGCGCTTCACTTTTTTCGCTACTACTGATGGAGACAAGTTCATGACCGTTGTTCGCCAAGTTCGCCTCGCCGCGCTGCCTGCATCCCTGGTGCTTGCGGCGGCAGTTCAGGCCGCCCCCGTGAAGATCGGGATGGTCGAGACGCTGTCGGGTCCCCAGGCCTCGTCAGGTCAGGCCTATCGGGCCGGCGTGCGCTACGCCATCGACAAGTTCAACGCCGCAGGTGGATGGAATGGCGAACCGGTTCAACTGGTCGAGTACGACAACCAGGGCGGGCCGGCCGGCGCGTCGGAGAAGTTGAAGGCAGCGATTGCCGATGGCGTGCAGATCGTTGTGCAGGGTTCGTCGTCCGCCATCGGTGGCCAGATCACCGAGGACGTGCGCAAGTACAACCTGCGCAATCCGGGCAAGGAGGTCGTCTATATCAACGTCGGTGCCGAAGCTCTGGAGCTCACCGGCGAGAAGTGCAACTTCTATCACTTCCGCTTCGCGGGCAATGCACAGATCCGTGCCAAGGCCCTGGTGCAGGCGATGAAGGAAACGCATGCCCTGGGCACCAAGGTCTACGCGATCAACCAGAACTACTCCTGGGGCCAGGACATGGAGCAGGCCATCGTCGACAATGCCGGGCCCGGCGGCTACAAGGTCGTCGAGAAGACGCTGCATGACGTGAACAAGATCCAGGACTTCGCGCCCTACGTGTCGAAGATCAGTGCCTCGGGTGCGGATACCGTGATGACCGGCAACTGGTCCAACGACCTGCTGCTGATGATGAAGGCGGCCAAGGCCAGCGGCCTGAAGGCGCGCTTCGGCACCGTGTATCTCGACCAGCCAGGCAACATCAGCAATGCGGGCGAACTCGCCATTGGCAACTATGTGGCGCACGCTTTCAATGCCGAGGCTGCCGGCGCCGACGGTGCCCGCTTCGTGGCCGACTACACCGCCAAGATCGGACACGCACCTGTGTTCGTGGAGCCGCAGACGGTCTTCGGCCTCGAGATGGTGACCGACGCGCTCAAACGCACCAGGCCCGTCAATGGCTCGCTCGATGTCAATGCCTTTGCGAAGGCGCTGGAGTCCGGCAAGCTCAAGACGCCGATGGGTGAGATGAGCATGCGCGCCGCCGACCACCAGGTGCAGATGCCACTGGTGGTGTCGGTTGTGTCCAAGGACGCGAAGTACAAGGCCGACGACACCGACATGGGCTTCAAGCCGGTGAAGGTGTTCAGCGCCGAAGCCGTGTCCGTGCCAGCGCAGGCGAGCTGCAAAATGCAGCGTCCGGGCTGATTCTCCCGGGGTCCCGAAATTGGAGAACGACTCATGAGTTCATCTCTCGAAGGCCAGCTTGCGTGGGTCACCGGTGGCGGCAGCGGCATCGGGCTGGCCGGCGCCATCGAGTTGGCGCGTGCGGGCTGCCGCGTCGTCATCTCGGGCCGGGACGCCAACAAGCTGGAGGCAGCTTTGGCGACAGCGCGCGGCGCCGGCGTGCATGGCGATGCCATCAGCGCCATGCCGCTGGACGTGGCAGACAAGGTGTGCGTCCAGCGCGTGGCGCAGGAGATCCATTCTGCGCATGGCCCGGTGAGCATCCTGGTCAACAGCGCGGGCATCAACTTTCCCAAGCGCTATTGGAGCGAAACCGACGGCGAGACCTTCGACAAGGTGGTGGCCGTCAACCTCAGCGGGGCCACCTATTGCACGCTGGCCGTTATCCACGGCATGCGGGGGCTGGGGTACGGCACGGTGATCAACGTCGCGTCGTTCGTCGGCTGGTACCTCTCGCATCTGACGGGCCCTGCGTATACCGCCACCAAGGCCGCAATGGTCGCGCTCAGCCATTCGTTCAACATCGAAGAGGGCGTCCATGGCTTGCGCGCCACCGCCTTGTGTCCGGGTGAGGTGGCCACGCCCATCCTCAAGTCCCGCCCCGTGGCACCCAGTGCCGATGACCTGGCGCGCATGCTGCAGGAAGAAGACCTCGGGCGCACCATTCGCTTCATCGCCGAACTGCCAAGGCATGTCTGCATCAACGAGCTGGTGATCTCGCCAGTCTTCAACCGGCTCTACCTGGGCGGCAAGGAGTTCCAGCGACGCTAGGGCTTGTGCTCCGGGGCGACCAGGCTCCACAGGCGCAGCGCCATGTGGATCTCCAATGCCCGCGCCGCGTTGCCCCAATGTCCCACCATGTCCTCGATGGTCGCGAGCCGCTGGCGCACGGTGTTCACGTGGATGTCCAGCCGTTGTGCAGTGGTCTTCGCATTCTGGTTGCAGTCGAAGTAGCACAGCAGGGTGGGCGCCAGTTGGGCATTGCGCTTGCGATCATGCGCAATCAAGGGCCCGATGGTTGCGTCCAGGAACTGGGACAGGCTTGCTTGGTCGTGCGTCTCGAACAGCGCCGAATACAGTGCCAGTTCGTTCTGGCCCAGCACTTGGCCCTGGATGCCGAGGCGTCCGAGTACTCCCAGCGCTCGCCGGAGGGTGGCGTACAGGGCAGGGATTTCGGCTGGTGAGGTCGCTGGCCGTGACAGCACGCCCCGATGCATTGTCGACGCGTTGCGGCGCGCCCAGGCAGAGACTTCCTGCCGGAGATCGAAGGCCCGCGGCGCGCCGCAGACGATGACCAGCACGCCGTCGATGTCATCGACCAAGGCGCGCTCCATCGACGCCATGGCGCGGAAGCTCCGTGCCGCGTAGCCGGTGCCCAGTCCTTCCATTTCCACCAGCAGGAGAGCCAGAGGCTGCGAGAGATCCAGCCCCATGCGCTCGGCGCGATTGACCAGCACCGCTCGTTCCTCCTGGCGCGGCGAGACGAGTGTGCGCAGCAACGCCGAGGCGTTGCGGCTCTTGGCCGCCTCCATTCGTTCCTGCGAGAGCAGCACGATGCCGATCACGCTGGAACTTCGCTCGAAGGTCCGTACCGCGACCTCCTCGAGAGCTTCGCGATGAAACAGCGCAATCGAACCCAGTACGTCGTCGCCGCCGATGACGGGCATCACCCGGCAGAACTCCCCGTCCTGCTCATACGCCTGGACGGAACGGCCCATCTGGCGGCTCAAGCGCAGGGCATCGGCAAGTTCTGCGCTGCGCGCGCCGTGCGGCTCGTAGCCTTGTGCGGCCAGACCCGTGTAACCCGTCGCGACGCCTTGGCTGATCACCTGCGCGGCTTCGTCCAGCACCAGAAGGCTGCCGCCAAGGAGTTGCGCAACCGATTGGCACAGGGTGGACAGCGACGCTCCGCGCGCGAGGAGGGAGGTCATCTGCTCGTGCGCGTCTGCCGCGGCCTGGATGCCGCGCAGGTGCCGCTCCAATTCGGCACGCGCCGCGTCGGCCTTGTCCAGGGCCGCGCGCACCGCTTCGAAGTCGCGCGCATTCTTCAGCGCCACGGCGCCGTGGGTGGCGAGCGTGCACAGGATGGACAGGCTCTGCGTGGTGTGCACGCGGTGATAGCGATCCGCCACGAACAACAGGCCGATGACGTCGCTTTCCCAGATCAGCGGCACGCCGACCAGGGCAGCGATGCCGTCTTCCCTGAAGATCTCGTCAAGCCCGGCGTCATGCGTGAAGCGCGTGTCGTGCAGGTAGTCTGCTGTCGTGAAGGGCAGGCGCGTGGACATCACCACGCCCGCGACGCCGCGGCCGCGCATCGTCACCATGTCCGAGACGTGCGGGGAGATCGCGCCTTGCGCCACCAGCACTCGAAATTCGTCTCGCTTGGGGTCGTGGATCGAGAGCCACGCCAGGTCGGAGCCGAGCAGCCTGCGCGCCCGCTCCACGATGGCGCCGAGCAGGCTGGTGAGATCGAGCCGACTCGATAACTCCTGCGCCGACTCGATCACGGCCAGCATGCCGCTCTCGCGTTGCTGCAACAGCTCGAGTCGATTGCGCACGGCCATGGCCATGCGCACGGCCTCGACCAGGTTGGACTTGCCGGGTTGCCCGGCAGGCAGGGCTTCCACCTCGACCATGCATTGCGTGAACTCGTCCGTCGACGTTCCTTGGTGCAAGAGGCGAACGAGCTGCACGGCGATCTGCTCGCCGGTCTCCTCTTCAATGATGCGCATGGTTTTGTCTCGATTTCTTGTGTCGATGGAGCCGGCCTTCGGCCTTCCGTTGCTAGATCTAGGCTAACAGACGGGGTCGCAATGTGCTTGAGGTGAGATGACATCCAGGCGGGGGCAAAAGTGTGCGCTCCGCACATAGGGCGACGAGCGCCCCGCGAAGAGACTCTGCTGCACACGACGCGGCGCCACGGGTGGCGACGCGCAATCGCGGAGGAACCTCATGCCCTTGTACGAATCTCTTCGACCCCTGCCGGAACTGCGGGTGCTCGTGACCGCTGGCGCCAGCGGCATCGGGGCCTGCATTGCACGCGCATTTCATGAAGCGGGGTCGCGAGTCCATGTGTGCGACATCGATCGCGCGGCGCTCGACCGGCTGGTGACCGAGACGCCGGGTATCACTGGCAGCATGGCCGACGTTTCGGTAGCTGCCGATGTCGACCTGGTGTTCGACGATGTGCGCGGCTGCCTCGGAGGACTGGACGTCCTCATCAACAACGCGGGCATCGCAGGGCCGACCGGGGCCATTGAGAGCTTCGATATTGGCGGCTGGGAGCGCACCGTATCGGTCAACCTCAACAGTCAGTTCTACTTTGCGCGGCGTGCCGTACCGCTGCTGAAAGAGTCGACTGCCAACCCGGTCCTAATTGCGATGAGCTCGGTGGCCGGCCGGCTGGGTTATCCGTTCCGCACGCCCTACGCGTCGACGAAGTGGGCGATCGTGGGCCTGACGAAATCGTTGGCCGCAGAGCTCGGTCCGCAGGGCATTCGGGTCAACGCCATTCTGCCCGGCGTGGTGGAAGGTGAGCGCATGGACGGCGTGATTGCTTCGCGCGCGGCCGCCATGGGCATCGATGTCGAACAGATGCGCGAGGAGTACCTGCGCAAGATCTCTCTGCGTCGCATGGTCAGCCCGGACGACGTGGCCGCAATGGCGCTCTTCATGTGCTCGCCAGCGGCGCGCAACCTGACCGGCCAAGCCATCAGCGTCGACGGCAATCTCGAGTACCTCTGAGCGATGGACTGGATCCTCTTCTCACTGCTGAACGGCGTGATCCACGGATTGCTGCTGTTCATGGTCTCGGCTGGGCTCACGCTCATCTTCGGAATGATGGGCGTGCTCAATTTCGCCCACGCTTCCTTCTACATGCTCGGCGCGTACTTTGCGTACACCTTGCAGGGCATCGTCGGCTTTGCACCGGCGGTGGTGTTGGCCACGCTTCTGTCGGGCGGCGTGGGCGCCGTCGTGGAGCGCTGGTTCCTGCGCCGCGTGCACCGCCACGGCCATGCGCACGAGCTGCTGCTCACATTCGGCTTGTCTTTCATCATTGCCGAGACCATCAAGCTGTTCTTCGGGAACTACCCGGTCGACTACCGGGTTCCGGCCGCACTGGACATGGCGGCTTTTGTCATCGGCAGCCAGCAATACCCGCTCTACCGCGTTCTGATGGGCGCCGTGGCGCTGGCCATGTTCGCGGCAATCTATCTGCTGTTGACGCGAACGCGGGTCGGCATCGTCGTGCGCTCGGCCATCTACAAGCCACGCATGGTGGAGGCGCTGGGTCACAACGTGCAGTTGGTGTTCATGGGCGTGTTCGGTGTCGGCGCCGCGCTTGCGGGGCTGGCCGGTGCCATTGCCGGGGCGTTCTACACCACCAATCCGAACATGGCGCTCGAGGTGGGCGTGATGGTCTTCGTCGTGGTCGTTGTCGGGGGATTGGGCTCGCTCGGCGGCGCCATGGTCGCGTCGCTGCTCATCGGCGTGCTGACTTCGCTGGCTGTCGGTGTCGACCGCAGCTTGGCCGACGCGCTAGCCCTGGCGGGCGCCGGAGACTGGGCCCGCAGCGTCGGCGGTCTGCTCACGCTCAAGTTGTCCAGCCTCGCCGCCACGCTGCCGTTTGCGCTGATGCTGCTCGTGCTGCTCGTGCGTCCCTCGGGCCTGATGGGCGAAAAGGCGTGACGACGATGCGTACGCCACTTGCACTTTCTCTTGCTGCCGTCGCGCTGTTGGCAGCGCTGCCGGTCCTGCTGCCGGCGGGTCTGCTCAACGCCTCGATCCAGGCGCTGGTCGCCGCGCTGTTTGCCTGCGCCTACAGCCTGCTTGCCGGGCGCGCCGGCATGCTGTCATTCGGCCACGCTGCCTACTTTGGCGTGGGCGCCTTCGCAACCGTGCACGCGATGAATGCGCTCGGCGGGACCGGCTTGTTGCCGACACCCCTGATGCCGCTCATCGGTGCCGTTGGCGGACTCGGATTTGGCTTGGTCGCAGGCTGGTTCGCCACCCAGCGCAGTGGAACGGCGTTTGCCATGATCACCCTGGCCATCGCCGAACTGCTGCATGCGCTCGCCCCGCAACTCAAGGGCTGGTTCGGGGGTGAATCAGGCATCTCGACGATGCGCATGCCGGCGTGGGGATTGAGCTTCGGCTCGACCACGCAGGTGTACTACCTGACGCTTGCGTGGGTGCTGATCTCGCTGGCGCTGCTGTACTTCCATACGCGCACGCCACTGGGCCGGCTCACCTTGGCGTTGCGCGAGAACGAGCACCGTCTGCGATTCCTCGGCTACGACGTGCACGGCCTGGGCGTTTCGGCGTTCGCGCTGTCGGCGATGGTCTCCGGTATTGCGGGCGGCTTACAGGTGATGAGCAACGAGTCGGCCAACTATGTGGTCTTCGATGCGGGGGTGTCGGCCACCGTGGTGCTCAACAGCTACATCGGCGGCGTCGGCAGTTTTCTCGGGCCGGCCCTGGGTGCAGCCCTGATGAGCTTCTTCGGCTACGCGGTATCGGACGCCACGCAATCGTGGCTGCTTTACCAGGGTGTTCTTTTTGTGCTGGTGATGATGTTCATGCCGGCAGGGCTGACCGGTCTTGTGAGCGCAACGGCACGGCTGATTGAACGACACGGACTCGTGGCAGTGCTGCCCTTGGCTTTGAGCGCGATCCTGGCTGCCTTGCTGCTGGCAGGTGGGGCCGTCTTCGCAGTTGAGCTGCTGCAGCGCCTGTTCTCGCAAGACTATCGCTCGCTGGCCCGCATGAGTGGCGTGTCGCCGCCGGTTGCGCTGTTTGGCCGCACCTGGGCGGCCACAGCGCTGACGACCTGGATCGTGCCAACTGGCCTGATGGTGGCAGGTGCGTTGATGACTGTCGGGGCGAAGCGCAGCTACCGCGCCCTCGCGCTCGCGGCCTCGGACCAGGCGCCCGCCAACGTCGCAACCCTGGGTGAACGAGCGTTGCCATGAATGAAGCCATCCTTTCCTTGCGCGGTCTGCGCAAGTCCTTCGGCGACACGGAAATCATCCGTGGCGTCGACCTCGAACTCGGCGCCGGTGAGCGGCGTGCATTGATCGGTCCCAACGGCGCCGGGAAGTCCACCCTGTTCCACCTGGTGTCGGGCAATCTAGTGCCGACGTCGGGCGATGTGGTGTTCGACGGCCAGCGCATCACTGGCTGGACGCCACAGCGCATCAACCGGCTCGGCCTCGCGCGCTCTTTCCAGATTACCAACGTCTTTCCCAAGCTCACGGTGTTCGAGAACATCCGGCTGGCCGTGATGCGTCACCACGCGCGTCAATACACCTTCTGGCGCGTCGTAGATCGAGTGGCCGGATTGCGCGAGGCCACGGAAGTGCTGCTCGAAAAGCTGCGACTGCAAGCGCAGGCGACGACGCTGGCTGGCGAGATGTCCTACTCGGAACAGCGCTCACTCGAGTTGGCGATGACGGTGGCGTCGAACCCCAAGGCCATCTTGCTGGACGAACCGATGGCCGGCATGTCCAACGAGGAAACCCACTACACCATGGAACTGATCCGCGAGGTCACCGCAGGACGCGCGCTGCTCATCGTCGAGCACGACATGGACGTCGTGTTCTCGCTGGCGGACCAGATCAGCGTGCTGGTCTACGGCGAAGTGATTGCCACCGGTACGCCGGAACAGATTCGTGCCCACCAGGGCGTGCGCGAGGCCTACCTGGGCGAGGAGGTCGCAGGATGAGCGATCCGACAACGTCGCTGCTTCATGTTGATGACCTTCAGGCCCACTACGGCAAGAGCCACATCCTGCGTGGCGTGAGCTTCAGCGTTGCGCGCGGCGAGGTCGTGAGCCTGCTGGGGCGCAACGGCTCGGGCCGCTCCACCGCGCTGAAGTCGATCATGGGCCTGGTCCCACCGAGCTCGGGCCGCGTGTCGCTCGACGGCCGGGAGCTGGCTGGCGCCAAGCCGCACGCCATCTGCCGTGCTGGCCTGGCCTACGTACCGGAAGAGCGCGAGGTGTTTGCCAACCTGACCGTCGACGAGAACCTGCGCATGGGCGAGCAGCCACCGGTGCAGGGTGCACGGCGCTGGACCACGCAGGAGATGTTCGACTACTTCCCCCGCCTGAAGGAGCGACGCGGCACGAAGGCCGGTAGCCTCTCGGGCGGCGAACAGCAGATGTTGACCATCTGTCGCTCTCTGCTTGGAAACCCGCTGGCCATCCTTATCGACGAGCCCACCGAGGGCCTGGCGCCCAAGATCGTCACGCAGGTGGGGGAGTGCATCCACGACATGCGCCGCCAGGGCGTGTCGGTCGTGCTGGTCGAACAGAAGCTCGCCATCGCGCTCAAGGTGTCCTCGAGGGTGTGCGTGATGGGGCACGGGCGCATCGTGTTCGAAGGCACGCCCGCGCAGTTAGAGGCCGACCAGGGGCTGCTGTCCCAGTGGCTGGCCGTTTGAACATCAGGAGAAAAGCAATGGCGCAAAGCCAAGAGAAAGTCATCATCAGCTGCGCCGTCACCGGCTCGGTTCACACACCGACCATGTCGCCATACCTTGCGCTGACGCCGGATCAGATCGCCACGCAGGCGATAGAGGCGGCGCAGGCGGGCGCGGCGATCTTGCACCTGCACGCGCGCGATCCGAAAGATGGGCGACCGAGCGCCGACCCGCGCGTGTTTGACCAGTTCGTGCCACGCATCAAGGCGGCCACCGATGCCGTGATCAACATCACCACCGGCGGGAGCACGCGCATGACGCTTGAAGAGCGCCTGGCCTACCCGTTGCAAGCCAAGCCCGAGATGTGCTCGCTCAACATGGGGTCGATGAACTTTTCGGTACACCCCGTGGCGCGCAAGTACAGCCAGTGGCAGCACGACTGGGAGAAGCCGTACGTGGAAGGCATGGAAGATCTGATATTTCGCAACACCTTCCGCGACATCAAGCACATCCTGCAAGTGCTGGGCAAGGACTGCGGCACACGCTTTGAATTTGAGTGCTACGACGTGGGGCACCTCTACAACCTCGCGCATTTCGTCGACGAGGGCTTGATCGAGGGGCCATTGTTCATCCAGGGCATCCTGGGCATCCTGGGTGGTTTGGGGCCGGACCCAGAGAACTTGGTCACTCTCAAGAGCACGGCCGATCGCTTGTTCGGCCGCGGCGGCTACCGCTTCTCGGTGCTCGGAGGCGGCCGGCACCAGATGCCACTGCTGACTATGGGAGCGGTCCTCGGCACCAGCGTGCGCGTGGGACTGGAAGACAGCCTGTATCTCGCCAAGGGTCAATTGGCGCGAAGCTGTGCAGAGCAGGTACGAAAGATTCGACGCATTCTGGAAGAACTGTCGCTTGAGGTGGCTACGCCCGCTGAAGCGCGAGCCATGTTGGGCCTCAAGGGCCAGGATGCGGTGGCATTTTGAAAGGTGGGGAAGATCCGATGAAGAAGCTGTTGCAGGGCCGAGTGGCCATCATCACGGGTGCGGGAGGCGGGCTGGGTCGCACGCATGCCATCGAACTGGCGCGCCATGGTGCACGCGTCGTGGTCAACGACCTCGCCCACGAATCCAACGCCGCCGGGGCAAGTGCCGTTGTCGATGAAATCCGGCGCGCAGGTGGTCAAGCGATCGCGCTCACCGGCGACGTCACGCTTGCCGACGACATGGAGGCCCTGGCGGCGCACACCGCTGAGGTTTGGGGCCGCATCGACATCCTTGTGAACAACGCTGGCATCTTGCGAGATCGTACCTTCGCCAAGATGTCGCTCGACGAATTTCGCTTGGTGATGGACGTGCATGTGATGGGAGCCGTCCACTGCACCAAGGCCGTGTGGGGCCGGATGCAGGAGCAGCAGTACGGCCGCATCGTGATGACAACCTCTTCGTCGGGTTTGTACGGCAACTTCGGGCAGTCGAACTATGGCGCGGCGAAGATGGCATTGGTCGGCTTGATGCAGACGCTGGCGCTGGAGGGACAGCGGCGCAACATCCGCGTGAACTGCCTGGCGCCAAGCGCGGCTACCGCGATGACCGAAAGCCTTCTTCCGCCCGAGGCGCTAGCGCGCTTGACGCCAGATCAGGTGAGTCCGGGATTGGTGGCCCTGGTGGGCGAGCACGCGCCGACACGCATGATCTTGCTGGCCGGAGCGGGTAGTTTCGAGTGCGCGCACGTCACGATGACTCGCGGCGTACATCTGACTGACCGCGAGAGTGCAGGCGAGGCGCTTTGCGATAACTTGGAGGCTGTCAAATCGCGTGTGGGCGAGTTGGTTCCGGCGTCGGGCTGGGAGCAGTACCAACTGGAAGTAGAAAAGGCAACGGAAAGCGCGGGGCAGGCAACCGGAGCGCTGGGCTGAGGCCCCTGGCCGAGTGGCCAACACGGTCCTCTTGCCAGCCTGGATGCCGCATAGTCGACCTGCCGGCTATTCGGTTGGCCGAGCGGATTGTGGCCAGTGGGCGTGTCTGATCCCCGACTCTGACACCTGCCATGCATCTGTGGATGTTCACCGCCGACAGGAGCGCGGTTGCGACTTGCATGACTGCAAGGGACACCAATCGAATTTGATCGGCTGACCGCTTCAAGACCGGAAGGCAGCGAAAGCAGCCGAAAGAGGGGGCAGGGCGGAACTACTGGATCGCAGCCTTTACAGACGTTTCCTAGCGGGAGTTGATTGACTGATTTCCGCCGGCGCAAAGCGGACCTAGCCGAGTAATGTTCGCTGTTCGGCGCCGCTTCTGGGGAACCGCCTACCTGATTTCAGTGATACCCTTTTCGGTAACACGTAGATACAGTGCATGCCTTTGCGCAAGCCATTCGTTCCGTTGAGGGCCTCGAGCGTGCGCACCTCCATGCGGGCACTGCGTGCTCGCCTGTTCCATCCCCCTCGCGAGCGCCCTCATGAATAACATCCACCGCACCATCTGGAACTGCGCCCTGGGCGCCTGGGTGGCCACACCAGAGACCGCACGAGCGCGCGGGCGCCGCGCAAGTAGCAAGACCGCCCATGCAACGGCGCTACTACTTGCTGCTGGCCTCTTGCCCGCCGCTAGCGCCTGGGCTGAGGACTACATATTCACCGATCCGTACACACTCAACAGCAACCTCCAGATCATCAGTTCTGCCGCCGAATACATCCGCTTCGATTCCACCGTCGATGGTGCATACAACCTGGCCCTCTCCACCTCGGGTGTCAAGACCTTGGGCGGCGCAGTCGGCGGCACGACGGCGCTCAACTCCCTCTCATTGGGCGGGGGTGGCGACACAGTCCTCTACGGCAACGTCACCACAAACCTCTCCCAGACTTACGTTGACTCGGTGACGCTCGGCGCAAATGTGACGCTCAGCAGCACCGGTACGGGCGGCGTCATCGCCTTCTCAGCGCCCGTCTCCGGTCTGGCCGATCTCACCGTGCGAACGATCGACCTATTTCAGTTCTCCGGGGCCATCAACCTGCGGAACCTGACAGTGGACGCTAGTTCCATCCTTGCTCTCGGTTCGACGACGCTGTCCGGCAACCTCTCGATCACATCGGTCGCCTCGTTGATTCAGTTTGGACCTTATGCGGTGGCCGGGACAAGCAGCTTCAGCAGCCTCGGTGGGATCACTTTGAACAACCCCATCAATGCCTTCACCGGTGCAATCGCCTTCAATGCCGGCGACGTCTCACTGACCAATTCCGTTGCCACGGTGCTTGGCACCAGCAGTGTCAGCAGCATGCTGGTAAGGAGCGGGGGCGCGATAAGCCAAATCGGGGCCCTATCGGTGAGCGGCACCGCATCCTTCAATGCCGGCTCGAACGCCATAACGCTGAACAACTCAAACAACTCTTTTGGGGGCGCGCTCACGATCACCGGCGGTGCGGTAAGCATTGCCAGTCAAGGCGACATGACAATCGCATCACTGACCCAGGCTACCAATTCGGCCTTGAACCTTGTTGCCGGCGGGGTCCTCAGCTTGCCCAGTGCACCCATCGATACCGGCACGGCTGCCCTTTCGCTGCGTTCCAATGGGGGCTCGCTCAGTATAGCCGATAGTCTGAGGGGCAGCCAGATCGACCTGGCAAGCCAGGGCGCCCTCACTCTGGCCCACGACGTGACGACCCCTGGGACGCTGCGAATGAACAGCGGCACAACGATCTTGCAGACCGGCGGTGCGGTCACGGCCACCACCCTGACCGGCACATCGCTTCAGGACACCACGCTCAACGGTGCCGCCAATTTCGTTGAGAACATCGGAAACTTCCACGCCGCCAACTTTGAGCTTCACTCTGCCTCAGCGCTCACCGTCACAGGCACGCTGTCTGCAGGCAACATCTCCTTGGAAAGCGGCACCGGCACCACGGTGGTGACGGGCGCCGTGAACGCCAGCGGGCACACCACCATCAGTGCCGGGACCACGCTGCAGATCGGAACCGGCGGCACCCAAGGCTCGATCAGCGGCGACGTCGTCAACAATGGCACGCTCAGGTTCGACCGCAGCGGCACGGCCACTCTGGGCGGTGCGGTGTCGGGCTCCGGCTCGCTGGTGAAGGACGGGACGGGCTCCCTGACGCTCACGGGCTCTAGCAACTACTCGGGCGGCACGCAACTGCTTGCCGGTCGCATCAACGTGGGCAGCAAATCGGCCCTGGGCACCGGCGCACTCGACATGGCTGATGGCACAACGCTCGGCTTCGCCGCCAACAACCTGAATATCGCCAACGCCATCGTGCTCAGCGGCGTGGGTGACCCCATCGTCGACACTGGAAGCTTCGATGCCACGCTGTCAGGCGCCATCAGCGGCGCAGGCTTTCTGACCAAGCAAGGCGTCGGCGCCCTCACCCTGACGGCTGCGAACAACTACACCGGCGCCACCGACGTCGCCGCGGGCACGCTGCGTGCGGGGGCGGTCAACACCTTCAGCGCCGCGAGCGCCGTGACGGTTTCCAGCGGCGCCACGCTGGACACCGCCGGCTTCAGCCAAAGCATCGGCGCCTTGACCAACGCGGGCACGGTCTCGATGTTGGGCCCCAGCGCCGGCAGTACGCTCACCGTGAACGGCAACTACGTGGGCAACAACGGCCTGCTCAAGATCGGCACCGTGGTGGGCGACAGCGCCAGCCTGAGCGACCGCCTCGTCGTCACCGGCAGCGCCAGCGGCACGACCCGCGTGCAGGTGACCAACCTCGGCGGCCTCGGCGCCCAGACCACCGGCGATGGCATCCAGATCGTCAGCGCCCCAGGCGGCATCGCCAGCGAAGCATTCAGCCTGGCGGGCACGCTCAGTGCCGGCGCCTACGACTACCACCTCAACACCGTCGGTACCGCCGCCTACCTCAGCTCGACCACGAACGCGGTCACGCCCACGACGCCCACGACGCCCACGACGCCGACCACACCACCCTTGGAGGCGCCCACAGCCGCGCCCACCCCGGTACCGACCTACCGCGCCGAGGCGCCGCTCCTGGCCGCCGCACCCGAGCAGCTGCGCGAGGCGGGCCTGGCCATGGTGGGCAATCTGCACCAGCGAGTAGGCGACGAAGTCCGAAGCGGCACCACCGGTGGCCAGCGCCAGGCCTGGGGCCGCTACATCAGCGTGGAGCGCGACATCGCCCAGGAGGGCACGGTCAGCGCCACCAGCAGCGGCCGGCAGTCCGGCGTGCAAGTGGGCACGGATCTGTGGGGCAACCCGAACTGGCGCGCCGGCGTGTACGTCGGCCAACTCGAGGGCGACCTGGACGTCACCGGCTTCGCGCGCGGCGCGCAGAACTACGCCGTGGGCTCCAACGACCTGCGCAGCCAGTTCCTCGCCGGCTACGCGACTTGGCGCAACGACGGTGGAACCTACATGGACACCGTGCTCCAGGCCGGGCGCCTTCGCTACACCGCCAACCCAGCGGCCGCCGCTTCCGTAGAAGGCAAGGGCAGCAGCGTGCTCGCCTCAGTCGAGGTTGGCCAGGCGCTGCAGGTCGCGCCCGGCTGGATCGTGGAGCCGCAGCTGCAGCTGGCCAGCCAGCACGTGAGCCTGGATGATCTGACCCTGGCCGGCGCCACGGTGCAGCAGGACAACGACAGCACCTGGCTCGCGCGCATCGGCGTGCGTGTGAAGGGCGAGGTCGCTACAAGCGCCGGCCTACTGCAGCCGTATGCGCGCGTAAACGTGTACCGTCGCAGCAGTGGCACTGACATGGCGCGCTTCATCGGGCCTGCCGCCACGACCGACATCGCGAGCAGCACGGGTGGCACCAGCACCGAGCTGGCGGTGGGCGCCACCTGGCAAATCACGCCCTTGGTAGCTGCCTACGGCGAAGTGGGACACCTGTGGGCGAACAGCGGGAACGCGCGAACTGAAGGTTCGGTGGGCGGCAGCCTGGGCCTGAAGGTGCGGTGGTAACCCGGGAAATTGATCCGAGGCTAGCGAGCTTGTCCACGCACATCGTGGACATAGTTGTGGACAACAGCCTGCGAAACCCTGCGAAGTGGCTCCAGGCTTGCGTTCCGACACATTGCCCGTCAAACAGGCAGCTCTCCCAACCGAGTTGAGAAGGCGTCCGGCCGCCCTGTCCGACTCGCAGCCATAGCAGCCGAAGGGGAGGGCGCATCGACTCTTCGGCTTCGTGCCCGCAACAGCCTCACCGTGCGGTCGTAGGATGTCGTTCGTCCACCTGGAAGTAACCATTGGAGATTCCTTGAACCCATCGACCCCCAGTCGCACGGCACTTGCAACCTCTCTTATGCGAGCTGTTCATTCGCGCAAGGATCCATTGCCACTTTTAAGCGATACATGGGGGGATCTTCTTGTGCCGGAATCGGCGAAGGCCGCCATGCTTCAGCGTGTGATGGCACGCATGGAAGCGACCAAGCCGGGCTTGACGCCGGGTGGCGTTCAAGATCTGGACCTGGCTCTTCGGTCCAATCCCGCATACGGGGGTGTGATCCTTCGGTCCCGATACACAGAGGACGCGCTCCAGCAGGCGATAGGGAAGGGCATCGTTCAATACGTCATCATCGGCGCCGGGTTCGATAGCTTCCTTTGCCGGCGCCCAGCATGGGCGGAGGGCCTGACAATCATCGAGGTGGATCATCCTGCGTCGCAGCGACTCAAGCGCGAACGCCTGGCTGCATGTGGCGTGAGCGTCCCCTGCTCCGTGGAATTCGTGGAAGCCGACCTGTCGATGGAAGCGTTGGGATCGGCGCTGACGAGATCTTCGTTTCAGCGTGACCGTCTCACCTTTTTCTCCTGGTTGGGCGTCACGACTTACCTGACCCGGGAGGCAAACCTCAAAGCCCTTCGATCAATTGCCACCTGCGCGCGCGCGGGAAGTGAGATGGTCTTCACATACCTTGACGAGGCCATCCTTCATTCAGGCGATGAAGAGTTTCTCAGACTCAAGAGCAACGTCTCGGCGGCCGGAGAGTCGTTTCTATCCGGCTTCGACCCGCGAAGAATCAGCGGGCTGCTTCTCGAAACCGGGCTGCGACTCCTCGAGGATCTGAACGGAATCCAGGCCGCGACTCGCTACGACCCTGCGAGCCTCAATGCCTTCAGGACCTCTGTCGCTGCGCATATGGCCCATGTTCGGGTGGTCGGCGCGGGTTCTTTTGCATAGGAACAGGGCGGTTGCTCGCGTAGAGCGACTGGACGAATTCAGCGGAGCCAGAACCTTCGGAGGATTTGCACCACAACCAGCAGAGGTCGGCTTTGCCAACGGTGTCGAGGTTCACGCTGCGCCAATCGCCGCTTCGACGGGCGGCCTCGCGGATCGCCTGGTGGTTGTGCTCGCGCCGCTGCATCAGCTCCATTGCCAGGCAGGTACTTCATGTCGGTGCGACGCGCACCGTCACGCCCTGCGCCAGCGTTGGGATCGACGACATCGTCGATGTCCAGGCCCGCCGCGGCGTCCTGCTCTGCGCCGGCGGAGCCCGAGCTCGAGGACGCCGCGGCGCCAACCGTGCCGCTCACTCCGGCAGCCGTTTGCGGTGCCCTTCCAAAGCCGAGAGCCAGGGCAAGGCGGGTAGGCCCGTCGATGGGCAGCTGTTCGTCCATGTCGCCGGGTTCTCCTTGGGAAGTGGCCATCTGCGGGTCGTATCGTTCGCGCAGCATCGAGATTGCTGAACTCGGATGCTTCATTGACTTTATAAAAGTTGCGCAAATATCATAAAGCGGTGCAAATAATCTAACGATGGCTTGATCATGAACGCAGCTTCGAATTCCGCAGATGCCGCAACCGGCATTCCCCCCTTCCTCGCCAAGGGCGAGTCCAAGGTGACCGTCATCGGTGAGAAGTCCAACCTGGTGGGCGACATCAGCAGCCGCCAGGGCGAAGAACTCCTGGTGGAAGGCTGCGTGGTGGGCAGCATCTTTCACGACGGAAAGGTCGTGATCGGCGGAACTGGCGTCGTGTTCGGCTCGGTCTTCGCGGCTGACCTGGAGGTCCACGGCGTCGTGGACGCGGCCGAGGGCGAAATCCTGGCAGCCAATCTGGTGGTGCGCGGCACGTCGCGCATCAAGGCGGGCGAAGTGACCGTGGCCACCGGCTGCATGAACTACGAGCGCGGCGGCTTCATGAACGCCCAGTTGGGCATGATCCCGGCCGCCGAAGTGAACGCCCGGATCGAGACACTGCTGGACGGCGAGATTCAGAAGGCCACGAGCCGCCGCCAGGCGATCGAAAAGGCTCGCGCGCAGGTGAAGGTCTCCCGTGAGGCGGCCAAGCCCGCCGCGCAGGTCCAGACGTTCGAGCCGGCTCCCGAAGTTGCCGCGACGCACGCCGGCGAACAACAGTTAGCGCCGGCTTCGGTCGCGAGCGAGTTCTCCGCACCCGTTGCGTCCGCTGCTCCGGCAACGCTGCGCGCGGCGATCGCGCTGGTGCCGGCCGTGGTTGACAGCGACGAGGAAGGTCACGCAGACGTCCCCCGCGCTGCGTATGGCAGCTAACTGCGAATCTGGCGGGCGAGGACTTGTTCACAGTTCCTGTGGAGAACAGGAACTGAAGTCGCCCTCAAAGCACGGCCCCATGCGGGCTGCGCCGGGATGCCCGCGATTTCAGCAGAGCGGTGCAGCCGCCGCCTCCCCGTACCACGACTTCGCCGAGCGAAATTCATGAGCAACGCAACCCTGCACATGCCCAAGGGCACCTTCGACAGCCAGCTGGCCAAGGTGGTCTTCGGCGATGAGGTGACCAGGCAGCGTGGACCCTGGTCCGACCAGCAGCAGGAGGCGGCCTCGGGCAAGCTGATCGCCTGGCTCGCGGCGGCCGGGCCTGAGGTGATCGAGCGCCACGCTACCGAGATCGACCAGGTGCTGATCTCCCGCCTGCATGGCAAGCACCTGCGGGTGGTGATCCAGTGGTTCTGCGAGAACTCTCCAGCCGTGGCGCAGGACATGCCGGTCGTGTCCCGCTACAAGCTCGCGATGGGCCGCGCCGTTGGCTACAACCGTCTGTTCCAGCCGGCGCCCCTTGCGCGCCTGCGCCAGGTCCTCGAGAGCGAGGCTGGCACCACCGCAGGAGGGTTCCAGCCATGAACCTTCGTGGAGGAAAGTCCCCTGAGCAAGACTCTCAAAGCGACGAGCCAGCGTCGCGCTCGCGCCTTCGCAAGTTCGGCAGCGCCGCGGCGACAGCTCTGGTGCCCAAGGGCGTCGAGCTTGCCTATGGGCAGCTGGGCAAGTCGCGCCGGAACATCGGCGAGGCGCTGGCCGCGGCCCGTGAGACTCGCGCGCGTCTGCTGGCCGAGTCGAGGCTCCCGATCAAGACCGTGTTGTTCGCGGACGGCTCTGAGCACGAGCTGCCGGCCGATCCCTCGGACCGTTTCGAATTCCTGTACGAGGTGATGGGCTGGGATGCCAAGGTGCACGCCAGCCAGGTCCGGGCGGCGCGCCTGACCAAGTTCGGCTCGATCGCGATGACGATCATCGCGTTCGGACTGGTCTGCTTCATGATCTTCAAGGTCCCCATGTGGATCTCCTGGCTGTTGATCCCCACGAGCCTGCTCGTCCTTGCCATCGGGGCGGCGACGACGTTCCGATGGGCCCTGGTGGAGTTCCAGTACACCAGGCGCTCCCTGATCAACTTCAAGACCTTCCTGGTCCAGCCGAACTTCTTCCGATGGATTTTCTGCTGATCACGGTCCTGGCCGGGTCGTTGGGGATGGGCCAGCCGGCCCAGACGAGCCAGGTCCAGGTGAAGCTCCCGAGTTCCCTGCCGGCCAACTGCGTACAGGCGGCGGCCGATCGCTACAGCGTGCCCGCCATGCTCCTGCTGGCGATCGTGAAGTGGGAGTCGCGCGGCAAGCAGGTCATGAACTGCCGCAATGCCGCCGGCGGATGCGATCTGGGCATCTCACAGATCAATAGCCAGTGGTGGGCGCCGTACTTGATGAAGAACTACGGCATCCAGCCCGAGCGGCTGATGAACGACAACTGCCAGGCGCTGATGGCGCAGTCCTACATCCTGCGCAAGGAGTCCCAGAGCGCTCAGTGCAAGGGCGACCTCTGGTGCGCCGCTGCGCGCTACCACTCTCCCAACTCCGCTGATCTGCAGCGGCAGTACATCGCGAAGGTGTGGGATGCCCACCTCGGAATTCTTCAACGAGGAGCCTTCTGATGGCCAAGGGCAACAGTGCAATCTCGAACGCGGCCACCGCTGAAAGCCAGGCCATCTCGATGGCGTTCGGCATGGGGATGGTCGTGATCATTCTCGGCGGGACCTTGTGGTTCACCGGCTCCAATCGGATCGTCTACTACACCTCGCCGATCTTCAAGGCCTGCGGCTGGCTCTACAACCTGGTGCCCGGAGGCGGCGAGGCCTGGGGCCGCGTGAGCTACCTGCACGACGCGTTCAGGGCCCGCGCCAAGGACGTGTCACTGTTCGATTTCATCCGCTTCGCGGACCTGGCCCTCTTGCCGCTGGTGGTGCTGACGGCTGTGATCATGGCCGCCGCTGTGGGATGGACCTTCACCCGGCGAGCGAACCAGCTCGCGCGCAAGCCGAGTCCGGAACGGCTCACGCAGATCCTCTCGCGCAAGTTCTCCGGCGTCGTGCCCGTCATGCACCTGGGCTCCAAGCTGATCCTGGACCAACTGCCCAAGTGGCGCCAGCAGGTCTGGCCGGAGGAAGTGCTCCTGAAGACGAAGATCAACGGCAAGCCGCTGCTCACCGACAACAAGGTGAACCTGGACCAGGTGCGCCTGTACTTCCAGGGCCAGCCCAAGCTGATCAAGGGCACGCAGCGCCTGCACAGCAAGATGCTGGGCATCCAGCTGGTGTCCATCCTGCACGATCGCAATCTCGCGGCCTCGGGCAAGAAGGTGGTCTACCCAGACCGCATGAGCCCCGCGGGGAAGGTGATGTATGGGCTTCTGGTCGCGCATGCCTTCGGCGGCAAGGAAGGCAAGAAGGACTACGAGCGCGCGATGAACGAGCTCAACTACTCCTGCACTGACCACCCCGAGGGTCTGCCGAATCTGTCGGTCGCCCAGTGGATCTTCGACAAGTACCGCACCCACGAGAAGGCGGCGAACCTCTTTGCCGTGCACCACTGGGAGTACACCTACCTGTACGCGCTGTTCTTCATGGCCAAGCGCCAGGGCAAGGTGACCCACCGGCAGTGGCTTTGGCTCAAGCCCCAGGACCGCGTGCTCTTCTACGTGCTGAACACGGTCCTGCGCAAGGTGCCCCACACCGAGTCGGCGGCCGTCTGGTGCCAGTTCGACTTCGAGCGCAAGGCGGCCAAGGACGGCCGGGTGCCAATCAGCCCTGAGGGGCATCCGCAGATCCTCGTGAAGCCGGCCGAGGAGGCCATGGTCGAGGCTTGGCACCAGTACGTGACGGGCACCGACGACGATGAGGACAAGTGGTGGGCGGACGGCCAGGTCTGGCGCCGCGCCAACAACGTGAAGCTCACCGTGACGTCTGCGCCGCTGCCGCCTTCGTCGGCGCTCCATGCGGCCAACGCCGACACCCGCTTCGATCAGGAAGCCAGCCGTGAGCGCGAAGAGGCCGCGTGGCGATTCGACAGCAAGGCCCGCCAGGGTGCCCAGTCCCTCATGTCCGATGGCGAGTCGATGAATGACTTCGCCGCCCTGGCCGCTGCAGCGGCTGGCGCACGAGGCAGCGCTGGCTCCGCGTCTGGCCTCGACTTCTGAATTTCCTCAAAGCGAACATGAACAATCACACCCAGGCCGCCCCCCGCGCCAATCCCATTCCGACTCTGCACCTGGTCGGCGTTCCTTTCACCCTGGTGACCCAGCCCGAGCCGGGCCGCGAGGACAGGGCAGTCGGTGAGCACGTCCTGTGGAGCGCTGCGCGCACTGGCGACCTGTGGCAGCTGCACTGGAATGGTCCAGCGTGCGAGCTGCGTCTGTCTTTCAACGGGGTGCCGCTCTGGACGTCCTTCGCAGATCCCGGCGAAGACTCGATTCAGGACCTGGCCGCCTTCCGTGGGATCGTGGCCCAGTTCGAATCGCAGACTCGCGAGGTGCCTCCCACAACGCCAGCGCCGACTATCGCCCAGCGTGCTCTTGGCGCCGTTCGCGCTGCCTTCTCGAGCCCCCGCGCGGCGCTCAAGACGCTGTGGAGCCTCTTGCGCACTTTCCTGATGTTCGCCGGCGCAGTGCTGTGCCTGACGATCCTCGCCCAGTGCACGGGTGCGTTGCCGGTCAAGGGCGCGGCCGCGCCAGCTCCTGCGGCTGCTCCCAGCGCGAGCGGCATGCTGCCGCCCGAGCTTCGCGATCGCACGCTCGGTGAGACGCTGTCGCCCACCGAGATGCAGGTAGTGGCGAACATCACGCGCGAGCTCGGCATCCAGATGCGAGCGTCGGGCCAACCGTTCGTTGTCTTCAGCGACCCGAACTGCCCTTCGTGCAAGGACTTGGAGCCCAAGCTCTCGCAGATCGACCCGCGCTTCGTGCCGGTGATCGTGCCCGTGGCGTTCAAGCCCGGGTCCGCGGAAGCGGTGCAGCGCGTGCTGTGCGCGAAGGACACGGTGTCGGCCTGGCAGGCGGCCATCGGCGGCCACGCCCCCGTGGGCGATGCGGTGAGCGATGGCTCGTGCGCGGACGCAGCCGAGAAGGTCACCAAGGCCAACGGCGCGTTCGTGGCCCTGAACTTCTCCGCCACTCCCACGATCGTCTCGGCCACCGGCAAGCTGGTGGTGGGCTCGGGCCCGCTGGCGGACATCAATCAGTGGCTCGACAAGAACGGCGGCCTTCCCGTCACCGCTGCCTCGCAGCACTAAGCGGCTTCTCGCAGGTTCTCCCAGGTTCTCCCATTTGCATGCGTCTCTCAACTGCTGCTGTCCTGGCCGAGAAGCTCCTCGGCCGTTTTCGTCGAAGCGCTCGCGCGACGGCACCTTCCGATCCTGCCTCGCCTCCCGCCAAGGCTGAGGACGATCCGCAGGTCATGGCGTGCGTCACCTCTTTCGACGACGGCCTGAAGGCAACGGCGAAGGCCTGGACCAGCGGCGCTCTGCTTGCGAAGGTCAATCCCAGGCGCGTAGAGCGCGTGCTCGAGGCACTGGCCACCCGGGAGACCACGACGATCTCGGCCCTGGTCGTGGAAATTGCCGCACCCGACAACTCGGTGTCAGCCGTTGCCGCCCAGACGGCGGTCAACAACCCCATGCGCGAGCAGTTCGTTCGCGGCGTCATGGGGGCGGTCATGGCGGCCATCCTGGACGTCCAGAAGGCCTACTCCAGCGAGCCGATCACCGCGGCCGCGCTGCTCGATCGCCTGCGCGACTGGATCGCCAATCCAGAGGGGCGTCAGGGCCCGGGCCTCGACACGGCCGATCGGGACAAGCTCGAAGCCGCCAACGAGATCCTCGGGAAGATCTCCGCGGACATCCTCGCTGGCGCCGACCCTCGGTCGGCGGCCATGGTTCGCGTGGGCATCGTCGGGCCGTTGGGCGTGGCGCTGCAGATCATGAAGCTGCTGCAGGAGACGCCTCCTGAAGCGCTGGGCCTGCAGGTGGCCGGGTTCGAGCTGGCCGTGCGCGGCGCCGCGACAACCAGTGCTGCTGACGCGGCCTCGACCTCCTGAATCTGGATCAATCACCATGGCTCTCATCGAACAGCATCAGGAAGTCAAGCTGTCCAGGAACATCGCCGACGTGCGTTCCTGGGGTGAGAAATACGCCGAAAAGCTCTCCAAGCCGCATTTCCTCGCGCTCAATGCCGGGGGATTGGTGTTCGCGATGTTCGCGCTCAAGCCCTTGTGGGCGCTCTGGGTCGTGGCGTTCGTCTTCCTATTCGCCACGCACCTAAGCTACCGGGTGCTCCTGCCGCTGCGCTATCCGCCCGATGGGCTGGACGAGAAGGGAAAAGAGGGCGACGGGATCATGTACGTGGGCCACATGCGGTCCACCAACCCCTACGACAACTTCCGAGAAGTGTGGATGGCGGACTCCGATCTTCGCACCCACTTCCTGATCCTCGGATCGACCGGCTCTGGCAAGTCCGAGACTCTCAAGGGCATGTTCTACAACGCCCTGTGCTGGGGTTCTGGCTTCTTCTTGGCGGACGGCAAGGCCGACAACAAGATGCCACTGGACCTGATGGCCATGTGCCGCATGCAGGGCGTGGATGACGACTTCCTGGCGCTGAACTTCCTGATCGGCGGCAGCTCGCCCGAGAAGATCCGCGCGTCGCGCCGCCGGCGCACGAACATGATCAACACCTTCTCGGACTCGGACGCGGACACGCAGATCCAGATGGGCGCGAACCTGCTGCCCAAGGCCGAAGGGGAGGGTAAGAGCTGGCAGGAGAAGGCGCTGAACTTCTGGCGCTCGCTGGTGGCGGCGCTTTGCTACAAGCGGGACACGCAGGGCTTCGAGATCTCGGTGGGCACCTACATCGACTACATGGGCTTGCCCAAGGTAGAAGAGCTGTATGCCGAGGGCTACAAGGAATACATCGCCACCGGCGAGTGGTCCTATGGTTTTGTGGGGATCAAGTCCTACTGTGAGTCGGGCGGTTGCCCGGGCTTCATGGTGGACCGCGTGATCGCCAAGTACAACCTCCCGCCAGACCCGAACTCGGCCTCGCGCACGGGCCTTCCGAGCGATCGCGGGTCGCCGCGTGGCCAGTCGGCCATGGCGGGAGCTGGCAAGGCCCAGCAGAAGACCGAGCAGGACCAGGCGACCTACGACCAGCACGGCTACCGCATCGGCCAGCTGATGCCGGCGCTGAACTTGCTGGACAAGACCTACGGCCACATCTTCCGCGCGAAGTACTCCGAGATCGACATGGTCGACGTGGCGCTGAACAACCGCGTCCTGGTCATGATGATCCCCTCGCTGGAGAAGTCGGCGTCGGAAGCGGAGAACCTGGGCAAGCTGGCCATCGCGTGCCTGCGCGTGATGATGGGCCGCAACCTGGGCGCCGACATCGAGGGCGATCGCTCGCACGTGCTGGAGTCAAAGGCCACGCAGGCGAACTATCCGTTCCTGGTGGCGCTCGATGAACTGGGCTACTACTTTTCTGACGGCATCGCGGTGATGTTCGCGCAGGCCCGGTCCTTGGGCATGTCGATGATCGCCGCGGCGCAGGACATCGAAAAGCTCACCGAGGGCAGTCGCGCGGCCGAAGCTGGCGCGATGCTGGCCAACGCGGTGGCGAAGTACTTCATGCGCATTGACGATGCGCAGAAGACCCACAAGCTCATCTCCGACTACGTGGGCAAGGCTCGCGTGGCGGTCTACAACCAGTACGAGCTCAACGCAGGGGGCTTTCGCCGAGACAAGGCTATCTCGGTGGAGACCGTGGAGCGCGTGACGATCGATGACATGCAGAGCCTCAAGACGGGCCAGGGCCTGATCAACACGCGGGGCAAGACCTTCGGGATTGCAGGCTTTTACGTCGGCGATTACCTCGAGAAGTACAAGATGCGGGGCTTTCGCCTGAACCGCTTCCTGCAGGTGCGCCCGGTGTCCAGCGAGGAAGTCCAGGCCAACTCGATCAAGGCAGAGGCGCTCGACGACAAGGTCTCGCGCGGCCTGCGACTGATCGACATGCTCACCTACAAGACCACCCCGAACCTGCGTGTCGACGATGACATGCTGATCGGCCGGGTGGCCATGGTGGCCCAGGCACTGCCGGCGAACATCACTGGCGCCGAGCGCGGTGCAGCGCTCTACGTCGCAGCGCGCAAAGCGCTGGAGGACATGTTCGAGAACTTCGGCACGCGCGCCGGCGGCGGCTCGCTGGGTGGTGGGGACCGTCCTCACACGGGCGCCGGTGTTGGGAACGAAGTGCAGCCTGCCGCGGCCAGCCTTTCCAGCCAGGCGGGCGCGACGACCGATGCCGATGAAAGCGTGGGCTTGCCGTCTTCTCGGGAGTTCGCTTCGTTTGCACGTCCGCCGGCCGCCGCCAGCGCATCACCTCGCGCGTTTCCCACGGCACCGGCAGCTGCTGCCCCAGCGCCAGCGGGGGACCAGGCCGAGCAGGGCGCGGCCACTGAAGAGAGCAGCGGCCCCTTCGCCTACCTCGACGTCGCCATCCTGGAGCGGCGGCCCGTGGCGGAAGTTGCCGGGCCTGCGCTGGTCGCGCCAACCGCAGCGCCGTCGGTGCGCCAGGTCCCGAAGCCCGTCGCACCCGTGCCCGCCGGGCCTGCTGCAGCTGCGGCTCACGCCCCCGCGCCGTCTGGCTCACTGGATGTCGACGCGTTCATCGACGGCGCTTTGGAGCTGGTCCCCGCTGCCGCAGCTGCGGCGCCGCAGCCCGAGTCGGCACCCGGACTGATCGACCCGGCGGCCTTGTTCGCAGAGATCGATGGCGACGGCACCCCGCCTCGTGCGGCGACCAGCCCTGCGGTGCCGGTCCCGATCCAGGGCAACGAGCCGCGCATCGGGGCTTGCGACCTGGTGACGCCCGACGTGCTGTCCGCGGCCGTCAAGGAGTCCATCGCCGAGTTTCTTTCTGCAGGAGCACCGGTACGCGAAAGAAGCGCCCAGGTCGCCGCTGCGTCCGCAAGCGAAATCGCCAAGGTGCCGGGCTCCGCGACCCTGGGCCAAAATGAAGGCTGGGTTTCCAATGCCCTGGCTGGCGCTGACACGACACTCAAAAAGGTGGGTCCCGACGCGATCGGCTTCGATGATCGGACCAGGGAGTTGGTAGTCTCGGTGGAGGCAGCACTCGGTGGCCGTGACCCCGTGACCGCCGCCCAGATTACCGAGCGTATCGTCGCCGCGCAGGTGACTCCCGTGGAGGAGGACCCCGTCGCGAGCGATGGCAGGGAGCAGGACGTCGACGAATTCCTGGCCAGTCTGAACCGCGGCGGATGAGGAAAAAGTCTTGTGTGTGTTGTAAACCTTCGGGGAGTTACGCAGCGAAGAGGTGATGGCCGCTTCAGACTGGTGGACTAAACCATTCAGTTGAGCAAGAGAGCCTGCTCCGCCTTTCTTTCGCGCAGGTGCGCACAAGAACCTTGAGTAAGCTTTCTGCCGGTGGCGGTACGAGCAGGCGACTCAGCGCGAGGCGCTGACCAGATCATTCGAACCAGCAGGCGCCAGGACCTGCTATTCCACGCGCTCTACTGACGACACTGTGCCGTTTGCCTGCCGGATCGCAAGCTTGTTCTCTTGACGCATGAAGTATGCGCAGCGCTCGTCCAAGGGCGCCTTGTTCCATCGCAGGCAATAGCCGCCCGGGCCGTTGGGACGCCAGCGACCCACATCATTGAATCCGATAGACACCACAGCGCGGCCTCCCTCTTCAAGCCGCAACCCGTAGTCCTTCCCGTCCGCACCCTTCAGAAATAACGACTTGTTGACGATGCTGGACTGGAATTCCTCCTCGCTGATGGGCGGTTCCATTGGTGCGCCAGCGGCCGCAGTTGTGGGCTGTGTTTGCGCATGAACGTGCGGTGCTTGAACCAGGAGTAGGCCAGGCGCCAGCACCATCGAGGCAAGGTGCTGTGCAGCCGTTAAAGGACGGCGGGGCTTCGGAAAGCAGGTCATCGCGGTGCTCCTGATACGCTCTGGAAGGATGCAAGGTTGATCATGGGGTGATGGTTGCCACGCCCAGCTGCGTAAACAGCGCATTTGTCGCTTCCACGTTGAGTCTGAAGGCCGTGGAGTGCGATGGCTTGCTTTGGTAGCCCGCATAGACCTTGCCGCCTCGCTCGACGTAAATCCGTTCATAGTCCAAGAATGCCGCCACTGCAGGTACGCCAGCCAATCGCAGCACGCGGCCATCGCCGAGCGTTTCGATGCTGTAGCTGCCAGTGCCGGCCAGCGTGCAGCTGCGTGTGGAACTCGTAACCTGACGCTGTTGGCAAATGAAGTACTTGGCCACGCCTTTGGCGGGATCAAAGGCCACGGTCACCAACGTGTTGCCTGTGAAGAAACTGGTTGGATTGGAAACGACAGGAGCGTTGCCCAGTTGGCCAATGTTTGCGGTGCTGTTACCCCACCACTCGGATGTGTTCGGTCCGGCGACAGGTGTGGAGCTGGCGCTGCTGGTGAGAAACTGCTGCGGAGAAATGCAAGGCTGCCCCTGGAGGCGCTCGATCATCATCTCCAGAGAGCTAGCCTCGATAGTCGGCGCGGCTGCCGCCTCTGGTGAGCTGCAGGCGTTGGCTGGATCGCTTCTTACGTCACCGCCGCGTGACAGCTCTGCTGAATACAGTCGCACAGTAGAAGTTGGCAAGTAGACCGGCGCCGTCGCCGTACTGGTCGTAGCCTGGGCGTACAGCCGAGCACCGGTCGGAAAAGCCGCTCCCTGCAGCGTCGAGGTCGCTCCCCAGTTGCTCGTAGTGTTCGGCAGCGCTTCACGCATGGCCGCTGCCACTTGCAGCATGTCCTTGCCGGCAATGTTCAGCGACCAGCGTCGGTTGGAAACGCGCTGCCGCCCATTGCAAAAGTCGGTGTCGACGGCTAGGCCTTGCGCATCGCGCGCGCCCTGCGGCATCATCTCGGTCTCCGGGCAAGTCTGCCAGTTGGCGCCGTTCCAATGGGTGTCGTCACGCCGGGCGTACGTGGGGCCGTCACCCCATTCAACCACAGTGCCGTTTGTACTGGCGCGGCGCAGCTGGCGATAACGGGTTCGGCCGTCGGCACCGGGCACGGCGTCCTCTTCGCTGCTCATGAGGACGCGCCAGTACCAATTGTTCGCATCGGTATAGATCAGGTCAGTCAGGCTGAATCCCGCCTCGCCTACCGTGCCTTGCGCGAACGTGCGCCATGCGGCGGCATGTGTAGGTAGAGTGGATGCAGCGAGGCCGCTGGCGTCCATTCCCTGTATGGCAAGGGTTTGCAGAGCCGCGCCGCATTCCGAACTGCCAATATTTGCGCAAGTGCCTTGCAGGCCACCGTCGCGAGCGGCCTGCGCCAAGCTGGGCACATTGCGAACGACGCTATCTAGCGCCGCCTGGTCGATGTCTGCCGCACTGATGGTGCTACCCCCGGCATCCGGGCTCCCGATGTGCGAAGCCAGACGCTCGGACTGTTGTTGCAATTGAAGCACCGCCAGTCGGCCACTCAATGCTGCCTCGCGGCCCGCAGCACTCGTGTCAGCGCTGTAGTCGGCCAGGAGAGCGCCAATTCCGGTGCGCGACTTTAGCGCCGCTTCTGCTTGATTGACAGTGACGCCAGTCTGCTGGACAACTCTATGGACCAGAGTTGTAAGCGGACTCACAACGCTGGTGCTGCCGGCCGGGCTGCTCAGGGTGAAAGCGCGAGTGACGGACCCATGGTCTGCATCAGTAGCGTCTGTGCCGATCCTGGCGACCAGCGGGGCGCTGCCTAGTTCATCTACGCCGATACTCCAGTGGGCAATGCCTGCGGCATCAGTGACGGCGCTCGGTTCACCGTCGTCAAGCAGGCCGTTATCGTTGCGATCCAGGAACACGATGGCACCCGAAATGGGGCCGTCAATCACCTTGGTCGTCGGGCGGTTGTCGGCAGCGGGCGTGCCTGCGTCTGGGCTGCCGCCAGGGCCAGCACCTGCGCCACCGCTGTCGCTGCTGCCACCGCCGCAGGCCGCGAGTGCCAATAGCGCTGCCCCGGCGAGCGCGTTCATCACGGGTCGTTCGAATCGAGCCATCTTCTCCTCGCTTGTTGGAAACGAAGTTGTCTTCGTAAGACGTTGATTGGCGGGTCCGAAGCTATCGACATGCTTCGGCCCTCCCGGTTGCTCTCAAGAGCAAGCAACGTCTCTATTGACGCCCATGTTCCTGTTCGTGTCGTCCCCCATTCGGTTCATTCTTTTGGGTGATGGTGGCGATGCTGGGATCTCCCATCTATCAGGCAGAATGCAATCGCTCTGTGGAAGACCCCCTGTTGGGCGCTCTCGACCTATCATTTGGACGACCATTCAAGCAACATGAAAGTCCTCCTTGTGGACGATCACGCGCTTTTCCGGGAAGGCGTGACACTTCTTTTGCGCCGGCTCGACGCCGAGATGGAAGCGATCGCGGCCGGGAGTTGCGAGGATGCTCTTGCGCAAATCAGAGCTTTCGGGCCACCTGACCTCGCCTTGGTCGATCTCGGCCTGCCTGGTATCGACGGCATGGATGGGCTACACCTGCTGCGGGAAGAGGCTCCGAACATGTTGCTGGTTGTCATGTCGTCCGACGATGATCAGGGCACCATCCTCGAAGCCATTCGGCGTGGTGCCGTCGGGTTCATCCCCAAGAGTTCGACGTCGGAAACGATGAACCACGCGTTGCGTGTCGTCTTGGATCGAGGTATCTACTTGCCGCCTTCGGTTTCGCTCAATTCCGAGCATATCGGTCAGGCGCCGAGTCGCCGGGTTGTGCACACAGGGGTTTCAGGCGTTGCGTCGTTGGCAACCCCTCGCTCCCTCGGGCTCACTCCTCGTCAAACCGACGTACTCCGGCTCATTCTTCTTGGAAAGTCTGCCAAGCTCATCTCGCGGGAGCTCGACCTTTCGGAAAGCACCGTGAAGACTCACACCGGTGCGGTACTGCGCGCCTTGAACGTCACGACGCGTACTCAGGCGGTCATCGCAGCGGCGCGACTCGGCGTGCGAATCGCATGAGACTGAAATTCAGGTCGGCGTATCCTGAGCAGCAGCCGCTGAGCCGGACAGCGCCGTCGCAATGGCGGTACGAAGCACGTCCGCCGCGACAGGCTTGAACAGAACCGGGACAGACAGGCTCTGCATATGCCTGAGTTCCGGCGCTGCGATGTCTCCGGAGATCAGTAGCGCAGGAATCTGCGCGCCGGCAAGCTCCCTCAATCTCTGGATGGATTCGACACCATTGACCCCGTGCGGGAGACGGTAGTCGCAAAGCAGCAGGTCGGGCGCGCGCAGGTGAGATTCAAGCGCAGCCGTTGCCGCGGCAACGGAATCTGCCGCGAGCACATGGCAGCCCCAGGCCACAAGCAGCTCTTCAAGCGCATTGCGAACGTCCAGGTCATCCTCCAGGAGGACCACAAAGCTACCCGTCAAGTCATGTCGCTCTTGATCTGCGGCGCCGGGATACTGCAGCATCGGCCGCGCGTTTGTGGCGATTGGCATATCGATCTCGAAACATGTTCCCTTTCCGAGCTCGGAGAAAAGTCTCAGCGGATGCCCAAGCAGCTCGGCCGTCCTGCGCACGATGGAAAGACCCAAACCGAGTCCAAGCGTCCGGTCGCGAGCGATGTTCCCGACCTGGAAGAACTCGAGGAAGATCTGTTCCCGATGTTCCGGCGCAATACCGATCCCTGTGTCATGAACCTGCACGACCACATGGTTCCCGCGGCGGCGGGCGCCGAGTAACACCTTGCCGCGGGATGTATAGCGCGTTGCGTTTGCCACGAGGTTGCGCAAGATGCTTTCGGCGAGCGCGCGGTCGGTTCGAACATAGGTGGAGCACCGCCCGATGCGCAGGGACAAACCTTTCGCCTCGGCAAATGGCGCCTCGACTCGCCTGATCGCCTCAAACATTTCGTCAAGTCGGACCTCGGTCAGTTCGACTTTCACGGCACCTGCGTCAAGGCGCGAGACATCCAGCAAGCCTTTGAGAATGCCGCCCATGCTGTCGACCGAACTCTGGATCTTGTCGATCAGATGCTGGCTTTCCTGCCCCCTGATCTGCTCGCGAACCAGCCCCACCAGCAAACTGACAGCGTGCAGTGGCTGCCGCAAGTCATGACTGGCTGCGGCCAGGAAGCGAGTCTTGGCCGAGTTGGCCGCAGCGAGTTCCGCGGTACGTACCTGAATGCGAGATTCGAGGTGCGTCGACATCGCCTCCACCTCGCGCAAGGCACGCAGGACCCTTTCGATCAGCCCGAGGCTGAACAAGGCAAAGACAACCGGCATGAAATAGGGGAGCCAGAAGATCTCCCCCACATCAGCGGCTGCGAGTAGCGTCGCAAAGTCATGAAGCGATGCAATCATCATGACGGCAAATCCCGCTGCCATCGCAGCGATGGAGCGCGAAGCGGTCGTCCAAGCAGACTTGGCCAGAATCCAGACGCCAAATGCCGCCACTCCCAGCGCGAACGCGTAAGAAGCGGCCCGGAACGCAGGGAGCCACTCCTCGCGCAGGACAAGCAGGACCAACGCCATGAGGGGGAGTAGAACGGACATCCAGCGCAGCACCAGCCGATACCTGGGCATATGCGCCCCCGTAAGGCTGAGCGCAAACGCGCCCATCAGCACAGTCGTCCAGACTTGCATCGAGAACAGAAAGAACACGATCGCGGCCACTTCTGCGGATGGCTTCTCCACAAAGTAGAACCAGTTGCGAAACGAGGCGATGAGAAACAGCAGGCCGAAGATACCGAGGGCTGTTTCCGACCTGCGTCGAAGCCAAATGAGCAGGAGAAGTGCCGAACAGGTCATCGAAAGGAGATTCAAGGTCTGCGGCAGCACCTTGACCAAAAAATGGTAGTGCTCGAATCTCGAAGAGATGGCCGCATGCGTTCCAAATTGAAGCGCTGGCAGTCCTGCACGTACCCATGATCCGTGGCGCACTTCAACGTGGAACTCGTTGGCACCGGGGCGCAGCAAGGCCCCTGGAACGCCAACCAGCCTTGGCCACGCGCGGATAGCGCGCGAGTCCCGATACGCTTCACCATCGGAGTGGACTAGGTGTCCATTGACGAGTACTCGCAGCGTCGGACTGACGCTGTCGAAGCGCAATGCATAGATGGCGTCGACCGGCGAAGGGTTGACTTCGACTGAAAACCTGTACCAGCCCGAATCCGGATTGCCGCCCAACCTTGAGTGCCAACTGTCGGGTAGTGTCACCGGATGCCAGCCAACGCTAGGGACCATGCCTTCGACGGTTGCGTCGAAGGTTCCAGTGAACTCGGCGCCGCGTATAAAAGTCGTGTTGGCGCTTTCTGCCGCAATTGGCAAATGGCTGAAGAGCAGAATCGCCAAAGCAATGGCGACTGAACAGATCTTGTTGCCGAACCTTACAGCCATTGGCGGACTCGCTGGCGCAAGTGTTCTCGGCATGCATCGTCGCCCGATAGCACGTTCCCTCGCTCATGATTTGAAACTTAGACCGTAAGTCCTAATGACTGGGCTCGCATTAGCAAAAAGGAGGTTGACGCAAAGCGAGGAACTGTCGTAAGTGGCGCGCGCGGAGCGGATTTCACTCATCGCATGTCCGGGTTCACCTGACCAGTGGCTGTTCCGAGAAGGGGCATCGGCAGGACCACTTTCGCTGCGAGCCGGGCAAGCGCGGTCGGGCTGCTCGGTGCCCTCCGCCGAACTTGAGCTCGCTTGATGAGCAGTCGCTCAACCAATGCTTGCAGCGCGGAATTGGCGTCGGCCGGCAATACCACCAGGTCGAAGTCGCAAAGATTGAAATTGGCGTGGTCGCCTGCCTGACGCACTGGCAGCCGCAACACAGGCTGCGGTTGGACGCTTGTGCTTTGCGTAAACATTCGTGGATCGAACCTCCTGACCCGAGCAATCAACGGGCGCCTTGAGATGCCAACGCGAGACCGCCATCGAGTCTGCTCGTAGGCGATAGAACTTTCTTAGAACCATGGTTGCCCGCCACGCTGCTGCTCACTGAGCAGCAGCGTCAGCGGACGACGGGGCGTCGGTTTCACGGCGCGCTGCCCAGGGGCCACAGTCAGTCCGTCTCTGGGGCTGCACTGCAAGTGAAATTAGACGCCACGTTGGTATCGCCGCTGCCCTTGTAGACGGCTTGCAGCGGATATGGGCAGATCGGACGTTGCATGTCGATGCCCTGGCTCCGGTCGTTGTTCTTGAAGCGCGTCGTGACGAACTCCTTCGGCGCGCTGCCCTTTTCGACCCACTCCATCATCGCCGTTACCACGTCGTGCTCTGCATCGCTCGACACCGCCAATGCGTTCTCCTGCCCAAAATTCGACGGCCCGACGCCATCGCCTGCGCAATGCCCTTGGGCCGGCATCATGAACAAGCGGTAGAAGCTCTGGGTCGCTTCGCTGCCGCCGAGCAAGGCCGTGACCTGGTTGTAGTAGTTGACCGTCGCCGCCGGCATGAACGCGCTGTCGTCCCACGTATGCCACTGGATCAACTTGCCCCCCGCCTTCTGAAACGGTGCGAGGTTCGGATCCACTGCATCGATCGCTGCGCCCAGCTTGGACACGAGGACCGGAAAGTCGCGATCCAGGTCGAAGTTTGTTCCGTTCCAGGTCCCGTCGCCAAAGGCGATCTGGTAGAGCGACAGCGCGTAGGTCGACAGGTTGTTCTGGTGGCCGAAATGGACCCAGTCGTGTTCCGAGCCCGGAGTCCAGCCATCGAAGAATTTCTTGCCGGTGCCGGGATCGACCAGTGCCGTCGTGTTGGTTGCCAGCGTAGAGGCCTGCAACGCCGTGATGCCACCGAGCGTCGATGGGTTCCAGCGGCAGGCAGTCGGGTTGGTGATGAACCCATCCGTCACGCCGTCGAGCGCGTCGCAGGCAGCGATCGTGGCCGCCTGGGCCGATTGCAGGATCGTCGTACCGGACGTGCCTTGGATCGTGCCGTTGCGCAGATTGATGTCCATGACCAACTGTGCTGTCGCCGCTTGCGTCGCGAACTGTGCGGCGCCGCCCGCGATGATCCCGTTGAAGTCGCTCGGATACACCTGCGCGCTCTTCATGCCGTCCTGGCCGCCTTTGGAGCAGCCGTTGAAGTATGCGTAGTCCTGCTTGCGTCCGTAGTAGGCCAGGATCGTGGTCTTGGCCTTGTCGACCAGCTCATGCACGGCGCGATAGCCGTAGTCGTTGACCGCTTCGGGATTGCCGATGCCCCATGACGACGAACGGTTCTGCAGCAATGGATCGTTGGTCGCTTGCGGCACCAGCGGGTGACCGGTGTCAGTTGCGCCGGTGGCGAACCCGCGCCGCAGTTGTGGCGCCATTTCACTCCAGTACAACGTTCCGCCAGTGCCATGCGTCCCAACCTGTTGATAGCGGCCGTTCCAAGCCTTGGAGGGCAACCAGACCTCGATACCGATGTGCGATCCGGCAACCGGCGAGGTCTGCGCCACCACCCGGCAGAACTCCGGCAGGTTGTCGAATGCGGTCGTCGATCCCGGCGGTGTAAAGCTGCCCGCGGGAATGAGGTCCGCCGACAGGATCGTCGTGTTGGGGATGCTCAGCTTTCGCAGCGACGTGCAGTCGATTGCCGCCGCGAATGGCGCAACAGCCACCGCCGCGGGCGCCGGCGGCGCGACAGTCAGCGGCGCGGGCGCCTGCGCATTGTCGCTGCCACCGCAGCCCACCACCAGGGCGCCCGTAAAAGCGGTGACCGCCGCACCGCCAAGAATCCGAGTTTGAAGTCGCATGTTGTCTCCTGCACAAGCCGTCTAATAGTTGGAGTGACACCACCGACGTCGGAATGACGGCACGGCAGCGTTCGGCGCGAATCCTATTGACGGGCCTGTGAGGAGCACAGATGGCATCTCAGTGGTCGCGATGCGATTCCAGCATCGGAAGCAAATCGAAGTCTCTGAGACCCGACCGAACCGCTGATCGTGCTTCTGAATCGCCGCATGCGATCTGCCATCTGGACCGGCGGCGCGCCAGATGGCCAATTCGACGGCCAGCGCGCGTTCGCACGCGCCGCGTCGCACGACACGGAAATCCGATCGACTCGAAGGCCGTCAATCCCGCTGCGGCGATGGCCTGTGAGTCGGGCATGCTTGTCACAAGATGTTGACGAACGGCAAGGTGCGACCCCCGCGCCGACTTGAGCAAAGAGGGCCTCAACGTCGCGATCGACAACAGCAAGGTCTAGGAGACCGCGGCTGCGTTGGTGCAGATCGCGAAGCTACCGCACGGCTGAACCGGGCATGAAGTTGACACGAGCGCTGTCGGCTTTCCTAGCAACTCGCTTTCCGCCTTGGGACGGCTCCGCAAGCTACGCAACCGAAGTGGGGCTGCGCAGTGAAAGCGCCTGGTCGCGTAGGCAAATGCCTGCGTTCTTTGCCGCGTCCTGAGACCAAGCTGCAAGCGTCCGCATAGCGCTGGCGACCCGACGCTCGATCGTGCGAAGCGGTACTTCTGCTTTCGCTGCAGGACGGCTGACCGCCTAAGCCACTGACCTCATTCAATCTGCCCAATCAGCGGGGGAGCAAATGGGAAGGCGTTCAAATCTCGACTCAAGACGACCACGCCGTCCCCATCTAAGCAAACAAGGCATCCCGGGGTAAATACGACATCGCCAAAGCGCACCGGAACCCCGCGCTGGCCGCCTCCGGACTTGCCGCCGCGTCGCGGAGCGTGTCCCAGGGCCAGCACCGCAAGGTCGAGGGCCTGCAGACGCTCCACGTCGCGCACCGCCCCGTGGATGACGAGGCCCTTCCAGCCCCGATCGATCGCCAGTTGTGCCATGTTTTCGCCGAAGATGGCAACGTTGGTGGAGCCGCCGCCGTCGACCACCAGGATGCGACCCTCGCCCGGCTGCGAGAGCAACTGCCGGAGGAGCGCCGCATCTTCCAGGCATTGCACGCACTCGATGACACCCCAGGCCGCGCGGCGACCCCCATAGGACTGAAGGGGCGCACGGCAGACTTTTGCATCGGCCCCAAATCGGTCGCAGAGGTCCGCCGTCGTAACGGGCTCACCCATCGCTGCCATTTCCTCAGTCCAGCGTGGCGCCGGATTGCTTCACCAGTTTCTGGTGCTTGGTGAGCTCAGACTGGAAAAAGGCCGGGGCGAGCTCCGGCCCGGTGTCCATCACGGTCAGACCCTGCGCGGCCAGGACGCCCTGCGCTTCGGGCGCTGCCATGGCACTTTTCACAGCTGCGTAGTCGCTATCGACGATTGACTTGGGAAGACCTGCCGGGCCGATCAGCGCGATCCACGCGTCGAAGCTGTACTTGGGAACGCCGGACTCGGCTACGGTGGGCACCTCAGGCAGCGCGGCCGAGCGAGCCGGCGTGGACACCGCGAGCGCGCGCAGCGTCCCTGCTTTCACCTGTGGCCCCACCTGTGAGATCGAGACAAAACCCAGTTGCACCTGGCCGCCGATCAGGTCTGTGATGAGCGGGCCGGTGCCGCGATAAGGCACATGTTTCATGTCGATGCCCGTCTCGCTCACGAGCAGTTCACCCGCCAGGTGCAAGGTGCTGCCGTTGCCGGCCGAGCCATAGTTGAGCTTGCCCGGATTCGCCTTGGCATAGGCGATCAGTTCTTTCACGCTCTTGACCGGGACGGACGGATTGACCACCAGCACCAGCGGCACCGTGGCCAGCACCGCAATGGGCGTGATGTCCTTGAGGCTGTCGTAGGGGATCGTCTTGTAGATGCCTGGGTTGATCACATGGTTTGAGGAGATCATGCCCAGCGTGAGCCCGTCCTTGGGGGCCTTCGTCACCTGCGTGGTGCCCGGGATGCCGCCCGCACCGACGATGTTCTCCACCACCACCGGATGACCCGTGGCCTTGCTGAAGCCGGGCGCGATGGCACGGGCCACTGCGTCGACCGTGGAGCCGGCCGCCAGAGGCACGATCATGCGCAGCGGCTTGTCGCTTTGGGCCTGGACGGACGCGACGCATCCGAAGGCGAGAAGGGCGGCCAGCACGGCGCGCCTGGATGGCAAGGGGTTCATGGCGGGATGTCTCCTGTTGGTTCTGTTAGCAATGAATCAGGCGAGGCGCCGGCACAGGTCCTCGAAGGACATCAGTTCCCCGGCAATCGCGCTGGCGGCCACGGTGGGCGGGCTGGCGAGCCAGACCTGACCGGGGCCGCCGCGTCCGGGGAAGTTCCGGTTGATGGCGCTTACGGTGACTTGCTCGCGGCTCACCGAACCGCCGGGTCCGCAGTTGCCGCACGCGCCGCATGAAGGCTGCAGCATGCGGGCGCCCACCTTTTCGAAGGCGTCCATGTAGCCCTGGGCAATGCAATGGTCGCGCACGGCCGTCGTGCCGAACTGCAGAAAGAGCTGCACGTGGGGCGCGACCTTCAGGCCCCGGTCGGCTGCCCAGCGAAGCACCTGGTGGTAGTGGTCGAAGTCCTCGCGCTTGCCTGCGGTGCAAGAGCCGCCGTAGGCGATGTCGACCCGCACGGGCGCCTTGACTTGCGACAGCGGAATTCCGTTGCCCGGGTCGCCCGGACGCGCCACCATCGGCGGCACCTCGGTGCAATCGACACGGATGGTGTGGGCGTAGGCGGCGCCTTCGTCGCTGCGCATCCAGGACTCCAGACGGAACTCGACGCCGCGCCGCTCCCGCAGGAAGCGCACCGTTTCCTCGTCCGGCGAGACGATGCCGGTGAAGCCGCCCAGCTCAGCCGTCATGTTAGTGAGCGTGGCGCGCTCGTCGGTGGGCATGACCTGCACGGCGTCTCCGCAGAACTCGAACACTTTGCCAACACCGCCGCCCTCTCGAATGAAGGGCAGCGCAAGCAGGTGCAGCACCACGTCTTTGGCTGTCACGCCATTGGGCATGCGGCCGTCCAGCACGACTCGCACCGACTGCGGCACGGTCATGCGCACCGCGCCCGTGACGAAGGCGTTCGCCATGTCCGTGGTGCCCACGCCGAAGGCCACACAGCCCAGGGCGCCGCTGTGCGGTGTGTGCGAATCGGTGCCAACGACCAGTTGGCCCGGCAGGGCGTAGTGCTCGGCGACCATCGCGTGCGAGATTCCGGCGCGGTTGGAGCCATCGTCACGCGCGGCTTCTGTCTCGGTCAGGGTGCGGTGCGTGCGCAGGCCGTAGACCTCCGCGAAATCGCGTTGCGCTTGCACCATGCGCTGCACGTTGGGCACAAGTCCGCCGCGCACATGCGCCGGGCTTTCCTCCACGTAGGAGGTGTGATCCTCGAACACGATGATCGACGCCGGGTCGCGCAGTGCCAGCGGGTGGCCGAAGGCGGCGTGCAGCATGTGCGCAGCCATGCCGGTGTAGTACTCGTGGATGAAGCGCCAATCGGCCTTCACGAACGCACCTTGCCCGGCGCGGGGATGCGCCGGCGTGAGTTCGGTCGCGAGGGCGTGCCGCGCAACGATCTTCTCGAACAATGTGCGCGGGCCCGTGGCAGCGGTATCGCCGGCGGCGCGGATGTCCTGCATGAAGCGTTGACCAAAGCGCAGCAGCCCGCCGCATTCGAGGATTCCCGCGGCAAGCCTGTCGCGGCCTTGCACGAGCTCAGCCAGTGGAATCGCCTCGCCCGACTGGATGCGCTCGACCAGGCTGAAGTCGGTGGATGTGAAAAGACCGATGTTGTCGGCGTTCTGGCGGTAGATGCGCTCGAAGCTTTCGGCGATCACCAGCCGGACGCCGGCCAGCTTTTCCGCCGCCGGGCTGTGCTCGCGCGAGGAGCCTTTGCCGTAGCGTCGGCCAGCCACCACGACCTCGATGCGCTGCCCGCGGATTGCGTCGGTGCCGATCGGCGTCGCGTCGCTCGACTTGAAACCGGTATAGGGGAAGCGTCCCAGCTTGTCGTCGTAGTGCGTGAGGATCGGCAGCGGAGTGATTTCGTCCGTGGAGACGTCATCGCGCAGCGGCCTGGCCTGGGCGAGCCGCACGAGTTCGCCGCCAAGGCTGCGGCTGACTACGTCCGCCGACAGGCTCAGGAAGAGGATGCAGGGCGCAAAGCGAAGCGGCTGCGCGGCGGCTGGCGAACTGGCTGGCATGGCCGCGATGGTCGCGGGCGCGGGCCTTGGTGAAAAGCGCTCATGCGTCAGACCGGCTCTCGCAAAACGCGAGATCCGCACTTACCCTTGAAGCAACTCGATCATCGCGTCGACCGCGCGTGGCCGGGGCGACTTGCGCAGCGCGTACAGCTTCAGCTCGCGCATCGCCCACGGCTCGTCGAGCGCAAGGCGTGCGAAGCGCGGATTGCCGGCGTAGGCGGCTGCCGCGCTGCGGGGAATGATCGCGATGCCCAGGCCTGCCTCGATCATGCGGCAGACCGCGTCGAAGCTGCTCACCGACACCGTGGGTGCAAAGGGGCGCCGCAGCGCCGCGGCGCGCTCGTGCAGCGAACGGTCGAGCGCCCCGCCCTGATGGACGCCGATAAGCGAATGTTCCAACGCTTGCGCGAAACTCAGTGCCTTGCGCTTGCCCAACGGGTGGTCGGCGGGGACGACCACTTGCAGCGGGTCGCTGGCGAAGGGCCAGGCGTCCAGTCCGGCAGGCACCGGCATGTCGACGCCGACGCCCACGTCGGCCAGGTCGTCCAGACAGGCGCGGATGACGTCGCGCGTGTCGTTCTCCTGCAGCGACACCTCGACGCCTGGGTACTGCTGCATGAAAGCACGCAGTCGCTCCGGCAGGAAGCCGATCACGGCCGACACGTTGGCGTAGAGCCGCACGGTGCCGCGGATTTCGCCGCCGAGTATCTGCACATCTCGCATCAAGGACTGCAACTCGTCGTCGAATCGCTCCCCGCGTTCGAGCACCAGATGGCCCGCTTCGGTCAGGGCAATGCCGCGCGGAGAGCGGATCAGGAGCGGCGTGCCGAAGGCGTGTTCCAGGTCCGCAAGGCGGCGGCTGAGCGCGGAGGCCGCAATATGCTCCTGCTGCGCGGCGCGCACGATCGACCCGGCTCTGGCGGCGGAGACGAACAGGCGGACGCTGTAGGGATCGATGCGGCGGGTCAAGACAGTGTCCGAGAAGCCCGAATGCATTTCATTGCTGCAGTTTCGGCACGGTCTCCCAGGGGTTCTAGCCAGCTTCGCCCGCCATGCGGGTGCTGGATTGCCTGGCGAGTATCGCACCGCTTCTGGCATTGATGTGCGCGCAGCCGTCCGCATTGAGACGGTTCGCGGACACTGGACGGCAGGATCGCCAACGACTGCATTCGCTGCTCAACGACCGCCCACGCAACCGGATCATTGGACCCTGTCGGGCGCGGAGCCGGACCGCTCAGAATCCCTGGTTCGCCGTCGCCATCACGCCGCCGTAGGGTGCCGTACGTACAAGGTGCGGGTGCGGCGACAATGCCCTCATGACCAAAGGCAAGCGCATTTCGGCAGACATCGATGGTGACGCCCTGCACTCGATCCGGGAATTGGGGGCGGCGGCGAGGCTGGCCCGGACGACGGCCGGGGAAGGCCAGGCCGCAGCGGCTGCGCGACTGGGTGTGCATATCCAAACCATCGGGCGCATCGAAGCAGGAGAGCCCGGCGTTGCTGTCGGACACGTGCTGGGACTGCTCGCGCTCTACGGCATCGGTGTCAGGCTGCAGCAGCCGGAGAGCCACTGAGCCATGGACTTACTGTCGACAGAGGCCCCCGCCGTCGCCCTTCGCACGCTTGCGAACGGGGTGCGGCTGCTCGCCGTACCCATGCCCTACGTGCGCAGCGTCAGTGTGGGCGTGTTCATTCGCGTCGGCTCCCGCGATGAAACCCCGGCCACGAACGGTATCGGCCATGTCCTTGAGCACATGGCGTTCAAAGGGACCGCCACCCGTTCCGTGCAGGCCATCAACCTGGAGGCAGAGCGGCTGGGCGCGGACGTCAACGCATTCACCAGCAAGGACACCACCGGCTACTTCATGACCGGCCTGGGTCGGCATGCGGAGCATCTGCTGCAGATGACGGCCGACATCGTGCTGAACAGCACGTTCCCTGAAGACGAACTTCAGCGAGAGCTGGAGGTCATCCGCCATGAAGCCATCGAATACGAGGAGGACCCGGAGGACACTTCCAGCGAGCTGCTTGACCACGCCATCTGGGGCGATGACCCGATGGGCATGCCGGTGATCGGCACTGTCCGGAACATTGAAGGCTTCACCCGGCAGGATCTGGTGCGGCACGTCCAGTCCCACCACGTCGCAGAGAACACCGTCGTCGCGGCGGCCGGGAATTTCGATGTCGAAGCCTGGCTGGCGCTCGCAGGGCAACTCTTTTCCATCATGCCCTCGACCCAGGTGTCTGGACTGCAGCCGCCAAAGCCCGGGAAGTACATGGGCATGGCCGTGGCCCGGCGCTTTTCGCAGGTGTCTCAGGTCTTCCTGAACATCGCCTATCCGTTGTCGCCCGTGCAGGACGAAGAAATCCCCCAGCAGCGTTGGCGCCTTGCGGCGTCGCTGGCTGTCAACCTGTTTGGAGGCGGGATGTCGGCGCCCCTGGTCGACAGGGTCCGCGAGCAACTCGGCTTGGCATACACGACGCATTCCACGATGGACACCGGGGACGTCTGGGCCAACTTCGTCATTCATGCGGTCACCACCCCGGACAAGCTCGACGAGCTTGTGTCGTCGACCGCCGGTTTGCTGCGCGAGCACGCGACGAAGATCGATCCGGTGCACCTGGAGCGGGCGAAGAACCAATTGATCGTGTCGCGCGTGCGCGCCGGAGAACGGACCTACGCGGCGATGGAGCAGGCCGTCGAGGAGCTCTTCGCCAGCGCAACCGTGACGCCAATCGCCGATGCGATCGCGATGATCGAGGACATCCGCGCAGCAGAGGTGCAGGCAGTCTTCGAGCGAATGCTGGCCAACCCTCCAGCGGTGGCGATTGCCGGCAAAGGCGCCGGCGTACGAACGGCGCGGCAGTTGGCAGCGCGCCTGGTCGCCGGCGTTCGCTAGAGGATCGGACCCTGCCAAGCTGCGGGCGCGTTGCCACTTCTGTGTTAGCGGCAACAAGTTGACTTCGGGCCTTTTGGTGAGTCTCCTGGAAGCTGTCGCGACCCTTGGGCAGGGCACTGGTAGAGTGGCCGCTTTTGCGAGACCAACATGATCACTGCCAAGAAGCAAACTGCGTTCTCACGCGCCCTGACCCCCAGCCCCGAACTCGCAGCCATCATTGGCTCCGCGCCTCAGCCACGTACCGAGGTCACCAAGCTGCTGTGGGACTACATCAAGGCGAACAATCTCCAGAACCCCGCCAACAAGCGCAACATCCTGTGCGATGCCAAGCTGCAGGCGGTGATGGGGAAGCCGGAGGTGACGATGTTCGAGATGTCGGGACTTGTCGGAAAGCATCTCTCCTGAACTGACTACTTGGTTACCTGCTACCTTCGATACGTCATCGACCCGTTCAAGCTGAAGGAGTTCGAGCACTACGGCAAGCTCTGGATTCCGCTCGTCGAGAAGTTTGGCGGGCAGCATCACGGGTACTTTCTGCCGTCGGAAGGAGCAAACAATGTCGCGCTCGCGATGTTCACCTTTCCGAGTCTTGCGGCCTATGAGGAATACCGCACGGCGTCCGCCAACGATTCAGAGTGCCAGGACGCGTTCAAATACGCAGAAGACACTCGTTGCATCGTCAGCTACGAACGCAGTTTCTTCAGGCCTGTCTTCGAGTGACTGGAGCTACTCGGAATGCCGAGGGCGCTCCTTCCGGTAGACGGCAGACGTTCGCGATCAGCGCCCGACGAAGGCGTCGTTAGCATGCATGCAATCTGAAGGAATTGCTATGGCCGACCTACCATCACTGGCGATTCTCGCAAGGCGCGTGGGTGCATCCTTGCGCAGGCGGGGAGAGTCGGTCGCCGTTGTTGAATCTTCAGCAGGGGGGCTGGTTTCCGCATCGCTTCTTGCGATACCCGGGGCCTCCGCCTTCTACCTTGGAGGTGCGGTCGTCTATTCGAGGCGAGCGGGTCGGGCACTTCTGGGCCTGACCGCTGCCGACCTTGCGGGCATGCGCGGTGAAACCGAGCCCTACGCCTTGCTCGTCGCTGGGCGGATGCGCGACAGTCACCGCGCAACCTGGGGTCTCAGCGAGAGTGGCGCCTCGGGCCCTTCTGGGAGTCCGTATGGAGACCCACCTGGGCGAGTGTGTCTCGCAGTCGTCGGCGCGACTGCCGTGGCCAAGACTGTCGAAACAGGGCGCACCGATCGCGCCACGAACATGGACATGTTCGCGCGGCACCTGCTCCAGCTCTTTGACGAGGTACTACAAGCAGGTGGCAGCTGAGCTGAGCCAGTCTTGACCGGCAACAGCGAGTGCCCGAAACGTCCGCTTCCTCGATTTGCCGATGACGCGTGCGCGGGCACTTCAGGTGCTCGGGGATTGCCGATTCGATGCAGTCGGTCGGGATCATTGCGGATACTCCTGCTCGTTCAGGCGGCCAGAGGCTGGCGTGCCGGCGCCGCTTCGTCGCCAGCGGGCGCCAGCTGTTCGAAGCGCTCGGGCTCCGGACGCTGGAACACCACCGCCTCGCGGCGCGTGCGGTTGAGCAGCAGGCGCGTGACGTCCGGCCGCGAGTAGTGGCCGCTCGGGTCGGCGGCGGCCTTGGCCAGCGAGATCATGCCGAGATCGATGTCAGCGACGACCAGCCCTTCCTGGTCCTCGGACAAGTTGCTGCCCAGCGGCGAGCCGTCCGGCCCGTAGATTCGCGCATAGCCGCCGCCCACGCGCAGCATCTGCTGCTTGCCGGGATCGGTGCACAGCAGGTCGCTCATTGGCTGCGAAACGATGGCACAGGGGGCCAGCACGAAGCACTGACCTTCGGCCGCGTAGATTTGGCTGGCGGCATTGTTGACTTCCGGCCCGAGCGCATACGCGGCACCGCGGTAGAGCGAGAAGCTCGGCCAAGCGGCGCAGTGGATCTGCTCGTTCTGTGCGTAGAGCGCGTACTTGCTGAGCGGCTGCAGGTGCTCCCAGCAGCATAGCGAGCCGATGTTGCCGATGGGCGTCTCGCAAACAGCCAGGTCGGCGCCGTCGCCTTCGCCGAAGACCGTGCGCTCGACGTGCGTCGGTTTGAGTTTGCGGCGTGTCTGCACGGTGCGGCCTTGGTCGTCGATCAGAGCCTGAGCGATGTAGAGGCTACCGGCGGCTTTTTCGCTGAAGCCGGTCGAAAGCCAAATGCGGTGCTTCTTCGCGGCCTCGCGCAGGCGGTCGAACTCGGGCGAGTCGATCACCAGGGAGTTATCGTGGTAGCGCTGCACGAACTGCATTCCCCAGGCCGGCGAGTCGAGCCAGATCCACCAGGGATAGCCGGGCAGCCAAGTCTCCGGAAAGGCGATCAGCTTCACGCCCTGGGCAGCAGCCTGCTCCATAAGGCCGATGGTCTTGTCGATGGTGGCATCGAGGTCGAGGAACACGGGTGCGGCCTGCACAGCGGCAACGCGTATCTGGGGATGGGCTGGTCGGGTCATGGTCAATCTCCGGTGACGTGGAAGAAGGGGCGTCGCGGTCGGTCGTGCTGCGGGTTGGCACGCTGGCATGTCGGTTGCGAGTAGCGTAAATTCGCCGACGGAGTTCGGCTTGTTCAAAACTCGCGCCGTTCTTGTTCCAACCTGTCGTTGCCGTTGCTTCGCCCTCCTCAAAAGGCCCCGCCATGAACGCCTTGCTTAGCACCGATGCGGTTCCGCGCGCGCAGCGCCTCGCCTACTGGACGGACATGATCTGCAACGTCTATGTCCAGCTCGCCTGCGATGCGGTGCGGCCGGACGATGCAGGCGGTTTCAGTGGGCACCTCCGCCAACACACGCTGCCTGGGCTAGACCTGTCAGTGGTCACCTCGAGCCCGCAGAGCGTGACGCGCACGCCCAGTCACATCGCACGGGCCAGTGACGACTACTTCCTGGTCAGCATCCAGGCTCGCGGCCGGGGTGTCGTGCGCCAGGATGGGCGCGACGCGGTGCTGGAGGTGGGCGACTTCGCGCTCTACGACAGCACGCGGTCTTACCAGTTGCTGTTCGAGGATGCGTTCGAGCAGATCGTGCTGAAGCTGCCCGGGGAACGGCTGCGCAGCGTGCTGCGTGACACCGAAGCTCTTACTGCCACTACTGTGTCGGGCCGCGAGGGCGCGGGGCATCTGCTGCTTGGCATGCTGCGCACCTTGCGCGAGGACATCTACACGCTGCAACCGGCTTCTGCGCTCGCAGTCGCCGAAGGTGTGCAGAGCATCTTGGTGGCTGGCCTGCAGACCTTGCCGGCACTGCGCGCGCCGAGCCTGAGCAACCTCACCGCCTATCACCTGGCGCGCGTGAAGCGGCGCATCGACGAGCAGCTAGACGAGCCGCTGCTCTCCGTCGGCAGCCTGGCGCTGGAACTTGGGCTCTCCGAAAGTCAGATCCACCGGCTGTTCAAGAACGAGCCGGTCACTGTCTCGCGCTACATCTGGGAGCGTCGGCTCGATGCATGCAGTCGTGATCTGCTCGATCCGCGCTTAGCCGGGCGGCCGCTGGCCGAGATCGCCTATGCCCGCGGCTTCAACGACGCGGCGCACTTCAGTCGCGCGTTCCGCGATCGCTTCGGTTGTTCGCCGCGGGAGTGGCGACAGCAGCGGGTGCACTGAGAGACCAACTCGTCCCGGACGGAGTAGCAGCTTGCCTATCGCGCGCGGGTCAAAGCCGACACCTCTCTGGTCGCTAGTTTTCTGCCACTCCAAAATCGAAGCTCAACCTAAGGCTGCTCTGCGAGCCAACTGTCGCACTGACTCTCCGCTTTCCCGAAAGCACAACTTCCGCAGTGGGCAACGGACCAGACCCTAGACCTGGCATCAGGGGACTTCAGCTTTCGCTGCCGGTCTGCCTGTCCTTCTGCGGCACGCGCCGGGCGCCGACAGAGGGCTGTATGTGGTTGGGCAACGCGTTGCGCTTACCAACTGTCAATCTTCCTGATCTTGATACCCCAGCGTGGTACTGATCGCTGCGGCTTCTTGTTGTACGGCCCTTGCGATCGGCCCACCAACCGCGGCATCAAAGCCACCCGTCGCCCCAAGCGCGGTCAACACAGCGCACACCCGACCGGTGTGGTCATGCAGCGGCGCAGATACCGCACTGATACCGCGTAGGTTTGTGTCGCGCACCGAGGCGCAGCCGGCCTTGCGCACGGATTGGCGCAGCGCCTCGACCGGCTCCTTGGCGCTCAGTGAGGCCCGTTGCTCAGGCGAGGCCTGCGCCAATTCTTCCAGAGCCATGGCCTGGACGGCACGTTCGTCTAGATAAGCGAGGAACGCGCGGCCCGTGGCCGACCATAGCAGGGGCAGTACCGAGCCGACCCGAACATTCACGGTGACCGGCAGGCCAGGCTCCTCGAAGCGCACGATGGTCGGGCCCTTGTTCCCCATCACGGCGATGAAGCAGGTCACCTCCAACGATTCGCGCAGCCGCACCAGCGCCGGCTCGGCAGCCCGGATGGGGTCGGCTTGGCGCATGGCCGCCATGCCGATCCGTATCGCCTCCGGTCCTAGGAAGTACTGCTGCGTGCCCGTGTCCTGTGACACCAGTCCTTCCTCGGCCAAGCTGGCCAGGTACCGGTGGACCTTGGCCGTCGCTTCCTGCACGTGCGACGACAGTGCTGTCAGCGTCGCGCGGCCTCCGAGGTCCGCTAGGCCCTTGAGCACGGCCATGCCGGTTTCGGCGGCCTGTACACGCTGGCGACGCTCGCGCGGACGGTCAGGGGAGGGCTGGGAAGTGCGGTTTTCGGGCATGCAGAGGGACAGATCGGTTTCGGCGATTGTCAGGGTTAGTCTGGAGGTTTCAATTACGCAATGCGGACAACAATTACGCAATAGATGAACACCCTGCCTGCAAAGGAACCTTCATGAAGAAGCTGATCGCCACCTGCCTGCTCGCGTTGCCGCTGGTCGCCCCTCTCACCGCACAGGCACAGGCCTGGCCGTCCAAGCCGGTTCGCTGGCTGGTTCCCTACCCTGCAGGGGGCGGGTCGGACTTCCTGGCGCGCACCATCGGCCAGCAGCTGTCCACCCAGATCAGCCAGCCCGTCCTGGTGGACAACAAGCCGGGCGGCAACACCGCGATCGCGGCCGCCGATGTGGTCCGTTCCGCCCCAGACGGCAACACCGTGCTGTCGGCAGACAACGGCACGCTGGTGTTCAACCCGGCGCTCTACAAGTCGCTGAGCTACAGCCCGACCAAGGACCTGGCCCCGGTGACCTTGATGGGCCGCTTCCCCATGATCCTGGTGGTCGCCCCGAACGTGACGGCCAAGGACGCCAAGGAATTCATTGCCCAGGCCAAGGCCAATCCGGATGGCATCAACTACGCGTCTGCCGGTGCCGGCAGCCCGCATCACCTGGCGATGGAGCTGCTCAGGACCGAGGCCGGCCTCAAGATGAACCACGCCCCGTACCGCGGCGCCGCGCCGGCGCTCGCCGACGTGGCCGGCGGGCAGGTGCCGGCCATGATGGTCGACCTGGCTGCGGGTGCCGGCTTCATCAAGGGCGGCAAGGTCCGGCCCCTGGCCGTGGCGAACGCCAAGCGCCTGCCCCAGCTGCCGGACGTCCCGACCTTCGCAGAACTCGGCTTCAAGAACGTCGAGGCCGCCGCCCTCGTGGGCATGGTGGTGCCCGCAGCCACGCCCGCAGACGTGGTGGCGTCACTCAACAAGCAGGTGGTCTCGGCCATCAACGCCCCCGACGTCCACAAGAAGCTGGTGGACTTCGGCGTGGAGCCCGTGGGCAACACGCCGGCCCAGTTCGCCGAGCTGCTCAAGACCGAGACGACGCGCTGGCACAAGCTCATCCGCGATCTGAACATCACCCTGGACTGATCTTCCATCTTGCCGCTCGCGTGGCGGCCGGCCCTGGCGGAAAGCCGGGGCCATTTGTCTTTCGGAGTCCGACCATGAACCCTGCTTCCACCACGGCTGTCCCGGCCAGCGGCGGCTGCGCCTTCGCCCATGGGGCCCAGCAAGAACAGCGCTCGCCCACCGGCTGCCCCGTCAGCCACCGTGCGGCCGAGTTCGACCCCTTCAGCGACGGCTACCAGCAGGATCCGCCCGAGTACGTGCGGTGGGCCCGCGAGCAGGAGCCCGTCTTTTTCAGCCCGCAGCTGGGCTACTGGGTGGTGACGCGCTACGAGGACATCAAAGCCATCTTCCGCGACAACCTCACCTTCAGTCCTTCCATCGCGCTGGAGAAGATCACGCCAACCGGCCCTGAGGCCAACGCGGTGCTCGCCAGCTACGGCTTCGCCCTCAACCGCACGCTGGTCAACGAGGACGAGCCGGCGCACATGCCGCGCCGCCGCGCGCTGATGGAGCCATTCACCCCCGAGCACCTTGTGAAACACGAGCCGCTCGTGCGTCAGCTTGCCCGCGAGTACGTCGATCGTTTCATCGACGAAGGCCGGGCCGACCTGGTCGACCAGATGCTGTGGGAAGTGCCACTCACCGTGGCCTTGCACTTCCTGGGTGTGCCCGAGGAAGACATGGACACGCTGCGCAAGTACAGCATCGCGCACACCGTCAACACGTGGGGTCGCCCCAAGCCGGAAGAACAGGTCGAGGTCGCTCACGCGGTGGGCAACTTCTGGCAGTTCGCTGGCAAGGTGCTCGAGAAGATGCGCCAGGACCCGGACGCCGAAGGCTGGATGCAGTACGGCATCCGCAAGCAGAAGGAGTTTCCGGAGGTCGTCACGGACTCCTACCTGCATTCCATGATGATGGCCGGCATCGTCGCGGCACACGAGACCACCGCCAATGCCACGGCAAATGCGATGAAGCTGCTTCTGCAGCATCCCTCCGCCTGGCGAGACATCTGCGCGGACCCCGCCCTGATTCCCAACGCCGTGGAAGAGTGCCTCCGGCACAACGGCTCCGTGGCCGCGTGGCGGCGCCTCGCGACCAAGGATGTCACCGTCGGCGGCATCGACATCCCCGCCGGCAGCAAGCTCCTGATCGTCACCTCCTCGGCCAACCACGACGAGGCCCGCTTTGCCGATGCCGACCTGTTCGACATCCGCCGCGACAATGCGAGCGACCACCTGACCTTCGGCTACGGCTCGCACCAGTGCATGGGCAAGAACCTGGCACGCATGGAGATGCAGGTGTTCCTCGAGGAGTTCACCCGGCGACTGCCCCATATGCAGATTGCGGAGCAGCGCTTCAGCTACGTGCCCAACACCTCGTTCCGCGGTCCGGAGCACCTGTGGGTGCAGTGGGATCCGGCGCAGAACCCCGAACGCCGCGACCCGTCGTTGCGGACCGAGCCGCGTGCCGGCGTCCGCATCGGCGAGCCTTCGGCCCATGCCATCACCCGGCCCGTGGTGGTGCAAAGTGCCACCCAGGTCGCGGACGGCATCGTGCGCCTTCGGCTTGCCGCACCGGATGGCCGGCCGATGCCGCGCTGGTCCCCGGGCTCGCACATCGACCTGGAGTGCGGCGACACCGGACTGTCGCGCCAGTACTCGCTGTGCGGCGACCCGGAGGACGTCTCGGTGCTCGAGATCGCGGTCCTCCACGACCCGCAGAGCCGGGGCGGTTCCGCCTGGGTGCACGCCCACGTCAAAGCGGGCGACCGCCTGCGAATCCGCGGTCCACGCAACCACTTTCGGCTGAATGAAGACGCACGCCGACTCATCCTGGTCGCCGGTGGCATCGGCATCACGCCCATCGCAGCGATGGCGCGCCGGGCGCTTGCCCTGGGCATCGACTACGAGTTGCACTACTGCGGGCGCAAGCAAGCCGGCATGGCCTTCGCCGATGAGCTTCTCGCCATGCACGGTGAGCGGTTGAAGCTCCATGTGAGCAGCGAAGGCTCCCGGCTCGACCTGGCAGCACTGCTCGCGACGCCAGAAGACGGCACGCAGGTCTACGCCTGTGGACCCCTTCGTATGCTGGAGGCGCTGGAAGAGGTGTGCGCCCATTGGTCGGAAGACACGCTGAAGGTGGAGCACTTCGAATCCACGCTCGGAACCCTCGATCCCACCCAGGAGCATGCCTTCGAGGTCGAGCTCAAGGATTCGGGATTGACCTTGCCAGTACGGGCCGACCAGACGCTTCTGGCGGCGCTGCGCGCCGCGAACATTGACGTCCAGAGCGATTGTGAAGAGGGGCTGTGCGGCTCCTGCGAAGTGCGAGTGATCTCCGGTGCGGTCGACCACCGCGACGTGGTCCTCACCCGTTCCGAGCGCGAGGCCGGACAACGCATGATGAGTTGCTGCTCACGCGCATGCGGTGAGCGCCTCGTGCTCGAACTGTAGCCCGAGGGCAGGGCATCGGGTAACCTGCGCGCCTCCAAGAACAAGCGGGACTACCTGATGCACATCGAACAAGGCGGACAAGGCCCGGACCTGCTCGTGTTGCTGCACGGTTTGGGCGCCACCGGGGCGGTGTGGTCGCCCATGTGCGCCGATGCCGGCGAACGCTGGCGCGGGCGCTGGCTCGGCATGGACCTCCCGGGCCATGGCGGCTCGGACCCGCAGGATTCGTACGCGATCGGGCAGTATGCGGCCACCGTTGCGCGAACCATACTGCCGCACGTCGACAGGGCAGGGCGCGTCGTGATACTCGGACACTCCCTGGGCGGCGTAATTAGTCTGGCACTCGCGACCGGTTGGTTCGGCGTGGCTCCGCACCGTGTCTTCGGCGCCGGCATCAAGGTCGCCTGGAACGACGACGAGCTGCGGCGCATGGAGACGCTGGCAGCGCAGCCGGTGAAGTATTTCTCGACGCAGGCGGAGGCGGCCGACCGCTATCTCAAGGTTTCCGGGCTCTCCGGCATTGCTACTGCCGAGTCACCGGTCGCGATGCGCGGCGTGGCGCAGGAGGCCGCAGGCTGGCGCCTAGCCATGGACCCTCGCGCATTCGGAGTTGGCAAGCCGCCCATCGGGGACCTGATGAAGCTGGCGAAGTGCCCGGCGCTCCTGGGCCGCGCTGCCAATGACGCGCTGGTCACGATGGAGCAATTGCAGGCCATCGATCCGCAAGCCGCCGATCTCGGCCCTTACGGCCACAACGTGATGGTCGAGGCGCCCGCGCAGGTCTGGGATTGGATGGACGCGCATGCGTGAAATAGGGCATCCCGTGCGGGCAATGAGTGAGGCCAAGAACTCAACCTGCCGCCAATTCTCTGGGTCGTGACAAGTCGCCCGCGCGGGAGCAACTGAGGTGTCCCGAGCCATAGGCAGGCTCAGGGTTGCGCGCAATGAATGACCTCAAGGCCGATTGCGGTCATTCGGCGAGGCGTCAGCTTCACTCGTGTTGCAAGCTCATGGCGAGATTAGAGGGCGCGCACCCACGCCTTCATAGCGGCGTGGTCGTACCCGTGAACAGGTTTTCCGATTGCCCAGTTGCTACGCACATGGTTTCGCCAAGCGCCCCTCGGGCGCCGATGTTGGCCGTTCTGTGAAAACAGGCGCTGCTCCACCTGGTCACCCGTGCACCCTTGCTGAGTGGCGACGAAATCGATCACGCGGCAGAAGGACTCATAGTTCTCCCAGGTATTCAAGGCGCTTGGCGAGTCACTGTAAATCCGAACGACATGATGGCCCGTGATTAGGTTGATGGACTTCCCCGTCCATTGATCCATGATGTAGCCGACGGTGTCGTCGGGACGAAAGAAGTACACCAGCTTGGTGAAGTACGACGGCCCGAGGCCCGGTATCGGGTTATTGGCAAAGAGGTCATATGCCTGTTCCCTGGTTAAGCCACCCGCCCTCAGTTGCAACAATCGATGTTCGATCGCAGCGCGATCTGCCCAGGCTGTTGCTACGTGTGCCTGTGTAGGACCCGCACCCTGGAGGCCCCATGCCATGGCGCAGATGTAGCCATGCAGGACTGGCTTGGAGGGATCTTGGCACTCGATACGCACTTGCTGCCGCGTGAGCACTTTTGTTGGAAGGGGATGCCCCGGCTGCGCGGGGATTCCATGCGCCGCGGCCCAATTTGCCGGTCTTTGCCCAAACGGCCCTTGAGGAACGAAGGGAATCCCAGAGAAGGTCATCCAGTGACGCTGATGAAAACGATGCGGCATGAGTGTTTGAGTTTTTTCCTGTTGCTGCGCAGCGCTTCTATCGTATTGCCTAGTCCATGCCCGGACGGCGGCGGCAAGTCACAGGGCGCAGGGTGAAACGTGAAAAATTGCAGGTGACCGACTTGGCGGAGCCACCACAGTTCGCGCGATTAACAGCGGGTCAGGTTGCACATCTGGAGGGCGCTGCCGCAACGACACCATGCATGCTAGTTCCATTGGGAATCCGCAATAAGGAACTGGGAAAGTCGATAGTTCCGGCTCCGCTGGCGTTGGCAATCTCGCAGGTCAGATTGAGTAGCCAAGTGCGTCAGGCCGCTTCGAGATCGAGGCAGCAAAAGGGGTTGAAGCGGTTGTCATGCTGGTCTGGACCGAACGACTACAAGCAGTCTTGCCACGAGGTCCCGCTACCAGCGCTTTGCAGCGAAAGCAGCCGAGCGGATGAGAAAGGGCCATTCCCAGTTCATGAGCACGCGGTCTGGCCATAGGTGTCCGGAAAGCGGCGGGGACTGGACGTTCGATCGAAACGGGCTGTACGTCCGCTAACGCTGCTGCTAAGTCAATCTTCGAATCGTTCCCCAGCGTCGAAATGACTTTCAATGTTTATCCAGGGCGGCCATCAATGCGTGGACGGGTCAGCACTGGCCAATAACGCCAGGCGTACAACCCGAACCCTGCGGACCAAAGGGCCGCCGAAACCAGGATGGCATGGAGGATCTGGCCAGGTGCTAGCAGGGGCAAGCCGACGCGCACCACTGCAGCGAGTAGAACGAGCACGTACGCGGTCGTGTCAAAGCGGTCGGTGCGCAGCAGGCGCCCCGTGTGACCCTTGGCCGTTCGGGTCATCATTCCAATGATGAGGCCACCCGCGGCACCGACTGTCAGCGCGTGAGCTGACAGCGACGAGGTCACCAATCCGACCTCGCTGATCGCGCGCAGAAGCAGGTGGATCGGCACCCACAGGTACGCCAGGTGCAGGACCCAGACGAGTGGCGTGCGCAGCGTCTTCCACGGTTGCCACAGCCCCCATCTCCACAGGTGCGCCACGCACGCGACAGTGGCGACGGCCGCCACGGGCCACCCCTGTAACCCGACAGCGTCGGCAGCAAGCAGTACGAGCACGGATCCAAGAGCGACCGTTTCGACAAAAGGCTTTCTGGTGGCAGATGTGCCGGGCACGCCGTTGTTCGTGAACATCGGAATGACCCGCCCACCCATGACAACGATGATGAACAGCACGATGTCCAGGGCAACCTGCAACCCCGCCCACGCAGGCATGGCGAGCACGCCCAGGGCCGTCAGGTGGATGAGCGCCGCCACAAGTGCAAACAGGACAAGAAGCGCAATGAAGAAGTAGTTGCGGCGATTGCGCGCCTTGATGAACGGCACTGCGAGACCGAGGGCGGCCGCCAAGGGGAACGCGACATTGACCACGGCAGCAGCGACCGTGTACGGCGTCAGTACAAGGACGCGTGCGAGGACCCACAGGGCAGCCAGTCCGCACAGCTTCCAGCCAGTCGGCGTGGGCAAGTTGGTCCAGTTGCGGCCGGCGGTGAACAGGAAGCCAACGATGACCGCCAGGGTGAAACCGAAGAGCATCTCGTGGGCGTGCCAAACAGGGCCACTCAGATAAGGACGCGGCAGTAGACCGGAGAACTGCAGCGCCCACAGCGGGATCGACAAGGCTGCGAAGATGCTTGCGAGCAGATAGAAAGGGCGAAAGCCCAGGGCGAACAACGCAAAGCCCTTCGGCGACGCGCGGGGCGGCTCTTCAAGTTGTTGCAGTAGCGCCATGAGGCTGTTTCGTACGGGAGTTTGCGAAGTGGATGTTTTGCATTCGCGGCCTGACATCAACGTCCGGGTCGAAGCGATAGATGCGGAGGATGTGCATCGGATCTCAAACCTTTCGTCGCGACAAACGAATTCCAAAGGCCGACGGATCTTGCGGGGCATCCATTGCACGAGCGATCCGCCCTAGGTCAAACTGGAGAGACAACAGTTCGATGCGAGAGTTCGTCATGCCTGACACGAAGCCAGACTCTAGAGTTCGTTCAACTGAACGTCAAACGGCCCTTGGCGTTAGGGGCAATGGCCCGAAGATCCAGGCATCGAGCGCCCAAGCTGACCCAGCAGCTGACAAGGGCACGGACATCAGTCCTCCCTTGATTGACGCCGAATTGGTGCAACTGCGCGTTCGCGTCATTGCGCTGGAGAACATTGTCATTGCGCTGCTCGCGCAAGCGCCCGAGCGCCAACTGGAGCTTGCTCGCGAGATGGCGGTCCACATTTCCCCTAGGCCGGGCTTCACGCCTCATCCGATGACCGTGCATGCGGCCGCCGAGATGAACAGTCTTGTGAGACGAGCCGAAACGTTCAGGTCCGATGGATACGTTCCTAGGGAAGATGCGCAGCCAGACTGATCAGCTCCGCGCGACAGCGATGACGATGAAAGCCGTCTCGAACGCCACTTCCATGCGCGCCCAGACTTGTCCATTTGAACATCCGGTCGCAGCCAGACTGCTGACGCTCTACCTCAACAGAATTGGCACGATGGCGCCGATCCGCCCCGCCCTCCACTTCGGCTGGTGTCGCTGCGACGAAGTAGCCGAGTCGTCGGCTCCACCCGCTTTAGCCAGCCCGTCGTCGGTCGCTTCTCCTTTGCTAAAACTGCGTTTCGGACGTCGCGCAACCGGTTGTAGTGAGGGGGCGTCATCTGGCGGTGTGTCAGCACCTGCAGCGAGGTCGTCACATGCGCCGGCTGCCGTCGCCGAGTTCTGACGCGCGAGCACGGCGCTGGCAGCTGCGTTACGGTCCGCGGACAACGACCTTGCCGTGCACGGGTCCGGGCCTCGACGGCACGATCGACCCGGAATGATTTTTGTGCTGGCCCACTGCCACCACTTGAGCCCTCAGGCCAGTTTGTGCTTCGCCTTCAGAAGGCCCAGGCCAAGTGCAATGAAGGTCCCGCCCACGATGCGGTTGAACAGCCTCGCACGCGCCAACACGTGCGCTTTCACCAGTGAGACAAGCCCCACATAGAAAGCGTGCGAGATCAGCGCGCAGACGGCGAAGGTCGTGGTCAATAGCAGGTATTGCGTGACCAGAGGCACATCGGGCAAGATGAATTGCGGGAAAAGCGCTGAGAAGAAAAGAATTGATTTCGGATTCGTCAACGACACGCCCAGTCCCTGCGCAACCAGTTGCCAGTTCTTGCGCTCGCGCTGTCGCGTGTGCGCCAAGCCCGCATCGCCGCTGATCAGCGCTTCCTTGCTGCGCCAACGCTTGACGCCCAGCCAGATGAGGTACAACGCGCCGACGACCTTCATGACCAAGAACGCGTCGGCCGACACTGTCAGCACGGCCCCCATGCCGATCATCGCAAGCCCCGACACAACGAAGATTCCCGCCGAGCTGCCCACCGAACTAAACGCCGTACGCTTGGCCCCAACGTCCATCGAGTTCGACACCGCCAGCAACACGGCCGGGCCGGGCGTGAAGGACATCAACAGGGAGACGCCGCAAAAGAGAAGCCAGTAGGTCACGGTCATGGTTGCGGTGTTTTTGGGGGCTACAAGAGAGCTTGTATTTTCGCGCAATCAGAGTTTCGACCCGCCGACACGGTCTTTCCCCGCTTTGAGCCGCGACTGCAGAGCTCGAGTTTGCAGTCCTTCGCGACGACCAAGCTGGAGGTCAGCGTTCGCTGCAGTGCCGCGGCTCGATACGGCCAAGCCCAGACCGATGCAACCCAAGCCCCACGTGCCCGGTCCGATTCAATGGGCCCGGGAGCACTTCTGCACACGCTTGCCGTTGTCGACTCACCCGCAAAGAGATTGCCCTGCGAGTCGATGGCGAGGTCATGCACCCAATGAAACTCACCGGCATAGCGTCCGGACCGACCCAGCGTATTCACCACCGCCCCGGTCTGGCGGTCCAGCGTCAGCACCTGGTTGTTGCGGCCGTCGGCCAGGAACAGCCACTTCTGCTGCGAGTCCCGCGAGATCACGACGTCCCATACCGAGCCACTGCCGGCCGTGCGCGGCTCGACCATGAACGGCGTTGACAGGGGGGGTGCGTTGGGAAGACTGCAGCGCGCGAGATTGCGGTCATCCGTGTTCACTGACCCGAAGGAGCGCAAACGCTGCGTTGTGCTCAAACGTCGGAGAGCGACAGAAGGCTCGGATTTTTAGGGGGGGCGCTCGCAATGCCTTGAGGGTGGCGCGTGCATCGTCTTTGCTGGGACGGCTAGCCTTCGCAGGAGCAATCACGTGCGCTTCATGTCATGGCTTGAAAGAAGCCAGCCGCTTGAAGATTCCGTGTCGAGATTTCTAGGATGCGGGACGTGGTGTCGCTGCGGTGGTGCGAGAGGTAGCTGAAGTAGTAGGGCACGAGGGGCACGTTGGGCTTGGCGTGCAGCACTTTCACCGCGTTTGCCGCCACGTAGGGCCGAGCAATGGAGGCCGGCAGCATCGCGATGGCATGGCCGGACACGACCAGCGAGATCATCAGCGACAGCGAGTTGCAGGCGCTGTAGTCCTCAAAGGGATAGCCGTCGGATGCAAGCCACCGTGACGCCGAGGCATGCAGAGTGGAGGGAGGGGCGTTGGAAACGATTCGGTGGTTCAGCGCGTGTGCGGGCAAGAAGTCACCCTCGGGCACCATCAGGTCGGCTGGCGCGATCCACTGGTGTTCGGTGAGGCCGATGAATTGGCTGGTGACGTCCGGCTGTGTGCTCTGGCCGGTGTGCAGAGCCGCATCCAGCGCATGGCTGTTGATCTTCTCGAGCAGTTGGGCGCCGCCGCCCACGGTCAGCTCCACCCGCAGGGCTGGGTAGCTGTCCTTGATGTCCTTGAGGATCTGGGGCATGCCCACAGTGGCGCAGGACTCGTCCACCCCGAGCCGGATCAGCCCGGTGATGGTCTGCCGAAGATCGAGCCGGGCCATTTCTTGCGCTGAGGACATGACCCGTTCCGCATAGACCAGCACGTTGCGGCCCAGTTCAGTGACCTGCAGGCGCTGATTCTGGCGCTCGAAGAGTTGGATGCCCAGTTCATCCTCCAGGTCGCGGATGCGGTGGGAGACGGCAGGCTGTGTCAAGTGCAGGTGCCGCGCGGCGGCATGCACCGTGCCGAGGCGAGCGGTCCATACGAAGGCCTCGAGTTGGTGCAGGGTGAATCTCATTGATTAGGAATCCGAATTAACGACGCTCAGAATTTCTCAATATCCGGAAAGCCGCTGCCTTCCTACCATTTCTTCCATTCGACAACGAAGATAAACCTAAATGAATGGAATCGAACTGGGCGCCCTGCCGCCTCCCGGCGACCCGGAACTTCTGGCCACTGTCTGTGAGGCCGAGCCCGCGACGATCGGGCACTTCCACGCGCAGGGCTTCCTGCATCCCCGCATCCGCGCCATGGCCGCTGCGCGGCGCACGGCCGGCGTGGCCGTCACCGTGCGATGCGAAGGCACCGACGGCGCCATCCTGCATCACGCGCTCGGGCAACTGCGGCCCGGCGACTTCCTGGTGATCGATCGCGCAGGAGACGAGCTGGTGGCCTGTCTGGGCGGCGCGAGCGCTCTGGCGGCCCGGCTGCGCGGCGCCGCGGGCGCGGTAGTGGACGGCTGCGTCACCGACATCGAGGAACTGCGCCAGGCCGGGCTTCCCGTGTGGGCCCGCGGGCTGAGCGCGCGCACCACGCGAGGCGAGGGGCGGGTGGGCAGCTTCTGCCGGCCGGTGGAATGCGGCGGCCAGCAGGTGCGACCCGGCGACATCGTGCTGGCCGACGAGAACGGCGTGCTGGTGATGGCGCCCGAGGAAGCGCAGGGCCTGGCCCGCAAGGCGCTCGCGCTGCAGCAGGCAGAACAGCAGACCCTGGCGCGCCTGCGGGCAGGCGAAACCTATCCGCAGATTCTCGGCACGGTGCTCCAGGGCGAGGAGGAACAGCAATGAACAGACAACCCACCCCGGCGGCGTTCGCGCCGATCTCGCAGCTCGCGGCCGACCTGCGCAGCGGCAAGGCGACTTCGGTGGCCCTGACCCGCGCCTGCCTCGCCCGCATCGCGCAGTACGACGGCCACTTCCATAGCTTCCTCGCAGTCTACGAAGAGGAGGCGCTTGCCGCCGCCGCGCAGGCCGACCAGGAGATTGCAACCGGCCGCTGGCGCGGTCCGCTGCACGGCATCCCCGTGGCGCTGAAGGACCTGGTGGACCTGCAGGGCAAGCCCACCACCGCTGGCTCGCCGCTGCTCCAGGACAATGTCGCCAGCCAGGACGCGGCCATCGTCGAGCGCATCCGCGCCGCCGGCGGCATCGTCGTCGGCAAGACGCACATGGTGCAGTTCGCGCTGGGCGCCTGGGGCACGAACCCACACATGGGCACGCCCCGCAACCCGGCAGGCGATGCCGACGACACGCTGGCGCCCGGCGGCTCCAGCAGCGGGTCCGCCGTGGCGGTGGCCGCGCATCTGGTGCCCTGGGCCATCGGTTCCGACACTGGCGGCTCAGTGCGCGTGCCCGCGGCCTTCTGCGGCATCGTGGGCTTCAAGCCGACAATCGATGCGCTGCCGCGCGGCGGTGTCTATGCGCTGAGCGAGACCCTGGACAGCCTGGGTGTGCTGGCCACCTCAGTGGACGACGCGCTCCAATGCGCCAAGGCGCTGAAGCTGGACGTTGCCGCGTCCGAGCCGATGGGGCTGCGCATCGGCTACCTGGAGGCCGAGGAGCTTGGGCCGCTGGAGCCGGCGGTGGCGCAGTGCCTTGCGCGCAACCTGCAGGCATTGAAGGACGCGGGCTTCACGCTGGTGCCCTTCCGCTTCCCGGCGCCGCTGGTCGACTTCAAGGCGGTGACCAACGCCATCATGATCTCGGAGGGCGCGGCGGTGAACGACCGCTTCCTGGACGACCCGTCCCTGCCCATCGACCCCTCGGTGCGGCAGCGCCTCATCGCCGCCCGGGCGACCACCGTGGTGCAGTACATGCAGGCCCGGACCACGGCTGCGGGCTGGCAGCGGCAGTTCGCACAGGAGATGGATCGGCTTGGCCTGAGTGCGCTCGCCGTGCCGGTGACCGCGGCACCTGCGCCGCGCGTCCAGGACGTGGACCACAACTTGGCCCCGGTGCACTTCACCCGCCCGGTCAACCTGCTTGCGCTGTGCGGCATCTCGCTGCCGGCCGGCGAGGACGAACGCGGCCGCCCGATCGGACTGCAGTTGGTGGGCCAGGCAGGCGAGGACTTTGCGCTGCTGGCCGTCGCCGCCCAGGCCGAGGCCGCCCTGAACACCGGCAAGGAGGCACGCCATGCTTGACATCAGGAAAGCCCTCGCCCTGCTGATCGTCGCCTGCTGCGCGCAGGCCGCCGTGGCCCAGGACTACCCGAACAAGCCGGTGAAGCTCGTGGTGCCCTTTCCGCCGGGTGGCAGCGTGGACCTGGTCGCGCGCTTGGTGGGCAAGAGCCTGCAGGATTCGCTCAAGCAGCCCTTCGTGGTGGACAACAAGCCTGGCGCTTCCGGCAACATCGGCGCGGCCTTCGTTGCCGCCTCGCCGCCGGACGGCTATACGCTGCTGGTGGGCAGCGCGGGCGTGTTCGCGGCCAACCAGTACCTGTACGCCAATCCGCCCCTCGATCCGCAAAAGGCCTTCGCGCCCATCATGCGCATCGTCGACCAGCCCAACATCCTCGTGGTGAGCCCGCAGTCGCCGGCGCACAGCGTGAAAGAGTTGATCGCCCTGGCGAAGGCCCGGCCGGGCAAGGTGAGCTTCGGCAGCGCCAGCGTGGGCTCGGCCCAGCACTTCGCCAGCGAGATCTTCATGCAGCAGGCCGGCGTGCAGATGCTGCACGTGCCCTACAAGGGCGGCGCGCCGGCGCTGACTGACCTCATGGGCGGGCAGATCGACATGCTCTTCGACACCTCGCCCACCGCGCTGCCCTACGTCAAGAGCGGCAAGCTGCGCGCGCTGGCCATCACGAGCAGCCAGCGCTCGCCCTTGCTGCCCGATGTCCCCACAATGAAGGAAGCCGGCCTGCCGGCCTTCGAGGTGGTGACCTGGACCGGCATCGCGGCGCCGGCCGGTACGCCGCAGCCGGTCGTCGACAGGATCAACGCGGCCATCAAGGCCGCACTGGGCGGTGAACTGAGTCGCCAGCTCGCCGAGACCTCGCTCATTCCCGTGGGCGACACGCCCGCCGCCTTCCGCGAATTCATCCGCAAGGACGCCCAGAGCTACGAAGCCCTGGTCCGCTCCGCCCAGATCACGCCGCAGTAGGCGGCGCCCCGTTTCCCTCCAACCCCGTGGCCCCTTCGACCGGGGCGCGGTCACCCCTGCTCGACTGGACGCACATGAAGACCGTACTGCTTTCCCTTTTCTCGGCCGCATCCATCCTCGCCTGCGGCGCGGCGCAGGCCGCCGACTACCCGGACCGGCCTATCCGCATCGTGGTTCCCTACCCGCCGGGCGGTGCATCGGATGCGGTGACGCGCCTGGTGGGGCAGAAGCTCTCCGAGCGGCTCAAGCAGCCGGTCGTGGTGGACAACAAGCCGGGCGCCACTGAGCAGATCGGCGCTGGCTTCGTTGCGAAGTCGGCGCCCGACGGCTACACGCTGTTGCTGGCGTCCACTGCGGGCCTTTCGGTGAACCCGACGCTCTATAAGGGCCGACTGCCCTACGACCCGGAGAAGGACTTCGCGCCGATCGCCCTGGTGGTCACGCTGCCCAGCGTGGTCATGGTGAATCCGAAGCTGCCGGTGAAGACATTCGGCGAGTTGACGGCCTACCTCAAGGCGTCGCCGACGGCCGTGAGCTATGCCTCCAGTGGCGCGGGCAATCCGAGCCACCTCGGCATGGAGTTGTACAAGCGCGTGGCCGGCCTGGAGCTCACGCACATTCCCTACAAGGGCGGCGCGCCGGCGCTTCAGGACGTGATGTCCGGCCAGGTGCCGATGATGATGGCCATCGGCCCCGAGTCGATGCCCATGGCCAAGGCCGGGAAGCTGAAGGCACTGGCGATCACCACCGCCAGGCCGTCGCCGGCCTACCCGGGCCTGCCGACCGTGTCGGAGAACGCCGGCTTTGGCGGCTTCGAGTTGCTGCACTGGTTCGGCCTGCTGGCGCCGGCCCGCACGCCCGATGCGGTCATCGCGCTGCTCAACCGGAACGTCAACGAGATTCTTCAGGAGCCGGAGATGAAGGCCAAGCTGATAGACATGGGCCTGGAGATTGAAGGCGGCACGCCGCAGAAGCTTGCCGACACGATGAAGAAGGACCGGCTGAAGTGGGAGAAGGTCATCGCGGACGCCAACATCCGCCTCGACTGACGAGAGAGCGCACACCCTAAAACACGGAACAACTCAAGAAAGTGACTCCCATGGTCTTTGACGGGAACGGCATCCTCATGTCCTCGATGCAGGTGCTTGCGCACGAGGAGGACGATTTCAACCGGTGGTTCGACACCGAGCACCTGCCCGAGCGGGTGGCCATCCCCGGCTTCCTCGAGGCCCGGCGCTACGAATCGCTGAGCACGCCGGTGCGCTACCTGCAGGTCTACAACGCGGTGGACTTCGAGTCGCTGGACAGCCCGGCCTACCGCGCGGCGCTGGCGAGCCAGACGGACTGGTCGATGCACCACATCACGCGCTTCATCGAGCCCACCCGGGTGGTGGGGCGGCTGGTCCTCAGCTGCGGCCAGGCCCGTGGCGCCGCGCTGGTGCTGGTCAGGCTTCGACCTCGCGCTGGCGCTCGGATGGTGCCGACGCTGCAAGCCTATGCGGAACTCGTTGACCACTCCGCCGTGCTGTCGGTGCATTTCGTGGAAGGCGATGCGCAGCTATCCAAGCCCGTCACGGTCACCGGACCGCATCCGGGTAGCGGCGACAGCTATGTCTTAGTGGAATGCAATGGCACCGAGGCGGCGAAGCTCGTTGCCGCGAAGTTCGAGAAGCCCGTCGCCGCCTATGGAGAGCTCGTGGAGATCCAGGTCTACCGCTTTCGTATGGATCTGCGGGCCTGCAGCCTTCAAAACGCGGCGGCTGTGAACCGCCAACGAGCCGCGGCGGATCGCCTGTCGGCGATCAGCGAGAAAAAGCGTTCGACCTGATCGAGCCAGGAGCTGTAGGTTGGAATGAAATGCATGTGCCAACGTGGCTCCGGGTTGCCAGCCACGCCTTGATCTTCGGTTGACTGTGGGTGGCGTAGTTGTCGCAGATGCAGTGGATATCTAAGTCGGCGGGTACGGCCTTGTCGATCTTGCGCAGGAACGCCAGGAACTCCTGATGTCGGTGGCACGGCTTGCACGCGGCCAGCACGGCGCCGTTGAGCACGTTCAGTGCGGCAATCAGCGTGGTCGTGCCATGGCGCTTGTAGTCATGGGTGACACCCTCGACGTAGCCCAACCCCATGGGCAGTACCGGCTGGGTTCGCTCCAGCGCCTTGGAGGGGACTTGTGACCGACGGCTTATGAACGCGTGTTTTCGATGAACACGTGTGCGCTGGAAAGCCTGCCGTGGCTGACCGTAAAAATGTCTTCGCCCCGGATGAGATGGGGCTGTTCTGGGGGGCCATAGCCCCAGGTGACCCGACCCAGGCCGTGATTCCAGGTGACAGTGGCCGGCGAGAAGACGAACCCGGCGTGCTCCGAGTGCACTCGCTCGATGAGCTGGTTGACCTGCTCGAAGCCGACGGCCTTGCCGGCATGGTCGGCGACGAAGAACTCCGGGGCATAGGCGGCTTCGAACTTCGCAAGGCGCGCGGCCCTGTCCGTGTGATTCCAGATCTCGAAGTGCAGGTCGATGAGACGCTGCGCCGTCTCGAGCTCCTGGGGGTTCGTTTCCATGATGTATGTCCTTGGATGCGGAGAAGGGTCAGACCTGGGCCATTCCGCCGTCGACGAACAGCTCGATGCCATTGACGAAGCTCGCCGCGTCGGAAGCCAGGAAGGCCACGGCTTTGCCGATTTCGTCGGGCTCGCCCAGGCGGCCGAGTGGCACTTGTGATGCAAGGAAATCGAAGAGGCCCTGGCGCGCCTCGTCGGGAACCAGACCGCCCAGGCCGGGCGTGCGGATAGGGCCGGGGCTCACGGCGTTCACGCGGATGCCGCGGTCTTTCAAGTCCAGCGCCCAGGAGCGCGCGAAGTTGCGCACCGCGGCCTTGCTGGCGCTGTAGACGCTGAAGTTGGCCGTGCCCTGGATGGATGTGGTGGAAGAGGTGAGGATCACCGACGCACCGTTGCTCAGCAGCGGCAAGGCCTTTTGCACCGTGAACAGCACGCCGCGCACGTTGGTGCCGAAGATGCGGTCGAAGTGTTCCTCGGTGATGGCGCCCAGCGGCATCATGTCGCCGCCGCCGGCATTGGCGAACAGGATGTCCAGGCGGCCGGCGGTCTTGGCGATCCGGGCATAGACGGCATCGAGGTCCGTTAGCACTGATGCATCCGCCTTCAGTGCGGTTGCGCAGGAGCCGATCTGGTCGACCGCCGCATCCAGCTCGGCCTGGCGACGGCCAGTGATAAAGACCCGGGCGCCTTGCGCCGCAAGTTCCGTCGCGGCCGCCAGGCCGATGCCGCTGCTGCCTCCGGTTACCAGGGCGACCTTGCCTTCGAGTTGCTTGTTCATGATGAGCTCCGTTTTGTGAGTTGAGAGTTGATGCCTCGCGACTGTGGGCTGTCCTTCTGAACGCGTCCTCGTCACTGGCGGCATGGGAGGAATGTAGGTTCGGGTGATTGGGCAAAAAAGAGAATTGAATGAAATAACTATCCACACATGTAGATAATCGGGGCTGGACATCTGACGGAAATGCTCATGGATCAGCTACTGGCGATGCGCGCCTTCTCACGCGTGGTGGAGGCGGGCGGATTCACCCGCGCGGCAGACTCGCTCGACATGCCTATCGCCACGGTCAGCAAGCTGGTGCGCGAGCTCGAGGCGCATCTCGGGGTTCAGTTGCTGCAGCGCACGACCCGGCGCGTGACGGTGACGCCGGAAGGCCAGGACTACTACGCCAAGAGCACGCGCGTCCTGCGCGACCTGGAGGACATCGACGCCTCGTTCAATCTGGCGCGAGGCAAGCCAAGAGGCCATCTGCGCATCGACGTCGGAGGCTCCACCGCGCGCGATGTACTCGTCCCGCTTCTACCGGATTTCGTGGCAAGCTACCCGGACATTCGCATCGACCTGGGCGTATCGGACCGTTCGGTGGACCTGATCGGCGACAACGTCGATTGCGTGATACGCGGCGGTCCGCTGGACAGCTCATCGCTCGTAGCTCGCCACCTGGGCGATGCGACGATGATCACCTGCGCCACGCCTGCCTATCTCAAGCAGTACGGCACGCCTGCCTACCCTGACGAGCTGAAGAACGGCCACCGACTGGTGAGCTATGTGTCGAGCCAGACGGGCAGAGCCGTGCCGTTTCGCTTCGAGTGTGATGGCGAGAAGACCGAGATCAAGGTCGAGCATCGCATAGGCGTCAACGAGAGCAACGCACATCTGGCGGCCTGCGTGGCAGGCCTGGGAATCGTCCAGACTTTTGCGTACGCGGCCGGGTCGTCGCTACGCGACGGTTCATTGGTGGAAATCCTGAAGCCCTGGCGCCCGGCGCCATATCCCTTCCGCGTGGTCTATCCGCAAACCCGGCATGTCACCCATCGGCTGCGGGTGTTCATCGACTGGTTGCTCGAGGTCTTCCCTGCGCGGCTCAATGAAGGGGAGTCTCCCGCCAACGCCGCATCCTCCAACGCAAAGCTGCGTACACGGCGCGCAGTGCGAACTGGCTAGTACGACCTCCCCTAAATAGGTTTTCTATTCAGCTGTCAGAAACGGTGCCAGCAGCGTCGCGACGGAATCGGCCGCTTGATTGAGGTCGCCATTGATGGGCAAGGGCTCCCAGCGCCCCGTATGACCACGGAACGCAGCGGTGTACCGATTGCGAGCGAGCTCCGTCAGGCGAGCCACCGTGTCGACATCGTCGCCGCGGTGCATTTGGATCAGCAGGTGCTTGCCGTAGGGGCGCACTCGCGCCTGCTCATGTCCGGTGAGTCGAGCCAGGTGACGCTGGAGTTCGTCGGCGCGTGCTTGGATCAGTAGCGTGGGCATCGGGAGGGAACCTCTTGGGTGGGCCAGTTTGCAACTCAAAGCCGGCAAACGTCCACTTTGCGTAGCGCTTTGTCAGGCCTCTTGGCTTGTGGCTCAGCCGCAATGCTCCAGGACCCCATCAACTTTCTTGCGCAGGTACTGACCGCGCGGTGTCATACGTCGCATTGACGCGGGAAGACGCCGCACCTGCAATCGCGGCGTCCACCATGTGCGCTGCAAGAGTCTCGTACAAAGGGCGACTAATCATGCGCGAGATCAGACTAGCCAGCATCGCGCAGGCCATCAAGCTCAGCACCATCGAGTGGCCGTCCACCATTTCCATGACGATGATGAATGCAGTCAGGGGCGCTTGCGTCACCGCGGCCAGGAAGCCGGCCATCCCCATGGCAATCAATGCCGGGGCGAGGCCCGGCGTTGCGATGGCAGCCACCGCGTGACCAATCCCCGCTCCGACCGAGAGCGAAGGCGCGAAGATGCCTCCCGGCACGCCGCTCCAAGCCGTGAGCCAGGTAGCGATGAACTTGAGCAGGCCGTACAGTGGTGGCAAGTCGTGCTCGCCCGCCAGCATTTCCTTAACGCTCTCGGAGCCTGAGCCGAATGTGGTGCCGCCAGAAGCGAGGCCGATGAGAGCAATGGCCAGCCCGCATGCAGCGGCAAAGACTACGGGTTGGCGTGCGCGCCACCGGTTGAAGCGGTCTGGCGCGCCGGTAAGTGACAAGGCCATGAGGCGCGAGAACAAGCCGCCGGATATGCCGCTGACCATCGCCACTAGCAGGCCAGGGGCCAGCAGGTCCCAGCCCAATTGCTGGACCTTGATCACGCCAAAGTAGCTCGTGTTTCCGAACGCAGAGACTGCTACTAAGCCAGCCAACACGATGGCGGTGATGATCAGACCGCTGGATCGCGCCTCTAGGCGCCCCGCCAACTCCTCGATAGCGAACACTACGCCAGCCAGCGGAGCATTGAATGCTGCTGCAATTCCCGCCGCGCCGCCTGCGACCAGGAGCGACCGTGTGTCGATAGTGCTGTTTGGCGAAAGCCATCGCCGCGCGTGCTGCATGACGCCCGCCGCGACCTGAACCGAAGGTCCTTCGCGCCCGACCGACAGCCCAGCCGCAAATCCGCCGACGCCCAGAACAATCTTGGCCAGAGTGAGACGCAGCGAGGCAAAGCGGCCTCTTTGCTCAGACGGCATTGCTGAGTGCAGCGCGGCTTTGACCTGGGGAATACCCGAGCCCGATGCCCCGGGAAACCAGCGGCGAGTGGCCCACGCGATGGCGGCTGTCAGAGCGGGTATCCACAGCAGCACGACCCAGGCATGGCCGTCATACAGACGCCGAAACATGCCGAAGGCAAAGTCCGTGGCAAAGGTGAAGCCCACCACGAATAGGCCGCAGGCTGCGGCGTAGGCCAGCACGATGGCCCGGTCAATCCATGTGCGCCAGCCTGAAAGCTCGCTGAGCAGGTTCTCCAGGAAGTTAGGCTCGTGATTCATCCTTGAGGTTGAATTTTGCCCCCAAGCTCATGGGGCGGGTGGAGTTGGCGCCAACGTGCGGTGGCATAGGATTCATGGCCAGTCAGCGGGCGGGTGAACTACGAGGTGGCTCGTACCTTTTGCATGAAACGAGATTCGCGGTGGCCCAGCCTGCTGCGACCTTTTGATATTCGTCCACGCACGATGTCCATGGGCCCGGACAAGGTACAGAAGGCCTTTCGCGACGGCCGCCGGTGACGATGGCGCCATATTCGCGAGTTCCATTGGAAAAACTGCCTGTTCGCTCTCAGATCACCACGACGTGGCCGCTGCGCGGATCGACCCGGCCTGCGCACAGGTACGCGAGTAGAGGCTGGGCCTGGGCAAGTCCCTCTCGCTCCTCGACCTCGACCTCGAGCCAGGGCCGTGGCCCCTCCTGCACGCGCCTGATAAAGGCCAGCTGGGCTTCGTTGAAGCGACGGTTGACCTCCGCGTGGCCCCAGTCCGTGTTGCGCTTGCGGATCTGTACCGGAGCGAAATAGAAGACCGGTTCCCTGTGTTGCAGCAGAAGCTTCGAATGTACTTCTCGCGAATGGGGGCGCTAGGCAAGTCATTGTTTTTAAAGGAGTTGTTGTGATGCCCACTGAGGCGTGGTTGAGACGAGATGAGTCTCCCGGAGCCGGGCCTGGACATGCCGACTTAGCGATTGCGGGAGTCCCAAAGGGATTCCCAAAAGTCAACGTAGCGAATACATTTCTTTGTATTGCTACTGGTTCGTGGACAATTGGTTTCGTGACCTGTGTTCCTCGTCATTCACGGCAGGGACGATGTCAAAGAACAAAGTTCACTGATGAATTTCTCAACCGCCACCATCAATCCGACCGCTGATTTCTCGATGAGGCCGCTGGCACGAGTTGCTGGCGCGCACCTGCGCCCGGCGTCGGCCATGGTTCACGGTGCTGAACCGGACGAGGCGGCGAAGGGCATTCTCTTGGTCGAGGCCAAGCGACTCGCCATGGAAACCGCCGAGCGGCTTTGGAAGGCGAGCAGCGTGGCGATCGCGAACTTCATCACACTGCTGATGAACCTGCTGCGCTGGATCTTCCGGCCTATCCTCGCAGGCCATGCGTCGTCTCCGTCGCAGGCACTGGGGGCCGCTGATGCTGGCGGCGGTCGTCAGGTTACGACCAAGGGCGAGCCGAACGACAACAGCATTCTCTGGGCGAAAGAAATTGCACGTGCTGCCGCTTCGACGCCCCCCTCGCAGCTCGTTCCTGTGAAGGGTGAGGCGGTGGCCGAGGTCGTGAAGGCAGTGGCCAAGGCGTTCCCCACGCTGGACGGCGCGGATCCGCGATCGCTCACCCTGGCCACGACTTCGAGTTTGCTCGATCAGCAGGCGGCTCGCTTGCTCGAGCTGAAGGCCCGCGCCCAGGAGATCGGCCAGGAGATGAATGCCGTGGTGACCAGTCTCGCAACCCAGCGCGGCCGCGAGCCGGACTCGATGCTGGACCTGGTCTTGGCCGATCCTGAAGAGGGTGGCGAGCCAGGCGACCTGATTCGCAGTCTTTTCCGGCTGGGGGCCGATGTGGAGGCCCAGGCCAACCAGTGCCAGAGCGAACTCGAGAATGTGCTGCTCCTGGCCAAGTCCCAGGGTCTGGATCTGGCCGCGCTGATCGAAGGCACGAAGGTGCCGGATGCCGTGCCGCAGTGGACTGCGCTGGTCGAGACCGCGCTGCCGAGCGCTCCACCTACACTCACCGCCGCCGAGCGCAATTCCCTCGCACTGGTGACGGATCCCGACACTGGCACGGAAGCTGAGCCGACTCCCGAAGAGAAGGCGCAGCGGCTGAAGACCACTTTGAATCTGAGTACTGAGAGATTTAATGACCACCAAGCAGAGCGCTATAGCGCCTAAGAAGAGTCCCACTGCAAAGCTAGCCCGCAAGACCGCTGCCGAAAAGCCAGCGGCCGGGAAGGCCACCCGGGTGAAGAGGACCGTCCTGCAAGCCGCCAAGGCCGCCCGCCTCTTGCAGGAGGCGGAAGCCAAGCAGATCGCAAACGCTCAGAAGGCCGAAGAGAAAGCTGCCAAGCAGAAGGCCGAGCGCGACAAGAAGGTCCGTGAGCGCGAGGTTGCCCGTCAGGCTCGCGAGGCCAAGCGCCTGCGCGAGAAGGAAGAGAAGGCCAAGGCCAGAAAGCTGGCGCGTGAGCAGAAGGCGAAACCGCCGCGCATGCCGCGCCCGGGCCTTCCCATCATCAAGAAGGACATGGAGCTCGACGAGGCCATGATGCGCAAGGACTGGTCCGAACGGCCGCTTACCGGTCGTGATCTGGACACATTGTGCCGTCGTTTTCGCCTCAACCCCTCCGAGTTCGCCTCGGCGCTGGGCCTGCAGAACCGCTTCGAGTTCATGAAGTTGCTGAAGACCGCCAGGGTCCTTCCTTTTGACGTTGAGATGCTGGCGCGGCTCTACGAAATGAGCCCATCGCCAGCGCCTTGGGTCAGCCATTCTGCGGATCAGGCGTTCCAGTCGATGTATGGCGATGCGTTGGCTGAATTCGACAGCGACGAAGTCGAGAACGCCTACGCGCGCACCTTGTTCTATGCACGATTCACAGGTGCGCTGGATCGCTCGTCTTCGACGGCCTACCGCTGGGTGGAAGAGGAGGGCAAAGCTCGCCTGGTGATCTCGCTGTTCCTACGCAAGCTGATGTCCATGGACGAGCCGCTGCAGGTTCTGGAGGACCTCGCCCGGTTGGTCCATGCGAATCGTGGAGGTGATTTCGAAAAGCGCTCCCCGTATCCCGAGCGTGGCGCGCATGTGAGCCGCCGTGGCCGTGTGGCGAAGGTCGATCGACTTTTGCACAAGGTGCGAGGCGCGACATTGCCCATCGACATTAAACCGATCGTCCTTTGATCATGGCCAAATTGAACGAACCAATCGAGCTGCCGTCCAAGGCGGTGCGCCGGCAGGTGGACCTGACGTTTCTGCGCTCCTATCTCATCTCGGCGAAGACGCCTAAGCAAATCCGTTTCCAGGACACGCTGGTGCCCATCGTGGGCCTGCCGCTGAAGGATCGTCCGGAGGACCTCCTCTGGGGCGTGCACGGCAGCCGCGCGATCAGCGACGCCAGTGTCTACTTCTCGCGGGCTTCGCTTGACGAGGGCAAGCTGCTGTACGAGCTGGACCTGGGCGTGCGCTTTGAGAAGCTGCGCCATGCGACTACTTCCGTGACCGAGGAAACCGTCAAGGCGTCCGGCCTGCTGACGGTTGGGCGCCTGAAGGCCAGCTACGAAGCCGAGATTCGCGATGAGGTCCTCGGCTACCTGGAGGGCAAGGTACCGGCGAAGGTGCAGGACCAGGCCAGCAACATGGTGCTCGAGGATCTGCTGATGCAGTTCCCGTCGGCGGTCTGGCGCTACATGCGTGAGCGCCCCTGGCTCTTCGGATTCGTGCACCCGGCCCTTGTGCGCGTGGCTGATGCAACCGACACGCGGCCGGCCGTGAACGCCAAGCTTCAGATCATCACGTTCCGGGCTGACCCGTCCAGGATCGAACAGGCCACTGTTCGCCAGATGCCCGACATCCCGATCACGATCTGAGTGCCGACCGGCGATGCTTGACCTGGCACATCTGACCATCGAAGAAGCCCACAACAAGACGCTGGTCCTGTCGGTCCAGGCGCGGGCCGCTGCCGCGCCGCGGCTGGGTTTCGGCGCGTCGGCGCAACCCCAGGCCGCGCGGGCGCAGCTGACCCTCTGTCTCGAGGATCACGACCACCTGCGCGAATGCCTGCTCGCCTACGTCGAGGAGATGGGCCGCTTTGAGCTTGCCTCGCCGTCGCTCCGCGATGTCTACCTGGACACCGTGACCCGCGATCTACTCGAGCACGCGGTGGAAGCGGGCGTGTGCGACCAGGCTGGCGATACGTCGGCCTGGCTGCAGCCGATTGGGAACGTCTGCCTGGTCATGATCGCCGACGCCGCGCGCCTGGCTGGCGTTGGTGCTGAGCGCCTAGTGGAAGTGGCTCACGAGGACGCCCTGCGGCAAGCGCGCGCCAACGGCAAGCCGCACAGCACCGCGGCCCTGGCCATCTACGAAGCACGGGCAATGGCTGCCAAGGGCGAATCGCTGCGCTGAATTTCGCCGCCGCGCGCGCACGTTGCGTGGCGCCAACCTGGCGGGCAACAATTGGCGAACAACTGGGTAGGAGGTCGCCATGCATCCAGATGACCGTCGGGATCCTCGACTGACCACGAGGTTCGATCCGTTCCCGGAGACGCGCCGGGATGGGATTCCGCTGCATCAAAAGCCGGCCCGGAGGGGGAAAGGGCTGCCGGGCCTGTGGCTCCTGGCGGGCGCTGCAGTCCTCTCGCTGATCGCCGCTGCGCTGTGCTTCGGTCCGCACTGGACGGTCTACCGTATGAGATCGGCCATCGAGCACAAGGACGCGCGCGAGCTGTCCTCCTACGTCGACTATCCCTCGCTCAGGGAGAGTCTCAAGGTGCAGCTACTGATGCTGTTCGACCGCGAGACGGGCGCCTCCAGCGGCAAGCAGGCCCCGATCGCAGCGCTTGGCCAAGTGCTCGTGGTTGGGATGACGAATGCGGTGGTGGATGCGCTTGTCACGCCGGCGGGTGTCATGGCCATGATGGAGGAGGGCAGGGTCAAGACGCCTGCGACTGGCGCGCCTCCACCTACTACGCCGGGCGGTAAGTCGCCGGGACCTGAGCCCCCGAAGGATCCCCAGCAGCCGTCCTGGCATGCCCCCAAGTACAGACTCCAGTATGTTGATTTCTCGACGGTCCGGCTCACTGCTGCGGACGACACGTCGGGGGCGTTCGTGCTGCAGCGGCGCAATCTCTTCCAGTGGAAGTTGGCAGAGGTGGTGTTGCCGATGCCTGAGCCGAAGACGACGGGGAAGCCGGGCCGGTAGCGGGTCGCTAGGTGCGCCGCTGGCGCATCCCGTTGCGCCAACGCTGTGCCAGGGTCGCGGGTTGCATCTTGGCAGGGGGTGCCGTGTTCAGAGCCGTCAGCACCGCGGCCGCTGCTGCCGCCGCCGCAACCGCAACTCCATCTTCACTCTTCTTAGTTGCGCCTTCCTTCTTCTTATCACGGATTGCGAGCAGGCTGGCCACGAACGCGAGCAGCGCGGCAAACAGACTGACGCCCGTCGTCATGCCGAGCGAGACCTTGTCCTTGTCTGACAACGGTGCAGGTTCAACCTTGATCTGGACATAGCCGTTGTGGTTTCGCACGCGAACGAAGTCGGGTGCCTTGGTTCGCGGTGCTGCTTGGAGGTCAAGAGATGCCGACACAACGCCGTCAGTGGTCGAGCGAACAGTGAAGTACGTTATCGAGTTGGCCGAAAGCGGGACTGGATCCTTTGGCGAGACTTCGGCGCCCGCAGCACTGAGCCTTGCCAGTACGGTCGAGCGCAGCGTGTCTTCTTGCTCGACAGAGGTTAGATCCGACCACAGCACAGACTGGTTGTGCCGGGCGCATCCTTTCCCTTTGCGGGCAACTACGCGTTCGGCGTCTACCGACCCTACTCTAAGGGTCACTGCGACCGTGACGGCGTCGCCCGCGGGAACCGTCACTTCGGACTTGCTTGTCTCAGGTCGAGTGGACGGGCGCCTTGGTGTAGGCCTGCGTGGCTGCGTCTCGTCGTCGGCGTCGATTTTCGGCCGAGCGTCGCTCGGAAAAGTCTCGATCTCGGGCGATACCTCGACGCGCCGGATCCGCAAAGTGGTGCAATCGTCCTGGCGTTTCTCAGGCCCGGCAGCGGCGGTCGTTGGCCCTTTCGCTGGTGGCTTGGTTGGCCGAGTTGGGATCTCCACGCGCTCTGAGGGGGGCTGTCTCGGAATCGAATAGCCGAAACGGTCGACCAGCCATCTCGAAGGACTGAAGCCCGAAAGCGAGGATGTCTCTGCCACAAAAGCTCCCACCGCCAGGATCAATGACAACGAGCTGAGTACGACCTGCGGGCGCATTTGACCTCCGAATCGCTGGGCGAAAGGGCGAAGACGACGCATCTTGCCGGATTGATTGGGGATTCGCCAGCCGACCATTGAGCGGAGGGAAGGTGGGGCGTTCTGCCCGCCTGTCGCGGCCCGCCTGCACCCGAGCCCAAAATTGCGCAGACATCTGTAAGTCCACTGCTACCATCGACGCAGAGCGTCAATCCTTCGCAAACATACTTGGCTGCGGATGCCTGGCGCTGACTCGAAAGTAGCACGTTCAAGTGCCATGAAGTGGCATTGATCGCACCGGTCGACGCGTCGGCGTCGGCAGTTCAGTCAGGACCACCCACATGCGTTTCGCGCGCGTCACCAGAACGGCAATCTCTCAACTCGGCAGGAGTTCTCGCCGGCGCGCTCCAACGAGCTCAATCGCAAAGTTCGTGGCGGCCGCGGGCGCCTTCCTAGCTGCCGGGCTCGCGTTCGCGCAGAGCAGCAACCTGGGGCAGCTCACCCAGCCCTACCAGGACGCCACGAAGGCGTCCGATATGTCGACTCAAGCCTTCACCGCGCTGCTCGGTACGTTCTTCACGAACCCCTTCTCGGCCATCGGCAGTGCGACGACGCTACTTGGCTCGATGTTCCTGGTGTTCAACACCTTCATCCTGGTGGCGGGCACCATCTGGGCGACCTACGGCATCGGCGTGGCGATCGTGCAGACCGCCCACGAGGGCCAGCTGATGGGCAAGAAGCTCTCGCAGGTGTGGCTGCCGATCCGGATGGTCACCGGTGTGGCCAGCCTGATTCCGGCCTTTGGCGGCTTCTCGCTGTCGCAGGCGGTCCTGGTGTTCGCGACGACCCTGGGGATTGGCGCCGCCAACCTCGGGTTCGACGCAATGATCAACGGCACGAACAACATGACGACGGTCGTCTCGCCGTCCTTCGTGTCCCCGAAGGCCCAGGGCGGCGCTTCCTTGGAGGAAGCTGCGTTCACCCTGTTCCGCGCGCGCGTGTGCATGAATGGCCAGAACGACTACGCGAGAAAGCAGCAGGCCCAGGGCGTCGACATGACGGCGGAGATGATCACGGCGACTTCTCCCGCCGGGATTACAGGGGTCCAGTACGGCAAGCCTGACTCGTTGGCCTTCTGCGGCGGCGTGAAGGTCACTGCGACGGCCGCCGCCGACGGACGCTCGAGCAGTTCGATGGGGTATCGGGTGGCGTCGGTGAACTATGACGTCATCGCACAGGCGATGCAGTCGCGCGCGACCGGGAACTTCGGGACCTTCGTCAACGGCGTGGCGACCCTGGCCGACACCTGGTACCGCGAGTACACCAGCTACCAGACGAATGGGGGTCCGCGCCCGGTCGTGCCGGTGCTCCAGCTCGAAGGACTCGCCACCAGCTACTACCAGGCCGTCCAGCCTGCGCAAGGTGAGGCTGAGGCCAGCGCCCAGGCGTTGTCGTCGCAGGCGATTGAGTCCATGAAGAAGTTCGGCTGGTTCGGCGCCGGCGCCTGGTATGCCACCCTGGCGGAGGTCAATGCAGCCGTAGCCCAGGCGGCGCAGTCGATCAGTTTTGCATCCATCCCCATGGGGATCAAGAATTCGGATGGTGGGTTCAACTCGGAGCTCGAGAGCGTCCTGAAGGTGCTGGATACCTCGACGGCCACGGCGTCCACGGATCCTTTGAACGTGAAATCGAATGCCGGAGACTCTTCTTGGCAGGGCCTGTGCCGCATCGTTGCCGGATCGATCTCGCCTCCTGGCTACCGACCCACTGGCAACTGCTCGCTGGGTCAGACCTTTGCCATGGATCTCATCGACATGTCGACGGCGGGCGCAGGCGGCGCGACCTCCACCTCGAACGGCGATCTGCGCATGATCGACCCGATCATCGCCATGAAGAACATGGGGGACTACCTCATGGTGGCGGCAGAGTCGCTCTTTACTGTCTACTCGTATCTTGGCGAGGTGACTGACTCCAGCGGTCCGACCGGGTTGATCACCGGTGGGCTGATGAAGGTGGCGGGAGGCACTATCGGAAAGCTGCTCGCACCACTGAAGGCCCTTGCGCCGCTCCTGCCCATGATCATCGGGGGCATGTTTATCGTCGGGATGATCATGGGCCTCTGGATCCCAATGATCCCGTTCGTCAACTGGTGGGGCGGTCTGGTCCAATACCTCACGATCTTCTTCGAAGGCATTGCCGCGGGCCCGATCTGGGCTTTCGTCCACCTGGATGCGAACGGGGAGGGGATGGGCCAGCGCACCGAGACCGGCTATCTCTTCGTCATCAACATGCTCTTCCGGCCGTTCCTGATGCTGCTGGGCTTCGTGGCCTCGGCGGCGCTGATCATGGTGATGGGCAGCTTCCTGTTCTGGCTCTACCCATCGGTGATGTCGAACGTCCAAGGTAACTCCGTCTCGGGGATCTTCTCGGTGATCGGCTTCCTATTTATCTTTTGGATTCTCATGCACACGCTGGTCACCACTTTGAGCAATCTGTCGGTGTTGCTGCCGGATCAGGCGCTGGCCTGGGCGGGTCGCGCTATCGGTGCGCAGTTGGGCAAGGAGGCCGAGGCGGGCACGCGGGCCCAGTTCATGGCGTTCGGTCGATTCGGTCAGCAGGGCATGGGCACAGTGATCAGTCACCGGATGGAGGGCAGTGCAGGGGCTCTAAAGGACCGCTCGAAGGTGGCGGCACTGAGTTCGGTTGCGGGTGGGGGCGGCAGGTCCGACAGGGGCAACGGGCTTGGCTCCGCTTAAACTGGTTCCCAATGAGCCAGCCAATAAGTTGAAAGCATTCAATGTCTAGCCTTGACGCCTTTCTAGCTGATTCCGCGAGGATTTCCGACTCGATGATCGCAGCGCGCCGGCGTGCGCGCGACATCGCCGAAGCTCAGCAGATCATTGACAGCGTTGCAGCAGAGCGCGACCAGGCGCTCGTTCGATGCAAGGAATACCGTGATGCGAACGCGGGCAACCTGGCCTTGCGGGTTTCGGCGCTAAAGGAGCTCGCGAAGATCGATCCGACCCATCCTTTGGTTCATGATGCGGCCCTTCGGGAGCGCATGTTCAAGCATGCGGCCAACACAATCAATGCGACGAGCGACTGGGATCAAGTCCGCAAGTTCGGCCAAACGTTTCAGATCCCAGGCCGGCCTTAGCCTTCTCGCCTGGTCACGCGGCCGATTAAGGATACCCCGGCCGACTTTACGGATCTGGTGACGGGTCCGTATGCTGGGAAGCGTGATTCCAGCAGTTTCCGCCTCGTTCTATCCCCGTTTCAGCTTCTATCAGCAACTGCTGACCACCCCTGCCGCGTCCGAGAAAAGGCCGGTCGCGCGCAGGTTCTGGTGGTTCGCGGAGCATGGCCTGCACGAGGGCGGCCCCGTCCGCGTACCGACCCCGGAAAGCGCGAATCCTTCGATTCACGTCAACGCCCTGGTGATCAAGCAGCTGCCGGACATCTACCGTGTAGAAGTCCTTTGTCCGACCGCCAATGGGCGTCTTCCGCGCACCGAGAGGCGCCCATCGCGACCGTCTATACGTTCTGTGCCCCAGGGGGACGGGCGCGGACATGAAGCGGGCCCGGCGCTCGATCCAGGAGCAGTACGGAGCGGGATACCAGGCAGATCTGCCAGGCGACGGTGAATTCGTCTTCATCTGCGTCATTCGTCACAAGCACCTCCTCGCGCTTGATGAAAGGGCGGAGGCCGCGGTCGCGGAGGTCTGCAACGCAGTGGGTTATGGGTGCCTGCTGCACAGCATGCGCATCAAGCCGCCCAACGAGGCGATCTTCCCCTACATCGCCACCCTGCCTCCCACTGCGCCGGTGATTCGCCACCTGCTGCGCGTGGGTCGAGTGGCACTTTAGCGGCGCCGGCCCAAAAGCGCGGACGCCCGCTTGGCGCACCGCCTCAACGCCACCTTCGATAGCCAACCGCCCGGCGCCAATGCGACCTTGGCAGTGCGGGTTCCTCGCGCGCAACTTTCCCCCATTCCTATTCATCCGCGCACCTACTGGTCTGTGGATTGGCAAAAACACATCGCGGAAAGATCGCTGTTTCTTGCGAGTGTCGTTCGGGTCATGCTGTAATCAGCTAAGCCTTATTAATCCGTAGAAATATATCGACAGAGAGCAAAATAGAACGCGAAGAGGACGATCAACATATGAACGAATGTTCAAAGGTTCAAAGGTTTCCGGGCCTCCAGCTCTCCGTCGACTCCACCCAGCCAACTTCCCCAATGCAACTTCCCGCACAACTCATGAACGCAACCCGAAGCTCCGCCGCGCGTGCTGCAGTCCTGGCCCTGGTTCTGGTCGCTCCCGCGGGGATGGCTGTGGCGGGATTCGTTGACAACCGCCCGGAGCCAACACCCTCCCAGCCCGCTGTCGCCGGCGCAGCAGCTGCTCCTGCAGGTGGCGCCGTCGCCTCGCCAGTCCCCGCGGCTTCGCCTGTTCCGGCCGCACCGTCCTTCACGATCTCCAGAAGTGATCGCACCGTGCGTGAGGCGCTGATGGCCTGGTCGAAGAGGGCAGGATGGACCCATGACTCCGAGCACTGGACGGTTCCCTTCGATCTGCCGGTCCTCTCTTCGGCTGATCTCGGCACCGACTTCAAAGCAGCCGTGCGTGCTCTCTTGTCGAGCACCGATCTCACCAACATGCCGCTGCAGCCTTGCTTCTATTCGAACAGGGTCCTGCGCGTAGTCCCCAAGGCCGAGCTTTGCGACAGGACGAACACGGGTAGCTGATACCCACGATTCGCCACCCAACAGCCCTACGCCCAGCTCGGGACCTCTAAAACATGAAATCCATCCGCTTCGTCCTTCTTCCCGTCGCTCTGGCCGCACTCTCTGGCTGCGCCTACCAGCAAAGCGTCAAGACCGACCTCGCGGCGGCCGACAAGGACATCGCGGCCAAGCGCCAGCCCCTGATCGACCAGATCCGCGACTCGGAGCGGGTGCGCATCGCAGCCCAGGACGTGCAGCGTCCCTTCATCGCTGGCAATCAGGAGCCGCTGGCTCGCGAGATCAAGATGCCCTCGGCGCTGCGTCGTTCGGTGCCCGTCACCGCGAACTTCCAGCGCGCAGCCGTCGACCTGCAGACCGCGCTCAACCAGATCGCTGAGGCGTCGGGCCTGATCATCACAGCCACGCCCGACGCGCTGCTGCCGCCCGGCCAGTTCGCGCCGAAGATGGCGAGCAAGGATGCGCCCATCCTCGCGCCCTCGCGCGTGCAGCTGCAGGCCTCGAATGTGCCCCTGTGGCAACTGCTCGACGACATCGCGCGCCAGGCCGATGTCTCGTGGCGACCGGTTCCCACTGGCGCGGAGTTCTACAGGGTGGACACCCAGATCTTCCACCTGGCGGCGATCCCCCAGGTTGCCACGACGTCGGCCACGCTGGGCCGCAATGGCGGCACGAGCAACGTGTTCGAATCCCAGAGCAAGACGGGCTTCACCACCAAGGATCAGAACCTGATCGCGGGTATGAAGGAGACCATCGACGCGCTCCTCACGATGAGCGGCAAGGCGGTGATCAGCCAGGAAAGCCAGACCCTGGTGGTCACGGATACCGCCCAGGCGCTGGCTCGGGTTGGCAAGTACGTCGAGGACCAGAACAAGCTGATGTCGCGCCGCGTTCGCGTCCTTATCGAAACCGTCGAGGTGGCCACCAAAGATGACAGTGACTACGGTCTTGACTGGAACCTGATCTACAAGGCTGCGAACAGCGCCGTCTCCGTCACCTCGCCGGCCTCGCTCGTGGCCACCCAGGTGGGCAACGTTGGCTGGGGCCGCACCACCGGCAAGTTCGCGGGTAGCGAGGCGGTGGTCCAGGCACTGAGCGAAGTCGGCACGGTGGTGAGCCATCGCTCCTTCCCGTTCACGACCACTTCGGGCCGTCCGGTGACCCAGGCCATCCGCACCACGTTCAACTACGTGGACCAGGTGCAGGCCACCGCCGTGAGCTCCTCGATCATCAGCACGAACACCCAGGCCCCGACGGTCACCCAGAAGGAAGAGACCGTGGGCACCTTCGTGACCCTGGTTCCGACGGCGAAGGCCGACGGCACGATCTTCCTGTCGGTGAGCTTCGACGTGACCAACGCTCAGCCGCTGAAGGCCTTCACCGTGGGCTCGGGCGATTCGGCCGTAACCGTCCAGCAAAAGACCATCGACGGCACTGGAGTCATCCAGGAAGTCCCGGTGCGCTCGGGCCAGACCGTCGTGATCGGTGGCATCGAGTCGAACTCGAACTCGCTCACCAGCCGCCGCATGGGGGCCAACCTGCCGCTGCTGCTCGGCGGCTCGGATCAGGGGCGCAACTCCAAGAACCGCATGGTTCTGCTCGTCACGGCCATCGCTGAGGAGGGCATCTGAGGGGCCACCAGGCGCGGCCTCGGCTGCGCTGCGTGAAGTGAACCGACCTCTCAGCGAACCAAGAACTCCGACATGGCCTTATTCAACAAGAAGCTGAAATCGAATCACGGCAGCGGCCGCCCGCCGCTGGTGGTCGCGATGGATGAGCACGAGCCCAAGGGCATTGCCTTCGGCGTCAGCTGGCGTGCCGTGGCCTCACGTTCCTCGGGGCGAGCCGACGCGGTGAAGCACGCGAGAGCAGGCGGTGCGACTCACCTGATCTCCACTCTGCAGCAGTTCGGCTACGGGCTCGTTCCTTCGGACGTGCCGGCATCCACCAGGGTCTACACAGCCGCTCGCGTGGCGGCGCGCCAGCATGGTGGCGATGCGATCTACGCGCTGAAGATCTTCGACGGCGAGTACTGGTTCGCGGTGATCCGAGGCGGCCAGCCATCCTCGATCGATCGAGTGATCATGTCCGACAACGACATGGAGCTCATCAAGGCCGCCCGCGAGGAGATCGCAAGCGGCGTCGAGGATAGGGTCACCTACACGATCTACACGAACCTCGAGGGCCATGACCTCGGGGAGAAGGTGCGGGGCCTGACGGCGGCCGATCTGCTCATGGCTGCCAGCGGCGACGAGGACGTTCTCCTGCCGCTGCCCAAGAAATCGGGCCAGATTCCGACCCCCGTGGTTGCTGCCGTGGGAATCGCCATGGTGGTGGTCCTTGCCAACAAGGGCTGGGGCTACTACCAGGAGAAGGAACGTCAGCGCCTGGCGCGCCTGAGCCAGGGCGCCGAGGTGCCGCCGGAGCAAGCCTGGGCCGCTGTCATGCAGGCCTGGGCCAATCAGCGCCGTGCTCCTGACCCCAAGGGCCTGGCGGCAGTGCGTGTGTCGTTGGGTTCCGTTCCGCTCGTCTGGGGTGGTTGGGATCTGCAGACGGCCACTTGCAACGCTGTGATGGTGCCGGCTGCGCCGGTTGTGCCCGGCGCAGCGGCTGCTGTCGCCCCCGCAGCACCGCCGCAGGGCGACCAGCGCTGGGCTTGCACTGCGGTCTACATCCGAGCAGCCACGGGTCGCCTTAACCGCGAGATGAAGGACATCGTCCCCGCCGATTGGGTCGTCCAGTACCGAGGGCTGGACACCATCGTCGCTTCCTGGAGCGTGGCGCAGGCCGCTCAGCCTTTCCGCTTCGAAGGCCTGAGCTCGCAGGAATACCACCAGGTCGAGACGATCAGCCGGCTGCAAAGACTCCAGCCTTCGTTCGGCCAGGTCGGCGACCTGTCGTTCGTGCCGGTGGAGTTCACACCGCCTCGCAAGGGTGACGGCACGGCGATGCCCATCGTTCCTTCGGTGCCGCAGCTGCGGTCTGCAACCTTCACGCTAAAGGCGCCGCTGCGCAGCGTCGACGCGCTCATCGATGAGGGCGTCGATGCCCAGTGGCAGCAGATCACCGTGAACTTCAAGCAGGCCGAGGGCGAGCAGGCCTCCCTGAAGTCGTCGGCGCTGACGGCAGACGTCAAGGGCGTGCTCTACGCCGCCAAGAAGTGACCTCCCCAAGACCCCAATTCCCCGAAGGCCCATCGCTAATGCAACCTCATCGTTTCCACCGCGTCGCCCTCATGGCCGTGGCCGTTCTCGCAGGAATGGGCGCAGCCCAAATCGCCGTCGCAGCTGAAGGGGCGCTCGCTCTGGACAGGGCTCCCCAAACCGCTGCCATGGCCGACAGCGTGATCACCGTTGACTCCCTCATCAAGACCGAGAACCGACTCGCGTTGGCTCGCGCACGGGAGCAATCGATCTCCGCCGGGTTGAGCCAGCCGGATGTGCCGAAGGCGAGCGCGGCGCCAGCTGCAGCTGTTCTGGTCGTCAACTCCATCTATGGCCTCGAGGGCAACCTGCGGGCGAATCTGATGTTCAACGGGGCGATCTATGAGCGTGTGTCGGTTGGGGCTCGCCTGGACAGCTGCTCGATCGCCTCGATCAAGGGCAAGTCAGTCGCCCTCAAGCCAGCCCACAAAGGTGCTTCTGCCAAGGACTGCCCGACTGGCCACTGGCTGGGCGTGACGCAGACCCCGCTCGGCGGCATCCAACCCGCGATGGCCCAACCGGCGTCGCGTGGCGCCATGCCCTCGCCGGCCGTGCCGACGCCCTTCACCTCGGTGGGTGCGCCGTCCGCGGCCGCGATGCAGTCCTTGCGTCAGCCGCCGGCGCTGAAGGTGAGCCAGCCAACCATCCAGTTGGTTCCCTCGGGCCCCGTCGCGCCCGGGCAGACGGCCATTCCTCTCGTCGCGCGCCAACTCGAACCAGAACAGGCCCCCGCCCACTAAGGATCGGACTGCACCGCATGTTTGGAATCGGCAAGTCGAAGGAACCGAAGCCCGCACCCGCGGCCCGCACCGTTTCAGGGGCGAAGCCCGGTCCCAAGGCGACTGCGTCCGTGTCCGGCAAGCGCATCGTTGCGTCGGCTGCCGGCGGCGGTGCTGCGGCCCCTATAGCCGAGGCTGTGGACGTGAGCACCTGGGGTGGCGTTCGCTTCAGCAAGACCGCGATCTCGATGACCGACGACCTGGCCAAGATCGTCTTCGAGAAGGTCATCAACGACGATGTGAAGCTGGCGCCGCACCTCTTTGCCTCCATCGCGGTTGCGAAGATCCGCGCCTCCGACAAGCTGGTCATGCTCTTTGTGGACAAAGAGAAGGCCAAGCGCGAAGAGGTCGAGGCGGTCGTCGGGCAACTCGCCAAGCGCGACTACCGCTTGGCTGATACGCCGGTGCAGGGGCATTTCGCCAGCTCTGGACTGGTGATGGCCCTGTCGCAAGGCGACATCACGCAGACGAGCCTCCAGTTCGACCGTGATATCGCGCGGGACCCGACAAAGAACGCTCTCATGTCGGCCTTCACCGACGTGGTCTCCTGGGCCTATGCCAACAAGGCGGACGACATCGACTTCGCTGTGGACCGCGAGGCGGCGAAGAGCCAGATCTGCTTCAAGATCGGCGGCCGCTACATCCGCCCCGAGCGCTTCCTTCTGCCAACCGACACGGTGGTGGCAATGCTGGGCATCGCCTGGCAGAAGTCTGGTGGAGGCGCCTCGCCACACTTCGACATGAAGGTCGAGCTGCAGGCGCTGCTGAAGATCAACCTGCCCCGCAGCCCCGCGGTACCCGAGGGGGCGCGCGTGCGACTGCGCTGGAGCAGCATGGCCATCGACAAGGGCGTCGTGGTGACCACCCGTATCCAGCGTCTGGGCGAGTCGGCCGCCATCCGTTCGCTGGACGCGGCCGGATACCTGCAAAGCCAGATGGACATCATCCGAAGGGTGATTCGGTCCGAGGGCGGCATGGTCGTGCTCGCTGGCGTGGTGGGTTCGGGCAAGTCGACATCCCTGGTGCAGATGATCAACATGCTGCCCACCGACATCAAGATCCAGTCCTTCGAGGATCCGGTCGAGCTCGAGCTCAAGAACGCCTACCAGAAGACCATCACCCGCGACCTGGCACAGGCCGGCGACGACAAGGCCTTCCTCTCGGCGACCCGGGCCCTCTACCGGTCCGCGCTGGATGTGCTCTACATGGGCGAAATCCGCGACCGCGAGACGGGCCTGGTCGCCCGCCAGGTGGTGGAGTCGGGCCATAGCGTCTACACGACGACTCACGCCCGATCGGGCCTTGGCATCGCAGAGCGCTTCGCCTCGCCGGCCATCGCGATCAACCGCGAAGTCCTGGCCACGCCGGGGATCCTCAAGCTGATGATGTACCAGGCACTGTTGCCCACCAATTGCCCCCACTGCGCACTTTCGCCAAGCAACTACGTCCACACCTTCACGCTGTCTCCCGAGAAGCTTGCTGAACACCACCAGTACTTCGACCGCCTCGAGCGCCTGTACGGTGTCTCGCGCGACGTGTACCGACTGCGCAACTCTTTCGGCTGCAAGTACTGCATCAAGGACGAGCTGCCTGAACTCAATGGATTCTCCGGTCGCACTGTTGTGAGTGAGCTCATCGAGCCGGACGAGCAGATGCTCGAGTACATCGGCGCGGCCGATGGCGCCCTGAAGCTGAACAAGTACTGGCGGTCCATGGCCTCCAGGCGCTTCGACGATCCGGACCTGGTGGGCAAGGACACGATGGAGTGCGCCATCTATAAGGCTGTGCGCGGCACCACCGAGGACGGAAAGCCCGTGGGCCTGATCGATCCCCGCGAGATCGAGCCGCGCTTCATGAGCTACGAAACCGTGGAGCGCCGCCGGGACAACGATCGCGCTTCGGCGGCGCGCCGCAACACGAACCACATCTCGGTGCCTCAGTCATACGAAGTTGGGGACGCCAAGCTGCAGACGTGGCACGCAACGTCCGCTGCGGTGGTGCCCCTGCACTCCGCAACCAGGGAGGGTGCGTAAATGTCGGGCATCAAGGTTCCCTTCGGAATCCGCCAAGCTGCGGCAAAGTTCCGCCGGCAGCGCGCGGACTACTACACCTTCATCGCTGACAAGATCGACGGTGGCAAGGGTGACATCAAGATTCTGGCCATCTTCGAGAAGGATGCGGACCGCTACGGATCGACCGCACGGGCGAAGCTCTCGGCGTACTGGGCAGAGGAGTACGCCACGAACGGAGCGAATCTGTCGGCCGCCTGGCGCGGCACGCTGCCCGACGACGAAGTGGCCATTGTCGACGTTGCCCAGGATGCTGGCGCCGGCGCGTTGTTGGCCGCGCTGCGTGACGTGGCGCGGATTGCCAGGCTGACCGACCAGGTGCGCAATGAGGCTGTGGGCACGCTGGCAGCGGCCGCCGTCGGTCTCACGATCGCGCTGCTCATGCTCACCATCTTCCCGTGGTTCTCCGCGCACAAGCTGCAGGAGATCTATTCGTTCATCCCGCTCGAGCAGTGGGGGCCAAAAGGGAAGTTCTTCAACGCCTGGGCGGCCAATGTGCAGGCCTACGGCCTGTATCTGGTGTTGGGTGTGGTCTTGGCGGTCACCTCGCTGCATTGGACGGTCAACAACTTGACTGGCAACGTCCGCGAATGGCTCGATGAACACGTCGCCCTCTACAAGGTCGTGCGTGACGTGAAGGGGGCGCTGTTCCTGTCGACCATGGCCACGCTGACGCGCAAGCGCGGCAACACCATGTTCACGCTCAGCGAGTCCCTGAACACTTTTGCGCGGTCGGTCCGCTCGCCCTGGCTGCGCTGGCGTGTGGAGCAGATCGCCGAGGGTGTGGACACAACTGGTGCTGTGGGGACTGAGGCTTTTCGCACGAATCTGTTGTCCATGGAGATGTACTACTTCCTCCAGGACATGCACGAGGCCCGGGGCTTTTCCGAAGGCTTCGAGGTCACTGGCCTTTTCGTCGAAAACACGCTGCTCAAGAGGATTCTGAAGCGAATGTTCGTGTACCGCTGGATCCTGCTCCTGTGCGCCGTGTGCCTGGTCATCGGCGTCATGTCGGCCCAGTTCGGCGTGATCCACGAAATGAACGGCGTCATGTCCGCCTTCTATGCCACCAAGTAGCCCTCCAACCCAACTTATCTCCAACCCAGAAAGAAAACCGCAAATGCACAGTCGCACCTACAGCGCAGGTACCGCCAAGGGCTTTACCCTCGTGGAGTTGATTGTCGTGATCGCCATCGGCGCCCTGCTGGCGCTGCTGGCAGTCCCCTATGCACGGGGCGTGATCATCAACGGCAAGGTCGAGCCAACCGCAAACGACATCAACAAGACCGTGACTTCGATCCGGGGCAACTTCGCCGGCCAAGGCGTCACTCCCTACACAAACCTCGGCACCGGCGCGACGGCCACTGCGATCTTCGCCAACACTGCCCGCGGCCTCTCATCCTCGTTGACGGTTGCGGGAACCGGCGCTTCGGCGACGGTCGCTCATGACCTGGGCCAGACCGGTTCGCAGATCGCGGTGGCCTCGTCGACCATCACCACCGCTGGCGACTCGTTCACCGTGACGTTGCCCACCGCGAACATGGCGGCGTGCCCTGGCCTGGCAGCCCAGCTGTCGCGCGTTGCAGAGGTGATCACGATCAACGGTGCCGCGGCCAAGGCCGTGGGGGGCGTCTACAACGGCGGCATTGCGCAGAACGCGTGCACCGAGGGCGACACCAACACCTTCGTCTTCACGTTCCGCTAAGCGTCCGAGCGATCCGGGCCCGGCTCAGAGGAGTACAGGGCCCGGATTGATGCATGCCGGCCAACCCCTCCGAATTCCTGTGTCACCATGATCCATTCGTCCCTGTCCAGAGCCGGGCGTGCGAGGAGTTCCCAGCGTGGCTTCACGCTGGTCGAACTCATCGTCACGCTGAGCATCGCTGCCATGCTCGCCGTCTACGCGCAGGCGCGCATTGCGAAAGAGTCTGAGGAGCAGATCGCCCGGGCGGCCGGATCGTTCATTCGCCAAGTGGCCGGCGCTGCGGAACAGCATGCCCTGACGCACTTCGACGATCTGGCCAACGGCAGTGACATCCCGTCAACGTCCAATGACATCGCGCCGACCATCGCCGAGCTCGTGGCCGAGGGACTTCTTCCCAGTGGCTTTCCCACCGCGCCCGGCACACTGCCAACGCGCCAAAGCCTGCGGGTGGATGTGGTCAAGATGGCGTGCCCGGGAGCCAGCTGCAACGTCATCACGACGGTGTGCACCACGACCGGTGTGACGTTGGGCCGCCCGGATGTGCGCTACGACCTGGCGCAAGTCATGGTCGACCAGCAGGATGGGACAGGGGGCCTGTCTTCCTATACCACGCCGGCAGTGATCCGCGGGCCGTCTTTGAACATGGCCAATCCTAACGGTGCCGTGCCTGGAACGGTGTGCGCCAGCGCCACGCTGAACACTGCGATGTTCCAGCAATTCGTCCGTGTCCGCGATCCCCGCAACCCCGACCTGCAAGGCGACCTGAGCGCCGTGGGGAACCTGGCGATCAATGGGACCTCGTCTCTCACGGGCGAAGTTTCGACGGGCGCAAACATCAGGGTGGCAGGAACGGGTGGCTTTGGCGGGGCGGACCCGTCGATGCTCCCGGCGGGCCTCAAAGGCGTGAACGCGGTTGACCTAGTAGCCGCGGGCAACATTGTCGCCACGGATCGGGGCGCCGGGTTCAACGGAACCAACGGCAACTACGTGGCAATGACGACCAACAGCGGCGGAGAAGCGGCGGTTGTCACTTCCGGTCGCATGGCCGGACAGCGGATTGTCCCGACCGGCGCCTTTACAAAAGGATCTGCCTGCGTTGAGGCCGGTGCGATCGCACTGTCGGCGACAGAAGCCTCTGGCTCACTGGTGGTCTGTTCGAGCGGAATCTGGACTCCTCTGACAACGGTTGCTTCCGCAGGGGGACCATGCACCGTCGAAGGCCAGACAGCGACGGCGGCCTCGGGCGTGACGCTCTATTGCACAGGCGGTGTCTGGACACCCTTGAACCAGTTCCTCGCGCCCGCATACGACAACACCGGTTGCTCGGTTGCTGGTCAGGTGGGCTACTCGGCCTTGATCGGCGGCGCCAAGAAGGCGATGCTCTGCCGGGCCAATCCGCAGGGAGGCGGGAACGTGTGGCGGCGACTTGAGGACCTGACGACAAACATGGTGTTCGTCAGGTCGGTCGAAGTTGGTGACGGCGCCGTGATCCCTCAACCATCGTGCGCGAACCCTGGAAACCCTGGCGCGATGGCGATCATCCAGCTTATCCCTAAGTCGGAATCCACGGGCGACGGCGGCTTCGCGCGCTTTGCCATCCCAAACGGAACTGCTTCTTGGACCGTGCGCCTTTTGAATGGATCTGGCGCCCCCATGGCTGCCGGCGCAACTGCCGTTGCATACGTCCAGTGCTTCTTTCCGTGACTTCGCGCATGGCCGCGCCGCCGCCCGCCGCGAGGTTTCGGCATTCTTCCCCAGTGGCGAGGGGCTGGGCCGCCTGCGATTCGGGGAGTCCTCAGCCGCCCCGAAACCGCCATCGCTGCCCAAAGTTTGGGTATTCCAGAAAGTCCTTGAAGCTGAACCAGGCGTGAGCTGGAGCGATCCCCACAGGAAATCGGTAAGCCGTCAATTAACCGCGCC
>JAFEEG010000027.1 GCA_018241225.1 Pseudomonadota bacterium
GCTCCTTTACGCCGGAAGGTGACACTGCTCGCGAGGCGCGCGAGCTTGACCCGCAGCAGCACTCGCAGCGTCGCACTCCCGGACGACCTCCTGCGAGTACCTTCGCGACCTGCGCTGGGAGGTGATCGATCACAAGCCTACGCATGCGCGTCGCACCATCCAGTGGATCTGCGCCTCGGTGAATCTCCACCGCTTGGCCCGGATGCCCGCGACCAAACGTCGCTCCAGGTCCTCACGGCTCCACTCTGCATGGGCTTCCCGCTCTCGGCGAGCGTAGGGGATCAGCTGATTGACCAGGTCTGCGCAGGCGTTACTGAACTTGTGGCTAAGCAATTGAACGGCTCACGATACGACGTGGTCGGCACGAGCGAGAACGCTCTGCGGGACGACTAGTCCAATGGCTCTGGCGACCTTCAGGTTGATAACGAACTCGAACTTGGTGGGCCGTTCCAACGGCAGGTCACCAGGCTTCGCGCCATTGAGTATCTGAGCCACAATCTCGGCGACGCGACGTAGCATTGCCGGATAGTCAGGGCCGTATGACAGGAGACATCCAAAGCCGCCGTTGTCTGCCATCGCTGGCATTCGGCTTACTGCCTCGAAGGCAACCCAGTCCTCCTGCAGCTTCACGTTGATGGGGTTTGACGAAATCAGCACGCCATCGGCATGCGCACTCGTGATCAAATTGACACCCGCCCGGAAATCCGTTCCTGCATTGATGTCCGCTGGGATCAAGGTGATGCCCAGCGAGTGCGCCGTCTCGCTGTAGCTCTCGAACGTCGAATCCCAAGTTGCCCTGCTGATGCCTGACAAGAGCGCGCAATCTGTGCAACGGGCGATGGCCATCCTGGAGAGAGTTGGGACAGCGGCCTTGAACAGTTCAATCCGCTTTGGCACGAGGTCGTCGTTGAAGTTCGACATCCCGGTGACTTGGCCGCCCGGATGCGCGTAGCTCGCAACCATTCCAGTGTGAAGCGGATCTGAGATTGCGAAGATCACAACCGGGATGCTGCTGGTATCGACCACCGCACGTACCGCTGGCGCGCTGCCGGTGAAAATCAGGTCCACACCTTTTTCTCGCATCTCTGCGGCGAATTCGACATATCGATCGTTGGTGCCCTCCGCGTAGCGCCGGTCGATGGTCAGGTTCCTGCCCTCTACGAAACCCAGCTCGTTCAATCGATTACGGAATGCCGCAGCCGCCCGTTCGTAGTCTGGGGTTGAGGTCTCCCTTGCTGCGAATCCAAGGTAGCCGATGTGATAAGTACGCCCCGGAGTCTGAGCCAGCGCTGTCGTCCCAAGGGCGCAGGCGAGGCCTGAGACGATTCGACGACGTGAAATCATGGTGCTTCACCTCCGCGCATCTCGCGTCCGCTCCCAAATCGGGCGGTGCGCCAGTGAATCATGCCTAACCGTACTCGCTCGGGTCAAGGCGGGCGATGGGGCTGGCTGCCTATTGAGCTGCCCTTCCCGGAGCGAGTCGAAGGTCTGATGCGGGATGCCTGTCCATCCGAAGGGCCGCTATCGCGGCGAGCCGGGCAGAGAGGCTGAACTGGGCACGCGCCATCCAGCCTGAGGGCGGACTCGTCGGGCGGGTCGCCTCGAAGCCTGGGCCGCCCTGCAGGAACACGAGATAGGGGCGATCAAGACCGTCCGGGGCAGCAAGCTCGCGCGTGAACACGCTGATCGTGCCGCGCGACGGGTCGCCGTGGACCAAGGGAACCGAGTGCTCGCGCTCGGTCAAACTGCCCCGGGCACGCGGTAGGTCGTAGTCATGGCTTGCATTAGACCCCGAACGGGCGCTCTCGCTGTTTTCTATCCAACCGCATATCAACGATCGCCGTTGGGCGAAGTATGGGTGCTCACCGCGCGCTGGTTCGCTCTGCTCGGCGCCGCCCAAACTCCCTGCATGCTTGACGCCGCCCCGCGGCAAGCGTATAGCCTCAGCCGGGACCATTCCGGCTCCCGAATGGAGGCTCAAATGCGTACTCGGTATGTCTGCCGGCTCGCGTTCGTGTGCGCTGCTTCCGCGCTGTTCGTGCTGCCTGCTTCGGTCAGCGCGGCGGACGCGGACGACGCGATGTTGGTCACTCCCGGCGCCATCAAATGGGGCGACGCGCCGCCCTCGATTCCCAAAGGCGCCAAGCTGGCGGTCCTGATGGGCGACCCGAGCAAGGAAGGCCCGTTCATCATGCGCCTGAAAACGCCGGCGAACTACAAGATCGCGCCGCATACACACACGCAGGCAGAGCAGATCACGGTGCTGTCAGGCACCTTGATCCTCGGCATGGGCGAGAAGATCGACAAGGCGCAGGAGCACGCGCTGCCCCCCGGGAGCTTCCACATGCTCCCCGGCAAGACGCCGCACTACGCCATGTCGAAGGTGCCGACGGTTATCCAGGTGAACGGCAACGGACCCTTCGACATCAACTACCTGAATCCAGCGGACAACCCCGACAAGTCGGCCAAGCAATAGCAGCGCCGTCGCCAGGCTGATCGCTTCGCGGCGGTCGGCCGGTGGCTTGATGGTTGCGATCGCGGTCACAGGCATTGCGGGGCTGTTTGGCGAGTGGGGATGACCGCAGTCCGACGAGGTGCAGTCATTCCCGCCTGCGGCTAACGCTGCAGGGCGGGCAAGGCGGTCCGGCTGTTCAGTGTCCGTTGCAGACTGAGAGGGTACCGCGCTCGACATCCGCTGTTTCAGCGTGAACACCCGCGAAGTTGAATCGTCTCACGAGCGCCTGGCGATACGGTGGGAATTTCACGCCCCCCGCAGGCGCGACTTCATGGTGTTAGCGCCGCCCCGGGTTGAACCGCGCTGCTTCGCCGGGGCTTCACTTTCTTGGCGCATACGCTCCAGCACCCACTGGGTCCGGTGCGCGCACACCAGGTCTTCGGGAACATTCCTGACGGTCTGGATGGCAACGAGAAGTTGCTCTTTGCTCTGTTGCAGACGCGCTTGCAAGGCCTCAATCTCCAACCTCAGTCCCCGCGCCCACACGGGAAGCCCGGCCTGGCGCAGTTCCTCGATGTCGGTGACGCAGCCGTCCACTACCGCGCCCGCGGCGCCGCGCAGTCGGGCCTATGCGGAACTCGTCGACCACTCCGCCGTGCTGTCGGTGCATTTCGTGGAAGGCGATCCGGAGCTGTCCAAGCCCGTCACGGTCACCGGACCGCATCCAGGCAGCGGTGACAGATATGTCCTCGTGGAATGCAGCGGCGCCGAAGCGGCGAAGCGCGTTGCGGCCCAGTTCGAGAAGCCGATCGGCGCATATGGAGAGCTCGTGGAGGTCATGGTCTACCGCTTCCGCATGGACCTGTGCGCCCGCAGCCTCCAGGACTCGGCAATCGTGAGCGTTCAACCTTGAGCTTCTGCAAGCTGCGGCTTGCAGACAGTGCTTCATACATCAACGCGCCCACACAGAAGGGGTTTCTGCACCCTCCCGGCTCGTCAAACAATCCTGCGGGCACCAAAGCGGGGATTGATCCCGTTACTTCCGAAGCAGGCCTAGCCTGCATTCGATGTTCGTGCTTCTTGCGGCAAGGCGGCCCCGCACCGACTCGGTACTGGCGACTGCACAAGACTGATTGAGCAGATTGAATCGGCACAGACGGGTTGGGACGCCCAGCCCGAAAGCAAGGCGTCCCTTGATTTTGGTGACGCGTGGCTTGCTTCAGGGGCGTCCGCCCTCCTAGTGGTTCCCTCTGTTGTCGTGCCGGAGGAGTTCAATGTGCTCATCAATCCATCGCATCCCGATGCCAAGCTGATCAGCGCAGCGAAGCAGCGCAAATTCCTCTACGACCAGAGACTGCTTGGCTAGGCTCCGAGAAGACGGCCCGGCCCCCCCCTTTTCTGGCTACTTGCTTGCGTTCGAAAACGGAGTGGGCATCGGGCCTGCAACCGAAGCAGGCGTAGCACTCGGGCGCACTGTCTCTGCCCGCGCCGGAGGAACGAATGGGCTGGGCATTGCAATCATGCTCGCGCCCAATAGGGCTGAAGCAATTGGCGCCGCAGCGGACGCGGCCACCTGGGGCACCTGCGCAGCCGACTCCTGCGCTGCCGGCTTGACGGGCGCGACCGGCACCGCGACGACCTTCTTCTCCTCCGGCTGCTGCGGGCCCGTCAGCAACATTGCGGCTGCGGCCGCGGCGGTGCGGTCATCGCTCATGGTCCAAGACCTGGTGTTGGGAACGTAGGTCAGGCTGATCCGCTCGCCCGAGTCCCAGGTGCAGTTGAACACCACCGGGGGAGGGGGCGCGTCCGCCGGCGCGAAGGCATCGCGTTCGGGTACGCGCCAGTCATCACAGCCTCTTAGGGTCCGGCGTCGGGCGAACTCGTTGATCGACGCGAGCTGTTCGTTGGTCAACTGCACGGGCTTGCCGTCCTTCACCAGGCGGCTGAGCACCTGGGCGGCGTGCCGCGCGTAGGCACCCTGGGACTCCTCGAGTGTGGGCGGGGAGGGCGCCTCCGCGCCCCACGCTGGCGCCGCACCCATGAGGACAGGGAGCGCGAGGGAAACGATCCAGATCCGCGACATCCGACCTCCTCTTCCGTTCGCACGGCGCCTTTGTGGTGCCAGCGGGGCCGCGCGTCGACTAGGCCTGTCCTGCCCGGGAGCGACGACGCGCAGCGCTTGGAGGTATGTGGGCGCCGGCCTTCCTTCATTCTTCATCAAACAATCTTGCGCGCTTTTGCTTCGCTGATCTACTGTGGTACGACGTATTAAGTTAGCACGCCTGACCGCATCCGGTCAACGACACGATGTTTGCTCAGAACAGCGTCGTAGTCGCAGAAATAGAGTCGTAGAGCTGAGATTTAAGTCGTAGACCAGCCGCTTCGGCGTAACACCGCACCACGTCCTGAGTGCCGGCATCAAGGTCGCCTGGACCAATGCGGAACTGCAGCGTATGCAGGAGCTGGCCATCCAAGCCGGCCTGGTGCTTGGCGACTGAAGCCTTGGACACTCCAAGACATCCCCGTTGGGATCAGTCGGCCTCGCGAGCTAAAGCGCCTTCAGCAGCCAGGGGCGCAGGGATGTTTTCAGGGGCGTAGGAGAGTCGAGGTACGGGAGCACCCGCAGTGCCTCGGCGAGCATCTCGTGCTCGACCGACTTGTCGCCCTGAAAGCGCTTGTAGATCTCGCGATTCAGCGCGGTTCCGCCGCATTCCTGGATGAACTCGACAAGTTCGGATTCGATGGGATTCCAATCCCAGTAGTTGTTGTCCGGCTCGCCTTTGAACTTGAGCGAGTTGGTACCGGACCTTGTGATGGCGCCTGCCCCATGTAGGACCTCGAGAAGAACCTGCAGATCGACTGAATGTTGGCCTTCCACCAGTTTGCGCGCTGCCTGCACCTGGAGGTTGTTCTGCAAGGCGCGCTCGCACCCTTCGAGCAGGTCCTCGATGGCAACGGCCTTGGGATAGGTCGCGTGGAGGATTCGCTGCGCCAGCGCAGGAAGAGGGGACACCTGTTCCACCACCCCCCAGCCTGAATGCACGAACCATCGAACGGGAGTCCATTCGCTGAGGATCTCGAGGCAGACCTGCTTTGCGACGCGCGTTGGCATGTCGTGCGACAGGCCCGAAAGGACCTGGTCGATCGAAAAGGCGCCATACGCAAGTGTGAGGTCGCGAGCGCGGTAGCAGATTCTGAGCGTGGTCCGGGCGTCTAGTGTCGAGCGAGACCAGTAGAAGAGAAGCTCTTCCTCGTGTTCATCGGTGGTGAGCACCGTACATGACATCGTGCCGTCCCGAATGGAGAGGACCTCGTTCATGAACTTGCACACGCCGATGACATTCGCGTTGCCCAGCAGCGGCCCTAGCTGCGCCCGCAGCCGTCGCGCTCCGATGAGCTCGATCGCAGCGAGCTCGGTTCTCAGGACGCCCAGTGCCGGGGAATAGAGCGAATGGCTCGCAAAGATGTCGGTCAGGGGTAGGAGCTTGCGGCGCAACGCGAGTGCACGCGGTGAGCCGCTGCCCCAGAAAGAAGGGTCGAACGGGGTGGGACCGTCGACTCCGAAGGCCCAGTAGAGGTTCTCCACGGTCCACGGCTCGGCTTCATTGTCGACCTTTGCCCGCGCACGCATGGCCGCGAGAACGCTTCGGATCTCTTCCGTGACGGTTGCTCGCTCCAGCTGCTTGAGCGTGGCATCCAGGAGCGCGCCCAGTTCGCGCGCTGCCAGCCGCCTGCTGCCGGCCAGGCGCTCAATGAGATCAGTCGCCGCGAGGACATGTTCTTGATCCAGGCGCACCACCTTGTGGGCCTCGAAGAGCATCCAGCCCAGGCGAACGTCGTTGCCCAGGATGACTTGCCCTGACGCCGCGCGCAGACGAAGGACGGGGTTCTCCCGCTTGCGCCAGCTCTCCTCGTCCGGCGGTGGAGTGAGTTCGAGCGGCTCGGCGGGCTTGGCCGCTGGGCGGGGCTTGGGCCCGCCGACGGCGGCAGGCGCGGCGCCGTGGAATCCTATGTCCTCGTACTCGGCAGGTGTGAACGGCGTAGACGGGATCTGTGCAGGTGCGCCCAGGTCCGGCTCAACCGCCTTGATGAATCGGCTGAGACTGTCGCCGATCCAGTTGGCCGTCTCGATCACCGTGAACCGCATGTCCCCGAGGGAGACAGCAATCCCAGCGGTCCCGCGCTCTTCCAGGACCTTCTGTGAGACCTCCCTGCACACCCGAAGTCGGCCGACCCGGCGGGGGTAGCGGCGGGTCTTTAGCATCTTCCCCAAGAGCGTGGTCAGGACCTTCTCGCAATGGTCGAGCTCATCGGGCGTCAGGGTGCTGACGAAGTCTGGATCGGCAAATCGATCCAAGGTGGCCGGCTCAAGTGTCGAGCGGAACCTCATGCGCCATGGAAGTGCATGGGCAAGTCCGGGGGAAAGCGGCAGCAGGGACGGCATGGCCCGGAAGAATACTGTGAATCACTTAGGAATTTCGAAGGGAGCGAAAACCCGGGCGCGCCGTCGGAGCCCCGCGTTCTCGACGCGCACGCCAGGTGGGCCAAGCCGCCCCCACTGCGGCATCCCCGTAGACAAGGTCGCGGATCAAAATTCTGATGGTTGGGTCCCCCGGGGTACTTCTGATACGCGAGCGTCAGGTTGACGTGGGACTTGCGCCCTACAAGGTCCTCATCCAGCGCGACTTCAGTTTCAAAGAGGCTGCGCACCGCCTCATTTTTCAACCGGTTCCGATGTTCTAAATGCCAGTCTCCCCAATCGGCCACCGGCATCCGTTCAAGGGATCTCTGGGCTCGCACAAACACCTCAAGGTCGGAAGTGATCTCCAGCGACACTGCAAGTCTTTTCGACGTCATCCTTGAGTTGCAGCTTTGCTCTGACGTCGAACTCAATCGTGCGAGCGTCCGCAACAGCTTTCTCTCATCGGCGCGCTTCGATGCCTTCTGGTTGCGCAGCTGCCACCACGTAACCACGAAGCCGGAGGCGAGCGCCGCGATAGATGCCCATGCCTGAACCCAGGTCGCGCAGTCTCCCTCGATTGCGAAGGAGAAGCAGGTCTGCGGCATCGTCGCCTCCGTCCGAAGCTCCAGGAAGTCGCGTTTCCACCTGTTGGCGCCTGGTATCTCCTCCCCACTTCTAGCGAGCGGTACCAAACCCGCGGAGGTGAAACTAGGCGATCAGCCCGTGCGTTCGAGCGAAATGCAGCGCCTCGGTGCGATTGCGGACGTCCAGCTTGCGGTAGAGCTTCCATAAGTGGACCTTCACGGTGGTCTCGGCCAAAGCCAGCGCCAGCGCCATCTCGTTGTTTGTGCGGCCGCGATCGACCATCACCAGCAGCTGCTTCTGGCGCTTGGAGAGGCGAACAGGACGCTCCAGCACCTCATCGCCGATCTCGTCCGGATCCGCCACCGCTGCCAGCAGGCCCTTCAAGGCTTCGCTGTAGCTTGAACGAGGCGATGACTTCTCCACGTAGAGGTCGGCGCCAGATGCGATGCAGACCTGCTCCATTTCGCTGGATGACCGGGTCGAGAACACGGCGATCTTGGCCTGCGGGAACATGTGCCGGACCTTGGCGACACCGTCGTGGGAGTCGTTATCGGGCAGGTTGATGTCCATTGAAACGAGCGCGGGCGGCCCGTGGAGCTTTCGAGCTCGCGCAATTGCCTGGAGGCTGTCCAGTTCGACGATCGTCGCGCTTGGAAGGACGCTTCGCAAGGTCATGACGACTGCATCCCGAAGCATGGGATGGTCGTCGATGGCGTAGAAGGTCTGGGACACACTGAAGTGTCCGCCACTACCCGGTCGCATACATAGGTGGAACAACGCCCGAAAGCGTGCTTTGTTCCATCGAGCCAGGACTACGCGTGGCGCTCGCCCACTCCATCCCCTGGGGCATCGTCGGGTGGGTCAAGAAGCTGCCGAACGCCGGCGACTACGGCGGTGACGGCCGCGGAGGTGGTGGAAATGTGCTCAAAGACGCGAGCGGGATCCAGCTCACCTACATAGTTGGATCGGGCCACGAACCCTAAAACAGACTTGAGACTTCTCGCACTCGCGGCATTGATGAGCGCACCCCGATCTTCCGTTGTCATGCTCGCCAGACGGATGAGCTCCTGGTGCCAGGTTTCACGTTTCGGCAGTCGCCCGTCGGGTTGCTCGATCACCGTTTGAGCCGTTCAACGCGCTCTCTCAGGGGCGTATGGTGAGTTCTAGGGCGAAGGCACGATGGACCGGGTCCGCCGACGCGGGGCCAACAGCGGCGATTCGCCTATGCGCCTTGCTGCAAATCGCGGTGCGGGAGCAGGTCGTGGCAACCCCTGGGCTTGCGCTTCGTCAACCCAGTTAGGCAGGCTGAACGTGCGACGTTCTCTCAGACGGTTCATGCCCTCGTTCCACTCCCAGAGCATCCTCAGCCCGACCGGCTCAAATCCCACGGTATGGCGGATGCGCTGCAAGAGTTCAGGCACAGCCTGGGCGACGGCACCACAGACCCGGTCGACCAGTTCGCGCTGGCGCGCTGGCTCGATGCCTAGGTGCTGCTGCATGAATCGCCACAGCGCCTTGTGTCCGTTCCAGTCCTTTCGGCCGTCCACGTACATGCCCGGCGGATTGTTTGCGTAGGCGTCGTACGCGAGGATCGTGAGCATGTCGTAGACAGGAGCGACGCGCACATCCTCGAAGCTGTCATAGACGAACGCGAGATTCTTCGTGTGGCAGTCGGCATTACCCAGCGCGTAGGTCAACAAAAGGGTGACAGCCAAGTGCTCGTTGGCCTCGCGCAGCCGTTCCTTGGGAACGTAGTCACGCGTCAAGCGCGCCGCGCGCTCCCAGGTCGATTCATACTTGTCGTCCGGAGTCAGCCCGAGCAGGCTGCAGAAGTCCTCAAAGCCCTTGCGTTGCAAAGTTTCAGGGTTGATGTCGAACCTTTCGACGACAAGCACTTGGCCGTCATCGGACACCATGGTCCGGGCAACGTCAATCCCCGTCGCGGCAGCTGCTTGCATGCACAAGTGCTCGTTAAGGGCCACGAACGGTTGACGCTCCGAACTGGCCTTTACGATATGCCTTTCGGTTGGGACCGTTCCTTTGCGAAAGAGAGCCTGCGTCTCTGGTGTGAGGAATTTCGGCACCACGCCGGACACGCCCGACGCGGCGTAGCGCGTCATGAGGTCCAAGAAGACCTGCGGAGAAGCTTCACCATGAAGTAGTGGCCCAAGGTCTTCCAGCGCGGGGAGCGGGTTAGGCTGAGCAGCTGCGCTCACCTGTACACGACCGATGAGGTTGTGGCCCACGACGGACAATAGGTCCAACGGGCTTGCACCCAAGTGCGGCCCTAGCTGTTCCTTGAGAACCGACAGCAGGAATCCTTCAGGCAAGCTCACCTGGAAGAAGGGATGCAAAGCAGGCCAAGTCCAGCTCGATGTCTGTACGGGCATGGCAAGCGATACGAAATCCTGGGTGCTGGCTCCAGAAAGGTAGGTCAGATTGTGGTCAAAGCCATCCTCACTCTCCAGCGTAGCGACGTGACGCCCACTGACGAAAACGTTGAGCTTCATCGTGCGTTAGGGCCTGTGTTTGCATTCGAGAGCCGCTCTTCCAGGACCGCCTTGAGAGTGGGGCGTCTCGGACCCGTGGGCTTGAAGTCCAACCGGGCATCGACAGCCTGCAGCAGTCGCAGCAGCTTGCTCAAGGAAAAGTCATTGCCTCGGCCTGACTCAAACCGTGACAGCGCCTCCTGGCGCATTCCTACCGACTCCGCGACTTGGGCTTGAGTCTTGCCCGCTTGCTTTCGCAACTGCCGGAAGGCCGCACCAACGTCTGGCAGCGTCTCCATCTCACATGCGTCTGGTGTCATCTCGACCTCAAAATTAGGAACTTTATAACACCAAGTACATATTTCGGATCAAGAAAATATGTATTTAAAAGCATAAATTTGCCGCCACAGCTTTATTTATGATGCCAAACGCATACCCTGATTCTATGCCGCATAGCTCGAAAGTCAGGCTTCGGCTCGCCCCTTTGGTTCGACGACCACGGCCGCGCCTTCGTTAGGACAGGATCCGGACGTCCAGAGGCACTGCAGCATCCGGCCCAACAGCGGTCGGTCGCTCGACATGTCCGAAAGCCGTCATTCAAGAAGCGAGCCTCGACGGACTGCGTCCCCTTCGGCTAGTCTCTTGCCGGCCCGCTGCCGCGAGCGAAGCCGACCGATGGCGGCGATGCCGCCCCCCTCAGCTACTGGAGAACTGCAATGAACTACATTGATGGATTCGTCGCCTCCGTACCGACAGCCAAGCGCGCCGACTTCGTGGAACACGCGCAGGCCATGGCCAAGATCTTCAAAGAATTCGGCGCGATCAGCGTGGTCGACTGCTGGGGAGACGACGTGCCACCAGGAAAACTGACGTCGTTTCCGCTGGCCGTTCAGTGCAAGGCGGACGAGACAGTCGTCTTCGGCTGGATCACCTGGCCATCACGCGAGGTGCGCGACGAATCCTGGAAAAGGGTCATGGCCGATCAGCGCATGCAGTCCGCAGCGGTGCCGCCGTTCGACGGCAAGCGGATGATCTTTGGTGGGTTCGAGATGATCTCAGCCCTTTAGCTGATGACCTGCTTTCGGCGCCAGGAGCGGTACTTCATTTCGCGCCTGCGTGTGTGCGGACCAACCCAATTGGCTGGGTCAAGGTCGCCCGACGCTTGCTCGCGGTAGAAGACCATCAGTTCTGCTAGGCCGTCGGCCTGACCAATGGCCTTCTTGTAGTCCGCGATGGCCTTCTTAGCCTGTGCGACGGACGCGTTCTGGTTCTTGAACATGTCGGGTCAGAGCCAGCGGCTGATGGTGGTCTTGTTGGCCAGCCGTGCTGAACATTGAAGGGAATGCCATGAAATACGACATGGTCCAGGTCGAAGAGGCGCTCCTTGCGTTGCTAGGCGTCTTCGAGTTCGAGAACGGACGGGTATGGAAGCGCTATGACTTCGCAACGATGGATGCGCTGCACGAAAAAGGACTCATCACCGAACCTCGCGGCCGTCAGGAGTCGGTATACCTGACTGGCGAGGGGCTGCGCCGTGCAAAGGAGCTCGCGGCCAGGCACTTCGGAACCAGCGGGACGATGGCGCAGGAACTCCAGTAGCTCCGGCAGAACGCGACAACACCAGTCGTTTGACAATGGCGCCCAAATCGCCTTGTAGCGGACGTTCCAGACGTTAGGACGTAGGAGGAGTAGTCAATGTTGCCGGTCGACGTCGTTCAGTGCCAGTTCGAGGCTTACAACGCACATGACCTCCGTGCGTTCCTGGAGACGTACGCGGAGCACGCAGAGCTATATCGAGCACCATCGATGCAGCCTTTCGCATCCGGCAAGGCCGCCATTGCGGAGCTCTATGCGACCAAAGTCTTCGCCGTCGAGAACCATCGAGCCGACCTTCTCGGTCGCATTGAGTGCGGGACCAAAGTTGTCGACCACGAGCGCGTATTCGGCTTGCGAGCGCACCCGTTCGACATCGTCGCGGTCTATCACGTTGAAAACGGGCTCATCGAGCGCGTTTGGCTATTTCCAGCGGAATGAGTGGCAAAGTTCGGCCCAAGACCAGACACTGGATGCTCAACCCTGAAAACGTCCCGATTCACTTGCGCCATCGCTATCTGCGCTTCGCAGAGTGGGGCAAGCAAGTAGGTCAGTCCGACCGAGCCAAGGACGGCTTGGCATGAGCAACTATGGGCCTGAAGGACGCTCGTATGAGCGCATAGAACGAACAGACTTGGAGCGGCTGCTCACGATTGCGCAGACGGACATCGACGATTTTTTTGCCAGGCGCAGTGACTGGGCGGCACTCTACCGTGACCGCCTGCTCGGCTTCGCGCTTTGCCAAGGTGCGGCGAACCACTATATCGGGCGCGGTGACGGGGTGCAGGACTTCGATGTGTACGCGTTCTTCGCCGAGCACCCGAATCGGCGCTGGTATGCCAAGCGCCACGTTACTAGGGACTTCGGTGACGCGAAGTTTGGTCAGTCACTGAGTTGCCCCAACTTCCAAGGGCGTAGGGTGGACCTGCTTAGCCGCGGTTTGCCGGTTGAACCTGGGACGGACTTGGAGGAGGCAATCCAGCATTGGCTGAAGGCCGGTTCATCAACCAGTGCTGGGCTGCTAGGCCAGAAAGCCGTGGTCCTTCTCTCACCCCATGATTGCCTAGGCAAAGTGGCCTGGCCCCTCTTTGGCACCATGGCGTAGCGCGCGCAACTCCTACTCCTGGCCAACCGTTGCGCGAGTCCGCAGCCGAATCACAGGACCCCGCATCAGCCCGACAACTGCGACAGCGCCGAAAACGCCGACTCGCCCCGCTCCACCTGCAGCTCCAGCGTGATGCAAACGCCGCCCTCGGCCGGGGCATGGACGTGCAACTGCGCACCGATGGCCGCCGCGCGGGAGCGCATGTTGTCCAGGCCGCGCCCGCCGCGCCGGCGCCCGGCTGCCGCTGACGCTGCCCCAAACCCGACGCCGTTGTCGGCGATCTGCAGTGTCACCAGCGTGCCGTCCTCGCTCATCCGGGCGCGCACCACGATGCGGGTGGCGCCGGCATGTTTGAGCACGTTGGTGAAGGTCTCCAGAAGTATTCGCTGCACGTGCATCACCACCTGCGGTGAAAGCTCACGCAGCTCGGGCAGTTCCGCCACGTCCCACACCACGCCGATGCCTGCCGCCTCCAGGCGCGGCTGCAGGCGGTAGCGCAGGGTGGCCAGCACCGTGGCCAGGTCGTCGTTGGCCGGCTGCAGCGAATCGACGGCCATGCGCATCTCGTCCAGGGCATGCTGCACCTGCTCGCGCAGCGCCTGCGGCTGTGCGCCCGGTCGCGCCACCATGTTGAGCAGCGCAACCAGCTGCGAGCCCACGCCGTCGTGGATCTCGCGCATGATGCGCTGTCGCTCGTTCGACACCGTCTGGTGGTGTTGCTGTTCGCGCAGGATCTCGAAGGCCGCGTGCAGCTGCTGCTCGCGCTCCTCCACCCGGCGCGCGAGATCGGCGTTGAGCGACTGGAACCCGGCCGCCGTGCGGCTGTAGCGTTCGGCGATCAGCCAGCCCGTGATGGGAACGAACGCGAACATTGCATGCTGCAGCCAGGTGTTGTGCAGGCCGCTGGCGTTGGACAGGCGGATGGCCAGCAAGTCGTGCACGCCCGCCGCGATGGACGCCAGCAAGGCGCCGGCCAGCAGCCAGGCCCGAGCCTCGCCACCCTTCCAGGCGCGGCGCGCCACGGTCCACAGCGACGCCAGCGACATCGGCACGAGGACGGCCAGGCCCAGCGTCAGCAGCATGGGCTTGCGGGTCGCAAAGGAGGCCATCGCCAGCACGGAACTGGCAACGATGGCGATGTCAATCGAACGGTCGACGGCGCGCGGCGCCGGGCCGGTGGCCAGCACCGAGAAGCGGCACATGAGGGCCATGTGGGCCATGTAGCAGATGGCCGCCAGCGCGCCCAGCCAGGGCCAGGGCAGCGGCGCGTCCGGCCAGGCGCGCTCGATGATGCGCATCATGCCCAGCAGCGCGCCCAGGCCGAACCAGCCGTACATGGGCAGGCGCTGGCGCACCCACAGCACGCCGGTAAACACGCCCGTGCCCAGCAGGCCGACAGCAAACACCAGCATGGCCAGCTCACGCCAGCGACGGTTGCTGTCGTAGATGGCCTCGACCTCGTCGCGCGGGCCGTACAACACCACCGACAGGCCGCCCAGGCGCTGCGGCTGGATCGTGACGTCCACGCGTAGCTCGTTCGGGCGGTCTGCGCGCAGCAGCGCGGCCGGCAACGCGGCCATCACCGGGTGCTTCGCCGCGTCGAACTCGGGATCGCCCAGCTCGCCCCAGTGCTGGATGAGGCCGCCGTTGACGCGCACCTCAACCTGGTTGCCAACGCGCGAGAACAGCAGCGCCATGGGCTGCGCCTGCGCGTGGGGTGCCAGCGCGATGCGGTAGGTGGCGCGCCCGCCCTGGCCCGGATGGTCGCCGTCCCAGCGGCGCGCCAGGTCGACGGTGCCCTCATAGACCGAGCCGCCGTCGGTGTCGAGCATCACCTGCGCCTTGTCCAGCACCTGGACGCCGCCGCCCGGCGGCTGCAGCGGTGCAACCGTGATCTGCACGCCCAGGAGCAATGCCGCCGCAGCCAGGATCAGCAGCAGCCAGCGCCAAGGGCCTTGCTGCGATGCGGGCGGCGACGAACTTGAAAGCACCGCCCGCCGCCCGTCAGTCCAAGATGCCAAGCTGGCGCGCCTCGAACAGCGCCTCGGCCTTGTTGTGCACGTCCAGCTTGCCGTAGATGTTGCGCACGTGGCTTTGCACGGTCGACAGCAGCACGCCCATGCGCGAGGCCACCTCGGCATAGGTGAAGCCGCGCGCAATCAGGCTCAGCACCTCGGTCTCGCGAGGCGACAGCGTGTCGGCGCCCTCGGTGCCGGCGGCCGGTTGCGCGCTCGGCCCCTGGCCGCGCCAGCGCACAAGCAGCTTGCGGGCAATGCTGGGCGACATGGGCGAGCCGCCAGCATGCAGGCTCAGGATGTGCGCGGCCAGGTCGGCCTCGGTCCCGTCTTTGAGCAGGTAGCCGCTGGCACCTGCCTCGAAGGCACTGAGCATGTTGACCTCGTCGCCGAAGATGGTCAGCACCATGGTCGCGCAGGCCGGCTGCAGCTCGCGGCAGGCGCGGATCACCTCCAGGCCGGGCCGGTCGGGCAGGCCCAGGTCCACCAGCAGCACGTCCACCGGGTGCGCGGCGAACCACGCCAGCATCTCGGTTGCGGTGGACGCCCCATACGCGAAGCGCAGGCTGGGCTCGGCGCGGATCACGCGCTCCAGGGCCTCGCGCATGCCCGGGTCGTCTTCGACCAGGGCAACGCTGACGGTGGCGGCGGGGGGCATCGGGGCGGAAATCATCTCGACTGAACGGGGCGTGAATATTCGCACGTTCCGGCCGTTCCCCAGCGCGGGGGGCACCCCATGAACAAGGGATGTGTGCCGCAGTGCGCGTCGATAGCCTCGCTCACGAGCCGGCCGCAGCGCAAGTTGCCGCGGCGGCGCACCCCCCTTTACGAGAACAGAAAGACAGATCGATGAAATCAGCAAAGCGTTGGGCTCTCCAGGGCGCCGTGGCGGCGCTCGTCGCCTCCCTGGCCGCATGCGGCGGCGGTGGCGGCGGAACGAGCGCCGCCGCCGACAACGGCAGTCCCGCGAACACCGGCGCCAGTCCCCTGGGATCGAACGAGCAACAGGCCAGCACGCAGATCGCCGGCACGGCCGCCGTCGGGGCGCCGCTTGTGGGCACCGTCACGGTGAAAGATTCGCAAGGCCGCACCCGCACGGCCGTCATCGGCGCCAACGGCAGCTATTCCATCGACGTGAGCGGCATGAGCGCACCCTTCGTGTTCCGCGCCGAAGGCACGGCCAACGGAGTGCGCGCCGTGGTGCACTCCATTGCCACGCAGGCCGACATCAACGGCCGCATCAACGTCACGCAGTTGACGGACCTGGTGGTCTCCAACATCGCGGGGCAGCTGGCACAGAACTACTTCGACAAGTTCGAGCAAAGCGGCAACCCGGGCCTGGCGAGCCCCGCCCTCATCGCTGCCGAGGCGGCCAAGCTCAAGGAAAAGCTGCTGCCCTTACTCAGCGCCCTGGGCGTGGACGCCGCCATCGACCTGCTGCACAGCAGCTTCACGCCGATGTCCGACCCGATTGATAAGGCGCTGGACCTGATCCGCGTGAGCTACGACACCGACGCCAACACTGCGACCATCTCCAGCGTGGTCAACGCCATTTCGGTGCAGGACGACCTGGCGGTCAAGGCTGCGGCCGAGACCAGCCCCGCCACCCTGAGCGACTCCAACGTGGCCAGCGCCGCGAGCGACGAGGGCCTGGCGCGCCAGGCGCTGGCCGCATTCATCGGCAAGTTCGCCAATGGCCTGCCCGCCAGCGCAGACCTGCTGCCGCTGATGACCAGCGGCTTCCTGTGGGCCGACCAGGGCCGCACGGCGGCCGCGGCCGAGTTCGCTGGCAACGACGCCCTGGTGGGCGCCACGTTCACCGACATCGAGTTCCGCACCATCGACTACGCCAACCCCAACGGCGTGACGGCGCACCTGTCCTTCTCCGTCAAGTCGGCCAGCGGCGTGGAGCTGGGCCGCCTGGACAACTGGAAGGTGCGCAAGAGCCCCACCGACGGCATCTGGCGCCTGCACGGCGACCAGCGCTCGCTCAACCTGGAGTGGTTTGCCGTGACCTCGCAGCACCACAACCTGGCGGACAACAGCACCTGCGTGAAGACGGGGCTGGAGTTCAACATCCAGGACCCCAACACGGCCAACGACGGCGGCGTCATCTCGTACATCATCGTGCAAGGGCCGGGCCTGCCCTCGGGCGGCCTGCGCTACCTGCCGCCGCAACTGGCGGGCGACCGCTGGATGATCGAGGGTGGCGGCACCGAGACCTACCAGCTCGCCTCGACTTGCGCGAACACCGCCTCGGCCGGCCTGAGCGATGCGCAGATCGCCGCCATTCCCGACAACGCGGCCTATACGCTCACGCCCTACGACAGCACCAACACGATGGTGAAGTCCGCCAGCGCGCCCAACGACGGCATCTACCGCTTCAAGATCGAGCGCCGTCCGCTTACCTTGTCGGAAGCGGGCGCCAGCGGCGTGTTCCCGGTGATCGATGCGGCGACCGTGGACGCATTTGCCACCGTTGGCAACGGCGGCGGCACCTTCGCTTTCAACGCGAGCAACCTGTATCCGCTGTCGCAGGCCTATGTGCAGGTGCGGCGCACCGATGCAAGCGCCGCGCAGATCGACAGCCTCGAGCGCGCCCTGCTGCCCACCAGCGCCGGCACCGTCTCGACCAGCATCAACTTCGGCGCCGATCCGAGCGTTGCCAGGCAGCAGATGTGGGTCGAGTCGCCCGACGCGAATCGCCGCAGCATCCAGACCTACTACGCGAAGTAGGGCGACTCAGCGTCCTGTAGGCAACGCGCCATGAGGTCGGCGCTTTGCGGCCAGGGCGCTGAATCCGAACGTGCGGTTGTGTTCAGAGTGTCGTGCACACCTGCTGAAAGGCCGCGGGGGCAGGGGAGATGAGGACGCCGGGCCCGGCGGCAAGTTGACACTGGCGGGCTGCCATGCCCTCCCGTCCCTTTCTCGCTCCGGGCGCAGCGTGGTCAACGGCGAATGGGGTGGCGCTTAGAGCGTTTCAGCCGGCAGGGCTACGCTCTTCTGGCGGCACAGCAACTTCTACTCTCGCGTGCGGACCCACCGTTTCGCAATGGCCGATCCGCGATGCAAAACTGACGTTCCCCGATGCCAAGGTCACGGGCAGTTCGGTGCTCGACGCCGTCGTTCAAGCGCGACTTGTCAACAGACTGGTACGTGCCCCCTTTGCGGACACACGACTGATTCCGTCGCATGTCTGCACTCGCTACGAAGTTCCTGCATCCGGTATGCCGCGGCAACGTTGCCGACTTTCAACGTCGGCATCTGTGTCGCCTGCTCGATCGTCATAAGGGGACGCGGCGCTTCTACCTGAAGGTAGGGCCCCTGGAAGGAAACCAATGCCGCTGGCCGCAAACGGCTACAGTCGGCCAAGAGCAGTCCGCTGCGACGCCAGCTTCGCATCGTTGGGGCATTTTGCGTACTGCCTGTTCAGGGTAGCAGGGAAGTGATGTCACGGCTGAAGAGCTCATCCCGACCGGCCCAACAACAAGGAGAAGCGAGTGAGCGAGCTATCTGTACTTCTAGACGCAGTTCTTTTCGCCGCTGAGCGTCATAAGAACCAACGTCGCAAGGACGCTGACGCGTCACCGTACATCAACCACCCAATCGCCCTCGCGCACTTGCTGGCGACCACAGGCGGCGTGAACGACGTCGTCATATTGCAGGCGGCGATTCTGCACGACACCATCGAGGACACCGAGACCACGGCGGAGGAGCTTCGGGCGCGCTTCGGAGCGGATGTCACCAATATCGTCCTTGAGGTGACTGATGACAAGTCGCTTCCGAAACTCCGCCGCAAGGAGCTCCAGGTGGAACATGCGCCGCACACGAGTCCGAGCGCCGCGCTCGTCAAACTTGCCGACAAGACGTGCAATTTGCGGGACATTGCGGCCGCCCCGCCGGCCGATTGGCCCTTGACGCGTCGGCAGGAGTACTTCGATTGGGCCAAGCGTGTGGTCGACGGTCTTCCTGCGGGAAACGCCGAATTGCGTGCGACCTTTGATGAGGCCTTTGCCGCACGGCCCAGCCGATAGCAAAGGCCGGATGCGCTGCGAAGCGATCGATCGAGGCAAGGCGAGGGGGTCTGGACGGCCGATTGTCGAGATTCGATCGGTCCGGAAGCCACCAGGCGTCTCGGCTGAGGAGGCCAAGTTGGGCCCAGCCCATGCGACTGATCAGACTGCTTGCTATGAAAACAAATAAGGGGAACGATCGGTGTCAAAACCTGGAGCGAACGGAAGCACTCGCGAAGCGGTCCTTACCGCACTAAGAAGCTCGAAGGGTGCGCTGGACGGCTATGAGGTCGCCAACGCTGCTCGCGTGAGTCCATTGCAGGCAAGCAGAGCCCTGGAGAAGCTGACGGCTGAATGTTTTGCACAAAAAAGGACAGCGTTGACGGCCTGAGCGACCCGTCAGCCACCTTCGAACCGACGTCTTCAGGCTAGCCACCGCTTGGCAACGTTTGCGATTCTTCGCCTCAATGAGTGCGGGTGTCTGCAAGCCGGAGCGCGTTCAGCAGTTCGCGCGACCTCCGCCGGGGCCCCGTGGCTGCTGCTCCCCCGTTTGAGCCCTTCGCGTTGTTGGTCTGTTCGCCGGAAAGCAGTGGTCCGACTTGTGGGCGAAGAGTTCGGTAGGCAGCCGCTGATTTCGCGGCGAGGTGGCTCCTCCTCAAAATTGAGGAGGACCTGAGGTTCCCATGCGGCCACTGCAGCCACGAAAGCTGGTGCCTCACAACGCGCAAGGAATTGTCGGTATGGCGACGTTCAGCGCTGAAGCGGGTTTAAGCAGGTGCCGTTGTCCATCTCGAAGAAGCCGCTCTCGCTGAATTTGACCTGTTGACCGTTCTCGAGGACGTACCGCGCCGAGCCGCCATTGCTTCCAATAGCTCCTTGTCCCTTGGCTTGCTTGAGCCTGTAGACGATGACCTCATTTCCGGACGGGTCACAGGCCACTATGACTTCCCTCCTGATACTGATACTCATCCTCGCCCCTTCTTGAACTTGTCGATTGACGCGGATCATTGTCAAATTTCTGTCATGTTCGTCAAGCGCGATTGACCCAAGCCACGTCCACCAGGATGCTCGTGATCCACCGCTCTGTTTGATTTGTCCAACAGATGCGCTAGATGACGGTGTTCAAGACTAAATTCCGCGGAGGTGAGCGGCAGGCATATTTCCAGAAGCACGCATATGTCGAACTGAGACCCGACGGCGGCGTTCTGGCGTCAACGAAATCAGATCTGCAATCCTCTAACCGGAGAACTCAATGAAGAAGCGTTTCGCGCACATCGCTACTGCAACCTTGCTTGGCATAGTCGCTCATTCCGTTTCCGCAGCCCAGCAGAATCCCGATTCGGTTGTGGTTAGCGCGACGGCACCCGGCCAGGCCGCGCTCGCACGCACCACCCGGATCACCGCGACGGTGGAATCTGTGGATGCTGCAAGCCGTCATGTCACGCTCAAAGGGCCGCGCGGTAAGGTGGTTCCACTGCAGGTCGGCCCCGAGGTGAAGAACCTTGACAAAGTGAAGGTGGGTGATCGCGTTGCGGTTGAATACCTCGAGGCCCTGACGCTCACGCTGAAAAAGGACGGCAAAGAGTTGCGAGGGAGCAAGCTCGCCGAAGGCGGCGCACGATCGGTCGCGGGCGATCCACCTGCCGGCGTCGTTGCGCAGCAATTGGAGGTCACGGCGGACGTTACCGCGGTCGACAAGAAGAAGCAGATCGTCACCCTGCGGGGACCGAATCAGACCGTTGACGTGAAAGTGCGCGATCCCGAGCAATTCAAACTGATCAAGGTCGGCGACCAAGTGCAGGCCGTTTACACCGAAGCACTTGCCCTCGGCCTCGAGCCTGCGGCAGCGCACAAGAAATAGCGCACGCCCACGCATCGGCATTCGGCACGATGGAGTCGAAAGATCTGGAGAATCTCGGTGACGACGAACTGGCAGCCTTGGCCGTTCAGTGGCGAACTCGAGCCTTGCATGGTGACCGCGATGCGAACGGCAGGGCTCATGAACTGGAGCGTGAGCTGCGTCGTCGAAGCGGGGTTTTGTCTACCCTGGGGGCGGAGCTACGCACCCCTCCCCTGCAAAAAGCTCCTTGGTGGGCCTTCTGGCGCAAATGACCTTCGCTTAGGATCGCGTTCAATAACGGTCTCCCAGCATTTGGCCCACCGGCGCACTCCACCCAGAGCGACTGAGGTTGCAGCGATGAGCGAAACCTTGCCGATCACCCGTGACATCCTGTCATCTATGGTGGCAGCACAGCACTCATGTACGCAGATCGCCGCCCCATGCTCCGACTTTCAACTTGAGGGGTGAGCCATGCTGGACCTGTTCGAATCGCTCGCAAAGCGTCTGGCCGCTCAACGGGAGTCTCGCCAGACAACGGAGAGACTGTCCCGCGCCTATCAGTGCCGCTGCGGGACCGCCATCTTCTTTCTCAACAGTCAATGCCTGAGTTGTAAGACGCCCTTGGGCTACCTGCCGGGCGCGCTGTCGCTAGTGGCGCTGGACCTTGGAGCTGGCCCGGACGCGATTGGAGTCGACAGGCGAGATGGGCGGTACAAGTACTGCGGCAACCGGAACACTCCAGCAATGTGCAACTGGCTGCTGGATGAAAACGATGCTGCGTCACTGTGCGTAGCCTGCCGACTCAATCGCACGATCCCCAATCTCGGTGACGCGGACAATGCGCGCTACTGGGGAAAGGTCGAGGCTGCGAAGCGGCGTTTGATCACGCAATTGCTCGCCCTCGGACTTCCCGTAAAGTCCAGGATCGCAGAGGACCCCGAGCACGGTCTGATGTTCGACTTCCTGCGCTCACCGCCAGAGGGGCCTGCCGTGATGACTGGCCACGCGAACGGCCTCATTACGATGAACGTCGAAGAGGCAGACGATGCCAAGCGCGAGAAGATCAAGCACGATCTGCATGAACCCTATCGCACTCTGCTCGGGCACTTCCGGCACGAAGTCGGCCACTACTACTGGGACCTCCTCGTACGCGACAGCAAATGGCTGGGGCCGTTTAGGCAGCTCTTCGGTGACGAACGAGCGAGCTACGCGGAGGCGCTCAAGCGAAACTACGATGTGGGACCGCCCGCGGACTGGGCGAACTCCCACATATCGTCGTACGCCACGATGCACCCCTGGGAAGATTGGGCGGAAACCTGGGCTCACTACCTGCACGTGATGGCCAGTCTGGGCACCGCGCTTGGCTTCGGCCTGGAGGCCTCTGATCTGGAAGCGGACATCAGTCCGTTCACCAGCGAGGATCTGTACGCGCCGGAAGACCCTGGGGCATCAACATTCCTGTCGCTGCTGAACTCCTGGATCGAGATGGTCATGGTTCTCAATGAAGTGGCGCGCAGCATGGGACAACCGGACTTCTATCCATTCGTCATGTCCAGGCCCGTGGTGGCCAAGCTCCAGCTTGTGCAGATGATCGTCGTTGATTCGCGCAACTGAAGCGAAACCGACGAAGTCTGCGAACGTGCGAGAAGTCGGTCCGCAATGTCCCGCAAATTGCACGTCTTGTCGGCGAGTTTGACGAGCGCGGCGCTCGCTACAGCCTGGGCGCCGCGCTGCTGGAGCTGAGCAATGCCTACCTGAGCAACTTCGACGTGCGAAGCCATGCGCGGCTGCACCTCGCAGAGGTGGCCGAGTCTGCCGGCGCGGCGGTGCACCTGAGCGTGCGCGACGGGCTGGACATGGTGCTGATCGATTCGATTCGCCCGCATTCGGCCGTGATCCTGTCCAGGCTGGACGTGGGCTCGCGCATGTCGCTGGCCACTTCTGCTTCAGGGCGGGCCTACATCGCCTCGGTGGAGCCCGCTGCGCGCGAGGCGCTGCTGGAGCAGGTGCGCGAAGCCGCCGGCAAGGACTGGCCGGCGCAGAAGGCGCGGCTGGACGCCAGCCTGCGCGAATACGCGCAACTTGGCTACTGCTCGTCCTTTCGCGACTGGCACCAGGACATCCATGCCATCGGCGTGACGGTCAACGGCCCGGGCGGCGAGATCTACGGCGTGAGTTGCGGGGGGCCGGCCTACCTGCTCCCCAAGAAGCTCATGCGCGACAAGATCGCGCCGCGCCTGGTCGAAGTGGCGCGGCTTATCTCCAGGGAAGCGGGAAGCGGCTAGCGGGTGCCTTTGCGTCGCGACCCGGCGCCCATTGAATCAAGCACCCGGCTGCAGCTTGCAGAACGCAAAGGCCGCGGCACTGGCCCAAAGGTTGTTCAAGTGAACTGCTGACTCCAGTTGACCGCTGCACAGTGAAAAGCAGTCGATGGGTAGGCGAGCCGGATATACAGCCTCGTGCCGGTTGCGGAAGTAGCGACCTCGCAAAAGCGACGTTCGCGGAGTGTGGCCGACGGAAATTCCCCATCCATTGAGGTTGCGAACAATGGTGCCCTATCGAGCAATTTTGAAGTACTCGGAAACGTCGCGTCGCGCCGTGCGGATACAGTTCTCGGGTGCCAGCGGATCCGCATACCCCATAGCCAAGCCGCACACGACCGAGACGCCTGCTTCCAGATCCAGCACCTCCCGAACCACGTGCGGGTAGGACGCCAATGCGCCAATCGCACAACTGCCCAGCCCGCGTGCCAAGGCGGCCAGCATGAGGCCATAGAGGCACATGCCCAAATCCATGAAGCAGCCGCTTCCCATGCGGCTGTCTATCGTGACCACCAGGGCCACAGGCGCGTCGAAGAAGCGGAAGTTGCGTTCGAACTGCACGCGACGTGCGTCTTGATCGTCCCGCGCCGCGCCCAGTGCGCCATAGAGCGCCTGCGCTGCCGCCACCTGGCGGCGGCGCAGCGTCATGGGCATCGGTTGGGGGAAGTAGCCGTAGTCTTCCTTAGCCAGAGCGCCGTCCCTGTAGACCTGCACCAATCGGCTCGACATGCGCTCGCGCGCCGCGCCTTCCACGAGAAACAGCTCACCCGGCTGCAGATTGGCACCGCTGGGCGCACACCGCGCTTCCACGAGCATCTCTTCGAGCCAGCCATCCGGTATCGGTTTGTCCAGGAACCTGCGGGTCGACCGGCGCCCCTGTGCCAGTGCCTGCCAAACGGTTGTGGCGGCGGGGGCGTTCCCGCCGCCTTCGATCCCCTGCGGCTGGTCCCAAGCCGCGGCATTTGCAGATTCCATGGGTGCGTGCGCTTCAGACAGACGTTGCGACATGATTGCTTTCGAGAAATGCTTGGCGGTGACAGGCTCTAGAGCTTTCCGACCAAGGCCGCGGATCCGAGCCCCCCTGCCGCAGCGATGGCCGCCAGGCCGAGCGCGCCGGAAGGCGCGTCGAGCTTCGCCATGTCGGCCAGCAGACGCACCAGGCTGACCGCACCCGACGCACCGATGGGATGTCCGCGCGCAATGCCTCCGCCGCCGCGATTCAGCCGCTCTGGCTCGATGTCCAAGGCGCGGGCAAACTCGAGTGCCTGCACCGCGAATGCTTCGTGCAGTTCCACGCCCCAGAGCGTTGCCGGACGGAGGTCGTGGCGAGCGAGCAGCGCTTCGGCCGCGCTTGCCGCGGCCAGCATTGGCATTTCCGGTTGGCCACCCATTGCGAGCGAACCCCGCCACTGCAACCGAGGCGTGAGGCCAAGCTGGATGGCCGCCTGGCGGCTCGCGAGCAGAACGAACGCCGCCCCGTCGGCCTTGGGCGAGATGGACAATCGACTCACCGCACTTGAACTCGCCTCGATGCGTGAGTCCAATCGCTGGTCGGAATTGGCCGCCACCGGCATGCGAGCCGCCTGCGCCGCGCTGAGATGGCGGGGATAGCTGTCGTGCCGAACCCCGCAAAGAGGAACAATCTCAGGTGCCATGCACTCACGGGCCGCCAGCGCCTTGGCATGACTGCGAATGGCATAGGCGTCTTGTTCGACGCGCGAGACTTGGGCCTGCGCGGCATAGTCGGCCGCGGCTTGAATCAGGTCGGGGTCCCGCCTTGGGTCCGGCGCAAAGGCAGGGCGCTCATACGGCACCGGTGCCTCTTCTGGGGAGCGCGGCCGATGCTGGCGGATCGGGGCCCGGCTCCAGGCCTCTGCGCCACCCGCGATGACGAACTGCGCCTGGCCGGTGGTGATCAGGCTGGCGCCCATCGCCACAGCGTCCAGGCCCGAACAACACTGCGTGTCGATCGAGTACGCCGACGTTCGGTCCGGCAGACCTGCCGCCAGCGCGATCATGCGAGCCGGGTTGCCGCCGGCGCCCAGGGCATTGCCGCAAAGCAGACTATCAACCGCGCTCGCGGGTACGCCGCTGCGTGCGAGAAGCGCGCGAACCACGGGAGCGCCGATCTCGTGCACCGCCAGGTGCGCAAAGGCCCCGGAGAAGGGGACGACAGCGCTGCGAGCCCATCCGAGCACAACGGGGGGATCCAGGATCATGACGCTTCCAATTGCCAGGACAGGGCCCGCCAATCCGGATCGCCCCGGGGTGAAGCGGTCAGGAGTTGCCCCAGGGCCGCGTGATCCGTCTTCCCGTTCGCATTCGTGGGCAGGCACTCGCAAGCAAAGAACTGCCGCGGCGCCTTGTAGCCATCCAGATGCAAGCGACACCAGGCAAGCAGCGTGGCGCGATCCACGGGCCCTCGAAGCTGAAGTATCGCAATCGTGCGCGCCCCGCGCAGCGCATCGGGGACGGCTTGCACGGAGGCCGCGGCCACGCAGGGGTGCGACGCCAGCACCCATTCGATCTCTTCGGGAAACAGGTTCTTACCCTGGACCACGAACATGCGTTGGCGGCGGCCGATCAAGTGCAGCATTCCCTGCGCGTCCAGGTGCCCCATGTCGCCCACGGACAGCCATTCACCGTCCCTCAGCAGCGCGCCTGGACCGGTCGTCGGTTCTGGCGTGACATAGCCCGTGAAGACCATCGGGCTTCGCACATGGATCACGCCATCGATCTGGTCAGATCCGCAGGCATCGATGCGGACTTCGACCCCCGGAAAGGGCCTGCCGACGGCCGTCGGGGGAAGGTCTGGGCAGCTGTCGACCCAGGCAACGAAGCTCGTTTCTGAGGCGCCATAGAACTCGACGATGCGGGCATTGGGAAAGAGCGCCCGTAGATCGGGAGTCCGGCTGCGCGGCCAGGATGCGCCGCCGATCATCACCAGCCGCGTGGCCTCGACCACCCGCGGGCCCTGACGCTGCGCATGCTCGAGCATGAGAATGAGCTGGCTGGGTGTCGCGATGAGCGCCTGCGCGTCGCCATTCACCAGCGTTTGCAGCGAGGCGCCCGCGGAAAACTGCGGTTGCAGCCGCACCCCGCCCCCGGTCCACAGGCCTAACAGCGCGCCGAACAATGCAAGGGAGTGCGCAAGGCGCCCGGGCGCCAGGATCGTGCTGGACGTGGCGGGTCCGAACGCCTGAATGCACGCCGAGAAGCTCTCTACCCAGGATCGGTGGCTGCGGACAAAGCCCTTGGGCAGGCCGGTACTTCCGGACGTAAAGCCCACATAGAAGGACCCGGCGGGCAACGGTGCCGCGCCAGTTGAGGCTGGTGCCGCTTCAGTGGCCAGCAACGACCGCACCTTCTGCTTCTGCAGCGGCGACCAGTCGGGGTCCCCCATGACGGCCGCATCGCCCGCCATCAAGATCCCCACGAAGTCGACCAGTTGAGCGCCGGGAGACAGCGAGTCATCCACCCAAACAGGCCGGGGCGCCGCGTGTTGGCCTGGCGCCCGGCTTCGCGTGTTCGCAATAGCCGCCAATTCCTTGAAGGTCAGACGCACGGAACCGTCGTCGATCGCGATTGCCCTTGGGGTGATCGCCGCCCAATGCGTCAGTAGTTCATGGACGGTGCCGGACTCAGGCTGTGGCAGCGTCGGCTGCACTGCATCGCCGGCGATCACTGGCACTTCCAAGCCTGGCGACCGAACGGCCACCACCGCCGTCGTGTCGAACGGCATCAATCAGCCAGGCGCCAATGCGGCAAGCCGCGTGCAACGGTTTGCACCAGCGCCGCACAGATTGCGCACTTGAGCAGGTCCCCGGGGAGGAAGACCGCGCTGGCCACGGCCGCCTGCGTCCAAGACAGGTGCGCGATCCAGGTCAAGCCGGTGACGCCGAACGCATACACGACGCCGATGCCCCCGACGAAAGCGGCAAGGAACGCGCCCGGCCACAGCACCGTGCGACCTCGCGCGCGCGACACGCGCCGCATGATCAAACCGCAAATGGCTGCACCAATAGGCCAACCCAGCAGGAAGCCTGCAGAAGGTGAGAAGAAGACGCCCAGGCCGCCGCGGCCACCCGCAAGCAGGGGCATTCCCAACGCCACGATGAGCAGGAACAGGCCCACCGCGAGAAAGCCGCGCCGCGCCCCCAAGAGGCAACCGGCCAGCATCACTCCCAGCGTCTGGAGCGTGATCGGAACGCCGAACGGCAGATCGAGCTTGGGTATCAGGCCAAAGACTGCGATGAGCGCAGCAAACAGGGCGACCTGGGCCAGTGAGTGGAACGAGCGGTGGGGTGGGGCGTTATTCATGCGGTGAAGTCCTGGAATCAATTGTTGTGGTCGAGCAAGTGGTAGCGAAAGCGCGACGCGCCTCAGCGGCCCAGCCGGGCGGTCAAGGCGTCGGCGACGTGCTCTGCCGTCTGCAGTGTGCGAATGGTGAGTGGTGCCATCAGGCGCAGGCCCCCTGCGCGCCCGGTACGTGCACGGTGCGCGTCGTCCAGGCGCTGCCAGCGCTGGTGAAAGACGGCGATGAAGCGCAACACCAGGGCCAGCGCCAAGGCCACGCGCGCCGTGGGCACGCCAAACCTGCGCAAGGGCTGAAGCAACTTCTCCAGCACGTCCAGCAAATCGTCGAAGCGGGTGGTGAGCGTCAGCAGCGTCGCCAGGAGCACGCCTGTGAGCAGCCGCAGGGCGCTGGCGCCACCCACTGCGGGTGCGCCTTGCCACGCATGAAATGCTGCAATCGCCGCGGCCATGACCACCAGGGGGCGCAAGTGCCGGGCCTGCTGCCGGGCCACCGATCCCAGGGATGCATACGCGAGGAGGGTGATCGTCAAGCCTGCCGCCAGCCATCGCCAGTCCTGCACCAGTGCGAGGGCACTGCCGCAGATGCCCAGGACGAGCAGCTTGAGCGAGGCCGGCACCCGGTGCAGCCAGGATTCGTTGGAAATCGGCCGATTCAGCATGACACCTTCACGCCAGCTCGGCCGCATCAGCCGATTCCAATGCGCGTTGCCTCACATCTTCCCTGTAAGCCTGGCAGACCTCCTGGCCCGGACCATCCGCACGCACTTTGCCGCGTTCGAGCCAGATCACGCGTTCGAAGTCGCACACCTGCTCAAGCACGTGCGTCGAGAAGATCAATTGTTGGTCGGCGCTGAGTAACTGTTGTCCGAGGCGAAGTTGGCTCGGCAGGTCCAGGCTGGCAAACGGCTCGTCCAGCAGCAGCGTCAGTGGCTTGCCGATCTGCAGCGCGAGAAGACAAACCTTCTGCCGCTGTCCCTGGCTCAACTGCGAGATGGCGCGTGGTGCCCAGTGCGACAGCCCCCAGACGCGCAGGAAGTCGCGCGCTTCCTCGCGAGCCCGCGCCTTGGCGACGCCTTGGGCGCTCAAGGTGAACGCCAGTTCTTCTTCGACGGTCGGGCAGATGATCTGGTCGTCAGGATTCTGGAACATCAAGCCTACCTGGCGTGCCACAGCGCGGTGATCGGCATCCGTTGAGTGCCCATGGACCCTGATCCGCCCACCAAGGGGTTGTTCGAGCCCGGCGATCAGCCGCAGCAGGCTGCTCTTGCCGGCCCCGTTGTCACCGATGATGCCAATGCGCGGTTCGACCAGATCCAATGTGAGGCCATTGAATACTCGTTGATCACCCCGATCCAACACCACCGATTCGAGAAAGATTCCCTTCTTTGAATCGGCCGGGCGAGCTGTTTCTAGTGTCGGGGAAGTAGTCCCTTTCACCGGATATGCCGCGCTGTCGAATTGGTTGCGTCGTGCGCTGGTGCCAACAGTGCTCAGCAGCAATGCCGCGCGCTCGGACAATTTGCTGAGCATCGATGAGAGGAAATGTGTATCAAGGGACCGATCAGGAGATTCTAGAGCGGCCCATGCGCATAGGCGCCAGGGAAAAGTTGGCGGACTCTAATCGCTGAAAGCAAACAGAACAAAGACCGTTTTGTTATTTGCGTTATTTCTATGTTCTGAGAAACCGATTACTTTGAAAGGATCCGGACCTGTTGTCGAGAACCGATTGCCAACATCGGCCCTCAAGGTAGTGCAAGACACCGGGGTGCGGAACCTTTGTCAGGACTATGGCCCCCTCGGTGTGCGGGGGCACCCAAGATTCCAGTGACTTCCCTACGGCAGGGCGTTCGACTGGACGCTGGATTCAGATATCGCGGTATCAAGAATCAGCTTCCGACGACCAAATCCGCAGCACGGCCGCGGCGTGGGCATGGGCTACTCGCAGCACTCGGGCATGGTTATCGTGTGCGACGGCACCGACGAAGCGCAGAAGCGCCTGGCGCGCGTGCTGGTCAACGACTGCGGCTCGGGCGTGATGCGCCATGCCGACGCGGGCTACGAGCTGGCCATTGCCACGGCCAAGAAGTTCGGGCTGAAGCTGCCGATGATCAAGTAGATCCCAAACGCACAAATATTGCATCCCCTGCAGGTCGCAGAATCAAAGTTGCTGCACCGTTGGCGGCTGCAGTCAATTTGGTGACCTAGTCTGCGCTGAACTTCCGCAGGCCGAATCTCGGTTCCAACCGCAGGCGTGGGCGGCCTGCAAAGACCGCTCGTCGTAGCCTAAGCAGTCGTTTTGCGTCGACAGCTTCTAAGTCGGTTGCATGCCAAGGCCGGCGACAACAACTGGGCCAGGTTGCGCAAGGTCATGCTGATCCGTGCCTGACGAAGCGATGCACGCGGCCTAGCGCGAGCGGGTCTCCAACTGTGCCTGGCAAGCCGCGCAGCGGATGGCGGTAGGCTGGGCGAGCAGCCGCGCGGCCGGAATCTCCAGCCCGCAGGTGGCGCAGGTGCCGTAGCGTCCCTCGCTCAGCCGCAGCTGAGCCCGTTCGATGTCTTCCAGCCTCCGCCGATCGATCTCGATCTCGGCCTGGCGCACGCCGTCTTCGCGCTCGGCCTCGGCCTCATCGGTGCGCTCGCGCACTTCCTGGCTCGCATTGAGGGCGGAGTGGGCGAACGTATCCGGCGCGCTGTTGCGCAGTTCGTCGAGCACCTGTTGCCGCATCGTGTCGAGCTGCTGCGCCAGTGCGTTGCGTTGTTCGTGCGTGAGATGCTTCATTGGTGCCTCTGTCGCTGGTGTGTGCGTGCGTGTGATGGGGGGATCGTCCCCCCAGCGCGGCAGGCCGGCCTTGCGTTGGATCAACTCCGGCGCAGGTCCCGCCGATCCGGCCGCGCGCCGACTCATGCGGGGCCGGGCGAGAGGGCTGCAAAGGTCTCGGGATGCTTGAAATCTTCCAGTTCACGCAGCGCGTCGCCGAACTTTCTCGACGCGATACCGGCCTGGCCGCTCTCGACTTCCTGCATGGTGAAGGCGGCATGCCGCGCGCTCGGTCGGCCGATGAGCCGCTCGACCTCCCGCACGGCGTTGGACGCGCCGGCCCCGCCCATGACGGAGATCACGGCAACGTCGGGCAGATGGTCGCGCCAGGTGTGGACGAAGCTTCGCATGGGCCCGGCCAGGCTGAAGGCCCAGATCGGAGACACGAGCACGACGGCATCGAAGTCGCGGGGAAACGGGCCTTCGTAGAGGAAGGCCGGCCGCAGCCGCAAGACCGAATCCAGCACGCAGCGCCAATAACCGGACCGGCCCTTGCGCGTTTTCGCCAGGCGGATTTCGCCGAGCTGCCAGCCCGGCTGCTGGCTGCACATGAGCTTGGCCAGGCGCGTGCACGTGCCCGTCCATGAATAGCTGATCACGAGGATCCTGCTCATCTTGTTCCTCCTGCAGTAAACGAGCCCATGGTGCGCGCGGCCGGGCCCGGCGATATTGCGCCAGCGCAAAGACTGGCGCCGGGAGAACGGCCCTTTGGGCTGGCGGCCCCTTCTAGGGCTGCAGTACGGCGGCCCCGGAGATGCGGCCGCCGCGCAAGTCGGCCAGCGCTGCGTTGGCGGCTTCGAGCGGGTAGGTTTGCACGTGCACCTGTGGCGGGCGCGCCTGCACCTGCAGGAGGAATTCGCCGGCATCCGCCGGCGTCAGGTTGGCGACGGAACGTGCTGCGGGAGATCCTGGGGCGCTGATCAGTCGCGGGTCACGATGGCAAGGATGACCTTGAAGGCCAGCCAGGTCAGGGCCGCGACGATGAGGATGATCGAGGCGAGGAGGAACGAGTGCTTCATGGTGCGGGGGCCTCATAGCTCGTACGTGTCCTGGTAGCCGGGCACGGTCACGGGTGTCCCGTGGCGTTCCTCGATGGCCAGGCGCAGCGCGTCGGATGCCACCGGCTCGCCGTGCGTCACGAAGATGCGCCGTGCACCTGCCAGAGGCGCCAACCAGGCCAGGAGCTGCTCGCGGTCGGCGTGCGCCGACAAGCTCTGCAACTGCACGACTTCGGCGCGCACAGGCACATAGCTGCCGTGGATCTTGACGGCCTTTGCGCCCGCCACCAGCGCCGCGCCGCGCGTTCCCGCCGCCTGGAAGCCCGTGAAGAGGATGGCGTTGCGCTCGTCCGGCGCATAGGCCTTGAGGTGGTGAAGCACCCGCCCGCCCGTGGCCATCCCGCTGGCCGAGACGATGATGGAGGGAAAGCGCAGTTCGTTCAGGCGCTTGGATTCCTCCACCGTGTTGACGATGGTGGCCGTCTTGCCCAGGGCCGCGCAGTCCTTGGCGGCAAGGCGGTGCTCGTCGAGGTGGCGGCAATACAGGCCGGTGGTGTCCGCGGCCATGGGACTGTTGAGGTAGACGCGCACATCGGGAATGCGGCCGCCTTCCTTGAGCAGGCGCAGGCAGTGCAGCAGGGTCTGCGCGCGCCCCACCGCGAACGAGGGAATGACCACGCTGCCCCCGCGCGCGGCCGTGCGCCTGACGACCTGGCCGATCTCATCGAGGACGTCGCCCTGGGGATGGAACCGGTCACCGTAGGTCGATTCGACCACTACATAGCTGGCCGGCTCGCAGGCTTGGGGCGCGCGCATCACCAGGTCGTCGCTTCGGCCCAGGTCGCCCGAGAACAGGATGCTGCCGTCCGCCCATTCGATGCGAGCACTGGCCGCCCCGATGATGTGGCCGGCGCGGGTGAGCTGAATGCGCCAGCCCGGCCATGGGGAGAAGGGCTCATCGAAGGCGCGGGCCTCCAAGTGCGTCAAGGCGGTCCTGGCGTCCATCTCGGTGTACAGAGGCAGGGCCGGTCTGTGCTTGCTGAACCCATGCCGATTGGCAAAGTCCGCTTCTTCCTCGAGCAAGTGCCCCGAATCCGGCAGCAGAAGCGAGCACAGCTGACGCGTGCCTTCGGTGCAGAAGACCGGCCCCTTGAAGCCCAGCGACACCAGGCGGGGCACGAAGCCGCTGTGGTCGAGGTGGGCATGGGTCAGCAGCACGGCGTCGATGTCCGCGGCATCGACCGGCAGCGGCTGCCAGTCGCGAAGGCGCAGTTCCTTCACGCCCTGGAAGAGTCCGCAGTCGACCAGCAGCCGCCGTCCGGCTTGGGACAGCAGGTAGCGCGATCCGGTGACGGTGCCTGATGCGCCGAGAAACTGTATTTGCATGATCGCGCGCCTATTCCATGGAAAGCGCGGCCGAAGGAAGGCTCACATGTGCGTGCTCTTGGGCGGATGCGTCCGTGCCGGGCTGCGGCCTCGCCCGAACCAGCAGGACCGGCACGGGCGCCGTGCGAAGAATGCTCTCGGCACCGCTTCCCAGCGCCAGTCGCCGCATGCCGCGCCGTCCGTGCGTGCCCAGGACGATGAGGTCGGCGGGCCATTGGCGCGCCTGCGTCGCCACGACGTCGGCGACCTTGTCGTTGAAGCTGTCGTGCAGCACCGCGTCCGCCTCGACGCCAGCGGCACTGGCAGCGGCCTTGACGCCCGCCAGCATCGCGGTGGCGTTCTCATGAAGCGCGGCGGGCAGGTCGCCCAGGTAGCCGGCGTAGGCATCCATGGCGAGCGCCACGGACAGCTCGTCGATCGCATGCACCAATCGCAACCGGCCGCCGGTCTGGCGAGCCCGCCGGATGGCTTCGTCCACGCCGAGGAACGATGTTTCGCTTCCGTCGACCGGAACAAGAATTCGCTGGTACATGGTCAACCCCTTGGGACGCGTTGGATTCCTCGCGGATTCGAAAGCCTAGGCCACAACGAGCAGATCGTTGTTGACGGTGGCGATGCCGGGTGCAGACCAGGCTACGCCCTGCGCGGCCCGCCACTCCGCCCACGAATGGACCTGGCCGCGCAGCGTGACGGATGCGCCGTCCACGATGACTTGGATGTTGCGTGCCTCGCGATGAGCCTGACGGGCCAGCGCGTGATCGATCTTCGCGGCGATGTTGTCCGCGCTGATCTTGGGATTGACCACGATTTGGTTGGTGACTGCCGTCACGCCCATCAAGCTGCGGACCGCGGCTTCGGCGGCGCGCCGCTGGAACTGCCATTCGACTTCGCCTGAGAGGGTGACGTCGCCGTTTTCCACCATGACGCCGATCTTCTGGTCGGCCAGCAGGGCGTTCCATGCGAGGACGCGCGTGGCCGCAAGCGCGATGTCGCCATCTGGGCGCACGTCTCCTTGCGGCAGCCTGACTTGCAGTTCCACTGCAATGGCGCGTACGCCCGCCACGCGCCGGGTTGCGCGCTCGATGGCGTATTTCTCGGAGTGGCTCGCCGGATAGCCGGTGAGTGTCACGATGCCGTCCTTGACCAGCACGCCCACATGGGTGAGGGTCACCTCGGGATCCCAGGCCAGTTCGGCCTCGACGTCGTTCTGCAGTTGGGCATCAGTTTTCATAGTGTGTTCCTCGCGTTCGTTGACGGGTGACTTCACTGTAGGAAGGGCGCGCGCACGATACGTTGCGCTGGATCAAAGGAGCCGCCGGTGGCGGCACCGGAAGGCCCGGGTAGTAGCTGCCTCGGCGCCGATGGCCAGCAGGCGTCCGCCGCTCCTCGGCGCGACGGGCATCTGAACCGTGGGCTCCACCGTACCGGTGGCGTAGACGGCGTCGATGGCAGGACCGCGCGCCGGCATCGCGGTTGACACGCGAATCGGCCAGTACCACCATGCGGTTGCTGCCAAGGCTGGCAGGCACACGGCCAGCAAGAGCGTGATGACGACCTTGCGACTCAAGTGTTCTTCCTGAGGGGCGGCGGCCCGGCTGCCATGCCTTGGCGATGCCGAACGCCTGCAGTCTCCACTGTGCGCGAGGTTCGGCCTTGATCTGCATCAAGGCCGCCGCTGCACCGTCGCCTAAGCTGGCAACCAGTCAAGCCCACTGTACTTTCGCGCATGTTCAAGAAGATCCTGGTCGCAACCGATGGCAGCACTCTGTCGAGGAAGGCAGTGAAATGCGCCATTGGCCTGGCACGCACGCACCAGGCGCAACTGCTGGTCGTGAACGTAGTGCCGCGCTACCCCCTGAGCTACTTCGAAGGCGCGGCGAGCTTCTCCGCCGACGAGATTGGCGCCATCGAACGCCGGTTGTCTCACGAGGCCCAGAGCCTGCTCGACGGCATTGCCGAGCGTGCCAACGCGGAAGGCGTGAAGACCAGTACCGTCGCAATCAGCAGCGACCTGGTGGCCCAGGCGCTTCTCCTGGCGGCCAAGAAGCATAAGTGCGACCTCATGGTGATGGCTTCGCACGGCCGCAAGGGAATCAAGCGCCTGCTGCTGGGAAGCGAAACGCAGCACGTACTGACCCATTCGACATTGCCGGTGCTCGTGCTGCGTTGAGCGCGACCGGGCCCGGGTCAACGGAAATGAAAGGAACCAAGAAGTGAAGATTCTTCTGGCCGTGGACGGAAGCGAATACACCCGGCGCATGCTGTCCTATCTCGCCACACACAAGGAGGCCCTCGGAGGAGGGCGCAGCACCTACACGGTCTTCCATGCGATGCTGCCGGTTCCGCCGCACGCCGCGTCCTTCGTCAATTCGGCGACGCTGCACGGCTACTACGAAGACGAAGCCCGCAAGGTCCTTGAGCCCGTGCGTGCCCAGTTGGCCGAAAGTGGCATCGAGGCCTCGTTCGCCCATCGGGCGGGGCCGGCGGACAAGGAGATCTCCGAGCTGGCGAGCAAGGGCGGGTTCGACCTGGTGATCATGGGGTCGCACGGCCACGGCGCGCTGGGCAACCTCGTGCTGGGCTCGGTCGCGACGAAAGTGCTGGCGAATTGCAACGTTCCCGTACTGCTCGTACGCTGAAAGGTCATGGCGGCGCAGCACGCCGGCCTTGCGCGGCGTCGCCGGGCGGGGCGCCGAGGCGGGCTGCGCTTGCCATTGGTGCCCACAGGGCGGGTCGATGAATGGAACACTGACCGGAAACCGACGCTGGCGCACAGATAGGCAAACCGGCTCTCCATCGGCGCCTGGCCACGGAAAGGGAGCAGAACACGCAGCACTACCGGCACGTGGAGGACTTCCTGCGTCCGGAGCACCTGCCGTTTGCAGGACGCCTGCTGCATCGCCTGCTGGCCGCCGTGGGCATGCGCGAGCGGGGGCGCCGCAACGCGCGGCGCGCCCAGGTGCTGCGCAGCACTGTGCAACTGGAACGCCTGCCTGCGGCCTTCGACGGCTGCACGTTGCTTCACTTGAGCGATCTGCACCTGGATGTGGGCAGGCCCTACCTGGACGCGCTGGTGGCAACGGTGCGACCGGCAAGCCGGGCAGGGGGCGGTCGGGTTGCCGGCCCACGACCGTCATCAGCAACTGCATCCGCTCGGGCCAGTCTCAGAGCGACGCGGTTGTGCCATGAGACTGCAGCCAGCGCTGCAGGACCCAGGCGCCGGCGCTGTCGATGGCAGCGAGCGAGGCGCCGTCCAGGAACACGGGGCCCGGTCCGCAGGCGTGGGCGTCGAGCGTCTGCGGGATGTCGCCCAATCCACGAACCGTCCAGCTGCCGGCCAGCGACCAGCCGCCTCCCGCGATAGGCGACAGGGCGGCATTCGCAGGGGTGGCGGGCGTTTGCTGGTCGTGTGGAACGGGTGGACCGCCTGAAGAGCCTGGTGCCTCTGGTCATCGACCATCGATTGAGGATGTTGGAAACCGGGCCGGACAGCGAGTTGATGCAGATCAATCCCGGGCTGTGACGCATGCGGGCACCATGTGGGCACATTGGCGGCCAAGGCAGGACGATGAAAGAGAAGAAGCAGGACGTTCCCGATTCGCTTGTGCGCGCTCTTGCTCGGCGCCTCGACGCGAGGGTTGTGGAGACCCACATTTCGTGGATCCTGCTGACGCCAGGCTTCGCCTACAAGGTGAAAAAGCCTGTGAGGCTGCCGTTCCTGGACTATTCCACGCTGGCACGGCGCAAGCGGTTGTGCGCCGAGGAAGTGCGGGTGAATCGGGCGATGGCGCCATCGCTGTACCTGGGCGTCGTGCGCATTGCCGGGAGCGCGTTGGGCCCGCAGATCGACGGCAACGGGCGTGTGCTCGAATACGCCGTGCGGATGCGACGGTTTGCCGACGGCGCCCTGTTCAGCGAGCGGCTGGCGGCTGGCAAGCTGCAGCCGGCGGATGTGGACGGCCTTGCCGCACTGCTGGCCGAGGCCCATGAAAAGGCGCCGGTGCGCCGCAAGGCCGGTTCACGAGCCGCAAACCCGCATGGTCGAGCGCTCGCCGCGCTGGACGGAGCCGGACCGCTGTTCTCGCCGGCGCAGCAGAAGTATCTGAAACGCTGGTTCGACGAGGGCGTCGCGGCGCTGGGCGGGGTATGGCGCAGGCGCCTGCGCCGTGGCCGGGTTCGCGAATGCCACGGCGATCTGCATCTGGCCAACGCGGTGGACCTGGACGGCCGCGCAGTTGCTTTCGATGCCATCGATTTCGACCCGGCGCTGCGCTGGATAGACGTCGCCGAGGATGCAGCCTTTCCGGCAATGGACTTTGCGGCGCAAGGCCGGGCGGACTACTGCTGGCGATTCCTGAATGCGTGGATGGATGCCATGGGCGAGCACGAGTCGGCGGGCGTGCTGCGCTACGCGCTCGCTTACCGGGCGCTGGTGCGAGCGCAGGCCGAATACATGCGCGGCGGCCGCACCGCCCAGGCCAGGTCATACGCCCGGGCAGCGCTCGCGTGGTCCCGCCCCGCGCCGCCGCGCCTGGTGATCACGCACGGCCTGCCAGGCACCGGCAAGACCTTCAAGTCGCAGTTGCTGCTGGAGCGGGAAGGCGCCATACGCGTTCGCTCCGACGTCGAGCGCAAGCGGCTGTTCGGCCTGGGCGCGCTCGAGAGTTCGCAGGCCCGGGGCCTGGACATCTACGCGGGCGAAGTCACGGCGCGCACCTACGAGCGGCTACTGGAACTGGCGCGCGGCATCCTGTTGGCGGGCTTCACCGCGGTGATCGACGCGGCCTTCCTGATGCGGCACGAGCGCGATGCCGCCCGGGAGCTTGCGCGCGAGTGCGGCGTGCCCTTCGAGATCCTGCTTTGCGAGGCGCCGGAGCCGGTGCTCCGCCGCAGACTGGCCGGCCGCGTGAACGATGCCTCGGAAGCCAACGCCGCGGTGCTGGCGCGATTGGCAGGCGCGATGCAAGCCTTGGCGCCCGACGAATGGGACGCGGTTCGCGCGCACAGGCCGCGCCGACGCGCCTGAGCGAGTCTGTGCCGTCGGCGCTCCCGTCTTGAGTGGGTCACGGCCCAGGCTTTTCCGCGGCGTCGTGATTCCTTCAGCCCCTCAATCGCTCAGGACGCGCTCCCTCACGACTTGCGCACCGGACGGCAACTGCCAGCTCGAATGCGGGTGCAGCGTGGCCGTGTCGTAGGGGCAGGGTGTCGCATCCGGCCGCTTGCCCTTGGAGCTCTTGACCACGGAAGGGCTCGCTTCGTAGATCCGGTCATGGCGCGACAGCCTGTAGTCGACGACCAGCCACTCCGTGTCGGTAACGAAAGTTGTCTTCGGCATGAGCCACTCCTTCAGACAAAGGGACGCGGGCCCCGCGTTTGAATATTAGGCAACTCGCCCCGGGGGTTCTTGATCTACCTCAAAGGCAAAACCGGTTGGCTCGTTCCGCTTGCGTGCGCCGCGCCGGATGCGGCGTATGCCAAGGCCATTGATCTGGGTCGAGCGGCTTGCGGCGGATGCGGCCAGACTCCATGCGAATCTCTTGCGGCTGGAGAATGAAAATGCCAGATCTCGCCAAACCTGAGGGCCCCGGCACGGCCACGGTGGCGCAACAGCGTCGTGCCGGAAGGCTGAGGCAGACATCGGCGGATGTCGTTGCCGGGCTGACGGTGGCGGCCGTGGTCATTCCCAAGGCGCTGGCCTACGCAACCGTCGCGGGGTTGCCGATCCAGGTCGGCCTGTACACGGCCGTTGTGCCCATGGTCATCTACGCCATGCTCGGAGCGTCGCGGCCGCTCATTTCCGGCCTGTCGGCGGTCCCCTTCTAACGCCAACTCGCCGACCACCCAGTGGATGGGATGCCAGCCAAGCCTGGAAGAGCGTGTCCCACCCCGAGCTATGAGCCGAAAGGTGGGACATCGCGTCGCAGCTTACTTGGTTGCGGCACTCACGTTCTTCGCCGCCTTCTCGATGAGAGTGGCTACCGCCTGGGGTTTGGAAACGTAGACTGCGTGGCTTCCCCCCGTTTCCTCGACGGTTGCGCCCGCTCGCTTGGACATGGCGCGCTGAGCGACCGGCGGAATCATTTTGTCGTCAGTTGCCACGAGGCACCAGCTGGGCTTGGACTTCCAGGCAGGGTCGCTCACCGCGCCGCCGAGCGCTCCTACGCCCCAGGGCACCTGGGAGTCGGCCATGAACGCAGCAGTTTCGCTCTTCACGTCCGCTGCAAACGAAGCGGCAAGCTTGGCCTTGTCGAGGAACAGGAACCCGTCCTGCGGTGGCAGGATGGGGGGGACGGGGGCGCCCGGGACCGGGTCCTTGATGAGAGAGTTGACGGATTCGCCATTGTCCGGTGCAAATGCCGCGATATTGACCAGGCCGGCTACCTTTTCGTTGTTGCCCGCCTCGGTGATTACGACGCCGCCATAGGAGTGACCCACGAGGACCACCGCTCCGGGGCGAGCGGCGATGGCGCGCTTCGTGACCTCAACGTCGTCGACCAGGGAAATCGTTGGGTTCTGCACCACGGTCACTTCGTAGCCGTCCTTCCTCAGAATCTTGTGGACGCCTTCCCATCCAGAGCCATCGGCGAATCCGCCATGGACAAGAACGATGCGGGGCTTGATTGCGCTGGCGGCTGTCAAGACCCGCATGGATAAAGGGTTTCCCGGATGGTAGGCATGCAACCCCCATTAGTTGCACCAGGACCCGACAGCACAATGGCTACCCGATGAGCACCGTCAAGGAGGCGCAAGACATGCACGAGCGGGCGCGTGTGCTCCCCGCTTGTGTTCAGCTTCCAAACACCCAAGCCGACCTGGCTCGGACCGAAGCGCGACCGATCGAACCGGGCCTGCCTGACCTCTGCAGCATTGTGTTCGCAAAATTTGGGCAACTTCAAGTTGTTCATCTCTTCTTTCCTTCGCGGAGGGAACGCGTTTCGACGCTAGCAAAGCTGTAGGCTTCGCGCTGGCCGGCGGCGCTTTGGGCCACGCTCATGGCGAACTCGCCCGACGAGTCCATCGCCCGCGCCTGCGTGAAGGCGTCTCACGAGCAATCCAGCTTCCTGTAGGTCGTGGATCGCCGCATTCGCCATCAACGGACTTGCGTAGGAGCCGCACCAAGGACCGCTCAGGCTGGAAGCGGAAAAGGCCACACTGTCGTGGAGTTAAGTGAGTTGGTGATCTTCTTGAATTTCATCCCGGACTTCCGGCCCAGATCGAATTCACGGACGCGGCTCCATGCGCTCTGCCTGTTCACTACGGCATTCGGATCCACGCCCTCGGTGCGCAACTAGGGTCAGTGGTTTCCTCTGCACCGCAGCACATGTTTTGAAAAAAGCTTCAACCTACTGGCGAGCCCAGCGCTGGTTGGATTCGCAGAACTCCCCTGTCAGACCCTCTCAATGGCCTGCCCTATCATCGGGACATGATCCCCACGACCCAGCCTAACGACGGATCACACTCGGTCCGTGGCGACTACTGGCATAGCCGAGACGGCGAAGAGTGGGCCTTGGTTGAGAGGTCGATAGAGGGTTCTCCGGAGAGGCGCTGGCATGTCTATTTCTTCAGTGTGCAGCACAGAGTATTCGAGGAGCTTGATTTTGAGGCCGCCGAGCTTGCGTACCTCGCGCTGGCTCATAGAGGATTCTCGCGACACAAACAGCGCTCGCATATCGTCAGGCTACCCAAGTCACGTCAGGCGCCCCCGTGGCTGGCTCAGCGGGATCGAAGCGCCCTCATCGGTCCTTTACTCAAGCGCCTTTTGAGCAGGCTGGAAGACGCGGCTTTCTCGGAACCATCGCCGCTCCAACTGTCTACGCTCAAGGCGGCGGCCATCGACGAATGGCGCCGAGGAGCCTGGCGAATCTTCGACAAGCTGGTTCTCTTGATTCGGGCGTACAGCGGGCGCAATGAGGAGATCGTAAGAATGGCCGAGGAGCGCATCTCCAAGATCTCGATCATCTCAAGATCGTTGGAGTCGATGTCCATCAATCCGTCTTGGCTACGTCCCCAAGTCGCGCAACTAACTTGCAATTGGCCAATCGAGAATCGCGTTCGAGTTGCCGGCGGTGGCTATAGGGCTCTGGGTGGCGGAACGGTCGATCTCTCAGTCGAGTTCAAACCGGTTTCCAAACTGCATCTTGAGCCAGTCCTTCAAATGCCGGTCCTACATGACGCGAACTTGCCCAATGAAGAAAGGTGGCTTGCACGCCTTCAGGCGCTTGAGCCGCGCAGGCCCGACTTGGAGCCATCCAAATCCTATGGCCGCCATATCGGCTGGTTCCAGATTCGGATGCCACCTTTGGATGCCGAACACTTGGTGCGGGAGATGACGTTTTACGCAAACTGCTTCCCGGCAGCACGGCACTATCTCGTCACGATTGCGCCATGCCCATTGGCCCTCCGGGAAGAACTTGAGGGCGGCGGAATTCGCGTCATCGAGTTGCCTGATTAGGAAGTGAGTCGCCAATCATTCACTCGCCTCACCCTCGCTTCAGGTAGACGCGATGTCAGGACATGCCGGAACGAAATATTCAAAGCGTGGACAAATACATCCTAATTCCAAACCTTGCCCGAAATTCGACTGAGCTCTGAGGAGGTAATCATGAACGCAACGAGCGTGTTTCTGCTTGTGGCGATTGTGGTGGTTGCTGTGGCACCAGCCAACGGAGAGACGCCGGCCATTGAGGCGAAGCAGAGCCACGCGATTGCCGGCAGCGATTCGATCCCGCCCGCGAAGCCGATCACTGATCTGTCCCTATTGCATGACAGAGTTGCTTCGGCGATTTCAGCCGCCAAAACCTATGACGACCCACCAGTTCCTGAGTTCAAGGATGCAGCGAATGCGCGCGGCTTCATGAGGTGGCGCTCGGAGATGAGCAAACGCCTGAAACCAGCCATTCCCGACGAGCGGCAGCGCCTGAGTTTCCTTGATGCAGTTTGGTACGAAAGCCGACGCGCAGGGCTCGACGTTTCGCTCGTCCTAGCCCTGATCGAGCGACTCTCAGCATTCAATCGGAAGTTCTATGGGCCCAAGGGAGCGATAGGCTACCTCGGCGTCCACGCCGCCTGGACGCGGCGCATTGGGGATGGTGACGACTATAAGTTGTACCACGTGGAGACGAATCTGCGTTACGGAACTAGCATCATTCGACACCTGTTGGATGACAACAAGGGCGATCTTTACTACACGATCGGGCAGTACTTGGCTGACAGCTGGCAAGTTCCAGCGAACGACCTGAGTGTCTTCCGGGGCATCGAAGAGGTGTTCGCGATTCAGAGAAAGTGGGTGTATCTCGACGCTTCAAAATAGCTGGTCAGCCCGGGAGACCGAGAGTCGACCCTTTCGAGGCGGCTTCGTTGCGCTGTCTTCGCGCCAGCGACATCCATGCGGCTTCGCGCGCGGGATTCCGGGATGCATGCGCTTCACAAGCGTTTGCCCGCTCGCTCATAGGTATTGGAGGAAGAATGTTTGCCCCGTTGGAGAGCTTGCTTTGCCGCTGTTGGCTCTCCAGCGTGACGTTTCACGGCCTGCCTACGCCGCCGCAGGAGTTGTATCCACTGTGGATCAGGCCGCGGCCAACGATCATCTCCATTTCAAGGCGCACGATGTCCTCAAGATCGCCTTGGGCCGCGCTTGGCGGTGCACGGTGGCTCTCTTAAAGCTGCTGCTTGTGATGGCCAATGTTCAGTTGGCCATTTCCGCGACGGGCTGGCCGTCCATGCACTGGTCATACTCCATCGTGTGGATCGTCCGGACTTCGCCGTGAGGTCCACGAGTCTTAATGTTGTAGCGGACACACTCGCTCCGACGCTGGTAAAGCTCATCCGGCTTGAAGTCTTTGAATGTGAATGCCTGAATGTCCGTCAGGTCGCCCTTATCCCAAACGACACCGTATGCGAGTTGGCCCTTGACCTCCTTCTGGATCGCGCAGCCGCGCTTGTCGTCGCGAGTGACGATCCAGCCCATGCCCACGCCTGGGACGTTGCAGGCGGCGGTCCACATCTGGATGCCGCCTGGGAATTCCACTTGGAGGGAGCGGTAGTTGGGTGCCGCGTTTGCTGCCACGCCAGCAACAGTAAGGATGGCGGCGATGATGAGTGTTGAAGCCATGTGTTCGGTAGCGGAGTACGAGGGACAGGATGGCAAGGCGTGTGGCGGCTCCTTGGCTTGGCGATCTGTCGGCAATCAGGCGGAGTCTCCTTCTCCATGCGGGTCGTGAGGTATGTCACAGAGGGCGGGTCGAAGCACCTTGTCGTGCGACCCAAAAGGTCGGATAATACTTTCGTGGTGCAGTCAAATGAGCAGCGCCGAAACCCCTAGAGGATGATCCGATGAATCAAGCAACTCCTGATGCCGACTCGCGATAGGGACCATCGTGCGCAGATGCGCATGACCCCTCCCATTAACGAGTACCGCGCACCGACTCCCGCGGATCTGCAGCAGCTCAAAGAGCAATTCGGGCTCACCAGCTATGAGATGGCGCGTCTGTTTGCCGTGCAGCCAGAGCAGTGGCGCAAGCACACCGGCGGCCTGTCTCCGCGAGAGATCAGCGTGACCCGCGCATTCTTCATGGCGGCCTTCCAGGTTCTCAGCAATGAAGAGATTGAGCGCATCGTTGCCTACATGGCCAGCTTCGGAGCCAGCTGGAACATGGATGCTGAACCGGCGCCGAGGCCCGAGCCTCGCTACCGGCAGCGCAACGAAGCCTCCTGAGGTTTTGGGCTTCCGAATCGGAAGCGCCTTGCAACTACATCTACGTATGCACCGCAGCTGAGTGCATGCGTGGGCGATGTTGCCCCCACCAACACGAAGCTCAAGTCGACCACCAGCGGTGGGCTTTTAGCCCCTCTTTCGGCGACCTCTTCGTGACCATCAACGGGAACCATGACGATGAAACTTAGAGCCACCCTGGTCGCGGCCTGCGCCGCGCTCTTGGCCAGCCACGCAATTGCCGAAATATTTACTGCTGGAGTCGCATCATTTCAGATGGGCGCCGACTCGAAGACCGGCCAAGTCAACCGTTGCGGATTGGAGTTCAGCGTCTTCCGCGTCGTCGGCACGAACAAGAGTGACGCTGTCGTAGCTGGCGTCAACGGAAGCGTTTTCGTCAATCGTTCGGGAGTCGACAAGTTCTTCGGATCGACAAAGCTGGCCCTGCTTCGCAAGGAACCGAAAGACCAGGCATTCAAGACCTCCGCTGCTCGCACTTGGTGGCTGAAGGCACCGAGCAAGCCTGCGTTGGTTCCCTACGGTGGATCGCCGGTGCCTGCGGAAAACCATCCTTACAAACTCGCCGGTGCGGAGTATGTGGGGACTATGGAAGTCCTCGGTTCGATCATTGGGGGAGAAGAACTGAAGATCTATTACGAGCCTGCTGACGGCGGCGCACAAACTCTTTCAGCTGTCCTCGAAGTGGAAGGGGACGGAGCCAAGCAATTGGTTGCTTGCCTCCAAGAGCTGATGGCGGAGTAGTGAGCTTGCCGTACTCGTCCGATTCCTTGGCGCGGCGAGCAGGTCGAGCTTTCCTATGCGAGATGCGGCGCATGCCTGTGCACATGGCATGCGGGGCGATCTTGCCCTGAGTTCTTGAAGGAGTGTCCGTCATGAAGAAGAACGTGGCTTGCCTCGCGCTGGCCTGCGCCGCCGCGATCCTGACAACCGCCGGTTGTGCCGCCACGAAAAGCGCGTCTAGGGCAGTTCCTCTCGCAAGCATGGAGGCGGGCGAATTCACGATCGTCCTGACCAACGACCTGTCCGATGCAACGTGCACTCGAGCCGGCAGTCTTCGAGCATGGGCGATGCAAGCAAGCCGGGTTGCGAGCACGGGGTGCTGGAAGTACCTGGGGGAGATGAAGCAGGTGGAGGTTTCCTTCAATGGCGAGGTTTTCCACTACACGCTGACGGACTTTGGCGTAGCCGATCCTCGTGCAGTGAGACGCGCGACGATAGAGGCGGAGATGGAAGCGGAGAACCTTGCAGGGCGCGGCTGGCAATCAGCCCTTCGCGATGTTGGCGCCGGAATGAAGACTTACGCGGATTCGCAGCAAGAGAAGGCGCGCATCTATCAACAGCAGTCGCAGCGGCCCTGGAATCAACAGTTCTGCTCCGCCGTCACCAACAACTGCGCGGTCAACGTGCGAATCGTTCCTTGATGGAAGTCAACGTCCTGCCCCGCACTTCAGTCCGCAAGGAGCGCCGCCGCGGGAAGAAGCTGATCGCCATCCTCAATAGCCACGACATGGTCGCCCATGTCGCCCCGCGTCGACACAGAAAGACCGACTGAATGAATACGAAAACTCTGGCCTGCATGGCCTTCGCCCTGACCTGTATGGCTGCACAAGCCGACACGGTATTCATCGCGGCCAACAAGGCCGGTGGCACCATGAACCTGACGGACAACACGTCCAGCGACTGCCCCAAGGGCTACATGGTGTACTTCGGCACGGGCAAGGACGTGAACGACGACATCACCCGTGGCTGCTGGCGCATCATCAACGACTCGGCGCACCTTATGTTCCAGGGCGGTGGCGAGCGCATGATCCCGATGAATAACTTCGACCTGACGGCCTATGGCGACGCCAACTACGGCTCGGGTGGCAAGAAGACGCGGGGGTCGAGCCTTTGAAACGCCTCATTCTGATCGCGGCTCTCGCAGCCGCAGGCATGGCGCACGCATCGAGCGTGACACTGTACAGCACGCGGTTTCCGGTGGCGCTCACGCTCACATCGAACAAGGGCGACTGCCAGGGCAGCACCAAGGCTGGCGTGGCGACGTTCTACGGCACCCAGTCGGATGACATGTGCTGGGCCAAGGACCTACCGGGCGTTACCCTCGGCCGAACGGCAGCAATTCGACGAATTGATGCAACTCCTCTCGCGGATGTGCCCGGGGAAGTGACGCATGACCCCCGAAATGCGTCTGGAGGCCCTGCATGGCACTCAGCGGACGCCTTGATCTGGCGGGCTTGCTGAAGCAGTGAGACTGCCTTCGCGTCGCATGCATCGGGCGCCTGCGTCGTGGCCGTGGGCGTCGTGCTCAACTCACCCGAGTCGAACGCCTTCATGACGCCATCCTTGTACTTGACCAGGATTCGCTCGGTCACGGGGTGACGGCCACGCGTCGTCCTCGGAGAGCAGTCATGCCCGCCGGGAACCGCGAATCAAATCAGCACTAAACGCAATGCGGCGTGAAGAGCAGCGTTCACGGAGCAACGAAATGCCAGCCAACTATTTCGCCAATCAAGGCTCGTCGATCGAGATTCTTCGCGAGCAGAGTTATCTGTTCACAACTTCGAGGTATCGCGACGGGAAGTTTTCACCCAACTTTCAAGTGCTGGGTGACATGCCAGTCGGCGCCAAGATCGTGATTAACGACGGCGGACTGGTGGGAATCGCGACCGTGCGCCGGCACACGGACAACGCGCCCATGGCAGAGGACTTCGCCAAGTTGACCAACGCTTGGGATGCCAAGCATGGCGTTCGCGACAACTTCTGGAAGGCGGGCACGCTCGGCCTTCGTGTGGACGTTGACTACGAAGAGTTCGGCACGAAGATTCGGTACCAGGAACACTTGGACAGGCTCGTCGCGGCGCAGAACAAGTCCCACACTAAGCGCCAGCCCTTCAACGACTCGAGCGCAAACCACGGCACGTTCTACAGCCTGACGCCTGAAGTGGCACAGGTCATAGCTGACATCCTCTATGAGCGAACTGGCAACCGCCATCTGCCGGACTCGGTTCTTGGAGGCTGGAGCGCGAGCGGGCGCCCAGAGGTCAGCGTGCCCTCCAACGCGCACGACGGCCCCTATGTACCCAAGTTCGCCCCGCGGGAGCAGCGCCTACAACAAAGCGCCTTCCGGGACCTGATGATGCAGGTGTGGAATGGCACGTGCCCGGTGACTAGAACAACGATGTCCGAGCTCCTTGAGGCGGCGCACTTCGAGGACTGGCGAGAGCACAACGACGCGGCCGCCGGTATGCTGCTCGACACGCGCATCCACGCCGCGGTGGATGCCGGCATCATCAAGATATAGCCCAACGCGCAATTCACTCGGTGGACGGTGACGGTAGTGAAGAAAGGCGACAAACAGTTTGAGCAGCAGGGCCTGCACGGCCTGTCCTTTGCCAATCCACCGGCAGCGCGCGAGGCTGCGCAGCACCGCGTGAACAAGGACGCGCAATGAACAACGAGCGATTGCTCACTGAGCCCATCTTCGAGGACACGACGCAGGTCGAGGGGCCGGTGAAGGTGCCAATCTACGAGGAGATTGGCACGTGCCTCGAGCGCGGGATTGAGGACACGCAGGCCCTCAAGGGTCGCTACGCGGCCTGTAGGTGGTAGCGACGGTGAGAGGAATCGTCGCAATCATCAGCCTAGTGCTGACCTTTGTAGCTCACGCAGGGAACTTCGCCGGCCGCGTCGTGAAGGTAACGGATGGCGACACCATCGTCGTTCTCGATGCTCAACTGCAGCAGCACAAGATCCGCCTGGCCGGCATCGATGCTCCGGAGAATGCCCAGGACTTCGGCACCCGATCGCGCATAAACCTCGCGGGCATGGTGGCCGGCCGCACGGTGACGGTAGAAACGAGCAAGGTCGACCGCTACGGCCGTTTGGTGGGCGTTGTGGTTGTAAACGGTAAGGACGCCAACCTGGCCCAGGTTCAGCAAGGCATGGCTTGGTGGTACCGCGCTTATGCGCGAGAGCAGAGCCCAGCAGACCGGGCCGCGTACTCGCATGCCGAAGAGATCGCACGGACCGAGCGCCGGGGATTGTGGGCTATGCCTGCGCCTGTGGCGCCGTGGGATTGGCGGCGCAGCGTGCGGAAGGCACAGTGACAAGAATGGTTGCAAGGCCGCGACGCGGCTTCTAAATTCTCTCAATCTGCGACACCCTGCGACTGTCTCCGCCAGCTTCGCGTCAGCCATCGCCACCCAGCATAGCTGCCATGGGGGAAAGCCCGCCCGACATCCACCGGCTCGAGCCGGACTACATGGCACCCTGTGAGACATGCGATGCGGCCCCCTGCGTGACGAGTGTCGCGGGCTGCGGCCCATGGTTGGCGCCTCCTGCTGCTTGAGGTCTCGTCAACTCCAAGTTAGCAGAGCCAGACCTTGGCCGCTTTCACGTCCACGCAAATCGGCGATGCCGGATTTCAGGCGATGCGGGCGATTTCGCTCGCGGCGGCCACGTAGCTGCCGGCCGCGGCGCTCACGCTGATTCGGCCTGCGCAATGGGCCAGCACCTGCATTTCCATCTTCATCGCTTCCATCACGGCGACGAGGTCGCCCGCCGCGACCTGCGCGCCGTCTTCAACCTTCCAGGCTTGCACGGTGCCGGCGATGGGGGCCAGGACGGCGGCCGAGTCGGCCCCGGCGGCGTCCTGTGCGGACGGCGCGCCGACCTGCCCGGGCGCGGCGGCTAGGCCACGCAGAAGCGCCGCGGGCAAGCCCAGGCGCATGCGCTTGCCATCGACCTCGATAGCGGTGCGCTGCAGCGGTTCACCCTCGCTCGGCTCGGCGCGCACCGCCGCGGCCAGGGGCTGCGCAAAGTCCGTTTCGATCCAGCGCGTGTGCACCTTGAAACCCTTGGCGCCGATGAAGTCCGGCTGCTGCAGCACCGCACGGTGAAAAGGCAGCACGCTCGCCACGCCCTCGATGCGGAACTCGGCCAGCGCGCGGCGCGCCCGCGCCAGGGCCTGTTCGCGCGTCGAGCCGGTGACGATCAGCTTGGCCATCAGCGAATCGAAACTGCTCGGCACCACTGCGCCGGAGAACACGCCGCTGTCCACGCGAACGCCCGGACCCGCGGGCGGCTCGAAGCGATGCACCGGCCCCGGCGTGGGCAGGAAGCCGCGGCCGGCGTCCTCCGCGTTGATGCGGAACTCGATGGCGTGGCAGCGCGGGGCCGGTGTTGCGTGGATCGACAGCGGCAGGCCGTCGGCCACGCGCAACTGCTCCACCACCAGGTCCAGCCCGCAGGTCTCCTCGGTCACGGTGTGCTCCACCTGCAGCCGGGTGTTGACCTCCAGGAAGGAGATGGCGCCGGTTGCGCTGAGCAGGAACTCCACCGTGCCCGCGCCGGTGTAGCCGGCCTCGGCGCAGATGTCGCGGGCGGCGGCATGGATGCGCTCGCGCTGCGCCTCGTCAAGGAAAGGTGCGGGCGCCTCTTCCACCAGCTTCTGGTTGCGCCGCTGCAGCGAGCAGTCGCGCGTGCCCAGCACCACCACCTTGCCGTGCGTGTCGGCGATCACCTGCGCCTCGATGTGGCGCGGCTTGTCCAGGAACTGCTCGACGAAGCACTCGCCCCGGCCGAAGGCCGCCACCGCCTCGCGCACGGCCGACTCGTACAGCTCGGCCACCTCGTCCATCCGCCACGCGATCTTCATGCCGCGCCCGCCGCCGCCAAATGCGGCCTTGATGATGATGGGCAGGCCGTGCTCGCGCGCAAAAGCTTGCACCTCGGCCGCATCCTTGACCGGGTCGGCCGTGCCCTTGACCAGCGGCGCGCCCACCTTGAGCGCGATCTTGCGCGCCTCGACCTTGTCGCCCAGCCGCGCAATGGCCGCAGAGGAGGGGCCGATCCACGTCAGCCCGGCATCGATCACCGCTTGAGCGAAGGACGCGTTTTCCGACAGGAAGCCGTAGCCCGGATGCACCGCATCGGCGCCGCTGCGGCGTGCCACGTCGAGCAGCTTGTCGGTGCGCAGATAGGTGTCGCCCGGGCGGTGGCCGTCCAGGCCCCAGGCCTCGTCGGCGACGCGCGTGTGCAGTGCGTCGAGGTCTGGGTCGGCATACACGGCCACCGATTGCACGCCGTAGTCGGCGCAGGCGCGCGCAATGCGCACGGCGATCTCGCCGCGGTTGGCGATGAGGACTTTCTTCATGATGGGGTAGGTGCGGTTCGGTGTGCAGGAGCGGCGACCGGCGCAAAGCCGGCCACGACATGGAAGCGGATGCGCGCGCCCACGGGAATCTGCCCCGCGAGGTCGAGGTGCCAGGGTGCGATGCATCCGATGACGGGATAGCCACCGGTCAGCGGATGGTCGGCCATGAAGATCACCGGCTGGCCGCTGGCGGGCACCTGGATGGCGCCGAGCGCCGTGCCTTCGCTGGGCAGCTCGGCCGCCACGGCGCGCGTCAGGGCGGTTTCGCCCTGGACGCGCACGCCCACGCGGTCGGACTGCGGCGTGACCGTCCACGCCTGCGTGCCCAGCAGCGCGAGCGCTTCGGGCGTGAACCAGTCGGTGCGCGGGCCCAGCTGAATGTCGAGCGTGACGGTGTCGCCGGCCTTGGGCCAGGGGGCGCGCGGCGCTTCAGGTGCGCCAACGGGCAGGGTGCCGACCACAGGGCGCACGGGCAGCAACGCACCGGCGGCGAGCGGCGGCGGCCCCACCTGTGCCAGCGTGTCGAAGGACTGGCTGCCCAGCACCGGCACGCAGTCGATGCCGCCGCGAACCGCGAGGTAGCTGCGCACGCCGGACTCGGGCTCGCCGAAGAGCAGCCGGTCGCCATCGCCGAGCGCGAAGGGCGCATGCCTGTCCACGGGCCAACGCCGGCCATCGGGCGCGACCAGCGTCAGCGGGCCTTCGGCACCAGTCACGGCCACCACATGTTCGCCTTGGCTTTGCACTTCGAAGCCGCCCAGCGCGATCTCGATGCATGCCTCATCGACGGTATTGCCTACCAGGCGATTGGCGGCGCGCAGCGATGCGCGGTCCATCGCGCCGGAAGCCGAAACACCTTGCGAGGCGCGGCCGGGCCGGCCCAAGTCCTGCAGCAAGGCTTGCAGGCCGGGGCTTCGGATTTCGAGCGCATGTTGGCCGGCTTCGGCATTTGCAGACGGCGACTGCGCAGGCTGCGCGTCGGGCGCGCGAGCCGGCCGCGGCCCGGCGTCGACGAAGCGCACACGCTGGCCGGGCTGCAGCAGCGCGGGTGGATCACGCGACAAGTCCCACATGGGCGTGAAGGTCTGGCCCAGGATCTGCCAGCCGCCCGGGCTGGCCTTGGGATACACGCCGCTGAAGCCGCCGGCCACCGCCACCGCGCCGGGCGGAATGCGGGTGCGCGGCGTGGTGCGGCGCGGCACGCGGTGCAACAACGGGTCGCCGCCGCTCAGATAGGCGAAGCCTGGGGCAAAGCCGGTGAAGGCGACGAACCAGTCGGTGCCGGTGTGGCGGTGCACCACCTCTTGCGTGCCGATGCCCAGGAGCTGCGCCACCTCGCCCAGGTCTTCGCCGTCGTAGTGCACCGGGATCTCGACGCAGGCGCCGGCCTCGGTGCTGCGCAGGTCCAGCGGCCTGGTCGCAAGCTCGGCCGCCAGCGCCTCGCGGCCGATGCGCTGCGAGTCGAACTCGATCAGCAGCGTACGGGCGCCGGGAACGATTTCGCCCACACCCTCGATGGGCATGGCCTGCAGCGAGGCCAGCAGGCCCAGGGTCTGCGGCAGGTCATCGAGCTCGACAAGAACTGCATCGGCCTGCGCCGGCAAGACACGCATGCTGGATGCCCTCAGAGCTGGTACGCGCTGTCGGGCACGTCGGTGATGAACATGTAGCCCGGCGCATGCGTGATGGCAAAGGGCACGCCCGAGGCCATGACGGCCGCCTGCGGCGTGACGCCGCAAGCCCAGAACACCGGCACCTCGCCAGGCTCGATGCGCACCGGGTCGCCGAAATCCGGCTTGCCCAGATCGGCAATGCCCAGCGCCTGCGGATCGCCTACGTGCACCGGCGCGCCATGCACCGCCGGAAAGCGCCCCGAGATGGAGACCGCATCGGCTACGCGGGCGGCGGGAATGGGGCGCATTGACACCACCAACTCGCCATGCAGGCGCCCGGCCGGGCGGCACTGGCGGCTGGTGCGGTACATGGGCACGTTGCAGCCCTGCGCGATGTGACGCACTTCGATGCCGGCCTGCTGCAGCGGCGTCTCAAAAGTGAAGCTGCAGCCGATCAGGAAGCACACCAGGTCGGGGTGCTCGTCCCACAGCGCACGGGCATCGTGCACTTCTTCGGCCAGCTGGCCGTTGCGCCAGACGCGGTAGAGCGGAATGTCGGTGCGCACGTCGGCGCCCTCGGCCAGCACCGTTGTGTGCTGGCCGGCCTCGATCACGTCGAGCACCGGGCAGGGCTTGGGGTTGCGCTGCGCGTACAGCAGGAAATCCCAGGCCCAATCGCGCGGCAGCGCGATCATGTTCGCCTGCGTCATGCCGGGCGCGACGCCGGCGGTGGGCGCGGCCTGGCCGGCTCGGTAGCTCGCGCGCGCGGCGCGTGCGGCTTCGATGGCGGCGGCATGCGCGGGGTAGGGCGCTGCGGGGGAAATCATTGGGGGTCTCCTGGATCAGGAAAATCTAGGCAAATGGCGCAAGCCGCACGCCGGCTTGCTGCAGCGTGCGGCGTACCTGCGCGGCCATGGCCACGGCGCCGGGGCTGTCACCGTGCACGCAGATGGAGTCCGCGGCAACTGGGGCAAGGCTTCCGTCGATGGCTTCGACCACGCCTTCGCGCACCAGCCGCAGCATGCGCGTCGCGACCTGCTCTGCGTCGTGCAGCACCGCACCCGGATCGCGCCGCGACACCAGCGTGCCCTGCGGCGTGTAGGCGCGGTCGGCAAAGGCTTCAGCCACCACGCGCAAGCCGGATTCGCGCGCCCATTGCACCAGCGAAGAACCTGCCAGGGCGACCAGCGCCAGGCCGGGGTCGGCCGCGCGCACCGCGGCGATCACGTCGCGCGCCTGCCGCTCGTCGTGGGCGATGGTGTTGTAGAGCGCGCCGTGCGGCTTGACGTAGGCCACCCGTGCACCGGCCACGGCCGCCAGCCGCTGCAGCGCGCCGATCTGGTAGATCACGCCGGCCACCAGGTCGCCGCTGGCGATGTCCATCGCGCGCCGGCCAAAGCCGGCCAGGTCGGGATACGCCACATGCGCGCCCACCGATACGCCGCGCGCGGCGGCACCCTTGAGCGTGGCAAGGATGGTGGCCGGGTCGCCCGCATGAAAACCGCAGGCCACGTTGGCACTGGTCACGATGTCCAGCATCGCCTCGTCGTCGCCCATGCGCCAGGCGCCCAGGCTCTCGCCCAGGTCGCTGTTCAGGTCCACTTGCATGATGGCGCCAGGTTTCACGCTGCTTCGGGCACGGCGGCGGTGAGTTCGCGACCTTGCGTCTCGGGCAGCAGCAGGCAGGCCACCACCACGATGAGGTAGGCACCGGCGGCCATGTAGCCGATGGCCGTGCCCAGCGGCATGGAGGTGCTCATGGTGCCCACCAGCGCGGGGAAGATGGAGCCGATGGCGCGTCCGAAGTTGTAGCAAAAGCCCTGGCCCGAGCCGCGGATGTGGCTGGGAAACAGCTCCGTGAGATAGGCCCCCATGCCCGAGAAGATGCCCGACAGGAAGAAGCCCAGCGGAAAGCCCAGCACCATCATCGCGCCGTCGGTGATCGGCAGCTGCGTGTAGCAGGTCACCAGCACGCCGGCGCAGATGGCGAACAGCATGAAGCAGCGGCGCCGGCCCAGGCGGTCGGACAGCCAGGCGCTGGTCAGGTAGCCGGCGAAGGAGCCGGCAATGAGCACCAGCAGGTAGCCGCTGGTGTTGAGCACCGAGAGATGGCGCTCCAGCTTCAGGTAGGTGGGCAGCCAGGTGGTCACGGCGTAGTAGGCGCCCTGCATGCCCATGGCCAGCAGGCTGGCCAGCACCGTCACGCGCAGCACGCCGGGCTTGAAAATCAGCAGGAAGTTGCTGCTCTGGCCGCTGCGCGCGAGTTGGGCGCGGGTTTCGCGGTAGACCGTGGGCTCGTTGATGTTGCGGCGGATGTAGAGGATGACCAGCGCCGGCAGCGCGCCCAGCCAGAAGAGTACGCGCCAGGCCTGCTGCGCATCGACCAGCGCATACACCGCCCAGAACGCCATGGCGGAGACGCCCCAGCCCACCGCCCAGCTGCTTTGCACCAGGCCCACCGCCTTGCCGCGGTGGCGTGCGCTGATCATCTCGGCAATCAGCACCGAGCCCACCGACCATTCGCCGCCGAAGCCGAAGCCCTGCAGCGCGCGGGTGATGAGCAGTTGCGTGGGCGACTGCGTGAAGCCGCTGAGCACGGTGAAGAAGCTGAACCACAGCACCGTCCACTGCAGCACTCGCACCCGGCCGTACTTGTCGGCAAGGATGCCCGCAAGCCAGCCGCCCAGCGCGGAGGTGATGAGCGCACCGGTGGCGATGTAGCCAGCCTCCGCCTTGGTCATGGCCCAGATCGTGATGAACGTCGGGATCATGAACGTGTAGATCATGTAGTCGAAGGCATCGATGCCATAGCCGGCGAAGGCGGCGACCAGCGTCTTGCGCTCTGCGGGGGTGGTTTCTCGTAGCCACATGGTGCTGTTTCCTTGTCGTGGTGGACGCGAACTGGAGGCGGGTTGCAGATCAGCAATCGTCGATCTAAAGTTCAACACAAGAACATGCATTGATCAACGACTGATGACATATTGTTGAACAATCTGTTTGATGCCAAAACCGGGGTTTGCCCTAGTCCGGGTCTCGCAGGACATGCGCTCGCGCCCCTGGCCGGCGGCGTCCGCCCAGCCCTTCGCGCCTAAACTCGGCCCCACTTGCGCACGCCGCACGGCGTGTTCCGATCAGCCATCCGATCACACGAATGAACCCCACACAAGGCCAGCGCAGCCTGGCCGAACGCGTCACCGACCAGATCCGGCTCAAGTTGATCGACGGCGAATTCGCGCCCGGGCAGCGCCTCTCGGAAGCCACCCTGAGCGAAAGCCTGCAGATCTCGCGCAACACCCTGCGCGAGGCGTTCCGGCTGCTGAGCAAGGAGGGGCTGGTCACGCACGCGCCCAACCGCGGCGTGTCGGTGGCCACGCCCAGCGTGGCGTCGATCATCGACATTTACCGGGTGCGCAGGCTCATCGAATGCCAGGCGCTGGCGCAGGCCTACCCGCAGCATCCGGCCAAGCGCCACATGCGCACCGCCGTGGAGGCCGCGCTCAAGGGGCGCGCCGAGCGCAACTGGCGCGCCGTGGGCTCGGCCAACATGGACTTCCACGTGGCCGTGGTGGAGCTGGCCGACAGCGAACGGCTCAACCAGATGTTCACCCACCTGGTGGCCGAGTTGCGCCTGGCCTTCGGCCTCCTGCAGGACCCCGAGTTCCTGCATGCGCCCTATGTGGACATGAACCAGGGCATCCTCGAACTGGCGGAAGCCAACCGCTTCAGCGACGCAGCTGCGGCGCTGAACGACTACCTGGTGCACTCCGAGCGCATCGTGTTGGCCGTGTACGCGCGGCGCCTGGGCGACATCGCCGTGGGCGCGGGCTGAGTGGCTGTATCTGAACGACGCCTTCCGATGCCGCATCGGCCTGAACCGCGATTTCGAAACAGCCGCCGACGCAGCCACCTTTCTGAAGCGAAGCAGCCAGCCTTCATTGAGGACTGGAAGCAACGGGAGCATGCGACCAAACCGGATTTCGCAGAGCTCTGAGCCCCGCCCCTGGCCTGGACGGCTGTCGGGCTACGACGGCGACTGAGATCGGAGATGGCGGCGCTCCAGCGTTGGCTGTACCTGGGGCAGGCACCCCTGCCCGCGCAGCGTAGCCTCCACCGCTTCGTCCAGCGGCGTGTGCGGCTCATGGCCCAGCACCGACAGCAGCCGGTCGTTGGCCAGGCGAACCTCCGTGTCCCACAGGTAGCGCATCTCCAGCAGTTCGCGAGGCAGGGCGGAGAACCATGACGCGACGCGGATGAGACCCCATTGAAACGGCACCAGTCTGGGACGGCGAAGTCCATGCCGCTGCACCACGCGCTGGATGGCTTCGCCCATGGCCCGGCCGTCGTTGTCCACGTGCCCGGCCATGTGAAAGCTCGCGAAGGCCGGAAGGCTTTCTCTGCGAGCGAGCAGTTCCACCATCGTGCGGGCCACGTCAGGGTAGTTGTACTTTTCGTGCAGATTGGTGCGCTTTGCCCTAAAAAAACATGGCACGACAAGCACTTACGAAATCGCCTGCGCGGGCTATGGCATCCTTTTCGTGCAGTTTGGTACGCTTTGACCGGGCGGCTCCTCATCCTCTGCGTACTGCGAACGCTGCATCCTTCTGTCGGGCTCGCTTGACCTCATCGCCGTGCAAGTAGATCGATGTGCGCATGAACGGGCGCAATGCTTTATTGGCCCTTCAACTGCTTGATCCGAGCGAGATTCATCTCGATGGTCACTCGGTACGAGGCAAGGCCGCCGCCATTTCCGGAACCATAGGAGGCCAACACACGATTGCTCTCGGCGGTCCGGAACGCCCGGTATGTGCGCTCGGCCTTGTCGAAGGCCTTAACGGGATGCATCGACAGGCTGCCTTCGCTTTCGTTCTCTAGGTCGACCATGGCAGCTCGCTGCTTCTTCTCAGCCGCGACAAGTTCGACCTCCGATTGCTTTGCCACTACCGGATAGCATTCGCGCTGCTCGGCAGTCGATTGTTTGGTTTCGCACTGCTTGTAAAGTGCCTCAGTGGACTCAGCAGCCATCGACGTCCGTGTACCCATTGCAGCAAACACGAACCCCGCCGCAACATGGATTGCGTTGATCTTCATTTTTCCCTTTCCTGGTTGTTGACGAAACCTGCATACGTCATGATTCGCGCCCGCCGTTGATTGGCCGCAGCTGGCCGCGCGCGACGCCTCCGGCACTGAGAACGAATAGCGCCCGAGCACGTTGATGCCCGTGGCTTGCAGTAAGTCGGTTGGTTGTTCCACTGCTCCCCGGGCCCGGTTTTCAGACGAGTACCCGCCTTCCTCCGATTGCGCGCGAGGGAGTCTTCCCTGCTATCGCGCAATCGGCATGGCGAACGCTGCATCCATCTGCCGAGCCCGCTTGACCTCATCGCTGTGCAGGTAGATCGAGGTCGTCGACACCGAGGCATGCCGCAGGTTGTCCCGCACGGTGGTGAGCTCGGCGCCGCGCGCGAGCGCATGGGTAGCATGGGTGTGTCTCATCCAGTGCGGGCTGGCACGCCTGAGCTTTTCCGCCGTGGCCGGAGCGTCCTTCTCAATGACCTCGGCCACCTTGATGAAGAAGCGCCGCATGACGGCCCACAGTCGCGTGGCCGTGATGCCCGCGGTGCTGTCTTGTTCGAGACTCCCGACGAGCGGCGTTTTCGGATCCCATCGTGCCGGCGTGAGCGGCAGCTGGCGCTGCATCAGATACTGGTCAAGCGCCGCGCGCGCCAACGGCGGCAGCGCCACCTTGCCCGCCTTGCTGCCCTTGCCCACCAGGTGCAGCCAGTGATCGCCGTGCGCATCCACCTCGATCTGACCCAGCGTGGCGCCGACCAATTCGCCGATGCGCAGGCCGGTGGCATAGGCGAAGTCGAGCACAAAGCGCAGTCGCTGCGCCGCCGACGCCTGCCAGCCATGGCCCCACTCGAGTCCTTGGCCCACTGCCTGGATCACCGCCCACTCGCCCTCGCCGAAGACCCGGGTGGCTGCCAGCGGCTCCGTGCGCGAAGCGCCGCGCACCTTGATGCCTGCGAACGGGTTGGCCAGCAGATAGCGCTGCTGGATGAGCCAACGGTACATCGCGCCCAGTACCGAGAGCGCATAGGCGATGGATCGTGCCGAAAGCCCTCCCGCGAAGGGCCGCCATTCCGGGGAGGAGCGAGGGCAAGGTGGTCCGATCCATCGTGAACTCGGCGTCGGGCGGCGCAGGAACGCCCGATAGGCCACAGCATCCTCCGTCGTGAGCGACGACAGTGCCCGACCGCGCTCGACCACGGCCCAGAGGATCAATCGCTCGGCCTCCTTGCGGTACGCGCGCTGGGTGGCGGCGGACTCGTGCAGCGAAAGCCAGGCCTGAATCGCCTCGTAGTCGTTGTTTGCGTCCAGCGTGGAGGTCGCGGCGGGTGCGCGGAACGTTCCACGCGAACCGTCCACCTCGTGCGGCACATAGAGCCGTTCCCAAGGCACGACGTCGCGCTGGGCGCCGGTGGGCACCAGCGCGCGGGCGCTGGCGGTGAGTTGCGGGTGCGCCGCGAAGAAGGCCTCGACCTGCCTGGCGCCGGTGGCGCCCAGGCCCGCAATGCCGGTCCACCAGCGGCGCCGGCGCGGGATGCGCACGGTGAGTTCCGCCAGGGTCTTGAGGCCATGGGCCTTGATGGCCCCGGCGATACGCGCGGGCAGCCAGCGCTCGACGTCGTCCGTCACCTGGGGCACGGGCACCGCCAGATGCCGCAGGGTTTCGATCGCCTCCAGGACCGAGCGCGAACGCTCTGTGCGCTCGCGCGCGGGATGCCCGATCAGCGTGGTCAGATCCTCTCGGTGCCGGGCCTGCGCGTAGCGGGCAAGTTGTCGGCGGATCTCGCCGAGCATGGCGCGCGAGGACTGCCCCGTTGCCTTGTCCTGCCCGAGGTACTGCGCGACGGCCGCGCGTGCGTCCAGGCCCGCATACCAGGCACGCAGCGCCGCAAGCGCGTCGGCGCGGGGGAATTCCCCCTCCGACCTTCTTGTCCTGGCCGTGCTGGGGTTCGGGCTACTTTTCATGCTGCCAGTTTAGATGATTGATTCGTCTATTGCGATAAGAAGGATTATCTGAATAGCTCGCCTCATCACTGTGGCTTCGGCGGGCATGGGCGCTATGTTGGACTTCGCCAGGAACGGGCAGGCGGAGCAGAAGCAATCGGACCTGCGTGATACCGAGCATCAGGTCGGGACGGAGGTTGTAAAGGCGCACGCCGATGCCGCGTCGGCGCTGGACAACATGGAGGCCTCGCAAAGGCTTCTGGGCGCCGCCCAAGCCGCGCTGGCGTCGGTCCAACGCAAATACGACCAGGGCGTGCTGGAGATGCTGAGCACGCAGAAGCGCACTGGCGGATGCAAAGCAGGAGCGCATCCGGTGCCTGGCGGACTGGCGCTCCGCCAAGTTGCGGCCGCTCGCGGCGGCAGGAGCCCTGGGTCGGCAGGAGGCGCAATAGCGCTCATGGCGCGCGTACCGTTCGCATGGGAAATGGGGGTGTCCCTGACCGTGGGTCACCTGCTCTACACCGGCCTTCCGGATCGCGCTGATCGAGGTGCAGGGCTACGCCTACCGGGCCTATGCGGTGATGGCGCGTTCAAACTCCGGCTGGGGCATCCGCACCCTGCCTCCCGAGGCGCCGCGCTTCAATTCCATGTCCTATCACAACGGCTCGGTCTGGCCGCACGACGTGGGGAACGCGACGGTCTCGTGCGGCTGATGAGCGGCATGCTCGAGGCGGCCACGCATTTCGGCATGCGGCTGCCGGAGCTGTTCTGCGGCTTCGAGCGCGCGGCGGGCGAAGCGCCGATCGCCTACCCGGTCGCCTGCCTCCCACAGGCCTGGGCGGCGGGGCCAGTCTTCGTGCTGCTGCAGGCCTGCCTGGGCCTGGAGCTGGATGCCGGGCGGCGGCTGCTTCGCATCGACCAGCCGCGCCTGCCGGACGGCCTCGATCATCTACAAATCCGTCAACTGCGGCTCGGCCCCAGGAACTGGATCTGTGCTTCCAGCGCCTGAGCGGCGAACTGCGTGGTCGCCCTGATCGACCGGCAGGAAGGGCCGGCGCCGGTGCAACTGTCGCTGCAGCTATGAAGAGGGCATTGCGGCCAACCTTGGCTGGTCACAGATAGCCGCAAAGACGCATCGCAGTAAATCGGCTTCGGCGCCGTGATCCTGCCGGGCCTCGGTATCTTCAGTGGGTGCTGCGCACCGCAGATCCGTTACTGCGGGCGCGGTCCATGTGCGGCAACCCGGCCATCAAGAGATCACGGTTCGGGCCTCTTGAATCCGCGCGAGCCGCTCCTAAATCCTCACCGGAAGCGCCTTGTCCGTCTGCGGCGCTTCCACCTGGTTCAACCATATGGAGGTTTCGCCATGTATCGATCCTTGTTTCCGCGCGATCTGTTCGCCGAGGTGGATCGCCTGCAACGCGAAATGCAGCAGGCCTTCGATCTGTCTCCAAGCATCCGAGGGCTCGGCCGGGGCGGTTTCCCGGCCCTGAACGTCGGCGGCACACCGCAAACCGTGGAGATCTACGCCTTCGCGCCGGGCCTGGACCCGGCCACGCTGGATCTCCAACTCGACCGCGGCCTGCTGACCATTTCTGGCGAGCGGCCCTCGGCGCTGCCCGAGGAGGATGCGTCTTCGACCGTCCACATCAACGAGCGCTTCTCCGGCAGCTTCCGCCGCATGCTGACGTTGCCCGAAGACGCGGATCCGGACGCGATCAAGGCTGACTACCGCGACGGCATCGTCCACATCACCGTCCAGCGGCGCGCCTCGGCGCAGCCGCGCCGCATCACCATCCAATGAGGAAAGGAGAGCGAAATGAACGAAGTCGACACCGCCCGTGCACGCGCACCCTCCGAGAGCGACCGCAAGAGCCCGGCGAGCTATGTTGAAGCCGCACTGACCCCTCCGGTCGACGTCGTCGAGGACGGCACCGGCATCACGCTGTACGCCGACTTGCCCGGCGTGTCAAAGGACAACCTGCACCTGCACGTCGAGTCCGACACGTTGAGCATCGAGGCCGAGTCCGGCCTGAGCGTGCCCGAAGGGCTGCAGTCCAGCCATACGGAGGTCGCCCTGGCGCGTTTCCGCCGCGTCTTCACGCTGAGCAAGGAACTGGACACCGAGAAGGTGTCGGCCGAGATCAAGCACGGCGTGCTGAAGCTGCATATCCCGAAGGTGGAACAGGCCAAGCCGCGACGCATCGAGGTCAAGGCCGGCTAGGGATGGTCTTATATGGGCGCCTCCCCGGCCAGAATGGGCCGGGGAAGGGTGCAGCGAGTGAGCTGGCATAAATAAACCGAGCGAGGAACACGAGATGAAAGAAGCGGGCGAGATCAGTCGCCTCGTTTACCTTGGCTCGGAGATCTGCATATGCCTTGATGAACTCACGAGTGAAGGCCAGACCACCGGCCACGCAGATCTCTGGCACGAGGGCGAACACAGATGCCGCATCGCCCTGACCGGCCGTGCTGTCGCGGGGCGCCCTCCTGAATTTCGGTGCCGCATGAAGGCGGGGTGATCGTCCGTTTCGTCCAGTTTGGTGCTTTGCCTTCCCGGTGCGGGGCCCCGGGGTGACTTCGGTTCGGCGTGATTCGGCCTGGTGAAGCCTGGCCGTTCCCGAACCGGCGTCGTACCTGACGATGGCGGCCGAGCAGGCCATGTTCGGCGCCGTCGCCCGCGGCGGCGTCGCACCCGCTGACCTCGGGCCGCGGCAGCGCGGGAGCGCTTGCCGCAGTGCGGCGTCAGCCTCAAGCCCGCAGCCCGGCGCAGGCGCGCCCGTAGGCTAAACCCGCGGCCCTTGTGCCGGCCTGCCGAGCCACCGTTGAAACGCAGCTCTCCGCCCTTACGTAGCGCTGGCACCTCAAGACCCGCCACCCGCGGACGCTGCATGCTCTCCAAGATCCTGACCCAGATTTTCGGCAGCCGAAACGACCGGCTGCTGAAAGGCTACCGGCGGACGGTCGACAAGATCAACGCGCTGGAGCCGCAGTTCGAAGCGCTGAGCGACGCCGCGCTGCGCGCCAAGACGGACGAATTCCGCCAGCGTCTAGCGCAGGGCTACACGCTCGGCGACCTGCTGCCCGAGGCCTTCGCGGTGGTGCGCGAGGCCGGCAAGCGCACGCTGAAGATGCGCCACTTCGACGTCCAGCTGATCGGCGGCATCGCGCTGCACGAAGGCAAGATCGCCGAGATGCGCACCGGCGAAGGCAAGACGCTGATGGCAACGCTGCCGGTGTACCTGAACGCGCTCGAAGGCAAGGGCGTGCATCTCATCACGGTCAACGACTACCTCGCGCGGCGCGATGCCGAATGGATGGGCCGGCTGTACGGCTTTCTCGGTCTCACCGTCGGCGTCAACGTGCCGGGCATGGACCGCGAAGAGAAGCGGGCCGCGTTCGCTGCCGATGTCACCTACGGCACGAACAACGAGTTCGGCTTTGACTACCTGCGCGACAACATGGTGTACGAGGTGCGCGACCGCGTCGCGCGCGGCCTGCACTATGCGATCGTCGACGAGGTCGACTCGATCCTGATCGACGAGGCGCGCACGCCGCTGATCATCAGCGGCCGGGCCGAGGACCACACCGAGCTCTACGTGCGCATCAACGTGGTGGTGCCCAAGCTCAAGAAGCAGATCGGCGAAGCCGACCCACGCACCGGTGAAGGCGTGATCGAGCCGGGCGACTTCACGGTCGACGAGAAGAGCCACCAGGTCTTCCTGACCGAGGCCGGCCACGAGAAGGCCGAAGAACTGCTGTCCGAAGCCGGCCTGCTGGCCGACGGCGCGAGCCTGTACGACCCGGCCAACATCACGCTCATGCACCATGTGTACGCGGCCCTGCGTGCGCACCACCTGTACAACCGCGACCAACACTACGTCGTCCAGAACGGCGAAGTCATCATCGTCGACGAATTCACCGGGCGCCTGATGGCCGGCCGACGCTGGAGCGACGGCCTGCACCAGGCCGTGGAGGCCAAGGAAGGCGTCGAGATCCAGAGTGAGAACCAGACGCTCGCGTCGATCACGTTCCAGAACTACTTCCGCATGTACGGCAAGCTCGCCGGCATGACTGGCACGGCCGACACCGAGGCCTACGAGTTCCAGGAGATCTACGGCCTGGAGACGGTCGTGATCCCGCCGAATAAGCCGACGATCCGCAAGGACGAGCTCGACCTGGTCTACAAGACCGCGCGCGAGAAGTACGACGCCGTGATCGCCGACATTCGCGAGTGCCACGAGCGCGGCCAGCCGGTGCTGGTGGGCACGTCCTCGATTGAGAACTCCGAGCTGATCTCGGGCCTCTTGACGAAGGCAAAGCTGCAGCACCAGGTGCTCAACGCGAAGCAGCACGAGAAGGAAGCGCAGATCGTCGCGCAGGCCGGCCGCCCCGGCGTGATCACGATCGCGACCAACATGGCCGGCCGCGGCACCGACATCGTGCTCGGCGGCAACGTCGAGAACCAGATCAAGTTCATCGACGCCGACCCCGAGCTGGACAAGGCCGCGAAGTCGCGCCGCGCGAAGCAGCTGCAGGACGAGTGGCAGAGCCTGCACGAAAAGGTCAAGGCCGAAGGCGGCTTGCGCATCATCGCGACCGAGCGCCACGAGTCGCGCCGCATCGACAACCAGCTGCGCGGCCGCTCCGGGCGCCAGGGCGACCCGGGCTCGTCGCGCTTCTACCTCTCGCTGGACGATCCGCTGTTGCGCATCTTCGCCGGCGACCGGGTGCGCGTGATCATGGAGCGGCTGAAGATGCCCGACGGTGAGGCGATCGAAGCGGGCATCGTCACGCGCTCCATCGAAAGCGCGCAACGCAAGGTCGAGGCGCACAACTTCGACATCCGCAAGCAGCTCCTCGAATACGACGACGTCAGCAACGACCAGCGCAAGGTCATCTACCAGCAGCGCAACGAGATCCTCGAAGCGGGCAATCTCGACGACCACATTGCGAATCTGCGCCACGCCGCGATGACTGACGTCGTGCGCGCCAGGGTGCCGGCTGAGAGCCTGGAAGAGCAGTGGGACCTGTCCGGCCTGCAGAAGGTGCTCAAGGACGAATGGCAGATTGAGATCGACCTCCAGGCCGAGGTCGACAAGAGCGACACCATCACCGGCGAAGACATCGTCGGGAAGGTCATCGCCGCCGCCGACCAGCTGTTCGCCAGCAAGCTGGCGGTCGTTGGCGCCGAGCAGTTCACGCCCTTCATGCGCATGGTGCTGCTGCAGTCGATCGACTCGCACTGGCGCGAGCACCTGGCCGCACTCGACTATCTGCGCCAGGGCATCCACCTGCGCGGCTACGCGCAGAAGAACCCAAAGCAGGAATACAAGCGCGAGGCCTTCGAGCTGTTCTCGCAGCTGCTCGAGGTCGTGAAGATGGAAGTCACGCGCATCCTGATGACGGTGCGCATCCAGACCCAGGACCAGGCGATGCAGGCGGCCGAGCAGATCGAGCAGCAGGCGAACCAGCTGTCAAACGTGACCTACCGCCATCCGAACGAGGACGGCTCGGTCTCCGAGGAGTCCGACGTCGCGACGCTCGCCGGCAAGTCGTCGCAGAACCTGCCGCGGGTCGGCCGCAACGACCCCTGTCCGTGCGGCAGCGGCAAGAAGTACAAGGTCTGCCATGGCCGGCTGGCCTGAAGGCCCTCAAGAAGCGGAATTTTTGCAGGTAGATCGAGCTCGTCGACAGCGATGCATGGCCCACCGGTCGAATGACAAACGAGCTCCGCCATGAGCCGCTCGCACTGACCCGTCACGCGGCGGCGGAGCTCATTGCAACGAGTGCTCGTCACTGCTTCAATGAATCGCGGCCGACCCAACCGTCGCCCAGACATCCACCTTGGCTTTGGCCAAGATGCGCAATCGATCGCGCACCTCCTTGGAGCGCCTTCGGGCACTCCCGAGAGAAATCCGGCCCTTGAACTCGTTCTTCTCGAAGAGATCGGCGTGACCGAAGACGCGGGCGCCAGCCCTTTGGACTTTGATCGCGATGGCGACGTCGCGGTAGACGATCGGATCCGAGGAGGCTTGTCGCATGTTTCACCTCCATCCCGTCTCACGACGCGTATTGACTTTCGCATTCAGCTTGGCTTTCCACCAGGACGCGCGTGCGGGCTGCACTGGAGGCGCGTCTCCGGGCAGCGAAAACTTTGCCAGTTCTTCACGGCCCTTTTCCGTGATCGCCAGCACCTGGGCCGCATCAGTCGTGCCCGAAAGCGTCAACGCATTTGACGGTGTGGGCGTGAGCGCGATCACCAGACCCGCAGCGCGCAGAAGCTTGATCTTGTCGATCTCCTCTGAAGTGCGGAAGGTGGCTGGCAATGACGAGCCAGCAAGCTGTCTGAGCATGTCCATGGCCATTTTGGGGTCCTCCTTTCACGATGACCAAAGAGAGCGAAAGAGAAATAGCAGCGACAAGCCCGCACATCAAGAGGCCGGAAACCGACCGATAAGAACGTAGCGTTTTGTTGCCGAAACTTCATCTGACAAAGCCAATCCGCTGTCTGACGGAGTGGCATTTGGCGAGGCTGCGATTGATGGCCGACGCTGGGTTTTTCGGGCGAAGGGATGCGGCGATGTGAACATCCTCAAGTCTTTGACTGCGCGGCGAGTTGCTTAGTGACCGCGGGGCCGGGGCGAAGCAGAGCCTGGGCGTACTTGTCAATCCCAAACCTGAAGGTGCCCCGAAAGTTGATGTGCGAGAAGTGCGCCGGCCCAATGCGCCGCAGCCACTCATCTTCAATCCTCAAGCCTTCGCGCCTGAGCCGTTCGACGACATCGTTCATGCGGTTTGTGTTCCAGGCCAACACGATATTCGTCAGCAGGGCGTGCGATCCCGAGATGGCACGCATCTCGTCGCGCCGCCGGCCGCGCTCGGCCGCCACCTTGCCGGAGTAGATCGCGCGCTGTAGCTGGTGGACCGACTCTCCGCGGTTCAGAAGCGTGTGGATCTCGCGCCGGAAGTCTTCGATCGCAATGTAGTCGCACAGGAAGACGGTGCGCAGCAGTTGGCCCAGGTGCTCGGCGGCGCGGTGGAGCCGATCGCCCTGAGCGGCTGAACCGAATCGTTGCAGAGCCAGCGACGCCGACACGCGTCCGGACCGGATCGATGCGGCGAGTCGCAACAATTCATCCCAGCCGCGTTCGATGGTTGTCAGTGACACGCATCGCACGGAAACGGCCTCCAGCCCTTCAGGCTCCGTAAACACCCGCGGCAGGTAGAGCTTGCGCTCGGCCAAATCTCGCAACCGCGGGCACAGATCGAAGCCCAGCAACTTGGCGACGGCCATTGCCACGTTGGTATACCCGTGGGTATCGACCGCCAGCAGCGACAAGCGGATGCGTTCCTCGGTTCTTTCTTGGTTGTGCTGTTCGACACCTTCGATCGCCGCGCCGGCCTGCCGTTCGTTGAGCACGATGGGCTGGTCGTACACGATGCCCCAGCGGTCGCGCACATGGGTGTAGATCCCGGCCGCGTAAGTTCGCCGGCGGGGATCTACGCGGGCGTTCCAAAGGTGCCTGGAAGCATCGAGCGACATCATGTCCGCCGACGCCTTGTCGCCGTCGCCCCAAAGCGCCGCTATCGGGATTCGACTTTGAAACTCGGCAACGCTCTGGTTGGCCCTGCGCAGCCGCCCGCTGGCCTCAAGCGCCCGCATCGCTACCGAAATCTGAGCGTGCTCGAGTCCGGGGATCATCGAAGCTACCCCCTTGGCGTCAAGGTCGGTGCCGTGGGCGAGCAGCGCGCCGTACAGTGCCATGAGCTCGTTGGTCGTTTGCGCTCGGTGGCCAAGTAAAGCTTCGCTGTAGTTGGTGGCGGCGTCCAGTTCGAGCATCAGGTCGGGGAGCTGAACAGGCCCGATGAGCTTGTAGATGGTCTCGCGTGTGCGAATCGGTTCGGTCTGATCGCCCAGCGCCGCAATGGCCGGCAGGTGCAGCATTCCATCGGCGCCAATCTCGGCCTTACCCAAGCGCACCGCCTCGGCTACGGCCGACATGCCAGCAACCAGGTTGGCCAGCAGCGGCTCCAGGAACTTGCGCGCTGTCTTGGGCATCCCGAGCAGGTCAACATGTTGATCGCGCTGTGTTGCCCAATCGGCAGGCGGAATCAGCATCTGATCGCGTTCCCGGTAGCTGAGCGAGTGGTCGATCCAGACACTTCCACGGCGCAGGCTCTTGCGCAGCGACATCATCGTGGAGGCTTCGAATGCCCGAAAGCCGGAGCGCGGGTCCAGGTCATGGACGAGGCCGTGCCAAGCGGCACCGACGTCCGGGAGTTGTGTGTCTTCTTCGAGCTCAACCGCACCTCGACGCTGCAGTTCCTGCCAGGCCTTCCACTGCTCGAAACCGGCGTCGCCGTCGCAGCCGTTGAAGTCCAGGTCCTTCAGAGCCGCAAGGCTGGCGTGAACCCGTTGGGCATCTTCGGCCAGCGCCTTTCGCACTTGCGAGACGAAACTGCCCGTGGCGGACTCGCCCAGTCCGGCGAGGATCTGGCGGGCTTCGAGCACACGGGTCTGCCAGGACGTGGTCTCGTCGTGCAGGATCGCCTTGGCCTTGATCGCCTGCTGCAACAGCGCCGCAGAGTTGCGCGTGCGTCCGACCTGTGCTCGGTCGGCGGCTTCGCGGAACAACTGCTGGCTTCTGCGGCTGGATTGCTGCAGCGCGACGTCGGTAAGTTCAAGCAGAGTTGCCCGAAGGAAGCACACCAGTTCGATTGTTTGCCGAGTGGCCTTGATTTCACGCGTCTTGATCGGGCGGCGCATCTGTACTTGCCGGGCGTAGGCCTGTTGCTTGGCGAGCGCCACGTCGGCCAGGTCCCACTCGTGCGCACCGAGTGATTTGAGAAAGCGGACTTTTTCGAGGGTATCGGCGAGCGTGCCTGGGCCGTGTCGCTTGGGCGGCGTCTTGAGCCAGTCGAGGTAAGTGGCTTCAGTGCCTGGGCGGTTGCTGTAGGCCGATTCGATGAGGTGTTGCGCCCTGGCGGGTGGCACTGCCGCATTGATCGCATCGAGGATCCGCGCCTCGACAGCGGCGAACGAATCGCGCGCCCAATCCTGCAGGCGCCGCCCGCCGGGGATGAGAATTCGACGCGCGAAAAGCCACTGGCGCGCGGACTGGGCCAAATCGTCCGGGTGCGAAGACTCTTCGGCCTGCACCCGAAGGGTGTCTATCAGCTCAGCCTCATCCGCAGGCTGCAAATCACGTAGGCCCAGATACGTCTTTGCCCATAACTGATGCTTGTAGAGGGTCTGGCTGCGCTTGTAGATCGAACGCAGACTGGCAATCGATGGCGGCGAGGTGCCAAGCGCCTGCGCGGTGTACCTCAGCAGGTTGCGCGGCAGCACGTTGAAGCCGTCCAACGGCCGGCCGGCGACACGCATGAACATCACCATCAGCGCGGCGGGCAGGCGGTGGTCGCTGCGGAACTGCTCCCGGATCGCAGCAAGGTCAGCGGACGACAGCTCGAAGAACTGCTCGCGATCGAACTCGCTCAGGCGAGCGGGAAGGCTCTCCTGGCCAACGAAGCGCAGGGCGAATGCAGGCATGGCCGGCGGGTATGTCGTGGAGGTGCGAATGTACCTTCCAGACCATCGTCGTGACCATTAGGTCACGTCTTTCAGGTGCTTGTTTGCCTGCGTAACCCGCATGGATTCTGGGTCTCAGGCGAAAACGCACCAATCTGCAAGAAAAGTACGACTACCCCACGTCGGGCAGGTATCCCCACTGATGCGGCACGCCCGGACGGCCCGGCAGGTAGACCTTGTCGACGGGCTTCCCGGGCTTCACCAGCGCCTGCGAGAACCAGTTGTTGCCGGCGCGCGGACCGAAGAAGTCGCCGCAGCTGACAACGATGGCACGGCAGCCGGCTTGCGTTGCTTCTTTGAGGGTCTTCTCCATCTCCACGCGGATGCGCCCCTTGCGGGTTTGGGCGTTCTGCGGTGAATCCTCGCGCGCCACCGGAAATGCATCCGGCCCGTAGTTGTAGACGTTGCCCGGAAGGACGACGGTGGCCCCGTGCGCCTGCGCGGCCGCCAACGTGCTGCGCAGCATGGGCAGCACAAGCTGGGCCCATTGCTGGTAGCCGGGTGGGTTGACCGCATGCACGATGACTGAACAACCCCGCGCGGCGGCCGCCACATCCCCTGGGTTCATCGCGTCGCCTCGCACCCAGCTCGTCCCCTGGCGGTATTCGCCCGCCGGGTTGGCGTCACGATGCAGGGCCCGCACCTCCCAGCCGGCCCCGGCCAGTTGACGCGTCACTTCTCCCCCGATTCCGCCGGTAGCCCCCAGCACCAGAACCGTCTTGTTGTTGCTCATGCTCAGCTCCTTTTGAAGTTCGTGGGCCGATTCTGGGGAGCGGATGACAAAAACAAAATTGCCTGAAATGGTGGTGAAGCTATACATTTATGCATGACTTCGACCGTCGGCTGGGAACTCTATCGCTCCTTCCTAGGGGTGCTCGACGAGGGCTCGCTGTCTGGCGCATCGCGGGCGCTCGACATTACCCAGCCCACGGTGGGGCGGCATGTCGGCGCGCTGGAGACGGCGCTCGAGGTGGTGCTGTTCACCCGATCGCAAACGGGCTTTCTGCCCACCGAGGCCGCGCGCAGCCTGGAACCGCATGCGCGCGCCATGGCCGTGGCCGCGGCCGCCCTGGAACGTGCCGCGCAAGGGCAGGGGGCCGGAATCGTCGGTACGGTGCGCGTCACGGCCAGCGAGATGCTGGGCGTCGAAGTCCTGCCTCCCATCCTGGCACGCCTGCAGGACGAGCACCCTGGCCTTCGCATCGAGCTGTCTTTGTCGGATCGCGTCCAGAACCTGTTGGCGCGAGAGTCCGACATTGCGGTGCGCGGGTTCCGCCCGGACCAGGAACAGCTTGTCGTCCAGCGGGTCGGCGAGGTGCAACTGGGCCTGCATGCATCGAAGGAGTACCTCGCGCGCCATGGGACGCCCAAGACCGTCGCGGACCTGCGCCCGCACCGGCTCGTCGGATTCGACGCCGACACACCCTACCTTCGCCAGGCCCGCAAGGACTTCCCCATGTGGCGGCGCGAAGCCTTCGCGGTGCGCTGCGACAGCGACTGCGCACAGCTGTCGATGCTGCGCGCCGGCGGCGGCATCGGCATCTGCCAGGTGCCGCTGGCACGCAGTCATGGCCTTCGAAGGGTGCTGCCCGAAGTGAATGTTCCGCTGCCTATGTGGCTGGCCATGCACGAGGACCTTCGGTCGAGCCCCCGATGCCGGGCCACGTACGAGGCACTGGCTGTTGGACTGCGGAAGTACTGCGGCCGAGATTAGTTGATGCTGAAAATGGTCGAGTCCAACTCGATTTTCGGCCGATTCCCGCCGGGTGGCAGACGCACACATTCATCGAGTTCGATGCCCGCTATGCGTTGCAGAGTTGGAAGTTCAGGCCAAGAATCGGAGGGCAGCAACGGCCCGGAATTGCCATCGAAAGACCGACCGGGAAATTCCGTTGTGCAGCAGCGAAAGTGGCCGAAGGGGAGGGCAGGCGAGATCTGCGGCTTCGTTGCCCATTGCAGACCTCCTGCTGCCCGCCGGCGCATGACCCAGAACCGCCGTCTTTGGTTCTATTCAAAGTCGTCGACTAGCGTCACCTCCTGGTGCAACCAGCTGACGAAAGCCGCAACGCATTCATCGGACGCCCGGTGCTCCGGCAGGAAGACGGCATATGTATGCGTGCGCCTCTGAATATGGCGATGGGCGCGCACCAGCTCCCCGCTTCGCAGTTCCCGATCTGCAACGAACGTCGGAACCAGGCCCGCGCCAAGTCCGGCGCGCACCGCTTCGAGCAATGTGGAGAACAGGTCAAAACGATGTCCCGCCAGGGCGTTGGCCGGCGAGCGCGCCAGCCCAGCATCAGCAATCCACCCCTGCCACGCCTCGGGCCTGTTGGATAGATGAAGCAGCGGTACGCGCCGGAAGTCGCCGACCGCTGCGGCACGGGCGAACGGCGCATCCGGGCTGCAAACCGCGACACAGGCCTCATCGAAGAGCGGCTGGTACTGCGTGCCAGGCCATATGGCATCGCGGTAGTGGAGTGCGACATCGAACTGCGGCTCGCCGACAAAGAGCTTGTTGGGAAACTCCCTGATCGTGACGCTCACACGGGGCTGTTGCTGCAGAAACCGTGCAAGACGCGGAAGCAGCCAGCGGTCCGCCAGCACAGGTACAACCCCCACGACCAGCGAGATCTCGCCCTCGCGCAGCGACATGAGCTCCCTCACGTGCGTCTGAATCTGCAACAGGTCGCTGTCCGCATGGACGCGAAACCGCTGCCCCGCCTCCGTCAGCGATATGCCACGCGTGGTGCGCTGGAGTAGCTTGACCCCGAGCTGTTGTTCCAGCTTGTGCATCTGCTGGCTGAGTGCGCTATGAGTCAAGCACAACTCTTCCGCAGCCTGGCTGAGGCTCTGGTGTCGCGCGACGGCACTGAAGATCTGGAGCGCTCGCGTGGATGGGAGGTTGCGGGCCATCGGCTGTCAGTAAAACTTTCAGCTCGCAAGAATAAACCGAAGCAGACCGATGCACGGGATCCCAGAATTTGCATTCGTGCCTGGAGACACCCCAATGCCCTTCTTTCGCGTTCCCCACCTTTTTGCCGCCTTCGCCTGCTTCTCGCTTGCCGCACTGCATTGCACCGCGGCCGAACCGCCGTCGTCGCCGGCGCCGCCAATCGACCCTGCTGTCGACCAGACCGTCTCGCGCCTGCTGGACGCCCCGACGATGCAACGCCTCATGCAAGCCGTGAAAGCCGATCACGAGCGCACGCTCGCAGACCTGAGGCTTCTGACCGAGATTCCTGCCCCCCCCTTCAAGGAGAAGGCGCGCGCCGAGGCTTTCCTTGCAAGTGCCAAGGCGCTGGGCCTGGACGCGCACGTCGACGCCGAAGGCAATGTGATCGGGGTGCGCAAGGGCACTGGCAAGGGCCCGAAGCTCCTGGTCTCGGCACACCTTGACACCGTCTTTCCCGAAGGAACCGATGTCACGGTGAAGATCCGCGACGGGAAGTGGTTTGCACCCGGCGTGTCCGACGACACACGCGGCCTCGCCGTGCTGCTGTCGTGGCTCAAGGTGCTCAACGATCTGAAGGTGCAGACGGTTGGCGACCTCGTGTTTGCAGCCAATGTGGGAGAGGAGGAACTGGGTGACCTGCGCGGCATGAAGGCGATCTTTCGCGAGCACAAGGACATCGACGGCATGGTGGGCCTGGAGCCCGACCCAAGCGGATCCATTACGACGGGCGGCGTGGGAAGCCATCGCTACGAGGTCACGTTCAAGGGGCCTGGCGGCCACAGCTACGTCACCTTCGGGCTGCCGAGCGCGGTTCACGGAATGGGGCGCGCCATGGCGAAGATCAGCGACATTCGCCCGCCGGCCAACCCGAAGACCACCTTCACCGTGGGCACGGCCAGCGGCGGTACGGCGGTCAATGCGATCGCGGCTGAAGCGCGCATGGCGATCGACATCCGTTCGGCGGATATGACTTCGCTGCAGGCAACTGACCGCGAAGTCATGGCCGCCATTGCCGCCGGCGTGGCCGACGAGAACGCACGCTGGGATTCCAATGCCCTGGGCTTCTCGACCCGGTTGATCGGCGACCGACCTGCCGGAAGCACGCCGCCGGGTGCGCCCATCGTTCAGACGGCGGTGCGGGCAAACACCGCCTTTGGCCGATCAGCTCCCAAGCTGATGCCAAACAGCAGCGATGCAAACGTTCCCATGTCAATGGGCATTCCAGCCGTGATCCTCTCCAGCGGAGGCGAATCCGGCGGATGGCACAGCAAGGCCGAATGGTGGAATCCGGCCAACGCGTGGGAGGACGCGCAAGTCGGCTTGACCACGATCCTGGCGCTCGTGGGTGTCCACGATGTCACACAGCCGCTGCTGGCTGTTCGCAAGCAGGAACGTTGAAGCAGTTGACGAAACGAAAGCCGACAGGAGCGCAACGATGAAGGTGATTGACAGGTTCTTGCCGTGCCTCGCCGCTCTCATGATGGCGGGCACGGCTGCGGCCGCCGACAACTACCCCAGTCGAGCCATCCGGGTCATCGTGCCGTTCCCGCCTGGTGGCGGCACGGACACGGTTGCCCGCGTTGTCGCCGCCAAGCTATCGGAACGATGGAGCGTGCCCGTGACAGTGGACAACCGGCCCGGCGGCAATACGGTCATCGGGGCGGACATGGCCTCGAGGGCAGCGCCCGACGGGTACACCTTGTTCCTGCCTATCGACTCGACCCTGGCGATGAATCAAAGCCTCTATGCCAGGCTTCCCTACGATCCCATCCGCAGCTTCACGCCGATCTCTCTCGCAGTCACGATGCCGATGGTGCTGGCAGTCAATCCGTTTTAGTCGGTGCGCGTAACGTCAAGGAGCTCATTGCCCTGGCCAACGCCAGCCCCGGCAAGTTCGCCTATGCACATGGCGCGCTGCCTGCACAGGTCGCCGGCGAGGCCTTCAAGGCCGCTGCCAAGGCGGATCTGGTGGCCGTGCCATACAAGGGCAGCGGCCCGGCGATGACTGATGTGGTCGGTGGCCAGGTGCCAGTGATCTTCGATGCGCTCGGCCCGGCCATGGCGTTCGTGAAATCCGGCAAAGTCCGGGCGCTGGCCGTCACCAGCGCACACCGTTCGCCACAGCTACCGGACGTTCCGACCCTGGACGAATCCGGCTTAGCCGGCATGGACCTTGTGACCTGGATCGGGTTCGTGGCCCCGGCGGGGACGGATATGGCGATCGTGACCAAACTCAACACGGAGATCACTCGCATCCTGAAGCAGCCGGAGACCATCGAGACGCTGGGCAAGATGGGGATGGAGGTGGTCGCCAGCACCCCCGAACAATTCGGCCAGACGATCAAGGACGACGCAGTGAAACTTCGAGGCGTCATTCGCGCTGCCGGTATCAAGCTCGATTGAACACGTGCGCTCCAAGGCAGCGTTAGTGGAGAAGGAACTGCACTGACCGGGAATGGCACCGGCGATGGCTATTTCGGGGTAAACCTGCTGACCAGTGATCCTTCGGTCGCATTCACCTTGGTAGACAGCGGTTGCACTGCGAAGGGCAACGTGGCGCCGCGCGGCAATCGGGGCAGGTGCGGGTGGGTGCGTATTTCGGCCTATCGTGACCGCTGATTTCGGCATCGTGACCGGTCATTCCGGCCCATCGTGACCGATCGTCGTTTCGGGCCTTCGTGACCGACCGTTTCGGTGACGTGACCGGCCATTTCGGCATCGTGACCGCCCGTTTCGGCGATCGTGACCGCCGGCGGTGATGCGTGGAGAACTCAACCCCTGGGCCCTCGTAGCCTCGGCGGCTTTGCCGTCGAAGGAGCGGGATGCCCAAGCAACGAATTTCTCTATCCATGATCAAGGATGTCATCCGCCTGAAGTGGCACGCCAATCTCTCCCACGAGCAGATCGCCACCACCCTGAAGCTCTCCAAGGGCGTCGTCGCCAAGTACGTCAGCTTGGCCACCGTTGCCGGCCTGGACTGGGAGACCGTCCAGCACTGGAGCGAATTGCAACTGTCGAACGTGCTGCTTCCCCGCTCCGCCACCTCGCAGCCTTTCGTCGAACCCGACTGGGGTCGCATCCATCAGGAGCTCGACCGCAAGGGCATGACGCTCATGCTCCTGTGGCAGGAGTACGTGGCCGCCCACCCCGAGGGGCGCACCTGGCGCTACACGCAGTTCTGCGAACACTACAAGGCGTTCGCCCGCACGCTCAAGCGCTCGATGCGGCAGCACCGGCGCGCCGGCGAGAAGCTGTTCATCGACTTCGCCGGCCCCACTGTGCCTCTCACCGACGGCGCTCGCGCCCAGGTGTTCGTCTCGGCCATGGCCGCCTCCAGCCATGTCTTCGCCTGCGCCACCCCGGCGCAGCGCCTGGACGACTGGATCGACTGCATGGTGCGTGCGCTGCACTTCTACGGCGGTGTGCCGCAGTTGATCGTGCCGGACAACGCACGTGCGGTCATTGCATCGCCCGACCGCTATGAGCCCCGCGCCAACGACACGGTACTCGACTTCGCCCGCTACTACGGTTGCTCGGTACTTGCTGCCCGCCCACGAACGCCCAAGGACAAGGCCGCCGCAGAATCTTCGGTTCAAGTAGTCACTCGCTGGGTGCTGGCGCGCCTTCGCCATCGGCGCTTCGACAGCGTCTCCCAGGTCGACGCCGCCATCACAGAATTGCTGCCCAACGTGAACGACCGGCCGTTCCAGAAGCTGCCCGGCAGCCGGGCCAGTGTCTTCGCCGAGCTGGATGCACCGGCACTGATGACGTTGCCGCGGCAACCCTACGAACTCGCCCGGTTCAAGACGGTGAAGGTCCACATCGACTACCACGTCGAATTGGAAGCTCACCGCTACAGCGTGCCCCACGCGCTCGTCGGCCAGACCCTGCAGGCGCGGCTCACCCGACACGGCGTGGAGTTGCTGCTGCGTGGTCAGCGCGTGGCAGCCCACGCCCGTAACGAGCGCCGCGGCGGCTACACCACGGTGGAGGCTCACATGCCCGCGGCCCACCGCGCCCACCTGGAGTGGACGCCACAGCGGTTGATCGAGTGGGGGCAACGCATTGGCGTGGCCTGCGGCGAACTCATCACCCGGCTGCTGCAGACGTACAAGCACCCCGAGCACGGCTACCGGTCCTGCCTGGGGCTGCTGAACCTGTCGCGCCGATATGGCGAGGCACGGCTGGAGTCGGCCTGCGAACGGGCCCTCGCGCTGGGCGCCTTCCGCTACCGCCATGTGCGCGATCTGCTGGCCAACAACCGCGACCAGCTCCCGCTGGACGCCGACACCGAATGGACCAGTCCGACGCACGCCAATCTGCGCGGACCGGGCTACTACCAATGAGCAAGACCGACCTCAGCAGCCCAGAGCCAATCATGAACCCATCGAATTCACTGCACTCACACGCCATGCTCAACAACGCCACCCTCGCTCAACTGCGCGCGCTCAAGTTGCAAGGCTTCGCCGACGCCTTGCAACAGCAACACGAACAGGCCGACTGCCTGAGCCTGTCGTTCGACGAGCGGCTGGCCCTGCTGGTGGAACGCGAGGTCTATGCCCGAGGCGACCGCAAGCGTGCTCGGCTGCTGCAGCGTGCCCAGTTGAAGTACGCCACTGCCACGCTGGAGGACGCCAGCTTCCAGGGCGTGCGTGGCATCGATAGATCTGCCCTGATGGGCGTCGCTCTGTCGACCTGGATCGAGCGCGGCGAGACGCTCACCTTCTCCGGTGCCACGGGGCTGGGCAAGACGTGGCTGGCCTGCGCGTTGGCCCAGTACGCATGTCGCCAGGGGCACTCGGCGCTGTACTTGCGGGTGCCGCGTCTGGCCGAGGAGCTTCGCATCCTGCACGGCGCTGGCACCTTCCGACGTTGGCTCGAGCAGCTTGCCAAGGTCGACGTGTTGATCCTGGACGATTGGGGAACGGGTCCGATGGACAGCGTCACCCGGAGTGACCTGCTGGAGGTCGTTGATGACCGGGTGGGCCACCGCGCGACGATCATTACGCACCAACTTCCAATCGAGCACTGGCACGCCTGGCTGGGCGACGCCACGATCGCCGACGCCATCCTTGACCGGTTGATGCAAAGCTGCCGGCGCTTCAACTTGGAGGGTGAATCTCGTCGCACGGGCAAGACCGCACGGCCCGCCGCCAAGCCAACAAAGACAGTTCAGGAGGAGGGGCAACCGATGACCTGATCAACCACCTCGATACCCCTAAACTCTGACCTCTGCGCAGCACCGCCATCAGCATGGCGGTCACGATCAACGAAACGCGTGGTCACGTTGCCGAAATGACGCCGACTTCAGCCCTCGGCACGTCGGTCACGATGGACCGAAATGGGCGGTCACGCTGGCCGAAATACGCAGGTGGGTGCCGAGGCGGCGCTCGCCTACGGCATCACCGACCTGGACGGCTCGCAGCCGCCCTCGTACCGCGAGATGCTGGGCGGCCGGTGCCGGGGCATCCGGCCATCGCGGGCTGAGCGCCTATTGTTCCGCCTTGACGGAACAATAGGTTGCGCCTGGGTTTGAATGACAATAATTCCGTCTTGGCGGAATAATCACCGCGCACGCGCAAATCCGCACCATAATTCCGCTTACCCGGAACTAAAGGAGCGGTGATGGCAAGAAGGCTTCCAGCAGCGACAGCCCAAGTGGACCCGGAGATCCACACCCTGGCCGGCCTTGGCGCCGTCGTGCGCAACAAGCGCGCGCAAGCGCAGTTGCGCGTCGACGATGCGGCGCTAGCAAGCGGCGCCTCGGCGGACACGCTGTCACGCCTGGAGAATGGCCGCCCGGTCACGAGCGACAAGCTGATGGCGCTGCTGTCCGGGCTGGGGCTGAGCATGCTGGTCGTCGACAGCGTCCAGGCCTCCCGAATCAAGGCCGCGCTCGTCGACTTGCCGAAGGCCGATCATGGCTGAGTTCAATCCCGACGACTACACCCTGCAGGCCTTCCACGGGCAGGTGCTTGTGGGCCTGCTGCGCGTCAACCCGACGTCCGACGAGTTCGGCTTCGACTACGACCCCGCATGGATCAGGAACCCGGGTGCCTTTCAGCTGTCGCCCCACATCCGCTTCGACGCGCCGGCGCCGCCGGTCACCGTGCGGCGCTTCATCGAGAACCTCCTGCCCGAGGGCCAGGCGCTCGACGTCGCCGCGACCTATGCCAACGTGTCCAAGGGCAACGTCTTCGGCCTCATCCACGCCCTTGGCAAGGAGTCGGCCGGCGCGCTGCGCTTTCTGCCCGTCGGCGCCAAGCCGTCGACCGAGGCCGTGCGGCGTTTGGTGACCCACGAGGAGCTTCAACAGCGCATCCAGGAGCGCGACAGCCAGCCCTTCGTCGTCTGGGACGGCAGGGTACGGATCTCGATTGCCGGCTACCAGGACAAGCTCCAGGTCGTGCGCCAGGAGGATCGGCTGTACCTGGTCGACGGCGCCCTGTCCTCGACGCACATCCTCAAGCCGGAGCCGCGCAATCCAAGGCTGCCTTTCATGGTCGCGAACGAGCACTTCTGCATGCGGCTGGTCAATCGCATCGCACAGCGCAGGCTCAGGCAGGACTGGGCCGCCCGGGTGGACATCCTTCGCGTGCCGGACGCGGTGCTCTGCGTGGAGCGCTTCGACCGCGAACTACAGGGAGACCAGACCCGAAGCTTTCACATCCTGGACGCGTGCCAGGCCCTGGATCGTCCGGTCGCCCACAAGTACGAGCGCAACATCGGCCATGGCGCCGACGTGCGCCACATTCACGACGGCGTCAGCTTCCAGGCCTTGGCAAGCCTGCGAGCCGACAGGCATCTTGTCGACCCGACCGTGCAGATCCGGCAGATCGCGATGTGGGCGTTGACGACGCTGCTGCTCGGCAACAGCGACGCCCACGGCAAAAATCTGTCCTTCTTTGCACGGCACCGCTTGCTCGAGGTGGCCCCGTTCTACGACTTGGTGTGCACCGCGGTCTACAAGGATGCAGTCGAGCAGGAGCTCGCGATGGCCTTTGGCGACGAGTTCGATCTCGACGCCGTGAAGTCATTCGCCTTGGCGGACTTCGCGCAGCGGCTGGGCTGGCCGCGCCGAACTTTCGCCCGCGAGCTGGTCGATATCTCCCGTCTCGCCAGGGAAGAGGCGGCGGCGCAGGTCGACGATGAAGCCTACTCGGCCGACGAGCGCGCCCTGGTTCGGCAGATCGCGGCGCACGTCGACGAAAGCGCGCAATCGCTCATGGCATTCGCGCCCGATATCCCCAAGCTATCGAGCGACCTGTTCTAGACAGGCCGGCCGGCGCAGAGGTGGGGCGGCAGGCTTCGCCGCCACACCATCACCGCAGCTCGATGGTCACATCCCCGATCGCCCGCCGCCAAAAGCAAACGTGTGATGGATTGAAGGTCAAGCCGGGTCGGGGGCAATCCGATGAATCGCATGTACCGTGAGTACAACCCGGAGATGGGAACCCTGACCGCGCGTACAGCCCGTGATGGCCTGCCTCCAGGCTGCCTTGTAGCCCGCAAGCACCTGAGCTGTGAAGCAATTGGCGTTTGAGGCGAGGAAGCGGAGATGGGCGGGCAGTGGCGGGCCTGATCATCCGCACAATCAGCTCCATGATGACTCTGCCCGCCGATCTCACTGATGTTGACCTGCTGGAGCGTGCCCAGCAGCTGCGCCGGCTGGCGCTGCGAGGTCAGGCCTTGGCGCGCGGACCTGCGCATGAACACGAGCGTGAGGTCCGGCGCCGCTTTCCGCCGGCTATCCGTCAGGACGCGAACACGGAACAACCAAAGTCGTCATGGCGGTTCTGGAAGTCCTGAGGCACTCGCGTCCGTATCCGCAGCACGACTCGAGCCCCAAACTCGTGGCGGTTTATGCCTAACAGTTGTTGAAAAAGTCGTTAAGAATCAACGACTTTGTCGATTCCAAGTTCAGAAGTCGTTCTTCCAGCCAAGTAGAAATGTCGTGTTTTCACTTGGTTTGATCTGAACCTGGTGGTCTTCAGGCCTTTGAATTCGCACCGGCCAGCCCTGCTGAAGACCCTGGCGGGCGTTGAACTTCATTCCTGAATTTCAAGCGCGCCAACGCTGTTTTTCTTCCGGTTGGCACACCGCCATCACCGCAGCATTCAAGTCTGCCTCGCTCAGGATCTTGGCCGCGCGTTGTTTGCGGGGGATCCACAGGCCCGCGGCCGTCATGAGCCGGCGCACGGTCTCCTTGGCCAAGGGCAATCCGTGGCACCCACGCAGCTTCTCGCAGGCCAGCGTCGGTCCGAAGTCTGCGTACCGATCACGAATGAGCGTCATCACACGCTCCTGCACGCCAGGCTCCAACTGGTAGTTGCTGGGCCGACCACGTTTGCGAGAGACAAGCCCCGAGGCTCCGTCAGCCTTGTGGCGATCGACCAAGCGCTCCATCTGTCGTCGACTCAGCCCAAGCCGCTGCGCTGCCTGGCCCATGCGCAGCATCCGGTCCACAACCGCCTGAACCGTCTTGAGCCGATCAACCTCGCGCATGCTCATCATGATGGTCGCGTTCAACATCGCCATGGTCTGCACCTCACTTGGGGGGACAGACTTAGCGACATTTCTACTTAACCAAAACGCGACATTACTAATTTGCCGCCACTCTTCATCTCTTCATCTGTTGCCAACGGGGACTATGTTTTTTGACGCTTTTCCGCCCTAAGAAGGCAGTTTTGCAGAGGAAGAGCAGGGCAGGGCACTTCGGCCCGTGACAAAGTGTCACTTGCTTGGCATGGTCGGCGTCCTTGCTGGCTTGCCGGAGGTCTGTCATGCCGTTCCTTGCCCCATCGCCCGCGCTGCGAGCGGCCCTCCAGATCGACGAAGTGGAGGAGTGCCCGGCAGGTTGAAGGGAACGACCGCCGCCAAAGTCGCGAGGATGGGCGATGTGGCTCCTTCCATTTGCCGCCGCCCGCTCCCGGTGCATCCAGCGCTGCCACCGCGGGGCGCCAACGTTTGTCCGAAAATTGCCATCATTTTTCGGACTCACTTGCTTTCTGTCCGAAAAACAACTACAAATATCGGACAATGCCCGATCTCAAGACACAGATCGCCGACCTCATTGACGCGCAAGGAAGTGGTCGCGTCTGGGTTCCCACCGATTTTGCGCACCTAGCGACGCGCGACGCCGTCGACAAGGCTCTGCAGCGCCTGGTCGCGGCGGGAGATCTGCGCCGAATCGACCGTGGCCTGTATGACAAACCCGTTCAGAACAAGCTGACGCGACGCCCGAATCCACCCGACTACCGCGCCGTGGTGGACGCGATTGCTCGCCGCGACCAGTTGCGCCTACTGGTGGATGGCATCACTGCCGCCAACGATCTGGGACTGACTGACGCGGTGCCGGCGCACGTGGTCATCCACACCGATGCGCGTCGCAAGTCAGTCAAGCTCGACAACCTAACGATTGAATTCAAGCAAACCGCACCCAGTCGCCTGTACTGGGCGGGCCGTCCAGCAATGCGGGTTGTGCAGGCGCTGCATTGGCTGAAGGACGCCATGGTCGCCGACCAGGAGCAGATCATCGGCAAACTGAGCCGGATCGTTTCCGATCCTGTAAGAGGACCCGCTATCCAACAGGACTTGGTGGAAGGATTCAGCGTGCTGCCGATCTGGATGCAAGCCATCGTGCGCGAACTGCCCGGCTGTGCCCACCAGGCAACGACTCGTTCGTCTCTCGGAGAGGCAGGGCGCGCCGTTCGCGACCCGGACTTCGCACGCACGACGGCGACTTCCCGGTGAATCGCAGCTTCAACATCGTCATCGAGGCGACAGACGACGAACGCCGCGGCTTGTTCCTCACGACTGCCGCGCGGCTGGGCACGGCGGTACAGAACGTCGAGAAGGACTTCTGGGTGTGTTGGACGCTGGACGCGCTCTTCAATGGCTTGAAGTCAGGCGGTCCCCGGTTGCTATTCAAAGGCGGAACCTCGCTGTCGAAAGCCTTCGGCTTGATCTCACGGTTCTCCGAGGACATCGACATCACGGTGGCGCGAGAAGACCTTGGACAGCACATCGAAGCGGCCGACTTGGACGGCCTCAGTGGGAAACAGCGTAGGCTGCGGCTCGACGCCATACGGGAATCGTGCCGTGACTACATCATGGGCAGCTTGCAAAGCGAGTTCATCGCTATCGCACAGGCCGTCATCCCCGCAGGCAGATTCAAGATGGAAGCCGATCCAGAAGATGCCGATGGTCAGACATTGCTCTTCTGGTACCCAGCCGTCACACGCGCCGAAGGCGATTACGTCCGCGCTGCCGTGAAAATCGAGGCCGGCGCGAAATCTGCCATTGACCCGCACATCAATACCGCGGTGACACCCTTTGTGGCCTTCGATGTGCCGGACGCCGACTTGACAGTCGCCAACGTCACCACCGTCAAGCCGGAGCGCACGTTCTGGGACAAAGTCGTGATCCTGCACGGGCTGCGCCAGTGGTATGAGCGCCGCGGAGTTCTGCGCCAGCAAGGTCAGCGCGTATCGCGTCACTACTATGACCTGCACCGCCTTTTGCACGACGAGGCCGCGAAAGAGTGGTCGACCGACCATGCGCTGGCATTGGACTGTGCGCGGCACGCGCGCCTGTTTTTTGGATCACCGGATCTGGGCCTCGAAAGCGCGGTACCCGGGGAATTCACGCTGATGCCTCCGACGCAGATGCACGAGGCCCTCTCCAGGGACTACACCGCAATGGCGGGAATGGTCTTTGGGGAAGCTCCTTCATTTGAGGAAGTGCTGGCAACAATCCAAACGCTGGAGCAGTTCCTCAACGCTGCGCCCGCCCAGCAGCCCACACAACCTACGGCCCGTTGAGGCAAGGCGACAAAGAACCGCCCCATAACTCTAGATATGAACGAAATCATCTGTCCGCACTGCGCCAAGGCATTCAAGATCGACGAAGCTGGATACGCAGATATCCTGAAGCAGGTTCGCGACGGCGAATTCGAGCAGCAGCTTCACGATCGCTTGGAACTGGCTGAACAAGACAAGCGCAATGCCGTCGAGCTCGCACGGACCCAAGTGGCCAGCGACCTGGGGAGGGCGGCCGCTGCCAAGGACGGTGAAATCCAGGAGCTCAAAGCACGACTCGAGGCTGGCGAGGTGCAGCGCAAGCTCGCCGTCAGCGAGGCCTTGAGCGACCTCGTTAGGGAGCGTGACGTCCTCGCCGGTGAACTCGAACAGGCCAAGCGCGCAAAGGATGCTGCGGCCGAAATGGCCGAGGCGAGGCTTGTCAGCGAGTTGCAGAAGACTTCCGCGGCGAAGGATGCAACGATTCAAGGATTGACGGCACAACTTGGGGCTTTCGAGTTGGGGCAGCAGCTCGCGATCAGCCAGGCAGTCACAGCAGTCGAGAAGGAACGCGATGGCCTGAAAGGCGGACTTGAGCGATTGGCACTGGAGAAGCAACTCGCCGAGAAGTCGCTCAAGGACAAGTACGAGACGCAGATCAGGGACCGCGACGATGCGATCGAGCGGCTTCGGGACATGAAGGCCCGCCTGTCCACCAAGATGGTTGGCGAGACGCTCGAGCAGCACTGCGAGATCGAGTTCAACCGCGTTCGATCGATGGCGTTCCCTCGGGCCTATTTCGAGAAAGACAACGACGCACGCACCGGCAGCAAGGGCGACTACATCTTTCGCGACTTGGACGAGGCCGGCACGGAGATCGTCTCGATCATGTTCGAGATGAAGAACGAGAGCGACCGCACGGCGACGAAGAACCGGAACGAAGACTTCCTGAAGGAACTCGACAAGGACCGTGTAGAGAAGGAGTGCGAGTACGCGGTGCTAGTGTCCCTCTTGGAGCCCGACAGCGAGCTTTACAACGCGGGCATCGTGGACGTCTTCCACCGCTACCCGAAGATGTACGTGATTCGGCCGCAGTTCTTCCTCCCGATCATCACCCTGCTGCGGAATGCGGCGATGAACTCGCTCAAATACAAGTCCGAGCTGGCGCTCGTCAAGGCGCAGCACGTCGACATCACAAACTTCGAAACCCAGCTCGAGGGTTTCAAGACCGCCTTCGCCAGGAACTTCGAGCTCGCTTCCAAGCGTTTCCAGACGGCCATAGATGAGATCGACAAGTCGATCGATCACCTGCAGAAGACGAAGGAAGCGCTGCTCGGCGCCGACCGAAACCTCCGCCTTGCGAACGACAAGGCGCAGGACGTGACCATCAAGAAGCTCACGCGCGGCAACCCCACAATGGCGTCCAAGTTCGCCGAACTAAAGAATCAAAACGTCGCCGATTTGGCATAGACAACGTCTGCAGGGTCCTAATCAGGCGGCTGGTGGCGTCATCGATAAACACCAGCAGCGTGCACGCGGGCGCCCGATCCTCAAACCACGCATGGTCGCTGCCATCGATCTGAACGAGCTCGCCCAGGCACGCGCGGCGGTTGCGCGGCTGGTGGATCTTGGCCGCGCGCTGCTTGCGCGGGACCCACAGGCCCGCGGCCGTCATCAACCCACGCAATGTCTCCACGCCAATCTTGAGCCCGTGCAGTTCATCCAGCTTCTCAGCTGCCAGCGTCGGACCAAAGTCAGCGTAGCGCTTGTGCACGATCGCCAAAGCCCGATCTGCCACACCAACAGCCAGTTGGTGGTTGCTGGGCCGGCCGCGTTTGCGTAAGACCAGTGGCGTTGGCCGAGGATGTTGAGGATCCGCTCAGCGCTGTGGATCGCACCACCGTTGTCCGTAAAGCCGGCTTCCAGCATGCGCCTTGGGCGGAAACGGGCGTCAGCGCGCAGAATACTGTATTTACATCCAGCATGCTCGAACCTCCCGCCTTTGCCGAGCTGCACGCCCGCTCCGAGCCCGGTCATGCACACCCGCATGCGCGAGCCCGTGCAGGATGTGCTCACGGCGGTGCGCATCGGCAAGACCGTGGCCACGGCCGGCTTTGCGCTGCAGGCCAACGCCCAGGCGTACCTGCGCGGGCGCGCATCCCTGTTCGAGAAGAACAGGGCAGGGCAGGGCGCCACCTCATGGCGACAGATTGACACTGCCTTGCAGGAGGCTCAATGGCCGGCGAGTCGGGATTGCCTCGCCATCAACGGTGGCGCCATCGGGGCAACGGAATGTCCATGGAGTGCGCGAAGCGCCCGCCGTGAGAGCGGTTTCGTTCTACAGAGCCGCACTGAATGCTCATCCTCAGGCAGGGCGACCCGAACACCTTTATTCCTCGTCCCCTACTGGAGGCTGCTCGCCCGCCAGGATTAGGAACAGCGGCGCATTGATGTAGAAGTTGGAGCGACCGATTCGGCGCTTGGTGAGAAAACCAGTATCAACTAGGGCGTCGAGGTAGTTCGTGGCCGTCAGACGTGACACACGCAGATCCTGCATGACGAAGTCGATCTTCGTGTACGGGTGCGAGAAGATGTTGTTGACCAAGTACTGACTATAGAAGCGATGCTGCTCGCGCATGCGGTGCTTCACTTCGAGCAGAAGGTCCTTGATGCGACGCACCTTGTCGATGCCATCCAGCGCGCTTTGCTGCACCGCCTCCATCATGTACAGCACCCAGCCCTCCCAGGCCTGGTCCTCGCGCACAGCCTGCAGCAGTCGGTAGTACTCGTCCTTGGTGCTCACGATGTGGCGGCTCATGTAGAGCACTGGCACCCGCAGCAGCCGCTGCTTTACCAGGTACAGGACATTCAGGATGCGGCCCGTGCGCCCGTTGCCGTCATAGAACGGGTGGATGCTTTCGAATTGGTGGTGCATCAACGCCATCTTCACCAACGGATCCGCATCGAACAGCGCATCGTCGTTGATGAACCGCTCCAGGCTGGCCATCAGTTGCACGATCTCGGCTGGGTCCTGCGGCGGTATGTAGACCGTGCGCCCGTCCGAGGCCATTAGCTTTGTGCCTGCCTGCGTTCTGAAGCCCGCGTCATTGCCCTCCAGGGTTCGTTGAATTGTGAGGATCTGGTTGACAGTGAGCAGCTGTGAGCGCATGACATCTTCGAAGCCCACGCGCAGCGCCGCCCGGTAGTTCTCCACCTCCTTGGCTGCCGGCCCCGCGGCGTCCGACTGGGCGCCCTGGAACACCTCGTCGTGCGTGGTGATGATGTTTTCGATGGCCGAACTGTCCTTGGCTTCCTGGATGCTCAGTGTGTTGAGCAGAATCCCCTCATTGGGAATCGTCTCCGCCACCCCTTTGAGCTCGGCCAGGCTACGCGCGGCCTTGGCAACGGCCTTGAGGATGTCGGCCCGGTCGAACCGTGCGGGATCCAGATCGAGGAGAGATTGGAGCATGGGAGGGACAAACGTGTATAGAAAAACGTCATTATCTATACATGTCCAGTGCCACGTGTATAGAAAAGCCCATCTTTGCGGTTACCCCGTGGGTGCTGAGGGAGCCAATCCTGCGCTTAGGCGCAGGGATCTTTCTTTTTGGCACGTCTCGAGTCAGCTGAGCCGTCAGGCAGACGCTGCAGGCTCGTAGCGCTGCGTCTCGCGCTCGCGCATTGCGTTGATGATGAAGCGCCGAAGCCGTTCATAGCGGCCCAGGCGAATCATGTCCCGCGGGGACTGCTCGGGACATCACCATGGCCTGATTGGGCGCGTTTTGGTCTGAGCGCTCAACAAACATTGACGTCATCGCCTCATAGCCAAGAAGCCAATAGGGCGGGAATATGACGCCGTCGCTCTACTTTGAGCTTCCATCCAGATCGCCAGGCCCGGCGATCCTGAAGTGGCGACATCCTTTTGATGCCAGTGGAGCGTACTCGCCGTGTATGTCGAACACGATCGCATTCGCGTTGCTCAGGCTCGCAACTTGCTCAAGGATACGAGCTGTCGTCCAGGACTTCCCGGAACCAGTACTCCCGACGACAACAGCGTGCCGCTGAAAGAACTTGTTGCCGTTCAAGTATGCCTCCGCGCTTTCATCCAAGGTGTAGAGCAGGCCGTACATCAATTGTCCCGGCAAGAGCGAGAGATGCTGCATGCCGTACTTACTGAACAGCACGATCGAGACGACAGGCTCCTGGAGTTCGAGGAACTGTGCGAGCGAGTGGCGCGCTCTTGATCCGATCATGTGGCTTGGTCCTCCGGCGGCTTGGCAGCGCCGTTGGCTTGCTGCGCAACCTCGGCGCAGATCTTCATGAGTTCATCGAACGGCAGGGCGTCGCCGACCATGACCTGATCTTCGAGCATCTTGGCGTAGTCTGCAGCGAGTGCCTCTCGCGCCGCACCATCGGGCACGATCTGCAAGCCGCCTTCCACCGCAGCGAAGTAGTCGATGACCTTGCCCTCGACATCTTTCTCGCTGAAGAAGTGGGACTTGTGGTTGGCAACAGCTCGGGCAACGGCGCGGTCTTCAACCACCGCCCGAAAGTGGGAGCTGCGCATGATCGCCGCCAGGTCGTGCCAGTGCCGCGCGTAGCGCTCGCCACGAATCTTTCCCTGCGCGCAGTAGACGTGGGTAGCGGTGGCCTTCTCCCAGAAGGTCCGCGCAACGCTCATCACCAAGGGCGACGCGGTCGGAAACGTCACGCCGTCGACCTGTCCGTCCATGTCGCACGTCACGGCCACGACCGCGTGTGGCTCCCCGGTCGCCCGGCCGCCGAATTCCAGCGTGACGACAGGCGCGACGTAGCCAGTCCCTTGCCTGACTGCTCGGTAGTGAAGCAGGAGTTTGTCGTGGTCGGCGCCGGCGATCTCCAGCTTGGCATCCAGCTTCGCAAGATCCAGGGCCTTCTGCAGAATCGGCTGCACTTCGGCGGCGATCCACTCGGGCAGCCGGTCGCGAACAGCCTTGGTCCACTTGCCGGCTTGGCTGCGGCTTGCCGGCAGGAATTCTTCGCCGCCAGTGAGATCCGCGATGAGCTTGCGGATGTCGTAGGTGAGATCGAGGTCTTCGGAGAAGCGGTCGATGATCTTGTAGGCCTTCGATAGCGAGGTTCCACCCTTGAAGGTGAGGTCGGCCGCGAGCGCCGATTCGAACAGCGCGCCAAGCGTCCAGACGACCCACACATCCTTCTCAAGCAGATGTGTGGGTCTGCCGGTCTTCTCGCGAGCGTGTTCGAGGACTTCGCCCTGGTCTTCATTGCTGAGGGCGAAGTAGTGCTCAGGCTCAGCCACGAAGCGCTTCTTCGCCGATGGCGCGCGCCATCCAGGAGGGCAGGGCCGCGCGTGCAGAGGTCAACGTCCGCCACTCGGAAGGAGGAAGCGTGCGCCGCAACGCAGCCAGGGACTCGTGCACATGGCTGGGCCCCATCCACGCCAACGCCCGGACCGCAGCGCCGGCTTGGCCAGAACCCAGGGCAAGCATCCAGCGCGGAGCATGCTTGACCGTGACTTCGGAGCGTCCCAGCTTGAGCTTTCGGGTGCGCCCCGAGGTCAGGTAGACCTCGCGGATGGGTACTTGCTGGGTCAGGCCCAGCGCATTGGCAGCGTTGGCGCCGTGGGGCGTTACCACTTCGCCGTTCTGCGCGGCCAGTGCGTGCACCACCTTTTCGGGGGCGGGCGCCCTGGTTCCGAAGCGGCTCGAGACGGGCGTGACATAGATGCCCCGCGCCACGCGCAGCAGCTTGCCTTCTCGGGTAAGCCGAGAAAGCGCCTGATCGATGGCGGCGCGGCTACCAAGGTGCAGGAATTCCTTGGGCGAGAGCACGCCTCCCTCGGGGAGGGACTGGGCGTGTGACAGGATGGATGCGGGGAGGGTGCTCATGCCTGGCCTCGGATCAGAATCCTATCAGAGTTTCTGACATTTCGCTTTCGAGTGCGACCGCTGGGCCGGCCGCGTCGGCGCGAGACCATCGCGGTCGGACCGCCATCCATGTAGCGAATCACCAGCCGCTCCACCTGGCGCAGGCTGATTCCCAGGCGCTGGGCCGCCAAGCCCGGTCTGAGCATCCGGTCGACCACAGCCTGAATGGTCTTGAGTCGGTCCAGCTCGCGCATGGTCAAAGTAATCGTCGCCGCCGGTGTCGCCATGGCCATGCCTCCGAGCTAGAGGCGATGGAATATGCGACATCTGAACTTTGCTGGAATGCGACATTACAACTTTGCGCCAACACTCTCGATAAACACAATCTATGTTATGTTAAATTCTGTCGTGAGAGACCTCGAGCCAACTGATGTCTAGCAGGTGTCTCGCGCCGACACGAGTGAGCTGACAGAAACCTCACAAGAAATCGTTGTTTCGGGCGAACCAACTTGAGAATTGGCTCTGTGGCGAGCCGAACTTGAACGTTCGTAAGCCGTCAATTAACCGCGCC
>JAFEEG010000028.1 GCA_018241225.1 Pseudomonadota bacterium
GCTTCTGCCGCGCGGACTCCTAGGGCCTGTTAACACTATGCAAGGGGATCCCTTGCGTAGCGTCAACAGGCCCTAGCCAGCACTCGCGATCTTCTGGAGTGCCTCCTTGATGAGCGCAATCTCCGGAAGCTGGACGCCCTCCTTGCGTGTCACGAAGAAGATCGACCCCTTGGGCATGGGACGCTCGAGAGACAGTTCGCGCACCATTTCTTGCCCTGCGTAGTGCCTGACCGCGGCTTGCGGAGCCACGGTCAGCATTGCCGTTCTCGAAACGAGCGCGAGCCGGGTGTGGAATGAGTGCGCCTGCACAAAGGGTTCAGGTGGGTTCAGGCCGGCCTGGATGAACCACCGTTCAATGTGCGTGCGTCCGCTGGCGCCCTCTGGCGGCAGCGCCCATCGAAACTGCGTCAACAGGTCTGCGGGCACCTTGCGCTTGCGGGCAAGCGGATGATTGGGTGCCGCGGCGACAACCAACGTCGCCTCCCATAGCGCAGTGATGTGAAGGTCTGCCATGCCCTTGAGCTGCGAGTCCAGCGTGCTGACCACGCAATCGAGTTGCCCTTCCCGCAACAAGGCGGTCAGCCGTTCCACGGTCGCCTCGTGAATCTCCAGTCGCGGCAGGCGGCCCGCGCCATCCAGCAGGCCTGCCAAGGCAGGCAGCGCACCTACCGCAAGCACCGGAATCATGCCCAGGCGTACCAGCGGTATCCCGGGCTGCACGGAAAGCGCATCCACGGTGGCATCCAATGCACCCAGGGCAATGCGCAAGCGGCCCAGGGCCGCGGAACCGACAGCGCTCAGGCGCGCGCCTCGCGAGCTTCGTTCAATGAGGTTGGAGCCCAAGGCCGCCTCTATCTCCTGGAGCATCTTGGTCGCACCCGGCTGGCTCACAGCCATCTGTTGCGCCGCTGCGCTCAACGAACCGCTTTGCGCAATCTGCTCCAGCAGCCTCAGGTGGCGGATGCGCAATCGGTCGATCCGGTTGTGCAAGGGCCTCGATGGGCCGCGCTGCTGGCTCGATTCAAGTTGCTTTTCTTCCATACGCTTTTGTGATGGCTGATTCACATATCAATAATTGTCAGATATGTGGAGCGTCATCACAATCCTGAGCACATGCAATCCATTCCCCACTCACGCCTGCTCGCCGTCGGTGCCATTGCGGTAGCAGCACTCGGCGCGGAGCCCGCGCAGGCGCAGGACGTCTTTCCCTCGCGCCCCATCACGCTGGTCGTGCCGTTTGGCGCCGGCAGCGGCACCGACCTTGCAACCCGCATCCTGGCCAAGAGCATGTCCGAGCAGCTCAAGGTGCCGGTGCTGGTGGACAACAAGGCGGGGGCCAACGGCGCCATCGGCGCCCAGGCGGCGTCCAAGGCCAAGGCCGACGGCTACACCTTGCTCATCGGCAGCGCGACCACCAATGCGGTCAACTTCGCCTTCTTTCCGGGCAAGCTCGGCTACGAGGCCGCGCAGTTCCAGGGCGTGGCCGGCCTGTCTTCAAGCCCCGTCTCTCTTTATGTCGAGGCCGACTCTGCCTGGAAGAAGCTCCCCGACCTGGTGGCCTACGCCAAGCGCAACCCCGGCAAGCTCAGCTGCGGCAGCGGCAACGCCGTCACCCAGGTGGCCTGCGAAATCTTCCGCATGCAGGCTGGCCTGCAGACCACCAACATTCCCTACAAGTCGAACCCGCAGTCGCTCACCGACGTGGTGGGCAAGCAGGTGAGCTACGCCTTCTCCGACCCGAGTGCGGCCCAGGCCTACGTCGAAGGCAAGCGGCTGCGTTCGCTGGCCGTTGCCTCCGCGGCGCGCAACCCGGCCAGGCCGGACGACGCCACTTTTGGCGAGCAGGGCATGGGCGAGATCGAATTCACCGCCTGGGTGGCGGTGTTCGCGCCCACCGGCGTGCCGGCGTCGGTGCTCGAACGCCTGAACGCCGTCGTGCGCAAGGCGGTCGATTCGCCCGAGATGGTGCAGACCCTGGCCAGGACCGGCGGCACCGTCATGCATTTCAACCTGCAGGAAACCCAGGCCTTCTACGGCCGCGAGGTCGCTCGCTGGGCGCGCTACATCAAGGACAGCGGTGTCAAGCCGGAGCAGTGACATGCACGCCGAACGCGGCCCGATGGCGGGCCTGACCGTCATCGACTGGACCCATGTGCTGGCCGGCCCTTTCGTGGGCTACCAGCTGGGCCTGCTGGGCGCGGATGTGATCCGCGTGGAGCGGGCCGACGGCGACGACATGATTCGCGCCAAGGCGGCCGACCCCGCGCTGGCCGGCCTGGGCCTGGGCGAAGCCTTCATCGTCCAGAACGCGGGCAAGCGCAGCATTGCGCTGGACATGCGCGACGCCCGCTCACGCCAGGCCATGGAAGCGCTCATTGCCAAGGCAGACGTGCTGCTGGAAAACTTCCGGCCCGGCAAGCTGTCCAGGCTCGGCTTCGATCCGGCGCAACTGATCGAGCGCCATCCTCGACTGGTGGTGTGCTCCGTCACTGGCTTCGGCCAGGACTCGGACAAGCGGGCCTACGACCATGTCGTGCAGGCGGCCAGCGGCCTGATGGCTGCCAACGCCGACACCGATGGCCGACCGCAGCGCATCGGCTTTCCGGTGGTGGACTATGCGGTGGGGCAGCAGGCCGCCATGGCGGTGCTGGCCGCGCTGCTGCGGCGCAGCCGCGAGACCGAGGCGGGCGAGCCCCGCACGCGCGGCGAGTGGGTGCAAGTGTCGATGATGGGCGCGGCGCTGACCCTCATGGCGCCAGCCTTCGCAGCACCCTTGGTCAGCGGTGTCGACCTGCCCCGCAGCAGATCGACAGCCTTCTCGGGCAACCCGCTTTCGGGCACCTTCCCGACGAGCGATGGCTACCTGGCCATTGTCTGCAACGCGCCCAACCAGGGCGAGGCACTGGTGCAGGCGCTGGCGCAAGCCGCCGCCACGCCCGAGGAAACGAGCGCACTTGCGCAGGCGGCGCGCACCGGCGAGGTAGAGCGGACACAGCAGATCCTGGGCGCGGTGCTTTCGCGCAAGCCGGTGCACGACTGGGTGGCACGGCTCGATGCGGCCGGCGTGCCCGTGTCCGCCGCCGTGCAGCCCGTCGAGGCCGCGCGCAGCGTGGCGGGCGACTGGCCCGCCGTTTCGCTCAACCTGCCCGGCAAGACACTGCAGACGAAGGTTCCAGGCATCGGCTTCAAGTCGACGCAAACGCTTACCACCAGGCTGCGAACGCCGCCGCGCCGAGGCCAGCACACGCGAGAAGTGCTGGCCCAGGCGGGACTGGATGCCGGCACCATCGAGGCCATGCTCCGCGAAGGCGCGGCAGGCGAGCCTTCGGCGGATTGAGCGGTTCGCGCCCCCGCCTACAGCGTGTGGGTACGGTCGCCTTCGCGAAAGCCCACGCTGTCCCAGGGTTGCACGCCGGCGACAAAGCCGATGACCTTGAACAGCTCCCCCATCTCGTGCTCGTGGATGAGCCGCGCCGCCATGGCGCGCTGCTGCACGCTCGCATGCTCCAGCCGCGCGACCAGCCCGCAGTTGATGAGAAAGCGCGCCTGGTTGCAGTAACCCAGTACCGCGAGGCCCGCCTCCTGCCCGGCCAGCGCCACGCCGGTGAAATCGACGTGGGCCGTGATGTCTTTCAGGCCCACCTGCACCAGCGGATTGCCGTCGGCCTTGTGGCCCTGGTGGCACATCACGGTGCCCATGTGCCGCTGCGGGTGGTAGTACTCGGCCTCCGGAAAGCCGTAGTCGAGCAGGAAGGCGGCGCCGCGCTGCAGGCGGTCGGCCAGCGTGGCGACAAAGGCCTGCGCCTGCGGATGGATCTCGGTGAGGTAGTCGTGCTCGCCTTCGATGTCCACCGGCGGGCGAAGTCCGGTGGGCTGGTCGGCATAGCGCAGCACGCCGTCGGGCCCGCGGACCACGCCACGCTCGAACCACTGGCCCAAGGACCCAGCCTTGCGCGCCAGCAGCTTCACCGGCATCGCATCGAGCACTTCGTTGCCCACCACCACGCCCTGCATGGCGTCGGGCAGTTCGCCGAGCCAGCGCACCTTGTCGCCCCATGGCGCCAGCGCCTGCTGCTGCCGCTCGCGCAGGGTGCCCGAGAGGTCGACGATGGTGTAGCGTTCGACGCGCTCGCCAAGCGCCTCCAGCAGTTGCTTGCCCAGCGCGCCGGAGCCGGCGCCGAATTCCCACACCTCGTTCGTCGACGTATGCACCAGCGCGTCTTCCACCGCCACGGCCAGGCTCTGGCCGAACAGCGGCGACAACTCGGGCGCCGTGACGAAGTCGCTGCCCGATGAAGGCATCTGGCCGAACTTGGCCAGGGTGTTGGCGTAGTAGCCCAGGCCCGGCGAATACAGCGCCAGGGCCATGAAGCGGTCGAAGGGCAACCAGCCACCGGCGCGCTGCAGCGCGGCGTCGATAATCCGGTCCAGGGGGTTGGCGCGCTCGGCGCCGGGCTCAATACTCATTGTTCGGGAATTATCCAGGTGACGCATTCCATTGGCAGCAGGCAGGTGCGGCAGGTGCTCGTGACGGGCGGCGGACGCCGCCTGGGCGCCGCCATCTGCGAGGCCTTTGCACGTGCCGGCTGGAAGGTGTGGTGCCACTACCGTGCCTCCAAGGCGCAGGCCCTCACCCTGTGCGAATCGTTGCGTGCGCAGGGCTGGGACGTGCAGGCCGTCGAGGCGGACATCACGCAAGAGGCCGGCCGCCAGGCGCTCATGGCGCAGGTCACGGCAAATGCGCCGCTCGATTGCGTGGTCAACAACGCCTCGGCCTTCGAGCCGGACACCGGGCTCGATTTCGATGTCGACGCGGCGCAGCGCCAGCTGGGCGTGAACCTGATCGCGCCCTTGTCCTTCGCCCGCCTGCTGGCGCAGCAGCCCGGCGCGACAGAAGAAAGCAACCGCAGCGCCATCCACATCCTGGACCAGAAGGTCTACAACCTGAACCCCGACTACTTTTCCTACACCGTCTCCAAGCTCGCGCTCGAGCGGGCCGTGGCGCTGCAGGCGCAGGCCCTCGGGCCGGGCATGCGGGTGTGCGGTGTGGCACCAGGCATCCTGTTCGAAAGCGGCCCGCAGACGGGCGACAACTTCCTGCGCGCCTCGCGCGCCAACCTGCTGCGCCGGCCCATCGACCCGGTCGACGTCGCAAGGAGCTGCGTCTTCCTGGCCGAGACCCGCAGCATCACCGGCACCACGCTGTGCGTGGACAACGGCCAGCACCTGGTGCCCCTGCCGCGCGACATCATGTTCGTCGTGGACGAGCTCCTCAAGGCCGGCAATTCCGCTTCTTCTTCATCACCATGACCCACGCAGCCCTCGACCCCCTTCTTTCCACCTGCCGGCGCGTGTTCCTGCGCAACTACGAGGTGTGGATCAACATCGGCGTGCACGAATTCGAAAAGCGTGCCGAGCAGCGCGTGATCATCAACGTCGACCTGTACGTGCCCCTGGCCGTGTCCACGCCCAAGGCCGACGATCTGGACGAGGTGGTGGACTACGACTTCATCCGCCGCACGGTGGCCGCGCGCCTGTCCAAGGGCCATATCCACCTGCAGGAAACGCTGTGCGACGACATCCTGACCCAGGTGATGCTGCATCCCAAGGTGCAGGCGGCCCGGGTGTCGACGGCCAAGCCCGACGTGTACCCCGACTGCGAGGCGGTGGGCGTCGAGGTGTTCCGCGCCAAGCCCTGAGCGGCAGCCCGAACGACCCGCGCCGGCCCGGGAAAGACCCGGCCGAATAAAATCGCGGGTTCGGCAGCGCCTCGGGGCGCTGCAGGGGCGTCGCACCGGCTCGCCCTGTCACGACACAAGGAAAGAAGGCCATGAGTGCCGTTTGGATCGACGAGGCGCCCGCCCAGGCCGCCACTGCCCCTGGCAACACCCTGAAGATCGAGCGCGAAACGCACAAGCTCGAGAAACGCCTGTGCCGCCAGGTGGGCCAGGCCATCGTCGACTACAACATGATCGAGGAAGGCGACAAGGTCATGGTGTGCGTGTCCGGCGGCAAGGACAGCTACGGCCTGCTCGACATCCTGCTCAAGCTGCGCGCCCGCGCGCCCATCCACTTCGACATCGTCGCGGTCAACCTCGACCAGAAGCAGCCCGGCTTTCCGCAAGAAGTGCTTCCCACGTATCTCACGAACCTGGGCGTGCCCTTCCACATCGAGGAGCAGGACACCTACTCCATCGTCAAGCGCGTGATTCCCGAGGGCAAGACCACCTGCGGCCTGTGCAGCCGGCTGCGCCGCGGCATCCTGTATCGCGTGGCCGACGAGCTGGGCGCCACCAAGGTTGCGCTGGGCCACCACCGCGACGACATGCTGCAGACCTTCTTCCTGAACATGTTCTTCGCCGGCAAGCTCAAGAGCATGCCGCCCAAGCTGGTGAGCGACGACGGCAAGCACATCGTCATCCGTCCGCTGGCCTACACCGCCGAGAAGGACCTGGTGCGCTGGGCCCAGCATCGCGAATTCCCCATCATTCCCTGCACGCTGTGCGGCAGCCAGGAGAACCTGCAGCGCAAGCAGGTGGGCGAGATGCTGCGCGAATGGGAGCGCAAGCACCCCGGCCGCCTGGAGAACATGTTCAACGCCTTGCAGAACGTGACACCTTCGCACCTGCTGGACGGAACATTGCACGACTTCAAGGGTCTGAAGGCCACCGGCGTGCCGGATGCCGAGGGCGACCTGGCATTCGACCCGCCGCAATTTCCGGCGCCGGCCCAGGTCATGAGCATCCTGCCGCAAGGCTGATCGACCACACGGCCCGCGCCCGGCTTGGGGGACATCATGAGCAGCAAGCGCACTCTCTTCGTCGGTTTCTGGCCACTGGCCCTGGCGGCTGCCCTCTCGGGTTGCGCCACCAGCTGGACGGTCGACAGCAACGTCACCAGCTTTTCCCGCCCGCCCGGCGCCACGGCCCCGGCCACCTACCGGTTCGACCGGCTGCCCTCGCAACAGGCAGAAGAGGCCACGCAGCTCGAACTCGAAGCCATGGCCGAAATGGCCATGGCCCGTGTCGGCCTGACCCGCGACGATGCCGCGCCGCGCTACGCGGCCACGATCAACGCGCGGGTGTCGGTCCAGGTCTCGGCCTGGGCCGACCCATGGGTCTATTCCGGCTGGGGCCCGGGCTGGGGGCCCGGCTGGGGACCCTACGGCCGGCCCTATGGTCCCTACGGCTACCGCGGCTGGTACGGCGGCTGGTACGGGCCGCCCTACAGCGCCTACTACAACCCCTGGTACGTGCGCGAAGTGAGCGTGGTGCTGCGCGAGCTGCCCGGAAACCAGGTGGTGTACGAGACGCGCGCCAGCAATGACGGGCCCTACAACTCCAACGCACCGGTGTTCGGCGCCATGTTCCAGGCGGCGATGCAGGGCTACCCCAATCCGCCCGCGGGCGTGCGCCGGATCGACGTGATCATTCCGCCCAAGACCACCGAAACCGCGCAGGCGGCGCCCAGCGCCGTGCCCGCGGCCGCACCCCAGGCCACGCCCTGAGCAACGACCAAGCAAACAGGATGGATGCAACCCGGATCATCGCAGTGCGCCATGGCGAAACCGCCTGGAACGTCGACACCCGGCTGCAAGGCCACCTGGACATCGAGCTGAACGATCGCGGCCTGTGGCAGGCCGGCCGCGTGGCCGAAGCGCTGGCGGGCGAACCGGTCGCCGCCATCTACTCCAGCGACCTGGCGCGCGCCTGGCAAACCGCCCAGGCCATCGCGCAGCGCCATGCCCTCACCGTACAGCCCGAGCCGCGCCTGCGCGAGCGGGCCTTCGGCCACTTCGAGGGCCGCACCTTCGGCGATATCGAGCGCGAGTTGCCCGAGCAGGCCGAACGCTGGCGCCGACGCGACCCCGAGTTCGCTCCGGCCGGCGGCGGCGAGAGCCTGCTGCAGTTTCGCGCCCGCGTGACAGCCGCGGTTGCCCACCTGGCCGGCCAGCATCCGGGCGAGCTGCTGGTGCTGGTGGCGCACGGCGGCGTGATGGACCTGCTCTACCGCGCCGCCACCGGCCAGGAGCTGCAGGCACCGCGCACCTGGATGCTGGGCAACGCCCATATCAACCGGATGCTCTGGACAGGGCAAGGGCTCACTTTGGTGGGCTGGGCGGACGACAGCCACCTGGACGACGGCGCGCTGGACGAAGCCGCCGCCGCGTAGCCCGGCAGACTTCGAGCGCCCCGGCCTCTGGCCATGTGGCGGACTACGCCGACGCTGGCCGAAGCGCTACAAACGCGATCTCGCACAAGTCGACAATTCGCGACCGCGCTCGAAAGCCTTCATGCCGACGTCACATGACCGCCTCAGCAGCCCCCACATCGCGCCACGGCGCCTCCCGTTCCTTGCCGCGGCCTGCCTGGCCCTGGTGCTGGCATCGCTGCCCGCGATGAGCTCCACGCCGAACCCGACGCCGCCGGACGGCGTCCGGCCCGACAGGATCCCGCTGGCGGCCATCGGCGACTCCAATACGCTGTCCTACCAGGACAGCATTTCGCATCCGCCGCAGGCTCGCGGCGGCGCCCTGCGCAAGCGCACCTTGAACTGGGGCGAGGTGATCGACAGGCTGCGCGGCAACCAGGTCGACCAGGGCCCCTGGGAAATCTCGGGCGTCTCCAACCCGCGCCTGCGCCTGCTGGACACCTTCGGCATCCCGGTGTCGCGGGCGCCGCGCAAGGAGGACTTCCGCTACAACTTCGCCAACAACGGTGCGGGGTGCGATGAGCTGATGGTCACCCGCCGCAGGCAGATCCCGCGGCTGGTGGACATGATGGACGAAGACCCGCAGCGCTGGGAGCACGGCGTGGTGGTAATACGTATCGGGCTGGCCAATCTCGCCGGCGTCATGGGCATCCAGGCTGCCACTCCGCAGGCGCCCGCGGTGCTGGCGCAGGTCGATGGCTGCCTGGAGCGCTTTCGCGAAGCGATGAAGCTGATCCGCAAGCATCACCACCAGACGCACGTCGTCCTGGTCGGGCTCTTCGAGGACTCCAACGACGCGTCCAACCTCGAGCATTGGCAATCGGCGCGCGAGATCAACAACATCGCGCGCATGTTCGACATGTTCGACAACGGGTTGCGGGACATCGTCGCGCATGACCCCAACGCCAGCTTCTTCGACGACCGCGCCTGGTTCCGCGGGTTGTGGGGCTCGCGAGATGCCCAGGGCAAGCCGGCCTACCGCACCGTGGCCATCGGGCCGACGCTTCGCGTGACCAACACGATCGGCGACACGCCCGACAACGCCATGCTGGCCGACGACCACAACGGACTGGTGTGGAACGTGCTGTGGGCCCAGGCGATGGTGCGGCATCTGCATGACGTGGCCAAGCTGCCGGTAACGCCCATCGGCGACGACGAGATCGAGCGCTTCCTGCGGCCCCTGACAGATTGACGCGGGCCCGCGAGGCCGGCCGCTCCCCAGTTTTGGGGGCGCTGCGAGTTGGCGCCGGGTACTCGAAAGGCAGTAACAAAAAACGATAATTTGTTAGCTTTTAGTATTCTTTTTTTCCTGGCCGAGGCAGAATCAAAAGTCATCGCCAATGTTGTCAATCGCACAAGCGAAACAAATTGCATCGAATGTTGCTGTCAAGTATGTCTTTCGTATGCATCGAAGGCAGCGCGTTTGGCAAATGGTTGCCGGCATCGTTGGAGGGCAGTATCGGGACGATCCCGCCAGTGGGGGCGGGCATGAGCATTGACGCAATAGAAACATCGCGTTGCAGGTGCTGCGGGGACCAGGGGGCGGCACGGCAACGGGGGGTGCATCGCAATGGAAGAGTCAACAACCGAGCGCGACATCGATGGGGTATTTGTCCCGATCCATGAGCGGATTGCCCGCCAGGCAGCCGCGCACCCGGACGCGCCGGCCGTAACCTGCAACGGCGCCAGCATCAGCTACGCGCAACTCGAGCAGCGCGCCGAATCGGTCGCGGCACAGCTTCGTGTTCTGGCCGGCGGCGGGCGCGACCCGCTGGTGGCCGTGGCGCTGGATCGATCCATCGAAATGGTGGTGGCCCTGCTGGGCGTACTCAAGGCCGGCGCCGCCTATTTGCCCATCGACCTGGCCTATCCGCGCAGCCGGCTCGAATTCGTGCTGGAAGATGCCCGGCCGGTTGCCATCCTCAGCTCGACCGCTGCGCAGGCCCAACTGCCGCCCACCACGCTGCCGGTGGTGCTGGTCGACCAGGTGCAGCAGGCGGCCACGGCGACTTCGCGGCCACCGGCCCGGCTCGACTCCGACGCGCTGGCCTACGTCATCTACACCTCGGGCTCCACCGGCACGCCCAAGGGCTGCCTGGTCACGCACGGCAACGTGGCGCGCCTGTTCGACGCCACGCAGGCCTGGTACGGCTTCGACAACCACGACGTCTGGACCTTCTTCCATTCGCACGCCTTCGACTTCTCGGTATGGGAGATCTGGGGCGCGCTGGTCTACGGTGGCCGCGTGGTGGTGGTGCCGCAGGAACAGACCCGCGCGCCGGCCGAATTCCTGGACCTTCTGGTGCGTGAAGGCGTGACGGTGCTCAACCAGACGCCCTCTGCCTTTCGCACCTTGATCGATGCCGATGGCCAGGGCCTTCACCCCGCGTCGTCGCTGAAGCTGCGCTACGTGATCTTCGGCGGCGAGGCGCTGGAGCTGCAGATGCTGCGCCCCTGGTTCGACCGGCATGGCGATGCGCAGCCGAGCCTGGTGAACATGTACGGCATCACCGAGACGACGGTGCATGTGAGCTACCGGCCCATCCGCGAAGGCGACGTGGCCGAGGGCCGCGGCAGCGTGATCGGCCAGGCCATTCCCGACCTTCGCATCGACCTGGTCGACGCCGCAATGGCGCCGGTTGCCGACGGCGAGCCCGGCGAGATCCTGGTCAGCGGCGCGGGCGTGAGCCGCGGCTACCTGCGCCGGGACGAGCTGACGGCGCAGCGCTTCATCGACTGGCGCGACCCTGCAAGCGGCGAGGTGCTGCGGGCCTACCGCTCGGGCGATCTGGCGCGCCGGCTGCCGGACGGCGACCTGGAATACATGGGCCGCATCGACCAGCAGGTGAAGATCCGCGGCTTTCGCATCGAGACCGGCGAGATCGAAAGCCAGCTGCTGCAGCACGCCAGCGTGCGCGCCTGCGCGGTGGTGGCCCGCCAGGATGCCCCCGGCGCCGAGCCGAGCCTGGTGGCCTACATCGTCGCGCAGCCTGACCAGTCGGTGGCAGCGCCCGCCTTGCGTGCCTTCCTGGGCGATCGCATTCCCGACTACATGGTGCCCTCGGCCTTCGTGGCCGTGCAGGCGCTGCCCATGACCGAGAACGGCAAGCTGGACCGCAAGGCCCTGCCCGCGCCGGCGCGCCAGCGGCCCGAGCTCATCCAGGCCTACGAGGAAGCTCGCACGCCCAGCGAACGGACCGTGTGCGCCGCCTTCGCCCGCGCGTTGAACCTGGACGAGGTGGGCCGGTTGGACAACTTCTTCGAGTTGGGCGGCAATTCGCTGCGCGTGCATCGCGTGCTCGCGGACCTGCAAGGCACAACCGGCGCCAAGCTCTCGGCCAACCTGTTCTTCCGCCAACCCACGGCCGCCGCACTGGCCAAGGCGCTGGACGAAGCACAGGCCGCACAGAACCAGGCCGCGACCTCTGCATCGCACAACGACACCGCCGCATCGCATGCGCACGAACCGATCGCGCTGATCGCCATGGCCGGGCGCTTCCCGGGCGCCGGCAGCGTCGAACAGTTCTGGGACAACCTGGTGGCGGGCCGCGACACCATCACCGTGTTCGACGACAGCACGCTCGATGCAGGCGTCACCGCCGCGATGCGCGCCGACCCCGACTACGTGAAGGCGCGCGGCATCATTGACGGCGTGGAGGACTTCGACGCCGCCTTCTTCGGCATCAACCCGAAGGAAGCCGAGCTGATGGACCCGCAGCAGCGCCTGTTCCTGGAGATCTGCTGGGAATGCCTGGAGCGCGGCGGCTACGCGCCCGACCGCACCACCGCGCCGGTGGGCGTGTACGGCGGCATGAACAACGCCACCTACTTCCAGAAGCACCTGAGCACGCGGCCCGACCTGGTGGAAGCGGTGGGCGAGTTCCAGGTCATGCTGGCCAACGAGAAGGACTTCATCGCCACGCGCGTGGCGCACCGCATCAACCTCACGGGCCCGGCGGTGAGCATCCACACGGCCTGCTCCACTTCGCTGGTGGCGGTGCACCAAGCCTTCCAGGCCCTGCGCGGTGGCGAATGCCACATGGCGCTGGCCGGCGGCGTAGCCATTGCCTGCCCGCCGCGCAGCGGCTACCTGTACCAGGAAGGCGCGATGCTCTCGCCCGACGGCCACACGCGCAGCTTCGACGCCAGGGCGCAAGGCACCGTGTTCAGCGACGGCGCGGCGGTGGTGCTGCTCAAGCGCCTGTCCGATGCGCTGGCCGATGGCGACCCGATCTACGCCGTGTTGCGCGGCAGTGCCATCAACAACGACGGCGGCGCCAAGGCCAGCTTCACCGCGCCAAGCGTGGACGGCCAGGCCAAGGTGATCGGCGCCGCGCTGGCCAATGCGGGCGTGGACGCACGCAGCATCGGCTATGTGGAAACGCACGGCACCGCCACGCCCATGGGCGACCCGGTGGAAATCGAGGGGCTGACCCAGGCCTATCGCCACCACACGCAGGACACCGGCTTTTGCCGCATCGGCTCGGTCAAGAGCAATGTCGGACACCTGATCATGGCCGCCGGCGCCACCGGGCTCATCAAGACGGCGCTTTCGCTGCACACCGAGCAGTTGCCGGCGTCGCTGCATTTCGAATCGCCCAACCCGGCCATCGACTTCGACGCCACGCCCTTTCGCGTGCACGACCGGCTGTCCCGCTGGCCGCGCAGCGGCAACGGGCAGCCACGCCGCGCGGGCGTGAGTTCTTTCGGCGTGGGCGGCACCAACGCGCACGTCATCGTCGAAGAGGCGCCGCTGCGCGCACCGTCGGACACAGCCGACGGCCTGCACCTGCTGCAGCTTTCCGCCCGCACGCCTGCTGCCCTGGCAGCCGCCTGCGAACGGCTGGCCAACCACCTGGAGGCCCATCCGGCGACTTCGCTGGCCGACGTGGCCCACACCCTGCGCGTTGGCCGCACGCCGTTTGCACAGCGCGCCTGCGTGGTGGCGGGCAGCATCGCCGATGCAGTGCAGGCGCTGCGCAGCGCCGATTCGCCGGCACGCACCAGCGCCGCCACCGGTGCACGCGTGCCGCAACCCGTCTTCATGTTCCCAGGCCAGGGCGCGCAGTACGCCGGCATGGGACAGGCCCTTTATGCCAGTGGCCGCGCACACCGTGCGGCGTTCGATGAGTGCCTGCAAGGCTTCGAGGGGCTGCTGCCCTTCGATCTGCGCGAGCGCATGTTCTCGCCCGACCCCGCGGCCCTGGCGCCAACTTCCGTCACCCAGCCTGCGACCTTCACGCTTGAATACGTGCTGGCCACGCAACTTCTGACGCTGGGCGTGCAGCCCGTGGCGCTGGTGGGTCACAGCGTGGGCGAATTCGTGGCGGCCGTGCTGGCCGGCGTGATGAGCCTGCGCGACGCCGCGCGCCTGGTGGCCCGCCGTGGCGCGCTGATGCAGGCACTGCCGGCCGGCACCATGCTGTCGGTGCGGTTGCCGGCCGATCAGTTGCTGGCGCGCCTGCCGACCACCGTGTCGCTGGCGGCCGAGAACGGCCCCGGCGCGTGCGTGGCGGCCGGCCCCACGGACGAGATCGAAAAGTTGCGCGCGGCACTGGAATCCGACGGCGTGGTCGCCAAGACGCTGCAGACCTCGCACGCCTTCCACTCCGCCATGATGGAGCCGGCCATGGCGCCCTTCGAGGCGCTGGTGCGCGAGGTGGAACTGAAGGCGCCGCAGCGGCCCATCTACTCCACGCTCACCGGCCGCCTGCTCACGGCGCAGGAGGCCACCGACCCGCACTACTGGGCGCGGCACCTGCGCGAGGCGGTGCGCTTCTCGCCGGCCGTGCGCGAAATCCTGGGCGCGCTGGCCAACCCGCTGTTCATCGAACTGGGCCCGCGAAACACGCTGGCCACGCTGGTGCGCCAGCACGCATCGAAGGCCCAGCCGGCCAATGCCATGTCGATGCTGGCCGACAAGCCCGAGGAAGAAGAGCGCGCCTGGCGCCTGGCCGCCGGGCGCCTGTGGGCGCTGGGTGCCGATATCGACCTGGCACCGCTGGACCCACGTGCCAGCAAGCACCGCCTGTGCCTGCCCACCTACCCCTTCGAGCGCAAGCGCCTGTGGGTGGACATCGCAGCAGCAGCAACCCAACCCGCCGCTGCGGCGGCCGTGGCACCCGGCCCGGCCACCGCCGTCCTCAGCGTGAACCCATCGACCCCTGCCACCCCGGAGCCGCCCATGACAGCCGCCGTCCCGACCGACCGTCGCCCCGCCCTTGCACAACGCCTTCGCACCCTGTTCGAAGACATCTCGGGCATCGAGCTCGCGGACGCGGAAGGTGGCATGCCTTTTGTCGAGATGGGCCTGGACTCGCTCACGCTGACGCAGGCCGCGCTGCAGGTGAAGAAGAACTTCAAGGTCAACCTCACCTTCCGCCAGTTGATGGAGAGCTATCGCAGCTTCGACTCGCTCGCCGCATTTGTCGATGCCAATACCCCGCCCGATGCAGTTGCCGCGCCGGCCGCCGTTCAACCGCAGGCCGCGCCGGCTGCCGCCGTGCAGGCGGCCACACCGGTGGTGGTGAATGCCGTCGCCGCCGTGCCGGCCGTGAGCTTCGCGGCAGTGCCTGCGGCGCAAGGCTCGCTGGTGCAACAGGTCATCGCCCAGCAGATGCAGCTCATGCAGCAGCAATTGGCGTTGCTCTCCGGCGGCGGCGTGGCCGCAGCGCCGGTGGCCGTCGCCGCTGCGCAGCCCGCGCCGCAGCAACAGCCGGCTACGCAGCCCGAACCTGCCGCTCCAGCCGCTACGGCGCAGGCAGCGCCGGTGGCACCGGAAGAAGGCCAGGGCCCGCTCAAGTACGACGTGAAGAAGGCCTTCGGCGCCATCGCCCGCATCCACACGCAAAGCAAGGACATCACCGAGCGCCAGAAGGCGCGGCTGGCCGCCTTCACGCGCCGCTATGTCGATCGCACGCGAAAGAGCAAGGAGTTCACCGCCGCGAACCGGCCGCACATGGCCGACCCACGCGTGGTCAATGGCTTTCGTCCAATCACCAAGGAAATCGTCTACCAGATCGTGGTCGATCGCACCAAGGGCTCGCGCATGTGGGACCTGGACGGCAACGAATACGTGGACGTGCTCAACGGCTTCGGCATGAATCTGTTCGGCTGGCAGCCGGACTTCGTGCAGGAGGCCGTGCGCAAGCAGCTCGAACTGGGCTACGAGATCGGCCCGCAACACCCGCTGGCGGCGGACGTCACGAAGTTGATCTGCGATCTCACCGGCTTCGACCGCGCGGCGCTGTGCAATACCGGCTCCGAATCGGTGATGGCGGCCGTGCGCATTGCGCGCACCGTCACCGGCCGCAACACCGTGGTGCTGTTCACCGGCTCCTACCACGGCACCTTCGACGAGGTGCTGGTGCGCGCGGGCCGCAACGCCAAGGGCATGCCGGCGGCGCCCGGCATCATGAGCGGCATGTTCGGCGACGTGCGCGTGCTGGAGTACGGCACGCCCGAGTCGCTGCAGTTCATCCGCGACAACGCGGACGACCTGGCTGCCGTGCTGGTCGAGGTGGTGCAGAGCCGTCGCCCCGACTTCCAGCCGCGCGAGTGGGTGCGCGAGGTGCGCGCCATCACCGAGAAGTCGGGTACCTGCCTGATCTTCGACGAAGTGATTACCGGTTTTCGCGCGCACCTGCGCGGCGTGCAGGCCATCTTCGACGTGCGCGCCGACCTGGCCTGCTACGGCAAGGTGATCGGCGGCGGCTTCCCGGTGGGCGTGATCGCCGGCAAGCGAGAGTACATGGACGCCCTGGATGGCGGCGGTTGGCAGTACGGCGACGACTCGGTGCCCACCATCGGCGTGACCTACTTCGCCGGCACCTTCGTGCGCCATCCGCTGGCACTGGCGGCCTGCAAGGCCTCGCTGCTGCACCTGAAGGAAAGCGGCGAAGCGCTGCAGACCCAGCTGAACCTGCACACCGCCGCCATGGCCGACGAGCTCACGGCCTTCTGCCGCGAGGTGGGCGCACCCATCGAGATCCGTTACTTCGCGTCGCTGTGGCGCGTGAGCTGGCTGGAAGACCATCCCCTGCAAGACCTGCTGTTCGCCATGATGCGCAGCCGCGGCGTGCACATCCTGGACAACTTCCCCTGCTTCATGACCACGGCGCACACGCACGAGGACATCGCCCGCATCAAGCAGGCCTTCAAGGAGTCGGTGGCCGAGATGCAGGAAGCGGAGTTCCTGCCGCGCCTGGCACGCTCGGAAACGGCCATGGACGCCTCGCGCCCGCCGGTGCCCAACGCACGACTGGGCCGCGACCAGGACGGGCGGCCCGCCTGGTTCATTCCAGATCCGGCTGCCCCCGGCAAGTTCAAGCGCGTCGAAGCCTGAGATCCCCATGAGTTCCTCCCCAAACAACTCCAGCAGCGAAGACTTCGATCCATTTGCAGCGGGCGCGATTTCGCGGGTGATCGGCAGCACCGAGGCGCAACGCGAAATCTGGCTGGCCGACCGGCTGGCACCCGAGGCTTCGCTGGCCTACAACGAATCGGTGAGCCTGTTGCTGCGCGGTGCGCTGTCGGTCGACGGGCTGCGCACGGCGCTCGAGCAGACCGTGGCGCGCCACGAGTCGCTGCGCGCCACCCTGTCGGGCGACGGCATGCAGTTGCTCATCGAGGAGCCGGCACCGGTCGAGCTGCCGCTGCGCGACCTGGCGCAACTGGACGACGCGGCGCGCGGTGCCGCGCTGGCACGCGCGCGCGCCGACGCGGTGGAAACACGCTTCGACCTCGAGCACGGGCCCTTGCTGCGCGCACAGCTGCTGCGCCGCGAACCCGAGCTGCACGAGTTGCTGCTCACGGCCCATCACATCGTGTGCGACGGCTGGTCGTGGGGCCGCATCATCCAGGACCTGGGCCTGCTCTATGCGCAGGCCGTGGGCCTGGGCGCGGCGCAATTGCCCGACATCGCGACCTACGAAGACTACGTGCATTGGGAAAGCGCAGAGTCCGCAGGCCCGCAGATGCAGGAGCACACGCGCTTCTGGGTCGAGCGTTTTGTCGGCGGCAGCGTGCCGGTGCTGGACTTGCCGGCCGATCGCCCGCGCCCGCCGGTGCGCACTTTCGAGTCGCGCCGGGCCGACGTGCTGATCGAGACCGAGCTGCTGCAGAAGGTGCGCAAGCTCGGCGCGGCCTCGGGCGCCAGCCTGTTCGCCACGCTGTTCAGCGCCTTTGCGGGCACCATGCACCGGCTCACGCAGCAAGGCGACCTGGTGATCGGCGTGGCCGCCGCGGGGCAATCGGCCGCCGACATGCCCGACCTGGTGGGCCACTGCGTCAACGTGCTACCCATCCGCGTTGCGGTGGACGACAGCCTGGGCATGCAGGCGCTGGTGCAGCAGATGAGCACCACGCTGCTCGATGCCTTCGAGCACCAGACCATGACCTACGGCTCGCTGCTCAAGAAGCTGCAGCTGCAGCGCGACCCCAGCCGCCCGACGCTGGTCAGCGTGGTGTTCAACCTCGACCAGGAAGCGGCGCTGCCTGAAGGCGCCTTCCCGGGTCTCGAGGTGGACGTGGTGGCCAACCCGCGCCACTTCGAGAACTTCGAGCTCTTCCTGAACTGCACGCCGACCTCGCGTGGCCTGCAGCTGGAATGCCAGTACAACACCGGCCTGTTCGACGAGGCCAGTGTGCGCCGCTGGCTGGGCCTGCTGCGCACGGCCATGCAGCGCTTCGCGGCCGATCCGGCACTGACCGTGGCGCAGGCTTTCGCGCTCGACGACGACGCCCGCGCGCTGCTGGCGTCCTTCAACCAGAACACCGCGCCGGCCCTGCGCGAAGAACTGCTGCACGTGTGCTTCGAGCGAATGGCCGCGCAGCAGCCCAACGCAGTCGCGTTGCGCCTTGGCGAGCAGACCCTGAGCTATGCGCAGCTGAACGCGCAGGCCAACCGCGTCGCTCACCGCCTGTTGGCGCTGGGCGTGCGTCCGGATGATCTGGTGGGCCTGTGCGTGGAGCGCAGCATGGAGATGCTGGCCGGCGTGCTGGGCATCCTGAAAGCGGGCGGCGCCTATGTTCCGCTGGACCCCAGCTACCCGGCCGAGCGCCTGGCGCACATCATGCGGGACAGCGCGCCGCGCGTGCTGCTGACCCAATCGCATCTGACTGGGCGCGTCCCGGCGGTCGACGCACCCGTGGTGCTGCTCGACACCGACGCCCAACTGGCCGACCAACCCGCGCACAACCCCGATCCGCAGGCGCTGGGGCTCAAGACTTCGAACCTGGCCTATGTGATCTACACCTCCGGCTCCACCGGCTTGCCCAAGGGCGTGCTGATCGAGCACCGCCAGGTCAGCCGGCTGTTCGGCGCCACCCAGCCCTGGTACGAGTTCAACGCCCACGACGTGTGGACGCTGTTCCACTCCTTCGCCTTCGACTTCTCGGTGTGGGAGATCTGGGGCGCACTGCTGTACGGCGGCCAGCTGGTGGTCGTGCCACAACTGACCACGCGCGACCCGCAGGCCTTCTACCAGCTGCTGTGCGAGCAGGGCGTGACGGTGCTCAACCAGACGCCCAGCGCCTTCAAGCAACTGATGGCGGCCCAGGGCGAAGCCGATCCCGCGGCGCGGCACAGCCTGCGCACGGTGATCTTCGGCGGCGAAAAGCTCGAGCCGACCATGCTCAAGCCCTGGTACCAGCGACGGGTGAACCAGGCTGTGCGGCTGGTCAACATGTACGGCATCACCGAGACCACGGTGCACGTGACCTACCGGCCGCTCACCGCGGCCGATGCCCAGAAGATCGGCACCAGCCCGATCGGCGAGCGCATCCCCGACCTGGCCATCCACGTGCTGGACGCGCACCGCCAGCCGGTGCCCATCGGCGTGGTGGGCGAGCTGTTCGTGGGCGGCGCCGGCGTGGCGCGCGGCTACCTGAACCGGCCCGAGCTGAATGCCGAGCGCTTCATACCCGACCACTTTTCCGGCCAGGCCGGCGCACGCCTGTACAAGACCGGCGACCTGGGCCGCTACCTGAACGACGGCAGCCTGGAGTACCTGGGCCGCAACGACTTCCAGGTGAAGGTGCGGGGCTTTCGCATCGAGCTGGGCGAGATCGAGGCGCGCCTTGCCGCATGCAACGGTGTGCGCGAAGCCGCGGTGATCGCCCGTGAGGACGTGCCCGGCGACCTTCGCCTGGTGGGCTATGTCAGTGCACGCAGCGGGACCGAACTGTCGCCGGCCGACCTGCGCAAGTCGCTGGCGGCGCTGCTGCCCGACTACATGGTGCCCGCGGCCATCGTCGTGCTGCCAGCGCTGCCCCTGAACAGCAGCGGCAAGCTCGACAGCAAGGCGCTGCCCGCGCCCGAGCTGCAGGACATCTTGGCCGGCGCCGGCCCACGCGTGCGCGTGGAGCCCGCCAACGACCTGGAGCGCCAGGTGCTGCGCCACATGGAGCAGGCGCTGAGCCTGCCCGGCCTGAGCATGGAGGACGACTTCTTCGCGCTCGGTGGCCACTCGCTGCTGGCCGCACGCCTGGTGGCTGCGCTGGGCCGCGAGCTGGAAATGAAGCTGCCGCTGGCCACGCTCTTCCAGGCGCCAACGCCGTCGCGCCTGGCGCGCGCCATCGAGCAGGCCCGTGCCCGGGGCCAGGTTCGTGCACACGCGAGCATTGCGCACCGCGCCGAGCAGCACAGCGCACCGCTCACGCCGATGCAGGAGCGCATCCGCTTCATCGAGGAGCTGCACCCCAACCGGCCGATCTACAACGCGCCCTCGGGCCACCGCCTGTTCGGCCCGCTGGACCTGAAGGTCTTCGAAGCCTCGCTGCGCGAGATGGTGCGCCGTCAGCCCTCGCTGCGCACGGTGATGGGTGTCGACCCCGAAAGCGGCTCGCCGGCCGCCATCGTGCTGGACAGCCTGGACTTCAGCCTGCCGGTGGAAGACCTGCGCAGCATCCCCGAGGCCCAGCGCGACACCGAGCTTCGCGCACGCCTGCAGGCGCTGGCCGATGCACCCATCGACATCCACCGCGGACCGCTCTGGCGCATGGGTCTCTTCCGGGTGGGCGACGAGGAGCATGCGCTGGGCTTCGTGCCGCACCACCTGATCTGGGACGGCTGGTCCTTCGACATCTTCCAGTCCGACCTGTCGGCGATCTACGGCGCCTTCTCGCAGGGCAAGCCCAATCCGCTGCCGGAGCTTTCCATCACCCACGGCGACTACGCCAGCTGGTATGTGAACTGGCTCGAGCAACCCGACGCGCAGGCGCAGCTGACCTACTGGAAGGAGCGCTTTGCCCGCGTGCCGGCTTCGCCCGCGGCCCGCACCGACATGCCACGCGGCGTCGGCCAAACCGGCCACGGCCGAAGCTGTTTCCTGCAGATCGACCGCGCCACCACCAACCGCCTGCACGACGTGGCGCGACGGCATGACGTGACGCTCAACATGCTCAGCCTGGGCGTGCTCGCGCTGATGATGGGCAGCGTGATCGGCACCCAGTCGATCGTTGTGGCCACGCCCGTGCGCGGGCGTGAGTTGCCCGAGCTGGAAACGGTGATGGGCTTCTTCAACAACCTGGTGCCCATGCCGCTTGCATTGGACGGCACGCAGACGCTGGGGGCCTACCTGCAGGAGGTCAAGCGCGAACTGGTGGCCTCGATGGACCACCAGCAGATTCCGTTCGAGCACCTGGCCACCGAGCCCGAGTTCGCGCGGCGCACGCAGGGCGGCACGTTCTACCAGGTGCTGTTCTCGTTCCAGGATGCGCGCGAGCGGCCGCTGTCCATCGGCGCGCTGCGCCACGAGCAGCTGCACATTCCGCAGCGCGGCGCCACCGACGACCTGGGCCTGTGGCTGATGGAGAAGGAGCACGGCCTGGCCGGCGCCATCACCTTCAACGCGGACATCTACAACGTAGAAACTGGCGAGACATTCCGCGAGCGCTACCTCGAGCTGCTGCGGCGCGTGGTCGACATGCCGCAAGCCACGCTGGCCGAACTGGCCGAGCCGGGCGATTCGAACGCGGCCCGGCTGCTGTCACGCCTGGCTGCCGTGCCGGAGGAGGAAAGCGCCGCCCCGGCCGAGGAACGCGGCGCGCCGACCATGCTGCTGATGCCCGAGCAGGCGCAGCTGGCACAGGTGTGGGCCAGCGTGCTGGGCATGGACGTCAACGACATCCATCCCACCGACACCTTCTTCGACCTGGGCGGCGATTCGCTGCTGGCCATGCGGGCGGTGCGCCAGGCCGAGCAGGCGCTTGGCTATCGCGTGGAGGCGCGGCGCTATCTGTTCGAAAGCCTGGCGCAGTTGTCGGCCGGAGGCACCCCCATCACCGTGCGCGAAGCCGAGCTGATCACGGCCGCAGCCCAGGACGGCGGGCGGCGCGGCCTGCTGGGCCGCGTGAAGGCGGCGCTGGGCCGTCGCTAGCCATCGGCATGGGAGAAGGAAGCACCGTGCCCCCCGTCGCCCTGCCCCCACGGGCTGGCTGCGCGCTGTGGCTCATTGCGCTTGGCGGCATGGCGCCGGCGAGCGCACAGGCCGTGCTCTCTGGCGACGAGCGTGAGCGCGCCGGACGATTTCGCTTCGAGCGCGACCGGCAGCGATTTGTCCTGGCACGAGCGGCCTTGCGCGAGCTGCTTGGGGCGCACCTGGGCGAGTCGGCCGCGGCATTGCGCTTCACCTACGGCGAGCAAGGCAAGCCGGCGCTGGCACAGGCGCCGCATTGCCGCTTCAACCTGAGCCACAGCGGGGACTGGGGCCTGCTCGCGATCGACCCGCTGGGCGCATGCGATGCACTGGGCGTGGACATCGAGCTGCTGCGCCCTGTATCCGACGCCTTGGCGTTGGCGGCCGCCGTGCTGGACACCGGTGACACCCGGGCCCTGGCGGCACTGGCACCCGCACAGGTGCCCCGTGCCTTCTTCACCGCATGGACACGCGGCGAAGCCTGCCTGAAGGCGATGGGCACCGGCTTTTCCGGCCCGAACCCACCTGCCGTGGGCCTGGACGCCGCACCGCGCCGCGTCCGCATGGCACTGCCGGGGACCCGCGAGCGCATGGCATGGGTCGAATCGTTCGACCTGCCCGAAGCCGACGCAATCGGCTCGCTCGCGGTTTTCCACAAAGAACACGAACACGCGATGGCGAACGACGCATGACCCCTTTCTTCTTCGGCCCGCAGGAACGCCGCCTGTTCGGCATGTACCACCCGCCAGCGGCGGGCCGCGCGAACGGCACCGCCGCGCTGCTGTGCTACCCCTTCGGGCAAGAGGCGATCCGCTCGCACCGCTTCTTCCGCCTGCTGGCCGAACGCCTGTCGCGCCAGGGCGTTGCAGTGCTGCGCTTCGACTACCACGGCACGGGCGATGCGCCCGGCGACGACGACGACGGCGACCTGGCCGGCTGGACCACCGACGTGCGCGAAGCGCACCGCGAGCTGCTGCGCGCCAGCGGTGCGATGCGCATCACCTGGTTCGGCGCGCGCCTTGGGGGCACGCTGGCACTGGCCGCGGCGCCACAGGCATCGCCGCCGGTGCAGCGGCTGGTGCTGTGGGACCCGGTGTTCGACGGACCGTCCTACCTCGAGGCGTTGCGCCACGCGCACGTGCACGAACTGGAGTCGGGCTTCTGCATCCCCGATCCGGCCTGGCGCCGCGCATTGGCCAGGGATGCCACGTCCTTCACGCACGAGAGCCTGGGCTTCGCCATCTCGCCGCGTCTGCGCGAGCAGGTGGGCGCCTTGCGCGCCGCCGCCCCCGAGCAATTGGCCCCGCATCGCATCACCCTGATTGCCAGGCCCGACGATGCGGCATCGCGCCAGTGGACACAAGCGAGCACGAACAGGCATGCGGCGGCGCAGATCACCGTGCGCGCGTTCGAGCACCCGCTGGAATGGACCTCCAATGCCGGCACCAACAACGAACTGGTACCGGCCGAGGCACTGCAAACCATGATCGGAGAGATCCATGGCCAACCGTGAGAGCGCCCTGACCTTCGGCCCGGAAGGCACGTTGATCGGTGTACTCACCGAACCCGAGACGACCCACCCCGGCGCCGCGAGCGGCATTGCCTGCCTGCTGCTGAACGTGGGCATCAACCACCGCGTCGGACCGCGGCGCATCAACGTCAAGGCGGCGCGGCGACTGGCCGATGCGGGCATTGCCAGCCTGCGCTTCGACCTCTCGGGCGTGGGCGACAGCCGTGCCTCGGGCGGCAGCGAGGATTTCCGGGCGCAGGCATTGGCGGACATGCGCGCGGCGCTCGACCAGCTGCAATCCGCCACGGGCGCCACGCGCTTTCTGCTCTTCGGCATCTGCTCGGGGGCTGCCAACGCACTCATCCTGGCGCTGGGCGACACGCGCGTGATCGGCCTGGTCATGCTGGACGGCTACATCTTTCCGAGCAAGGGCGTGCGGATCGAGCGCAAGCTGCGACGCTGGGCGGCCTTCCCCTTCAACCCCGCATTGCGCAGCAACTACGCCGGCTGGATGGACTGGGTCGCCTGGGCGCGCGCGCCGGGAGATGCGCAGGCGCGCAGCAAGGCCCTGGGCCGCCTGCTGGGTCGCTCCTCGCCCACGAGTACCGAGGACACGGGCCTGTACCAGGCCAACGCTCCCGAATATGCCGCGCCCGAATTCGCACGAGACATCAATGCCCTGGTGGCGCGCAACGTGGACGTGTACATGATGTACTCGGTCACCATCAACACGGTCGACCATGACCGCGACCTGATGCGCGAGCTTCGGGGTGAGCCCTTCATGTCGAAGGTGCGCTACAAGTTCTGGCCCGAGGTCGATCACACCGTGACCTCCCTGGCGGCCCAGCGCGACCTGCTCGACGAGGTCTGCAGCTGGGCGCAGGCCATCGCTCGGCCGCAGGCTGCTGCACCGGCTCCCGTGCGGCGCGAGGCACCGCCGCTGCATGCCGGCGGCGCGGAGATGGCGGGCACCTCCGCCGCGCGGTAGCCAGCCGGATCCGGTTCGCGAGTCGGCTCAGTGCGCCGCCGCTGCGCCCTGGGCGTGCGGCGTTTCGCCGGGCAGCACCTGCAAGGGCCCGCTGCCGCTGTAGCGGTCCAGCGCCAGGTAGATCGCCGGCGTGATGTAGAGCGTGATCACCTGCGAGAAGATCAGGCCACCCACCACCGCCACGCCCAGCGGCTGGCGCAGCTCGGCGCCCGCGCCCAGGCCCAGCGCCAGCGGCAGCGCACCGGTCAGTGCCGCCAGCGTGGTCATCAGGATGGGGCGGAAACGCAGCCGGCAGGCTTCGCGAATGGCCTCGACCGGCGTCAGGTTCTGCTCGCGCTGCGCCTCCAGCGCGAAGTCGATCAGCATGATCGCGTTCTTCTTCACGATGCCGATGAGCAGCAGGATGCCGATGGTGGCGATCAGCGTCAGGTCGAAGCCGAACAGCTTGAGCGACAGCAGCGCCCCCACCGCCGCCGAAGGCAGGCCGGCCAGGATGGTGATGGGGTGGATGTAGCTCTCGTACAGCACGCCCAGCAGCACGTAGATGACCAGCACCGCAATGATCAGCAGCGCCGCCTGGCTGCCCTGCGAGCTCTGGAACACCGCGGCATCGCCGCCGTAGCTGGTGATGATGTCCGCCGGCATCTTCAGCTCGGCGGTAAAGCGGTCGATCTTGCCGGTGGCGTCGCCCAGCGGCACGTCGGGGCCGAGGTTGAACGACACGGTCACGGCCTGCAGCTGGCCCTGGTGGTTGACCGCGGTCGGCCCCACGGTGCGGCTGACGGTCGAGAACGCCGACAGCGGCACCAGCTGGCCCGCCTTGTTGCGCACCGACAGGCGGGCCATGTCGTCCTCGAACTGCCGGTCGCTGTCGGATGCGGCCAGGATCACCTGGTAGGTGTTGCTCGGGCCGTAGATGCTGCCGATCTGGCGGTCGCCATAGGCGTTGTAGAGAGCAGTGCGCAAATCGCCAATGGCCACGCCCAGCACGCCGGCCTTGTCGCGGTCGATGTTCAGCGTGGCCTGCAGGCCTCGGTTCTGCGAGTCGCTGGTGACGTCGCGGAAGGCGGGGTCGGCGCGCATGCGGTCCATCAGCCTGCCGGCCCATTCGTTGAGCGAACCCGCGCTCACGCTCTGCAGCGTGTACTGGTAGCGCGCCTTGCTGGCGCGCCCGCCCAGGCGCAGGTTCTGCGTGGGCTGCATGTAGACGGCGATGCCGGCAATTTCGCGGAAGCGCTTGCGCAGCGACTCCTGCGTCTGCTGCATCGAGGCGCGCTCGCTGCGCGGCTTGAGCACCACGAACATGCGGCCGCTGTTCTGCGTGGCGGTGGGCCCGCCCACGCCCACGAAGGAGCTCACGTCGCGCACATTCGGGTCGTCGCTGATCGCCTTGGCCACCCGCTCCTGCAGCGCCAGCATGGCGGGGAAGGAAATGTCCTCGGCCGCCTCGGTGGTGATCTGGATCTGGCCGATGTCTTCCTCCGGGAAGAAGCCCTTGGGCATGGCCACGGCCAGCCAGCCCGTGACCACGAAGGTGCCCAGCGCCAGCAGCAGCATCAGGGGCCGGTGCCCCAGCGACCAGTCCAGCGTGCGCATGTAGCCGGCATGCACCAGTCGGTAGCCTCGCTCGAAGGCGCGGCCCACGGCCGTGCCGGGTTCGGGGTGCGATTCCTCGTGGTCGGCATGCGGGTCCACGCCTTCGCGCGGCGTGTGCCGCAGCAGGCGGCTGGCCATCATGGGCACCAGCGTGAGCGACACGATGGCCGACACCAGCACCGCCAGCGCCACCACCACCGCGAACTCGTGGAACAGCAGGCCGATGACGCCCGGCATGAAGAAGATGGGAATGAACACCGCCACCAGCGAGATCGAGATCGAAATGATGGTGAAGCCCACCTCGCGCGCACCGCGCAGCGAAGCCGCCATGGGCTCCATGCCCTTCTCGACGTAGCGCATGATGTTTTCCAGCACCACGATCGCATCGTCCACCACCAGGCCCACCGCCAGCGTGATACCCAGCAGCGACACGTTGTCCAGGCTGTAGCCGAAGGCATAGAGCAGCGCCACGGCGCCCACCAGCGAGATGGGGATGGTCACCGCCGGAATCAGCGTGGCCACCAGCCGGTGCAGGAACAGGAAGATCACCATCACCACCAGCGCGATGGTGCCCAGCAGGGTGAGCTGCACGTCGTGCACCGCTTCGCGGATGGACACCGAGCGGTCGTTCACCGGATGGATTTCCACCGACTGCGGCAGCTGTGCCTGGAAGCGCGGAATGAGCGCGCGCACCGCGTCCACCACCTGCACCGTGTTGGCATTGGGTTGGCGCTGCACCGCCAGCGTGATGGAGCTCTGGCCGTTGTAGCTGCTGGCGGTCTTGACCGATTCGTAGCTGTCTTCCACCGTGGCCACTTCATCGAGCCGCACCGGCGCACCGTTGCGCTGGCCGACGATGAGCTTCTTGAACTCATCGGCCTTGAGCAGCTGCTGGTTGGCCTGGATGGTGAGCGTCTGGCGCGGGCCGTCGAGCACGCCCACCGGGGTGTTGGCATTGGCTAGGCGCACCGCGTTGGCCAGCTCGTCCAGCGTGATGTTGCGTGCGTTGAGCAGGTCGGCGTTGGCCTTGATGCGCACAGCGAAGCGCTTCTGCCCGAACACCAGCACCTGGGCCACGCCGTCGATGGTCGAGAGCGTGGGCGACACCAGGTTCTCGGCGTAGTCGTTGAGCTGCGCCGGCGTCATCGACTCCGAGGTCATCGCGATGAGCAGCACCGGCGCATCGGCCGGGTTCACCTTGCGGTACGAGGGCAGCTGCGTCAGCTCGGCCGGCAGTTGGCGCTGCGCACGCAGCAAGGCAGCCTGCACGTCCACCGCGGCAGCGTCGATGTCGCGGCTGCTCACGAATTCCAGAGTGATCGAGGTGGCGCCCTGCGTGTTCACCGAGCTGATGGTCGACAGGCCCGGAATGGTGGAGAACTGCTTTTCCAGCGGCAGCGCCACCGACGACGCCATCGTGTCGGGGCTGGCGCCCGGCAGTTGCGCCGAGACGTTGATGACCGGCGTGTTGTAGCTGGGCAGCGCCGCCACCGGGATGCTGAAGTAGGCAAAGATGCCCATCACCACCACGGCGCACGAAAGCAGCACCGTCATCGCCGGACGGCGGATGCACAACTCGGAAATGTTCATGCGCGGCTCCGCGTGGGCGGTGCGGCCTCGGGTACGGCTTCAGGCGCGGCCGATGCGGCGCCGGGCCCCGTGGGCCCGCGCGACGGCGCCGGGCCGCCGGGCGATTGCGTGGGCTGCGCCGGCACGTCGGTGCGCACCTTGCCGCCGGGCCGCACGTTCTGCTTGCCTTCGAGCACCACCTGTTCGCCGGCTTCCACGCCCTTGACCGCCACCTGGGTGCCGAAGGTGTAGAGCTGCTGCACCTTGCGGCGCGACGCGGTGCGCTGCTCGTCCACCACGTAGACCGAGCTGCCCTCGGCCAGCAGCATGACCGACGCGGCCGGGATCACGGTGGCGTCCTTGAGCATGTTGACCGTCACATGCGTCTCGACGAACTGGCCGGGCCAAAGGGTCTGGTCGGCGTTGTCGAACACGGCCTTGGCGCGCACGGTGCCGATCTGCGGATCGACCGTGTTGTCGACGAAATCGAGCGTGCCCTGCACCGGCTTGCGCCCCGGCACGATGGCCTGCACCGGGGTGTGGGAGCGGGCGGCGGCCAGCAGATCCTGCAGCTTGTCCTCGGGCACCGGGAAGCTCACCGCGATCGGGTCGAGCTGGGTGATGGTCAGCAGCGAGCTGGTGGGCTGCACCAGGCTGCCGGGGTAGATGTTGACCGCGCCGATGCGCCCGGCAATGGGCGCACGCAGTGTCGAGTAGCTCAGCGCCACCTGCGCGGCCTGCACCGCGGCCTTGTCGGCCGCCACGGCGGCGCGCTGCGCCTCCATTTGCGACAGCGTCGCATCGGCCGCGCTCTTGGAGATGAAGTTCTGCGCCAGCAGCTCCTGGTTGCGCTTGTACTGGCGCTCCAGGTCGGCCAGGGTGGCCTCGTCCTTGAGTTGCTGCGCCTTCGCCTTGGCAAGGTTGGCCTGGTCAGCCCGCTCGTCCAGCGTGAACAGCAGCTGGCCGGCCTTGACGAACTGGCCCTCCTTCACGTGCACCTCGCGCACGGTGTTGGTCACCTGCGGGCGCAGATCGACGCTGTTGAGCGACACCACGCTGCCGTTGACCTGCACGGTAATGGGCACGTCCTGCTTGCGCGCCTGGGCCAGCGTGACAAGGGCCGGCGCACCGTTGGCTCGCGCGGCGCCGGGGCCGCCCTTGGCCTGTTGTTGTTCCTGCTGCTGCGCGGGCGACCCCTTCGCCGCCTGCCGCGCACCCCACCACCAGAAGGCAGCGCCCCCCACGACAAGAACAGCCAGCAAGGGCAGGACGACTTTTTTCTTCATGGGGCAAATAACAACAGCGGGGGGCGACGTGGGGCGAATTTGGGCCGACACTAGGTTCGTTACCAAAGGCAACTATTGGACCAGCGCGAAGCCTCGCGCGTCTATGCCTTCCGTAAAGATAAGTAAAGCGAATGGCTTCCACGCCACGGGCGCGGGGGTCGCAGGCCGTCTCGTAAAATCTCTTGTTCAGCCTCTGGATATACCCCATGAACCGCTGCCCCGCCATCATTTCCAGCAAAACCCTTTTCGTTACGGCAACTGCGGCCATCCTGCTGTTGCAACTGCCCGCCGCCCAAGCCCAGGACGAAGCCCTGCAAGGCCAACCCGAGGTCGCCGTGGGCGGCCGCGTCTTCCCGGTGAACGCCCTGCGCGGCCAGATCGCATTCGGCGCGCCGCCGGCCATCCAGCTCGACGGCCAGCCAGCCCGCATCTCGCCCGGCGTGCGCATCCAGAATGCCCAGCGCATGCTGGTGCCCACGGCCTCGCTGATCGGCCAGAGCTACGTGGTGAACTACACCCGCGAAGCCACCACCGGCATGGTCAACCAGGTGTGGATACTCACTGCCGACGAAGCCTCTACCCGGCGCGCCAGCGCCGCGCGGCCCTTCTTCAATTTCTGGCCCTTCGCCTCCAATACGAACACCGGCCCGCGCGACGACGGCAACACGCCGTACAACCAGTTGCCGGGTTACGGCCAGTAGCCAGGCCAAGGCCGACACACGCGCGGGAGCGCGCCGGCAAGACCGGCCTCGACACTCCCGCCTCCAGCACGCAGGGTTCCGGACGATGCCCCGCGTGAGCGCTTTTTCTTTCGCATCGCCCACCGACCCACCCACGGGCACCCCATGACCGCCAAGAAAGTCTTCATCAAAACCTTCGGCTGCCAGATGAACGAGTACGACTCGGACAAGATGGCCGACGTACTGAACGCCGCCCAGGGCTACGAGCCCACGCAGAACGTGGACGAGGCCGACCTCATCCTCTTCAACACGTGCTCGGTGCGCGAGAAGGCGCAGGAAAAGGTCTTCTCCGACCTCGGCCGCGTCAAGCACCTCAAGGCCCGCGGCGTGAAGATCGGCGTGGGCGGCTGCGTGGCCAGCCAGGAGGGCGACGCCATCATCGCCCGCGCACCCTACGTCGATGTGGTATTCGGCCCGCAGACGCTGCACCGCCTGCCCGAATTGCTGGCCCAGCGCGAGCGACAGGACCGCCCGCAGGTGGACATCAGCTTTCCCGAGATCGAGAAGTTCGACAACCTGCCGCCGGCTCGGGTGGAGGGTGTCACCGCCTTCGTGTCGATCATGGAAGGCTGCTCCAAGTACTGCAGCTACTGCGTGGTGCCCTACACCCGCGGCGAGGAAGTCAGCCGTCCCTTCGACGACGTGCTGGTCGAAGTGGCCGGCCTGGCCGCCCAGGGCGTGCGCGAGGTCACGCTGCTGGGCCAGAACGTGAACGCCTATCGCGGCAAGATGGGCGACACCGCGGAGATCGCCGACTTCGCGATGCTGATCGAATACGTGGCCGACATCCCCGGCATCGAGCGCATCCGCTACACCACCAGCCACCCCAACGAGTTCACCCCGCGCCTGATCGAGGCCTATGCCAAGGTGCCGCAACTGGTGAGCCACCTGCACCTGCCGGTGCAGCACGGATCGGACCGCATCCTCATGGCCATGAAGCGCGGCTACACCGCCATGGAATACAAGAGCACGGTGCGCAAGCTGCGCGCCATCCGGCCCGAGCTTTCGCTGTCCAGCGACTTCATCGTCGGCTTCCCGGGCGAGACGGAGGACGACTTCAACAAGATGATGAAGCTGATCGAGGACGTGGGCTTCGACGCCAGCTTCAGCTTCATCTTCAGTCCGCGCCCCGGCACGCCCGCCGCCGCTCTGCACGACGACACGCCGCATGAAGTGAAGCTCGCGCGGCTGCAGAAGCTGCAAAAGACCATCGACGACAACGTCAGGCGCATCGGCGAGAGCCGCGTGGGCACGCTGCAGCGCGTGCTGGTCGAAGGCGCCGCCAAGCACGGCGAAGGCATCCTGATGGGCCGCACCGTCTGCAACCGCGTGGTCAACTTCGCGGGCGATGCGCGCCTGGTGGGCCAGATGATCGACCTTCGCATCACCCGCTCGATGGCCTACACCCTGGCCGGCGAGGTGCCCACCCGCGAAGGCGAGAGTCTGCAGGCCGCCGGCAAGGTGCTGGCCGCCTGATGGGCACGCTGAAATCCGCACGCGGCTCCTTCCAGCAGCTGCTGCTGTTCGCCTTCCTGCTGCTCACCGCGCTGCTGGTGGGCGTGGCCCTGCGCTCGGTGTTCCAGTACGACGCGCTCATGACCCAGAGCCGCGACGCCGCGGCGCGCGCGCTTACGCTGTCGGGCTCGGCCCAGTCGCTGGCCGAACGCAGCGCGGCCATGGAACGCGCGGGCCGGCAGTCGCTGGTGCTCAACGACGGCGTGCTGCGCCGCCGCTTTGAAGACGCCGAGCGCGATGCGCATGGCGCCATCGACCGCCTGGTGGCCAACGGCCTGCCGGTGGAGGCCGCGGACGAGTGGCGCAACCAGATCGGCTCCATCGAGTCGCTGCTCACCGGCCCGCAGGAAACCGCGCTGGCGCGCGAGAGCAGCATGGCGCTGCAGTTTCGCGACCTGGACGGCAACAACACGCAGATCGCGCAGCTGGCGCAGGTGCTCATCGAGACGCAGAACAAGGCGCTGGCCGAGCGCATCGAAAGCGCCCGCACCCGCCTGATGCGCGAGGTGCTGGCCGCCAGCGGCCTGGCGGTGGCGCTGGCGCTGGGCTTCGGCGTGTGGCTGGCGCGGCCCTTCAAGCGATTGGAGCGCGCCATCGTCGGCCTGGGCGAAAACCGGCTGGACGAGCCCATCGACATCCGCGGCCCGGCCGACGTGCGGCGCGTGTCCGAGCAGCTCGAGTGGCTGCGCCTGCGCCTGACCGAGCTGGATGCCGACAAGGCCCGCTTCCTGCGCCACGTGTCGCACGAACTGAAGACGCCGCTGGCGGCGCTGCGCGAAGGCGTGTCGCTGCTCGAAGAAGGCGTGACCGGCTCGCTCAACCCTGCCCAGCGCGAAGTCGCGCAGATCCTGCAGCAGAACACGGTGTCGCTGCAGGGGCAGATCGAGGCGCTGCTGCGCTTCAACGCTGCCGCCTTCGAGGCGCGCGAACTCCACCGCGAGCGCGTGGCCCTCTTGCCGCTCATCGAAGAGCAGGTCTATTCGCAGCGCCTGCAGTGGCAGGCCCAGGGCCTGGAGGTGCGCAGCGAAGGCGAAGACCTGCAGGTCACGGCCGACCGGACCAAGCTGGGAACGGCCATTGCCAACCTGCTGTCCAACGCGATCCGCTTTTCGGCGCGCGGCGGCCTCATCACGCTGGCGGTGTCGTCCGGGCCCGGCGTGGCCCGGATCGACATCTGCGACGCGGGCCCGGGGATCGCCCTGGCCGATCGCGAGCGCATCTTCGAACCCTTCTTTCGCGGCGAACGCCAGCCAGAGCATGCGGTCAAAGGCACCGGTATCGGTCTTTCCATCGTGCAGGAGTACATTGCAGCTCATGGCGGCCGTGTCGAACTGCTGACCGACGGCCCGGGTGCACGCTTTCGCATCGAATTGCCGCGCATCGCCTGAAGCCCCTCCTCCTAGTGCGTCCCCCAATCCTGGTTTTCATGTCGATCCTGTCTGTTCGCAGAACCGTCTTGCCCTGGGCCGCGGCCATCGCCGTGCCCGTGCTGCTGGCCGGCTGCGCCACCTCCACCATGCCGCGGCCCGCCCCATCGAACGTGCCTGCGCCGCCCTTGGTGCAGAACCTTCCCGCGCCGGTGGTACCGGTCGAGGTCGAGCCCAATGCGCCGGCCACGCAGCCCGCCATCAACTTCATCGCGGCCACCTCCGGCCCGGTGGCCGCCGCCTTGGCCTATGCCGACAAGGTGCGCCCGCTGGGCCCGCCCGAGCTGGCCGCCGAGATTTCCCGCCTGGGCGAACCCGGCGAAGTGCCGCTGACACAGGTGCAGCTGGCCCTGGCGCTGGCCCAGACCCGCCAGGGCGCCGATCTCGTGCGCGCCCAGGGCCTGTTGCAGCGCGTGGCCGCCAACCAGGCACCCGAGGCCCAGCAGCTGGCGCCGTTGGCGCGCATGCTGTCGGCCCGCTACGGCGAACAACGCCGCGTGGAAGACGAGCGCGACAAGCAGGCCCAGCAACTCAAGGACAGCCAGCGCCGCATCGACCAGCTCAACGACCGTCTGGAGGCGCTGCGCGCCATCGAGCGCAGCTTCTCGCGCCCGAGCAACCATCCGCCGGTTGCCCCCATGCCGGCACCCAACGGCGCAAAGCCATGAGCAGCACGGAAGAGCCCCGCGGCGCACGCCTGCTGGTCGTCGACGACGACCCGGACATGCTGCGCCTGTTGTCGATGCGCCTGACCGGCGCCGGCTACCAGGTCACGGCCGTCACGTCTGCCGAATCGGCGCTCACGCAGCTCGAAATCGAGCATCCGCAACTGGTGCTCAGCGACGTGCGCCTGCCCGGGCGCGACGGCCTGCAGCTGTTCGATGAAATCCGCCAGCACCACCCGACGCTGCCAGTGATCCTGCTCACCGCGCACGGCACCATTCCCGATGCGGTGGAGGCCACGGCGCGCGGCGTGTTCGGCTATCTCACCAAGCCCTACGACGCGCGCGAGTTGCTCGACAAGATTGCGCAGGCACTGGCGCTCGCGGCACCTGCTGCGCGTGCGGCCAAAGGCGCGGGCGACGAGAACTGGCGTGCCGACATCGTCAGCCGCAGCAACCGCATGGCCGAGCTGCTGGCCGAGGCGCGCATGGTCGCCAAGTCCGACGCCAGCGTGCTGCTGCGCGGCGACAGCGGCGCCGGCAAGGAAATGCTGGCGCGCGCCATCCACAAGGCCAGCGCGCGTGCCGACAAGCCCTTCGTGGCCGTCAACTGCGGCGCCATTCCCGAAGCGCTGCTCGAATCCGAACTCTTCGGCCACATGAAGGGCGCCTTCACCGACGCCGTGGCCAACCACAAGGGCCTGTTCCAGCAGGCCGATGGCGGCACGCTGCTGCTGGACGAGATCGGCGACATGCCGCCCGCCCTGCAGGTCAAGCTGCTGCGGGTGCTGCAAGAGCGCGCGGTCAGGCCGCTGGGCGGCAGCCAGTCGATCCAGGTGGACGTGCGCATCATCTCGGCCACCCACCGCGACCTGGACGCAGCCATGGAGGCCGGGCAGTTCCGCGAAGACCTGTACTACCGTCTCAACGTCGTGACGCTCAACCTGCCCTCGCTGGCAGCACGGCGCGAGGACATTCCACTTCTGGCCAACCACTTCCTGCAGCGGCTGGCCGGCAAGTACAACAAGCGGCTGTCCGGATTTGCTCCGGAGGCATTGAAAGCCCTGGCCACGGCGCCCTGGCCAGGGAACGTGCGACAGCTCTACAACGTGGTGGAGCAGGTGTGTGCCCTGTCGACCTCGCCGCTGGTGCCGCTGGCGCTCGTGCAGCGTGCGCTGCGGGTACCTACGGTGGAAGTGCAGACTTACGCACAAGCCAAGCAGCGTTTCGAGCGCGAGTACCTGGTGGGCCTGCTCAAGCTGACCGACGGCAACGTGGCCGACGCCGCCCGTCTGGCCGACCGCAACCGCACCGAGTTCTATCGCCTGCTGCAAAAGCACGAGCTCACGCCGGGGTCGTTCAAAGCGGACGTTCCACAGGGCTCTGGCGATGGCGTCGCTGACGAGCGACATAGCTAAGTTGTTGATTTAAAAGAACAAAAATATTGGTCCTATTGGTCTTGTCGTGATTCGGCGACAGAATCGGCGGTTTTCAGGGCCAAATTCGAGGTCGGCGGCAAATCTGCCGCCAAGAATTCCTCCAAGTCATTGATTTAAAAGAGATTTTTCAAGCTGGCACGGCGATTGCCCTATAGCCCGCATGAATTCTCTTTCCAGCCCATCTTTCGCCACGCGCTCGCCCCAGTTCGGCCAGCGCCACAAGCACGTTTCGCCCTCGCGGCCACGCGCGGCGACCCAACTGTCCGGCTCCCTCGAGGCTGGCAACGGGATGGCGCCTGACAGCGTTTTCAAGCGCTTTCCTGCCATTGGCGACACCCCCGTACGCGACAAACAGGCCTTCTGAGGATCCGCCCAGATGAAGCCCAATGAATTTTCCCAGCTGCGCGTGCTGGGCCAAGGCGACTTTGTTGCCGCCCGGCCCGACCTGCGTGAAGAACGCCATCCCAACTCGGTGACGGCGCCCCCAGTCAACCGCGGCTCCATGACGCCGCGCCCCTGGCGCGGTTTCTGGAACAGCATCGGCACCGGCCTGCTGGTTCGCCTGGGCGCCGGCGGCGGCCGTCAAGAAGCCGCTTTCGCGGCCCCGCGAGCCCAGCAGCCCTGGCAAAAGGCCGCTGCCCGCCGCCGCAACGTCTTCATGCTGCTGGCGGTGCTGAGCACCGTGCTGGCCGCCACCCTGTTTGCCAGCATCCAGCCGACCTACGACAACGCCTTGCTCGAGTACGGCCAGATTGCGCTGTACGCCATCCTGTCGGGCTGGGTCGTCACCGGCTTCGTCACTGCGCTGATGGGCTTCTACGTTTCGGTGCGGGGTGACAAGCACTCCCTGTCGGCCAAGCAAGTGGCCAACCACCCGATGAATCCCGAAGCCCGCACGGCGATCATCATGCCGATCTGCAACGAGGACGTTGCCACGGTGTTTGCCGGCCTGCGCGCCACGTGCGAGTCGGTGGCCGCCACCGGCCACGCGAAGCAGTTCGACGTGTTCGTGCTGTCCGACAGCTTCCAACCCGGCGTGGCCGACGCCGAGCGCGCCGCATGGGCCGACCTGCGCGCCGCGCTGGCCGAGAACCCGAACCAGCCGCAGATCGAGGTGTACTACCGCCTGCGCACCCGCCGCACGCACCGCAAGGCCGGCAACGTGGCCGACTTCTGCCGCCGCTGGGGCAAGGACTACCGCTACATGGTGGTGCTGGATGCCGACAGCGTGATGAGCGGCGACTGCCTGGCCTCGATGGTCAAGCTGATGGAAGCCAACCCCACCGCCGGCATCATCCAGACCGCCACCCAGGCCATCGGCCACGTGACCCTGCACGCCCGCGCACAGCAGTTCGCATCCCGCGTGACGGGCCGCCTGTTCACCCTGGGCATGCAGTTCTGGCAGCTGGGCGAATCGCACTACTGGGGCCACAACGCGATCATCCGCGTCGAGCCTTTCATGCAGCACTGCGCGCTGGCCCCCATCAAGGGCAAGGGCGGCATGTCCGGCGGCATCATGAGCCACGACTTCGTCGAGGCCGCGCTGATGCGCCGAGCCGGCTACCACGTGTGGCTGGTGGCCGACCTGGTGGGCAGCTACGAGCAGCAGCCGCCAGACCTGCTGGCCGAGCTGCAGCGCGACCGTCGCTGGTGCCAGGGCAACCTGCAGAACGCCCGCCTTATGGCCGAGCCCGGCATCCACCCCGTGCATCGCGCGATGTTCGTGACCGGCACCATGGCCTACGTCTCGGCGCCGCTGTGGCTGGCCTTCCTGACGCTGGGCACCACGCTGTGGCTGGCCGGCTCGAACCTGATCGGCGACTGGCACGTGCTGCCCATGGAACTGGCCGCCCTGTGGGCCTGGACCCTGTGCCTGCTGTTCCTGCCCCGCATCCTGGGCATCGCCGCCATCCTGATGCGCGGTGAACAGCGCCAGTACGGCGGCTTCTGGGGCCTGGTCAAGAGCTCGCTCATGGAAAGCGCCATGGCCATCGTGCAGGCACCCGTGCGCATGCTGGCCCACTCGCTGTTCGTGGTGGTGGCCATCACCGGCATCAAGCTGGAATGGAAGTCGCCTCCGCGGGAAGCCGCCGCCGTGGGCTGGAAAGACGCCACCCGCGCACTTGCACCCATGAGCCTGGTGGTTGGCGCCTTCGCCCTGGGCATCGCCCTCATCGACGCCAGCGCGCTGATGTGGCTCATGCCCGTGGGCCTGCCGCTGCTGCTGGCCATTCCGCTGACGGTGATGACCAGCCAGCTGAACCTGGGCTCCAGCCTGCGCGACCGTGGCTTCCTGCTGATTCCGGAAGAATCGCGTTCGCCCGCCGTGCTGCGCCGTGCCTGGATGCACGCACTGCGCCTGTCGCGTCCGGCGGCATTGGCAACGGCCTGAGACCGAGCCATAGGCTCACGGAAGAAGGCCCGCTGTTGCGGGCCTTTTTTCTTGGATCTGTATCTCCCGCCGCCATCGCGCTGCCTGTATCGTCGAGTGACTTCGCAAGTTGCCCCATGATCTCCACCTCGCACTTCATCCTCTTCTTCGGCGCCGCGCTGCTGATGGCCCTGACGCCCGGGCCGAACATGATCTACCTGATCTCCCGCTCGCTGTGCCAGGGTCGCGCGGCCGGGGTCATGTCCTGGTTCGGCGTGGTGCTGGGCTTCACGGTGCACATGTGCTCGGCGGCGCTGGGCCTCACGGCCCTGTTCATGGCGGTGCCGCTGGGCTACGAGATCCTGAAGATCGCAGGCGCCGTCTACCTGCTGTGGCTGGCATGGCAGGCGCTGCGTCCCGGCGCGCGCTCACCTTTCGAGGCGCGCGAGCTGGCGCCTCAGTCGCCACGCAAGCTGTTCTCCATGGGCTTGCTCACCAGCATCCTCAACCCCAAGGTAGCGATCTTCTACCTGTCGGTGCTGCCGCAGTTCATCACCCCAGAATCGGGTTCGGTGCTGGGCCAGAGCCTGTTGCTGGGCAGCACGCAGATCGTCATCGGCTCGTCCGTGAACCTGCTGGTCACGCTGTCTGCCGCCGGCATTTCGCAGTGGTTTGCCAGCAACCGGTTCTGGATGAAGCTGCAGAACCAGCTGATGGGCATGGTGCTGGGCGCACTGGCCGTGCGCCTGCTCTTCCAGCAACGCACGCCTGCCTGAACGCGATTCAGGCGCCAGACTTGCGAAGCGTGCGCCGCGCGCGCTGCACGATGTAGCGGGTAGAAGCCACATCGCTTTCGCGCAGCCAGCGCTCGCAGGTTTCCTCCACCCACGGGCCTTGCGACTTGCTGGCGTCGTTGAGCCAGTTGGCCACCGAGTTCTGCACGTAGCGGCTCGGGTCTGCGCGCAGGGCATCGAGCAGCGCCTGTGCTCGCCACGGTTCGGACTTGAAGGCCTCGATCTGCGTGCACCATACGCCGCGCGGACGCGTCAGCTCGCTGGCAAAGCGGCGGATGTTGGGATCGGCATCCAATGCCCAGGGCTGCAGCAGTGCGAGGGCTTCGTCGGGCGCTGCGCCCACCGCGTCGCGAACCGCCATCCATGCGAATTCACGCACACCGAAATGCGGGTCGGCGGCAAAGCGGCGCACCGATTCGAGTTGCCGTGCGAGCGGCAGGCCCGACAGCATCACCCATTGCGTGGCCCAGCAGCGCGCCACGTCGCTGGTGTGCGTGGCCAGCCGGTGCGCCACGGCATCGCGCTGTGCGTGCAGCGCCGCCAGATCGTAAAGCGCGCGGGCGACGTGGCCATGGCGCTGCATCGGCTTGAAGGCGCCGAGCATGGCCAGGGTATCGAGCAGGCGCTCGGCCTGCGGGTCGAGCCCGATGTGATGCGCCACCTGCGTGGCCAGGCGCGCGATGTCCAGCGCGAGGAATTCGTTGAGATTGACGGTCTCGAGCAGCCCCTGGCTCAGGCCTTCGAGGACTTCGGGCGCGATCAGCGCAATGCGAAAGGCACCCTTGCGCCCCTTCAAGTGCTCCAGGCTGCCATCGGGCATGGACTGGTCTGCCTCAACCTTGCAGAAGCGTCTTCACGTCTTCGACCATGGGGGGAACGCCCGTGCCGTAGCGCGCGTAAAGGCGCAGGCGTCCTTGCGGGTCGTACACATAGCTGGCGGCCGAATGGTCCATCGAATAGCTGGTGGGCGTCTTGCCTTCCACCTTCTTGTAGTAGACCTTGAAGTCCTTGGCCACGGTGGTCAGCTGCTCGGGCGTGGGAATGAGCGCGACGAAGGTGGGGTCGAACGCGCCCATGTAGGCCTTCATGACCTCGGCGGTGTCGCGTTCGGGGTCGACGGTGATGAACACCACCTGCAGCTTGTCGCCCTCGGCGCCCAGTTGCTGCTTGACCTGCGCCATCTCGGTCATGGTGGTGGGGCACACGTCGGGACACTGTGCGTAGCCGAAGAACAGCACCACCACCTTGCCCTTGAAGTCGGCCATGGTCCGGGTGACGCCGTTCGCGTCCTTGAGCGAAAAGTCCTTGGCGTAGTCGGCGCCGGTAATGTCCACCGCCTTGAAGCTCTGCTTGGACTGCATGCAGCCAGCCAGGGCCACGGTGGAGCCTGCGGCCAGGAGCTTGAGCACGTCGCGCTTGTTCATCGTGTGTTGCGTCAGTAACTGATGTAGTGGTCCACCAGCAGGGCTGCAAAGAGCACGCTCAGGTGGACAAGGGAGAAGCGGAAGGTCTTGCGAGCCAGCTGGTCGGAGTAGTTGCGCCACAGCTTGAAGGCGTAACCCGAGAAGCCCACGCTCACCCCGATGGCCACCGCCAGGTACAGCCAGCCGCTCATGCCGTAGATGAAGGGCATGAGGCAAGCAGCAAAGAGGATGAAGGTGTAGAGCAGCACCTGCAGCCGCGTGAACTCGTTGCCGTGCGTCACGGGCAGCATCGGCAAGCCGGCCTTGCGGTAGTCCTCCACGCGATACAGCGCCAGCGCCCAGAAGTGCGGCGGCGTCCAGAGGAAGATGATGAGGAACAGGATGAGCGCCTCCGGCCCCACGTCGCCGCGCATGGCCGCCCAGCCCAGCACCGGCGGCATGGCGCCCGATGCGCCGCCGATCACGATGTTCTGCGGCGTCAGCGGCTTGAGCACCACGGTGTAGATGACCGCATAGCCCACGAAGGTGGCAAAGGTGAGCCACATGGTCAGCGGATTCACCGTGAACCACAGCAGCGCCGAGCCCAGCGTGCACAGCACGATGGAAAAGGCCAGGGCCTGCCAGTCGCTGAGTTCGCCGCGCGCCGTGGGCCGCCAGGCCGTGCGCTTCATCTTGGCGTCAATGCCCTTTTCGACCAGGCAGTTGAACGCAGCGGCGGCAGCGGCCACCAGCCAGATGCCCACGCAGGCCAGCGCGCCCTGCACCACGTCGGGCCAGCTGGGCAGCCCCGGCACGGCAAGCACCATGCCAATGAAGGCGCAAAAAACGATGAGTTGCACCACGCGCGGCTTGGTAAGGGCGTAGTACTGGCGCAGCACGCTGGTGCCGTGGCTGTGTTGCGCGGAGATGGGCGTGCTCATTGCTCGAGAATCTTGTTGGTGGCCAGGCCGGCTGCGCGGCGGGCCGGAACGGCGGCCAGGGCACTACGGCTCTCGCACAGCGTCCATGTCAGCACCACGGCGAGCGCCGCGGCGCCACCCGTATGCAAAAGGGCTGCAACCAGCGGCCAGCCGAGCAGCACATTGCCCAGCCCGGTTGCCAGCTGCAGGAGCGCCAGGCCGATGAGCCAGCGCGCCTGAGCCCGCAGGGCCGGCGCCCGGCGCAGCAATTGCCAGGCGAGCAGGCCGATGAGTGCGAACACCGCGTAGGCCATCAGGCGATGGGTGTAGTGAATGGCGGTCAGCGCCGCAAATTCGATGGGTGCACCGTGGCTGGCCGTGCCCAGCTCGCGCCAGATCTCGAAGCCCTGCGCGAAATTCATCGGCGGCCACCAGCTGTCCTGGCAGATGGGGAACTGGGTGCAGGCGAGCACGGCGTAGTTGGTGCTGACCCAGCCGCCCAGCGCGATCTGCAGGACCAGCGCGCCCGCGGTGAACCACAGCAGGGTGCGCAGCGCCGGCGCCAGCGGCACCGGCGTGCGCGCCTGCGCTGCCTGCCCATAGCGCACGGCCTGGATGCACAGCAGGGCCAGCAGCACCATGGCGCCCAGCAGGTGCAGGGTGACGATGGCCGGATAGAGCCGCCAGGTGACGGTGAGTGCCCCGAAGGCGCCTTGCAGGCACACCCACACGAGCGTTGCCGCCGGCCACCAGGCGCTGAGCGAAGCAAGCCCGCGCGACGCGCCTTGGGGCGCCAGTCGTTCGCGCCGACGCACCACCCAGGTGGCAACGGCCAGCACCAGGATCAGGAAGCCCACGCTGGTGGCCAGGTAGCGATGGACCATCTCCACCCAGGCCTTGCCGTGGGTAACGGGGCCGGTGGGCTGGGCTGCCTGGGCCATGGCGATCTCGTGGCGCGCGCCAACCGGGCTGGCGTTGCCATAGCAGCCGGGCCAATCCGGACAGCCCAGGCCCGAGTCGGACAGGCGGGTGAAGGCGCCGAACAGCGTCAGGTCGAAGGTCAGGAACAGCGTCAGCACCGTCAGTGCCTGCAGGCGATGCCCGGCGCCCTCGCCCACATGGCGACGCCACACCCAAAAGAGCGGTCCGAGGGCCAGCAGCACGCCCATGCCCAGCAGCCAGGCTACCGGCGCGAGGTCGTAGAGCGGCTGCGCGTCCATGGTGTTCATCGGCCGGCTTCGTCCCACGAAGCGGAGGCGCGCAGCATGCGCTCGATGTCGCGCTTGGCCTTGGCCGTACCGGCGGCGTCCATGCCAGCCGGAAAGCGCATCATCCAGTTGCCTTGCGGATCGACCAGGTACATGTGCTCGTCGAGCTGGTGGCCCTGGGCAGGCTCGAGCCACTGCGCCAACTGGCCCTGCTGCACGCGCAGCACGGTAGCGCCGCGCAGCGCGGCCTCCAGGCGTGCGGGCGGCTGGGCGCCGTCGCTGACCAGCCAGACGCGGTCCAGCCGGTCTTTCTCGCGGCCCAGGCTTTCGCGCAGTTGCCGCTGCAGGTACAGGTATTGCTCGCACAGGTTGTCGCAGCCGGACTTGGCCACCACCACGAGCAGCCATTGGCCCTTGAGCGAACGCAGCTCGACACTCTTGCCGTCTTGCGCGGTGGCCGTGAGGGCCGGCAGTGGGCGCTGCGGGTCGATCAGCTGCCCATAGCCGGCGCTGCCGTGCGGCTTGATCACGTAGTAGGTGAAGTACGAGGCAATGACGGGTGCCGCGCAGATCAGCATCACCAGCAGCATGCGAATGCGCCCCGAGCGGGTTCGCCGCTCGTCGCTCACGCCCAGCGTCTGCTCGGGCGTGGGCATGGAATGCACGGTCAGGCCCAGCGGCTCGTCAGCCATGGCGCGAACGCCTTGCGCGGCGGAGGGGGACGATGAGTTGGAACCAGACATAGAGTACTGCGACGAGGGCCGCGAGGCCGAACCACTGGAATGCGTAGCCGTAGTGCCGATCGATGCCCAGCGCCGGGGCCGGCCAGTCACGCTGCAGGCCTTGGGAGGCGCTGCCGATTTCCTGCAACGAAAGCTCCGTGCGCACCGGCAGGCCGGTTTGCGTGCGGAAAGCTTCCAGGTCCAGATTTTGCCGGATGGGCGAAGACCCCACGGCGGTGGGCGTCGGTGATGCCGCCGCGGCGGGTTTCGATCCGGCCGCCGCCTCTGCCGCCGGCACGGCCTGGGCCGGTGCCATGGCGGCATCCTTGCCCAGCTCGAGCAGGTGCGCGGGCGGCGTGGCGATGACGGCGTCGATTTCCACCAGGCCGCTGGGCGTTGCTACCGGTTCGAGCGCCGTGCGGTCGTTGAAGTTGCGCTGGATCCAGCCGCGCTGGACCATCACTGTCTCGTTGCTGCCTTCCAGCGCCAGCGGCGTGAGCACGTAGAAGCCCGGGACGCCGTGCATCTGCCGGTTGTCGAGGTAGACCGACTGCGAGGCCAGCCACAGCCCACGCAAATGCACCCGGCGATGCAGCGCCTCGAGCGGACTGGGCAGGGCCAGGAACTGCGCCTGGTCCAGCACCGGCAACTGCCCCTGCGCCTGGATCTGGGCCTGCAATGCCTCCTTCTGCGCGGCGCGGTGCAACTGCCAATTGCCCAGGGCAATGCCCAGTCCGATCAGCAGCAGCGCCAGGACTGCAAAGAGCCAGGTGTGGCGCCTGCGCCTTGGCTGGGGCGGCGCGAATTCCGGCGCGCGAGCCGACTGGTGTCTTGCCGCTTCGCTCACACGGCCTCCGGACCGCGCGGGTCGATAATGCTTGTCATGAAATACGTCATTGCCCTGGTGTTCGTGGGCATCCTGGCCAGCTTGGGATCGGCCCTGTTCTTCATGCTCAAGGGCGGGCCGTCCGACGACAAATCGCGCGCCAAGTCTGGAGGCATGGCGCGCGCGCTCACCGTTCGGATCGGCCTGTCGGTGGTTTTGTTCCTGTGCGTGCTGCTGGCCTGGAAGCTCGGCTACATCCAGCCAGGGGGACTTCCGGTCGGCAAATAGATCGGGCCGACGCGCCTCTTCTGAAAACCATGAAAAAAGCGCCTTGCGGCGCTTTTTTGCTTTGCCGTGGTGCGAAGTGCTCAAAGCCAATAGACCAGCATGTACAGGCCCAGCCACACCACGTCCACGAAGTGCCAGTACCAGGCGGCGCCCTCGAAGCCGAAGTGGCGCTCGGGCGTGAAGTGGCCCTTGTGCAGGCGCAGGGTGATGAAGAACAGCATCAGCATGCCCACGAACACGTGCAGGCCGTGAAAGCCCGTGAGCATGAAGAAGGTGGAGCCGTAGGTGCCCGAGCTGAGCTTGAGGTTCAGCTCGGTGTAGAGGTGGTGGTACTCATAGCCCTGCACGCACAGGAAGATGAAGCCCAGGATCACCGTCATCCACATGAAGCGGATGGTCTGCGCGCGATGGTTGGCGCGCAGCGCGTGGTGGGCAATGGTCAGCGTCACGCCCGAGCTCAGCAGCAGCGCGGTGTTGATGGTGGGCAGCCAGAAGGGACCCACGGTCTGGAACGGCTCGACGATGTTGGCCGGCGAAGCGGTGGCGCCCGCCTGCACGGTGGGCCACACGGCCTTGAAGTCGGGCCACAGCAGCGCGTTGTCCAGGCTGCCCAGCGCAGGCAGCGCGTGGGTGCGGGCCCACCACAGCGCGGTGAAGAAGGCACCGAAGAACATCACCTCCGAGAAGATGAACCAGCTCATGCTCCAGCGGTACGACAGGTCGATCTTGTGGCCGTACTGGCCACTCTCGCTTTCGTGCGCCGCGGCGCGGAACCAGGTGAACAGCACCGACAGCCACGTGATCATGCCGGCCAGCAGCGACCAGGCACCCCAGCCGTGGCCGTTGACCCACTGCGCGGCGCCGAGGATCACCAGGAACAACCCGATCGCGGAAAGAACCGGGTAGGCCGAGGGGGCCGGCACGAAGTAGTAAGGCGTGGTGCCGTGGGCGGTTGAACTCATTTGCGCTCCTGCTTTCTCTTCTTTCTACTCAATCTCTTCTCTTTTGCGGTGTCGCCCGTTTCAGGGCGCCACCACGAACTTGACCAGAACGACCAGCGCCACCACGAACAGCACCGCGGCCACCAGGCCCACGCCGATGATGTGCAGTGGCGTCAGGCGCTTGATGTCTTCCTGGTAGCTGCTGTTCTTGCGCACGCCGAAGAAGCCCCACGCCACGGCCTTGAAGGTGCGCAGCAGCGAGGAGGACTTGTTGTTCGCCTCGGGGGGCAGCTTCTGCGCGGCCATCACGACTTGGGCTCCGGCTTGCCGTCAACGCTCGAGGCGGCCGTCTTGCCCGGCGCAGCCGGCACCGGCGAGCCCACCTCGAAGAAGGTGTAGGACAAGGTGATGGTCTTCACGTCCTTGGACAGCTTGGGGTCGATCACGAAGGCCACCGGCCACTGCTTCTTCTCGCCAGCATCGAGCGTGTACTGGTTGAAGCAGAAGCACTCCAGCTTGTTGAAGTACGGCGCGGCCTGCTGGGGCGCATAGCTGGGAATGGCTTGCGCGGCCATGCGGCGGTTCTGCACGTTCTGGAATTCGTACATGACCGTGTGCAGCTCGCCCGGGTGCACTTCCATGGAGCTTTGCGCGGGCTTGAACTCCCACAGGCCGCGCGAATTGGCGTCGAACTCGACCGTGATGGTGCGGCTCTTGTCGACCTGCGTGTTGTTCACCCGCACGTCCTTGCCGCCAGAGGCACCACCAGGCACTTCCAGTTCGGAGCGGGCCAGGATGTTGATGCCCGTCACCTCGCAGATCGCGCGGTACATCGGCACCAGCGCATAGCCGAACGCAAACATGCCGGCCGTGACGACGGCGAGCTTGCCCACCATTCGCAAGTTGTGGCGGCGCTTGCTCTCGTCCTTGCTGCTGCTGGCCATGGCGCGCTGGGCTCCTTCGGGTTTCTCGGGCGTCAGCCGCGCATGAAGGCCATGCGCGCGATGAATCCGATGAAGAACATCACCGCAATGGAGGCCAGGATCAGCCCCATGCGACGGTTGCTCTTCTTCTGTTCAGGCGTCATCTCCGGGCCTCTTGCTCTTTGTCAGGCGGCGCTCAGCCGATCACCTTGGTGGCGGTGGCGTCCAGCTTGGGCGGGGTCTCGAAGGTGTGGAAAGGCGCCGGCGAAGGCACTTCCCATTCCAGGCCTTCGGCCGCTTCCCAGGGCTTTTGGGGGGCGGGCTCGCCCTTGCCGAGCATGGTGGGCAGGACGATGAAGAAGAAGAAATACACCTGTGCCAGGCCGAAGGCAAAGGCGCCCACCGTGGCAATCGCGTTGAAGTCGGCGAATTGCATCGGGTAGTCGGCATAGCGACGCGGCATGCCGGCCAGGCCCAGGAAGTGCATCGGGAAGAAGGCCAGGTTGAAAGAGATCAACGACCACCAGAAGTGCACCTTGCCGCGCCACTCGTTGTACATGACGCCGGTCCACTTGGGCACCCAGTAGTAGAAGCCCGCGAACATGGCGTAGAGCGAGCCGGCCACCAGCACGTAGTGGAAGTGGGCCACCACGTAGTAGGTGTCCTGCAGCTGGATGTCGATGGGTGCCACGGCCAGGATCAGGCCGGTGAAGCCGCCCATGGTGAACACGAAGATGAAGCCCACCGCGAACAGCATGGGCGTCTCGAAGGTCATCGAGCCCTGCCACATGGTGGCGATCCAGTTGAAGATCTTCACGGCCGTGGGCACTGCGATGAGCATCGTGGCGTACATGAAGAACAGCTGGCCCGTCACCGGCATGCCGGTGGTGAACATGTGGTGTGCCCACACGATGAAGCTCAGGATGGCGATGGAGCTGGTGGCATACACCATCGAGGCGTAGCCGAACAGCTTCTTGCGGGCGAAGGCCGGCACGATCTGGCTGACGATGCCGAAGGCCGGCAAGATCATGATGTAGACCTCGGGGTGGCCGAAGAACCAGAAGATGTGCTGGTACATCACCGGGTCGCCGCCGCCGGCGGGGTTGAAGAAGCTGGTGCCAAAGTGGCGATCGGTCAGCGTCATGGTGATGGCGCCGGCCAGCACGGGCATCACGGCGATCAGCAGGTAGGCGGTGATCAGCCAGGTCCAGCAGAACATCGGCATCTTCATCAGCGTCATGCCGGGGGCGCGCATGTTGAGGATGGTCACGATGATGTTGATCGAGCCCATGATGGAGCTTGCGCCCATGATGTGCATGGCAAAGATGCCGGCGTCCATCGAGGGGCCCATCTGCAGCGTGAGCGGCGCATAGAGCGTCCAGCCTGCAGCGGGTGCGCCACCGGGCATGAAGAACGAACCCACCAGCATCAGGGCCGCCGGGATCAGCAGCCAGAAGCTCAGGTTGTTCATGCGCGCGAAGGCCATGTCGGATGCGCCGATCTGCAGCGGGATCATCCAGTTCGCGAAGCCCACGAAGGCCGGCATGATGGCGCCGAACACCATGATCAAGCCGTGCATGGTGGTGAGCTGGTTGAACATTTCCGGGTTCACCAGTTGCAGGCCCGGCTGGAACAGCTCGGCACGGATCAGCAGCGCCAGCACGCCCCCCACCATCAGCATGGCGAAGGAGAACAGCAGGTACAGCGTGCCGATGTCCTTGTGGTTGGTCGCGAAGACCCAGCGGCGCCAGCCCGTGGGTGCGTGATGGTCGTGGTGTTCGTCGTGCCCGTGGCCGTCAGCGTGCCCGTGGTTGTCGAGGATTGCACTCATGTCGATCTACTTTCTCTGCAACAGCTTGCGGGTGGGACTTACTTGGCGCGCTCGGCAACCACTTCGGACGGCTGCACCAACTGGCCGGTCTTGTTCGACCAGCTGTTCTTGGTGAAGCTCACCACCGCGGCGATGTCGGTGTCGCTCAGCGCCTTCCAGGCGGGCATGGCGCCGTTGTTCGCGCCGTTGAGCACGATGTGCAGCTGCTTGGTGTGATCGGTGTCCAGCACGATGGCCGAGCCGTCCAGCGGCTTGATCGGGCCAGCGCCCTTGCCGTTGGCCTGGTGGCAGGCCGCGCAGTTGGAGGCGTAGACCTTCTCGCCGCGAGCCAGCAGGTCGGGCAGTTCCCAGACCTTGTTCGGGTCGTCCTGCTTGGCGGCGGCTTCCTTGCGCTTGCCATCGACCCAGGCGGTGTAGTCGGCTGCCGAGACCACCTTCACGTGGATCGGCATGTAGGCGTGTTCCTTGCCGCACAGTTCCTGGCACTGGCCGTAGTAGTCGCCCACCTTCTCGGCGCGGAACCACGTGTCGCGCACGAAGCCCGGAATGGCGTCCTGCTTGATGCCGAACTGCGGCACGGCAAAGGCGTGGATCACGTCGTTGGCGGTGGTGATGATGCGGACCTTGCTGTCCACCGGCACCACCAGGGGGTTGTCCACCTCGAACAGGTAGTTGTCGGGCACGGCGCCCTTGGCACCGCTGTTGGAAACGGCGCGGTGCTCGGGCAGCAGCGTGGAGATGAAGCCCAGGCCTTCGCCTTCGCCCTTGATGTAGTCGTAGCCCCACTTCCACTGGTAGCCGGTCACCTTGATGGTGAGGTCGGCGTTGGTGGTGTCCTTCTGGGCAACCAGGACCTTGGTTGCCGGCAGGGCCATCAGGATCACGATGATGAAGGGGATGATCGTCCAGACCACCTCGACCACCACCGACTCATGGAAGTTGGCCGCCTTGTGGCCCACCGACTTGCGGTGCTTCCAGATGGAATAGAACATGACCGAGAACACGGCGATGAAGATGACCGTGCACAGGATCATCATCGCGTTGTGCAGGAAGTGCTGCTCCTGCGCGATCTTGGTAACGCCGACCGGCAGGTTGAGCTGACGGACCTCTGGCCCCCCGGCCAGGTTGTTGACTGCGTGTGCGGCGGTGCTGAATGCCGCGCCGGTCGCTACGAGCAGGTTCGCCGCCTTGTACCAAATGCTCTTCATCGTGTTCACTTCTTCATTTTCCAGTTAACCCATCGGCCAGACCGTCGGCTTTGAAGCACGGCGCACCGCGTTGTCTCACGCGTTGCGCAGCGCCATGCGGATCTCCCGCGCCAACGCCGCCCGAAGCTCGGGCCGCACGTAGCGGCCCACCTTCACAGAACGACCCTGACCCGAGACCTCGATCAGCGAACGGTCGCTGACCTCCGGTTCGATCCGCACCTGGTGCGGCAAGAATTCCGTGCGCTCATGGCGCCCACCGTTTTCCAGCTCGACAACCAGCCGCCCCTCCTGCAACTCGATCATCTCGCCGTCCGTCGCGTGCCGTGCGTAGGCCAGGAAGGCCACGCCGACCGCCGCAAGTTCCAGCCAGGCGAAGGGCAGCACGAGCGGGGCTCCGCGCAGCCAAAAGCCGCCACCGATGGCCAGCGACACCAGACACAGCGATGCGTAGAGCCACGCCAGCTGACTCGGGGTGACCGAGCAGTTGCGCCTCAGAAACCAGCGGATGCCCTGGCTTGAGACGGTGGCAAAACGAAACACGGGATTTGGCACTTGCGAGGTTCAGTTATCGGTGCGTTGGCGGCCTTCAAAACTGTCGTCGCTCGGGCCTGGAATAACGTGGACACAATTCGCGCAACGACAAATTGTAGCTGTGCAATTCACTCGGGTTTGTCTGTATGGACGCACTCAACTTGTCTTTCCCCGGCCACCCTGGAGCATCGATCGCATGTCGCGCAGCGACACCGCGCTTTCGGGCGACAAGGCGACCTTCGGCTTGGGCTTGAAGGCGTGGCCGTAGATGATCTCGAAGGTCATGGAAATGCGGCCTTCCGCGTTCATCTTTCCGACGAGCAACTGTTGCAATTGCGCCCGCCAGGCCCGGCCTCGCAGCCCCGGAAATCGCAGGGGGTGGAAATTGCGGCCCAGCGTTCGCAGCTCGGCCAGCAGGGCCTCGGGCGAACTCCAGGTGAGCTGGATGTGCTCCATGTCCATCACCGGCTCGGCGAATCCGGCGCCCACCAGCATGTCGCCCCAGTCGTGCATGTCGGTGAAATCGTGGCCAGCCGGCGCCCAGCCCGCCGCGGCGTACAGGGCGCGCAGCTCGGCCAGGGTGTCGGGGCCCAGGCAGGAAAACATCAGGAAGCCGTTGGTGGCCACCAGCTTGTGCCACTGGCCGATCAGGCCCTGGGGGTCGGAGGCGCTGTGCAGCGACATGTTGGCCCACAGCAGGTCCACGCCCTCTTCGGGCAGCGTCTCGGCGCCAAAGCGTGTGCGCGCCGCGTTCCAGCGGCGGGCGCTCCACCAGGGGTCGGCCAGGGCCTGCGCAGTAACGGGCTGCAGCGCGGGCTCGGGCTCCACCACGAAGCTGGACGCCTCGCGGTAGCGCCGCGCCAGCAGGTTGTGCGCTTCCAGGCCACCGCGCAGCGGCGCCCAGTCGGCCCAGTTGCGCGGCTGGGTCTTGATCCATTGCAGCCGGTCTTCCATGCGCCGGCCCACCTCCTCGTGCAGCCAGGGTGAAGGGCCGGCAGGCGGGGTGCGCGCCCAGCGGGCGGCGGCAACTGCATCAATGGTCGGCGGGCGCCGCGTGGACTCGTTCTCAGGCATGGGGCGGCCAGTATATTGAGTGCGTCATGGCCGCATCCCTTCTCTTCACCCGCTGGCGCCAGCGCCTGCCCAGCCGTTGCGCGGTCTGCGCCAGCTGGCCCTCGCAGCCGGTCTGCGAAGCCTGCGTGGCACGCCTGGCCCCGCCGGTGCCCCGCTGCCGCAGCTGCGCGCTGCCGGTGCCCGAAGGCGTGGCGCATTGCGGCGAGTGCCTGCGCCAGCCGCCGCCGCTGGACGCCTGCCTGGCCTGCTGCGACTACGCCTGGCCCTGGCCCGGCCAGATCGGCCGATTCAAGTTCCAGGGCGAAGCGGGCTGGGCCGGCCCGATGGCCACCCTGATGCTCAGCACGCCCTGGGTGGAACCGACGCTCGACGAGGCGGACGTCGTTCTGCCCATGCCGCTGGCCCCGGGACGGCTGCGGGGGCGCGGCTTCAACCAGGCACTGGAACTCGCGCGCCGGCTGGCACTGGCCAAGGTGGACGCGCGGTTGCTGCTTCGCACGCGGGAAACCACGGCGCAAAGCGCCCTGCCCCGCTCGCAACGGCTTTCCAACCTGAAAGGCGCCTTTGCGCTGGAGCCAGCGCGCGCCCATGAAATGCACGGCCGGCGCGCAGTGCTGGTGGACGACGTGATGACCAGCGGCGCCTCGCTCTTTACCGCCGCGCAGGTGCTGCGCGATGCGGGCGCCGTGCACGTGGCGGCCATCGTCTTCGCCCGCACCGACAAGCCCGCGGCCTAGGCACCGCGTGCCGCGACAATCGGCGCCATGTTTCACATCGTCCTGGTCGAACCGGAAATCCCGCCCAACACCGGCAACGTCATTCGCCTGGCGGCCAACACCGGCTGCACGCTGCACCTGGTGGAGCCGCTGGGCTTCTCGATGGAAGACCGCCTGCTGCGCCGCGCGGGCCTGGACTATCACGAGTTCGCGCCGGTAAAGCGCCACGCGAGCTGGCAAGCGCTGCTCGATGCCGAGCAACCCGCGCCGGGCCGCATGTTCGCCCTGACCACGCGCGGCAGCCGCCCGGCGCACGAGCTGCGCTTCGAGCCCGGCGACTGGCTGGTATTCGGCGCCGAGACCCGCGGCCTGCCGCCCGAGCTGCGCGATGGCTTCTTCCCGCCAGAGCAGCGCCTGCGCCTGCCCATGCGGCCGGGTCAGCGCAGCCTGAATTTGTCGAATGCCGTGGCGGTGACGGTGTTCGAGGCCTGGCGGCAGAACGGGTTCGGGGGCGCCGCCTAGGCGCTCAGGGGTATCGACGGGCGACCGACTCGGCCACGCAAGCCGGCTTGCTCGCGCCTTCCAGCTCGATCGTCACTTCCCACACCATCTGCTGGCCGTTGTTGTCGATGGGATCGCTCGACAGCAGCTTCATGCGCGCACGCAGGCGGCTGCCCACCGGCACCGGCGACATGAAGCGCACCTTGTTCAGGCCGTAGTTCACGCCCATGCGCGACTCCACCACGTCCAGCGACACGTCGAAGAAGCGCGGCAGCAGGGACAAGGTCAGGAAGCCATGGGCAATGGGCGCGCCGAAGGGCCCCTTCTTCGCCTTTTCCACGTCCACGTGGATCCACTGGTGGTCGCCGGTGGCTTCGGCGAACTGGTTCACCTGCTCTTGCGTGATGGTGATCCAGTCGCTCACGGCGACTTCCTGGCCGACGCATGCGGCCAGATCCGACAGGGTCTGGAAGGTCTTCTTGGTCATGCGGCGCACTCTAGCTGCTGGGGTGGCGGCGCCGGTGTCGGCCAGGCGACAAGCGGCTGCCTCGAACAGTCCGCGCTTTCCCTAGGAAGACTCCAGCCATTGGCAGATCGACTCCCACTGCTCAAGGTCCCGCGCCACCCGTCCCGGCGCGATGTCGAACACGGTCAGGCCGCGCGCCGCCAGCTGGACGTAGTTCTGCGTATCGCGCAGCTCGCCGATCACCGGAAAACCCAGGCCGGCCACGAATTCATGCAGCCGGTCGGCCGCCAGCGTGCGGGCATCCACCCGCATGCCCACCAGCCCGATCTTTGTCTTGGCCGCATTGCGCTGGTCCTTCAGGCGATCGACGAATTCCCGGGTGGCGTAGATGTCGAAGATGCTCGGCTGCAGCGGCACGATCACCTTGTCGGCCAGTGCCAGCACATCCTTGAACCGCCAGCCGTGCAGGCCGGCGGGCGAATCGAGCACGGCGTGCGTCGTGCCCTTGGGCGGGCGCACCACGTTGCCATCGCCCTGCGCTTCCCAGGTGGAGATCGGAGCCGCCGCCGCCGGACGCAGGCCCAGCCACAGACGGGCGGACTGCTGCCTGTCCACGTCGCCCAGCATCACGGCGTGGCCGCGGCTGGCGTAGTAGCCGGCGATGTTGGTCGCCAGGGTTGACTTACCGACACCGCCTTTGGGATTGGCGACCAGGACCACCGGCATGAGAGGCTCCTCGCTTGGGTTTGGGTGCCGAAATGTTACAGGCCCCCGCCCATCCTGGCAGGCCCGGCGCGCTTTGCGTACGGTTGCGATATGTTCGCGGCCATGCCAAGCCCCACCGAATCCGAAGCCGCACCGCGCATCTACCTGCTGGCCGCCCACCCGCACTGGCGCGATTCGCACCTGAATCGCCGCATGCTGGAGGCCGCGCGCCAGGTGCCTGGCGTCGACGTCAACGACCTCTATTCCACCTACCCGGACTTCGCCATCGACGTGGCGGCCGAGCAAAGGCGCCTGGCCCGGGCCGACCTGCTGGTGCTGATGCACCCCATCCAGTGGTACTCGATGCCGCCGCTGCAAAAGCTGTGGCTGGACGACGTGCTGGCCTACGACTGGGCCTATGGCTCGCAAGGCACTGCGCTGCAGGGCAAGGACTTCTGGCTGGCGGTGAGCACCGGCGGGCCCGAAGCGAGCTACCACCCGCAAAACTACAACCGCTATTTCTTCGACGCCTTCCTGCCACCTTACGAACAGACCGCGGCGTTGTGCGGCATGCGCTTCCTGCCGCCGATGGTGACGCACGGGGCGCGCCGGATGGACCAGGAAGAGCTTGCCGCGCACGTCGACACTTTCGTCGACCGGCTGGCCAGCTACCCCAACTGGCCCGAGATGGACGAGATCGAACCTTGCCCCCGCTGCATCGTTCCAGAATCCGACCGCCCGCACGAAGAAGAAGCACCCGCCGAGGAAACCGCCTGACATGAACCCCCACGCTCATCACTTCGCGTATCGCTGCCCCCCGAGGGGTCGCTCAGTGCCCTTCGGGCTGCCGGGCGGGCTCTGACATGGAACACGCGCCAACCTGGCTGATCAATTCGCTCATCTACCTCAGCGCCGCGGTCATCGTGGTGCCGCTGTCCAAGGCGCTGGGGCTGGGTTCCATCATCGGCTACCTGGCCGCTGGCATCGCCATCGGCCCCTGGGGCCTGGGCCTGGTGAAGAACGTGGAGGACATCCTGCACTTTGCCGAGTTCGGCGTGGTGCTGATGCTGTTCCTGGTGGGCCTGGAGCTGGAGCCCAAGCGCCTGTGGAACCTGCGCCGGCCCATCTTCGGATGGGGCTCGGCGCAGGTGCTGCTGTGCGCGGCGCTGATTCTGGGCGTAGGCCTGGCAGCCGGAATGCCATGGCGCGTGTCGCTGGTGGCCGCGCTGGGCCTGGCGCTGTCGTCCACCGCCATTGCGCTGCAGGTGTTCGGCGAGCGCAACCTCATGCGCACCAACAGCGGCCAGGCCGGCTTCTCGATCCTGCTGTTCCAGGACGTGGCGGCCATTCCCATCCTGGCGCTGCTGCCCCTGCTGGCCACCGGCGACGATGCGGCCGACGCCATCAGCGGCACGGCCCGCGCGCTGGAGGCCCTGAAGATCGTCGGTGTGGTGGCGGGCATCGTGCTGGGCGGGCGGCTGGCGCTGCGCCCGCTGCTGCGCTGGATCGCGTTGAGCCGCACGCCGGAGATCTTCACCGCCGCTTCGCTCCTGCTGGTGGTAGCCATTGCAGCACTGATGCAGTTCGTGGGGCTGTCGATGGCGCTGGGCGCCTTCCTGGCCGGCGTACTGCTGGCCGAGAGCGAATACCGGCGCGAACTCGAGACCGACATCGAGCCCTTCAAGGGCCTGCTGCTGGGCCTGTTCTTCATTGCCGTGGGCATGAGCATCGACTTCGGCGTGCTGCTGGCCCACCCCGGCTGGATGGCGCTCGTGGTCCTGGGCTTCCTGGCCGTGAAGGCAATCGCCATCTACGGCCTGGCCAAGCTGCTGGAACTGCCGGTACAGGAGCGCCCCGTCTTCACGCTGCTGCTGGCCCAGGGCGGCGAATTTGCCTTCGTGGTGTTCTCGGCCGCCGGCCCCAGCGTGCTGCCGCCGGCCACGGCCTCCTTCCTGGTTGCGGCGGTGGCGCTGTCGATGCTGCTGTCGCCCCTGCTGCTGGTGGCGCTGGACAAATGGGTGCTGCCGCGCTGGAGCGCCGGCGATGCCCGCGACCTGGAGGAAATCTCGGAGCCGCAAAGCGCCAACGTGGTGATCTGCGGCTTCGGCCGCTACGGCCAGATCATCGGCCGCATGATGAGCGCCGAAGGCCTGCCGGTGACGGTTCTCGACCACGACCCCGACACGGTGGAAGGCCTGCGCGAGTTCGGCTACCGCGTGTTCTACGGCGACGCCACCCGGCTGGACCTGCTGCGCACCGCCGGCGCCGCCAATGCCAAGGTGCTGGTGGTGGCCGTGGATGATGTGGAGCAATCGCTCGAAATCGTCGACCTGGTGCGCGAAAACTTCCCGGGCACGCAGATCGTCGCGCGAGCGCGCAACATGAACCACTGGTACCAGTTGCGCGACCGCGGCGTGCTCATGGCCGAGCGCGAGGTGTTCGAGTCGTCCTTGCGCAGCGGCCGCCAGGTGCTGGAGATCCTGGGCTGGCCGCCGCACGAGGCGCGCGAGAGCGCCATGCGCTTTCGTCAGTACAACATCCAGTTCGCCGAGGAAGGGCATCCGCTCTACAAGGACCGGGCGCAGTTCATCAGCGCGGCGAAGGTGGGGCGCCAGCAAATGGAAGAGCAGCTGGCCAAGGAGCGCGCGCTGCGGCACCAGCGCGCCAAGTCAGGCTGGAGCGACCTCTAGCGCTCGGCGTTTGTGCGCGGCGCCGCAGCGGCCGGACCGCCCTCCTGCGTCGCGGCCACCCGCTCGACCACCCGGTACACGCTGCGCGGGCGCCCGCCCTCGAGCTTGTGCTCGCGCCGAACGAGCCCGGCATCCTCCAGCACCCGCAGCCCCCGGTACAGGCTGGCCATGATCATGCCGCGCCGGGCTGCGAGCAGCGCCCTGTAGATGTCGCGCGCATCCGGTTGCGCGTTCTCCATTTCGAGCAGGGTCTGCAGCAGCTGCGCGTGGTGCAAGCCCACGCGACGTGCGTTGCGGGGACCGAGGCCGCGCCGGATCTTTTCGACCAGCGCGAGGGGCGGAATGCTTGCCATGGGGAGCGGAAATGCACAAGCCCAAAGTCTAAGTTCCGCACGCTCGCGATCCCGACGCGAATATGTTGTTTCGCTGCGAATCGAACACGCCTGTGTGACGCCCAAACACCCGGATTTTGTAACGTATAGATATACTTGGGAATTATTCTCATTCCGGCGAGCCAATACCGTCCATCGGATAGCCAGCCTTCAAACCTACCGCCCTAAGGGGAGCGGTTATTCCTGGAGGCCATCTTGGCTCGATCTATCCGTCGCAAGGCGGCGCTGCGCGCCGTCCGTCCCATTGCCCTGCCCATGAGCGCCAGCGAGAGCGCCTTTCCGCTTGGCGCATTGATGCTGGCTGCATCCGTCAGCAGCTGGGCCCAAACGCCGGCCCAACCGGCCCCCACGCAAGCGCCGTCTGGCGGCACGCTGAGCCCCATCACCGTCACCGGCGAAGCCGATGTGCAGGGCAAGGAACAGCTGCAAACGACCAAGACCGGCATCGCCAAGGGCAACCAGGACATCCGGGACGTTCCGAACTCGATCAACGTCATCACCGAAAAGCTGATCGACGACGCCAAGCTCAACACCCTGAAGGAAGCACTGCACTACTCGGCCGGCATCACCTTCGCGGCGACCGAGAACGGCACCGACCAGGACATCCGCCTGCGCGGCTTCCCGGTGGCCACCGTGGGTGACCTGCTGATCGACGGCATGCGCGATCCGTCGCAGTACGACCGCGACACCTTCAACCTGGACCGCATCGAAGTGCTGCGCGGCTCGGCCTCGATGCTGTTCGGCCGCGGCTCCACCGGCGGCGTGATCAACCAGGTGACCAAGAAGCCCCTGCTGCTCGACCAGACCGACCTGATGGGCACCATCGGCAGCGACGGCTTCTACCGCGCCACCGCGGACATGAACAAGCGCGTGGGCGAAGACTCGGCCTTCCGCCTGAACGCGATGTGGAACAAGTCGGACAACGACGGCGCCAAGATCGACAAGTACGGCATCGCGCCGCAGTACAGCTGGGGCATCGGCTCGCGCGATGAGTTCAGCGTCGGCGCCTTCTACCTGAACGTGGACAACGTGCCCATGGCCGGCACGCGCTACCTGGCCAACGGCACCTTCAACAACGGCATTGCCCAGAGCACTATTCCGAACCTGACGCCGGGCGCCTACTACGGCAGCCCGAGCGACTACGTGACCGGCGAAGCCGCCTACGTCAACGGCTCGTGGACCCACACCTTCGACGACGGCGGCCAGCTCAAGACGCAGGCGCGCAGCGGCACCTTCGACCGCTCGCAATGGGGCTCGACGGCCGCCTTCTGCAATCGCTTCCCGAGCATCAGCGCGACCGGGGCCGCATCGTGCGGCGCGGGCGGCGCCGTGACTGCCGGCAACCTGTCGAACAGCACGTATGTCTATGCGGTCGGCCTGGCGCCGCGCAAGGACCAATACAAGGGCACGTACCTGCAAAGCGACTACAGCAACACCTTCAACTGGGGTGGGTACAAGCACGAGATCCTGGCGGGTGTCGACGCCTCGCGTGAATCGGCCGATCGCTTCGGCGCCTTCGGTACCGTGGGCACCAACTTCTACAAGGGCACGACCACGGTCGGCAATCCCAACAGCCTGCCGAACCTGGCGGTCAGCCCGACCTACCGCCCGACGCAGGAATACTCGGCGACCAACTTCGGCGCCTATGTGCAGGACCTGGTGCAGGTGGCGCAGAACTGGAAGCTGCTCGGCGGCCTGCGCTGGGACAGCATGCGCGGCGATTTCTCGCAGTTCAGCTACGCCAACACCAACACCACGACGCCCAGCGCCACGGCCACCTCGCACCTGTCGGAGAACCCGCCCAGCTACCGCGCCGGCGTGCTCTACCAGCCCTCGCCGACGCAGTCGTACTACGCCTCGTACGGCACCTCGTACAACACGGCGGCCGACACCTACCAGTACGTGACGCCGCAAAACGCCAACACGCCGCCCGAGAAGAGCCGCAACATCGAAGTGGGCGGCAAGCTCGACTGGCTGGACGGCAAGCTGTCGACCCGCGCGGCGCTGTTCCGCACCGAAAAGTACAACGAGCGCACCACCGACTCCGACTTTGCCGGCGACGCCTACCTGCTGTCGGGCAAGCGCCACTCGCAGGGCCTCGAACTGGAAGTGGTGGGCCGCCTGACGCCGCAGTGGGAGGTGTACCTGTCGTACGCCTACATCCCCGAAGCCAAGATCGACAAGGCCGGCAGCGTGAACGCCAACGTGGTCGGCTCGCCGGTGGGCCTGGTGCCCAAGAACAGCGGCGCCATGTGGGTTAGCTACCAGGCCACGCAGAAGTTCCGCGTGGCCGGCGGCATCCGCGGCGCGTCGGAAAACCGTCCGCTGCAAGGAACCACCGGTGCGGCATCCACCACGGCCTATGTCCCCGGCTACGTGGTTGGCGACGCCATGATGGAGTACAAGTTCACGCCCGACGTGTTCGCGCAATTCAACGTGACCAACATCACCAACAGGCTCTACGGCGACCAGCTGTACCCGGGCTTCGTGATCGCGGGCATGCAGCGCACCTACCAGGCGACGATCGGGGTACGCTTCTGATCCGCTGAATCAGGAGTCAACGCAATGCTGCTGCATGTTCGGGCCGTGCTAACGCCGGCCGAGGTCGCCCAGGCCAACGCCATCCTTGCGAAGGCGCCCTGGGAAGACGGCCGCCTGACCGCCGGCACCCAGTCGGCCCAGGCCAAGAACAACCTGCAGCTGCGCGAGGACTGCGACGAGACCCGTACCGTGCAGCAGATGCTGCTGCGCGGGCTGGAGCGGCACCAGGTCTTCTTCTCGGCCGCGTTGCCCAAGCAGATCTCGCCGCCGCTGTTCAACCGCTACGGCGGCGCTGCCAATGCCTTCGGCAACCACGTCGACAGTGCCGTGCGCTTCCTGCGCGACGGCAGCGGGCGCGTGCGCACCGATGTGTCGTGCACGCTCTTCCTGAGCGATCCGGCCGACTACGACGGCGGCGAGCTGGTCATCGAGGACACCTATGGCGAGCAGCGCGTGAAGCTCGCCGCCGGCGACATGGTGCTGTACCCGGGCACCAGCGTGCACCGGGTGGAGCCGGTCACGCGCGGACACCGCGTGGCCAGCTACTTCTGGATCCAGAGCATGGTCCGCAGCGACGAGCAGCGGCGCCTGCTCTACGACATGGACAACCACCTGCGCCACCTGCGCAGCAAGTTCGGCGAGACCGATCCCGGCGTGATCGGCCTGACCAGCACCTATCACAACCTGCTGCGCATGTGGCTCGACACCTGAGCCCGGCCCAGCACTCACTCCAACAAGCAAGCAAACAGGGGCATCGACATGATTCAACGCTCGTTCCTTCTCCCGGCCGCCATGGCCTTCTTCGCAATCACCGCCGGCGGCGCTGCCAGCGCCCAGACCGTCGAGCACGACAAGGTGCGCTGCGAGCCGATGGCCAAGGAAGAAATGAAGCCGCAGATGGACCTGCAGCGCAAGCTCACCTCCGAAGGCTGGAAGGTTCGGCAGGTGAAGAACTTCAACGGCTGCTACGAGGTCTACGGCTTCGACGCCAGCGGCAAGCGCGTGGAAGCCTTCTTCAACCCCAAGACCTTCGACAAGGTCGGGGAAGTGAAACAGCCCGAATAGAGCCGGCGCGGGTGAACGATCGGATCAAGGTGTGGGACCCCCTGCAGCGCCTGCTGCACTGGGGCCTGGTCGGCGCGACCGCGCTGTGCTGGTGGGCCGGCGAAGAACGGCTGGCCCTTCACATGGCCTGCGGCTACGCGGCGCTGGCGATCACGTTCACGCGCGGCGTGTGGGGCTGGGTGGGCACACCCTACGCCAGGTTCTCGGACTTCGTTTTCTCGCCCGCGGCCGTGGGCCGCTATGCCCGCGACGTGATCCGCAAGCACGAAAGCCGCTACCTGGGCCACAACCCGCTGGGCGGCTGGATGGTGGTGGTGCTGCTGCTGTGCATGGCCTTCGTGTGCATCACCGGCTACCTCTACACCACCGACCGCTTCTGGGGCATCGAGTGGGTGGAGCTGGCGCACCGCGGCTCGGCGTGGACGCTGGTGGGCCTGGTGGCCCTGCATGTCGTGGGCGTCGTCTTCACGAGCTGGCGCCATCGCGAAAACCTGGTCGCCGCCATGTTCAGCGGCTTCAAGCGGCGCGCGGACTGACGCGCGCGCCCTCGCTTATCTGCTTTTTCAGGCCTCCGCCGTCGCCACCGCGCCGCCCACGGGGATGCCCATGGCCTCCAGCGTCTTCGCGATTGCATCCACCGCGCCGGGAATGCCGGCATCGCCGAAGTGGCCCATGCACCCGACGCGGAAGGTCTCCATCTGGGTCAGCTTGCCCGGGTAGAGGATGTAGCCGCGCTTCTTCACTTCTGCATAGAAGCGCTTGAACTCGTAGTTGGGATGATCGGGCGCGTGGAAGGTCACGATGATCGGCGCCTGGATGTCCGTGGCCAGGAACGAGCGCACGCCGATGGCCGCCAGCCCTGACACCAGCGCCTCGCAGTTGCGCGTGTAGCGGGCGCCGCGCGCCGGCAGGCCGCCCTCTTCCAGGTACTGCTCGATGGCCTCGTCCAGCGCCGCCAAGACGTGCGTGGGCGGCGTGAAGCGCCACTGCGTCGTCTTCTGCATGTAGACCCACTGGTCGTACAGGTCCAGTGCCAGCGAGGGGCTGTTGCCTTCGCACTTTTCCAGCACGCTGCGCCGGATGATGACGAAGCCCATGCCGGGCACGCCTTCCAGGCATTTGCCCGACGCGGCGATCACCGCGTCGAAGGGCGTGCGCGCGGCGTCGATGGGCAGGGCGCCAAAGGAACTCATCGCGTCCACGATCAACCCGCGGCCATGCCTGGCCACCACCTGCGCAATCTCGTGCAGCGGATTGAGCACGCCGGCGCCGGTCTCGCAATGCACCATGGCCACGTGGGTGATGCTGGGGTCGGCGGCCAGCGCGCGGTCGATGTCCGCGGGCAAGACCTGCTGGTCCTCGGTGTAGTCGATGGTGGTGACCTTGCGCCCCAGCACGCGGCAAATGCGTGCCAGGCGCTGGCAGTAGGCGCCGTTGCTGGGCACCAGCACATGGCCGTCGCGAGGAACCAGCGTGCCCACCGCCGCTTCTACCGAGAAGGTGCCGCTGCCCTGCATGGGCACGCACTCGTGCGTCGCCGTGGCGTTGGCAATGGTCAGCAGGCGCTGGCGCACGCGGGTGGTGATCTGGTTGAAGTCGCCGTCCCACGAGCCCCAGTCGCGCAGCATCGCCTGGCGGGTGCGGTCCGAGGTGGTCAGGGGGCCGGGGGTGAGCAGGATGGGCGGATTCGGGGTGTGGCTCATGAGAGGGTCTCCGGGTCGGGTGGCGTGGTTCGGAAAATTCAGGTGCGGGCCAGCGTGCGCCAGGCCTGGGTGCGCGCCAGAAGCACGCGGGTGAGCAGCGCATACGCGATGCACACGGTGATGGAAGTCAGCACGATCAGCGTGGCCAGGGCCGCCGCCGGGCCGATGTCGCCCGCGTCGTCCAGCTGCATGATCGCAACCGAGGCCAGGATGGTCTCGGGCGTGTACAGGAAGATGGCGCACGACAGGCTGGCCATCGACACCACGAAGAAGTAGCGCCCGATGTCCAGGATGGCCGGCAGGCACACCGGCACCGTGACGCGGAAGAAGGTCTTGAACAGCGGCACCTTCAGCGAGGCGGACACGGCCTCGAACTCGTTGTCGATCTGCTTGAGCGCGGTGATGGCCGTGAGGTGGCTCGATGTGTAGTAGTGCACCACCATCGAGACGATCAGGATGGCCATCGTCTGGTACATGAAGTTCAACGGGTTGGCCGGGTGGTTGAAGAACATCACGTAGCCCAGGCCCAGCACCAGGCCGGGCACGGCCATCGACAGCGTGGCCATGAGGTGCATGGTGCGCCCCAGCAGCCCCAGGTTGCGGATCTTCTCGATGAGGTAGGCGCCGATGAACACGATGAACGAGCCGGCCAGCGCGGTGGCGAAGGCCACCAGCAGGCTGTTGGTGTAGGCCTGGGACATCTCGCTTTCCAGCAGCACGAAGTGATAGTGCTTGAGCGTGAAGCTCAGGTCGTACGGCCACAGCGAGATCACCGAGGTGTAGATGGCCATGCCAACGGTGGCCAGCAGCAAGGCGCACACGATCACGCAGAACAGCGTGAGCAGCGAATCGGCAATGCGGCGCCGCGGCGGGAAGTACGGCACCGAACGCGCGCTGAGCTGCGCCTTGATCTTGCGACGCACCACGTAGTCGATGCAGAAGGACACGACCGAAGGCAGCAGCAGCAGCAGCCCGACGACCGCGCCGACCGCAAAGTTGTGCTGTCCCACCACCTGCTTGAACACATCCACCGACAGCACGTTGAAGTTGCCGCCGATGACCTTGGGCGCGCCGAAGTCGCTCACCGCATAGGTGAACACCACGGTGGCCGCGCTGATGAGGCCGTACTTGCACGAGGGCAGCGTGATGGTCAGGAACTGGCGCGCAGGCGAGGTGCGCAGCGCCGTGGCCGCCTCGTACAGCCGGCCGTCGGCCAGCGCCAGCGAGGTGGTCAGGATCATCAGCGCATGCGGAAAGGTGTTGTAGACCTCCGAGATGATGATGCCGATGGGGCCGTACACCGAGTGGCCGCCCAGCAGGAACTTGAGCACGCCCTGGTTGCCGAACCACTGCACGAAGGAAATGGCCGACAGCAGAGACGGCGCCAGCAGCGGAATGAGCGCGATCAGGCGGAAGGTGGCCTTCAGCGGCATCGGAATCCGGCTGCGCGTGAGCGCATAGGCAAAGCCGAAGGCCAGCGGCACCGAGATGCTGACCACCGCGGCCGACACCCACAGCGAGTTCCACACCGAGCGCAACAGGCTGGGCGTGCTGAAGTAGGCGATGAAGTGTGTCAGGCCGACGAAGCGGCCCTGCTTGTCCTGCACCGCGTGGACAAGAATGGTGAGCAGCGGTGCGGCCAGGAACAGCACCAGCATGGCCAGCACCGCAAGCAGCACCAGCCGGGCGACGATTTCGTCGCGGCTCCAGCGCATGCGCGATGTCGTGGCGGTGGCCGGCATCGCGGGCATCGGGCGGGCAAGGGTGTTCATGCTTGCACGGCGCGCGCGGCAAAGGCGCGGATTCGGTTGGCGCGCAGCGCGATGTCGATCGTGTTGCCCTCGCGGATGTCGAGGTCGTGCAACTGGTTGAGCGAGAAGTGCAGGCCCAGGGTCTGGCCGCGCAGCGCGTCGGCCGTCACTTCCGCAATGCACAGGCCGCCGAGGAACTCCACGCGGGTGACCCGCGCCTTGAGCCGGTTGGCGGTGTTCTCGTCCAGGTTCTCGACCGCGCGGTCTTCAGGCCTCAGGTAAAGGTTGACCGCCTCGCCCGGCGCAAACGCCGCGCTGCAGGCGTCGCACTGCAGTTCCATGTCGCCCACCCGGAAGCGCTGGTTGCCCAGCGCCACCGACTGCAGCACGTTCACCTTGCCCACGAAATCCGCCACGAAGGGCGTGGCGGGCCGCTCGTAGACCTCCAGGGGCGTGCCCACCTGCTCGATCACGCCGTGGTTCATCACCACGATGCGGTCGGCCATGGACAGCGCTTCTTCCTGGTCGTGCGTGACCATGATGGTGGTGATGCCCACCTGCTTTTGCAGCCGGCGGATTTCGCCGCGCAGGCGGATGCGCTCCAGCGCGTCGAGCGCGGACAGCGGCTCGTCCAGCAGCAGCAGCCCGGGCCGCGTGGCCAGCGCACGGGCCAGGGCCACGCGCTGCTGCTGCCCGCCCGAGAGCTGGCTGGGGTACTTGCCGCCCGAGCTGGGCAGGCCCACCAGGCGCAGCAGCTCGTCGACCCGCGCCTTGATGTCGGCGCGCCGCGCGCGGCTGTTGACCAGGCCATAGCCCACGTTGTCGGCGATGGTCAGGTTCGGGAACAGCGCGTAGGACTGGAACACGATCCCGTAGTCGCGCTGGTTGGGCGGCAGCCAGGAGACATCCTTGCCGTTTTGCATGATGCGCCCCGAGGTCTGCGTTTCCAGCCCGGCAATGATGCGCAGCAGCGTCGTCTTGCCGCAGCCCGACGGGCCCAGGAAGCACAGCATCTCGCCGGCATTGACGCGCAGGTGCACGTCGCGCAGCGCACTGAAGGATTCGAAGTCCTTGCGAACCCCGACGATCTCCAGCGCGGCGGGCGCACCCGCGGGCGTGGTCCTGGAAGATGGCTCGGTAACGGTCGGTTCCATGATTGGCTCTCTTCGATGGCTGACGGCGGCGTGGCCCCTTGAAGGCCACGGCCACCGGGCGCAGGTGGTGCTCAGGCTAGGCGAAGCGTGGCGTGCGCATCAGGGCTTGGCCTCGGACTTGCCGTCGTAGCGCTTGCCCCACTCGGCCAGGATGCGCTCGCGGTTCTTGGCCGCCCAGTTCAGGTCGTTCTTGATGAGCATCTTTTCGTAGTTCTCCGGAATGCCGTCCAGCTTCTTGGCAACACCGGGATACGCCACCACCGCCCACCAGGTCGCGTCGATCTGGCCGGCTTCCTTGCTCGACATCCAGTCGGCCAGGCGCTTGGCCGCTTCCATCTTCTTGGTGGTCTTCATGATGGCCGTGGCCTCGATGTCCCAGCCCAGCCCTTCCTTGGGGAACACCATCTCGATCGGCGCGCCCGACTTCTTGACCTGGTGCGCGCGGAACTCGAAGGAGATGCCGATGGGGAATTCACCCGTGCCGGCCTGCTTGCAGGGCTTGGAGCCCGAGTGCACGTACTGCGCCACGTTCTCGTGCAGTGCGTCCATGTACTTCCAGCCTTCGGTTTCGCCCCACATCTGCAGCCAGGCCGACACGTCGAGGTAGCCGGTGCCGCTGGAGGCCGGGTGCGGCATCGAGATGGTGCCCTTGTAGACAGGCTTGGTCAGGTCCTTCCAGCTCTCGGGCTTGGGAATGCCGCGCTTTTGCGCCTCCACCGTGTTGAAGCAGATGGTGGCGGCCCACACGTCCATGCCGACCCAGGCCGGCGGACGCTTGCTGTCGGAATAGGCGGGCGTGAGCTCCTTGAAGGTCTTGGTCTCGTAGGGCTGGAGCATGCCCTCCTGGTCGAGCAGGGCCAGGCTGCTGGCGGCCAGTCCGGCCACCACGTCGGCCTGCGGGTTGGCTTTTTCGGCCAGGAGCTTGGCCGTGATGATGCCCGTGGAGTCACGCACCCACCGCACCTCGATGTCGGGGTTGGCCTTTTCGAAGGCGTCCTTGTAGACCTTCATGGCGTCGTTCTCTAGCGCCGTGTAGACCTGCAGCGTGGTCTTTTGCGCAAAGGCGCTGGTGCCGGCCAGGCTGAGTGCCGCTAGACAAAGGCCGAGTCCGAAACGGGCGGCACGGGAGGGAGTCGTCATTCGAAATGCTCCTTGTACTTGTCTGTCACATGGGTGGTGGATGCTCTGCGAGGCATGGTGGAATTGGCGCCTCTGGATGAAAAATGTAGATCGTCGAATGAAGACTGTCAACTGTTGACAGTTAGCAATTCCCCTGAAAAAATCCACCCCATGAGCAACACCACGCCCTCTTCCGGTCTCGCGTTCCTGCGCTCCAGTTCGCTGCCCATGGTCATGCAGGAAGAAATCGAGCGGCTCATCATGACCGGCGAGTTGCCGGTGGGCAGCCGCATCAACGAGAGCGAGCTGGCCACCCGCTACAACACCAGCCGGGGCCCCATCCGCGAGGCGCTGCGCGCCCTGGAAGAAGCGGGCCTGGTGCGCAACGCCAAGAACCGCGGCGTGTACGTGCGCGAAATCTCCTTCGAAGAAGCCGACGAGATCTACGAGCTGCGCGAGGCGCTGGAAGAAATCATCGGCCGGCGCGTGGCCCTGGCCATGGGCCCCGACGCCGTCGAGCGCCTGCGCGCCATGGTCGAGGCCATGCGCGGCGCCGCCCAGGCCAAGGACCTGGAGCAGTACGCGCAGCTGAACCTGCAGTTCCACGACACGCTGCTGGACACCGCGGGCAGCCGCAAGCTCACCGACACCTACAAGAAGCTCGTGAAGGAGCTGCACCTGTTTCGCATGCGCGCGCTCGACAGCGGCGGCGGCCTGGAAGTCTCGGCCGGCGAGCACGGCGCCATCGTCGACGCCATTGCCAGCGGCGACGCCGAGACGGCCGGGCGCGCGTTGCGCCGCCACGTCGCCGGCAGCCGCGCCCGCATGCACAAGGCCTACGGCCGCTCCGACTCCGAAGCGGCCACCACCCCCCTGGACTCCACTACCGAAGGAAAGACCCAATGACCGCGAAGACCCTGGAAGTCAATGCCCGCAGCTACCGCTGGATGGACTCGCCCGTGGTGGTCGTCTGCGTGGACGGGTGCGAACCCGCCTACCTGGATGCCGCCATTGCCGCTGGCGTTGCCCCCTACCTCAAGCGCATGCGCGCCGAAGGCGCCGACCTGCTGGCCGACTGCGTGGTGCCCTCGTTCACCAACCCCAACAACCTGTCGATCGTGACCGGCGTGCCGCCCTCGGTGCACGGCATCTGCGGCAACTACTTCTACGACCGCGAGCGCGGCGAGGAAGTGATGATGAACGACCCGCGCTACCTGCGCACCGGCACCGTGCTGGCAGCGTTTTCCGACGCAGGCGCCAAGCTGGCCGTGGTTACCGCCAAGGACAAGCTGCGCAAGCTGCTGGGCCACAAGATGAAGGGCATCTGCTTCTCCTCCGAGAAGTCCGACCAGGTCAGCATGGCCGAGAACGGCATCGACGACGTGCTGGGCCTGGTGGGCATGCCCGTGCCCGACGTGTACAGCGCCGAGCTGTCGGAATTCGTGTTCGCCGCCGGCGTGAAGCTGATGGAAACCCGCCGCCCCGACCTGATGTACCTGTCGACCACCGACTACGTGCAGCACAAGGCCGCCCCCGGCAGCGCGCAGGCCAATGCCTTCTACGCCATGATGGACGGCTACCTGGCGCAGCTCGACGAGATGGGCGCCACCATCGTGCTCACGGCCGACCACGGCATGAACGACAAGCACGACGACACCGGCGCGCCGCAGGTCATCTACTTGCAAGACCTGCTGGACGGCTGGTACGGCGCGGGCAAGGCGCGCGTCATCCTCCCGATCACCGACCCCTACGTGGTTCACCACGGCGCCCTGGGCTCCTTCGCCACCATCTACGCACCCGACGACGCCAGCGCGGCAGCCTGGATCGAGCGGCTCAAGAGCGTGCCCGGCATGGAACTGGTGCTGTCGCGCCAGGAGGCCGCGCAGCGCTTCGAGCTGCCGCCCGACCGCATCGGCGACATCGTGGTGGTGAGCGAGAAGAACACGGTGGTGGGCACGGCCGCCAGCCGCCACGACCTGTCGGGCCTGGATGCACCGCTGCGCTCGCACGGTGGCGTGTCGGAGCAGCGCGTGCCGCTGATCTGCAACCGCCCGGTGCAGGGCATTGCCCCGGGGCGCCGCCTGCGCAACTTCGACGCGCTGGACCTGGCCCTGAACCACGCCCTGGTGCCCGTGGCCGCCTGAACCCGACTCTGGAGACGCAACCGATGTCCGAACTGATCCTGAAGCCCGGCACCGTGCACAAGGAAGCCCTGCGCATTGCCGGCGAGCGCGTGTATCGCGACAAGGTGATCGAAGTCACCTACCCGTACACCGGCGAGGTGATCGCCACCGTGCCCAAGGCCACGCTGGAAGACGTGCGCCAGGCCTACAGCGTGGCCCGCGCCTACAAGAGCAAGCTCACGCGCTACGAGCGCTACAAGATCCTGATGCGTGCCGGCGAAATCATCGCCTCGCGGCTGGACGAGATCTCGCGCGTCATCACCCTCGAATCGGGACTGTCGCGCAAGGATTCGCTGTATGAAGTGGGCCGCGCGTCGGACGTGCTCCTGTTCGCCGCCAACCAGGCGCTGGTGGACGACGGCCAGGTGTTCTCGTGCGACCTCACGCACCATGGCAAGAGCCGCAAGGTCTACACCATGCGCGAGCCGCTGCAGGGCGTCATCACCGCCATCACGCCCTTCAATCACCCGCTCAACCAGGTGATCCACAAGGTGGCGCCGGCCGTGGCCACTAACAACCGCATGGTGCTCAAGCCCAGCGAGAAGACGCCGCTGTCGGCCTTCGTGCTGGCCGACATCCTGTACGAAGCGGGGCTGCCCCCGCCGATGCTCTCGGTCATCACCGGCGATCCGCGCGAGATTGCCGACGAGATGCTGACCAACCCCGACGTGGACCTGGTCACCTTTACCGGCGGCGTGCCCATCGGCAAGTACATTGCATCGAAGGCGGTCTACAAGCGCCAGATCCTGGAGCTGGGCGGCAACGACCCCATCATCGTGATGGAAGACGCCGACATCGAAGAGGCCGCAACGCTGGCGGCCAGCGGCTCGTACAAGAACTCGGGCCAGCGCTGCACCGCCATCAAGCGCATGCTGGTGCATGAATCGGTGGCCGACCGCTTCGTCGACCTGCTCGTGCAAAAGACGCTGAGCATCAAGCATGGCGACCCGATGGACCCGGCCACCGACGTGGGCACGGTCATCGACGAGGAGGCCGCCAGCCATTTCAAGAGCGTGGTCGACGAGGCCATCGCCGCAGGCGCGAAGCTGCTGCACGGCAACGTGCAGCGCGGCGCCCTGTATTCGCCCACGGTGCTCGACCGCGTGCAGCCGGACATGCGGGTGGTCAAGCACGAGACCTTCGGCCCGGTGTCGCCCATCATCCGCTTCAAGGACATCGAGGAAGCCATCCGCATCTCCAACGGCACCGCCTTCGGCCTGTCGTCCTCGGTGTGCACCAACCGGCTGGACTACATCACGCGCTTCATCAGCGAGCTCAACGTGGGCAGCGTCAACGTGCGCGAAGTGCCCGGCTACCGCCTGGAGCTCACGCCCTTTGGCGGCATCAAGGATTCCGGCCTGGGCTACAAGGAAGGTGTGCTGGAAGCCATGAAGAGCTTCTGCAACACCAAGACCTACTCGCTGCCCTGGTAAGGAAGCCATGAGCCTCACGCTTGAAGACATCGTCACCCTGTTCGAGGCCAAGGGCCACGAGCAATACGACGGCGAGCCCGTCACGCAACTGGAACACGCGCTGCAATCGGCCCACCAGGCCGAGCAGGAGGGCGCCAGCAGCGCCCTCATCAGCGCGGCGCTCCTGCACGACATCGGCCACCTGCTGCACGACTTCGGCGACACGCCTTCGATGAAGGGGCTGGACGACGTGCACCAGTATCGGTGCCTGCCTTTTCTGCGCGGCTTGTTCGGCCCGGCCACGCTGGAGCCGATACGCCTGCACGTGGATGCCAAGCGCTTTCTGTGTGCGCGCGAGCCGGCCTACCACGACAGCCTCTCGGCGGACTCGCAGCGCAGCCTGAAGCTGCAAGGCGGCGTGTTCGACGAGGCCCAGGCCGCGGCCTTCGAGGCCCTGCCCTACTCGATGGACGCCGTGCGCCTGCGCCGCTGGGACGACGGCGCAAAGTCGGCCGAGCTGGTGGTGCCGGGGCTCGCCCACTTCGTTGCCCACCTGGAGCGCGCCTCCGCCGATCGCCCGGCAAGGCAGGCCGCGTGAGCCAGATGCGCCCGTTCTGGATCGAGCAGGCGCTGTTCGGCGCTGGCGAGCTCGCGCCGGCCCTGCAGGGCGAGACGCAAGCCGACGTGTGCATCGTCGGCGGCGGCTTCACGGGCCTGTGGACCGCCATCCAGGCCAAGCAGCAGGCGCCGCACCTGGACATCGTCATTCTGGAAAGCGACCTGTGCGGCGCCGGCGCGAGCGGACGCAACGGCGGCTGCCTGCTGACCTGGTCGGCCAAGTACTTCACCCTGGAGCGCCTGTTCGGCGAAGCGGAGGCGGTGCGGCTGGTCAAGGCGTCGGAGGCGGCGGTGGGCCACATTGCCGAGTTCTGCAAGGCGCACGGCATCGATGCCGAGCTGCGCATGGACGGCACGCTCTACACCGCAACCTCTCAGGCGCAGATCGGCACCATGGCGCCGGTGATGCGGGCGCTGCAAGAGCGCGGCATTCATTCGTACCGCGACATGCCGGCGCAAGAGGTGGCACGTCGCTCGGGCTCGGCCCGCAACCTGGCGGGCGTGTTCTCACCCTACGCGGCCACGGTGCACCCGGGCAAGCTGGTGCGGGGGTTGCGGCGCGTGGCGCTGGAGATGGGCATCCGAATCCACGAGCGCACACCGATGATCGACTTCGCCGCCGGTCCGCCGGTGGTGGTGCGCACGCCCACCGGCAGCGTGCGGGCCGGCAAGCTGGTGCTCGCCTTGAATGCGTGGATGGCCAGCGCCTTCCCAAAGCAGTTCGAACGCACCATCGCCATCGTCTCCAGCGACATGGTGATCACCGAGCGTTGCCCCGAGTTGCTGCGCGGCAGCGGCCTGGTCGACGGCGTGTCGGTGCTCGACTCGCGCACCTTCGTCTACTACTACCGCAGCACGGCCGATGGCCGGCTGATGCTGGGCAAGGGAGGCAATACCTTTGCGTGGCGCGGGCGCATTGCGCCGGTGTTCGACCAGCGCTCGCCTTATGAAGAACAACTGACGCAGGCGCTGCGCGAGTTCTTCCCGGCGCTGGCCAACACGCCGATCACCGCCAGCTGGAACGGCCCGTCGGACCGTTCGGCAACGGGCTTTCCCTTCTTCGGTCGCTTCGAGGGGCATCCGCACATCTACTACGGCTTCGGCTACTCGGGCAACGGCGTGGGGCCCACCTACATGGGCGGGCAGATTCTCTCGTCGCTGGTGCTGGATGCCGACAACGCCTGGACGCGAAGCCCGCTCACGCGCGGTCCGCTGGGGCAGTTTCCGCCCGAGCCCATGCGCTATGTCGGCTCGATCGTTGTGCGCAATGCAATCCGCCGCAAGGAAAAGGCGGAAGACGATGGCCGCCAGCCCTGGATGGTCGACCGCATGCTCAGCAAGCTGGCCAACGCGGCCGGCAAGTCGGACAAGGGCTGAGGCCGCCCGACTGACCGGCGCGCCGCCTCAACCCCGCGGCGTGTTCGGCCCGTCGGCGGCCGGCGACATGCGAGCGTCCGACAGGACCTGCCCGACCCGATCGACCTTGGCTTCGAACCAGCCGATGCGCGTGGTCTCGCGCACGTCGAACCGGGGGACATAGGGCTTGATGTCGATGATCGGCGTGCCGTCGAGCATGTCGTTGCCCTCGAAGTGCAGGACGCCGCCCTCCCGGCGCACGAGACGAACAATCGACAGGCCGATGCGGTTCGGGCGCGCAGGCGCACGGGTGGCAAACACGCCGTGCGGCTGGTTGTCCAGGAAGGGCACCACCTCGAGCATCTCGCGCTGCACCGCGTGCAGGTGCGTCAGGACGATCAGGTAGTCGAAGCCCTCGATGTCGCGCAGGCCCGGCTCGAACTCGGGGTAGACCTCGATGCTGCCGGGCTCCGCGGGCGCGCCCGTCGTCTGGATCGGCATCCCCTCCGCAGCGGTGAAGCGGCTGTGGATTCGCCCGATGGGGCGGCAGACGATGGGGGAATGCTCAGTTGTATTCATGTTTCATCTTCGGCGCCGTATGCTGCAGGCTTCAGCCTTTTCCTGCGCAGGAGCCACCATCATGAAGATCAGCGCCCGCAATGTGCTTCCAGGAAAGATCACCGCAATTGTGCGCGGTCCGGTTACCACCGAGGTCACCATCGAGGTCGCCGCGGGGGTCGAGATCACCTCGACCATCACCAGCACGTCTGCCCAGAGCCTGGGCCTGAAGGAGGGCAAGACCGTGTACGGCGTGATCAAGGCCTCGAGCGTCATGGTCGCAACGGACGACTGAAAACCCCGGGCGGCGGTCCCGCCAAGACAGCCGCTGACAATTTCGCTATATTCCGCCAAACATAACGAGGCGGAATTTCCTGGTGTCCGTGAACGGGCCGGAGAGCAAGCCTTGCCCCAAGGTTTCGATCCACCCATTTCACGGAGATTGCCGATGCCGCGCAGGCTTGAGCGAATGTCGATGTTGGCCGCACTGCTGGTCGCCGGATGCGGAGGAGGCAGCGACACCGCCGCTTCCGCGCCCGCACCGGCCCCAGCCCCCGCGCCCGCGCCCGCGCCCGCGCCCGCGCCCGCGCCCGCGCCGGCCCCCAGCGTTCAACTGACCGGCGCAGTCGACAAGCCCGCTGCCTTCACCGCTGCCGACCTGGCTGCTCGACCCAGCTTGACGCAGACGGTGAGCTACACGAGCGGCAGCGGCTCGCAGACGCGCACCTATACCGGCGCCGGTCTCTGGTCCCTGCTGAGCGATGCAGGCATCCGGACCGATGCGGCACGCAAGAACGACCTGATCGGCCGCTACCTGGTCGCCACCGGCAGCGACGGCTACAAGGCCGTCTTCTCGTTGGGCGAGCTGAGCCCCGACTTCGGCAATCGCCAGAACATCGTTGCCTACGCAAGCACGCAGAACGGCGCGTCGACCCCCCTGCCCGACGCGGATGGCCCCTTTCGGGTGACGGCGCCCACCGACATCAAGGGCGGGCGCTATGTGTCGAACCTGGTCAGGCTCGAGGTGCGTGCGTCAGCCGCATCGGTGTCCGGCACCGGCGGCGGAGTCGCCACGTCCTTCCGCGTTTCCGGCCAGGTGGCCGCGCCGGCAAGCTTCGACATCGCGGCGCTCAAGGGCCTGCCGGCCGTGAGCGCGACTGTCGGCAGCAACACCTACACCGGCGTGAGCCTCTGGACATTGCTCAACACCGTCGGCCTGAAGCTGCCGGCGGTGAAGAACCCGACCTTGTCGATGTACGCCGTGGCGACGGGAAGCGACGGCTACCGGGCACTGGTGTCGCTGGGCGAAATCGACCCGGGCTTCGGCAACGACGGCGCGCTGGTCGCGTACGCAGTCAATGGCGCACCGCTGGGCGCCAACGGGGACGCGCGCCTCGTGGTGCCGGGCGAGGTCAAGCAGGGGCGTGCCGTCTCCAACCTGATCGCCATTGAGGTGATGGCAACGGACGCGCCGTAGGGGCCGACATGCAACGGCATTCCGAAGGCGCGGCCGATTTCAAGCTCAAGTACCCGACGGCGGCGCACACGCCATCGGGCGTCCAGGGTGCGCCAGCCGACAGCACGCACGAGCCCGCAGCGCCCCTGCGCGTGCGCCTGATCGAACTCGATTCGCACCTGCACTGCTCGATCGTGGGCACCTGCCTGCCAGACGCCGAGCTGAGGCGGATCATCGGCCGCTACTTCGATACGCAAGACGCAAGCGATCTGGACGTTCACCACGAAGCGGTGCGCCTGGCCATCATGGATGCGCAAGCCTCGCGGGCGATCCACAAGGCGCTGGATCGCCGCTACGAGCCGGTGATTCGCCGCTTTGCCAAGGCGCGCAGCGCGCAGGACGTCGAAAGCCTGTGGCGCGACTTCGTGGGTCGGGGCGAAGTGCCCGGCGCCTACTGGGCCGTGCTTTCGCACCGCCACACGCCCGAGGAACTGCGCCAGCAGGTGTTTGGCGAGGTGCACATGCTGTCCCATCTGATGGGCACCTCCACTCGGGCCGACCTGCGCCAGCGGGTGTTCCTGCAAGCCGAGAACGAACAGCTTCGCGAGCGGCTCGCGCAGCTCCAGGACCGCTACCAGAGGCTGGTCGAAACGCACGACCAGTCCGAGCACGAGCATCGGCAAGTCAGCGCCCAGCTTCATGCCGCCAGGGAGCAGGCCGCGCGCGACAAGCCAGCGGCACAAGAAACCACCTTCAAGGACGCGGACCGTCTGGCCCTGCAGGTCAGGCGCCGCGAAGAGGCGGAGCAGCAAGCCCTGCGATCCAGCGAGGAAAAGCGCCAGGCGCACGAAGAAGCCGAAGACCTGCGGCGCCGGCTCAAGGACGTGCTGGGCGAGCTGCACGCGGCCGAAGCTCAATTGCACCGCTGGCTGGCCGACGACGCGCAGCCTGCGGACCACGAACCCGATTCGCTCAAGGGCGTGCGGCTGCTCTACGTTGGCGGCCGCCCCAGTTCGGCCCAGGCCATCCGCGAATGGGTGGAACGTGCCGGCGGCGAGCTGCGCCGGCACGACGGCGGCCTGGAAGAGCGCAAGGGACAGCTGGCCGCCTCCATCGCCTGGGCCGATCGCGTGCTTTTTCCGGTCGACTGCATCGACCACGACTCGGCCAACAGCATCAAGCGGCAATGCCTGCGGCTGGGCATTCCATTTGAGCCGCTGCGCACCGCCAGCCTGGCCAGCTTCATGGCGGCCCTCATGAACATCGATGCAGCGCCGCCACGAGCGGCCCCGGCGTCGCACCTGTGCCTGCGTCATGCGTAGGGACGCCTTTGTCGAAATGCAGCGTTGCCTGCGCCGCGCGCAGGAAGCGTTGCCGGCGTCCACGGGCGGCGACGTCGATCTTGCGCACGACGTGCCGCCGCACGTTGCACGCTCGTGGGATCGCTGCCGCGCCATGTGCGCCAGTCACCCCATCCCGACACCCCTGACCGGCGCCGAGCTGGCCGACCTGCGCGAAGGCGCGCATCTGCTCTGGCGGTGCGCACAGCCGGAACTCGATGCCTTGGGCGAGTACGTGCACGCTTCGGGCTGCGTGGCGCTGCTCGCGAACGAGAACGGCCTGGTCCTTGGCACCAGCGACGGCGGTGCCCTGTGCGGCACCGACTGGGCCGAGGCGGCACGCGGAACCAATGCCATCGGCACCGCGCTGCACGAGCAGGGCGTGCTGAAGGTGGTGGGGCGCGAGCACTATCTCGACGCCTTTCAAACCCACGGCGGTGCGGCGGCCCCGGTCGTCGACGGCCTGGGCACCCTGGTCGGCGTGTTGGCGCTCTGGGGTCCTTCGGCGCAGATCGGCACCCATGCGTTGGCGCTGGTGCAGATGGCGGCAGCCCAGGTCGAGCACCGCCTGCTGTGCCGCACCAATGCCAGCGAGCGGGTCCATTTCCACCGGCGGCCGAGCCTGCTCGGAACACCGCAGGAGGGGTTGCTGCTGGTCGAGGACGGCCGCATTGCCGGCATCAACCGCGCGGCAGTCGCTCTGCTGGGCGGCGGGATGCAGGCCTGGCTCGGCCGGCCGGTGGCCCAGGTGCTGGGCGAGAACTGGTTGCGCCTGGTCGGCCAGCCCGGACTCGTGAGTGCGCCCGACGACTTGCCGTGGGCCGTGACGGTGGACAGCGAACGGCCACCATGCATTCGCCCGGCGAGCCGGCGCAACGGCCTGTCGCACCCGCGCCCGCAGCCGGCGATGCGGGCTGCGCCCGCCCCCGAAGCCGCGCCAAAGCCCGCGGCCGTCAGGCTGTCGCAACTGCGCCGCGAGGCCGTGGCGCTGGCGTTGAAGCAGCACGGCGGCCACATTGCACCGGCGGCCCGCAGCCTGGGCGTGGGCCGCAGCACCCTGTACCGCTGGTTGCAGGACGAGGCCGCACCGTGACCACGCCACGCCGCGCCGGTCGGCAGCCCTGGACTATGCTGCGGACCCACGACCTTCCAGCCTGCCGCGCCTATGCCGACCGCCCGAGCCGCCCGTTCTTCATCCCCCGCATCCCCCGCATCTGCCGCCACCAGTGCAGGCAAGCCCGTGCTGCGATTCCGGGTGCGCGTCACCAGCGGCGACCAGATCGCGGTGGGCCCGGGCAAGATCGCGCTGCTCGAAGCCATCGAGCACACCGGCTCCATCACGGCGGCGGCCAAGAGCCTGGACATGTCTTACCGCCGTGCCTGGCTGCTGCTGGACGAGATGAACCGGTCGCTGCGCGAACCGGCGGTGTCCACGTCACAGGGGGGCAGCAGTGGCGGCGGCGCCGTGCTGACCGACTCGGGACGCAAGCTGGTGGCGCTGTACCGCCGCATCGAGGAAGAAGCGGCCTCGGCCTGCAAGCAGGACATCCGCACCCTGATGGGCCTGCTGGCGCGCTGAGTCAGGCACCGGCTGCCCGAGCCGGCGTCATATTCGTTGCGATATGGCGCCCATGCTGCTTCGTGAAACTCCCTGCGGGGACGCACCCCGCAGAATGAGCGCATGCGCCACCCGAGCCTCGACCTCCTGCCCGAGCCCTTGCAAGCGGCATGCACCGCCGAGGCCTCGCTCGCGCTGAGCGGCCACCTGCCGCACCCGCGCACCCTGGACATGAGCGCGCTGACCGCGCTGGCACGCCACGAGCTGGGGCCCACGCAGGTCAACTGCTTCACCGGCCGGCCGGTGGCCACCGTGCGCAGCATGGCCGGCGCGCGCCTGGTCGACATCCTGGATGCGGCCGGCTTTTCGACGCAGCCTCGCGGCGAACTCAAGCGTTGCATCGTGATGGCCACCGGGCTGGACGGCTACGGCGCCATGTTCAGCTGGAACGAGCTCTACAACGCAAGCCTGGGCCACGGCGTGCTGGTCCTGTACGAGCGCGACGGCCTCCCGCTGGACCCTGCGCTGGGGCCGCTGTCGCTCATTTCAGCGCACGATCGCCAACTGGGGCCGAGGCACCTTCGGCACCTCGAGGGCATCCACGTGCGGATGCTGTAGGTCAGCCCAGGCCCAGCAGCCGGACCGCGTTGCCCTTCAGGATCCCGGGCATGACCTCGGGCTTGAACCCGGCATCCTCGAAGTCCTTCATCCAGCGATCGGGCGTGATCAACGGATAGTCGCTGCCGAACAGGATGCGGTCCTTGAGCAGCGTGTTGGCGTACTGCACCAGCTGCTTCGGAAAATACTTGGGGCTCCAGCCCGACAGGTCGATCCACACGTTGGGCTTGTGCGTGGCCACCGACAGCGCCTCGTCCTGCCACGGAAAGCTCGGGTGCGCCATCACGATCTGCATGTCCGGGAAGTCGATGGCCACGTCGTCCAGGTGCATCGGGTTGCTGTACTCCAGCCGCAGGCCACCGCCGCAGCGCATGCCCGAGCCGATGCCGCTGTGGCCGGTGTGGAAGATGGCCGGCAGCTTGTGCTCGGCGATCACTTCATACAGGGGCCAGGCCATGCGGTCATACGGGTGGTAGCCCTGCACGGTGGGGTGGAACTTGAAGCCCTTCACCCCGTGCTCCTCGATCAGCCGGCGCACCTCGCGCGCCCCCATCTTTCCCTTGTGCGGGTCGACGCTGCCAAAGGCAATCATCACGTCCGGATTCTTCTGCGCTGCCTCGGCGATCTCCTCGTTCGGAATGCGCCGGCGCCCCAGGTTCGATTCAGCGTCCACGCCGAACATCACGAAGCCGATCTTGCGCTCGCGGTAGTAGTCGATGCTCTCCTGGATGCTCGGGCGGCGGCTCGAGCGGAAGTACTTGTCCGCAGCGCGGTCGTACTCCTCGCCGTAGTTGTCGAAAGGGTTCCAGCAGCTCACCTCGGCGTGCGTGTGCGTGTCGATGGCGATGAGGTTGGCAATGTCCATGTGGTCGTCTCCAGATTCTTCGGGTAAGTACTAGGCGTCAGGCCTCAATCGATGCTTGAAATGGTTATTTCTCATAACCATAATCGATTCATACCGCGGATGCAAACCATGACCTACCCCGATCTTCAAATCGAACTGAAGGACGACATCGCAGTCGTCCGCCTGATGCGCGCCAGCAAGCGCAACGCTCTGTCCGACGGGCTCATTCTGGCCCTGCGCGATGTCTTCGAAAAGCTGCCCTCCAGCGTGCGGGCTGCCGTCATCGACGGCGACGGCCCTCACTTCTGCGCCGGGCTCGACCTGTCCGAACTGCAGGAGCGCGATGCCGCCCAGGGCATGCACCACTCGCGCATGTGGCATGCCGCGCTCGAGCACATCCAGCACGGCCCGGTGCCGGTCATTGCTGCGCTGCACGGCGCGGTGGTGGGCGGCGGCCTGGAGCTGGCCAGCGCCTGCCATATCCGCGTGGCCGACAGCTCCACCTTCTACGCGCTGCCCGAAGGCTCGCGCGGCATCTTCGTGGGTGGCGGCGGCTCGGTGCGCATTCCCAAGCTCATCGGCGTGGCGCGCATGACCGACATGATGCTCACCGGCCGCGTCTACGCCGCCGAGGAAGGCGAGCGCGCCGGCTTCGCGCAATACCTGGTGCCAGAAGGCACCGCGTTCGACAAGGCCATGGAGCTGGCCCGCCGCGTGGCGCAGAACGCGCCCCTGACCAACTACGCGCTGATGCACGCGCTGCCGCGCATCGCCGAGCAGCCGGCCGACCATGGCTTCTTCACCGAATCGCTGATCTGCGCCATTGCCCAGGCTGCGCCCGAGGCCAAGACGCGCCTGCGCGATTTCCTCGAAGGCCGCGCGGCCAAGGTGAGCAAGGAATGAGCGCTGCGGCACCTCTCGCGGCCACAGCGACGCCGCGCTACCGGCCGCTAGGCTTCGGCGTCACGCGCGGCGTGCTGCGCGACGGCGCGAACGGCGTTCGCTATCTCGAAGCGGAAACGCCCCTGCTGCCCTACAACGAGCGCATCACCGACCGCCTGCTGCACTGGGCCGAAGCGGCGCCCGGTCGCACCATGCTCGCCCGGCGCGAGCGCCTGCCTGACGGCAGCACCGGCGACTGGGTGCACATCAGCTACGCGCAGGTGCTGGACAAGGCCCGCCGCATCGGCCAGTCCCTGCTCGACCGCGGCCTGAGCGCCGAGCGCCCGGTGGCCATCCTGTCGGAAAACAGCCTGGAGCACGCACTGCTTGTGCTGGGCTGCCTGTATGCCGGCGTGCCGCACTGCTCGGTCTCGCCGCCCTACTCCATCGTCAGCAAGGACTACGACAAGCTGCGCCACGTGCTGGCCACGCTCACGCCCGGCCTGGTGTTTGCCGGCGACGAGGCGCGCTACGGCCGTGCCATCCGCGAAGCCGTGTCCGCCGACATCGAGGTGGTGCTGGTCGACGGCCATGTCGAGGGCCGCCGCTGCACCTGCTTTGCCGACCTGCTGGCCACCGAGCCCACGCCTGCCGTGGACGCCGCCATGCGCGCCACGGGGCCGGACACCATCACCAAGTTCCTCTTCACCTCGGGCTCGACCAAGCTGCCCAAGGCGGTCATCAACACGCACCGCATGTGGTGCGCCAACCAGCAGCAGCTGCGCCAGTCGATTCCGGCGCTGACCGAAGAACCGCCGGTGCTGGTGGACTGGCTGCCCTGGAACCACACCTTCGGCGGCAACCACAACGTGGGCATCGTGCTGAACAACGGCGGCTCGCTCTACATCGACGACGGCAAGCCCACGCCTGCGCTCATCGGCGAGACGCTGCGCAACCTGCGCGAGATCGCGCCCACGGTGTACTTCAACGTGCCCACCGGCTTCGAGGCCATCGCGCAAGCCATGCAGACCGATGCGCAGCTGCGCAAGAACCTGCTGTCGCGCGTGAAGATGTTCTTCTATGCCGGCGCCGCGCTGCCGCAACCGGTGTGGGACAGCCTGCACCGCACGCAGGAAGCCGAGATCGGCGAGCGCATCGTCATGGGCACCGGCCTGGGCATGACCGAATCCGGACCGTTCGCGCTGTACATCACCAGCCCGCAGGTGAGCTCGGGCGACCTGGGCCTGCCCACGCCGGGACTGTCGCTCAAGCTGGTGGACACCGATGGCAAGACCGAGGTGCGCTACCGCGGCCCCAACATCACGCCCGGCTACTGGCGCGCGCCCGAAGCGACGGCCGAGGCCTTCGACGAGGAAGGCTACTTCTGCACCGGCGACGCGGTGACCTGGATCGACCCGCAGGACATTCACCGCGGCCTGCGTTTCGACGGCCGCATTGCCGAGGACTTCAAGCTCGCCACCGGCACCTTCGTGAGCGTGGGGCCGCTGCGCGCCAAGATCATCGCGGCGGGTGCGCCCTATGTGCAGGACGCGGTGCTCACCGGCCTGAACATGAAGGAAGTGGGCGCGCTGCTGTTTCCGACCCCAGCCGTGCGCAAGCTTGCCGGCCTGGGCGCCGACGCAACGCTGCAGCAGGTGCTGCAAAGCCCGGCGGTGCAGGCGCACTTCCAGGGCGTGGTCGACCAGCTGGCCGCCAGCGGCACGGGCAGTGCCAGCCGCATTGCCCGCGCGCACCTCATGAGCGAGCCGCCCTCCATCGACAAGGGCGAGGTCACCGACAAGGGCTCCATCAACCAGCGCGCCGTGCTGCACCACCGCGCGGCCATGGTCCAGGCACTGCACGACGGCAGCCTGCCTTTGACCATCCTGCCGCGCACCTGAACCATTCACTGAAGGAACCGAACATGAAGATCGAAGGACAAGCCGCCCTCGTCACCGGCGGCGCATCGGGCCTGGGCGAAGCCACCGCACGCGAACTGGCGCGCCTGGGCGCCAAGGTGGCCGTGCTGGACCGCAATGCCGAGCTGGCCGAGAAGGTGGCCAGGGAGATCGGCGGCGTGGCCTGCGGCTGCGACATCACCGATGCCGCCAGCACCACCGCCGCGCTGGAAAAGGCCGCGGCCGCGCACGGCCCGGCACGCATCCTGATGAACATCGCCGGCATCGGCACCGCCAAGCGCATCGTCGGCAAGGACGGCAACCCGGCCCCGCTGGAACACTTCCAGCGCGTGGTGAACGTGAACCTGGTGGGCGCCTACAACGTCAGCCGCCTGTTCGCCGCCGCGTGCGCCAGGCTCGAACCCAACGAGGGCGGCGAGCGCGGCACCATCCTCTTCACCGCATCGGTCGCTGCCTTCGACGGCCAGGTGGGCCAGCAGGCCTACAGCGCTTCCAAGGGCGGGCTGGTGGGCATGACGCTGCCCATGGCGCGTGACCTGGCACAACACGGCATCCGCGTGTGCACCATCGCCCCGGGCCTGTTTGCCACGCCGCTGCTGCTGGAGCTGCCCGAGGCCGTGCAGCAGTCGCTGGCCTCGTCCATTCCGTTCCCGCCGCGCCTGGGCAAGCCCTCGGAATTTGCCGAGCTGGCCTGCCACTTCGTGACCAACGCGCATCTCAACGGCGAAGTGATCCGCCTCGACGGCGCGCTGCGCATGGCACCTCGTTGATGCCCTCGACCTTTCACCAAACCAAGAAGCAGGAGACAACCATGAAGTTCAAGAAGACGATGCTCGCCAGCCTGTTCGCGCTGGCTTCACTGACGCTCGCCGGCGCGGCGCATGCCGACATCACCGTGGGCGTGGTGCAGCCGCTCACCGGCCCGGCCTCGGGCCTGGGCATTCCGGTGAAGAACGCGATCATGATCTGGCCCAAAACGGTGGCCGGCCAGAACATCAAGCTGGTGGTGCTGGACGACGCCAGCGACCCCACGGCCGGCGTGAAGGCCGCGCAGCGCCTGGTGACCGAAGACAAGGTGGACCTGATCGTCGGCTCCTCGGCCACGCCGGTGGCCATTCCGATGGCCGACGTCACGGCCGAGGCCGCCACGCCGCAGCTGGCCACCTCGCCGGCCGCGCTGCCGCCGGGCAAGGACAAGTGGTTCTTCCGCCTGCCGCAGTCGAACAACGTGATGGCCTACGCCGTGGCCCAGCACATGAAGAAGCAGGGCGTGAAGACCATCGGCTTCCTGGGCTACACCGACGCCTATGGCGAGCTGTGGCTCAAGGCCATCACCGAAGAGGCCGCCAAGAACGGCTTCAAGATCGTGGCCACCGAGCGCTTTGCCCGTGCCGACACCAGCGTGACCGCGCAGGCGCTCAAGCTCACCTCGGCCAACCCGGACGCGATCCTCATCGTGGCTTCGGGCAGCGGCGCGGGCATGCCGCAGAAGGCGATCATGGAGCGCGGCTTCAAGGGCAAGGTCTACCAGACGCATGCCGCCGCAACGCCCGACCTGATGCGCACCGCCGGCAAGGATGCCGAAGGCGCCTTCGTGGTCTCGGGCCCGGCCATGCTGGGTGCGCAACTGCCCGACAGCAACCCGTCGAAGAAGGCCTCGCTGGCCTTCCTGGAAGACTACGCCAAGGCCTACGGCGCGAACACCGCCAACCAGTTCGCCGGCCACGGCGCAGACGCCTACACCCTGCTGGAAAAGGCGGTGCCGGTGGCGCTGAAGAAGGCGCAGCCAGGCACGCCCGAATTCCGCGCCGCACTGCGCGACGCCTTCGAAGGCATGGGCCGCACCGTGATCTCGCACGGCGTGCTCGACTGGACCGCGCAAGACCACTGGGGCTACACGAACGAAACCGGCGTGATGATGCAAGTCGTCGACGGCAAGTTCAAGGTCGTCCAGTAACCCGAACGAACGCCCTGCTGCCATGGACTTCTCGATTGCCAGCATCCTGCTGCTGGACGGACTCACCAACGGCGCGATCTATGCCCTGCTGGGCATGTGCCTCGTGCTGGTGTTCACGGTGACCCGCATCATCTTCATTCCGCAGGGCGAGTTCGTCGCCTATGGCGCGCTCACGCTCGCCATCTTCCAGACCGGCCAGGTGCCGGGCACGGTGTGGCTGCTGCTCATCCTGGCAGGCGTGGCCGCGCTGATGGACCTGGTGGCCGTGTGGCGCCACCGGCGCCGCGCCGCACCGGCCCTTGTTGCTGCGCTGCGCACCTTCGTTCCCTCGGCGGTGGTGGCCGGCATCTCGGCGTGGGCCGCGCCGCGCGGGCTGCCGCTGCTGGCGCAGGCGCTGCTCACCCTGGGCATCGTCACCTGCTTCGGGCCGCTGGTGTATCGCGTGGCCTACCAGTCGCTGGCCGGTGCCAGCACGCTGGTGCTGCTGATCGTGTCGGTCGGCGTGCACTTCGCCATGACCGGGCTGGGCCTTCTCTTCTTCGGCGCCGAGGGCTTTCGCAATCCGCCGTTCTGGGATGCGCGCATGGCCCTGGGCCCGCTCAACATCAGCGGCCAGGCACTGGTGATCTTCGGCATGTCGGCGGTGCTCATCGTGGCCCTGTGGCTGTTCTTCGAGCGAACGCTGTACGGCAAGGCGCTGCGCGCCACGGCGGTGAACCGGTTGGGCGCACGGCTGATGGGCATCTCCACCAACGGCGCGGGGCAGCTGACCTTTGCGCTGGCCGCCTTCATCGGCGGGTTGTCGGGCCTGCTCATCGGGCCGACCACGACGATCTTCTACGACTCGGGATTTCTCATCGGCCTCAAGGGCTTCGTCGCGGCGGTAATCGCCGGGCTGGCCAGCTACCCGGGCGCGCTCATCGGCGCGCTGTCGGTGGGGGCCATCGAGGCATTCGGCTCCTTCTGGGCCAGTTCATTCAAGGAAGTGATCGTGTTCACCATCATCCTGCCGGTGCTGCTGTGGCGCTCGCTGGCTTCCGGCCATTCCGATGAGGAACATTGACATGCGCCCCCACGCCCATCATTTCATGTATTCGCTGCCCCCCGAGGGGGCGCAAGCCTCCCTTGGGGCGGCCCGGCGGGAGGCTTGACATGAGCGCCGTCATGTCCACCCCTGCGCCGGTCGCATCGAGCGCCGGCAGTCCGCTACGCCGCTGGGGCCCCTGGGTCCTCATTGCGCTGCTGGCGGTGCTGCCCTTCCTGCCGATGCCCGACTTCTGGATCATCCAGCTCATCTACATCGGCCTGTATGCGCTGCCTGTGCTGGGCCTGGTGCTGCTCACGGGCGTGGCAGGGCTCACCTCGTTCGGCCAGGCGGCGTTCGTCGGCATTGGCGCCTACACCACCGCCTACCTCACGGTGAACACCGGTCTCTCGCCTTGGCTCACGCTCTTCATCGGCCTGGCGCTCACCGGCGTCAGCGCCTTCGTCATCGGCGCGATCACGCTGCGCATGTCGGGGCACTACCTGCCGCTGGCCACCATCGCCTGGGCGCTGTCGCTGTACTACCTCATGGGCAACCTCGAGGCGCTGGGCAAGTACGACGGCATCCTGGGCGTCAAGGGCCTCTCGGCCTTCGGCTTCGAGATCGGCCAGCGCCGCGTGTTCTATGCGCTGGTGTGGGTCTTCGTGATCGCCTCGTCCTTCGCGCTGATCCGCCTGCTGGATTCGCGCAGCGGCCGCGCCGTGCGCTCGCTGGCGCGCGGCACGCAGATGGCCGAGGCCATGGGCATCGACACCTTCCGCCACAAGGTCGGCATCTTCGTGCTGGCGGCCATGCTGGCCTCGGTGTCGGGCTGGCTGTTCGCGCACTTCCAGCGCACGGTGAACCCCTCGCCCTTCGGCATCAAGATGGGCATCGAGTACCTCTTCATGGTGGTGCTGGGCGGCGCGGCGCACGTGTGGGGCGCCATGGCCGGCTCGGGCATCGTCAAGGTGCTCGAAGACCAGCTGCAGGTGCTGCTGCCCAAGCTGATCGGCACCGCCGGCAGCTACGAGGTGATCGTGTTCGGCGTCCTGATCGTGCTGGTGCTCAAGTACCTGCCCGACGGTCTCTGGGCCTTCATCGACCGGCGCCTGCCGCGCGCACCACGCAAGGTCGACTGGCAGGACGCATCGCCATTGCCCACGCGCGTCAAGCCCGCCGCCGGCGAGGTGGTGCTGCAGGTGAAGGCGGTGCGCAAGGTCTTCGGCGGGCTGGTGGCGGTCAACGACATCAGCTTCGAGACTCGCGCCGGCCAGATCGTGGGCCTGATAGGCCCCAACGGCGCGGGCAAGTCCACCACCTTCAACCTGGTCACCGGCGTGCTGCGCCTGACCGGCGGCGAAGTGCGCTTTCGCGGCCAGCGCGTGGACGGCCTGCCTTCGCGCAAGATCGCGCAGCAAGGCATGTCGCGCACCTTCCAGCATGTGAAGCTGGTGCCCGAGATGACGGTGCTGGAGAACGTGGCCCTGGGCGCGCACATGCGCGGCCAGCGTGGCCCGGTCGCGGCCATGGCGCGGCTCAACGGCGCGGAAGAAAAGCAGCTCTTTGCCGAAGCGCAGCGCCAGCTGCAGCGCGTGGGCATGGGCGAGCTGCTGCACGAGCAGGCCGGCAACCTGGCCATGGGTCAGCAGCGCCTGCTGGAAATTGCGCGAGCCCTGTGCGCCGACCCCGCCCTGCTGCTGCTGGACGAACCCGCCGCCGGCCTGCGCCACAAGGAAAAGCAGGCCCTGGCCGATGTGCTGCGCAGCCTGCGCGCCGAAGGCATGAGCATCCTGCTGGTGGAGCACGACATGGGCCTGGTGATGGACGTTTGCGACCACATCGTGGTGATGGAGTTCGGCACGCACCTGATGGAAGGCACGCCCGCGCAAGTACAGCAAAGCGAGAAGGTGCGCGCCGCCTATCTCGGAACGGAACACTGAGCCATGAGCCATCCACTTCTTCGCGTGAGCGACCTGCACGCCGGCTACGGCCGCGCCGAGGTTCTGCACGGCATTGCGCTGGACGCGCCCGAGGGCAGCGTCATCACCGTCATCGGCCCCAACGGCGCCGGCAAGTCCACGCTGCTCAATGCGTTGATGGGCGTGCTGCCTGCGCGCGGCAACATCGAATTCATGGGCCAGTCCATCAGCGAGTTCACGCTCGAAGAACGCGTGATGCTCGGCATGGCGCTGGTGCCCGAGAAGCGCGAGCTTTTCGGCACCATGCCGGTGGAAGACAACCTGGTGCTTGGCGCCTTTCGCCAGGTGCGCCTTCGCAATGCGCGCTGGCGCGAGCAGCTCGATGCGGTGTATGAGCTTTTCCCGCGCCTGAAGGAGCGCCGCACGCAGCAGGCCGGCACGCTGTCGGGCGGCGAGCGCCAGATGCTGGCAGTGGGCCGCGCGCTCATGTCGCGCCCCAAGCTGCTGATGCTCGACGAGCCCAGCCTGGGCCTGGCGCCGCTGGTGGTGCAGGAAATCTTCCGCACCGTCAGCGCCCTGCGCGCCACCGGCGTGACCATCCTGCTGGTGGAGCAGAACGCCCGCGCCGCGCTCGAAGTGGCCGACCACGGCTACGTGCTCGAGATGGGCAGCGTGAGCCTGCAAGGGCCGGCGCGCGAACTGGCGGGCGATGCCCGCGTCATCGACACCTACCTGGGCGCAGCACGAACTGCCGCCGTTGCATGAACTACCGGCCCATTCCGCAAGACATCCGCTTCCTGCAGCAAGACGTTCTGCAGGCGGGCGCCAGCCTGCGCTCGCTCCCCGCCTTCACCGAAGTCGACGACGCACTGTCGAGCCAGTTGCTCGAAGAAGCCGGCCGTTTCGTCGGCGAGGTGATCGCGCCGCTCAACCGCGGCGGCGACGAAGCCGGCGCGCAATGGAACGATGGCGAAGTCCGCATGCCACCGGGCTTTCGCGAGGCCTACCAGGCGTTTGTCGAAGCAGGCTGGCCCGCACTCTCGGCGCAGCCGCAAGACGGCGGCCAGGGCCTGCCTGCCACGCTGGACGCGGTGCTGTACGAATGGCTCAGCGCAGCCAACCACGGCTTCACGATGGCACCGGGGCTCTTGCACGGCGCCTACGAATGCATCCGCCACCACGGCGACGAGGCTTTGCGTGCGCGCTACCTTGCGCCTGTTGCCAGCGGCCGCTGGCTGGCCACCATGTGCCTCACCGAAGCCCATGCCGGCAGCGACCTGGGCCTGGTGCGCACGCGCGCCGTGCCGCAGGCCGACGGCACGCAGTGCGTGACGGGAGAGAAGATCTTCATCTCCGGCGGCGAGCACGACCTGACCGACAACATCGTGCACCTGGTGCTGGTGCGCCAGCCCGATGCGCCGCCTGGCCCCAAGGGCCTGTCGCTGGTACTGGTGCCCAAGGTGCTGCCCGACGGCAGCCGCAACACGCTGCGCTGCGAACGCATCGAGGAAAAGATGGGCCTGCATGCCAGCCCCACCTGCGTGATGCGCTTCGACAACGCCACCGGCTGGCTGGTGGGCGAGCCGGGCAAGGGCCTGGCCGCCATGTTCGTGATGATGAACTCGGCGCGCCTGCACGTCGCGCTGCAGGGCATCGGCCTGCTGGATGCTGCATGGCAAAAGGCCGACGCCTATGCACGCGAGCGCCGGCAGATGCGCGCACCGGCGCGGCCGGCCTCGCGCGGCGAAGGCGATGCGGCCGACCTCATCGTCGAGCACCCGGCCATGCGCCGCATCCTCGACACGCAACGCGCCTGGGTCGACGGCGCTCGCCTGCTCGCTTATCGCACCGCCGTGCAACTGGACGTGGCCCGGCACGCGCAAGACCAGGCGCAGCGCGAGAAGGCCGAACGCTGGTGCAGCTTCGTCACGCCGGTGCTCAAGGCCGCATGCACGCACCAGGCCTTTCATGGCGCCAGCGAATGCCTGCAGGTCTTCGGCGGTCACGGCTATGTGCGCGAGTGGGGCATCGAGCAGGTTCTGCGCGATGCACGCGTGACCATGATCTACGAGGGCACCAACGAGATCCAGGCCATCGACCTGCTGGTGCGCAAGGTGCTGCCCGATGCCGGCGCCGGCTTTGCCGCCTGCCTGCTCGAGCTGCGCGACGAGCTCGATGCCTCGCGCGACAACGAGGCCGACGCGCAGCGCCGCATGGCGCAGCTGCGCTACCTGGGCACCTCCGTCGCCTTGGCTGCCAAGGCCGACGCGCAACTGCCGTACGAGGTGGCCGACGACTATCTGCGCGTGGCCATGATCACCCTCATGGCCTGGGCCTGGGCCCGCATCGAGCGCGCCGCCCCGCCCGGCGATGCGCGCTGGGCTGCTCCGGCGGCAGCGTTTCGCCGCTGGCTGTTGCCCGAGTTCGACATGCGCCTGGGCCTGGTCAAGCGCGCCTGTGAAAACGTGACGGCCGCGCGCTGAAAGGCGTTAGGCTCACTTGCCATGACGCGAGACAGCAAGAGCACGAAATCAGCGGCCAAGGGCACGGAGAAGTCCGGCCACCCCACCCCGCGCGGCAGCGAGAGGCTGGACAACGGCTTTCTGGAAACCCTGGTGGGCTACAACGCGCGGCGCGCCTGGTCGCAGATCAGCACGGTGTTTTCCGACCGCATGGCGCCCTACGGCCTCAAGCAGGTGGACTTCTCGGTGCTGTCGCTGCTGGCGCACAACCCCGGCGCCACCTCGCGCCAGCTGTGCGCCACGCTGGACATCCTGCCGCCCAACCTGGTGAACCTCATCGCCACGCTCGACGGCCGCGGACTGATCGAGCGCAGGCCCCATCCGCGCGACGGCCGGGCCGTGGGCCTGTACCTCACCAGCGCTGGCGAAAAGCTCACCCGCGAGGCCGAACAGGCGGTGCAGCAAGCCGAGCTCGACGCCAGCGCGAAGCTGAATTCGCGCGAGCGTGAAACGCTGATTCGCCTATTGCAAAGACTGTATCTTTAGCGCTACTGAGAGCAGTCACTCACCTTGCGACATACATACGGCAGACGGTGGCGCGCCGTATAGTGGCTTCCATGATTCATTACTACCAAAGCGCAAGGGAGCGAGAGCCCTATGCCATGCGCTTTGGGGTTGCCTTCCAACCTGGCCCGCAGCAAACCGTGCGTCCCGGCGAATCGGGCATCTTCGTACGGCGACCGCGCGCGGACCATCCGGGCAGCCTCAAGCCCATGAGCCCTTTCGAAGCGGTCACGGGCCGCTGGGGACTGATTCCACTGTTCTCCAAGGACGGTGAGGACCCACTCTTCGAGGCGCAGGCCGAAAGCGCCGGCGGCGAGCGCAACTACCTTCAGCCCTGGAAGCGCGGCCACCGCTGCGTGGTGCTCGCCGATTCGCTTTTCATCGAAGGCAGGAACGGCCCCGGCAGCGTTCAGCAACTCAGCCGCGCCGACGGCACGGTGCTGGCCGTGGCGGGCCTGTGGAACGGCTGGCGATCGCCGCAGGGCCAGTGCGTGGAGAGCTTTTCCATCCTGACCGTGCGCTGCGAAGGGGGCGTACGCCACCCGGCCCTGCTGCACGACGCCTGGCTGGAAGACTGGCTGGCCTGCCCGGTGGAAGAAACCACCGCCTTCCTGCGGCCCTACTCGCCCGAATCGGAGTTGGTGCGCCGAGAGATTTCGGGCGCCTGAGCGCGGCTCAGTTGTCCCGCACGTCCGCCACCGGATTGCTGCCGAAGTCGGCGCGGTCCAGGTAGGCCAGCACCCGTGCACCGGCCGCGGCGGGCGTGGCCAGCATTCCTTCGGTCTGCATGCGGGTAAAGCGCTCGCGGTCGGGGAACTTGGCCGGATCGCCGCCGCGCAACTCCACCTGCATGTCGGTATCGATCACGCCCGGCGCCAGCGACACCACGCGCGCGCCGTGCGGCGAATGCGCTTCTTCCAGCGCCAGCGAGCGCGAGAAGTGGTCCATGCCCGCCTTCGCCGCGCAGTACGGTGCCTGGCTGGCCATGGCGTTGCGGCCCAGGCCCGACGAGATGTTGAGCACCTTGCGCTGGGCCTGCGCCCAGCCCCGCGTCGCCTTGAGGAAGGCGCTGGCCAGCAGCATGGGCGCCTCCAGCCCGACACGCAGTGCGCGCGCCAGGTCCGGCAGTTCGGCATCCGACAAGGGTGCGGGCCGCGCGATCACGCCCGCGTTGTTGATCAGCGTGGCGCTGGCATAGCGGCCCGCCTGCACGCCACCCAGCCACTTCGACAACTCGGATGCCGCCGCGGTGGCATCGCTCAGGTCATGCGCCCACTGCTGCAGCGAAGTGCCCTCGCCCACCGGCGCTGCTGCCAACTCGGCCGAGGTGCCGCGCGAAATGCAGATCACCGTGTGGCCGGGCCGGGCCAGCAACTGCTCGGCCATGGCGCGGCCCATGCCGCGCGAGGCGCCGGTGATGACGACAAGATGCTGTGCTGTGTTCGCAGATGAATTGGCCATGGCGTTGCGGTGGTTGGTGTGAATGGAAAAGAAGTGCTCAGCCCGCGAAGAAGCCGTCCCACACCAGCTTCAAGCCGGCCAGGAGCATGCCCACGTAGATGAACAGGTAGAAGGTCTTGGCGTCGATGCGGCGCGCAATGCGCACGCCCGCCCACACGCCGATGGGCGCCAGCGGCATCAGCATGAGCGAGGTGGCCATGTTGCGCATGTCCAGCAGGCCCAGCCACGCGTAGGGAATCCACTTGCTCAGGTTCACCACGAAGAAGAAGTAGGCCACCGTGGCGGTGAACGCAATGGGCGAGAGCCGCAGCGGAATGAGATAGGCATTGAGCGGCGGGCCGCCCGCGTGCGAGATGAAGCTGGTGAAGCCCGAGGCCACCGTCAGCACCGCGCCCACCTCGCGCCGGGGCAGCGGGTCATTCGGCTTGGGCGGAAACATCAGGCGCTGCGCCAGGAACAGCAGGGTGAACACGCCCACGATGCCTGCCACGGTGGCAGGCGACAGCAGCCGGAACAGCAAGGTGCCCGCCACGATGCCCACCAGGCCGAAGGGCACCAGGAACTTGAGCAGGCGATAGTCCACGTCGCGCCGGAAGGCGGCCAGGCCCAGGACATCCATCACGAGCAGCAGCGGCATGAGGATGGCGGTGGCATCGGGCACCGGCACCGCCAGCGCCATCAAGGGCACCGCCAACGAACCGAAACCGGCGCCAAAGCCGCTCTTGCTGATGCCCAGCAACAGCACGGCAGGCACCGCGACCATGTAGAACTGGACACTGGTGATAACGGGGAGCGTCAAGGGCAGGAAGTGCCGGCGTAGGCGGCAAGGTCGAAATTGCAAAGGCGACATTGTGGCGGGGCGCCACAATTCCTGCCGAGCGCCAACTTCAACACCCTTCGCGATACCGCCATGCAAATACTCGATGCCGCCGCAACCCGCGCACCGCTGGGCTTCGAACGCCTGGTACCCGCGTTGCAAGATGCCTTTGCAGGCAACATCACCGTGCCGGCGCGCCATGTGCACCAGGTGCAGGTGGGGCAGGACGTGGGCACGGTCCTGATCATGCCGGCGTGGAGCGAGGCGGGCTTCATGGGCATCAAGACGGTGAACATCTGGCCGGGCAACAGCGCGCGCGGACTGCCGGGGCTGCATTCCAGTTACCTGCTGTACGACGCCGGCACCGGCGTACCGCTGGCCATGATGGACGGCGATGAAATCACGTCGCGGCGCACCGCGGCCGCGGCGGCGCTGGGCGCGTCCTTTCTCGCCCGCGACGACGCTCGGCGCCTGCTGGTGCTGGGTACCGGCCGCGTGGCACGCATGCTGCCTGCGGCCATGCGCCACGTGCGGCCCGGCATCGACGAGGTGATGGTGTGGAACCACCGGTTCGAAGGCGCGCAAGGCCTTGCGGCGGCATGGCGCGCGGAAGGCCTGAACGCGACCGCGGTGACCAACCTGGAGCCGGCCGTTCGCCACGCCGACATCGTCAGCTGCGCCACGCTTTCCACCACGCCGCTGGTCCAGGGCGAATGGCTGGCGGCCGGCTCGCACCTGGACCTGATCGGCAGCTTCACGCCGCAGATGCGCGAAGCGGCGCCCGACTGCTTCGGCCCCGGCGCCCGCACCTTCGTCGATACCGAAGAAGCCTTGAAGAAATCGGGCGACCTGCTGGACGCGATGGCCGCCGGCCATTTGCGCGAGGACGCGGTGCAGGCCACGCTCTTTCAGCTGTGCAAGGGCGAACGCAGCGGCCGTACCGGTGCCGATGAGCGCACCGTCTTCAAGGCCGTTGGCAACGCGCTGGAAGACCTGGCCGCCGCCACGCTGGTCTGGCAGGCACAGGGGAAAAGCGTCAGCACGTAGACTCGCCGCTTACCCATTTTCTTGCCCTGCCCCCACTGTCTGCCATGAGCTTTCTCAGCTGGATCTTCGTGCTGGCCGCCAGCTACGCCGTGCTCAATGCCTTCGAGCAGCGCCGTCGCATCGCCCTGCTTGGCAGCGTGCTGCGCGGCTACCAGATCGAGCGGCTGATGGAGCAGTTGATGGAGGGCTACCTGCGCTGGCTCGACGAGCAAGACCCACAGCGCCGCGCGCCGCTGTGGAACATGCTGCTGGAAACCGAGCGCACCCTGGCCGGCCAGATGGCCGGCTTTGCGCGCGACTTCGCGGCCGTGCCGGCGCACCAGGCGCAAGTCAGCAAGCTGCCTTTCGGCATGCCCTATGCGCAGCAACTGCTGCCCCGCGCCCGCCTGTTCGATGCGCGCCGCCTGTTCGAGCTGCATGCGCGCGGCCTGCAGGCCGCCATGGACAACGCCGCACATCGCAAGGACAAGGACCGCGCCTACATGATCAGCGCCGAGTTGCTGCTGTTCCAGCACAGCTGCCACTGGTTCTGCCGCTCGCGCTCGGTGGCCGACGCGCGCTTGCTGGCGCGCCACCAGACCCCTTGGCGCCAGGCGGTGGCCAGCGTGTCGGACGAGACGCGCAGCGACTACCTCGCGCTGGTCGGCCGAAGCTTCTAGGGAAGAACAGGCGCCGGCTTGGCGCCTGGGCGCGTCAGGCGTCGGCGCGAATGCCGCGCATCAGGATCACGCCGCCGAGGGTGGCCGTGTCCTTGCGCATGCGCGAGGCCAGCGCGTCGGCCGTGCCGGGCTGCGCCTGCCAGCCCACCTCGATCAGCCACTTGCTCACCTCGGGGCGGCGGATCACCGTCACCAGGGCCGCGTTCATCTTCTCGACGATGGTCTCGGGCAAGCTGGCCGGGCCGGCCAGTGCGGTCCAGATCTCCAGGTCGGCGCCGCGCACCGACGCGTCGCGCAGCGTGTTCATGCCGCCGGCCAACGGGCTGGGCTCGGGCGAGGTCACGCCCACCGCGCGCAGCTTGCCGGCCTGCACATGCGGCATCACCAGGCCCGGCGGCAGCAGCGACATCTGGACCTTGCCTTCCAGCATGGCCTTGATCACGGCCGGGTTGCCGCTGAAGGCCTGGTGCTTGGCGGTGATGCCGGTGCGGGTCTTGAGCAGTTCCATGCCCAGGTGCCCCACCGTGCCGTTGCCGGGCGAGCCATAGACGGCCGATGCGCCCTGGCTGCGCGCCCAGTGCACCAGATCCACCGGATCGGCGCCCTGCGCATTGCCCGCCAGCGTGAACACCAGCGGCGCAGTACCGATCAGGCCCACAGGCGCGAAGTCGGTCTCGGGGTTGAACGGGGTCTTGTCGCTGAGCAGCTTGGCAATGGTGAGGTTGCCGTTGATCAGCGCGCCGAAGGTGTGCTCGTCGGTGGACTTGGCCACCAGGTCGGCCGCCACGTTGCCGCTGGCACCGGGCTTGTTCTCGACCACCACCGGCTGGCGCAGCAATTGCGACAGCGGCTCGGACACGGCGCGCGCCGCGAGATCGGGTGACGAACCGGCAGGAAAGCCGACCAGCAGCTTCACCGGCTTGGTGGGCCACATGGCATCGGCGGTGCGAGCGGAAGAGCGCGAGCGCGCCGGCGTGTCGGCCTGCGCCCAGGCCGTTGGCAGCGCAAGACCCGCAGCAGTGGCGGCGAGGCCTTCGAGCCAGCGCCGTTTGTTGAGATCCACAGAAACTCCTGATGCAAGGATGGGAGGAGTACATCAGGTTACATTTGCAGGCCGCCTCGAACAAGTCAACCAAAGAACTAAAAACCGGGACAGATCGGCCACGGAATTTGACGGCGCCTTGCCACGCCTTCAGCATGCGCGGCAATGACAGCAACGCGACGCAAAGCCTCCTGCCTCCTGGCCGCCCTGACGACATCGATCTGCCTGGGCGCGCATTCCGAAGAAGAGAACACCAGCTCCCAGCAGCCGCCTGAAGACCAGGGCGTGATGGCCCAGCATGCGCGTTCGCCTTGGCTGTTCGTGCCGCTGGTGAGCACGGGCCCCAAGCTGGGCACCTCGCTGGGGGCCATGGCGGGCTACATCCATCGCTTCGACGCGCAGTCCCCGCCTTCCATGCTGGCCGTGCAGGGCAAGGGCTCCAACACCGGTTCGTCCACGGTGGCTGCCGGCGGCAAGCTCTACTTCAACGAAGACCGCGACCGCGTGATCGTCGGCATCGCGGATGGCAAGGCCACCAACGACTATCTCGACTTCCTGGGCACCGGCCAGCAAGTGCGCGACGACGAGCAGATCCGCGGCTATTTCCTGCGTTACCAGCACCGCGTGGCGCCGCACCTGTACCTGGGCGCGCAGGCCCTGCGTTCGAACTACGGTGTGGATGGCGTGGATGTGCTGTCCGACCAGATCCTCGACCAGGCCGGCATCACCGGGGTGGACGCGGCAGGCATGGGCCTGGCCCTGACCTACGATTCTCGCGACAACCAGCACAACCCGGCCGACGGCACGCTGGCGCAGCTGTACAACGTGGCGTATCGCGAAAGCCTGGGCGGCGACGTGAGCTACGACGTCTACAACGCCGATTGGCGCAAGTACGTTCGCACCGGCGAGAACAACGTAGTGGCCCTGCACGCCACCGGCCACTGGACGCAGGATGCGCCGGCCTCACGCGAAGCCACGGTCCAGATCCGCGGCTACACGCGCGGCCAGTACCTGGGCAAGAACTCGCTGACCTTCGAAGCCGAGAACCGCTACATGTTCCGCCCGCAATGGGGCGCCAAGGTGTTCGCAGGCGCCACCTGCCTCTATGGAGACGGCAAGTCCTGCAACGGCGACAACCTCTACCCCATGGCCGGCTTGGGCGCCTTCTACATCATCAAGCCCAAGGAGAACATGCTGGTGAGCATGGAATACGCCAAGGGCAGCGGCGACAACCAGGGCTTCTACATCCGCTTCGGCCACAGCTTCTAGTGGCGTGGCGAAGGCCGGAGCAGGCCCGAGGCGAGCACGACCGCGCCAACGAAAAAGGCGCCCGCAGGCGCCTTTGATTCGCTCGGTGCGCCCAGATCAGACGCGCTCGAGAATCACCGCAATGCCCTGCCCCACGCCGATGCACATGGTGCACAGCGCGTAGCGGCCCTTCTGCTTGTGCAGCTGGTTGATGGCCGTGGTGGCCAGCCGCGCGCCGCTGGCGCCCAGCGGGTGGCCCAGCGCAATGGCGCCGCCGTTGATGTTGACTCGCGCGTCGTCGTCCTTCAGGCCCAGCATGCGCAGCACGGCCAGGCCTTGTGCGGCGAAGGCTTCGTTCAGTTCGATGACATCGATCTGGTCCAGCTTCAGGCCGGTGAGCGCCAGCACCTTCTCGGTGGCGGGCGCGGGGCCGATGCCCATCACGCGCGGGGGCACGCCGGCGGTGGCCATGCCAACCACGCGGGCACGCGGCACGAGGCCGTTCTTCGCCGCAGCAGCTTCGCTGGCCAGCAGCAGCGCCACGGCGCCGTCGTTCACGCCGCTGGCGTTGCCGGCGGTCACCGTGCCGTCGGGACGCACCACGCCCTTGAGCTTGGCCAGGGATTCCAGGCTGGTGTCGCGCGGATGCTCGTCCTTGCTCACGACCACGGCGTCGCCCTTTTTCTGCGGGATCGTGACGGGCACGATTTCCGCATCGAAGAAGCCCGACTTCTGCGCGGCCACCGCCTTCTGCTGTGAAGCCAGTGCCATGCGGTCTTGCGCCTCGCGCTCGATCTTGTAGTCGGTGGCCACGTTCTCGGCCGTTTCGGGCATGGAGTCGACGCCGTACTGCGCCTTCATCAGCTTGTTCACGAAGCGCCAGCCGATGGTGGTGTCGTACACCGCGTTGGCCCGGCTGAAAGCCGACTCGGCCTTGGGCATGACGAAGGGTGCGCGGCTCATGCTTTCCACGCCTCCGGCGATCATGAGGCCGGCCTCGCCCGCCTTGATGGCGCGGGCCGCGGTGCCCACGGCATCGAGCCCCGAGCCGCACAGGCGGTTGATGGTGGCGCCGGGCAGGTCCATGGGCAGGCCGGCCAGCAGCGCGGCCATGCGGGCCACGTTGCGGTTGTCTTCGCCGGCCTGGTTGGCGCAGCCGTAGAGCACGTCGGTGACGGACTGCCAGTCGACCTTGGCGTTGCGCTCCATCAGCGCCTTGAGCGGAATGGCGCCCAGGTCGTCGGCGCGCACGCTCGACAAGGCACCGCCGTAGCGGCCGAAGGGCGTGCGGATGGCATCGCAGATGAAAGCTTCGTTGATGGTCATGTCAGTGGTCCGGTAAATGGTGTGTGGATCAGGCGGCGGCGATGGGCAGGCCCACCAGCTTCTCGAGCTCGGCGTGCGTCAGCCCGTCGACCAGGTCGATGAGCTTCAGGCCCTGCGGCGTGCATTCCAGCGTGGCGATGTCGGAGTACACGCGCTTGACGCAAGCGATGCCGGTGAGCGGATAGGTGCACTGCGCCACCAGCTTGCTCTCGCCCTTCTTGGTCAGCAAGTCCATCATGACCCAGGTCTGCTTGGCGCCGATGGCCAGGTCCATCGCGCCGCCGACGGCGGGAATGGCGTCCTTCTCGCCGGTGTGCCAGTTGGCCAGGTCGCCCGTGGCCGACACCTGGAAGGCGCCCAGCACGCAGATGTCCAGGTGGCCGCCGCGCATCATGGCGAAGCTGTCCGCATGGTGGAAGAAGGCGCCGCCGGGCAGCAGCGTGACCGGCTGCTTGCCGGCGTTGATGAGGTCGTAGTCTTCCTGGCCCTCGGCGGGCGCGGGGCCCATGCCCAGGATGCCGTTCTCGGAATGCAGGATGACTTCGCGGCCGGCCGGCAGGTGGTTGGCCACCAGCGTGGGCTGGCCGATGCCCAGGTTGACGACGGCGCCGTCGAAGATGTCTTGCGCGACGCGCTTGGCCAGTTCGTCCTTGGTGCGGCGGGTGTAGGTACTGCTCATGATCAAGCTGCCTTCTTGAAGCCGCCCGCTTGCGTGGCGACGCGATCGATCTTGACGACGTGGTGAACGAAGATGCCCGGGGTGACGATGGATTCGGGGTCCATGGTGCCCAGTTCGGCGATTTCGTGCACGGTGGCAATGGTCTTCTTCGAGGCCATGGCCATCACCGGGCCGAAGTTGCGTGCGGCCATGCGGTAGGTGAGGTTGCCCCAGCGGTCGCCGCGCTCGGCCTTGATGAGCGCCACGTCGCCATGGATGGGGTATTCGAGGACGTACTGCTTGCCGTTGATCTCTCGCGTTTCGCGGTCCCCGGCCAGTTGCGTGCCAAAGCCAGTGGGGCAGAAGAAGGCGCCCACGCCAGCACCGGCGGCGCGGATGCGCTCGGCCAGGTTGCCCTGGGGCACCAGTTCCAGTTCCAGCTTGCCGCTGCGATACAGCTCGTCGAACACATAGCTGTCGGCCTGGCGCGGAAAGCTGCAGATGATCTTGCGCACGCGGCCGGCCTTGAGCAGCGCGGCCAGGCCGGTGTCTGCATTGCCGGCGTTGTTGTTGACCACCGTGAGGTCCTTGGCGCCATGGGCGATCAGGCCGTCGATGAGTTCATTGGGGATGCCGGCGGTGCCGAAGCCGCCGATGAGAACGGTGGCGCCATCCTGGATGCCGGACATGGCATCCGCGATGGAGGCGGCGATCTTGTCGATCATTGAATCTGTCTCCTGGGTGGGAATGTCGAATTCATTCGTCCCAAATCTGCTGTCGCAAATTTGTTCGTATATCGAACATTTGTTCGTATAATGAATTTTAGAGAGGATCGGCCGCCATGACAAGCCACCAGGAACACACTGATACACCCCGCCCCGGCGACGCCTATGTGCAGTCCTTTGCGCGCGGGCTGGAAGTCATCCGTTCGTTCAGCGCCCGCGCACCGCACCAGACGCTGTCGGAAGTGGCCGCCGCCACGGGCCTGACGCGGGCCGGCGCGCGGCGGATATTGCTCACGTTGCAGACGCTGGGCTACGTGGGCAGCGACGGCAAGCTGTTCTCACTCACGCCGCGCATCCTCGACCTGGGCTTTGCGTACCTGTCTTCCATGCCCATCTGGAACCGGGCCGAGCCGGTGATGGAAGCGCTGGTGCGCGAGGTGCAGGAGTCCTGCTCGGCCGCCGTGCTCGACGCCACCGACATCGTCTACGTGCTGCGCGTTCCCACGCAGAAGATCATGCGCATCAACCTGGGCGTGGGCTCGCGCCTGCCTGCCTGGTGCACCTCCATGGGCCGGCTGCTGCTGAGCGAGCTGCCCGACGGCGAACTGCAGGCGCGCCTGGCCGCATCGACCATCGAGGCCCTCACGAAGCACACGCTGACCGACCTCGAGGCCATCACGGCCCGCGTGCAGCAGGCCCGCAAGCAGGGCTGGTGCCTGGTGAACCAGGAACTGGAAGAGGGCCTGATCTCCATGGCCGCTCCCATCACCGACCGGGCCGGCCGCATGGTGGCCGCGCTCAACATCAGCGGCCAGGCGAACCGCACCAGCGCGAAGGTGATGCAGGAGACGATGCTGCCGTCGCTGCTGCAGGCGGCCCGGCAGATTTCGAGTTTGATCTAGGTGAACCAGCTCTTGATCGTTCCCTCGAAACGCATGCTGCTGTCTCTCATACGACGATGCGCGGCCGATAGAGCGCCGCGTGCGCCAGCGTGTAGTCGGGTAGCGGCCCCAAGCGGACCTGCGACGCGTCGAGTTGCACGGCTCTCTTGAGATAGGCGAACACCTCGATCGCCTGCCGCCCCATGTCTTGCATCGCCGGCTCGACGGCAACCCTCGTGCGCAAGTACCCGTCAGGCTCGTGGACCCGCTCCAGCCGGTCCATCGCGGCCAGGGTCTCGTCGTCCACTTCGAACACCTGCCCGTGCACCTGCAACCCGGCGCCGGGCAAGTCGACGAGCCAGGGCGAATGGCGCTCGCCCATCAGGTACAGCGGATAGGCCTGGCTGGTCACGAAGTCGCCCGCAATCCGCCTGCCCTTGTTCGTCGCAAAGTTCGGAAACCCTTCCTTCAAGGTGCCGAACACGAAGACCCGGTGCATTGCCCCGGCTCACCGCTGCCTGTTGAGCGCCAGGATGGACACCCCCGCCGCGATGAAGGTCAGCCCCGCCCCCACGTTGGCGCCGACCACCACCCGCGGCCTGCGCGACAGCGCCTGGCTCAGCTGCGCCGCGAACGCGCCGAGCACCGTGAAGATGATGGCCGTCAGCACCGCGAAGATGGCGCCGTACACCAGCATCTGCGCGGGCACCGAGCCGCGCGAGGCAGAGCAGAACTGGGGAATGAAGGCCACCACGAACAGGCCGGGCTTGGGGTTGAGCACGTTCGACAGCAGCCCGGTGAGAAACACGCGTTTCAAGGGCTGCTGCGCCGCCGGCACGAAGGAGATGAGGCTGCGCGAGAAGATCGCCTTGCAGCCCAGCCACAGCAGGTAGGCGGCACCCACCGCCTTCACGACCCAGAACGCGAGCGGCGAGGTCTGCAGCACCAGCGCCAGCCCCAACGCGGCCGCGACCGTGTGCACCATGATGCCCAGGCCCGCCCCCACGGAAGAAAGCGCCGCGGCAGGCCGCCCCTGGCTCAGGCCACGGCTGATGGCCAGGATGTTGTCGGGCCCCGGCGCGATCACCACCACGAGCACGGCAAGCAGGTAAGCCAGGAGAACGTCGTTGGGAAACATGGGAGAGTCCTCGAAGAAGGAGATGAAGTCGAAGTCAGGCGGCAGCGCACTTGGCGACGGTGTCCCAGGTGCGCGTGGTGATGTCCTTGCCGAACGTGGTCTCGATGAGCCGCATGAACACAGGACCGTTGTCGGTCGGCACATAGGCCGAGAAGACCTCGCGCCCGACCATGCAAAGCACCGCCGACTCGTGCTGCGCCAGCGGCAGAGCGACCTTGGGCGCTCGTGCATCGCGCAGGAAGCTCACCACCCGCTTGGCCTTGGCCGGCACGCCGTGCACGGCAAAAGGGTCGGTGGCGAGCAGCTCGCGCAGATGGGAGACAGGACGCACGAAGGTGAAGAAGCTTCGGCCCAGCGCCTCGTGCATGGCGGCCTCGCACTTGCGCTCCAGTGCCGACTCGGACCTGGCACGCGCGTCGAACACCACGTTGCCGCTCGAGAGCACGGTGCGCACGTTGGTAAAGCCGGCAGCCTCGAAGCATTTCTTGAGCTCGGGCATCTTGGCATTCATCGGACTCACGCCCCGCAGGAATGCAACGAATCTCGGCATGTACCCGCTTCGCCTTACGCTGGACGCCTGGCCAGCAGGGCCCAGACGCCGGCGGCCGACAGAAGCGAGCCACCCGCGATGTTGAAGCCGCGCTGTGCCCGCGGCGAGGCCAGGAAGCGGCGCGCAGAACTGGCGAACATCGCATACAGGGTGGCGTTGAGCGTGGCCATGACCACGAAGGTCAGCGCCAGCAGCGTCATCTGCCGCGACACGTCGCCCGCCTGGTTGATGAACTGCGGCAGGAAGGCCACGAAGAACACGATGCCCTTCGGGTTGAGCGCGGTCACCAGGTAGGTGTTGGCAAACAGGCGCCAGCGCGAGCCAGGCACGGTCGGCGCGCTCAGCGTGGCCGGCGAGATGCCGGCGCGCAGCAGCTTGATACCCAGGAAGAGCAGGTACAGCCCGCCCACGTACTTCACCACCGTGAACCAGAAGGCCGACGCCGACAACAGCGCCCCCAGGCCGAGCACCGAGAACACCAGCGCGGTCGAGTCGCCCAGTGCCACTGCCGCCACCAGCGGCACATTGGCGCGGCGTCCGTGCGCCATCGAGTAGCTGATGACGGTGAGGATGGTGGGCCCCGGGATGATCAGCAGCAGGGCCGAAGCGGCGACGAACGCGAACCAGAGTTGAATGGACATGCGGTGTCTCCGGAGTGGGCTTAGCGACGCGCCTGCACGTGCCGCGCGAAGTTGTCGAGAATGGCCTGCCAGCCCCCGCGCTGCTGCTCCAGCGGAAATTCGTTCTCCGGGTCGAAGCTCACGCGCACCAGCACGCCCGCCGCGCCCTGGTCGATGAACTCGACCTTGGCATTGCGCTCGCCAAAGGCGTATTCGATGAGCTGGTTGGGGACGATGCGGGTGTAGGTGCCGGCAAAGTCGAAGCCCATGCTGCCGTCCTTGGCCTCCATGCGGGAAGAAAACACGCCGCCTTCGCGCAGGTCGACCGTGGCTGCGGTGGTGTGCCAGTCGGGCGACGCCGCATTCCACTGCTTGATGTCTTCAGGCGTGGTGTAGGCACGCCAGACTTCGGACACAGGCGCGGAAACATTGGCTTCAACAGTGATCTTCGTGGTCATGAAATCTCCGAAAGGAAGGATCGCGAGAACAGCGTTTCTACTTCAAGTCGCTCTTGCGCGCTGCGGCGCGCTTGGGCGGCATCAGGTGGATGGTCTCGCCGCGCGCCAGCATGGCCACCAGCTGTTCGATGCGGCGCGCCCGCGTGGCCGGCAGCTTGGGCTCCTGCACCCGGTAGAGGATGGCGAAGCGATTCGCGCCGTTGATCGTGGCGAAGAAATCGGCGGCGGCCTTGTTGGCATCCAGCGCCGCCTGAAGGTCGGCCGGGACGGTGGCCTCGCTTTGCGATGCGTAGGCCGCGTCCCAGCGGCCATCGGCTTTCGCGGCCTGCGCCTGCGCCAGGCCGGCGGACTGCATCCGGCCCGCTTCGATCAGTCGAGATGCGGTGCGGCAGTTGACCTGCGACCACTTGCTGCGCGCCGTGCGCGGCGTAAAGCGAACCAGCCACCACAGATCGTCATAGCCCTGGAGCTGGCCGTCGATCCATCCGTGGCACAGGGCTTCCTCGATGGCCTCGGCCCGGCCCACGCTTGGCGCGGGGTTGCCCTTTTTTGCCAGCTTGAGCCACAGGCCCTTTTCCTTGCCGCCGCGACGCCCCAGCCAGCGCGCCCAGGCCGCGGCGTCGGCAAAAGGCAGCACCGGCAGTCCGGCCAGGACTTCTTCCTGCGGCTTGTGCGACGCAGCCGCCTGCGCGTTGGGACGAGTGCTCATCGCGGCATTGTGACGGCGCGCATGAACCAGGGTCATCCCCTGCGCAGTGGGCAGCCCGCGCGCATTGCCGCTAGAGTTGTCGGCCCTCATGCCATCTCTTCCCAGCCCTTCCACCGCCGCGCCCCAGGCCGTCACCGCTTCTCCCAGCCTCGCGCGCCAATGGCTGCTGGGCGCCAGCCTGATCCTCATCGCGTTCAACCTGCGGCCCGTGTTCGGCAGCATCTCCGTGCTGCTGCCCGAGGTGATGCGCGATACCGGCATGGGCCCCACGGGCGCCAGCCTGCTGACCACGCTGCCGCTGCTGTGCCTGGGCATCTTCGCCATTCCCGCGCCGGCACTGGCGCGCCGCTTCGGACCGGAGCGCGTGCTGCTGGGTGCGCTGGTGCTCATCTGCGTGGGCACCTTGCTGCGTGGCACCGGCCACCTGGGGACGCTGTTCATGTCCACCGCGCTGGCCGGCGCCGGCATTGCGGTGGGCAACGTGCTGCTGCCGGGCCTGGTCAAGCGCGACTTCGCCCGGCACGCGGCCATGATGACCGGCCTGTACACGCTGGCGGTGTGCGGCGGCGCGTCCAGTTCCACCGCCTTTACCGTGCCGCTGGAGCGCAACGTGTTCCATGGCCAATGGGCATTGACGCTGGCCGCCTGGGCATTGCCGGCGGCCTTGGTGCTCATCCTTTGGGCACCGCAGGCACTGGCCGCCCGCCCGCTGCCCGCACACGCGCAGCCACGCAGCGGCAGCCTGTGGCACGACAAGCTGGCCTGGCAGGTGACGGGCTTCATGGGCCTGCAATCGGCCCTCGCCTACATCGTGCTGGGCTGGCTGGCGCCGCTGCTGCGCGAACGCGGACTCGACGGCGCCGAGGCGGGCTACGTGGTGGCGGTGTCGATCCTCGTGCAACTGGGCAGTTGCCTGGTCACGCCATCGATCGCGGCGCGCCGCAGCGACCAGCGCGCACTGGCCGTGGGCATGGCGGTCATCACCTGCGTGGCGATGCTGGCCTTCATCTTCGCGCCGCTGTCCGGGCGCTGGCTGTGGGCCATGCTGCTGGGCCTGGGCCAGGGCGGCGCATTTGCACTGGCGTTGACCATCATCGTGCTGCGCTCGCCCGACGCGGGCACCACTGCACAGCTGTCGGCCATGGCGCAGGGCGGCGGCTACATCCTGGCCTCCGCCGGCCCGCTGCTGGCCGGCCTGTTGCGCGGCTGGACGGGTAGCTTCGAGTCCTCGGCCATCCTGTTCGTCGTCGTGTCCCTGGCAATGGCCTGGTGCGGATGGGGGGCGGGACGGCGCCTGCTGGTCAAGCCGCGCACAGCGGCCTAGACTGAGCCATGACCATCTCGCCCGAGACTCTGCTGCAGCACACCGACGCCGGCACGCTGTGGCCCACGCAAGACCGCGATGCCGACAACTGGCCCGACCTCGAAGTGGCCTACCGCGACGCACTGGCCGTGCGCGCGCTGCGCGAAAAACGTGGTGAGAAGCCAGTGGGCTTCAAGGTCGGCTTTACCAACCGGACCATCTGGGAGCGCTACGGCGTCTTCGCGCCCATCTGGGGCACCGTGTGGGACACCACGCTCACCCGCGCCGAAGGCGACGAGGGCCGCCTGAACCTGGCCCAGCTCGCGCAGCCGCGGCTGGAGCCCGAAGTGGTGTTCGGCCTGCGCGCCACGCCGCCGCGCGCGCCCACGCTCGAGGCGCTGTTCGAGTGCATTGACTGGCTCGCGCCCGGCTTCGAGGTCGTGCAGTCGCACTGCGAGAACTGGAAGTTCAGCGCGCCCGAAACCGTGGCCGACAGCGGCCTGCACGGCCGACTGCTGGTGGGCCGCAGCGCGCCGGTGCGCTCGTTCGCCAGCAGCGGTGAAGCGCTCGACAAGCTGCTGGCCGCCAGCACCGTGCGCCTGTCGCACGGCACCCAGCAGATGGACCAGGGCCAGGGCGCCAACGTGCTCGACGGGCCGCTGCATGCGCTGCTGCACTTTGTCGAGGAGCTGCAGGAATACGCAGGCGCGCCCGACCTCAAACCCGGTGACGTGGTCACCACGGGCACCTGGACCGACGCCTGGCCGGTACAGGCAGGACAGACATGGCGCGCGGACTTTGCAGCACCCCTGCCCCCACTGACCGTCCACTTCGACTAGATCCCTAACACTAAGGTTGACAGGCCACGCGGGCCGGTCCCACTATGCGCACGTGAACGATCAAGAACAGGGGACTGGAATCGGCTGGCTGCTGGCATGGCTCGTTTTTGGCCTGCTGACTGCTCTCGAAGCTGGCGCATTGGCCATGCGTGCGGGCGGCGAATGGGGCGCCCTGTACTCGCTCGCCTTTCTGGTCTGTGGCCTGGTCTGCCTGGGCGTTCTCCTTTTCGGCGCCATCGCCCATGCACGGCCAGCGAAGACATACGCCCCCATCGCAATTTCGCTGTTGGTGCTGCTGGGGTGCCTGTGGGGCCTCTATGGCCGCGGAGAAAGCGCGAGCGGCATCACCACGGCGCTGTTCGGCGCCGCCTATTCGACGATCTGCCTGCTCGCAGGTCTCCTGGCCCTGGCCATCGCGGGGCGCAAGCGGCGCGCCAATGAACAGCGCCTGGCCGAGGCCAACGCAGAGCGCGATCGACGCCGCCGCCTCGAAGGCGTGCGCGCCGAATCCTCGGCGCTGGCCGCAGCCGCCGCTGCGGCAGCCGCCAACGCCGACGGAAGCGACCCCCTGGGGCCCGACAGCGACTTCGTACTGCCGTCCCGGCCCAAGTGGGAAGAGAGCTAGCACGCCAGGCGTGCGGCACCGGGCGCTTCGGCGCCTGAACTACCATCGGCGCCTCTCTTGTCCCCACCACCAGACCCTGCATGTCCGCCACCGTCCTGCTGCTTCAGCTCATCGTCATCCTCGGCACCGCGCGTGCCTGCGGCTGGTTGCTGCGCCACCTGGGCCAGCCGGCCGTGGTGGGCGAGATGGCGGCCGGCCTGATGCTCGGCCCGATCGTCATGGGCGCGCTGTTCCCGCATTGGCACGCGCAGCTTTTTCCGCCCACCGCGCTCGCAGGCCTGCAGGCCCTGGCCACCGTCGGGCTGGTGCTCTTCATGTTCGTGGTCGGGCTGGAACTGCGCTCGCACCAGGGCATGCGCTCGCTGATCAAGTCGGCTGGCGCGGTCGGCATTCTGAGTGTCGCCGTGCCGCTGGTGCTGGGCGTGGCCATTTCTCCGCTGCTCTATCCGGCCCTGGTGCCGGCCGGCGTCGGCTACTGGCCCTTTGCGGGGTTCATGGCGGCGGCGTTGTCCATCACCGCCTTTCCCGTGATGGCGCGCATCCTGAAGGATCGCGGGCAGACGCACACTTCGTTCGGACAACTCTCGATGGGTGCCGCAGCCGTGGCCGACATGTTCGCCTGGATCCTGCTGGCCGTCGTGGTGGCCTGGACCGGCGCAAGCGAAGGCACGGCGGGCCTGGTGAAGACCGGCGGCGGCGTGCTGGCCATGCTGGTGCTGCTGTTCCTTGCCGTCAAGCCGCTGTTCGCCTGGCTGCTGCGCCGCCACGCGCGTGACGGCGAACTCTCCCCCGCCATGATGGCCTCGCTCATGCTCGGGCTGCTGGGCACCGCGCTGTTCAGCGAATGGGTGGGCCTGCATGCGGTGTTCGGCGCATTCCTGTTCGGCGCCATATTGCCCCGCGATGACCGCCTGCTCGACCCGTTGGTGCAGCGCATCGAGCCCATGTCCATCGCCGTGCTGATGCCGCTGTTCTTCGCGCTGGCCGGCCTGGGCACCACGTCGGATGCCTTCGTCTCGGGCAGCCTGGGGCTGTGCCTGCTCGTCATCTTCGTGGCGGCCCTGGGCAAGATTGCCGGCGGTGCGGCCGGTGCGCGCCTGTCGGGCTACGGCTGGCGCGACAGCCTGGCCACCGGCTCGCTGATGAATGCGCGCGGCCTCATGGAGCTGATCGTGATGAAGATCGGCCTGGACGCCGGCCTCATCGGCCCGCAGCTGTTCACCATGCTGCTGCTCATGGCGCTGGTGACCACCGCCATGACCAGCCCGATGCTCAGCCTCGTGCAGGGTCGCCGCGTGGCCCCCGTCGTGCCGCAGGGCGAGTCCGGCAACGCCGGCAATTGCCCGCCCTGAACACACGCGCGGCCCGAGCTTCATAGAATGGGCCTCATGGCATTCCATGAACCCGACTACGCACCCGACGCCTTCGAGGTCCGGGTAAGCGAACTGCTGGTCGCCACACCCGAGGGCGGCGACCAACTCATCGACAAGGCCGTGCCCGAGGTGCTGCGCATGATCCGCGAGCACCTCAAGATGGACGTGGTGTTCGTTTCCGAGTTCGTCGACGGCCAGCGCGTGTTCCGCCGCCTCGACACCTCGCCCACGGCACGCGTGATCGAGGTCGGCCAGTCCTCGCCGCTGGAGCAGTCGTTCTGCCAGCGCGTGATCGACGGGCGCCTGCCGCGGCTGGTGCAAGACCTGGCGCAGGAGCCCAGCCTGCCCGAGCTGCCGCCCACCGACTTCCCCATTGGTGCGCACCTGAGCACGCCCATCGTGCTCAACGACGGCCGTGTCTACGGCACGCTGTGCTGCTTCAGCTTCGCGCCAAACCCCACGCTCACCGAGCGCGACCTGAAGAAGCTCGAGCTGTCTGCCCAGCTCACGGCGCGCAAGATCAACGAAGGCCTCACGCGCGCGGCCGACAAGGCCATGTCCAACTGGTCGCTCGAGCCGCAGGCCGCGCCGCCGCACAGGCGTTGACGCGGCAACGGGCGGCGCTCGCCGTTCCGTTGTTCTCGCTCACTCAGTACGCAGCCACGGCGCGTTCGTTGGTGGACAGCGGATAGCTCAGCGACGGATACCAGTCCCTGCCGCGGCCCTGCGGCGTCATGTCCAGGATGTTCCACAGCGGCATCGGGTCGGGGGCGCCGCGCGGGTCCTGGCCCGGGTCGGCGGTTTCCATGCCCATCTCGCTGCCCCAGAAATGGCGGATGGTGCTGCCCTCGCGCTTGAACACGTTGAACATCGCGTTGTCCTGGCCCGAGGCCGGGTCTTCGTTCGCATAGTCCTGGTTGTAGGTGGTGCCAGCGCTCGAATAAAGGCGCAGGTGGCGCCAGCCGCGCTCGATGGCAAAGGACATCATTCGGCTGATGGGCGAGCGCGCCACCACCACGAAGGCCGTGCGCTGCAGGATGTCGGGCATCTCGCCGTCCAGCGCGCTGAGCATCGAGGTGCACATGGGGCAAGGCCGCTCGCGCTGCGGGCCGTACATCCAGTTGTAGACGACGAGCGAATCGTGGTCGCCGAACAACTCGGACAGGAGCACCGCGCCCTGCGTGCCCTGAAAGGCGTAGTCGTGCGGCACCTCGCCGCCCGGCGGCAGCGCGCGGCGCAACGCCGCCACCCGCTCGATCTTGCGACGCAGGTCGATCTCCTCGGCCAACAGCGCGAGCCGCGCGTCGCGATACGCAGGGTTCTCGCCCGGAAAGTGCCACTGGGTGCGGCGGGCCAGTTCGATGGCGGAAGGCAGGGGACGGTCGGCGGCGGCGGGCATGCTTGACTCCTTTGTTGTCGCTTGCGGAATCCGTGCATGTTCGCGCCTGTGCGCGGCCCCGTCTGCGGGATGGCGCCTACAGAAGTCGTGCGCTTGGGCGTACGCGCAGCCTGTGCTCCCCTGCCTGCATGGCGCAAGGACGTGATCGATCAGTACGCCAGTACCAGCGGCGCGCCTTCGCGCTGCGCCTGAACGTCCGCACGGTGGAAGGGCAAGGGCAGCCACTTGCGTTCGGAGAACAGCGGCAGCTGGTCGAAGGCGCGCGGCGAGGCCGGGTCGGTGCTCTGGCCGTAGGTCAGCAGCCCGTGCGCCACCGGTCCGCGCTCGTCGAAGCCCACCACCTGGATGTAGCTGGTGCCGAAGTTGATGTTGTAGCCCCGCGGACCGATCACCGGCTGGCCCTGGCTCTCGACCTTGTTGAGCACGCCTTCGAATTCGTCGCCACCTGGAATGGCCACCTTCTGGCCCTTGACCATGCGCGTTTGCACGTCGGCCAGCGCCACGTCGGGCGCAAAGCCTGCGGTGCGCAATGCGACGACGGCATCGCCCAGCGCCTTGAAGACTGCATCGCGCGTGGCGGGCGTGGCCATGTCCAGGCCGGCCGGCGTGACCACCGGGCGGGCCGGGTCGAAGGGCACGCGCCAGACCTTGGGCACGTCCTTGGCCTTGCGCCAGAACTCGCGGAACAGCGGCGCGCCCTTGGCCTGCGGCGTGCTCGTGCGGTTCCAGGCGGACAGCACGCGGCAGCCGGCCTGCGCATCGGCAGGCAGGCTCGCGCCGGCGCTGCGGCAAGCGGCCGCCAGGTCGTCCATCACCAGCTCGCCGGCATGGTTCTTGTCGCGGAAGATCACGCTGCGCAGCTCCTCGGCGCCCATCTTGTTGCCGGGCAGGCCATCACGCCCGGCCAGGCGGCCTTCGATCTCCAGGATGCCGCTGCGCGTGCGCAGGCGCTGCGGCACACCCACCGGCCCCACCAGCGGCGAGATGTTGGCAGGCGCGGCGATGTGCGGGTTGGCCAGCCAGAAACTGTCGTTGCTGTTCTGCACCCAGTCGGGTGTGACGACCACCGGCATGCGCGCCGGCGCAATGACGCCGGGGCTCACGGCGGTGCTGTCGCGCCTCCAGTCGCAGGCGGCGCGCGAGCCGTCGAGCACCGCCAGGCCGGCCGTGGCGAAGAGCTTCGCGGCAGCCGGCGACGGTGCGCAGGCCTGGAGCTGTTCGGCCGACACATCGGGCACCACGGACAGGTCCGCGTACATGGCGTTGCCATTGCGGTCGGCGCCAATGGTGTTGACCCACGGCATGCTCTGGTTGCCCATGGCCTCGCGCAACTCGGCGATGTTGCGGGCGCGGCCCATCCTCATCCAGGCGCGGACGGCGCGAGTGTTGAACGAGTTCGCGTCGCGGATCGCGTAGGCGGTGGTAGCGCTCCAGGCCAGGCCCGCGCGCGGCATCGAGATGACCGGGCCCCATTCGGTGCTGTAGAAGGTCTTGCGCGCAGGCTGTGCGCCGGGCGCGGCGCTTTCGGCCGGCAGCACCACGGTCCTGGCCGTCATCTTCTTGCGCTGGCCGTCGACGATGTAGGTGGTGGGGTCGTTCGGATCGAGCTTGAGCTCGTACAGCGTGAAGCGCTTGCCGGTGGACACGGTGTGGGTCCAAGCCACGTCCTTGTTGAAGCCGATGGTCAGGATGGGGCCCAGCCCGCTGGTCACGCCCATCACGTCCAGCTGGTTCGGGATGACCAGGTGCATTTCCCAGAAACGGTTGGTTCCGAACCACGGGAAGTGCGGGTTGCCCAGCACCAGGCCGCGGCCGTCGGGCGTGACATTGCGGCCGAAGGCCCAGCCGTTGGAGCCCAGCTCGCCGCCTTCGGGGTTGGCGTTGAAGCTGTAGCGGGCCAATTCAAGTGCGGCCTGCCGCGGGGTGACCGCCTCGGCGGAAGACGTCTTGGCCGTGGGCGGCGTCGCCTCGAACACCGCGGGCGCCAGGGCCCCCACGCCGGCCTGGACCATCGACACCTCGGTGGTGCGCGCAAGGTCCGCCAGCGTCATGGGGCGAACCCAGGGCTTGCCGCGGCACGCCTCGGGCAGGCCGCCGGGCCCCACGTCCTGCAGGTAGCGGTTGTAGCCGGCCACGTAGCCGCGCAGGGCGGCACGCACCTCGGGGTCGGGGTCGGCGGCCTTGGCCAGCATCGCATCGTCCATGTAGCTGCGCACGAACAGGTCGATCTGCACATTGCTCATGCGGCCCAGGCCGAACTCGCCGGTGCCTTCGGGCCCCAGGAACTGCGAGCGATCGCCCCGCACGGTGAGCAGGTGTTCGGCCGTCTGGCAGACGTTGTCCTGCGCATGCGCGTAGGCAATGCCATAGCCGATGCCTTCATAGTCGTCCGCGGTGATGTGGGCGATGCCGTAGGCGGTGCGCTCGATGGTCACGTTGCGCGATCCGGGGGCGGGCGTGCTGGCGCAGCCGGCAAGAAGAACGAGTGTGGAAACGGCCAGGGCAATGCCTGCGGGCGCAGGCAACGCGAAGGGCGCCTTGGTGTTCAAGGGCATGGGAATGGCTCGGGGAGCTGAACAAGGAAAGGGCCATTAGAGGGGCCGTCGCCGCGCACCTGATAGGTGATAACCCGAGGCCGTGTCGCCTGCACGGCGCAGGCGCCGTATCAGGCGCGCCGGAACGCCAGCGCGGCGTTGGTGCCGCCGAAGGCGAAAGAACTACTCACTGCCGCTTCGAGCGTCGGCGCGGCGGTGTCGCCCGGCGCCACCAGGTTCAGTGCGCAGGCCGCATCGGGCTCGCTGACGTGCATGTTGGGTGGCACCGCGTGGTGGTGCAGCGCCAGCACGGTGATGACGGCCTCCAGCGCACCGGCGGCGCCTAGCAGGTGGCCGTGCAGCGCCTTGGTGGAGCTCACGCGCAACTCGCCCAGCGCGTTGCCCCACACCTGTGCCAGTGCCTCGCATTCGATGGGGTCGCCGATGCGCGTGGCCGTGCCGTGGGCGTTGCAGTAGCCCACCTGTTCGGGCGAAAGCCCCGCCTTTCGCAGCGCGGCGCGCAGGGCGCGTGCCTGGCCGGCGGCGTCGGGCTTGGTCAGGTGCGAGGCATCGCAACTGCTGCCCCAGCCGGCCAGCCTGGCGTAACTGCGTGCGCCGCGCGCGGCGGCGCGTTGCGCCGATTCGAGCACCAGGAAGGCTGCGCCCTCGCCCAACGCAAAGCCGCTGCGGTCGGCCGCAAAGGGGCGCACCGCGGTGGCCGCCTCTTCGGGCGGCGCGCAGGCCAGCGTCTGCATGGCCTGCCAGGCCAGCATCACACCCGGCACGATCAGCGCCTCGCTGCCCCCCGCAATGGCCAGGTCGACCTCGCCGCTTTCGATGGCCTTGGCCGCTTCGGCAATGGCGATGGCCGATGACGCGCAAGCCACCGAATAGGTGAGCACCGGGCCCAGCACCCGGCGCCGCATGGCGATGTGCGAGGCCGGCGCGTTGGGCATGAAGGCCGGAATGGTCAGCGGCGGCACGCGGCCGCTGGCACCGCCGCGGTAGGCGGTTTCGAGCGCGCTCGCTCCGCCCATGCCGCAGCCCACGTAGATGCCCACGCGCTCGCCATCGTTCTCGGCCCACGGGCCTTGCAGGCCGGCATCGTCGAGTGCCGACTCGGCGGCTGCCACGGCCAACTGGCTGACACGGTCCACGCCGGCCAGTTGCAGCTTGCTGAACCAGGGCGAGGCATCGAATGCCACGGTGGCGGCCAGCGCCGGCTTGGCCAGTTCGGGAAACACGGGCTGGATGGCCGATTCGCCGCGCAGCAAGGCCTCGAACATGGCGTGGGGCGACTGGCCGTGCGGGCTGACAACGCCCAGGCCGGTGACGGCGATGCCCGCTTGGCTCACGCGACGCGCTGCTGCGGTTGCTGTTGTTGCGGCTGCTCGGCCCGCACCTTGTCGACCAGCGCGGCCAGCTGGGCCAGCGTGTCCATTTCGGGGTCGGGGTCGGGCAGGTTGATGTGCAGGCGGTCTTCGATCTCGAACAGGAATTCGGCCAGGGCCAGGGAATCGAAACCCTTGTCCCGCATCGAGGCGCTGGGGTCGAGTTCGGCCGGATCGATACCGTACTTGTCCTGAATCAGGTCTTGCAGTTCCTTGAGCGAACTCATGGTGGTCTTGGTGTTTTAGTGGTGGCGGCGCCCCCGCGCCAAAAACAATGTCAGTGACGGTCGATGATAGCCACCACGGCGCCGCGCTCCACCGCCCCGCTGGAGGAGGCCCGCCAGCGCAGCGACGCCCAGGCAAATGCACCGCCCAGCAGCGCCCCGGACAACGCGTCCAGCAACACATGCTGGCCGGTGGCCAGCGTGGAGTAGGTAATGGCCAGGAACCACGCGATATTGACCCCGCGCAGCCACAGCGGAACGCGCGCCGATTTGAAGATGTGCTCGATCCAGCAGGCCGTGAAGATGGCGATGGCCACATGCATCGAGGGGCAGGCATTGCCCGCCGCGTCAATGCCGCGCAGCAATGCAAAGCCCGGGAAGCCCTCCGGGTCCACCACCTGGTGCGGCACACGCGTGGGCCACAGGGCGAAGAAGGCCAGGCCGGCCAGGCACAGCGCGCCCGACCACAGGCCGTAGCTCACCAGTTCGCGGAAGTTGCGCTGCAGCCCCGGCGCGATGCCCACGTAGATCCACAGCGACAGATACGGAATGAGCCAGGCCGGCTGGAAGGGAATCCAGTCGTCAACAAAGGTCAGCGGCATCTCGGTCACCGGCCGCATCGGGTTGCGCAGCAGGTGGAAGTAGCCGATGAAGAAGATCCAGATCCACACCGTGGTGCCGACGATTTTCAGCGGCTGGTGCACGCGCAGCCGCTGTCCGAGCTCGTGGGTCCAGGGTCGGTGCGGGCTTGATTGCATGTGACGTTGGCGGGCAGGGGCTGCGTTGGCGGCGAGGCCCCTATCTTGCCCGAGACGCATGACAGCCCATGACCTGCCGCCCGCGCAGTGAAAAGGGTCGGTGCTACCCTCGGCGCCATCATGTTCAATCCATCCCAAGAAGAGGTCCGCCGCTTTTTCTGCGACGTGTACGCCAAGAGCCGCCAGGGCCTGCCGATGGAGGCACTGGAGACCATTGCCGCGGGCTGGATCGACGCTCATCCCGAATACCACGCCGACTTGCAGGACGCCGATGCGGCCGTGGCCCGCGTGTACGACGGCGCGGACGGGCGCGAGAACCCCTTCTTGCACCTGGCCATGCACCTGTCGATCAGCGAGCAGTGCTCCATCGACCAGCCGCGCGGCATCCGCCAGGCGGTGGAACTGCTGGCTGCACGGCGCGACTCGCTGCTCGATGCGCACCACGAAGCCATGGAATGCCTGGGCCAGATGATGTGGGAATCACAGCGAGCCGGGCGTGCGCCGGATGGCGAGGCCTACATCGCCTGCGTGCAGCGCCGCGCTACAAAAGACTAGGCGCGCCTGCCGGCCCCGGCGGCCAGCCGCCGGGCCTCGTCGCGCAGCAAGGCCACCAGCGCAGCGCGCGCGGGTGACGGCGCCGCATCGGTGCGCAGCAGCAGGCCCACCGGCTCGTCGGTGCCGGGCGTTGCAATTCGAAGGCGCACAAGGCGGCCGCCGGCCAGGTCGTTGCGGGCGGCGCCCAGCGGGGTGATCCAGATGCTGTCCGAGCCCGCCACCAGCGCGCCGGCCACCGCCACGTCCAGCGTCTGCAGGGCATCCACCGGCAACGCCAGGCCCAGGCTGGCCAGGAAGCTTTCGGTGTGGTGGCGCGGGATGGTGCCCTCGGCGTAGATCACCAGCGGGTACGCCAGCGCCGCGCGGGCCGAGGCACCGCGCTTTGCAAGCGGATGCCCCGGCCGCGCCACGAAGACCAGCGGCTCGGTATGCAGCAGCTCGAAGCTCAGGCCACTGGTGAGCGACGGATCGCTCATGCGGCCCACCACCACGTCCAGCTCACCCGCGCGAAGGTCGTCGAGCAGCACGGCGTTGGCGGCCGTCTTCACCACGATCTGCAGGCCTTGGCGCTGCGCCCGCAGCCGCGCCAGCGCCTGGGGCAGCAACGAGGGCGCCACGCTGGGCAGCGCGCCGATGCGCAGGCGCTCCAGCCGCTGGCCGCCCGCCACGGGCGCCACCGCCTGGGCGCTGGCGTCGATGGCCTCCAACACGCGCAGCGCCTGGGCCAGCAGCTGCTCGCCCGCGGCGGTGAGCCCCTGCACGCCGCGCCGGCCAGCGCCCCCGCGCTCGACCAGTCGGGTGCCGGCAAGTTCTTCCAGCTCGGTCAGCGTCTTGGACATGGCCGGCTGGCTCAGCGCCAGTCGCTCGGCCGCGCGCGCCAGATGCCGCTCCTGCGCTATGGCGACAAAGCAGCGCAGGTGGCGCAGCTGCACGTTGCGCGCAAAGGCCAGGGCGGTGGAAGACGGCTTTTTCAATTACCAACAGTGATGCAAATGGTTCGATTGTTCAATTTACATCATCAAAGGTCGGTCTTACAGTCCCTTCCACCCAATTCCCTCTCTCTCGTTCCCCAAGGAGACATCCAAGATGGCCAAGCTCGACCCACGCGACTGGGAAAGCCACCCCGCCTACCTCTACCCCGGCTACAAGTCGACCGCCAAGCGCGGCCCGACCAAGCCGCTGATTCCCCTGAAGGCATCGATGGCCGAGCTGCGCCAGCCGGTGTATGGCCACGACAGCATCGGTGAGCTGGACAACGACCTGACCCGCAATGCCCGCGTCAACGGCGAGCCGCTGGGCGAGCGCATGATCCTCACCGGCCAGGTGCTGGACGAGCGCAAGCGCCCCGTGCGCAACACGCTGGTGGAGCTGTGGCAGGCCAATGCCGCCGGCCGCTACGTGCACAAGGTCGACCAGCACGACGCGCCGCTGGACCCCAACTTCCTGGGCGCCGGCCGCTGCATGACCGACAACGAGGGCCGCTACCGCTTCCTCACCATCAAGCCCGGCGCCTACCCCTGGGGCAACCACCCCAACGCCTGGCGTCCGCAGCACATCCACCTGTCGTTGTTCGGCGAGCACTTCGCCAGCCGCCTGGTCACGCAGATGTACTTCCCGGGCGACCCGCTTCTGCAGTACGACCCGATGGTCACCGGCACGCCCGAGAAATACCGCAACCGCCTGATCGCCGACTTCAGCCTGGACATCACCGAAGAGAACTACGCCCTGGGCTACCAGTTCGACATCGTGCTGCGCGGCAGCGACGAGACGCCCTTCGAGAACCGCTGAGACCACAGGGAGACGCACCATGACCTTGATGAGCGCACTGCAATCCAACTTCGGCCAGACCCCGTCGCAGACGGTGGGCCCCTACTTTGCCTACGGGCTGACCGCCACCCAGTACGGCTACAACTTCGACCAGCCTTTCGACGACCGCGTTGCGCTGGACGGCGCGCGCGGCGAGCGCATCCGCCTGGTGGGCCGCGTGATCGACGGCGACGGCAAGCCGATCTTCGACGCCATGGTCGAGATCTGCCAGCCCGACGGCGAAGGCCACTACCCCACCTCGGTGGAAGACGCACGTGCACGAGGCTTTCGTGGCTTCGGCCGCATGGGCACCGGCACCGACGCGCAAAACCGCTTCGTGTTCCAGACCGTGAAGCCCGGTGCCAACGCCGCCGGCGAGGCGCCCTTCATCGGCGTCATCGTGACCATGCGCGGCCTGCTGCTGCACACCTTCACCCGCATCTACTTTGCCGACGAGGCCAAGGCCAACGCGCAGGACGCCGTGCTGGCCCAGGTGCCGGCCGAGCGGCGCGACACGCTCATCGCGCAGCGCAGCGAAGAAGGCGGCCAGGTCACCTACACCTTCGACATCCACATGCAGGGTGACAAGGAAACGGTGTTCTTCGACGTCTGAGGCCTGGATCTAGATCTGGACCTTGTTGCGGTCGCGAAACGACCTGGGCGTGAGGCCCACCTGCTGGCGAAAGCGCCGGCTGAAATAGTCGGCGTCGCGAAAACCGCACTGCGTGGCCACGGCGCCGATGTTCGCGCCGGAGGCCAGCAGCAGCTCCTTGGCCTGCTCGATGCGCCGCTCCGTCACCAGCTCGGTGAAGGTGCGGTCGGTCTGCTTCTTGAGCAGGTGCGCCAGGTAGTTGGGCGAGAGCATCGCGGCAGCAGCCGCGTCCTGCAGCGACATCTCTTCGTGCAGGTGTTCGCGCACATAGCGCATCACGCGCTGCAGCGCGTCGCGCCGCGAGCTGCGGCCGCCGTGCTGCGAAGCCTGGGCCCGCAAGGCCTCGCCATGGCGCGCGCAGGCCAGCGCAAGCACTTGCAGCACGATGCCGCGAATGGCCGCGGTGGCGGCAAAACCTCTTTCCTGGTTGAGCGAGGCCATCTCATCGAGCCAGCCCAGGATGCGCGCAAAGTCCGCCGCATCGAAATGAAAGTCCACATACTCCTGGAACAGGAAGGGCGCCAGCTCGGGCACGCGCGCGATGCTCACCTCTTCCAGCTCCAGCGCCTGCACTTGCAACTCCGGCCACAGGAAGCCCTGGTCGAAATTGACGATGGCGTAACGCGCGCCGGGCGGATGCGGCACCACGTGCAGGCGATAGGGCAGCACGAAGCTCAGGTGGCCTGAGGTGAAGGGGCGCAGCGCGCCGCCAATGACCTGCTGCGAGCCGCCTTCCATGCTCACCTGGATCTGGAAATACTCGTGGCGGTGCGGGCGGGCGAGCACATCGCGCGCGCCTTCGAAGCGGATGTCGAAGTCCAGGTGGCTCGCGCGCTCCTGCATGCCGTACAGGCGTGCGTCGGAAGAAGATCGGGGGCCGGTCCGGGGCTTGGGCATCGCCCGATGTTAAGCGTGGTGCTTGCGTCCGGATTTGGCGTAGATGCGTGGGGATCGGGCGCGTTTTCACGTCCCAGAATTGGCAGCCGGCCCTTGTCGCGCCGGCGTGCGCGGCGGGCCGTTCGACATTCAATGCACAGAACCCCAACAAAGGAGATTCCCATGTCCAACTCCCGCCGCCAGTTGCTGGCCGGCTCCGCCACCATGGCCACCGGCGCGCTCGTCGGCTGCGCCCTGCCGGCCGGTGCCGCCCGTTCGCCGCAGACGCCGTTCGACGTCGCGCAGGCCAGCGTGCCGATCGTCGGCAGCGACCAGGTGTTTCCGGTGCGCCGCATCTACTGCATCGGACGCAACTACGCGGCGCATGCCCGCGAGATGGGCTCGGACCCGACGCGCGAGCCGCCCTTCTTCTTCCAGAAGCCCGCGGACGCCATCCAGGTGGTCGTGCCCGGCACGGTGGCCAACCACCCCTACCCCACGCTCACCAAGAACTACCACTACGAAGTGGAGCTGGTGGTGGCGCTGAGCAAGGGCGGGCGCGACATTCGCGCGGAAGACGCCTTGTCGCACGTGTACGGCTACTCGCTGGGCCTGGACATGACGCGCCGCGACCTGCAGCGCGAGATGGGCGACCAGAAGAAGCCCTGGGAAATCGGCAAGAGCTTCGACCACTCGGCGCCCATCGGCCCGATCCACCCGGTGGCCAAGGTCGGCCACTTTGCCGACGGCGCGATCTGGCTCAAGGTGAATGGCCAGACCAAGCAGAGCGCCACGCTCAAGCACATGATCTGGTCGGTGTCCGAGCAGATCAGCCGCCTGTCGCAGGCCTTCGAGCTGATGCCCGGCGACATCATCTACGCGGGCACGCCGGAGAACGTCGGCCCCGTGGTGCGCGGTGACCTGGTCGAGATCCACATCGACGGCTTGCCCAACCTGTCGGTCAAGATCGTCTGATCTTCGGGGCGGGCTGCGGCCCGCCGCGGGTTACTTCTTCTGGGGTTGCCCCGAGCACACGGCCACCATCACCTTGCACGGCTCGGTGGGCAGGTGGCTGTCGCACTGGGCGGTGGCTTCCTTGCGGGCAGCGGCGATGGTGGGCGCAGACGCAACGCCCCATTCACCGAAGTTGCCGGTGGCCATGGCGCCGCAGGCACGGTTGAAGGTGGTGCGGACCACGCAGGTGCCGGTGCGCCCTGCCTTGCGTTCGCATTGGGCGCGGGCCGCGTTCTCGGCCGAGGCGCTGGTAGGCTGGTCGTAGGCGTAGCCGTAGAGGCCGTCGACCGTTGCAATGGCACCCCACAGCGGCGCGGGTTCGGCCTGCGAGGCCGCGAAGGCCTTGCCGCCGCACAGCGACAACAGCGCCGTGACGACGGCTGCGCTGCGCAGGACCGTCAGGCGGGGCAGCGGCAAGTCAGTCGGCGCGATGGAAGCGCGACTCGGGCACCGTCTTCAGGTCGCCCGGCAGGCCGCTGATGTAGCTGGCCAGCTGCTTGATTTCCGCGTTGCTGAACTTCTTGGCCTGGCCGCCCATGACCGCATTGGAGCGGCCCACGATGCCATGGCCGTCGGCCTTGTACTGCTTGAGTGCCACCGTCAGGTAGTCGGCGTGCTGGCCGGCCAGCTTGGGCACGGTGCCGTCGTTGGGGGTGGAGAAGTTCGCCCCGTGGCACTTGGTGCAGCTGTTGTCCTTGTCGCGGGTGATGAGAGCCTGCACCGAATCGGCGGGCGCGGCGGCCGTGGCGGGCAGCGCGGCGGAGCCTTCCATGCCCAGCTGCGAGTAGTAGGCGGCCAGGTCGGCCATGTCCTGCTCGCTGAGCGTGTCGGCAATGGCGCGCATGGTGGGGTGCTTGCGGTCGCCGCTCTTGTAGGCCGACAGGGCCGAAGCGATGTAGGTGGCGCTTTGGCCCGCGATCATCGGGACCTTGTGGATCTCGGGGAAGCTCGCCTGATAGCCGATGATGCCGTGGCATCCCACGCACATGGCGGTTTTCTTGGCACCGTTCTCAACGCTGCCGGTCGTCTTCTGGGCCTGTGCCGAGACCGTCACGCAAGCGACAGCAAGGGCAAACATCGTGGTCAACAACTTGTTCATTTTGCGCGCACAATCTCGTGGAGATATCAGGTTTTCGGGGCAAACAGCTTTCGATTATATGAAGGCATTTCGCCCCCGAAGGTCGGGGTTTGACCCGGGCCCATCGGCCTGATCCGCACGCTCCCCTTCCACACCACTGCCTGGCCTCTTCCATGAAATTCAAGGGTTCCGACAATTACGTCGCCACTGCCGACCTGATGCTCGCGGTGAACGCGTCCATCACCCTCAAGCGTCCGCTGCTCGTCAAGGGCGAACCCGGCACCGGCAAGACCATGCTGGCCGAGGAAGTGTCTTCTGCCCTGGGCCTGCCGCTGTTGCAATGGCACATCAAGTCGACCACCAAGGCACAGCAGGGCCTGTACGAGTACGACGCCGTGAGCCGCCTGCGCGATTCGCAACTGGGCGACGAGCGGGTCAAGGACATCCACAACTACATCGTCAAGGGCGTGCTGTGGCAGGCCTTTACCGCCGACGAGCCGGTGGCGCTGCTGATCGACGAGATCGACAAGGCCGACATCGAGTTTCCCAACGACCTGCTGCGCGAACTCGACCGCATGGAGTTCTACTGCTACGAGACGCGCGAACTCATCAAGGCCAAGCACCGCCCGGTGGTGTTCATCACCTCCAACAACGAGAAGGAGCTGCCCGACGCCTTCCTGCGCCGCTGCTTCTTCCACTACATCAAGTTCCCCGACGCCGAGACGATGAAGAGCATCGTGGGCGTGCACTTCCCCACGCTCAAGCAGGACCTGCTGGCCGCGGCGATGAAGACCTTCTACGACGTGCGCAACCTGCCCGGCCTGAAGAAGAAGCCTTCCACCTCCGAGCTGCTGGACTGGCTCAAGCTGCTGGTGGCCGAAGACATTCCGCTCGAAGCGCTGCAGAGCAAGGACGACAAGGTGGCCGTGCCTCCGCTGGTGGGTGCGCTGCTCAAGAACGAGCAGGACGTGACCCTGTTCGAGAAGCTCGTGTTCATGCAGCGCCACAACCGCTAAAGACCGAAAGAGCCGGCACCATGAGTTCTTCCTTCATCGAACCGGTGAACCTCTCGGCCCGCGGCGTGGCCATGGTGCCGCTCACGCTGGAGCACGAGCAGGGCCTGCGCGAAGCCGCGGCCGACGGCCAGTTGTGGCAGCTGCGCGTGACCTCGGTGCCCGAGCCGGAGAAGACGCGCGCCTACATCGAGGCCGCGCTGAACGCGACCGACCGCTTTGCCTTTGCGGTGGTCGAAGAGGCCACGGGCAAGGTGATCGGCACCAGCAGCTATCACGACGTATTGCCGGCCGTGAGGCGCGTGGAGATCGGCTACACCTGGTACGCCAAGAGCACGCAGCGCACACACGTGAACACCACGTGCAAGCTGCTGCTGCTGTCGCACGCCTTCGAAACCCTGGGCTGCAACGTGGTGGGCTGGCGCACCGACAATTTCAACTTCGCCTCGCAAGCGGCCATCGAGCGCCTTGGCGCAAAGAAGGACGGCGTGATCCGCGGGCACGCCCTGCGCCGCGACGGCACGATTCGCGACACGGTGATGTACAGCCTGCGCAGCGGCGAGTGGCCCGAGGTGAAGGCGCAGCTGCTGTACCTGCTGGACAAGCCGCGCTGAGAGGCACAAAGGAGCCGGGCATGCTCATCGATTTCTTCTACACCCTGCGCTCGGCCAAGCTGCCGGTATCGGTCAAGGAATACCTCACGCTGCTGGAGGCGCTGCAGGCCGACGTGGTCGGCCCCAATTCCGAGGACGCCTTCAGCCTCGACGACTTCTACTACCTCAGCCGCACCGCGCTGGTGAAGGACGAGAAGCACTTCGACAAGTTCGACCGTGCCTTCTCGGCCTACTTCAAGGGCATCGAGCTGCTCACCGACTTCACCAAGGACGTGCCGCTGGACTGGCTGCGCAAGACGCTGGAGCGCGAGTTCACCGCCGAGGAAAAGGCCAAGATCGAGAAGATGGGCTGGGACGAGCTCATGGAAACGCTCAAGAAGCGCTTCGAGGAGCAGAAGGAACGTCACGAAGGCGGCAACAAGTGGATCGGCACGGGCGGCACCTCCCCCTTCGGCCATGGCGGCTACAACCCGCAGGGCATTCGCATCGGCGGCGCCGGCAAGAACAAGAGCGCCGTGAAGGTGTGGGACCAGCGCGCCTTCAAGGACTACGACGACACCCAGGAGCTGGGCACGCGAAACATCAAGGTGGCGCTGCGCCGCCTGCGCAAGTTTGCGCGCGAGGGCCACGAGGACGAGCTGGACCTGGACGAGACCATCAGCCGCACCGCCGCCAACGCCGGCTACCTCGACATCAAGATGCGGCCCGAGCGCCACAACAACGTGAAGGTGCTGCTGCTGATGGACGTGGGCGGCACCATGGACGAGCACATCCAGCGTGTGGAAGAACTCTTCTCGGCCGTGAAGACCGAGTTCAAGCACCTGGAGTTCTATTACTTCCACAACTGCGTGTACGACTTCATGTGGAAGAACAACCGTCGGCGCTTCTCGGAGAAGTTCCCCACCTGGGACATCATTCGCAAGTACAACAAGGACTACAAGCTGATCTTCGTGGGCGACGCCACCATGAGTCCCTACGAGATCCTGCAGCCCGGCGGCAGCGTCGAATACAACAACGAGGAAGCCGGTGCCGAGTGGCTGCAGCGCCTGACGCATGCCTTCCCCAAGTTCGCCTGGATCAACCCCGAGCCGCATGGCGTGTGGCAGTACCGCCAGAGCATTGCCGTGGTCCAGCAGCTCATGTCGCACCGCATGTTCCCGCTCACCCTGCGCGGGCTGGAAGACGCGATGCGCTTGCTTACCAAATAGTCCCGGCTGAAGTAGTCCTGCGGGCGTGTTGACATTTCCGCCCGGGTCGATCGGCGGGCAATGTCAGAATCGACCCGATGCTCAGGGTGGCTTCCTTTCGTGCGCCGGCGTTCTGGCCGGCGCTTGTGCTTCTGACTTGCGCGCTCCTGCTGCAGGGATGCAGCTTGCTGCCGAAAGCAAAAAGCGAAGAAGAAGCCGCTGCCGGCGGCAATGAAGCCGCCCTGACCACCAGCGGCAGCAGCGGCGAGGAACGCAAGGACGCCCGCGACGCCTTCACGCTCGAAGTAAGCTCGCCCAACAAGGACGTCACCGAGTACCTGCAAAAGCACCTGGACCTGCAGCGCTACCGCAAGCTCGACGACCTGGCGGCCAGCGAGGTGTCGCGCCTCATGGTGGCGGCCGAGGCCAATGCCCGCGAATTGCTGGGCACGCTGGGCTACTTCACCCCCACCATCACGCTGGAGCTGAAGGAAACGTCGGAGAGCGACAAGGCGCCGCGCAGCATCCATGTCGAGGTCGAGCCCGGGCCGCCCACCAGGGTCGACAAGGTGCAGCTCGACTTCGCCGGCCCCGTGGCCGACGACCCGCGCGACCAGGCGCAGCGCGAAGAGATCCACACCGGCTGGAAGCTGCCGTCCGGGCAGATCTTCACGCAGTCCAATTGGGAATCGGCCAAGACCTTCGGCCTGCGCACGCTGTCGGCCAAGCGCTACCCCACCGCGCGCATCGCCAGCAGCAAGGCCGACATCGATGCCGACCAGTCGCGCGCCGAGCTGCAGGTGGGCTACGACTCGGGCCCCGCCTACCGCTTCGGCCCGCTCACCATCAACGGCTCGCAGCGCTACGACACCGTGGCCGCACGCCGCATCGCCCGCGTGCCCACCGGCGAGGACTACGACCAGCAGAAGCTGCTCGACGCGCAGCTGCGCCTTGCCAGCAGCGGCTACTACGACTCGGTCTTCCTCACCATGAACACCGACGAGGGGACCGACCCGCAGGCCGCGCCCGTCACCGCCCAGGTGCGCGAGGCGCCGCTGCAGAAAGTGGTGCTGGGCGTGGGCTTCACCTCCGACAGCGGACCGCGCGTGTCGGTGGACCATATCCACAACAAGATCCCGGAGCTGGAGTGGCGCGCGGTCACCCGCTTTTCCTACGACAAGAACACGCAGCTGCTGAACACCGAGTGGACCGGCCTGCCCGCCGAATCCGGCTGGCGCTGGTTCAACCTGGCGCAGCTGCAGCGCGACAACAACGCCGGCGACTACACCGTGGACAGCGCACGCTGGCGCACCGGGCGCAGCCGCGCGGGCGACCGCATCGACCGCAGCGTCTACCTGCAGTACGACTACTCGGTGAGCAAGGGCGTCGACCCACCGCCTTCGGGCGCGGCATTCAGCCTGAACTGGGCCTGGACGGGGCGCTACTTCGACAACCCCGCGGCGCCATCCAAGGGCAACGGCCTGGCACTGGAACTGGGCGCGGGCTACACGCTGCTGGGCGAGCGCCTGCCTTTCCTGCGGGCCTATGGGCGATGGCTGGGCATCTTCCCCATCGGCTCGGATGCCGACCCGCAACTGGCCGCGCGCCGCCCGCGCCTGGCCCTGCGCGCCGAGGCCGGCGGCGTCAACGCCAAGGACGAGGCGCAGATCCCGCAGCCGCTGGAGTTCCTCACCGGTGGCGACACCACCGTGCGCGGCTACAGCTATCGGCAGATCGGCGTGGTCAACGCGTCGGGCCGCATCCAGGCCGGCCGCTACATGAACGTGGCCAGCGTGGAGTGGCAGCAGCCCATCGTGCGCAACGGCAAGCTCAGCGACTTCGAAGGCGTGGCCTTCGTCGATGCGGGTGCCGTGGCCGACCAGATCGGCGGCCTGGGCCAGCTCAAGGTGGGCACGGGCGTGGGTGTGCGCTGGCGCAGCCCGGTGGGCCCGGTGCAAGCCGACCTGGCCTACGGCGTGGACGTGAAGTCGGTGCGCCTGCACCTGCGCTTCGGCTTCACCTTCTAGGACGGGCAAGAGGCCGATGACTGACGAGACGCTCCCGCCCACGCAAACGCAGACGCCGGCATCGGCGGCGCCGCCGCGTTCGCGCGGCAAGCGCGTCGTGCGGGCGTTGCTCTGGACCGCTGGCGGCCTGCTGGCCCTGGTGGCCATGCTGCTGGCGCTGGCCTGGTGGTGGATCGGCTCGAACCAGTCGCTGGCCTTTGCGCTGACGCAGGCCGCGCGCTACATGCCGCCCGGGCAGCAGCTGACGCACGAGGATGTCGACGGCTCGTTGCTGGCCGGTGGCCACATCGGCCGCCTGCGCTGGCAAGGCCCCACGCTGGCGGTGGAGGTGCACGACGCCAGCATCGGCTGGCACCTGCCCTCGCTCCTGCAGCGAAAGCTGTCGCTGGGCGAAGTGCACGTGGCCCGGCTGGACATCGAGCCCATCGGCCCCAAGCCCGAGAACAGCCCGCCCCCCGAGCCGCTGCAGCAAGTGGTGCTGCCGCTGGCCATCGAACTGCCCTTCAAGGTCGACCTGCTGCGCTGGGCCGGCCCGCCCGAGGTGGTGGCCTCCGGCCTGGCGGGCCGCTACCGCTACGAGGCCGGCGAACATCGCCTTCAGGTGGACGGCGTGGACCTGGCCGATGGCCACTACAGCGCACAGGTGCAGCTCCAGGGCGCGGCACCGATGGCCTTGCATGCGCAGCTCGACGGACAGGTAAAGGCACCGCTGGATGCCCGGCGAAGCATCGACGTGAAAGCGCAAGCCCAGCTGCAGGGCCAACTGGCCGGCGCAGATGCACGCCTGCAGGTCAAGGCCGGCATCGAGCCCGCTGAAGACGCCGCCGGCATGCAAGCCAGCCTGATCGCCGAACTCGCGCCCTGGCAGGCGCAACCGTTCATCCGTGCAGATGCCGAGCTCAAGGAAGTCGACCTGGCGCGCCTGTGGCCGCAGGCGCCCGCCACCGTGCTCACCGGCGAGGTGCATGCAGGCCCCGATGCGGCGCTCGGCGCCCAGGGCTGGCAAGGCACGGTCGACCTGCGCAACCACCGCCCCGGACCGTGGGACGAAGGCCAGCTGCCGGTGGAGCAGTTGCAGGCCAAGGCCAGCTTCGATGGGCACGAGTGGACGGTGCCTGAACTGGACATTGCAACCGGCGGCGGGCACATCAAGGGCAACGGCAGCTGGCAGCCCGCACCCGACCCGTGGCAGGCCAACATCGAGGTGCAGCGCGTCAACCTGTCGCAGCTGTACTCGCAGCTGGCCGGCGCCCCGGTCGAAGGCAAGGTGGAGGCACGACAGAAGGAAGGCGGGCGCATCGAGTTCTCGGCCGACCTGCGCGCGCGCGGCGGCGCCGGTGCCAAGGCCGCACGCGATTCGCTCGAAGGACTGCCCATCGACCGCGTGGCGGCGCACGGCAACTGGCACGACGCGCTGCTCACCCTTTCCGACCTGCGCATCGAAGCGGCCGGTGCGCAGCTGGACGGGCAGCTTCGCGCGCGGCCCGAGGCCCAGTCGGGCGACGGAACCTTGAAGCTGATCGCACCCGGCTTCGAAGCACGCGTGCAAGCGGACATGGCGCCGACCAAGGGCCAGGGCCAGCTCGACGCCAAGGTGGACGATGCCGCCGCACTGCAGGACTGGATCGAGAAACTGCCGGGTCTGCGCAGCGCACTGGCCGACCTGGACCTGCAAGGCAGAGCCACCTTGCAGGCCAAGCTCACCGGCGGCTGGCAGACGCTGCAGCAGCGCCTGTCCGCACCCGAGCAGCCCGCCCCGCGTGGCACGGCCGAGCCCACGCTGTCGGCACAACTGACGTCGTCCAAGTTCGCCTGGCAACCCGAAGGCGCGGCCGAGCGCTGGCAGCTTCGCGACCTGCGTGCCACGCTGGACGGCAGCCTGGCGCGCGCCACCATCGAACTCAAGGGCGATGCAGTCTCGCCCCTGCGGCAGGCAACCCTGGCACTGCAAGGCAACGGCGGGCTGGAGCGCACGCGCCAATGGCGCGCCGAGATCGCCAAGCTCGAAGCGCAGGTACGCCCCAACACCCGCAACGCGCCCGCCCCCTGGAAGCTGGCCCTGCAGCGCGCCTGGTCGGCCACCGTGCGCAGCGAATCCGACAACCTGCAGCTGCAGGGCAGCGGCGGCGTGGCGCTCATCACCGGCCCGGTGCCGGGCAACGTGCGGCTGGAATGGCAGCCCACGCGCTTCAACCAGAGCGGCCCGCCCACCCGTCGCGCCTGGCGCCTGCAGACGGCGGGCAAGATGCAGGGCCTGCCGATGGGATGGGCCCAGGCCGTGGGCCCCGGCACGCTCAAGGAGCTGGGCGTGAGCGGCGACCTGATGTTCGACGGCGATTGGGACATCGACGTCGGCGACCAGCTCAAGGCCCATGTGAAGCTGGCGCGGGCCAGCGGCGACATCCGCGTGCAGGCGGGCGAGGCCGCCATGGTGCGACGCGTGCACAGCACCGGCACGGGCACCGCGGCAGAAATCACCACCGATGCCGGCACCAGCGGCCGCGACGGCCCGAGCACGCCCGCAGGCCTTCGGCAGTCGGAGCTGGTGGTGGACACCGATGGCGACACACTGCGCGCCAGCCTGGTGTGGGATTCGGAACGCGCGGGCGTGATCAAGGCCCAGGCATCCACCAAGCTGGCCAAGGACGGCGCCGGCTGGCGCTGGCCGGACAACGCACCGCTGTCGGGCCAGCTGGATGCGCGCATGCCCAAGCTGGGCGTGTGGTCCATGCTCGCACCGCCGGGCTGGCGCGTGGGCGGCACGCTGGAGGCATCGCTGGCGCTGTCGGGCAGCCGCGACCTGCCCAACTGGAACGGCCGCCTGGCGGCTGACGAACTCTCGCTGCGCGCGGCGGTGGAAGGCCTGGACCTGCGTGACGGCCGGCTGCGCGCCACGCTGGGTGGCCGCCAGCTCACGGTGGACGAATTCACCCTGCATGGCGGCCCGGGCAGCAGGGTGCGCATTCCGGGCCGAAGCGGCAACCTGAGCACCGCCTCGAGCGAGGCAGCGGCCGACGGCGGCGAGTTCACCCTGCGCGGCACCGCGAACTGGGGCGAGCCCACCACGGTGCCGGGCGGCAGCGGCATCCGCATGGACTTGCAGGGCCAGATCCGCGCCCTGCGCGTGCTGGTGCGAAGCGACCGCCAGGTCACCATGTCGGGCGACATGCAGGCCCGGCTGCAAGACCGTCAGATCACGGTACGGGGCAAGTTGCGCGCCGACCGCGGCGTGATCATCCTGCCGCCCGACACCGCGCCCAGCCTGGGAAGCGACGTTGTCGTGCGCTCGGCCGCCAAGGAGCGCGAAGCGGCGGAGGCAGCGGCGCGTGCGCAAGAAAAGGGCGCGTCGCAAGAGGCCGCGGTGAACAACCCGCAAACAGCGCGCCCGCCGGACATCCAGATCGCGCTGGATTTCGGCAAGGACTTTGCCGTGCAGGGCCACGGCATCACCACCCGCCTGGAAGGGCAGCTCGACATCCGGGCCGGCGCCACCGGCACCCCGCCGCGCATCACGGGTGAGCTGCGCACGGCCAACGGCATGTATCGCGCCTATGGCCAGCAACTGAATGTCGAGACCGGCGTGCTGCGCTTCAACGGGCCCTACGACAACCCGCAGCTCGACGTGCTGGCCATCCGGCCCAACATCAGCCAGCGTGCGGGCGTGCAGATCCGTGGCACGGCCAGCGCGCCGCGCGTGACGCTCTATTCCGAGCCGCCGCTGTCCGATGCGGAGACGCTGTCGTGGATCATGCTGGGCCGCGCGTCGGCGGCCAACGGCGGCGAGGCCATCCTGATGCAGCAGGCAGCGCTGGCGCTGCTGGGCAAGCTGGGCGCCGATCCCAGCAGCGGCAGCCTGGCCAGTCGCTTCGGGCTGGACGAGATCGGCTTCAAGGGCCCCAGCTCCAACGGCGAGCTGCACGATTCGTCGGTGACGGTGGGCAAGCGCCTGTCGCAAGACTTCTACGTGACCTACGAGCGCAGCGTGGCCGGTACGCTGGGTACTCTCTACCTGTTCTACGACCTGACGCAGCGCCTGACCCTGCGCGGCCAGGCCGGCGAGCACTACGGGGCCGACCTGATCTACACCATCAAGTACGACTGAGCTGGGCGCGGCCGCGCGCAGCCCATGCCCGGGCATGCAGTGCGATGTGTCCATCCTTGCCCTGGGGCAAGGTCTCGCGCAGCAGTTCCCGCAGGCGCAGTCGCTCGGGCTCCGGCAGCGACATGACATAGGCGGGCGCCGGCCCCTGCCCGCCCAGGAAAGGCGACCAGTAGTCGTCGAAGTCCTGGAACGGCGTGGGCACGTCCAGCGCATGCACCTCGACGCGAGCGAGGCCGGCCTGCTCGAACAGCGCGGACAAGGGTTCGGGCCGGCAAATCGCGAAGCGGCGGCCTTCATCGAGTTCACGTGCCGCGGGGTTGAGCCGAGTCGCCGCATCCCAGAAATGGCGAATGAGCTCCATGCCCTCGGCATAGTCCCAGAGGTACACGGCCACGCACCCACCGGGCCTGGTGATGCGCGCCATCTCGGCCAGGGCCGACGCAGGGCTGGGCACGAAGTTGAGCATCAGCCCCGACACCACCGCGTCTACCGACTGGTCTGCCAGCGGCAGGGCCTGTGCATCGCCCACCTGGTAGCGAGCGCGAGGGTCGGGCGTCAGGGCCTGGGCAAAGTCGACAAAGGCGGCCGATGCATCGATGCCGAGCACCGATGCGGGTTGCGCGTCGCGCAGCACGGCCTGGGTCAGCGCGCCGGTGCCGCAGCCCACATCGAGCCACTGCGCGTGCGGCGCAATCTGCAGCCACGCAAGAAACCCCGCCGCCACCTTGCGGCTCCAGCGGCCCACATAGGGCTCGTAGAGATCCCCGGCGGACCATTGCTCCCTTTTCTTGGGATCAGGCATGCGTTTGCGTCCTTCCGGGCGCCTGACCGGCACGGCTGCCGGCAGCGCCGTCGAGGCGAATTCTGTGCCTGCGGGCTGCGCAGGCCGGTTCTTTTTTGTAGCGCCCCGGCGTGCGCGCCGGCGGGCAGATGCAAGCTGCTAAAGTTCTCGCTGTGCCGTCCCTGTAGTTCAATGGATAGAACGGGGTCCTCCTAAGACTCAGATACAGGTTCGATTCCTGTCGGGGGCACCAAATGAGCCTCCCCGAAGGTTCGCACGCTTCCGGCACCCCCCATTTCACCTCGTAACGATCACATTTATGCGTTCGCAGTGGTTCGCATAAGTATGCATGAATCCGGGGGTATCGGGGGTATCAATTGGGGGTAGATTGACCCCTCCAGGGGGTACAACGCATCAGTAGCGAACTGCCCCTGTCCCCGGACGAAGAAAGGGCCACGCGAGCATGGGCGATCTAGAGCGCTGGAAGCTGCCGCAGTTCAACCTTGTCGCGTAGGATGCGCATATCCGGTGCGTCCTGAGCTGCGCGCCGCGTCAGGCCTTCGCTGCAAGCGACGCCCGCCGACGCGGACAACTCCGCACCTCTTTGAATCCGCCGGGCACCCACTTAAGAATCGGGAAAGCTATTCAGGCGAGTGGCGCCACTTCTGTCAGCAACACAAACCGCTTATTCGGTTTGCTGGGGAAAATCCAAGGAGTAAAGATTTGAACTTAGGAATATCGCTGTGCCTAACAGCAGGTGGACGGCCTGATCTTCTGGAAGAAACCTTGCAGACTCTACTGCCGTACAACGGGCAATTTTTTGATCATGCGTTTGTCACGAATGACCGTGGCGATCCAGAAACTGATTCAGTCGTCCGTCGACTCCTACCATCTGCGACCCTGCTCAGCCACTCAGTACCACTGGGTCACCACCGCTCGGTTGATGAGATGTATGCGCTGGTTCAGACGCCGTACATCTTCCATTGCGAGGACGATTGGGCGTTCGATCCTGTTCCGTTCATTCCCATTGCACACGCGGCCATCACCTCGGCGCCAAACATAAGCCATGTCAGTATGCGCCAGACTGAATCCTTTCGCAGACACTACGGTAGACAGCGAGAGTTCAGCGATCCAGTTCCCGTAGGTAGCGGTCATATGCGCCGACTGGCAGAAGCTGGCTGGCGCGGTTATGGGTTCAATCCGAGTCTTGTCCCAAAGAGCGTCTGGCAGGCGATCGGACCATTCGCAAAGTACGCTGACGAAGGGGCGATCAACAACGCGGTGGAGGCGATTGGGTTAGAGCGCGTCTTTGTCGTACCGGGTGTTTACTATCACCTAGGTGACGGCCGACATGTGACAGACGTACACCCCGCTACAGCAGTAGCGATAGCAGAGCAGCAACAGCAGCAACCACAGCCGTCACTCCTTTCCCGCATAAGGCGCCGTCTGCTGGCGATTGCACCCTGAGGATCGCTGCCGACTAGTAACCGTGAATTGCACGCACTAGTTTCCGCTGGGGCTCATTAGGTCTTCAACAGGCATTTGATCGCACGGCTCCATTTGGTTGGCACTTCCGCAATGGGCCCTGAGCGGAAGTCCGCTGCCAAGCTACGCTGGTGTTCGCGCAAGTCTAAGTTTTGGTCCGGAACCAGTGGCGTGTGGGGCCTGATAGAGGACGCCCAACCGCAGTGTCCGCCTTCCGACTGGGCTTCAGAGAGAGCGCGGGCCGCTCGATGCCGTGCCACGAAACATACGCGACTACCGTCGTTACCAGCGCACTGATCGCTAGTGTCCCAACGAAGGGATACCGGCCTTGGGTAGCCCAGATGATCATTTGTTGTACGGGGAATGCATAGATGTAGATGCCGTAGGAAAGATCGCCGATGCGACCAAACCGCCGAATGAACGGTGTTGACGCCAAGCCGAAAGCGATCACAGCGAACGGAACGGTGATCCAAAGTGCAACGAACGGATGGCCAAGGAAGAATGCAGCGCTGGCACCGAGCAAGGTGAAGCCGGCGCACGCTAGCAGGCGTTGCGACCAAACTTGCCGATAGAGTTGAAGGCACACACCCGCAAGAAAAAACAACCCATACTCACGGAAGAAGTTCGGCCGAGGATTGGTTTCAGCACCATAGATGCCAAAGTGGTAGGCCGCCAGCGCAACCAGGCAAGTAAGTGCGATTGCCCGATGTCTGAACAGGCCGAAAAGTCCTGCCGCAAGAACCACCAAATACCAGCGCACCTCAACTGGTATCGTCCACAACGAACCGTTCACGGCGCGTGGATAAGGATTGTCCTCAAAGACTCCTGGCAGCTCGTACTTGATATCCAGCAACAGAGTCTTGAAATAGCGCCAGGTTGCGCCCGACTGAAAATACTCTGCCGGAGAGAGGCTGCTGACAATTGGGCCGAGCACTAGGGCCGCGATACAGCAAGCCGCAATGAGCCCCGGCCAAATCCGCAGTACACGCTTCCACAAGAAGCGCAGGGCATGGGGATCGCGCTGCCAACTTTGCATCACCAGAAAGCCGCTGATCGCGAAAAATACGCAGACGCCAAGCGTCCCCGGGGTGACCTTCGGAAGAATCTGTGGTTCTGGCTTGCCTAGAAGCGCGAACTGATGGCTGAACAAAACCATCGATGCCGCCAAGACTCGCCAGAAGTCAAAGTTGTTCTCGGGGTGCTCCGCCTGAACACTTGCAGCATCAGTACGTGCTTCCTCAATGCTCTTGTCGCCGCTCACTCGTGTTCCCAAAAAGCGATCAATGATGCCAGTATTGTCGTGGTCGTTGCCTGCGCTTCAACGACCGCTCCTGGCCCGCATCCTGCCCTAGAGCGAGTGGGTGTGCACGCGCTTCGTGCACGGCTTCCCGCAGTCCCGCAGTTTGCCAAGCCAACAACTTTGATTCCTCCGACACAGCGCCGCAGGAACTATGACTATCACTGCTATTGGTAGCGTCATAGTTGGTGGGAAAGCGCGTTGAATTCATTGGAGTCGGCGGTCCAAGAAATCTGACTGACGACATCACTCGGGCAACGTGTTCGCATTGGTTCGGGTATGAATCCGATCAGCGCTCCCGGCCAGCCGGCTAGCCTCGCGCCAACGCCTCCAGCTTCACTGCAGTCTGTCGATGGCGAACGCGCTTGGGATCCTAGTATTTGATGGCATCGGCCGCCCGCTTGATTGCCGCCGTGTATTCCTCGGGGTCGCGCGTGCGGCGACGGACAACCGCTTTGCGCGATTCGTATTCACGGGTTCGGCCCCTTGCTGCCGCTTTCACCCTGGCGTCATGCAGCTCATCGACGAACAGGTCGAGCTGACCATCAGCACCCCGCATTCGCGAGAGCTGCGCCCGGGTGAGCTGCCCGGACCGCTTCGCCGGCTTGGCTGTGGTCAAGATCCGCCCTCTTCGGCATCATCAATTGACAGATCGCCAAGAATTGCGCCCTTGACCCGATACACCGACACGCCCGACTTCACGTAGCCAGGTGGCTTCGCCGTCGAACGCGCTCGGCCGTCCGGTTGCAGCACGAGCAAGTCATGCGCTTCCAGCACCCTGATGCAGCGCCGATAGCTATGCCCCCTGCAAACCTCCGCACGGAACATCTCGGCTTCCACGTAAAACGTTCGCTGTGACGGCCGACTCTGGTGCGGCGACTCGAACATGTCGTCCTCGTCATCGTCGCGCCGCCATCCGCACATCTTCTGCGTGACCGGCCCATGGTCAGCATCGGTCGTGCTCCAGCGCTTGAAACACGCATCGCCGTTAGCACTGAACCACCGACGAATATCCCGAAGGATCAACGCGTCCTCGGTCCCACCGATGCCGCCAATCCGGTTTCCGATCCAGGCATTGAGCATGACGCCGGCAGCGCGCATCGCCTCGCCCTCGGGCCAGCCAGTGATGCCCGCTTGCGTTGCCAACTCACCCGCCGCAGCAGCCAACGCGAAGCGCCGCGCGCCGCGCTTGACCTGGCCCGACATCTCGTCGCGCGTGAAACATTTCAAGAATGACTCCATGAGCTCGTGCACCTGCACTTCGAGCGAATCGGTGCGCTCGGCCAACCACTCCAGCCATTCGCGCCCGACGCACCCGTAGACCTTGGCAGTCTGCAACCGGCACCACACCGACAGTTCATGCCCGCCTTCAAACTCGTGCGTTGTCTCCAGCGTCGAGCCCGGAACCACCTCGGCCGGCACCGAGATCAGCCGCACCTCATGCCCGCCCTTCATCTTGCGGCCGGCCGACTCCATGTGCTCGTCAAGCGTCAACTCACCCGAGCTCAGCATCAACACACGCCAGCTCGGCCGGTGCCGCAGACCACCACCCGCCCTGGCGCGCGTCTTGCCCGAACCATCGGCCAGCATGTATGCCGCATTGCCCACCTCGGCCGGGTCCATCTGGCCTAGTTCATCGAGCACCAGGGTGCCGTGGTTGTGTTGCTCCCCGAGGTATTCGAGCCCATTGGTGGTGGCGCGCCACTTCTGCAAATAGGAGTCGGGGTCGCTCTCGGTGCCCCTGCCCCACACGCTCGCCGCGATCAGCAGGCCCGTCGTCTTGCCCGTGCTCGTATCGCCAACGTAGTGCCAACCGCCGCCCGTGGTGCCACCGCTCCACGGAAACAACGGCCCCGCCAACGCGGCAGCTACAGCGAACGCCAGGCGTGAATTGCCGACGCACACGCGCCCAAGGTTGTCGCGCCACTGCTGCGACGTGCCGGCCTGGGAAAATCGCGCCTCAACGCCCGACTCGGCGTGAAAGATCACCCGCTCGCCGCCACCTGGCACACCGATGGTTTCATCGGGCAACACGTAGCAGTCATCCGACCAACCCACGCGCGACACATGGCGAACAAGCTCCTGCACGCGATCGACTCTGCTTCGCAAGTACTCAGTCAGTTGCGCGCGGCGCCGAGTGTCGGCCGGACACGGAAAGCCCCTGTCCAGCAGCTCGGTGCGGTACTGCGCGCCATCACCGGCAAGCAGCTTCAGCGGCAACACCCATTGCCGACCGCTGCGGGTTCTCGTATCGAATCGCAACACCAGCGCCGCGCCTTCGTCGTGCCAGTCGCGCGCCAATGCGACCGCCTCCAGCCTGGGGCACACATAGGAGCGCTGACCATCGTCACCGCCGCCGAGGATCCAGACTCCATCGTCATCCAGCTCGTAGCGATCAGGCCGCAAGGACAGCGCTTTCCGTGCGTCGGCGCGGTCGTCGGCGCGGTCGCCGTCGAGCTCTTCAGTATTCGCGTGCAAGGCTTGTTTGATCTGGTCGCGCACTGCATTCACGCCGACCGTGAAGTGCAAGTCATTGAAGTCGGTGCCGCCATCGAATAGGCCGATTGGGAACACTGCCACGCCGCCAACAGCTCGCGCCGCTGCACTAGCCTTCGAACGCCCGGGATTCGTGCCGGTGCGCTCCTTTGTCGCACGGTCATCGTCACCAGCAATCAACAGCCGCGCGGCCGGGTGCTTCTCCCGCAGCGCCAACGCCACCGCCTTCAGGTTGCCAGCATCGAAGGCCACGGCCACCGCGTACCCCGTCGCCTCGTGCACGCTGGCCGCCGTGGCATAGCCCTCGCACACGATCACCACCTTGCTGCAGGACTCGGCATTGCCGATCAGGTGCCAGCAACCCGACTTGCGACCGCCGCGCAGAAAGCGTTTCTCCTGCGCGATGCGTTGCAGGTTCACCAGTTCGCCGGCCGCATTGCGCACGGGCACCAACACCACGCCGTTGAGGTAGCGAACGCCATACCCCTGCACGCCCTTGCGCGCCAAGTATTCGCTTGTGCCGCCTTCCGTGGCCTGGCCCCATATGCGCGCAGCCTCTTGCGCCGCAGCGTCGGCTCGTTGCCGATACTCGGCCTCCTGCTTCGCCCGCAACTCGGCGCGTTGCCGTGCGTCGAGCTTTTGTTGCGCTACGGTGCCGCCGCGCGCTGGCCGCAGCCGGTAGCCGTTCTCCATTGCCACGTGCCACAACGTACCGATGCCGATCGGCCCCGGCTTGAACGAGCGCCAGGAATCGCGTACCTCGACCGCGCTGTACGTCTCGCCGCGCTGGCACCACTCGTCAAACACAGCAAGGCCATCGTCGCCCGGGAACTCCGAGTGAACGGCCATTCCGATTCGAACGCGATGATTGTGACCAACCGGCGCGATCACGGAGAGCGCCGCCCGCACCTCTTCAATTTCAACGCGCATCGCATCGCTACCCCCTGGGGGCGCTCTCAGCGTGTGCCGCGTTGCGTGCGAACGCCGCGCGCACTATCCCTGATGGTAAGCGTCCGGCCAACACGCCT